>NZ_PDJC01000001.1:0-1200000 GCF_002563675.1 Propionicimonas paludicola | reverse complement strand
CTCCGACCGCAAGCGAGGTCGGCCACGCAAAGAGGACATCGCCGCCCAGCTGGGCACCAAGGTGTCCCAGTTGCCCGACGGCCCGGTGGATGCCGAAGGGCTCACCCCCCGACAGCGGAGGATCCTGGAAGTGATCCGGGACGAGCTTGCCGAGCGTGGCTACCCGCCGAGCATTCGCGAGATCGCCGACCGGGTCGGGCTGGCCAGTTCGTCCTCGGCCGCCCACCAGTTGAAGGTGCTGCAGGCCAAGGGCTTCCTGTTCCGTGACCCGCATCGTCCGCGCGCCCTTGAGGTGCGGCTGCCGTCCTCGATCAGCCCCGGCGAGCAGTTGCGGGTCATCGAACCGGACGAGCCGGCCCCCACTGCCCCATCGGTGACCGCGCCGATCCTGGGCCGGATCGCGGCCGGCGGTCCGATCCTGGCCGAGCAGGCCGTCGAGGACGTCTTCACCCTGCCCAAGCAGCTGGTCGGCGAAGGAAACCTGTTCCTGCTCGAGGTCAAGGGCGATTCGATGATCGAGGCTGCCATCTGCGACGGCGACTACGTGGTGGTCCGCCAGCAGCCCGATGCCACCAATGGCGACATCGTTGCCGCGCTGCTCGGTGACGAGGCCACGGTGAAGACTTTCAAGCGCACTCCCGGTCAGGTGTGGCTGCTGCCCCACAACCCGGCCTACTCACCGATCGACGGCAATGAGGCGTCCATTCTGGGCAAGGTGGTTGCTGTCCTGCGGCGGGTCTAGCCGATAGCGCGATGACGGGTGCGGACGGGTGTCGTCCGCACCCGTTGTGCGTTCAGGCGTCGTTCGCAGCTGCACCCAGCCGGCGCAAGGCGGCCACGGCCACCTCGGGATCGGTGGTCATCCAGAAGTCCGGTAGCGAGGCCCGCAGGAAGCTGCCGTAGCGAGCCGTGACCAGCCGCGGGTCGAGGACGGCCACCACCCCGCGGTCGTCGAGCGTGCGGATCAGCCGTCCGGCGCCCTGGGCGAGCAGCAGACCCGCATGGCTGGCCGCCACGGCCATGAAGCCGTTGCCGCCGGCCTGGGTGACCGCCTGCTGCCGGGCCTGCATCAGCGGGTCGTCGGGCCGTGGGAACGGGATCTTGTCGATCACGACCAGCCGGCAGGTGTCGCCGGGCACGTCCAAGCCCTGCCACAGCGAGAGCGTGCCGAACAGCGACGCCTCCGGATCGGCCACGAACTGGGCGGTCAGTTTCGGCAGATGCGCATCGCCCTGGCACAGGATCAGCCGGTCCGGGACCTCGGCCCGGCAGTAGCGGGCGGCAGCCTCCGCGGCCCGCTGGGACGCGAACAGGCCCAAAGTCCTGCCTTCGGCGGCCCACAGCAGCTCGGCGATCTCGGCCAAGGCGTCGGGGGCGATCCCCTCCCGGGTCGGCGGGGCCAGCCGGGTGGCGACGTAGAGGATGCCTTGGCTGCGGTAGTCGAACGGCGAGCCGACATCCACCCCGCGATAGTCGGCGCCGGTGGCGTCCAGGCCCACCGAGGCCGCGATGGCTCGGAACTCGCCGCCCAGCTTCAGGGTGGCCGACGTCAGCACCACGGCATGGTCGGCGAACACCCGGTCGCGCAGCAGGCCGGCCACCGACAGCGGCGCGCAGTTCAGCTGCCGCCCGAACCGCTCCGACTCCGAGACCCAGATCACATCGAACTCCGACAGCTTGGCCATCCGTTCGGCGATGTCGAAGATCTCCTGGGCGGCAGCCTGGGCCTGGTTGCGCTCGACCTCCTCGGCAGCACCGCCGGCCAGCCCGGTGACCGCCTGCCGGGCGGCGTCCCGGACGCTGCGGACGGCGGCCAGCACCGCCGGCTCACCGCCGGGGATCCGGCCGACCTCGGCCTCGTCCAGGCCCTCCTGCAGGGTGTCGGCCGCGTCCAGAAACTCCAACCCGGTCTGGTCGGCCAACCAGGGCAGGCAGCGTTTGGCGACCCGCTCCACCTGCACCGGACCGAGCTCCACCGATGCCGCTCCGGTGACCCGGGCCACGAGTTCGTGGGCCTCGTCGATGACCAGGGCGTCGTACTCGGGCAATGCTGTGCCGCCGTGCATGGCGTCGATGGCCAGCAGCGCATGGTTGGTCACCACCAGCTGGCTGGCCCGGGCTCGGCGCCGGGACTCCTCGACGAAGCAGACCTCGCCGAAGGGACACTTCTGTGCGCCCAGGCACTCCCGGACCGGCACCGACACCTGGCTCCAGGCTGCCGGAGTGTGGTCCGGGGCGTCGTCGCGATCGGCCAGTCCGTCGGCCTCGGCCTCTTCCTCTGCCCAGCGCCGCAGCGCCACCACCTCTGCGCCCAGGCCGGACGCCTCGCTGGGGTCGGCCACCAGGGCATCCTGCTCGAGCCCCGAGCCGTCCCGGACTCGCTGCAGGCACACGTAGTTGCTGCGCCCCTTGAGCACGGCATGACTGACCGTGGTGCCGGTGAGCTGCTGGGCTGCGGCGACCGCGGTGGGAATGTCCTTGTTGGCCAGCTGGCTCTGCAGGGCCAGCGTGGCCGTGGCGATCACGATCCGCGCCTGCGGATTGCCGGCCAGCTCGGCCACGGCCGGTGCCAGGTAGCCCAGCGACTTACCGGTTCCGGTGCCCGCCTGGACGAGTAGGTGCTCGCCGGTGGCGAAGGTGGTGCTCACCTCGGCAGCCATCTCCACCTGGCCGGGACGCTGCTGGCCGCCGAGTTCCTCGACGGCCGCCGCCAGAATCTGCCCGGTCAGGTCAGGGTCAGTCATCGGTGGCGAACCGAGCCAGCTCACCGGCCAGATCGGCATTCACCCGCGCCACCACCAGGGTGCCGCTCGCCGTGTGCTCGGCCGATAGGAACTCCCCGGCATTGTGGATCCGGTCGATCAGATCGCCGCGGGCATAGGGCACCAGCGCCCTTACCTCGACCGACGGGCGAGGCAACCGCTCTTCGATCCGAGCCAGCAACTCCGACACGCCTTCACCGGTGCGCGCCGAGACCAGCAGAGCGTCCGGGAACCGGCCGCGCAGAGCCAGCAGCACATCGTCAGTGGCGGCATCGATCTTGTTGATCACCAGCTGTTCGGCCACCCCGGACGCACCGATCTCGCCCAGTACCGTCCGCACCGCCGCCACCTGGCCGAACGGATCCGGATCGGAGCCGTCGACCACGTGCAGCAGCAGATCGGCGGACACCGACTCCTCCAGGGTCGAGCGGAAGGCCTCCACCAGGTCGTGCGGAAGGTGCCGGATGAAGCCGACCGTATCGGTGAGGGTGAATACCCGGCCGTCCGAGGTCTGCCAGCGCCGCGTTGTCGGATCCAGGGTGGCGAACAGGGCGTCCTCGACCAGCACTCCGGCATTGGTGAGCCGGTTCAGCAGGGAGCTCTTGCCGGCATTGGTGTAGCCGACGATGGCCACGCTGGGCACCTGGTTGCGGGTGCGCTGGGCTCGCTTGGTGGCCCGCACCTCGTCCAGGTCACGCAGCCGCCGCTTCAGGATGGCGATCCGCGTCTTGATCCGCCGCCGGTCGGTCTCGATCTTGGTCTCACCAGGGCCACGACCGCCGATGCCGGCTCCGGCAGCAGCACGTCCGCCGACCTGACGGGACAGGTTGCCGCCCCAGCCGCGCAGCCGCTGGCGCAGATACTGCAGCTGAGCCAGTTCGACCTGTGCCTTACCTTCGGCGCTCTTGGCGTGGGAGGCGAAGATGTCCAGGATCAGCGCAGTGCGGTCGATCACCTTGACCCCGACCCGATCCTCCAGGTTGCGCAACTGGGCCGGCTCGAGCTCGCCGTCACAGATCACCGTGTCGGCGCCGGTGGCGATCACCACCTCACGCAGCTCGTCCACCTTGCCTCGGCCGATGAAGGTCGCCGGGTCGGGGGTCCCCCGCCGCTGGACCAGCCCTTCGAGCACCTCGGAACCGGCCGTCTCGGCCAGTAGCTTCAGTTCGGCCATGGCATTGTCGGCGTCAGCCTGGCTGCCGCCGGTCCATACGCTGACCAGGACGACGCGCTCCAGCTGGAGTTCGCGGTACTCGACCTCGCTGATGTCGGCCAGCTGAGTGGACATGCCAGCCACCCGCCGCAGCGAGTGTCGAGCTGCCAGATCCAGCTGCTCGCCGTCCGGACTGGGCAGGTCGTCGTCCCACTCGTCGTTTTCGATCATCTTCTCCATAGTCTGCTGCGCGAAGCTGCGCAGCTCAGCCCAGCTCGTCCGGCCAGTCGACGACGCCGTGAGCCACGATCACGGCCGGCCCGATCAGCACCGCCTCGTCCCCGCTGAGGTCGACCTCCAGCTCGCCGCCACGCACCCGGACCCGGCAATGCTCGGAGCCGCCGGCTGCGGCCGCGGCCGCAACTACCCCGGTACCGCAGGATGCCGTCTCGCCGACGCCCCGCTCGTGAACGCGCATCGAAATCTCACCGGGGCCGGACGACACCACGAACTCGAAGTTGGCACCGGCCGGGAACACCTCGGCCGGCGCAGCGATCGGAGCGCTCTGCAGGTCGAGCTCGGACAGGCTCTCGTCAGACCTCAGGGCACTCACCGCATGCGGGTTGCCCACCGAGACCGCACGAGCCGGCCAGGAATGCTCGCCGAGCCGAACCTCGACCTGCTCACCGAGCTGCACCCGGCCCATGGTCACCGCGACCCGGCCGTCGGGCAGGAACCATCCGGTCCGAGCCCCGGCCCGGGTGGCCACCGGAACGCGCTCGGCGCTGTCGACCAGCCCCTGCTCAGCCAGGTAGCGCAGGAAGACCCGCAGGCCGTTGCCGCACATCTCGGCGATCGACCCGTCGGCGTTGCGGTAGTCCATGAACCACTGGTCACCGGGCCCGTCCCACTCGGGGACCGCCTCGGCCCGCACCGCGCGCAGGATGCCGTCCGCGCCCACTCCGGCCCTGCGGTCGCAGAGGAAGCGGACGTGTGCGGCGCTCAACTCGAGCTCGCCGGAGGGATCCAGGAGCAGCACGAAGTCGTTCCGGGTGCCATGACCCTTCGCGAAGCTGATGCTGCTCACTGATTCTCCTGTCGACCGTTCTGAAGCCTACCTTGGACCTCGGACACAATCGCCTCGCCCGCCGCCCGTCCCGGGCTCAGCCAGACGATCCGCGGGTCGCGGCGCAGCCAGCCCAGCTGCTTGCGGGCGAACCGGCGGGTGACCTGGACGATCGCCTGCTTGGCCTCGGCCTCACCACACTCACCGGCCAGGAAGGCCAGCACCTGCCGGTAGCCGATGGCCCGGCATGCGGTCCGGCCTTCGCGCAGCCCGCGACGCTCCAGTTCAGCGACCTCGGCCACCAGGCCCGCCGCCCACATGGCCTCCACCCGCTCGCCGATCCGGGCGTCCAGCTCGTCGCGAGGCACGTCCAGGGCGTACTGCAGGACCGGCTCGAGCGCGTAGCGCCACTGCGGCAGCTGCGAGCTGAAGCTGCCGGTCAGCTCCAGCACCTCCAGGGCGCGGACGATCCGGCGCCCGTTGCCGGGCAGGATCCCGGCGGCCACCTCGGGTGCCCGGGCCGCCAGCCGCGCATGAAGTTCGGCGTTGCCCAACTGCTCCAGCTCGGCCTCCAGTCGGGACCGGACCACCGGATCGGTGGCCGGGAAGCTGAACTCGTCCACGATGGCATGGACGTACAGGGCCGACCCGCCGACCAGGATCGGCACCACGCCACGTCCGCGGCAGTCGGCGATCGCCGCCCGGGCCAGCTCCTGCAGCCGGGCGACACTGGCCTCTTCGGTGATCTCGAGAATGTCGATCAGATGGTGCGGCACTCCGGCCCGCTCGGCCAGGCTCGGCTTGGCGGTTCCGATATCCATGCCGCGGTAGACCAGCATCGAGTCGGTGTTCACCACCTCGGCCGGACGGCCCTGCGCCCGCAGCGCCTGGGCCACCGTGACCGCCAGGCCGGTCTTGCCGCTGGCGGTGGGCCCGTTGATCACCACCACCGGAATGCTCACAGCAGACATTCTGCCTATTCTTTCGCACTTGCCGGACGCGCGAGCCCATCCGCGCGCACAATGGTGCTGCTCGGGATCGTCCCGGTGCCGTGAACAGAAAGGAGGTCGCATGGACTTCGTCGAACAGATCAAGGGAGCCGTTGCTGACCATGCGGACGAGATCAAGGAAGGCGTCGAGCAGTTGGGTGACTTCATTGATGAGAAGACCGACGGGAAGTTCACGGCCCAGGTGGATCAGGCCCAGCAGTTCATCGCTGACCAACTGGGTGGCGACAAGTAGTCGCGTCCACCTGATCTGAGCGGGCGGCATGCCCGCAGTACGACGATCCCGGGGGGTCGGCCCAGTGGCCGGCTCCCCGGCTTAGTTCTTGGGCTGAATGCTCAGCTGCCGGCCGCGCGACGCAGCCGGTGCAGCACCCGAGGCGGCCCGGCGCAGGCTGAGCAACCCGGCGTCCGCGTTCAGGTGGTGCGGCGCAGCGTAGGTGATCTCCACCTCGGCGAAGTCGCCCGGACGCGGACGCAGCTCCGGCTCCTCCGGCACTCGGACGTGGACCAGCCGGTTGTCCTTGGCCCGGCCCGACATCCGGGCCGTGGCTTCGTCCTTGCGTCCCTCACCCTCGGCGAACATGACCTCGACCGTCTGGCCGACCAGCGCACGGTTCTCCGCCCAGCTGATCTCGCCGACCAGCTCGACCAGCCGCTCGTAGCGCTCCTGGACCACCTCGCGCGGCACCTGATCGGGCATGGTCGCCGCAGGCGTGCCGGGGCGGATCGAGTACTGGAAGGTGAACGCCGCGGCGAAGCGGGAGGCGCGGACCACGTCCAGGGTCGCCTGGAAGTCCTCCTCTGTCTCGCCCGGGAAGCCGACGATGATGTCGGTGGTGATGGCCGCGGCGGGCATGGCCGCGCGCACTCGATCCAGGATGCCCAGGAACTTCTCGCTGCGGTAGGAGCGGCGCATGGCCTTCAGCACCCGGTCCGAGCCGGACTGCAGCGGCATGTGCAGCGATGGCATCACATTCGGGGTCTCGGCCATTGCCGCGATCACGTCGTCGGTGAAGGCGGCCGGATGCGGGGAGGTGAACCGGACCCGCTCCAGGCCGTCCACCTCGCCACAGGCGCGTAGCAGCTTGGCGAACGCGCCCCGGTCGCCGAACTCGACGCCGTAGCTGTTCACGTTCTGGCCGAGCAGGGTGATCTCCTGGACCCCCTCGGCGACCAGCGTCTGGATCTCGGCCAGGATGTCGCCGGGACGCCGGTCGGTCTCCTTGCCGCGCAGCGCCGGGACGATGCAGAAGGTGCAGGTGTTGTTGCAGCCCACACTGATCGACACCCAGGCTGCGTAGGCGGAGTCACGGCGGGTCGGCAGGGTGGACGGGAACCGCTCCAGCGACTCCAGGATCTCCACCTGGGCCTCCTGCTGCACCCGGGCCCGCTCCAGCAGCACCGGCAGCGAGCCGAGGTTGTGGGTGCCGAAGACGACGTCCACCCACGGCGCCTTGTCGACCACGATCTGCCGGTCCTTCTGGGCCATACAGCCGCCGACGGCGATCTGCATCCCCGGATGGGCACCCTTCACCGGCGCCAGGTGACCGAGGTTGCCGTAGAGCCGGTTGTCGGCGTTCTCCCGGACCGCGCAGGTGTTGAACACCACCACGTCGGCCTGGCTGCCCGGCTCTGCGGCCACATAGCCGGCTTCCTCCAGGACGCCCTGGATCCGCTCGGAGTCGTGGACGTTCATTTGGCAGCCATAGGTGACCACCTCGTAGGTACGCATGGGCGCAGACTTTACCCGGCGTTGACCGGACGTCGGGCCAGCGCCGTGGCCCGCGACTCCCGCACCACGGTCACCCGGATGTTGCCCGGGTAGGTGAGTTGCAGCTCGACCTGCTTGGCGATGTCCTTGGCGATGGCCGCGGCTTCGGCGTCGCTGACCTGCTCGGGGGCGACCATCACCCGGATCTCCCGGCCGGCCTGCATGGCGAAGACCTTCTGGACGCCGCGATGCGCGCCGGCCAGCTCCTCCAGCTTGGCCAGCCGCTTCACGTAGAGCTCGACGCTCTCCCGGCGGGCGCCCGGGCGGCTGCCGCTGATGGCGTCGGCGGCCTGGGTGAGGATCGCCTCGACGGTGCGTGGCTCGACCTCGTTGTGGTGCGCCTCGATGGCGTGGACGATGTCGGGGTGCTCCCCGGCCCGACGGGCCAGCGCCGCCCCGGCCAGCGCATGGGAGCCCGGCTCCTGATGGCTCAGCCCCTTGCCGATGTCGTGCAGGAACGCGGCCCGGCGGCAGGTTGCCTCGTCCAGGCCGAGCTCGGCGGCCAGCAGGCCGGCGATGTGGCCACACTCGATCAGGTGCCGCAGCACGTTCTGGCCGTAGGAGGTGCGGAACTGCAGCGAGCCGAGCACTGGCAGCAGTTCGGGCGACAGGTCGGTGATCCCCATCTCGAGGACGGCGTCCTCGGCGGCCCGCAGGCTCGCCTGGCTGAGCCGCTCGCGACTGCGCTCGTGGGCCTCCTCGATCCGGGCCGGGTGAATCCGGCCGTCCTCGATCAGCTCGACCAGGGTGAGCCGAGCGGTCTCCCGGCGGACCGGGTCGAAGCAGGACAGCAGGACGCTCTCCGGATTGTCGTCGATCAGCAGGTTCACCCCGGTGATCTGTTCGAACGATCGGATGTTGCGGCCTTCACGGCCGATCAGGCGGCCCTTCATCTCCTCACTGGGCAGGGCCACGGCAGTCACCACCGACTCCGAGGTCTGCTCGGCGGCCAGCCGCTGCACGGCCGTGGTGATCAGGGCACGTGCCTTGGTCTCCGCGCCCTGCTTGGCTTCCGCCTCGATCTCCCGCGCCTGCTGGGCGGCCTGGAGTCGGGCCTCACGCTCGGCTGCAGCCAACACCTCGGCGCGGGCCTCAGCTTGGGTCAGCCCGGCCACGTCGACCAGTGCCTGCTCACGAGCGGCCAGCAGGTGTTCGACCTGGTCGGCACGGGCGTGTAGGGCCGACTCGGCCTGCGCCAATGCGGCCTTCGCCTCGCTCAGTTCGGCCTGAGCCGCAGTCAGGTCATGCTCACGCAGTTCGAGGGCCGCCTCTCGGCGCTCCACCGACTGACGCAGCGACTCTGCCGCGGTCGATGCGCCACGGCCGACCCCGGCCTGTCGCATCACCAGGGCGAGTCCGACCACCAGCAGCACCACCGAGACCGCCAGCACGGTGACCACAGTGAGCAGAAGTGGGATGTCCACGGCCTCTCCCTTCCCGAATCAGGGAACGGCGAATCGCCCGCACCTTGCACGCAGAACCTCACCGCAGGAAGGCATCAGGCCTTCTGGGTAGGTCAAATCTTGGGGTATCAGTCCCCGGATCGATGTCAGCAGCCAAGAGTGGCGCTCGCGCGTCCACAGGCAGGCTAAACCTCTAGCTCGCCGCCGTCCAGCACGTCCAGGTCGGCCAGAACCTCGCGCGCCACTTGGGCCACCACCGAACTCGGGAAGCCGCGGCGGGCCAGCGCACCAGTCAAGCGGCGATAGCGAACCTGGGGCTCGAGCCGGGCCAAGCTGACCGCCTTACGCTCGGCATAGGCCCGGGCCACCGCGTAGTCCTGATCGGAGTCGAGCTCGGCCACTGCGTCCTGGATGATCTCCCGATCCACACCCTTCTCACCCAGCTCGGCCATCAATGCGCGCCGGCTGCGCTGGCGTCGGCCACCGGCGGCCAACCAGTCCCTGGCGAAGGCCGCGTCGTCGATCAGACCGACCTCAGTCAGCCGGTCCAGCACCTGCTCGGCGGTCGCCTCCGGGACGCCCTTGCGGGCCAGTGCCTTGGCCAACTCCTGCCGGCTGCGGGCTCGCACCGTGAGTTGCCGCAGGGCAATCTCACGGGCCACCGCCAGTGGATCAGCGGCCTGATCGACGGCCGTAGGGCTGTCCTCAGGCTGTTCGCTGAGCACCCGTCCGGCCGGCGTTCTGGCACTCATCGGATCAGAACTCCACCTCGCCGGTCACCGGGTCGATGCCCTCGGGGACTCCGGCTGGCGCAGCCCCCACACCCAGGTGGGCCAGGATCCGCTTCTCGATCTCGTCGGCCACCGCCGGGTTGTTCTTCAGGTAGGTGCGCGCGTTCTCCTTGCCCTGGCCGAGCTGATCGGCCTCGTAGGTGAACCAGGCTCCGGCCTTGCGAATGATCCCGGTGTCGACACCCAGGTCGATCAGGCTGCCTTCGCGGCTGATCCCCTGGCCGTAGATGATGTCGAACTCGGCCTGCTTGAACGGGGGCGCCACCTTGTTCTTGACGACCTTGACCCGGGTCCGGTTGCCGACCATCTCGGCGCCGTCCTTCAGGGTCTCGATCCGGCGCACGTCCAGCCGCACCGAGGAGTAGAACTTCAGCGCGCGGCCACCGGTGGTGGTCTCCGGCGAGCCGAACATCACGCCGATCTTCTCGCGTAGCTGGTTGATGAAGATGGCCGTGGTGTTCGCTCCGGAGAGCGCACCGGTCATCTTGCGCAGCGCCTGGCTCATCAGCCGGGCCTGCAGGCCGACGTGGCTGTCGCCCATCTCGCCCTCGATCTCAGCACGCGGGGTCAGCGCGGCCACCGAGTCGATCACGATCAGGGCCAGCGCCCCGGACCGGACCAGCGTGTCAGCGATCTCCAGGGCCTGCTCGCCGTTGTCCGGCTGGCTGACCAGGAGCGCATCGGTGTCCACGCCCAGCTTCCCGGCGTAATCCGGGTCGAGGGCGTGCTCAGCGTCGATGAAGGCGCAGATGCCGCCGCCCGCCTGGGCGTTGGCGATCGCGTGCAGAGCCACCGTGGTCTTACCGCTGGACTCCGGGCCGTAGATCTCGACCACTCGCCCCCGCGGCAGGCCGCCGATGCCCAGCGCCACGTCCAAAGCGATCGACCCGGTGGGGATCACCTCGATCGGCAGCCTGGTCTCGTCGCCCAGGCGCATCACCGAGCCCTTGCCGTGCGCCTTCTCGATCTGCGCCAACGCCGCAGCCAGCGCCTTTTCCCGGTCCGCAATCGCCATGTCGGCGTCCTTCCTAAGATCTTCTCGTACAGTTCGCCATCACTGTAGGGACGGTCGCTGACACTTCTTCAGGCGCAGATGGGCTTGTGGAAATCTCCGGTCCGGCCTGCGTGTCATCCACAGCCTAGGCGAACAGGTGTTCGAAATCATGCGACACACCGAAATCGATCAGCGCTCGCTGTCAGGAAGCTCCAATGCAGCCCACGCAGCCAGCCAGATCCGGCGGCACGGAAGCCCGGCCGCCAATGCTTGAGAGACGGTTCGGTGCTCCAGCTGCCCGATCACCACGGTGTCGGCCCAAGCCAGGGAATAGGTGGCTCCCAGATGGTGAGCCAGCTTGCCGCGAAGCTCGCCCTCGCGCATACCTCAGGCCGCGTAAACGCGCGGGCCGGCCGGCCGCAGCTGAGTGACGTTGTCGGCCGCGTGCTCGTCGAGGCGATCGGAGACCGAACGGAGCACCTCCGCCAGCGGGACGTCCAGTGCCGAGCAGACCGCGTTCAGGAGCTCCGAAGACGCTTCCTTCTGGCCACGCTCGATCTCGGACAGGTAGCCGAGGCTGACCCTGGCCCGCCCGGACACCTCGCGCAAAGTGAGCTTCGACCCGGTACGCACCTCGCGCAGGGTCTCGCCGAGCAACTCCCGCATCAGCAGCGGGCGCTCACGCACATCATGGGCCATAGTCCGACTCTACCTGTCCCCGGAAGTCCCCCCGGTCAGCTGATACAACGCCACGCGGTAGTCGTGATGTTCCTCAACTACAACTCCAGTCTTTGCCCAGCGCCTGCCCGGCCAGCCAGGACAGTGCGGCGTCCACCGTTGCCGCGCGCACCTGGGACCGGTCGCCGTCCAGCTGCAGGTGACGACTGATCACCCCGGACGGCCCGGCCAATCCGATCCAGACCGTGCCCGGCGGCTGCCCGGCCTGACTGGTGGGCCCGGCCACGCCCGTGACAGACAGTCCCCAGGTGGCTCCCGTGGAATCACGCACGCCCACGGCGAGCGCTTCGGCCGTGCTGCCGGCCACCGGCCCGTCCCGCTCCAGGATGGCGTCCGGAACACCACCCAGCCGAGCTTTGAGGGCCGTCTGATAGACGATCACTCCGCCCAGATAGACCGCAGAGGCGCCGGGCACTTCGGTGAGGGTTGCCCCAATCAGTCCCCCGGTCAGCGACTCGGCGGTGGCCACGGTCTGGCCGGACGCGCTGAGTCCGGCCACCAGTGCCTCGACCCGGGGATCAGGCAGAGTCATCGCGATCTCGGCCGGCTTGGGCCGCAGCCCGCAGCCGGAGCGCGTCGAACACGTACATCACCCCAGTGACCACGGTGAGCACGAAGGCGGCACCCATCACCAGCCAGCCCAGCCAGAACCAGAACGGCCAGACGGCCTCAGTGGACCAGATGTTGTAGGGCAGGAACATCAGCAGGGCGATCGACTGCAGCAGCGTCTTCAGCTTTCCGCCGGCCGCAGCGGCCATCACCTCGTAGCGCAGCATGATCACGCGCATCCAGGTGATGCCCCACTCCCGGACCAGGATCACGATGGTGACCCACCAGGGGAGCTCGCCCAGGATGCTCAGACTGATGAAGGCCGCACCGGTGAGGGCCTTGTCCGCGATCGGGTCCCAGATCTTGCCGAAGTCGCTGATCAGGTTGTGCTTGCGGGCCAGCCGTCCGTCGAAGTAGTCGGTCAGGATGGCCACGCCGAAAGCCAGGGTGGCCGCCAACCGCCAACTCAGGCTGGACGCATCGATGAACAGCAGCGTCACGAAGACGGGTACGAGGATCAGCCGGAGCACGGTCAGGGCGTTCGGCAGGTTTGCTGGCACGCCGCGAGTCGGCGTTTCCTGGGTCATCAGTCCTCCAAGTCGGCGACCAGATCGACGCCGTCGGTGCCGGTGACCCTACCCCAGACCAGGTCCCCCGAGCCGACGCCCACCAGCTGGCCGAGACTGACGTGACCGTCGGTCTCGGGACCCTGATGCGCGGCCCGTCCGAACCAGCCGTCGGTGCTGTCCCTGCCCTCCAGCAGAATCTGCACCCGCTCGCCGATCCGGTCCTCGGCCCGCTGCGCCGACACCTCGTCCACCAGGGAGGAGAGCCGGTCCACCCGCTCGGAGATCAGCTCCGGCGACAACTTCCCGCCCAGCCCGGACGCCTCGGTGCCCTCTTCGTCGGAGTAGCCGAAGACGCCGACGGCGTCCAGATTGGCCGCGGCGATGAACTCACACAGGATTTCGAAGTCCTCGGCGGTCTCGCCGGGGAAGCCCACGATCACATTGCTGCGGATGCCGGCCTGCGGGCGTCCGTCGCGGATCCGTTCGATCAGGTCAAGGAAAGACTCCGGATCGCCGAACCGGCGCATCCGCCGCAGCACCGGCGGCGAGGCGTGCTGGAAGGGCAGATCGAAGTACGGCACCACGCCAGGCAGGGTGATCATGGCCTCGAGCAGCGACGGACGCACTTCGGCCGGCTGCAGGTACGAGACTCGCAGCCAGTCGATCGGCACCGCACCGACCATCTCGGTGAGCAGAGTCTCCAGATTGGAGCCCAGATCCTTGCCGTAGCCGGTCGAGTTCTCGCTGACCAGGACGAGCTCGCGGACGCCCTCGCCGACCAGCCACTCGGCCTCGGCCACCACTTCGGCGATCGGCCGGGACAGATACGACCCGCGGAAGGCGGGGATCGCGCAGAAAGTGCAGCGCCGGTCGCAGCCTGAGGCGATCTTCAGCGGAGCACTGGGGGCCGTGCTGAGCCGCTTGCGGATCGGCCGCGGCCCGCTGGCCGGTGCCGTCCCGTCCGGCAGGCTGAGATGCCCGGGCACGGTGACCTGTCCGCTGCGGGCCTGCCGGGCAGCCGGCGCCAACGGCAGCAGGGAGCGGCGATCCCGAGGCTGATGACTGGCCGGACGTCCGCCGGCCAGGATGAACCGCAGCCGGTCGGCGATATCGGGATAGTCGTCGAAGCCGAGCACCGCGTCCGCCTCGGGCAGCGCCTGGGCCAGTTCGGCACCGTAGCGCTCTGCCAGGCAGCCGACGGCTACCACGGCCTTCTTCGGGCCACCGAGATCGGCCGCGTCGAGGATGGTGTCGATCGAGTCCTTCTTGGCGGCCTCGATGAAGCCGCAGGTGTTCACCACGATCGCCGAAGCGGCCCGTGGGTCATCGGTCAGTTCGAAGCCGTCCGCCGACAGTCGGCCGGCCAACTCTTCGGTATCTACGTCGTTTCGGGCACAGCCCAACCCGATCAGATGGACCGCGACTTTGCCGCCAGCTGATTCGCGCACTTCTACACGGTACCCGGCAAACCTCAGCCAAGGCGAAGTGAAGCCAGTACCTCGTCCAAATCATCGGGCTTGACCAGCACTTCGCGCGGCTTGGAGCCCTCCGACGGGCCGACCACTCCCCTGGTCTCCAGGATGTCCATCAGCCGTCCGGCCTTGGCGAAGCCGACCCGCAGCTTGCGCTGCAGCATCGAGGTGGAACCCAGTTGCAGGTTCACCACCAGCTGGGCGGCCTCCAGGACCAGCTCCAGGTCGTCGCCGATGTCCTCGGCCACGGCGCGGGATGTGTCGGCCACTGCGGTGACGTCCTCGCGGTACTGCGGGGGCAGCTGGTCGCTGACCTGCTTGACCACGGCCCGGATCTCGGCCTCGGTCACCCAGGCGCCCTGCACGCGCAACGGCTTGGACTGGCCCATCGGCAGGAACAGACCGTCGCCTTGGCCAACCAGCTTCTCCGCACCTGGGGTGTCCAGAATGACGCGGGAGTCGGTCATCGAGCTGGTGGCGAAGGCCAGCCGGGACGGGACGTTGGCCTTGATCAGGCCGGTCACCACGTCGGTGGACGGACGCTGGGTGGCCAGTACCAGGTGGATACCGGCAGCTCGGGCCAGCTGAGTGATCCGGACGATCGAGTCCTCCACGTCGCGGGGGGCCACCATCATCAAGTCGGCCAACTCGTCCACGATCACCAGCAGGTACGGGTAGGGCGCCAGCACGCGCTCCGAGCCCGGCGGCAGCTTCACCTGGTTGGCCCGGACGGCCTTGTTGAAGTCGTCGACGTGCCGGAAGCCGAAGGCGGCCAGATCGTCGTAGCGGGCATCCATCTCGCGGACCACCCACTGCAGCGCCTCTGCGGCCTTCTTCGGGTTGGTGATGATCGGCGTGACCAGGTGCGGGATGCCCTCATAGTGAGTCAGTTCGACTCGCTTGGGGTCAACCAGCATCATCCGGACCTCGTCCGGGGTGGACCGCATCAGGATCGAGGTGATCATCGAATTCACGAAGCTGGACTTGCCCGAGCCGGTGGCACCGGCCACCAGCAGGTGCGGCATCTTCGCCAGGTTGGCCACGACGTAGCCGCCCTCGACGTCCTTGCCCAGGCCGACGGTCAGCGGATGGTGATCGCCCCGGGCTCGCGGCGAGCGCAGCACGTCGCCCAGCGAGACGATCTCCTTGTCGGCATTGGGGATCTCGATGCCGATCGCCGACTTGCCGGGGATCGGCGACAGGATCCGGACGTCGGCGGACGCGACCGCGTAGGCGATGTTCTTGCCCAGTGCGGTGACCTTCTCGACCTTCACGGCATTGCCGAGCTCCACCTCGTAGCGGGTGACCGTCGGGCCGCGGGTGTAGCCGGTGACGGTGGCGTCGATCTCGAACTGGCGCAGCACCTCGGTCAGGCTCTGCACGATCTGCTCGTTGGCGGTGGTCCGAGCCTTGGGGACGGTGCCGGCCCGCAGCACCGACGGGTCGGGCAGCACATAGGCCACGTCCCCGCTGATCGGCGGCTGCTCGGCGCGCAGCGGCCCCGGCGACATCACCGGAGCCTCCAGCGGCGGCCGGGGCGTCTTCTTCGGGCTGGGCAGATCAGCCGGGGTGAAGGCCACGGTGGCCTCGTCCTCCGGTGCGATCGGCTCCTCCTCGGCCACCAGGGGCGTGTCGAAAGCCCGGTGGCTGGTCCCGTACTCGATCTCCGGCTTGGCCGGACGCTTCAGCTTGGCGCGCCACTCGCCGAGCAGGCGCGGCACGTCGCCGATCGGGATTCCGGCGATCACCAAGATCCCGAAGCCGGCCAGGATCACCAGCAGCGGCACGGCCAGCCACACGGTGAGCAAGTCGACGGTGAACGAGGAGGAGATGAAACCCAGGTAGCCGCCGGCCTCACGGACCAGCTCCGGATGCCCACCGCGGGGTAGGCCACGGGCGATGTGCAGGACGCCGAGCACTCCGAAGGTGGCCGCGATCCAGCCCACCGCTTGGCGGCCGGCATTGCCGTGTCGCTCCGGATGTCGCCAGGTGCGCCACGCCACGCCCAGGGCCAGCACCGGCAGCACGTAGGCGGCCGAACCGACCGGCGTTGCCGCTGCGATCTGGATCCACTCACCGACCGGCGCCGGCAGGCCGAACCAGAACTGCGCCGCCACGATCCCACCGGCCAGCGTCAGGAACAGTCCGGCACCGTCGTGACGCTGCTCGGGAGCCAGGTCCTTGACGGCGGGCGGAACCGCCCGGACCACAGTGCCCAGTCCGGTCGCGAGTCCACGCCACACGGCGGCCAGGCCACGTCCGACAGCAGAGAAGAACTTGGACACACCAGAGGGCCCCTGGGGGGCCGGGGGCTTCTTCTTGCTTCCACTGGCTCGGGATCCGCTGGGCCGCGCTGATGCGCTGCTGCGGCTCCGCGAGGGGGAAGACGCGCGGGTCGCCATGTCGCCAACCTAAGCCACGATGGTTGTCAACGCCTGGAGTCCACGCCGGGAGCGGCTCACCTGGCCGGCCCGAAGTGCTGCCAGCCGGCCGCCTCGACGTCGGGGACGGCACCGTCCACCAGCACCTGCGCTGGACCGTCGTTGACCCGTCCGATCACCGTCCACCCGCTGGGCACCCGGCCGGGCGGAAAGCTGCCGACCAGGGCATGGTCCTCTCCCCCGGTCAGCTGGTAGATCAGCGGGTTGCCTCCGCCCAAGGCCGCGGCCACGGCTTGCTGCGGCTCGGCGATCTCGAAGCGGGAGCTGTCCAGGTCGATCTGCACCTGCGAGGCGGCCGCGATGTGACCCAGATCGGCCAGCAGTCCGTCGGAGACGTCGATCAGGCAGTGGGCACCGGCCTGTGCGGCCACCACGCCCTGGCCGTAGGGCGGCTCGGGGACGCGTTGAGCGACCACCACAGCCCGTGGCGAGCGGAAGCCGCGGCTCAGCACGGCCAGCCCGGCCGCGGCCCAGCCCAGCCGTCCGCAGAAGGCCACGTCATCGCCCGGCTGCGCACCCGCCCGGCGCAGCGGCTCGCGCCCGGCCAGGTCGGCCAGCACGGTCACGGTGATCACGATCTGCTCGGCGCGGGTCAGATCGCCGCCGACCAGAGACACCCCGGCGTTGTCGCACTCGGCGCGGACGCCGGCGGCGAAGTCGCTGAACCACTCGACCTCGAGCTCGCCGGGCACCGACAGGCTGACCACCACTCCGACTCCGGTGGCCCCCATGGCCTCGGCGTCGGCCACGCAGGCCGCCACCGACTTACGTCCGACGTCGTGGGCCGAAGACCAGTCCCGGCGGAAGTGGACGTTCTCGACCATGGTGTCGGTGGACACAGCCAGGTCGCCGCGCAACCGCAGCACGGCGGCGTCATCACCGGCGCCGAGCACCACCTGCTCACCACGGCCGAGGCCGGCAGTAATCAGGTCGATGAGTTCGAACTCGCCGAGGTCGGCGACCCGGCGTCCGCTCATCGCAGGCCGAGCGGACGGCGCAGCGCCAGCTCCAGCAGCGTGCCGATCAGCTCCGAGTAGGACAGCCCGGCCTCGGCCCACATCATCGGGAACATCGAGGTCCGGGTGAAGCCGGGCATGGTGTTCAGCTCGTTCACCCAGGCCTTGCCGTCGGCATCCAGGAACAGGTCGACCCGGGCCAGGCCCTCGACGTCCATGGCCACGAAAGTGCGCCGGGCCAGGTCGCGCAGCTGATCGGCGACGGCCGGGTCGAGCTTGGCCGGGACGTCCAGACGGACCTGGTCCTCGGGGAGGTACTTGGCGTCGAAGTCGTAGAAGGCCGACGCACCGTGCATGACGATCTCGCCGGGCTGGCTGACCTTCGGCTGGCGGTCCGGGTCGCCCAGGACGGCGCACTCGATCTCGCGGACGCCGGTGAAGCCCTGCTCGATGACCACCTTCGGGTCCAGCGCGCGAGCGGCCTCGATGGCCGGAATCAGCTGCTCGATCGCATCGACCTGGCTGATTCCCAGGCTCGAGCCGCCGCGGGCCGGCTTCACGAACAGCGGATAGCTCAGCTCGGCGATCCGGGCCAGGCAGCCGGCCTGGTCATGGGTCCACTCCGAGGGGGTGATCGCCACCCAGGGCCCGACCGGCAGCCCGGCGGCCGCCATTGAGCGCTTCATCAGGTCCTTGTCCATGCCGATGGCGCTGGCCGCCACTCCGGCACCGACATAGCGGACCCCGAGCATCTCGAACAGGCCCTGGATGGTGCCGTCCTCGCCGTACGGGCCGTGCAGCAGCGCGAAGGCCACGTCGAAGGGCTCCAGGTCGGTGAGCCGGTCCTCGACCCGAGTGGCGATGGCCGCACCGCCGTCCACCGGCACCAGCAGCGCGGCCGGACGGTCCTCAGCCACCTGCGGCAGGTGGCCGTCCTTGACCTCGAAGCCGATCAACTCGTCGGTGGGGATCCGCACCCAGGCGCCGTCGGTGGTGATTCCCACACCGATCACCTGGTAGCGCTCGGCATCAATGGCCCGCGCCACACTGCCCGCGGTCAGACAGCTCACCGGGTGTTCGGGGCTGACTCCACCGAAGACCAGAGCCACTCGAGTTCGCTGTGGATGTCCGGTCATCAGTTCCTGCCTCCCTGGTCGGACTTCCACCCTAGCGGGCGTCCAGGCGAGGGACTCGCCGGCCCACCCGGATGTCGTAGACGTCGGCCGGAGCCGTTTCGTGCCGCAGCTGGGCGACCAGTTCGGTGACCGCTGCCATGATCCGGGCGCCGGCCTGCGCCTCGGCTTCTGCATCGGTGCGACCCTGCAGATCGCTGAGATCCACCGGGGCTCCGGACCGGAAGGAAACCGTCCGCCGCGGACGCAGCTTCGGCCAGCCGGGGTGCTTGCCCGGCATCACCAGGTTGGCTCCCCACTGGCCCACCGGGATCACCGGGGCTCCGCTGGCCAGCGCCAGCCGGGCCGCGCCCGGACGCGGGGTCATCGGCCAGGTCTCCGGGTCGGCGGTGACCGTCCCCTCGGGGTAGATCACCACGCATTCGCCCTGCTCCAGCGCCTCCCGGGCGTGCACGAGGGCGTCCTTGGCCCGCTCAGTGCCGCGCTCCACCGGAATCTGTCCGGTGGCCCGGGCCAGGCGGCCGATGATCGGCACCTGCCACAGGTCGGCCTTCCCCAGGGCACGCGGCCAGCGTCCGTTCCAGACCAGGTAGTGGGCCAGATTGGGCGGATCGAAGTAGGAGATGTGGTTCGACACCACGATCACACCGCCGGTGGCCGGCAGGTTCGCGGCGTCGTCCCAGTCCCGATCGACCATCAGCCGCAGCAGCCAGCCGGCGAACCGGACCAGTCGACGGTAGGTCGGCTGGACCGGAGTCGAGTTGGCGATCCGCAGGGGAACCCGCGCCGGATCAGAGGTGATCGGCAGCGGCTGCGGGCGATGGTCGTCGGTCGAGGTCACCCCGCGATCTTGGCAGGCAAGGTCTTGGGTAGCCAAGCCGGACGGCGCGCCTCGTAGGCGGCGATCTTGTCGGCGTGGGTCAAGGTGATCCCGATATCGTCCAGACCTTCCAGCAGGCGATGCCGGGTGTAGTCGTCGATGGTGAACTCAAAGGTGCTCTCACCAGCGGTGATGGTCTTGGCCACCAGGTCGACGCTGAACTCGGTCCCCGGAGTGGCCTCGGCGATGGCCCACAGCTGCTCGACCACGTCCTGGCTGACGCTGGCGATGACCAGGCCGGCCTTGCCGGAGTTCGAGCGGAAGATGTCGCCGAACCGGGAGCCGATGATCACCCGGAAGCCGTAGTTCTGCAGGGCCCAGACCGCGTGCTCGCGGGACGAGCCGGTGCCGAAGTCGGGTCCGGCCACCAGGATCGAACCCTGGGTGTAGGCCGGCTGGTTCAGCACGAAGTCAGGGTCGTTGCGCCAGGCGGCGAACAGGCCGTCCTCGAAGCCGGTCCGGGTGACCCGCTTCAGGTAGACCGCAGGGATGATCTGGTCGGTATCGACGTTGCTGCGGCGCAGCGGCACCGCGATCCCGGTGTGGGAACTGAACTTGTCCATTTCTCTTCCTTACAGATCGGCCGGGGAGCTCAGGGTGCCGCGGATCGCAGTGGCGGCGGCAACCGCGGGCGAGACCAGGTGGGTGCGACCGCCCTTGCCCTGGCGGCCTTCGAAGTTGCGATTGGAGGTGGACGCCGAGCGCTCGCCCGGTGCCAGCTGGTCGGGGTTCATGCCCAGGCACATCGAGCAGCCGGCCTCCCGCCATTCGGCGCCGGCTTCGGTGAAGACCTTGTCCAGGCCCTCGCTCATGGCTTGCAGCCGGACCCGAGCCGAGCCCGGGACGACCAGCATCCGCAGTCCGTCGGCGATCTTGTGTCCCTTGATCACCGAGGCGGCCAGCCGCAGGTCCTCGATCCGGCCGTTGGTGCACGAGCCCAGGAAGACGGTGTCCACCCGGACCTCGCGCATCGGCGTTCCGGCGGTCAGCCCCATGTACTCCAGCGCCCGCTCGGCCGCGGACCGGTCGACCGGGTCGTCGAAGTCGGCGGGACTGGGCACAGCAGCGCCCAGCGGGACGCCCTGGCCCGGGTTGGTGCCCCAGGTGACGAACGGGGTCAGCGCGGACGCGTCGATGTCGACCTCACGGTCGAAGACGGCGTCCTCATCGGTGTACAGCGTGCTCCAGGCGGCCACTGCGGCGTCCCAGTCGGCACCCTCGGGGGCGTGCGGACGTCCCTTGAGGTAGGCGAAGGTGGTCTCGTCCGGCGCGATCATGCCGGCCTTGGCTCCCCACTCGATGCTCATATTGCAGATGGTCATCCGGCCCTCCATGGAGAGGTTGCGGATGGTGTCGCCGCGATACTCCACGACGTAGCCCTGGCCACCGCCGGTGCCGACCTTGGCGATCAGCGCCAGCACGATGTCCTTGGCGGTAACGCCGTCAGCCAGGGTGCCGTTGATGTTGACCGCCATTGTCTTGGGACGGGCCTGCTGCAGGGTCTGGGTGGCCAGCACATGCTCGACCTCGGAGGTGCCGATGCCGAAGGCCAGCGCGCCGAAGGCGCCATGGGTGGAGGTGTGCGAGTCGCCGCAGACGACGGTCAGCCCGGGCTGGGTCAGGCCCAGCTGCGGCCCGATGATGTGCACCACGCCCTGGTCGAGATCACCGAGGCTGTGGATCCGCACGCCGAACTCGGCGGCATTGGCGCGCAGGGTGTCCACCTGCAGCTTGGAGACCGGATCGGCGATCGGCGCCAGGATGTTCACGGTCGGGGTGTTGTGGTCCTCCGTGGCCATGGTCAGGTCAGTGCGGCGCACCGACCGTCCGGCCAGCCGGAGGCCGTCGAAGGCCTGGGGGCTGGTGACTTCATGCACCAGATGCAGGTCGATGTACAGCAGGTCGGGCTCTCCGTCCGCTGTACGGACGACGTGGTTCTCCCATACCTTGTCACTCAGGGTCTTGCCCATCGGATCTCCATTGCTTCGTGAGCCGTTTGTTTGCGTCTCAAACAGCGTAGCGCTTGCATATCAGGATCCGAGACGGCAGTCTTAGTACATGGACAACTCGAGTGGCGTCGGCGTTCTCGACAAGGCGGCTCTGGTTCTGACGGCTCTGGAACAGGGCCCGACGACACTGGCCGGCTTGGTGACCGCGACCGGCTTGGCCCGTCCGACTGCGCACCGCCTGGCGGTCGCCCTCGAACACCACCGTCTCGTCAGCCGCGATCTGCAGGGACGCTTTGTACTGGGTCCGCGGCTGACCGAACTGGCCTCCGCGGCTGGCGAGGATCGGCTGCTAGCGACGGCCGGCCCGGTGCTGGCACGCCTGCGGGACATCACCGGCGAGTCGGCGCAGCTGTTCCGCCGCCAAGGCGACATGAGGGTCTGTGCGGCGGCAGCAGAACGTCCGTCCGGCCTGCGAGACACCATTCCCGTGGGTACGCAGCTCACCATGGGGGCCGGCTCGGCCGCACAGGTGCTGCTGGCCTGGGAGGATCCCGAGCGGATCCAGCGCGGCCTGCAGAGCTCGTCGTTCTCGGCAGTGGCTCTGGCCACCGTCCGGCGCCGCGGTTGGGCTCAGTCGGTCGCCGAGCGCGAGCCGGGGGTTGCCTCGGTCTCGGCCCCGGTCCGCTCTCCCAGCGGCAAGGTGATTGCCGCGGTCAGCGTCTCCGGCCCGATCGAGCGGCTCTCCCGCCAGCCCGGACGACTGCACGCCCCGGCCGTGATCGCGGCCGCAGAGCGGCTCTCCGAGGTGCTGCGCCGCAACGGCGGCGAGGGCTGAGTCTCAACCCTTTCGGTGACTCACAGGTCGTCGCGCTCGTTCGGATACGAGCGGCGGCGCGCCTGACCGACCATGGCCAGGCCGAGGACGATCGCTAACGCGCCGGCGCCCATGCAGATGTAGCCGGTCAGAGCCAGATTGACTCCGGGCACGGCATCCCGGACGGCGAAGCCGAGCACGGCACCGATGGCGAGCAGAGCGATTCCGGTTCCCACGGTGGTGGACATAGACGACTCCTGTCGTTGAGCTGTCCCTCTGATACCCGTCCGTGGGCCGCGCGAAACCGGTGCTCAGCTCAGGTTCAACCAGTAGCCGTGCGGATGCCCCTGGCCGATCACCCGGTCCTCCCGGACGCCTTCCACCCAGGTCACCACGCGTAGTGCGGTCAGCTCCGAGCCGGCCACTGCGGCCGGCCAGTCGAGCTCGGGCGTCGCGGCCGGCGACTCGTAGCTGACCCACGACAGCGGACGGTGACCGGCCCAGGCAGCCAGGGCCCGGACGAAGTCTGATCGGCGCTGTGGCGGCAGGTAGTTCAGCACCCAGGACGTGGTGACCACCGGATGCCCGTCGCCGAGTTCGCCCAGGGCGGCGGGCAGGTCGTCGACCGCATCACCGTCTCCCACCACAGGGTGCAGCCGTCGGGCCATCCCGAGCGCCGCCTGCAGCCGCTCACGCCGGTCGGCCTGGTCCGGCCACACGCAGGCCAGCAGCCAGCGCAGCTGATGCGGGTCCTCGACATCGATCGGTTCCCGGTCCAGGCCACGCCGCGACACCAGCAGCGGTGGCCGCTCCGGCAGCGTGATCGCCGCACCGCGCAGCTGGCAGTCGAGCTCGACCGATCCGGTGCCGATCACGACGTCCCCGTAGCGGTAGCGGTACTGATCGCTGAGCAGGTTCAGGCCCGCGCTGGCGCCGACGTCCAGCTGAGCCAGGCCGCCGAACCGCTGCTCGACCGCGGCCAGGCCCAGGATCAGCGGCGCGCAACGGCCGATCTCATTGGTCTGTGGAGTGCGACTGCGGACCAGCTCGACCAGCTCGGCCCGGCGCCGGACGCAGAACTCACGCAGGGCCTGGGTCGGGTGATCGAGCCTCGGTTCGACGGTCAGGTTCGGGTACCAGGCGGCCAGCGGCTCGTCCGGATCTGCCAGCAGCAGGTACTGGATGGCCGCGAACAACGTCACCGGGATCCGGTTCGTCGGTGGCGCCTCGGCCAGGATCGTGACCGCCTCGTCCAGCTCGCTGAGTTCCATGGCCAGCCGGGCGTACAGCGGGGCTCGTGATCCCGCGACCTGGACGAAGTCACGCAGGTCCTGGCGCAGCTGCGCCGATCCGTCCGGTCCAGTCATGGGTCGATCATGGCCCCTGCCGGAGGGGATCGAGTGATCGCTGGGCAAAACTGAGCCTGCGCCGAGACGCCGCGCCAGCCCTCAAACCCGGTGGTCCGGGTGCGCTGCGATAGCGTAGGACGACCGCGCTACCACGAAGGAGGGACGGCGTTGCCGCAGATCATCCCGGTCGCCGTACTGCTCCAAATCATCGGCTCATTCTTCTTCGCCTACTCGGCCTACCTGCAGGACAAAGTCGTGGTGGCCGAGGTCGCCGAGAGCGACAACCAGCATCGGCTCGACTTCGCCACCTTGTGGGTGAGCATCCGCTCGCCGCGGTGGTTGCTCGGGCTGGCTCTGATGGGGCTGTCCCTGGTCTGTCAGATCACCGCGCTGAGTTTCGCGCCGGTCTCGATCGTCCAGCCGGTCGGGGTGCTCGCCTTTCCGTGGTCGATGATCATCCAGTCCCGAGCCCACAAGGTGCCGATCGGCGCCCAGGCCCGGCTGGCCGTAATCGTCACGGTCGCAGCAATCTTCGGCTTCATCAGCATCGGCGGCTTCAATGCCGCTCCCGAGGCCCGGCTCAGCGAAGTCGGAGTGCTGATCGGCGCCCTGGTCGCCTATCTCTGCGCGGCCGCGCTGGGCACTCTGGGTGCCCGCGGCGCCCGGCAGTGGCGTTGCCTGTTCTGGGCCTCCGGCGGCGCCGTCTTCTACGGCCTGGAAGCGTCCCTGGTGAAGTCGTTGATGGAGTTCGCCAAGGCGTCCAGCTGGGTGAACTCGGCGGTCTTCTGGGCCACTCTCGTCGCGCTCGTGATCGGCAGTGCCACGGCGGCCTGGATGGTGCAGCAGGGCTATGCCACCGGGCCGGCTGAACTCGTGGTGGCCTCGATGACGATCACTTCACCGGTGGTGGCCGTGCTGTTCGGGATCGCCGTGCTCGGCGAGGGCGCTCAACTGGGACCGGTCACTGCTACCTGCATGATCCTGCTGGGCATGATCGCCATCGGCGGAGTGATCCGGCTGGCCACCCTGCACCCGCAGTTCGAGGACGCGGCCGCACCCGCCGATCAGGACCTCCCCGCGAGCTAGGGCCTCAGCTGAACCGGTAGAGCCGCTGAGCCAGCCGGTACAGCCGCACCGACAGCCGCCGTCCGGTCGAGCTGGACAGGTTCGAAGCCAGCACCAGCGGGTGGCGTCCCAGCCGCTTGGCCATCTTCACGTCCTTGGCGTACAGATTGGCCCACATCTGGCGGCGCATCTCCAGCGCCTCGTCATCAGCGCGGATCACCGCGAACATCGAGGACGCCGCGATGATCAGGGCCAGGAAGCCCTCCATGTAGCGGGCCAGCCGCTTGCTGGGAATCTCGTCGGGCAGCACGTAGGCATCGACCAGCGCCTTGGTGACCCGCATCTGCTGATCGAGCCGACCCAGCTGCACCGGCTCGTTGACCGACTGGTCCTCGCGCCCGATGAAGTAGCGATACAAGTTCACCGGCAGGTAGTGCAGGGTCTTCACGTACGGCAGCGGGACGTAGACGAAGATGTTGTCGACGTAGAAGGTGTGCTTGGGCAACTCCAGGCCGCTGTCGCGCAGCACCTGGGTGCGATAGATCGCCGAGTGCATCAGGATGTTCTGGCCGGGGCCGAAGATGCCGACCTCATCCCAGGAGATGATCTTGTTCGTGGGCAGCGCCCGCCGGTAGTGGATCACTCGCTGTGAGCCGGTCTGGATGTGCTCGTAGACGTAGTTGCAGACCACCAGGTCGACCAGGTTGTCGCCGGCGATGAAGCCGCGCAGCTTGGCCATCAGCAGATCGCGGGAGGTGTGGTCCAGCCAGTCATCGGAGTCGACGACCTTGAAGTAGATCCCGGTGGCCGCTCGCAGCCCGGCCATCACGGCGCCACCGTGACCGGCGTTCTCCTGGTGAATGACCTTGATCACGTCCGGATGGGCCTCGGCCCACTCGTCCGCCTTCTCCGGGGTGTCGTCCTTGGTCGAGCCGTCATCGACGATGATGATCTCCACATCGCGCCCGCCGCCGAGAATCGACTCGATGCAGGCGTCCATGTAGGCGGCTGAGTTGTAGCAGGGGATGACGAAGGTGATCGTCTTGGGCCGCTTGGTCCTCACGTGGCTTCCTCCGGCGACCGGCCCGCGGGTACGCAGACCAAGGTCACGTCCATGTTGTAGTGGCGATACTCGGCCGACTTCGGCGAGAACCTCGAACGAGCCAAGTGTGCCAGGGTTTGCCGCCGATTCGCTGGCAGCCGGGCGGCCGATCCGGGCAATCGCTGCGTCCGCGCCTGGGACGAGGCCGCAGCGCGGGCCAGGATTCGATTCACTATGGGGGAATCAGGAAGGAAGTCATGTCCCAGCCGCTCCCCCAGCTTCGTCCCGCGGTCGCCGCGCTGCCCAGCTACATCGCCGGACGCCGCTCGTCCAGCGACAACACCGCGCCGTTGGCCTCCAACGAGAGCCACTTCGCGCCGCTACCCGCCGTCTTGGCAGCGATCACCCAGACCGGCAACCGGGCCAACCGGTACCCGGACATGTTCTCCAGCGAGCTGACCCAGCGGGTCGCCGAGTGGCTGGGTGTCGGGCCCGACCAGCTGGCCTTCGGTCCGGGCAGCGTCGGCGTCCTGGCCCAGCTGATCGGGGCATTGTGCGATCCGGGCGACGAGGTGATCTTCGCCTGGCGCTCTTTCGAGGCCTATCCGATCCTGACCAACCTGGCCGGGGCGGTTCCGGTGACCGTCCCTCTCACCGCGGACGAGCGGCACGACCTGCCGGCCATGCTGGCGGCCATCGGTGATCGCACCAAGGTGGTGCTGCTCTGCTCGCCGAACAACCCGACCGGGACCTCGATCGGCGAGGCCGAGCTGATCGACTTCCTCAACCAGGTGCCGGCCGGCGTACTGGTGGTGCTGGACGAGGCCTATCGCGAGTTCGGCCCGGCGGACGCCCTGAACCCGGTCACCTTGCTGTCCCGCTATCCGAACCTGTGCCTGCTGCGCACCTTCTCCAAGGCCTACGGGCTGGCCGGGCTCCGGGTCGGCTACGCCGTGGCCCAGCCCGAGCTCGCCGACGGCCTGCGCAAGACCCAGGTGCCGTTCTCGGTGAGCGCGGTGGCCGAAGCTGCCGCCGTGGCCGCTCTGAGCTCGCTGGACGAGGTCGCCCGCCGCTCGGCCGAGGTGGTTGCCGAGCGGGAGCGGGTGATCGCCGCCGCTCGTGAGCTCGGCTGGACGGTGCCCGACAGCGCGGCCAACTTCTTCTGGCTGCGCGCCGATGACGCCCACCGGACGGCGCTGGTGGAGGCCTTCGACGCCGCCGAGATCCTGGTCCGCGGCTACCCGGTGGACGGAGTCCGGATCACCATCGCCGATCCCGCCAGCAATGACCGAGTACTGGCCGTCCTGGCTGCGCATCCGGAGCTGCGCCCGTGATCGGATCCGGGCCGAGCGAGGCAGAAGCCGACCAGCGGCACACTCCGATCGAGGATGCGTTCGGGCTGCTCAGCGGCACTTTCCTGGCCTCGCTCGGGCTGTACCTGCTGCACACCAGCGGCGCGGTCACCGGCGGCACGGCCGGGCTGTCGCTGCTGCTCAGCTATGCCACCGGCTGGTCGTTCGGGCTGATCTACTTCGTGATCAACCTGCCCTTCCTGGTGCTGGCCGTGCGCCGCAAGGGCTGGCAGTTCACGCTGCGCACCCTGGTCTCGATCGGCGCGGTTTCGGCGTTCGCCTACCTGCATCCGCTGATGCTGCCCGGGCTCCGGGTGGACCCGGTCTATGCCTGCCTGGTGGGCAATCTGCTGGCCGGGGTGGGCATGCTGATCCTGTTCCGGCATCGGTCCAGCCTGGGTGGCTTCAACACCGTGGCCCTGCTCGCTCAGGAGCATCTGGGCTGGTCGGCCGGCTACGTCCAGTTGGCCTTCGACGCCACAGTCATCGTCTGCTCGCTGACCATCGTGGCCTGGCCGACTGTGCTGCTGTCGACGGCCGGTGCCGCCGTGCTCAGCGTGGTGCTGGCGCTGAACCATCGCCCTGGTCGCTATCTGGGCTACTGAGTCCGGAAACGACAGATCCCGTCCCAGGCCTGGGACGGGATCTGCCATACGTAGCCCCGAGGGGATTCGAACCCCCGCTACCGCCTTGAGAGGGCGGCGTGCTAGGCCGCTACACAACGGGGCCAAGCTCGGTGAAGACTAACCTAACTGCATCCAGCTCAGCGAATCATCACTGCGCTGGGGTACTAGGACTCGAACCTAGACTGACGGAACCAGAATCCGGCGGGCTGCCAATTACCCCATACCCCACTGTCCACTCACATGGACTCGCTGACCCCGAAGGGCCAGCGAGGGATCACTTTACTGGATGGGTAGCTGGGCCACCAAACCGGCCCCTCGGAGTGGTCCTGGCGAGCCTCATTCGGTCCGCCAGACGCACTGCCACTACGGCGAACAGTGCATATCCAAGGAGGTTCCAGCCCAGCTCGAGCCAGCCGATCTCGCCCGGATGCCGGGCCTGGAACATGGTCCCCGACAGCGTCGCGTAGCCGAAGGCGATCAGGTTGTTCACCACGTGCGCAGCGATGGCCGCCTCCAGCCCGCCGGTGCGCATGACCAGCCAGCCGGCCAGCAGTCCGAAGGTGAACGGGTGCAGGAACCCGGCCAGGCCCTGGTTCTGGGTGTGCAGGATCGCGAACAGCAGCGCCGAGCCGATCACGCCGAACCAGCGCTGGTAGCCGCGGGCCAGCCACAGCGCCACCCGGCCGGCCCCCTCGCCGGCGGCGTCAGCGGACAACAGCGGACGATTGAGGTTGGGGGCTGCCGAGTAGAGCGCCTGCAGCAGATACCCCCGGAACAGGTACTCTTCGGCCGCGGCCTGCAGCGGCGCGGTAAGCAGGATCGCGGCCAGGAAAGCCCACATCGGCTGCTGAGGAGCGAACTGCCAGGGCTGGCCCAGCCGGGACAGCAGCCACACCCCACCGATCACGACCAGTGCGGCCAGGCCGGCCACGAAGGTGTAGCGCCAGCGGAAGCCGGGTTGGACCGAGTTGAGCCAGCGCGGGTGGAATCGGTGGACGAACAAGACCATGGCGCAGGCCAGCGGAATGGCCATGGCCAGGCCGAGGTGGCCGGCCACGATCCCCAGCGGATCGCTGAAACCGCCGACTGCCGAGGTGTAGTAGTCCAAGAAGGTCCCCGGCGATCCGGACGCCGTCCAGAACAGCCAGGCCAGCCCGCCGGTGACCAGCGCAGCCAGCCACAGGAAACCCAACACAGAGAGCATGCCGCCGCCGACGCCCAGAGCGAGCGCGCGCAGCGGCGTCCGGGACGGGTCGTCGACGACCAGCACCCCGGGGTACTCCACCCCCGGACGCGGCTCGTAGCGGACGAACCGGCTGAGCCAGCCCGACCTCTCCTGCGCCACGCTCATTCCTCGGCCACCACCGGGTTCGACAAGGTGCCGATCCCGGAGATGCTGACCGCGACCGTGTCGCCCGGCTCCATCGGACCCACCCCAGCCGGTGTCCCGGTGAGCAGGACGTCACCGGGCAACAAGGTGGTGAAAGCCGAGACCTGGGCGATCAGCTCGGCGATCGAGCGGACCATCTGGGAGGTGTTCCCCTGCTGACGGGGCTCGCCGTTCACGGTGGTGGAGATCTCCAGGCGTCCGGCCTCCTCCAGGCTCAGATGCGTAACGATCCACGGACCGATCGGGCAGAAGCTGTCGAAACCCTTGGCCCGGGTCCACTGACCGTCGCTGGCCTGCAGGTCCCGCGCGGTCACGTCATTGCCGATGGTGTAGCCGAAGATCACCTCGGCGGCCCGCTCCGGCGGCACTCGGCGACAGATCCGTCCGATCACCACGGCCAGTTCGCCCTCGTAATGCAGATCGCTGGTCTCGACGGGACGAATGATCGGCTCCCCCGGCCCGACCACCGCGGTGTTCGGCTTGCCGAACAGCAGCGGCGCCGTGGGCACCTGGTTGCCCAGTTCGGCGGCGTGCTCGGCGTAGTTGCGTCCAACCCCGATCACCTTGCTCCGCGGAATCACCGGTGCGACCAGCCGGACGTCGGCCAGGGCCAGCCGCTCTCCGGTGTAGCGCACCGGTCCGGCCAGCGGGTCGCCGGTGATCACCGAGATGGTCTCCGGGTTGGGTCCGTCATCTTCGGCCAGCTCAACCAGGCCGTACGCCGGTTCTGCTCCGGCCACGAATCGCGCAATACGCATGGCGTCACCCTAGAGCCGGGCTCACCGCCCACGCACGCGTCCGGGCTCGCCGAGACGTCCTGGGCGCGGCAACTGCCGCCCGAGCAGGCGAACCGGGCGCCCGGGACGCTAGGGTGCATCGGTGACTAGCGCAGCATTCGACGCAGTGGAACTGATCCGGCTCAAGCGTGACGGCGGCCGGTTGCCCGAGGCCGGAATCGACTGGCTGATCGACGCCTATACCCACGGCAGCGTCACCGATGAGCAGATGGCCGCAATGGCCATGGCGATCTTCTTCCGCGGGCTGAACCCCGACGAACTGAGCCGCTGGACCAACGCCATGATCGCCAGCGGCGAGCGGATGAGCTTTGCCCGCCTGAGCCGTCCGACCGTCGACAAGCACTCCACCGGCGGCGTCGGGGACAAGATCACTCTGCCGCTGGCCCCGCTGGTGGCCGCCTGCGGCGCGGCCGTCCCCCAGTTGAGCGGACGCGGCCTGGGCCACACCGGCGGCACCCTGGACAAGCTGGAAGCCATCCCCGGCTGGCGAGCCGCGCTGAGCAATGACGAGATGCTCGCCCAGCTCGAGGACGTCGGCGCGGTGATCTGCGCGGCCGGCTCCGGGCTGGCCCCGGCGGACAAGAAGCTTTACGCACTGCGGGACGTCACCGGCACGGTCGAGTCGATCCCGATGATCTCGGCCTCGATCATGAGCAAGAAGATCGCCGAGGGCACCGCCTCGCTGGTGCTGGACGTGAAGACCGGCGCCGGCGCCTTCATGAAGCGCCGCGAGGACTCCCAGGCGCTGGCCCGCACAATGGTCGAGATCGGCAAGGCCGCCGGAGTGCGCACAGTGGCCCTGATCACCGCCATGGACACCCCGCTGGGCCGCACGGCCGGCAACGGCCTGGAAGTGGCCGAGTCGGTCGAGATCCTGGCCGGCGGCGGCCCGTCCGATGTGCGCGAACTGACCTTGGCCCTGGCCACCGAGATGCTGGCCTGCGCCGGCATCGACGCCGACCCGGCCCAGGTGCTCGACTCCGGCAAGGCCATGGACACCTGGAAGGCCATGATCCGCGCCCAGGGCGGCGACCCGGACGCCCCGCTGCCGGTGGCCCGGCACACCGAGGTGATCCCAGCGGCCGCCGATGGTTACCTGACCAGGCTGGACGCCATGGCCGTCGGCCTGGCCGCATGGCGACTGGGTGCCGGACGGGCCAAGCAGGGCGATCCGGTGCAGGCCGCGGCCGGCGTCACCTGGCATGCCAGTGTCGGAGATCGGGTGAGTGCCGGCCAGCCGCTGTTCACGCTGCACACCGACACTCCGGAGCGGCTCGAGCGAGCCGTACAGGCGATCGCCGATGCCGCCGAGATCAGCGCCGAGCCGGTGGCTCGCGGCGACATCGTGCTGGAGCGGATCAGCTAGCCGCGACGGTCCAGGCGGCGCTGTTGGCGGGCCAGAGCCCGTTCGGACAGTGCCGCGCTGCCGCGCAGGGCACGCTGGCTGCGACGCAGTTCACCCCGAGTGCCATAGCGCACCTTGAGGTTGCCCATGGCCAGCGATCCGCGCAGCAGCAGGACCGGGCAACCGGGTGCGGGCTGGTTGGGCACCCGAATCTTGGCCGAGCCCATTCCGCCGCGCAGCCGGTCGGCATTGACCGCCCAGCCGTCGGGGACGATCAGCTTTACATTGCCCATGGCCCCACTGATCTCCACCTGGATCAGCGGTGCCGAGGCCTGCGCCTGCAGGAAGTTCAGCCGGACGTTGGCCGCCTTGGCCTGGACGTCCAGGTACGGCGGCACCACCCAGTTGCCGTCCCGACTCTGGTTCGACCAGCCGGCCGAGATCACCAGCGGATCGTCCTCGCGGTAGCCGGCCAGTGCATAGCCCTGCTGGGCCATCACCAGCGCCGACGTATCCCCGGCATCGAGGGCGGCCAACTGCGCGTCCAGGTTCGCCGGGTCGATCAGGCCCTGCTCGGCCAGGCTGCGCAAGCGCGCCCGGGCAGCGTCCCGGTCCATCGGTTCAAGGCTCATGACGACGAGCTTAGGCCAGCCCATCGCCGCCCGGCAGGCCGGTGGTCAGTCGCGCTTGAGCAGGCCCCAGCGGTAGCCGTCGTAGAGCGCCTCCCAGGAGGCCTCGATCACGTTGGTGCCGACCCCGACCGTGGTCCAGGTCCGCTCCCCGTCGGTCAGATCGATCAGGGTGCGGACGATGGCGTCGGTGCCGTGGCCCTGGTCGAGGATCCGGACCCGGAAGTCGGTGAGCTCGAAGTTGTCCACCTGCGGGTAGGCCGGGGTGAGCGCGCCGCGCAGCGCGACGTCCAGGGCGTTCAGCGGACCGTGGCCCTCGCCGACCAGGATGTGCGAGATCCCCTTGGCCCGCAGCTTCACGGTTGCCTCGGAGTCGCCCTCCGGCTTCACCTCGTGAGTGGTGAACACCCGCCAGGCCAGCACTTCGAAGAACTCATCAGTCAGCCCCATCTCGCTGCGCAGCAGCAGCTCGAAGCTGGCGTCGGCCGACTCGTAGGAGTAGCCGTCCAGCTCGCGGGCCTTGACCGCCTCGGTGATCCGAGCCGCCAGATCGCGGTTGGACAGGTCGTAGCCCAGCGAGGAGCCCTTCATCTGGACGCTGGCCCGTCCGGCCATGTCCGAGACCAGCATTCGCATGTCGTTGCCCACCAGCATCGGATCGATGTGTTGGTAGAGGTTCGAGTCCACTTTGATGGCCGAGGCATGCAGGCCGGCCTTGTGCGCGAAGGCCGAGCTGCCCACATACGGCTGCCGGTTGCTCAGTGGCAGGTTGGTGATCCCGGCAATGGCGTGGGTGATCCGGGTGGCCTCGGCCAGCGCCGACGGAGGCACCAGCGGCCAGCCGTACTTCAGCTGCAGGTTGGCGATCACCGTGACCAAGTTGGCGTTGCCGGTCCGCTCGCCGTACTCGTTGACGGTGCCCTGGACGTGCATCACGCCGGCCTCGACGGCGGCCACCGTGTTGGCCACGGCGCAGCCGGTGTCGTTGTGGCAGTGGATGCCCAGGTCGACCCCGATCTGGGCGGCGGCGCTGACCACGTCGGCCATCCAACTGGGCAGCATCCCGCCGTTGGTGTCGCACAGCACGACCACCTCGGCACCGGCGTCGGCCGCGGTGCGGACGACCTCGAGCGCGTACTCGGGGTTGGCCCGGTAGCCGTCGAAGAAGTGCTCGGCGTCGACGAAGACCCGCCGTCCGTGGGCGACCAGATGCGAGACGGTGTCAGCGATCATGGCCAGGTTCTCGGCCAGCGTCGTCCGCAGTGCCCGCAGGACGTGCTCGTCGTGCGACTTGGCCACGATGCAGACCACCTCGGTCTTGGCGTCGAGCAGCGCCTGCACCTGCGGATCGTCCGCGGCGAAGGTGCCGGCCTTGCGGGTGGCCCCGAAGGCGACCAGCGTCGCGTTGCGCAGAGTGAGCTGGCCTTCGGCGGCCGCAGCGAAGAAGGCCGTGTCGTTCGGATTGGCGCCCGGCCAACCGCCCTCGATGTAACCGACGCCGAGCTGATCCAGGTAGCGCGCAATTCGCAGCTTGTCGTGGACGGTGAGCTGCATTCCTTCCTGCTGAGCACCATCGCGCAGGGTGGTGTCGTAGACGTGGAAGGTATCCGGCGCCGCTGGCGGGATCGTCATCAGTGAACCTGTCTTGTTGGCGAAAATACCCGAGGGAGTTTGCCCTTCCCGGCGACTGTTACGCCGAGGTTTCAGGGCCTGAGACAAACCGTCTCACAGACGTTCCCATCCGGCGAGCACAATTGGGCCATGGCAACTCTGGAACACCGCGGCAAGACCGTCCACAGCATCGGCGAACTCCCCCAGGTCGGCCTCCAGCTGCCTACCTTCAGCCTTGTCGGAGCCGATTTGGTGGACTTCGGACCGGAGATCGCGGCCGGCCGACGGCTGGTCCTGAACATCTTCCCGAGTGTTGATACCTCGGTCTGCGCAACCAGCGTCCGCCGCTTCAACGAGCTGGCCTCCGGGCTTCCGGACACGCTGGTGCTGTGCGTGTCGGCAGATCTACCGATGGCCGCCTCACGGTTCTGCGCGGCTGAAGGCCTGGCCAACGTGGTCACGGGCTCGACCTTCCGCAGCACCTTCGGCGCCGACTACGGGCTCACTCTGGTCGACGGCCCGATGCGTGGCCTGCTGTCGCGCGCGGTGATCGTGGCCGATGCCGAGGGCACCATTCGCCACACCGAGCAGGTCGCCAACATCAGCACCGAGCCGAACTACGACGCAGCGCTGGCCGCCCTGGCCTGAGCCGGAGCTCAGACCACTCGGCGCATCCAGCCGCGGGTGTCAGCCACCCGTCCGTACTGGATGTCGAGGATGGCGTTGCGGATCGCCAGGGTGGCCGGAAGTCCGTTCTCCGGAAGCCGCCACTCGCCCTCGGCCGTCCGGAAGCTGCCGATCGGGGTGACCACAGCGGCCGTGCCACAGGAGAACGCCTCGGTGATCCGCCCTTCGCGGATGCCGGTGAACAGCTCATCGGGAGTGACCTGGCGCTCCTCGGTGGTCAGGCCGAGCTCCCCTGCCAGGGTCAGCACCGACGAGCGGGTGACTCCCTCCAGGATCGTCCCGGTCAGCGCCGGGGTGATCAGCGTGCCGTCCGCGGTGACCAGGAACACGTTCATGCCGCCGAGTTCCTCGACCCGGTCCTTGCCGCTGGCCTCGATGAACAACACCTGCGAGCAGCCGTGCTGGTAGCCCTCGTACTGGGCGATCAGAGACGCGGCGTAGTTGCCGCCGCACTTGGCCGCACCGGTGCCGCCGGCTCCGGCCCGGGCGTAGGAGTCGGTCACCCAGATGTCGACCGGCTTGACCCCACCGGCGAAGTACGGGCCCGACGGGGAGGCGATCACCGAGAAGGTGACCCGCTGTGCGGCCCGCACCCCCAAGAACACCTCATCGGCGAACATGAACGGACGCAGGTAGAGGCTCTTCTCCCCCTCCGCGTCGGGCACCCAGTGGGCGTCCACCGTGACCAGCTCGGTGACCGCAGTGAAGAAGTCTTCGATCTCCAGGCTGGGCAGCATCATCCGGGCCGCCGAGGTCTGCAACCGACGGGCGTTGGCCTCGGGCCGGAACAGATGGATCGAGCCGTCGGCATGCCGGTAGGCCTTCAGACCTTCGAAGATCTCCTGGCCGTAGTGCAGCACCGCGCCGGCCGGATCGATATGAAAGGGGCCGTAGGGCCGAATCTCGCTGTCGGTCCAACCCGCATCGGCCGTCCAGGTGGCTACTGCCATGTGGTCGGTGAAGTAGTTGCCGAAACCCGGATCGGCCAGGACGGACGCCACCTGGTCTGGGGTCTTGGGCTGGGGATTGCGGGTCAGCGGATAGGTCAGCGACATGCCCCGAATGCTATCGCTGCCGGTGAGACGACTTGGCCGCTGATCCACGGGGCAAGTACCCTCGCGCGGGTGAACCAAGCTCCCAAGCCAGTCATCTCAGTTGTCGCAGGCGACGGTATCGGCCCGGAGGTCGTGGCCGAAGGCCTGAAGGTCCTGTGCAAGACCGTCGGGGATGACACCTTCGACTTCGTCCACCACGATCTGGGCGCCGAGCGCTGGCAGCGCACCGGTGAGGTGCTCCCGGCCGCCGATCTCGAGCAGCTGGCCGCCGCGCAGGCGATCATCCTGGGCGCGGTGGGAGCCGCACCGGGTTCCAAGGCCATCCCGTCCGGCCTGCTGGAGCGCGGGCTGCTGCTGAAGCTGCGCTTCGAGTTCGACCAGTACGTGAATTTGCGCCCGTCCAAGCTGTACCCCGGGGTCCCCACCCCGCTGGCCGAGTCGGTCACCTCGCGCGGCCCCATCGATTTCGTGGTGGTTCGCGAAGGCACCGAGGGCCTGTACTGCGGCAATGGCGGCGCCTTCCGGGCCGGCACCGACTATGAGGTGGCCACCGAGGTCTCGATCAACACCGCCCACGGCGTGGAGCGGGTGATCCGGGACGCCTTCGTCCGCGCCGAGCAGCGCCGGGGCAAGGTCACCATGGTGCACAAGCACAACGTCCTGGTGAACGCCGGCGGGCTGTGGAACCGGCTGTTCCAGACTGTGGCCGCCGAGCACCCCGGGGTCACCACCGACTACCTGCACGTGGACGCAGCCACCATCGCGCTCGTCCAGGATCCGCAGCGCTTCGATGTGCTGGTCACCGACAACCTGTTCGGCGACATTCTGACCGATCTGGCCGCCGCAGTGACCGGCGGGATCGGCCTGGCCGCCTCCGCCAACATCAACCCGGACGGCACGTTCCCGTCCATGTTCGAGCCGGTGCACGGCTCGGCACCCGACATCGCAGGCCAGGGCATCGCCGATCCGACCGCGACCATCTTGTCGATGGCCCTGCTGCTGGATCACCTGGGCCGGTCCGACGATGCTCGCCGGATCGAGGCGGCAGTCGATGCCGACATGGCCGAGCGTGGCGCGACCAAGCGTCCGACCTCGGTGATCGGCGATGACATCGCCGCTCGGCTAAAGTAGCCGCCAACCGGTTCGGGTCGGGCTTCACCCCACAGCCCTCACCTCCTCCAGAGGACAGCATCACCGTCCCTGGAAAAGACCTTGCCGGTGCCACCCAGTCGAGCCTGATCTCAAGGACCTCTCCGTGACACCGACGACACCCAGAGCTCACCGTCGCGTTTTGCTGCGCGCCCATCAGAGCCCTTTCGAGAGCCACTCCGCGCTGCACACCCTGCTGCGCAACCGGATCGGCGACAATGCCGGGAACCTGCTGTTCTCGCACGCCAGTCACCGGCTCTTGTCGACCCCGTCCACCCAGATCGAGACTTCCCGGCTGTTCCACCTCAGTGCGGAGGAGGTGAATGAGAAGTACGACGCGGTCGTGATTCCCCTGGCCAACGCCTTCCGCAAGGCCTTCCTGCCCGAGCTCGAACGGCTCACCCAGTTGATCGAGGGGCTGAAGGTTCCGGTCACCGTCCTGGGCGTGAACGCTCAGATCCGCCCGTCCACCGGCGAGCCGGTGGGTGCCATCGGCGAGCAGGTGTCTGCTTTCGTCCGGGCCGTGCTGCGCACCTCGCCGCGGGTGGGCGTCCGTGGCGAGCAGACCGCCGCCTACCTGAAGCGGCTGGGCTTCGCAGATCAGGACGTCGAGACGATCGGCTGTCCGTCGATGTTCCTCTACGGCCCCGACTTGCCCACGCTGCGCCTGGGCGAGTTCTCGCAGCACAGCCGAGTCTCACTCAACCTCTCGCCGTACGCCGCCGGCATCGATGAGCTGGTTGCCGACCACGATCGGCGCTACCCGAACCTGGCCTACACCGCTCAGGACATCGGCACCCTGTGGTTGCTGCTGGCCGGCGAGTACGAGTCCGAGCTGAAGCCCAAGCACGGGGCCCCGGTGCACGCGCATCATCCTCTGCTGCACTCGGGACGCACCTACTTCCCGCTGAACGTCCCCACGTGGCTCGACCATCTGGCGGGCTTCGACTTCTCGTTCGGGACCCGGATCCACGGGAACATCGCTGCTGTGCTGGCGGGCACTCCAGCTGTTGTCCTCACCCATGACTCGCGAACCGCCGAGTTGGCCGACTATCACCAGCTCCCACATCGACGTCTCGGCACCGCCAAAGGCTGGGACGCCGAGCGGCTGTACGCAGAGACCGACCTCTCGACCACCGCGGCCGCCCATCCCGAGCGCTGGCGCCGGATGGCCGGCTTCCTGTCCGAGCAAGGTCTGGAGCACCGCTACCAGGACGGTGTCGCAGAGGACGACTTCGACGCCCGGCTGGCTCAGATCAGGTTCCCTGAAGTGGTCCGCTCGGATGCCGTCGACTTCTGGCACACGACCGCCGCCAAGGGCTTTCGGGCGCTACGCACAGTCGTCCGCCGGGTTCGCGGCTCGGCGGGCGGCGGGACTCGGACGTCCTGACGACGGAACCTCGTCGGCTCCGGCAGCTGGGCTGACTCAGCGGTCGCCGAGCGAGCCGAACACGCGGCGGTGCAGCCCGGTCACTCGTCCGGAGATCCACCACATCGCTTCGACCAGCACTGCGGCTCCCAGCCCGAACCAGACCGCGTTGAGGTTCATGGCCACATTGCTGGGATCCAGCTGCGGATCTGCGGTGGCCAGCCAGGGCCACACCGGAAGCATCTGGGCGTACCAGCCGGGCAGCCAGAAGACGGTCAGGACGGCCAGCGTGATCATGGTGGCGATCATCGCGATCTTCCACCACTGATATGGACGGGCGATGGCGATCATGGCCCAGCCACCGGCGATCATCACGGCGATCAGGGTTGCCGTGCTGGCCTGGGTGGCGCTGGCCTCGTCCGTGACCGACTGCAGCGAGACCAGATAGGTCCCGAAGGTGGTCAGGCCGATCACCAGGCCCACCGGCATCGAGAAGCTCAGCACGCGCTTCAAGAAGCCGGGACGAGCCCGCTCCCCGTTCGGGGCCAGGGCCAGGATCGCTGCGGGAATGCCGATGGTGTACCAGCCGATGAACGAGATGTGCATCGGGACGAACGGGAAGGGCAGCCGCCACAACGCCACCAGTAGAGCCAGCACCAGCGAGTACATGGTCTTGGTCAGGAAGAAGTTGGCGACCCGCTCGATGTTGCCGATCACTCGGCGGCCCTCGGCCACCACATGCGGCAAGGTAGCGAAGTCGTCGTTGAGCAGGACGATCTGAGCCACTGAGCGAGTGGCCGCGGCGCCCGAACCCATGGCCACGCCCAAGTCGGAGTCCTTGATGGCGAGGACGTCGTTGACGCCGTCGCCGGTCATGGCCACGTTGTGTCCGCGGGACTGCAGAGCCGCCACCATCTGCCGCTTCTGCTGGGGGGTGACCCGGCCGAACACCCCGGCCGACTCCACCCGGTCGGCGAACTCCTCCGGGTCGTCCGGCAGCGTCCGGGCATCGATCACCTCGGTCGCCGCGACGCCGAGGGATCCGGTGACCGCCCCCACCGACTTCGCGTTGTCACCGGAGATCACCTTGACTGCGACGTTCTGCTCGGCGAAGTAGGCCAGGGTCCCGGCAGCCTCGGGCCGCACCTTCTGCTCCAGGACCACCAAGGCTCGGGGAGTGACCGTGCCGGGCGCGGCCGGATCATCGACCAGGAGGTCCGACTCGCCCAGCAGCAACACGCGTCGTCCGCTGAGGCCGACCTCCTCGGCTCGCTGCGCCACCGCAGTGGTGGGATCGGCCAGTACGTCGGGGGCGCCGATCACCCAGTTGCCCTGCCCGGCGAAGCTGACGCCGGACCACTTCTTGGCCGAGGTGAACGGCGCCATGGCCGCAACCGTCCAGGGCTCGGCGGCCGGCGACAGCGCATGGGTGAGGGCCTGCATTGACGCATTGGGACGAGGGTCGGCGGCGGCCACCTGGGCCAGAGCCTGCTCGAGCCGGGCAGAGTCGGCCTCGTCCAGAGGCTCGATACGACTGAACTGCAGGCCGTTCTCGGTCAGAGTGCCGGTCTTGTCGGCGCAGACCACGTCCACCCGGGCCAGGCCCTCGATGGCCGGCAGCTCCTGAACCAGGACGTTCAGCTGGCCGAGCCGGATCACGCCCACCGCGAAGGCCAGCGAGGTGAGCAGCACCAGCCCTTCGGGGACCATCGGCACCAGAGCGCCGGACATCCGCAGGACAATCTCCTGCCAGGGTGCCCCGGGGTTCTGCGTCCACTGAACCCACACGGTGGCCGCCCCGACCGGGATCAGCAGCCAGGTGACCAGCCGCAAGATCTGGTTGATCGCGGTCTGCAGCTCCGACTTCACCAGGGAGAACTTGCTGGCCTCGGCGGTGAGCTTGGCCGCGTAGGACTCCAGGCCGATCCGGGTGGCGCGGAAGGCACCGACGCCGGACACCACGAAGCTGCCCGACATCACCTCGTCGCCGGGCTGCTTGAGCACGGCGTCCGACTCGCCAGTGAGCAGCGACTCGTCCACCTCGAGGTAGGACGCCTCGACCACGATGCCGTCGACGATGATCTGGTCGCCAGGGCCGATCTCGATGATGTCGTCCAGCACGACCTGGTCGCGCGGCAGTTCGGCAGCCACCCCGTCCCGGCGGACCAGCGGTTTGCCTTCGCCGACCACGGCCAGGTTGTCCAGGGTGCGCTTGGCGCGCAGTTCCTGGAAGGCACCGATCCCGGAGTTGATGATGATCAGGAAGCCGAACAGCGCGTTGCCCAAGCTGCCGGTGCTGAGCACGATCACGAACAGCACCATCAGCAGGAAGTTGATTCGGGTGAAGACGTTGGCCCGGATGATGTCCCAGGTCGTCCGTCCCGAGCGCGGCGGCAGGGTGTTGACCTGACCGGCAGCGATTCGTTCGGCAACCTCGGCACCGCTGAGTCCGGCCACCGGGGCCACCTGCGTCGTCATGATCGACAGCTTGCCAGACGCGACAAGTTCCGCGAATCGGTGACCTCCCTGGTCCTCACCCCCGTTCCGGCCTCACTTCGGCCTTCGGTCCCCGTCCCCCGCCTCCCGCGTTCGCTACCGAATGCAACTCTTGCTACCGAAATCTCGGCAGCAGGAGTTGCGATTGGTAGCAGGAACGGTGTGAGTTCGGAGTGAGGCACCGCAGGAGCCGGCAGTGTGCGCTCAACTCGCCGGGTTGGTGAGGCCTCGCGCATGGTCGAACGCCGCCTGGACTCGGCGCCGGAAGCCAATCGGATCGGACAGGTCGGCCCAGGTCCAGCGGACGACCACCCAGCCGGCGTCGCGAATCGCCTGTTCGCGGGCCTTCTCCCGGATCACCGTGTCGGCGACGGACGCCTCGTCGCCGAGGTACTTGATACGTCCATCGAACTCGCCGACCACTCTCTGTTCCAGCCACCCGAAGTCGGACCGGGCAACCCAACGACCACTTCGATCGCGGATCTCGACTTGCAGAGACGGCGCTGGGAGACCGACTTGCGCGATGAGCACCCTGCTGATCGACTCGCCCACACTCTCGGAAGCCCCATCGGCGAAGGCCAACGCCGCCCGAGCGACGCCAACGCCGTGACGCCGCCTGGCCCCTCGCACGATCTGCTCCAGTTCGGAGCGCCGGACACCCGCGCGAAGCGCGGCGTCCAGGGTGGCCACCGCTCTGTCGTAGCTCAACCCGCAGGCGCGATCGACAGCCGTGCGAGCCAGGCTGGTCACTCGCAGGTTCTGGAGTTGGCAGACCTGGTCAGGCTCCAGCGCGCCGAGCCGGGCATGGAGCCAGGTGCCCGCCCGACCGTGCCCGCCCTCCGGCCGAATCACCGTCACCTTGGCCAGGTCTCGCTCCCAGGTCGGCAGGCCATGCAGCACGGCAGCACTGGAGTGGCTGAGCACCGCACTCTCACCGAGCAGCGGCCATGTGGCCGCCACGAGCTGGAGGTGCCGCTCCATCGCGTCCACGCCCAGCTCGGACGCATAGGCACCATGCCGGACCCGCACCAGGGATCCGGCACGCACCTGCCGAGTGAGTGACATCCGATCCGCACCCTCAACGGCGAGCTGAGCCGCCCTCGCCACCTCCATGTCCTCAGCATCGCGTGCCCATCCGTCCAGGAGGCGCGCACCGTGGCAACGGACAACAACCGACGCAAATGGACAACACGACCAGTCGGAACTTCCGTTCGCCGGCCTATGCGCCGCGCGCCCCCGTCCCCCCGTTCGCGCTACCGAAGGCAACTCTTGCTGCCGAAAGATCGGTAGCGAAGGTTCCACTCGGTAGCGCGAACGGTGAGGCGGACGCGGCGAGGCGGACGAGGTGCGGCGAGGCGACCTGGCTGAGCGTCCGGGCTCTAGGTCCTCGGGCCTAGATCCACACCCAGACGACGAGAGCGCGCCGCACCCGAAGGTGCGACGCGCTCGTCAGGTCAGGCGCGGATCAGCGAGCCGCGGTGCCCTCGACGTAGTCGTCGTCGTGCGACTTCACCCAGCTCATCAGGCCGCGCAGCTTGCGCCCGGTGGCCTCGATCGGGTGCTGCTCGCCCTTGGCGCGCAGTGCCTTGAACTCCGGCGCACCGGCGTCCTGATCGTCGATGAAGCGCTTGGCGAAGGCGCCGGACTGGATGTCGGCCAGGACGTCCTTCATCCGCTGCTTCACCGAGGCGTCGATCACCCGCGGGCCGGAGACGTAGTCACCAAACTCCGCGGTGTCGGACACCGACCAGCGCTGCTTGGCGATGCCGCCCTCGTACATCAGGTCGACGATCAGCTTCAGCTCGTGCAGGCACTCGAAGTAGGCGACCTCCGGCTGGTAACCGGCCTCGGTCAGCACCTCGAAACCAGCGGTGACCAGGGCGGACGTGCCGCCACACAGGACGGCCTGCTCACCGAACAGGTCGGTCTCGGTCTCCTCGGTGAAGGTGGTCTTGATGCCACCGGCCCGCAGGCCACCGATCGCCTTGGCGTAGGACAGGGCCAGCGGCCAGGCATTGCCGGTCTCGTCCTTCTCCACGGCGACGATCACCGGGACGCCACGGCCCTCGGAGTACTCGCGGCGGACCAGGTGGCCGGGGCCCTTCGGCGCGACCATGCAGACGTCCACACCGGGCGGCGGGGTGACGTAGCCGAACCGGATGTTGAAGCCGTGAGCGAAGAACAGCGCGTCGCCGGCGACCAGGTGCGGCTCGATGGACTCCTTGTAGAGGTGACGCTGCACCTGGTCGGGAGCCAGCACCATGATCAGGTTGGCTTCCTCGACAGCCTGCGCCGGGCTGACCACCCGCAGGCCTTCGGCCTCAGCCTTCGCCCAGCTCTTGGAGCCCTCGCGCAGGCCGACCCGGACGTCCACGCCGGAGTCCCGCAGGCTGAGCGCATGGGCGTGGCCCTGGCTGCCGTAGCCGATCACTGCAACAACACGGCCCTGGATGACCGAAAGATCGGCGTCGGAGTCGTAGAACATCTGTGCCATTTGGATTCCTTCTCACTACTTCCTAGTTCGCCAGCCGCGCAGCCGGACGAGTCTTATCGATCTTCGCACGATCAGCCAGGGACCGGCCGCCGCGACCGAGAGCGACCAAGCCGGACTGAACCAGCTCCCGCACTCCGTAGGGCTTGAGCATCTCCAGCAGTGCCTCAAGTTTGTCAGGTGAACCGGTGGCCTCGATGGTCATCGAGTCATTGTGAACATCGACGGTCTTGCCCCGGAACAGCTGGACGATCTCGATGATCTGACTGCGGGTGGCCGGATCGGCCTTCACCTTGATCAGCATCAGCTCGCGACCGACCGACGCCCCGTCCTCGAGCTCGACGATTTTGAGCACCTCGATCAGCTTGTTCAGCTGCTTGACGATCTGCTCCAGCACCAGCTGGCTGTCCACGGCCACCTGGACGGTGATCCGGGACAGGTCCGGCTCCTCGGTCGGGCCGACGGCCAGCGACTCGATGTTGTAGCCACGGCGAGCGAAGAGGCCGGAGATCCGGGCCAGCACGCCCGGCTTGTTCTCGACCAACACGCTGAGAGTGTGCTTGTTCACAGTTCCTCCTCATCCCACTTCGGAGCCAGATCGCGAGCGATCTTGATCTCGTCATTGCTGGTGCCGGCTGCGACCATCGGCCAGACCATCGCGTCCTTGTGCACCACGAACTCCACGACCACCGGACGATCGTTGATCGCCATTGCCTGGTTGATCACCTGATCGACCTCTTCGAGGGTCTCGGCGCGCAGGCCGACCGCACCCATGGCCTCGGCCAGCTTCGGGAAGTCCGGCACCAGGTGGGTCTTCAGGTTGGTGTTGGAGTAACGCTCCCCGTAGAACAGGGTCTGCCACTGGCGCACCATGCCCAGGCTGCGGTTGTTGATCACCGCGATCTTGATCGGGATGCCCTCCAGGGCGCAGGTGACCAGCTCCTGATTGGTCATCTGAAAGCAGCCGTCGCCGTCGATCCCCCAGACCACGTCCTCGGGACGACCGACCTTGGCACCCATCGCGGTCGGCACGCAGTAGCCCATGGTGCCGGCGCCGCCGGAGTTCAGGAACCGGGTCGGACGCTCGTGCGGCAGCAGGTGGGCAGACCACATCTGGTGCTGGCCCACCCCGGCCACGAAGGTGGCGTCCGGGCCTGCGATCTCGCCGATCCGCTTGATCACGTACTCGGGGCTGAGCAGGCCGTCGCTGACCGGCTCGCTGTCCCCGGTCGGGTAGCGCCGCTTCAGGTCGGTCACCTGGTGCACCCATTCGGTGTACTGCGGCAGGTCGGTGTCGGCCAGGGTCTGGTTCAGCTCGTCCAGCACCTCGGCCAGGTCGCCGACAATCGGGACGTCCGCCACCCGGTTCTTGCTGATCTCGGCCGGGTCGATATCGGCGTGGATCACCTTGGCCTCGGGCGCGAACGAGTCGAGCTTGCCGGTCACCCGGTCATCGAACCGGGCGCCGAGGGTGATCAGCAGGTCCGAGCGCTGCAGGGCGCCGACCGCGGCCACCGTCCCGTGCATGCCGGGCATGCCCAGGTTCAGCTCGTGGCTGTCCGGGAAGGCGCCGCGGGCCATCAAGGTGGTGACCACCGGAATCCCGGTGAGCCGAACGAGCTCAGCCAGCTGATCCCAGGCCCGAGCCCGGTTGATCCCGCCACCCAGGTAGATCACCGGACGCTCAGCCTCGGCGATCAGCTTGGCGGCCTCCCGGATCTGCTTGCCGTGCGGGCGAGTGATCGGGTGGTAGCCGGGCAGGTCGAGTTCGGTGGGCCAGACGAACGGCGCCGACTTGGTCAGTGCGTCCTTGGCGATGTCGACCAGGACCGGTCCGGGGCGCCCGGTGATCGCCAGATGGAAGGCCGCGGCGATGGCGTGCGGGATCTCGGCCGGATCGGTGATCAGGAAGCTGTGCTTGGTAATCGGGAAGGTGATGCCGCGGATGTCGGCCTCCTGGAACGCGTCGGTTCCGATCGACTGGCTGGTCACCTGCCCGGTGATGGCCACCATGGGCACCGAGTCCATGTAGGCGTCGCCGATGGCCGTGACCAGGTTCGTGGCACCCGGGCCGGACGTCGCGATGCAGACGCCGACCTTGCCGGTCACCTGCGCGTAGCCCTCGGCCGCGTGGCCGGCACCCTGCTCATGGCGGACCAGGATGTGGCGCACCTTCGAGTCGTAGAGCGGATCGTAGGCCGGGAGAATGGCACCGCCGGGGATGCCGAAGAGTACTTCGACGCCGACCCGCTCCAAGGACTCCACCAGCGCCTGGGCTCCGGTCAAGATCTGTGGTGACTCTTCGGCCATCTCTACCTCACTTCTCCGTACATATCGGTGGAACTTGCGCAGAAAAAAACCCCCGCTGCTTGCGCAGGCGAGGGAGCGTGTCGGGTCTGATTCGACTCAGCCGACACGCTGACTAACTACGAGGATGTTCTTCCGCACAGGTCAAGACTCCCGGCCACCGCCGCCCGTGTCAAACTTCGCGCGCCTGCGTCCCACATGTTGGTCGATCGGGCCCCAAGGCTCAACCCCGGCCTTCGACTTCACGGCAATACGCTGTGGATATCCGCTCAGAAGTAGCGATCGAGCCGGACCCCGGGTGACGATGAATGCCGTAGCGAAAGCCACCGAAAGGGACCCCCCGATGCCCCCGACCAGCCGTAGCGCCGCCTTCGCACGCGTCCTGCTCAGCGCAGCGACCGCGATGGCGCTTGCCGCGACCGCCACCCCGGCCGCCCACGCCGACGATGCCATCACCCCGTCCGGCGGGACGATCACGATCACCGGAGCCGGCTGGGGCCACGGCCGTGGCATGTCCCAGTACGGCGCCTACGGCGCAGCCAAGAAGGGCCTGACCTACTCCGAGATCTTGTCGTTCTACTACCCGGGGACCACGCTCAGCGACCTCACCGGGAGCAGCACCGTCCGGGTGTGGATCAGCGCCGACAACGACAATCGCCTGAACTTCCCGGTGGCCGCCGGGCTCCAGGTCTCCAACTCGTCCGGCCCGAAGGTCAGTCTGCCGACCGCCAGCAAGTACAAGGCCTGGCGGATCTCGCGGTCGGGCAGCAATCGGGTGCTGGAGTACAAGTCGGCCGACGGGAGCTGGGTGACCTACAAGACCAAGCTCGACCCCAAGCGGGTCTGGTACGTCGCCAACCCGAAGGACGGTGCCGTGAAGCTGGCCATGCCAGGCGGCTCGGTGCGCACCTACTCCGGCAAGCTCGCCTTCCGGTTCAGCGGCTCCGGCGCAGCCACGGTCAACCACGTCTCGATGGAGACCTACCTCCGCTCGGTGGTTCCCTCCGAGATGCCGGCCGGCTGGGGCACCGCCAAGAGCAAGGGAATCGAGGCGCTGAAGGCCCAGTCCATCGCGGCCCGCACCTACGCCGCCCGAATCCGCTCCACCCGCCCGTCCACTGCGATCTACGACCTGTGCGACACCTCGGCCTGCCAGGTCTACAAGGACAACTCCGGACGGGCCAGCCAGACCGATGCCGCCATCAGCGCGACCAAGGGCAAGGTGCTGAACTACAAGAGCGGCTTCGCTCTCACCGAGTACACCAGCTCCAACGGTGGCCTCACCGCGGCCAGCAACCTGGCCTACCAGATTCAGCAGCTCGACCCCTACGAGTCGTACCTGAGTTCGGTCAGCACGTGGACGTCCGGCTGGACCAAGACCATCAAGACCTCGGTGGTCGAGGCCGCCTATCCGACGATCGGCACTCTGACCAGCATCCAGGTGATCACCCGGACCGGCGGTGAGCCGTTCGGTGGACGGGTCAGCTCGGTGAAGTTGGTCGGCTCGGCCAAGACTCTGACCGTCACCGGCAGCGCGCTGAAGTCCAAGCTCAAGCTGCGCGAGACGCTGTTCAGCATCTCGGCTCAGGCTCCGGTCAACACCTCGACCAAGAAGAAGTAGCGGCTAGCGCCCCAGGATCTGGCGCTGCACCTCGTCCAGGTCGTGTGCGGGGTCGCGCTCCATCAGCCCGCTCATGCCGGGCTTGGCGGCGTACCGCGGGATCAGATGGACGTGCAGGTGGAAGACCTCCTGGCCGGCCACGGCACCGGAGTTCACCAACAGGTTGAGCCCGTCGGCACCCAGCCGGTCAACCAGCAGCCGTCCGGTGGCCTGCACGGCCGGCGCGATCACGCTGAGCGTCTCCGGATCGGCCAGCGCGTCGGCGACGTGTTGGCGCGGGATCACCAGGGTGTGGCCGCGATGCCACGGGTTGATGTCGAGGAAGGCCACGGCCGTGTCGTCGGCGTAGACCTGTCGCGACGGGATGTCACCGGCGATGATGGCGCAGAACAAGCAATCCATGATGGTCAGCGTACGGCGAATCCGGCATCGGCCAGGGCCGCCTTCACCGCCGGGATGGTCAGCGTCTGATAGTGGAACACGCTGGCGGCCAGCAGGGCGTCCGCACCGGCCCGGGCCGCCGCCACGAAGTGCTCGACAGTCCCGGCGCCGCCCGAAGCGATCACCGGCACGGACACGACATCCTTGACCGCTGCGATCAGCTCCAGGTCGAAGCCGTCGGTGGTGCCGTCGGCGTCCATTGAGTTCAGCAGGATCTCCCCCGCACCTCGGTCGACGGCCTCGCGGACCCAGGCGATGGCGTCCAGGCCGGCGCTGTTCCGGCCACCGTGGGTGGTCACACCGAAACCGGACGGCTGCCCGGCCTCACGCCGGGCGTCCAGGGAGAGCACCACCACCTGGTTGCCGAAGCGCCGGGTGATCTCGTTGATCGACTCCGGACGAGTGATCGCCCCAGTGTTGATGCCGACCTTGTCGGCACCGGTGCGCAGCAGCCGGTCGACGTCCTCGACGCCGCGGACGCCGCCGCCCACGGTCAGCGGGATGAACACGGTCTCCGCGGTCCGCTGGACGGTCTCGTAGGTGGTGGCCCGGCCCTGCGATGAGGCCGAGATGTCCAAGAAGACAAGTTCGTCGGCGCCGTCGGCACCGTAGGCCGCGGCCAACTCCACCGGATCACCGGCGTCACGCAGGTTGCGGAAGTTGACCCCCTTCACCACCCGTCCGTCGTGGACGTCGAGGCAGGGGATCACCCGAATGGCTAGCGACATGGCACCAGGCTACCGAAGCCGGCGGGACGCACGGGTCGGGGTTCAGTCCTCCAGCGGAGCAGCCTCGACCACGCCACGCCGAATGGCTGTGATCGCCGAGCGACAGGTCGTTCGCAGGACACCCGGGCCGGACGCCTCGGCCAGCTGACCCAGCGCATCGGCCACCTGCCGGGCCCAGCGGACGAAATCGCCGGCGGTCAGGTCGGACTCATACATCACCTCGGCCAGCTCGGCGCCGCTGACCCAGGCATGGATCGACTCGGCGAAACCGATCTCCGGCTCGGCATGGCTGGGCAGCCGATGGTCACGCTCGGTGAGGCAGACCTGGCGCCAGATCGTCCGCAGCCGCTGCTGGGCGATCTCCGAGCGCCGATCGGGCAGCCGGGCCGGGTTGCGGCGATCGCCGCGCGCCTCGAAGACCAGGCTGGACACGACGGCCGCCAGTTGGGCGGGGTCGAGGTCGGCGAACACGCCGTCCCGCACGGCCTCCGCCGTGACCAGGTCGAGTTCGGAGTAGAGCCGGGACAGCATTCGCCCCTGCTCGGTGACCCGATCGCCGCCGTCCGGGCTGAGGTAGCCCAGCGACTCCAGCACGCTGCAGACCCGATCGAAGCGGACCGCGATGGTGTTGGTACGCCGCTCCACCTGCCGCTGCGCAGCTTCGGCGTCGCGCTCCAGGCGCAGAGCGGTCTCGGCGTACCGGGCGTGCTCCTCACGATCAGGGCAGCGGTGCACCGGGTGCCGACGCATCTCCTCACGCAACTCCCCCACTCGGGCCATCGACTCCGCGTCCGCCTGCGCCGAACGACCAGCCAGCTCCGGAGGCTCCCGACGCAGTTTGGCCTCCAGCGCCGAGGACAGGTTGCGCCGGAAAGCCGTCGAGCGCGGGTCGAAGTGCTTGGGCACCTTCATGTGCGAGGCCACCACCGGCGGCTCCGGGAAGTCGGTCACGCCCAGCCGCTTGGTCTGCCGGTCGACGGTGAGCACCACCGGGGACGGCCCATCGGGACCCAGGCCCTCGGAGATCACCACTCCCCAGCCGCGGTGCCGCCGGCCGGGGATGTCGATGATGTCGCCCACCTGCAGTCCCTGCAGCACCTCGATGGTCTCCGAGCGACGATCGGCGCGGCGCAGCCGGGCCGCCTCGGCCTCGGCTGCCGAGATCTGGGAGCGCAGCCGGAAGTAGGCCTCGGCATCGCCCTGGTCGCACGTGGCTTGGGTCCACTGCGCCCGGGCCTTGTCCTTGGCCAGGCTGATGGTGCGAGCCAGCCCCACCACCGAACGGTCGGACTGGAACTGGGCGAAGGACTGCTCCAGCAGCCCACGGGCCCGCTCCCGGCCGACCGTGGCGACCAAGTTCACGGCCATGTTGTAGGTCGGCTGGAACGACGAGCGCAGCGGGTAGGTGCGCCGGGACGCCAGCGCCGCGACCGCCCGCGGATCGAGGCCGGGCTGCCAGCAGACGACGGCGTGGCCCTCGACGTCGATGCCGCGGCGTCCGGCCCGTCCGGTGAGCTGGGTGAACTCGCCTGCGGTGATGTCGGCGTGGGTCTCGCCGTTGTACTTGACCAGCCGCTCGAGCACGACACTGCGGGCCGGCATGTTGATCCCGAGCGCCAGAGTCTCGGTGGCGAACACGACCTTGACCAGGCCCGCAGAGAAGGCCTCCTCGACCGCTTCTTTGAAGGCCGGTAGCAGGCCGGCGTGATGGGCGGCGATGCCGTCGGTGAAGGCGGCCAGGAAGCGGTCGTAGCCCAGTGCGTCCAGGTCGGACGGGCTGAGCGAGCCGACGTGACGCTCGGCGATCTCGACCAGCTGGTGCCGCTCGACGGCATTGGTCAGCCGAATGCCGGAGGCGGCCAACTGGACGACGGCAACGTCACAACCCTGCCGGGAGAAGATGAAGAAGATGGCCGGCAGCAGCCCTTCGGCGGCCAGCCGTTCCACGGTGGCATCCCGGCGCGGCACCAGATGCCGGCTGGCCTCCAAGTGCTGCTTGGCTGCGGCCCCGCCGTAACGTCCCGAGCCGTAGCTGGTGGCCCGTCGTCCGTTGCCGGAGCGTCCCCGGGGCCGCCGCGAGTCGTCGCGCTGGTTGCGGGCCTCGTCCTTAGCCATCCGGATCAGCTCGGGGTTCACGTCCTCGCCGGCGAACAGCTCCAGCAGCCGCCGGCCGACCATGACGTGCTGGTACAGCGGCACCGGACGCCGCTCGGTGACCACCACCTCGACTCCCCCACGCACCTCGGACAGCCAGTCACCGAACTCCTCGGCATTGCTGACCGTCGCCGACAGCGCCACCAGCTGCACCGAGGGCGCCAGCGAGATGATCACTTCCTCCCAGACCGCCCCACGGAACCGGTCGGCCAGGTAGTGCACCTCGTCCATCACCACGAAACCGAGGTTGGCCAGGGTGGACGATCCGGCGTAGATCATGTTGCGGAGCACCTCGGTGGTCATCACCACCACCGGCGCCTCACCGTTGATCGTCGAGTCCCCGGTGAGCAGCCCGACTGCATCGCTGCCGTAGCGATCGACCAGGTCGTGGTACTTCTGGTTGCTCAGCGCCTTGATCGGCGTCGTGTAGAAGCACTTGCGGCCCTGGCTGAGCGCCAAGTGGACGGCGAACTCGCCGACCACGGTCTTGCCGGCCCCGGTGGGGGCGGCCACCAGGACGCCGCGGCCATCGATCAGGTGTCCGCAGGCGGTGAGCTGATAGTCGTCGAGCTCGAAGTCGTAGCCGGCACCGAACTCGGCCAGCAGCGCGGTCACTGGCCCACCGGACTGTAGACACTGAGCATGTCGCTGACCGCGCGCAGGGTGACTGGTACGTCACCGAGCTCCTCGCCGTCGGCCATCGCGTACAGGCCGTCGCCGTCGACGACCACCTCCCGCGCGCGGAGCAGTTCCACGGCCGGGTCCTTGATGAACTTCCCGGTGTACATCGAGGGCAGCAGTCGAAGCAGAGTGGTTCGGCTGACCGGATTCACCACGGTCAAGTCGAGCAGCCCGTCGGTGACGTCCGCCTTCGGACAGCCCTGCATGCCGCCGCCGAACCAGCCGGCATTGCCCACGGCGATCAGCATGGCGGTCTGCTCGCGTGGCACTCCGTCGATGACCAGCCGATACGACAGCGGCTCGAAGCGGTGCAGTTCGGCCAGCGCCGCCCAGCCGTAGACCAGGCCGCCCAGGGTGAAGCTGGCCCGGTTGGTGCGGTAGTTCACCCGTCCGTCGAAGCCGGTGGAGACGATCGAGCCCACCCAGCGCTGCTCAGCGCCGTCGACGAGGTTGCCTGTGGCCGACATCAGGTCGATCCGGCGCAGCTTGCCGTCGATGATGGCGCGCACCGCGCCCGCCGGGGAGGTTGGGACGCCGACACCGCGGCAGAAGTCGTTGCCGCTGCCGGCCGGAAGCAGGCCGATCGGCACCTGAGTGCCGGCCGCGGCGTTCAGGCCGAGGTGCATCATTCCGTCCCCGCCCATCACCAGCAGCGAGTCCCGCGGACGTCCCGGCTGAGGCGGACGTGCCTGTTCGACGGCCGCGATGCAGCGCAGCCTGGCTTCGGCCCAGGTCGAGGTCTGCACGACCCGGAGGTTCACCTCGGGCAGGCCGGCCACCAGCGCGCTGGTGATCTTGGGCAGCAGTCGCCGGGCCCGGCCCCGGCCGGCCGCCGGGTTCACCACGAGGGTGAAGGTGGCGCCGTTGTAGTGCAACGACATCTCAGTTGGCCTCAGCAGTCTCTTTCGCCTTGCGGCGGTCATGGATCCGGCAGATCAGCTCGGCGATGAGATACAGAACCACCATTGGCAGGGCCAGGGCAAGCATCGAGAAGGGATCGGTCGACGGCGTCGCCACCGCACCGAAGACGAAGGTGGCGAAGATCACATACGTCCGGGCCTTGGCCAGCTGCTCAGCACTGACCACTCCGATCAGGTTCGCGCCGACCACCACCACAGGCATCAGGAAGCCGAGTCCGAAGATCACCATCAACTGCATGGTCAGCTTCAAGAAGTCGTCGACGGCCAGCAGGTTGGTCACCGGGACGGTCGCCGGGGTGAAGGAGAGCATCACCCAGATCCCCTGCGGCATGATCAGGTAGCCGATCACCACGCCCAGCAGGAACAGCGGGATCGCCGCGCCCAGGAAGGCCAGCGCATAGCGCTTCTCCTTAGCCACCAGCGCGGGCGCGATGAAGGCCCAGAGCTGGTACAGCCAGATCGGGCTGGACGCGACCAAGCCGGCGATCAGGCTCACCTGCATCACCAGGATGAACGGTGCCGTGACGCCACTGATCACCGTTGTCGGGTTCAGGTTCGGCGCGTTCTCCTTGAGGATGTCGACCGCGCGCAGATAGGGCTGCATCAGTAGCAGGTAGAGCTGGTTGAACCAGATCGCGGCCAGACAGGCGGCCAGCACGATGGACACCGAGGCAATCACCAGGCGGTAGCGAAGCTCGCGCAGGTGATCGGCCAGCGACATCACTCCGCCGGGCTGGGCCTGCGGCGGACGCAGCCAGGCCAGCCGTCGCCGCTTGCCGCTCACCGCTGACTGAGGTCGGACGGTCCGGCCTCGGGCTCACTCGGCGTGGTCGGTGAGGCCTGTGGCCCCGACTCGTCCGACTCGTGACCGCTCAGGTCCGAACCGGGCCCGCCCAGCCGGTAACCGGCGATCAACAACACGGCGATCAGACCCAGGATCGCCCACTCCCAGCCACCCAGGTTCATCCGCGGTCCCCTGCGTCCGAGCGATGGCGGGGCAGCTGCGCTGCCGGGGTCGGCTCGATCTGGCTGAGCAGGGTGGTCAGTTCGTCGACCCGCTGGCCGAGCATCTCCACCTCCGAGAACAGGTCGCTGGCCTTGTGCCACAGCCAGACTGCGTAGCTGATCGCCACGATCAGCCCGGCCACGGCGATCCCGGCGAAGATCAGCACCCAGAGCATGGCTGAACCCTACCCTGCCTGATAAGCCCCGAGAGCTTCGGCGGCGGCCTCCGCAGCCGCATCACCGGCCTGCTCGGGCTGGATCGAGAGCACCGCCCGGCCCAGCCGCAACAGCAGTGACCGCAGCCAACCGGGGTCGGCAACCAGCAGATCCACTTCCAGCCAGTCCTCGCCGCGCCGGACGTGCCGGATCGGGTAGTACTCGGCAACCCAGGCCGCCTCGGTACGCAGCCGCAAGGTCACCTCGGCCGCCTCCGGACGCTGCTCGAGCCAGCCCGGGCCGAACTCCGGCGGCTCCGGGAGCGCCGGAGCCGGCTGTGCGGTCGGCTCGGCCGACGAGATCCGGTCCAGTCGGTAGGTGCGCCAGGCCTGGCGGTCCAGGCTCCATGCCTGCAGGTAGCCGAAGCCGTCGCGGACGATCAGCCGCACCGGTGCCACCACCGGGGTCGACAACTCCTGGCCGGCGTCGGTGTACTCCAGCTTCACCAGCACCGACTCGCTGATGGCCTGCGCCAACAGATCCCGCAACTCCGCCGAGCCACTGGCCACTGCCACCTTGGTGGTCACGGCCACAGTGCCGGTCGCCTGTTCCAGCTTGGCCAACGCTGAGTCGATGCCGGGCGCCGCGCTGGCCGGGGCCAGCTCCCGGACGGTCCGCAACGCGACCACCAGGCTCAGCGCCTCGTCCGGGGTGAACCGCATCGGACGATCCAGGTAGTCGGCATTGGACAGCCGGATCCGGCCGGAGTCGGTCACGGCATCCATGTCGATCTCGATCAGATCGCCGGGGCCGCCACCGGGCAGGCCGCAGTACCACAGCACGTTCAGGTCGGCGATCAGCTGTCGGCTACTCACCCCGAACACCTCGGCAGTGGCTTCGAGCTCGGCGTCCGGATGATGCTGCAGGTAGGGCACCAGGGCCAGCAGTCGGGACACCTGATCCGCAGAGGTCATTTCCGTCCTCCCGCCACGGCCTTGAGTTGGGCGATCACCGAGCGCCGGATGCCGGGCGGACCGAGGACAACCACGTCCGCGCCGTGGGCACAGACCTCGCCCACGAAGTCGCCGGTCCGGGAGTAGCTGACCGCGAAGGCGCTGAACCCGCACGGCACCCCCTCGGCATCCACCGGACGGGCTCGCCGGCGCAGGTCGGCGCCACGTCCGTCCCGGATGGCCAGGATCGCCTCAGCGTCGGCCGGGCCGGGCTCCAGGCCGGCCAGCACGGCGTCCATCTCGACTTCGGCCGGCACCTGATAGCTGCCCGGCTTGCCCAGCCGGACCACCTCGGCATCGATCCGAGAGACCTTGAAAGTACGCCGTTCGCCCTTGTCCAGGTCGAGTGCCACCAAGTACCAGGAGCCCCGCCGATAGGCCATGGCCCACGGCTGGACCCGACGTGGCTGGCCCTTGTAGGAGAAGCGCACCGCCACCCGCTCGGCAACCGCGGCCCAGATCGGCGCGAAAGCCGGCTCTCGCGCTCCGATGGACGGGGCCAGTCCGGCCAGCCGCTCCGGATCGGGATCGACTCCGCCGGCCCGCAGTTTGGCCAGCGCCGAGACCGCCTGCTCGGCCTGGGTGGCCGACTCCCAGACGGTGGCCGCCAGGCCGAGTGCGGCCGTCTCGGTCTGGGTGAACCCGATCGGCGGCAGTTCGAAGTCCTTGCGCCGGATCCGGTAGCCGATCTCATCGGGGAACAGCGCGGAGTTGCTGCCGGTCTCCACCGGAACCCCCATGGCCCGCAGCTCGTCCTTGTCCCGCTCGAAGGTGCGCTCGAAGGCCGCGTCACTGAGATCGTGGTAGCCCTCGACCACCTCGCGAATCTGACTCTTCTCGACGAACCGACGCGCAAGCAGGAGACAGATCGCCAGGTTCATGATGCGTTCGGACTTCCGGGGCGACATGGAATGCTGGCCGTTCTGGTTGAGGTCATCGTGAGGTTACCAGTGGTTGGATGACCAGGGAGGGAGGTTGTATGGCCGGACGGTTCGCGCCGAGCCCCACCTCTGCGCTCCACCTGGGCAACCTGCGCACAGCAGTGGTGGCCTGGCTGATGGCGGTCGGCACCGGGCGCGAGTTCCGGCTCCGGATCGAGGATCTGGACACCACCCGGGTCCGGGCCGCCAGCAGTGTGGCCGAGCAGCAGCTGGCCGACCTGGCCGCGATCGGAATCAGCTTCGACGGAGCGGTGGTGTGGCAGTCACAGCGCCTGGACGCCTATGCCGACGCGCTGGCCGAGCTGGACACCTATCCCTGCTACTGCACCCGGGCCGAGATCGCCGAGGCTGCGTCGGCTCCCCACGGTGACGGCTACCGGCCCTACCCGGGCACCTGCCTGCGGCTGAGCGCGCAGCGCCGGGCCGAGCTGGCCGCCACCCGTCCGCCGGCGCTGCGAGTGCGGGCGAACTCGGCGATCAGCACCGTCCACGATCAGTGGGCCGGTGAGGTCACCGGGGTGGTCGACGACTTCGTAGTGGTCCGCAATGACGGCGTGCCCGCCTACAACCTGGCTGTGGTGGTGGACGACCTGGCCATGGACATCGACCAAGTCGTCCGCGGGGACGACCTGCTGTCGTCATCGCCGCGGCAAGCCTGGCTGGCCCGGCAACTGGGCGGGATCGCTCCCGACTACGCCCACGTGCCACTGGCCGTGAACTCCGACGGTCGGCGGCTGGCCAAGCGGGACGGGGCGGTCACTCTGGCCGACCTGGCCGCCATCGGCGTGGATCCGGCTCAGTCGTTGAGCCGGATCGCGGTCTCGCTGGAACTGGCAGAACCGGACGAACCGGTCAGCCTGCCGAAGCTGCTGAGCCGGTTCGATCCGTCCGCGTTACCCAGGACGCCCTGGGTGGTTGCCTGAATCAGGCCTTCGGCTGGGCGTAGGCGAACAGCAGATCCACCACGTAGACCACCGTGTCGCCGGCTTCCACCGGCGGGTTGTTGCTGCCCTGCGGGTAGCCGGAGTTCGGCGGGAGCACCAGCAGCACCCGGGAGCCGACCTTCTTGCCGACCAGGCCGGACTGCCAGCCCGGAATAGTGCTGGAGAGCTTGCCGTCGCTGGGAGTGGCGAACTGATCGTCGATCAGCTTGCCGGTCTTCCAGGAGTAGCCCACGTAGCGCACCCGGATCACGTCGTCCTTGGCCACGGTAGCCCCGGTGCCGTCGATCAGGTTGGCCGCCAGCATCGCGGACGGGGCCGCACCGCTGGGAATGGTCACCACCGGCTTGTCGGCGGCGCCACCAGTGACGCTCGGCGCGCCGGACGGAGCCGGAACCACCTTGCCACTGGGCTGGTTCACCGACACCGAGATGACGTCGACCACGAAGATCAGCGTGTCACCGACCGCGATTCCCGCGTCCGCCCGACCGCCGGTGGCGTCATAGCCGTCCTTGCCCGGCATGGCGATCAACACCCGGCTGCCTTCGCGCTGATCAGTCAGACCGAGCTTGAAGCCGGCGATCACCTGATCCAGCGGGAAGGTGATGGGCGACTTGCGGCTGTAGGACTCGTCGAACAGCTTGCCGGTGCGTCCGTCCACGCCGTAGTAGTGCACGGTGACGAAGCCGTTGGCCGACGCCTTCAGTCCGGTGCCGGCCTTGAGCACCTCGACCCGGGTCTTGTCGATGGCGAACGGAGCCTTGAAGTCGACCTTGGGCTGGCTCAGCGGTGCGCCGGTCACCTTGATGGCCTTCAGCGAATCCGACACCGGAACCGTCGGGGTTGGAGTGGCCGATGCGGTCGGGGTTGCCGAAGTACTGGCCGACGGGGTCGTCGACGGCGTTGCCGGGACCGGGGTCGGAGTGGACGCGGGGCCTCCGCAGGCCGTCAAGCTCAACACGGCGACGGCGGCGGGGATCAAATGGCGAAGCTGCACCCGTTGAGGATACCCAACCAAGCTGGGTGCTCCTGCCATTCGAACACCGCTGCTACAGGCCCACCAGGTCCAGCAGAGCGCCCAGTTCGTCTCTGGTCAGCTCACGCACCTGACCTGAACGCAACTCCCCTAGCCGGACCGGCCCGATCGCCACTCGGGAGAGCTGGCGAACCGGGTGTCCGACCGCGTCGAACATCCGGCGGACGATCCGGTTGCGCCCCGAGTGGAGTTCGACCTTGACCAGGCTGCGATCCTCGGCGCGCTGGACGAGCTGAGCCCGGTCGGCCTGGATCGGACCGTCGTCCAGGACGATCCCCTTCTGCAGGCGCTTCAGAGTGGCCGGAGTGATCAGGCCGGCCACCTCGGCCAGATAGGTCTTGGGCACTTCATAGGACGGATGGGTCATCCGCTGGGCGAAGTCACCGTCATTGGTCAGCAGCAGCAGTCCCTCGGTCTCTGCGTCCAGCCGTCCGACGTGGAAAAGCCGGATGCCGTCGGGGACGAACTCGGTCAGCGTGCGGCGTCCGTGCGGATCCTCCATGGCCGACAGCACGCCGCGCGGCTTGTTCAGCACCAGATAGTGGGCTTCCCGCTGCGGCGGCACTCGTACCCCGTCCACCCGAATCACGTCGGTGGTCGGGTCGACCCGGCGGCCCTGCTCGGCCACCACTTCGCCATTCACCTCGACCCGGCCCCGGAAGATCAAGTCCTCTGCGGCCCGCCGGGAGGCGACTCCCGCCTGCGACAAGACCTTCTGCAGCCGGATACCTTCGGTTTCACTCATCGGATCCCCCTTCGGATTCCACCGGCGCGGACGCGGCCAGCTCGCTCAACTCGGCCTCCAGGCTGCTCGCATCGGGAAGATGCGGGGCCAGCGGAGGCAACTGGGACAGCTCGGTCAGGCCGATCCGTTCCAGGAAGTAACTCGTGGTGCCGAACAGCCGCGCTCCGGTTTCGGGGTCGCGCCCGGCCTCCTCGATCAGGTCGCGGGTGGTCAGGGTACGCAGCACCCCGTCCACGTTTACTCCGCGGATGGCCGAGATCCGTCCCCGTGAGATCGGCTGCAGGTAGGCCACCACGGCCAGGGTCTCCAGGGCGGCCTGGCTCAGCGTGCCACGCTGACCCTCGAGCAGCCAGCGGCCGATCAGCTCGGCATGCTCGGGACGGGTGTAGTAGCGCCAGCCACGTCCGACCTGACGAAGCTCGAAGCCGCGTCCGGTGCTGTCGTAGAAGGCGGCCAGCTCGGCCAAGCACTCCTCGACCTCGTCCACCGGCACTTGCAGCGCCTCGGCCAACTCCAGGGCCGGCATCGGCTCGGTGGCCAGCAGCAGCAGGGCCTCCACGGCCGCCGACATGCCTGCGGTCATTGGTCGTCCTCCTTGTCAGCCGGGGTTTCCGGCGAAGTCTCTGCGTCGAACTCGGCGCCGAGGTTCTCGGCGGCCACCTCGTTGCCCAGCCAGCGGATGGTGAGCTCACCCAGCGGGGTGAGCTGCTCGAAGCTGATCGCGCGCTCCCGGAACAGCTCCAGCAGGGCCAGGAATCGGGCCACCACCACCAGCCGGTCGTCGGCATCGGCGGTCAGGTCGCGGAAGGTGAGCCGGGTCCGGCTGCGCAGCCGATCCACGATCAGGCTGGCCTGCTCGCGCACGCTGACCAGCGGCTGATGTAGGTGCGACAGCGACACCTGGACCGGCTCGACCGGGGTCATGGCCCGTCCGGCGTAGACAGCGATCAGGTCGATGAAGCCGTCCAACTCCACCTCGGGGAGCAGACTGGCGAACTGTTCCTCCAGGCCACCGGGACGCGGCAGCCGCCGGGCCTGGTCGGCCAGGGTTTGGGACAGCCAGCCCGCCACCATCTTGAACGCCCGGTACTGCAGCAGCCGGGCGAACAGCAGGTCCCGGGCCTCGAGGATGGCCAAGTCTTCCGGATCGTCGATCTCACCCGAGGGCAGCAGCCGGGCCGCTTTCAGGTCGAGCAGAGTGGCTGCCACCACGATGAACGAACTGGACTGATCCAGATCCCAGGCACTCGGTCCGCTGATCGCCTGGGCAGCCTTGATGTGCGCGATGAACTCGTCGGTGACCTTCGACAGTGCCACCTCGGTGACGTCCAGCTTGTGCTTGGCGATCAGCTGCAGCAGCAGGTCGAAGGGGCCGGAGAAGTTGGTCAGGGTGAGGGTGAACTCGCTGCGCTGCTCGGCAGCGGCCAGTTCGGTCACGACTCGCCGAGTCCGCGGACCAGGTCCGAGTCGCCGCCGTGTTCGAGCAAGTCGGCCACCGCCAGGCTGATCGCCGTCCGGACGATCCGTCCTCGGTCGACGGCCAGGCCGTGCTCGGCCCGCAGCGCCAGCCGCGCCTGCTCCAGAGCCAGCAACTCCTGGCTGCTCACGTACACGGTGATCTTCTCCTCGTGCCGCACTCGCCCCGAGCCGCGTCCGCCGGGCTCGCCGGCCGGGGCGCTGGGGACCGCCGCCGGCGGCTGGGCCGTCGTCGGGCGGAACAGCTCGCTGGCGCCGGGAAGCTCTACACGCCTGGGCACTTGGCCAAGACCTCTCGTGCCAGCATTCGGTAGGCGTCCGCGCCGTGCGAGTTGGACGCATAGGTGGTGATCGGCTCACCGGCCACCGTGGTCTCCGGGAACTTGATGGTCCGCCGGATCACCGAATGGAAGACCTGGTCACCGAAGGCGGACACCACCCGCTCCAGCACCTCGCGGCTGTGCAGGGTGCGGGCGTCGTACATGGTGCCGAGAATGCCGAGCACTTCGAGTTCGGGGTTGAGCCGGTCCTGGACCTTGGCGATGGTGTCGGTGAGCAGGGCGATCCCGCGCAGCGCGAAGAACTCCAGCTCCAGCGGCATGATCACCTTGTCGGCTGCGGTCAGGGCGTTCACGGTGAGCAGGCCCAGCGACGGTGCGCAGTCGATCAGGATCAGGTCGTACTCGTGGCGGATCTTGGCCAGCACCCGACGCAGGGTCTGCTCTCGGGCCACCTCGGAGACCAGCTGCACCTCGGCCGCCGACAGGTCGATGTTCGAGGGCAGCATGTCCAGCCCGTCCACCACGGTGTGGAAGATCACGTCCTCGACCTTGGTGTTCCGGTTGAGCAGCAGATCGTAGATGCTGGTCTCCAGCGTGTGCGGGTTGACCCCCAGGCCCACCGACAGCGAGCCCTGCGGGTCGAAGTCGACCAGCAACACCTTGCGTCCGGTCTCGGCCAGCGCAGCACCCAGGTTGATGGTGGTGGTGGTCTTGCCGACCCCACCCTTCTGGTTGCACATCGCGATGATCAGCCCCCGCTTGGGCTGGTCCGGGTCCGGAACCGACGGCTCGGGAAGGTCGGGCACGATCCGCCCGGTGGGACCCATTTCGCCAGCGGTCAGGTCCTCGGCTACTTCATGGGCGGGGTTCGGCTTCGCTTTGCTCACCGGGTCAGCCTAAGCCCAATTGTCGACATCGGCTTGCATCCGCGCTGGTCGGCCGACCCTCGCTCAGCGGGCCCGCGGATGCGAGGTCAGGAACACCTCGCGCAGATGCTCGGCGGTGACCAGGGTGTAGATCTGGGTGGTGGTCACCGAGGCGTGGCCGAGCAGCTCCTGGACCACCCGGACGTCCGCGCCGCCGTCGAGCAGGTGGGTGGCGAACGAGTGCCGCAGTGTATGCGGGGAGACTTCGACGTCGAGGTGGGCGGCAACGGCGGTCTTCTGCAGGATCTGCCAGGCGCTCTGTCGGCTCAGCCGCTGTCCCTTGGCGTTCAGCAGCAGCGCCGGGCTGGGCCGAGTGGACGCTTGCGCGAGCTGCGGACGTCCGCGCACCAGCCAGGCTTCCACCGCGGCGCGCGCGTAGCTGCCGACCGGCACGATCCGCTCCTTGCGGCCCTTCCCGAACAGCCGCAGCCCGGCGTCCGGCTCGGCCAGCACCGACGTCAGCTCGTCCACATCCAGCGCGATCACTTCAGAGATCCGGGCGCCGGTTCCGTAGAGCAACTCCAGCAAGGCGGCATCGCGCAGGCCGGTGGCCGTGTTCGGATCCGGGGTGTCCAGCAGGGCCTGGACCTGATCGACCGACAGCGCCTTCGGTAGCCGACGGACGGCCTTGGGCGGGTGCACACCGGCTGCCGGATCGGCCACGGTGAGACCGTCACGCACGGCGAACGCGTGCAGCGACCGGACCGCGGCCAACGCCCGGCTGGCGCTGGCCACCGACAGGGCCGCGGAGGTCTCCTTCGCGGTCTGGAGCTCGGCGACGAAGGCGGCAACGTCGGCCTCGGTCACCGACTCCGGATCGGTGATCCCGCGGCCGGTCAGGAAGCCGGCATAGCGGCGCAGGTCCCGGCCGTAGCCGGCCTGGGTGTGCGGGGACGCCCCCCGCTCCACGGCGAGATGGTCGAGGTAGCTGCGGATCAGCCGCTCAACCGGCGTGGCCACGAACCGCTGCCAACATCGAGTTCTGTTCGGACCACACCGCGCGGGCAGGCCACGGCGCACCAGCCGGACGGAGCTCGTCCAGCCGTCCGCTCAGCCGAGCCGTCTCCAGGGCCAGGATGCCGGAGACCAGGGTCGGGTTCTGCACCCGTCCGGCCAGGACGGCCTCCACCAGATCGGCGCGCGCCACCCAGGCCAGTTCCATCTCGGCTTCCTCCGCTTCGGCCACGAAGCCCTCCGGTGCAGCCACGTCGCTCAGCCCGCGGGCCAGGAAGATCCGAAGCGACTCCTGAGTTCCGCCGGGACTGGTGAACAGGTCGACCAGCACCCGCCAGTCCGTGGCGGCCAGCCCGGCCTCCTCGGCCAGCTCACGCTGGGCGGCCACCAGGAAGTCCTCCGACGCCTTGTCGAGCAACCCGGCCGGCGGCTCGATCAGGGACATGGCAACTGGATGCCGGTACTGACGAACCACCGCCACCCGATCGTCGTCGTCGAGAGCGATGATTCCGACCGCGCCGGGATGCAGGGTGTACTGCCGCCGCATGGACTCCCCGTCCGGGGTGGTCACCTGATCGGTCACAAAAGCCGCCACGGCCCCCTGCGCCATTATCTGGTGAGATGTCACCGGCCACAGCTCCGCGCGGTCCTGTACCTGGTCCGCGCGCAGCTGGCGAGCCATCGGCATCACTCCTGCGGCAGCCTGGAGGCGAGCTTCGCCTTCAATGCGGCCTCAATCAACCCGGCGAACAGCGGATGCGGCTGGGTGGGCCGGGACTTCAGCTCGGGGTGCGCCTGGGTGCCCACGTAGTAGGGATGCAGGCCGCGATCGAGCTCGACGAACTCGACCAGGTTCCCGTCCGGGCTCACCCCGGAGATCTTTAGGCCGTGCGCCTCCAGCTGATCGCGGTAGGCGTTGTTGACCTCATAGCGATGACGATGCCGTTCGCTCACCTTGGTGGTGCCGTAAGCCTCGGCGACCAGCGAGCCGGGAACCAGCTCGGCCGGGTAGGCGCCCAGCCGCATGGTGGCGCCCATGTCGCCCTGGCCGGAGACGATGGCCACCTGCTCGGCCATGGTGGCGATCACCGGAGCCTGGGTGTCCGGCTCGAACTCGGTGGACGCCGCATCGGCCAGCCCCATCAGGTTGCGGGCAGCCTCGATCACCATGCACTGCAGGCCGAGGCACAGCCCCAGCGCGGGCAGCTGGTTCTCTCGGGCGTGCCGCAGCGCGCCCAACTTGCCCTCGACGCCGCGGATGCCGAAGCCACCGGGGACGCAGATGCCGTCCACCCCGGCCAGTGCCGCGGCCGCCCCGGCCGGCGTCTCACAGGTGTCTGAGGCGATCCAGCGCAGGTTCACCTTCGCCCAGTTCGCGAACCCGCCGGCACGCAGCGCCTCGGAGACCGAAAGATAGGCGTCGGGCAGGTCGATGTACTTGCCGACCAGGCCGATGGTGAGCTCTTCCTTGGGTGCGTGCACCCGCTCCAGCAGGTCGTCCCACTTCTCCCAGCTGACGTCGCGGAACGAGACGCCCAGCCGGCGCACCACATACGCGTCCAGGCCCTCGGCGTGAATCACCTTGGGGATGTCGTAGATGCTCGGCGCGTCCGGGCAGGAGATCACCGCATCCTCGTCCACGTCACACATCAGCGCGATCTTGCGCTTCACACCGGCCGGGACGTCCATGCTGGCCCGGCAGACGATCGCGTCGGGCTGGATGCCGACCTGGCGCAGCGCGGCCACCGAGTGCTGAGTCGGCTTGGTCTTCAGCTCGCCGCTGGGGCCGATGTAGGGCACCAAGGAGACGTGCAGGAAGAACACGTGCTCGCGACCCACCTCGCGACGCACCTGACGGGCCGCCTCCAGGAAGGGCAGCGACTCGATGTCGCCCACGGTGCCGCCGATCTCGTGGATCACCACGTCCACCCCGGGGGTGGCCATGGCCAGCATCTCGTCCTTGATGGCGTTGGTGATGTGCGGGATCACCTGGACGGTGTCGCCGAGGAAATCACCGCGGCGCTCCTTGGCGATCACCGAGGAGTAGATCTTTCCGGTAGTGACATTGGCTTCGGCGCTCAAGTTGACGTTGAGGAAGCGCTCGTAATGGCCGATGTCGAGGTCGGTCTCGGCGCCGTCCTCGGTCACGAAAACCTCTCCATGCTGGAAAGGGTTCATCGTGCCGGGATCGACATTGAGGTAGGGGTCCAGCTTCTGCATGGTGACCCTCATGCCACGGGCCACCAACAGGCTGCCCAGGCTGGAGGCGGTCAGCCCCTTGCCGAGAGAGGAGACGACTCCTCCAGTGACGAATACGTGCTTGGTCTGAGTCGTGTTTCCCACGGGACTCCAGCCTATCTTCATCAAAGGCCTCGGCCACAAGCCGACGCTCCGCGGACGCGGGGTCGAAACCTGCGTAGGTGTGCGGGGTTCAGCGCGCAGCCGATGCCAGCAACTCCCGCGCGTGCGCCAGGGACGACTCGCTGGACGCCAGGCCGCCCATCATCCGGGCCAGCACCTCGACCCGATCGTTCTCCTCGACCAGCCGGACGCCACTGGTGGTCACCGTGCCGTCGTCAGCCTTGACCACCACGAAGTGCCGATCGGCAAACGCGGCCACCTGGGCCAGATGGGTGACCACGATCACCTGGCACCGCTCGGCCAGCCGAGCCAGCCGTCGGCCGATCTCCAGGGCCACGGCGCCGCCGACCCCGGCGTCCACCTCGTCGAAGACGAAGGTCGCCGAGCTCGACTCGGTGGCCAGCACCACTTCCAGGGCCAGTCGCACCCGGCTGAGCTCACCGCCGGAAGCCACCTTGCCCAGCGGAGCCGGCGCGCTGCCCGGGTTGGCCGCGAACAGCAGGCTGACTTGGTCGGCCCCATGTGGCCCCAGTTCGACCGGCTCGATCCGGAACTCCAGCCGCGACTTCGGCATGGCCAATGACTTCAGTTCTCCGGCGACCAGCCCGGCCAGCTGCTGGGCGGCAGCCCGGCGCAACGCGCTGAGCTCAGCCGCCGCGGCATGCAGCCGGACGTCCAGGTCGGCGATGGTGGCGCGCAGCTCCTCGATCCGGGCATCGCCGGCGTCCAGCGCCAGCACCCGCTGCGCGGCCTGGGCCGACCAGGCCAGCACCTCATCGATATCGGTGCCGTACTTGCGGGTCAGTCCGGCGAGTTCGGCACGACGGCCGGCGATCCACTCCAGCCGCAGCGGGTCGGCGTCCAGCCCGGCGGCGTAGGAGGACAGCCGGGACGCGGCGTCGGCCAGCCCGGCGGCGGTCTCGGCCAACTGAGCCGCGATAGGCTCCAAGGCCGGATCCGCGGCAAGCACTCCCGACAAGGCCTTTCGGGCGGCTCCGACCAGGCCGATCGCCTCCGCCTGGTCGCCGTAGTCGTCCTCTTCGCCGGCCAGCGCCACCAGCGCGGTGTGTGCGGCGAGTCGCAGATCGTCGACCGCCTGCAGGCGCTGCGCCTCGACGGCCAGTTCGCGGTCCTCGCCGGGCTGCGGGTTGGCCCGTTCGATCTCGGTCAGGCCGAACTGCAGCAGATCCAGTTCACGGGCTCGCTCCTGCGAACGAGTGACCAGCTCGGCCAGCTCGTCCGCCGCGGCCTTCCGACTGGCGTAGTCGCGCTGGTAGCCGGCCAGGATCTCGGCCAGCTGCGGCCCGGCAAAGCGATCCAGCACCTCGAGTTGCCGCTCGGGGGTACCCAGCCGCAGTTGCTCGGACTGGCCGTGAATGGTGATCCACTCCCCGACCAGGTCGGCGCCGATCGACAGCGGCACCTGGACCCCGCCGATCGCCATCCGGGAGCGACTGGCCGCCAACTGCCGACTGAGCAGCACCTCGCCGTCCTCGACCGCGGCACCCAGCTCGTCGAGTCGCTCGGCCTCGTCCCCCAGCTCCCACTGGCCCTCCACCAGCGCCCGGGAGGCCCCGGCGCGGATCAGCCGCGGGTCGGCCTTGGCGCCGGCCAGCAGGGCCAGGCCGGTGACGATCATGGTCTTGCCGGCACCGGTCTCACCGGTGACGGCCGTGAAGCCGGGGCTGGGTTCGATGGTGGCCTCGCCGATCACCCCGAGATCGGCGATCCGTAGTTCAGTGAGCATCCCGCCTGGCCCGATCAGCCGCGGCTCGCCAGCCGTCCACGGGAAGGTCGAACTTGCGCACCAGCCGGTCAACGAAGGGTTGCTCGGACGTCCGCGCCAGCAAGAGCCGGTGCGCCCCAAGCCGAGCCTCAACCTCCATGCCCGGTCCGATGTCGAAGGTCCGGCGACCGTCGCACCAGACCACTCCGCCCGGACTGCCACCAGGGAGCACCTCGATGGCCACCACGCTGTGGTCGCTGAGCACCAGCGGACGAGCGAACAGCGCATGCGCGCTCAGCGGCACCAGCAGCAGCGCCGACAGATCCGGCCAGATCACCGGGCCGTGTGCGGAGAAGGCGTACGCCGTCGACCCGGTGGGGGTCGAGACCAGCACTCCATCGGTGGCCCAGCGGGACAGCGCCCGATCGTCCACCCGGACCAAGACCTCGAGCATCCGCTCGCGGGCGAGCTTCTCGATCGAGACCTCGTTGATGGCGAACGAACTCCACAGCACTTCCCCACCGGGATGATCCCGGACCACGGTGTCGATAGTGATCCGCTGCTCGACCTGATAGCCGCGATCGGCCACCGTGCCGATCAGGGTGGGCACCTGCGAGGACTCCAGCTCGGCCAGGAAGCCGATGTGACCCAGGTTCACTCCGAGCACCGGGACCTGGCGCGGCACCGCCCACTCGGCGGCGCGCAGGATGTTCCCGTCCCCGCCGAAGACCACCATCAGCTCGGGATCGGAGTGCTCCAACACGATCAGGTCGGCCTGCGGTGCCACGGCGGCCAACCGGGCCGCATCGTCGGACGAGGCCGCGCAGGTGATTCCGCGTGCATTGCAGCCGAGGACGAACTCGGTTGCGGCCTGAAGCGCCTCCGGCCGAAACGGATGGATGGTGACGGCGACTCGCCGTCGTTGCGGGCTCACATGCAAACCCTAGCCGGGACGGCCCACATCCGGCTCACCGGGTGTGGACGAGGTCGATGAAGAACTCCACATTTCCCGACTCCCCGGGCAGCACGCTCTCGGCCTGCCAGCGGGTGGTCCAGCCGAGCTCGGCAGCCGCCTCAATCACCGAGGTCAGCGCAGTGTGGCGCAGCTTCAGGTTGCGGACCACCCCGCGATCGTCCAGGCCGGCCCGGCCCACCTCGAACTGCGGCTTGACCAGCAGCAGCGCATGACCGTCCGGGTCGAGGACGGCCAGCAACTGGTTCAGGATCAGTCGCAGCGAGATGAACGAGACGTCGGCCACCACCAGACCGACCGGCTGATCGTCCAGGTCGGTGAGGCTGAGATCGCGCAGGTTCAGTCGTTCCCGGACGACCACTCTGGGGTCGTCGCGCAGCGCGTCCACGAGTTGCCCGTGCCCGACATCGACGGCGTAGACCCGTTCGGCGCCGGCCTCCAGGACCACCTGAGTGAACCCACCGGTGGAGGCGCCGGCATCGAGGACCCGCGCCGGAACTCTCACCCCGGAGCCATCCAGGGCACCGAGCAGCTTCTGTGCGGCCCGGGACACCCAATGCCGATCTCCGGCCACGCTGAACCGGGCCTGCTGGGTGACCATCGTGGCGGCCTTGGTAATCACCTGGCCGTCCACCTGGACCCGGCCGGCCTTGATCGCGTCCTGCGCTTGCGCGCGGGAGCCGAACCAGCCGGCCTCGACCAGGGCTCGATCCAGCCGCACTACGACCGGGACTCGTTCAGCGCGCGCTGCAAGGCGTCCAACAGCTTCGCGTACTGCTCGGGATGCTCAGTCACCGGCCGGCTCAGGTCGAGCCCGGCCAGGGCCTCGTCCAGCTGCGGGTGGCCGGTGCTCGGCGGGACATCGGTGGGTTCCACGGCGACCATCCTAGGCGTCCACCGCGGCCGGGAGGGCGGTCAGGATGATGGCGAGTCCACGATCGAAGGAGGCGTCCAGGTCGGGGTCGGCTTCGATCACGCCCAGGCTGCTGGCCTGCCGGTGCAGCTGGGTGGCCTCGGTGTGGCCCATCACGTACAGCAAGAGGGTGCGTGCCACGTCCGGCGTGGTCACGGCGGCCAGCCGCGCTTCGAGTTCGGAGACGCCCATCCGGAAGGCGGAAGCGGTGGCGACCACCTCGGCACCGTCGCGCACCGCCAGCATGGCCGCGCGAAGCCGATGGCAGGACGCCACCACATCGGCGTCCACCTCCACCTGGCCGACGATCCGGGCGGCCATGAAGCCCAGCAGCTCCTGCTTGGAGGCCACGTGGTGATACAGCGCACTGGGCTGGACGTCGAGCTCGCCGGCCAGTCGACGCATCGAGAAGAACTCCAGGCCCCACGAATCCAGCAGCTTCAGCGCTGCGTTGACCACATCTTCACGGCTGTTTCCCACAGGCCGATCCTATGGGATAACCTGAACGCCGTTCACCTGAACACCATTCACTTCGAGGGACGCACCGTGACTGACCAAGCCAACACCGAGGCCACCACCGCCGTAGCCGCCGCCGAACCGCGGGCCAAGGCCCTCTCGGCCACCGACCTGGCGCTGATCGCAGCCTTCGCCGCGCTGATCGCCGCCCTTGCCTACATCGGGGCGATCCCGGTGGCCGGTGCCGGAGTGCCGATCACCCTGCAGACGCTCGGTGTGGCCTTGGCCGGGGCCGTCCTCGGCCCGCTGCGCGGCAGTCTCTCGGTGCTGCTCTACCTGGCGTTGGGCGCCATCGGGCTGCCGGTGTTCGCCGAGCACTCCGCTGGGCTCGGCGTGTTCACCAGCGTGAGTTTCGGCTACCTGATCTCGTTCCCGATCGCCGCCGCGCTGATCGGCTACCTGGTGAAGTACGTGGTCGGGGCCAAGCGCAGCAGTGCCCTGTGGGTCTTCTTGGCCATCGCGGCCGGGAGCATCCTGGTGATCCACCCGCTCGGTGTCGCTGGCATGAAGCTGCACCAGGACGTCAGCTGGGCGACCGCGTTCTCCTGGGATCTGCCGTTCTGGCTCGGCGACTTGGTGAAGACCACGATCGCCGCCATCGTCGCGGCCGAGGTGCACCGCGCCTTCCCGGCGCTGCTCAAGCGGCGCTGAATGTCGCGGATCGAGCTGGTCGGCGCCGGAGTCGAGGTCGAGGACGGACCGGTCATCCTGCAGCCGACCACGCTGACGCTGATCGAGCAGCGGATCGGCATCATCGGTGGCAACGGATCGGGCAAATCGACCCTGGTGCGCCTGCTGAACAACCTGATCAGCCCGACCACCGGCCGAGTGCTTGTGGACGGCATCGACGCGGCCGCCGATCCGGCCGCGGTCCGTCGTCTGGTCGGCTTCTGCTTCACTGATCCGGCCGCTCAGCTGGTGATGCCGACCTGCGTCGAGGACGTCGAGCTGTCCCTCCGGCGCAGCCATCGCGACCCCGCGCAGCGCCGCCAGGTGGCCCTCAACATCCTGGCCGAGTACGGCCTGGCCGGTCGCGAGCACACCAGCGTCCATGCGCTGTCCGGCGGCCAGCGGCAGCTGCTGGCATTGGCCGGCGTGCTCGCCGTGCAGCCTCGGGTGCTGGTGGCCGATGAGCCGACCACCTTGCTGGATCTGGCCAACACCCAGCGGGTCGCCGAGCGGCTGTTCGGCCTGGACCAACAACTGGTGTTGGTCAGCCACAACCTGGAACTGATCGAGCGTTGCGACCGAGTCCTGGTCGTCGACGCCGCCCAGGTGGTCTTCGACGGCGAACCGGTCTCGGCGATCAGTCACTACCGCGAACTGGCCACGGCGGCCACCCGATGAGGACGACTGCCCTGCTCGGGATCTACCGGCCCGGCAACAGCTGGCTGCATCGGCTGCCGGTGGGGCCGAAGCTGGCCGGCCTGGCCGCGCTCAGCATCGCCATCGTGGCCGTCCGCGGTGCGCTGTCGGCAGTGGTCTTCGCCGTGATCGTCGCTGCCCTGGTCGGCTGGGCCCGGCTGGGCTGGCTCACTCTGTGGCGGCAGACCCGTCCGGTCCTGCTGATCGCCCTGGTCGTGGGCGCCTTTCAGTGGTGGCTGTCCGGCCCGGATCGCGCCGTCGAGTCACTGATCGACTTGGTGTCGCTCACCTTGGCGGCACTGGTGGTCACCGCGACCACGCAGGTCAACGACATGCTGGACGCGATCGTGCGCTGGTCGGGACCGCTGCCCTGGGTCGACTCCGAGCGGGTCGGACTGCTGCTCGCCCTGGCGATTCGGGCCGTCCCGGCCAGCATCGAGCTGGCTCGCGAGACTCAGGATGCCGCCGCAGCGCGCGGCCTCGGCAACAACCCGCGGGCGCTGATCTCACCGTTCGTGATCCGGGTGGTCGCCCGCGCGCAACTCACCGGGGACGCGCTGGCCGCCCGAGGCATCGGGGACTGAACCGGTTGGTCAGTTGACCAGGGTCAGTGACTCCAGGGTCTCCCGATAGTCCAGCTCCGGACGGCTCCACACCAAGTGAGCCACCGCCCAGACGGCGTCCAGTTGCTCGTCCTCGGTGACCGGTACTCCCCCGGCCAGCACCGTGCGTCCCGACTCGACTCGGACCGTCTGGTCACGACAGGTGACCTGATCGGGAGTGAGGTTCAGTGGACGCGGCTCGTCGAGCAGTGCAGCAACACCGGCCCCGATATGGGTCGGACGCAGTTCAGGCTCGGCCTGGACCAGGTCGAACTTGCCGTGGGCACCGGTGAACACCAGCAGCGAGTCGATGCCGGCTCCGTTGGCGCCACTGACGTCGGTATCCAGCCGATCCCCCACGAAGATCGGACGACTGGCCGCCGAGCGCCGGATCGCCTCGCGGAGCATCGGACGATGCGGCTTGCCGAAGATTGTCGGCTCGCCGCCGACCACCAGGCGAATCACGCTGATGGCGCCACCGACTCCCGGCACCAGGCCACGCTCTGTCGGCCGGGAGGCATCGTCATTGGTCGCGTACCACTTCGCCCCGCCTTGGATGGCCAGCGACACCTCGTCCAGCATCCGCCAGTCCAGCTTGGGGTGATAGCCCTGAATCACCGCCACCGGATCATCGGCGGCGGCATAGACCACCTCGAACCCGGCGCGCTCGAGCAGGCCGGCCAGGTTCGGGCTACCCGCACAGAGCACCTTGGCCCCGGGCGGCAACTCCTCGACCAGAGCGGCCGCGGCCACCTGGGCGCTGGTCAGCACATTGTGCTCGTCGGCGGAGTAACCCAGCGAGCGCAACTGATCGATCACCACCCGGGCCTCGCGCGCGGCGTTGTTGGTCACATACAGAACCCGCACCTGCTCACGGTCCAGTTCCTGGAGCGCCGCGACTGCCCCCGGGACCGCCATGGGTCCCAGGTACAGCACGCCGTCCAAGTCGAACAGGGCCGCGTCATAGCCGTCGATCAGCCGCATCAGGGACGGTCGGCTTCCGGCTCGGGCTCCCCCTCGTCCTCAGCCTCGTCCGCATCGGACGCATCGGACGTGTCGAGATCGACCTCGGCCGGGTCGTCCTCCTCGTCGGAGAGCTCTTCGTCCTGCGCCGCAGGCACGTCGAGGTCGTCCTCGGCCGGGTCGTCGTGCTCGTCCGCAGCCTCCTCGTCCTCTTCCAGCTCATCCTCGAGCAGCTCGTCCTCGTCGAACTCGATGACGATGCCGCGCAGGCTAGCCAACCGGTCCGCCGCGTCAGTGCTCTCATCGGGATCCAGACGGGCGGCCGCAGCGAACCAACGCTCGGCCTGCTCCACCGCACCGGTCCGCTCCAGCAGGTCCGCGTAGGCGTAACGCAGCCGAGCCCGACCCACCTTGGTGCCACGTGCGCCGAGATCCTCGATCTCGGTCTGCAGCAGGCGCAGTGCCTCGGGAACCTGGCCGGAGTCGGTGCGCAACCCCGCCTCGACCAGCCGCAGCTCTACCCGGATATCGGCTTCCGGGGAAGCCGCCAGTCCTTCGCGGACCAGCTTCAGAGCAGCCTGCGGACGCCGCAGCGCCCGCTCACAGTCGGCCATTGCGGCGAGGTAGGCATCCGAGCCGGTCATCCGGCGAACTGCGCGGAACTCCGACAAAGCCAGTGCGAACTCACCGGCCGCATAGGCAGCCTCACCGACGGCCTCGCGGACGATCGGCAGCCGCCCGGCGCGGCGCTTGGCCGCCTGGGCATGCTCCAGAGCCAACGCCGGATCGGCGTCGATGCTGCGACCAGCCATCAGCAAATGCGCTCCGGCCTGCTCGGCCAGCTCTGAGGACAGCCCGCGCAGCTCCGCACGCACGCCGCGGGGCAACTCACGGGAGTCGAAATCCTTGGGGAGCGGCGGCTCCTGCACGCGCTCCTTGCTCACCAGATAGGGGCGCTCACTGGAGCGACGGTCGCTCCCCGAGTCCCGAGAGTCGTAGCTGCGGCCACCGGAGTTGCCGCGATCCGGACGGCCGCCACCGGCGTAGCCCTCACGGTTCTGTGGACGCGAGCCGCCACCGGCCGGTCCGCGACCGCGGCCGGCTGGGGCCGATCCACCGGTGGGACGACCACCGGAGCTGCGACGAGGACGCTCGTCATCACGGTTCCAGGACGTGGCCGGACGTCGGTCGGACGTGCGGGGTCCATCGGTGCGTCCGTAGCCTCCGCGGTTCTCACTCGAGCCACCGGAGGTGCGACGAGGACGCTCGTCGTCACGGTTCCAGGACGTGGCCGGACGTCGGTCGGACGTGCGGGGTCCATCGGTGCGTCCGTAGCCTCCGCGGTTCTCACCCGAGCCGCCGGAGGTGCGACGGGGACGCTCACCGTCGGACTGCCACGGTGCGGGGCGACCGTTGCCGGAGCCGGCAGGACGGCGCCGATCGGACTCGCCGGATCCTCCGCGCGGGCCACGATCGGGTCCATTGCCACCACCACGGCGTGCGCCGTCGTCGCCGTCGCGGCGTGGGCGTCGATCATCATTGGACTCCCACGGACGGGAGTTGGAATCTGTACGTGGACGACGCGTACCGGTACCGGCAGCCGAGCTGCGCGGCCGATCGCTGCTGCGCTCCCAGGGCTTGCTGTCACCGGCGCCGCGACCCGAAGGCGCACCACCGGAGCGGGCTGGACGTGCAGAATCGCCGTCGCGCCACGGGCGTCGCTCAGACTGACCACGGGACGCGCCGGAACCAGAGTCCGACCAGGTGGAACGGCTGCTGCCACCGGAAGGACGACCACCCGAGCCACTGGGGCGCGAGCTACCACCCGTGCTGCGGGGAGCCCCGCTCGAGGCAGGACGATCCGACCACGAGCCGCCACTGCCCCGGCCCGCATCACTGCGGCCGGCGCTCCAGCGACCCTTGGCTCCGCCTTGGTCACGGCCGCCGCCAGAGCGTCCGGCCCCAGCCGATCCGCCGCGACGTCCGGTGGAGTCCGAACGATCCTTGTTCACCATGTCATCCTGCCCTTGTTCATCTTCTGTCTGCAAAATACCGTAAAACCACAACACCCCCGCGAAACCGAAGCTTCGCGGGGGTGTTTGTATGTCCGGCGACGTCCTACTCTCCCACAGGTTCCCACCTGCAGTACCATCGGCGCTGAGAGGCTTAGCTTCCGGGTTCGGAATGGAGCCGGGCGTTTCCCTCTCGCCATGATCACCGAAACTCTATGGAGTTGTGGCAGGCCTCACCTTTCGGGAGGCCCCGACCGTTACTCGGGAACCGCACAGTGGACGCGTAACATCTTTGTAGGTAACAAGCCCTCGGCCTATTAGTATCGGTCAGCTCCATGCATTGCTGCACTTCCACATCCGACCTATCAACCCGGTGGTCTTCCGGGGGCCTTACCAGATTAACTCTGTGGGAATCCTCATCTTGAGACGTGCTTCCCGCTTAGATGCTTTCAGCGGTTATCACTTCCAAACGTAGCCAACCAGCCGTGCCCTTGGCAGAACAACTGGCACACCAGAGGTTTGTCCGTCCCGGTCCTCTCGTACTAAGGACAGCCTCTCTCAAGATTCCTACGCGCGCAGCGGATAGGGACCGAACTGTCTCACGACGTTCTAAACCCAGCTCGCGTGCCGCTTTAATGGGCGAACAGCCCAACCCTTGGGACCGACTCCAGCCCCAGGATGCGACGAGCCGACATCGAGGTGCCAAACCATGCCGTCGCTATGGACGCTCGGGCAAGATCAGCCTGTTATCCCCGGGGTACCTTTTATCCGTTGAGTGACGGCGCTTCCACATGCCACCGTCAGATCACTAGTCCCGACTTTCGTCCCTGCTTGAGGTGTCCCTCTCACAGTCAAGCTCCCTTGTGCACTTACACTCAACACCTGATTGCCAACCAGGCTGAGGGAACCTTTGGGCGCCTCCGTTACTCTTTGGGAGGCGACCGCCCCAGTCAAACTACCCATCAGGCACTGTCCCTGATCCAGATAATGGACCTAGGTTAGATATCCAGAACAGCCAGAGTGGTATTTCAACGTTGACTCCACAAGAACTGGCGTCCCTGCTTCAAAGTCTCCCACCTATCCTACACAAGCTGTACCGAACACCAATACCAAACTATAGTAAAGGTCCCGGGGTCTTTCCGTCCTGCTGCGCGTAACGAGCATCTTTACTCGTAATGCAATTTCGCCGAGTTCGTGGTGGAGACAGCGCCCAAATCGTTACTCCATTCGTGCAGGTCGGAACTTACCCGACAAGGAATTTCGCTACCTTAGGATGGTTATAGTTACCACCGCCGTTTACTGGGGCTTAAGTTCGGTGCTTCGCTTGCGCTGACACTTCCCCTTAACCTTCCAGCACCGGGCAGGAGTCAGTCCGTATACATCGTCTTTCAACTTGGCACGGACCTGTGTTTTTAGTAAACAGTCGCTTGGGCCTGGTCTCTGCGACCGTCAGTGCGTCCAGCTGCAAGAGCCTTAACACATCAGGTCCCCCTTATCCCGAAGTTACGGGGGTATTTTGCCGAGTTCCTTCACCACGATTCTCTCGATCGCCTTGGTATTCTCTACCTATCCACCTGTGTCGGTTTAGGGTACGGGCGGCTAACAACTCGCTCACGAAGATTTTCTAGGCAGCATAGGATCACCCACTTCAGCAGTCGAAGAACGACTACCTCGCCGTCATGTCTCAGGCTTAATGAGGTGCGGATTTGCCTACACCTCGCCCTACGCACTTAGCCCGGGACAACCATCGCCCGGGTTGGGCTACCTTCCTGCGTCCCTCCGCAGCTTACCTAATACAAGCTTGGGTCACAGACTTAGTTGACCTCGGACCGAAGTCCTCCGACAACCTCGCGTGTTTAGCATTGCTCGCCTCGGCAGGGTCGTTGTTTCGCCGGTACGGGAATATCAACCCGTTGTCCATCGACTACGCCTGTCGGCCTCGCCTTAGGTCCCGACTTACCCAGGGCAGATTAGCTTGACCCTGGAACCCTTGGATATTCGGCGGACGGGTTTCTCGCCCGTCATTCGCTACTCATGCCTGCATTCTCACTCGTGTGCTCTCCACGGCTGGGTCACCCCGCCGCTTCACCGCGCACACGACGCTCCCCTACCCATCCGCGCGCCTGGACCACGAGGGCCTGGCTATTACGCGAATGCCACAGCTTCGGCGGATTGCTTGAGCCCCGCTACATTGTCGGCGCAAAATCACTTGACCAGTGAGCTATTACGCACTCTTTCAAGGGTGGCTGCTTCCAAGCCAACCTCCTGGTTGTCTATGCAACTTCACATCCTTTTCCACTTAGCAATCTCTTAGGGGCCTTAGCTGATGATCTGGGCTGTTTCCCTCTCGACTATGAAGCTTATCCCCCACAGTCTCACTGCCGCGCTCTCACTTACCGGCATTCGGAGTTTGGCTGATTTCGGTAAGCTTGTGGGCCCCCTAGACCATCCAGTGCTCTACCTCCGGTAAGAAACACGCGACGCTGCACCTATATGCATTTCGGGGAGAACCAGCTATCACGTAGTTTGATTGGCCTTTCACCCCTATCCACAGCTCATCCCCTCGGTTTTCAACCCAAGTGGGTTCGGGCCTCCACGACGTCTTACCGTCGCTTCACCCTGGCCATGGATAGATCACTACGCTTCGGGTCTAGAGCACGCGACTAAATCGCCCTATTCGGACTTGCTTTCGCTACGGCTTCCCCACACGGGTTAACCTCGCCACGTACCACTAACTCGCAGGCTCATTCTTCAAAAGGCACGCCGTCACCCTTGCAGGCTCCGACGGATTGTAGGCAATCGGTTTCAGGTACTATTTCACTCCCCTCCCGGGGTACTTTTCACCTTTCCCTCACGGTACTTGTCCGCTATCGGTCATCAAGGAGTATTTAGGCTTAACGGGTGGTCCCGCCAGATTCATGCGGAATTTCAGGGGTTCCGCATTACTTGGGGTGACACTCGGGAGAGATCAACTTACGTCTACAGGGGTATTACCTTCTGTGCCGGAACTTCCCAGTTCCTTCGACTTCATTGATCTTTTTTGACTCCCTGACCGGTTAACAGCCCGGTCTGAATGGCCCCACAACACCCAGCATGCAACGCCTGTTAGCTATCACACATGCGAGGTTTGGCCTCTTCCGCGTTCGCTCGCCACTACTTACGGAATCACGGTTGTTTTCTTTTCCTGTGGGTACTGAGATGTTTCACTTCCCCACGTTCCCTCCAACTACCCTATGTGTTCAGGTAGAGGTCGCCGGACATTACTCCGGTTTCTTTCGAGGTTTCCCTATTCGGAGATCCCCGGATCGAAGCTCGTTTACCAGCTCCCCGGGGCTTATCGCAGGTTACAACGTCCTTCATCGGCTCTTGATGCCTAGGCATCCACCGATTGCCCTTAGTAGCTTGTTATTTCACTACAAAGATGCTCGCGTCCACTGTGCAGTTCTCAAGAAACGGGCGGGCCCAGGTACGCCGTGCCGTGAGGCTCGTCATAGCTGGTCCGCGTTGAAGGCTTGTTGCTAGGCAACCGACCCTTCAGGGCCCAACAGCGTGCTTTGGGTTCGTTCAACGGCATCCGAGGTTCCACTCCGCCGGCGAACCGACGACCGTACTGACGAATGGGTGTACACGAACTTAATGGTCAATGTTCCACTGAGGTGCTTGCCCCCGCCACCGACGTATGCGATGGAACGGAAGGCGCTGGACAGGTTGATTACGCCTGCCAATAGCTCCTTAGAAAGGAGGTGATCCAGCCGCACCTTCCGGTACGGCTACCTTGTTACGACTTAGTCCTAATTACCGGTCCCACCTTCGACGGCTCCCTCCACAAGGGTTAGGCCACCGGCTTCGGGTGTTACCGACTTTCATGACTTGACGGGCGGTGTGTACAAGGCCCGGGAACGTATTCACCGCAGCGTTGCTGATCTGCGATTACTAGCGACTCCGACTTCATGGGGTCGAGTTGCAGACCCCAATCCGAACTGAGACTGGCTTTATGGGATTCGCTCCACCTTGCGGTATTGCAGCCCTTTGTACCAGCCATTGTAGCATGCGTGAAGCCCTGGACATAAGGGGCATGATGACTTGACGTCATCCCCACCTTCCTCCGAGTTGACCCCGGCAGTCTTCTATGAGTTCCCGGCCGAACCGCTGGCAACATAGAACGAGGGTTGCGCTCGTTGCGGGACTTAACCCAACATCTCACGACACGAGCTGACGACAGCCATGCACCACCTGTATACCGACCTTGCGGGGCACCTGTCTCCAGATGTTTCCGGTATATGTCAAACCCAGGTAAGGTTCTTCGCGTTGCATCGAATTAATCCGCATGCTCCGCCGCTTGTGCGGGCCCCCGTCAATTCCTTTGAGTTTTAGCCTTGCGGCCGTACTCCCCAGGCGGGGCACTTAATGCGTTAGCTTCGGCACGGAATCCGTGGAATGGATCCCACACCTAGTGCCCACCGTTTACGGCGTGGACTACCAGGGTATCTAAGCCTGTTTGCTCCCCACGCTTTCGCTTCTCAGCGTCAGGAAATGTCCAGAGAACCGCCTTCGCCACTGGTGTTCCTCCTGATATCTGCGCATTCCACCGCTCCACCAGGAATTCCGTTCTCCCCTACATCCCTCAAGTCCGCCCGTATCGAAAGCAGGCTCAGGGTTAAGCCCTGAGTTTTCACTTCCGACGCAACGAACCGCCTACAAGCTCTTTACGCCCAATAATTCCGGACAACGCTCGCACCCTACGTATCACCGCGGCTGCTGGCACGTAGTTAGCCGGTGCTTCTTCTGCAGGTACCGTCAGAAACCCTTCGTCCCTGCTGAAAGCGGTTTACAACCCGAAGGCCGTCATCCCGCACGCGGCGTTGCTGCATCAGGCTTTCGCCCATTGTGCAATATTCCCCACTGCTGCCTCCCGTAGGAGTCTGGGCCGTATCTCAGTCCCAGTGTGGCCGGTCGCCCTCTCAGGCCGGCTACCCGTCGTCGCCTTGGTGAGCCGTCACCTCACCAACAAGCTGATAGGCCGCGAGCCCATCCTTGACCGTCGGAGCTTTCCACCCCAGCAGATGCCCGCCGGGGTCGTATCCGGTATTAGCAGCTGTTTCCAACTGTTATCCCAGAGTCAAGGGTAGGTTGCTCACGTGTTACTCACCCGTTCGCCACTGATCCAGGAGCAAGCTCCCTTCACCGTTCGACTTGCATGTGTTAAGCACGCCGCCAGCGTTCGTCCTGAGCCAGGATCAAACTCTCCGTTGAAAACTTTCGGTGAGGGCTTTAAGGCCCAATAACCGTCAACTTCAGTTCGATTCTGACGCAGACCAATACTGGTCTGTATCAATAATCAAAGGAATCCGTCCGAGACACATCAGCTTTCGCATCACTGCCCCGGTCGGGGTTTTGTTCGCACTCCGAAGAGTGCATTATTGTGCATTGACTTTTAAAGCACGCTGTTGAGTTCTCAAGTTTCGGGTGCGCTCCTCGCTTCGGCTCTCACCGTCGCTCGGGGCAACTCGACTTACTTTACTAGGCCCTTAACCGCTTGTCAAACCGGCATCCAGACCCTCCTGCCCACTCGGCCCCAACACCTCGGGCCTGTTGCTTGCGGCAGGACGACGTACTTTACCCAACTTGCTCCGAGGATGCGAATCGGCCGCTTACGGACCGCGGCCCGGACATCCTTTGTGCGTCGCCACCAGCCCGATCCGCCTCGCCGATCGCGTGGTCGGGACGCCTGGCGCGGGAGGGTCGTCCTCTCGGAAGGGAGCCGACCCAGGCCTGCCGCTCGCGAGCCGGAACTGTGGCCCCTGCGTCCGTACATGGTCTTCCGTGGTGAGCTCGTCGCGGGGAGTGGACGATAGTCGCAGGCCAGGCCAGCGGCGGCCCGCCGTGATCTCCAGCGACCATCGCAACGGCGCGCTGTTCGGCGAGGTCAGCAGGACGTTGAACAACTCGACGGGGCTGCGGCGCCTAGGGCTGTGCAGGGTCTTCGGTTGAGCTCGAGCTCGATACGTCCGAGGGCTGTGCAGGGTCTTCGGTTGACCTCGAGCTCGATACGGCCGAGGCCGGCAGAGGCGTGCAAAAACAAGATCGGTCTACTTCCGGAGGCTCTGGCGCAGCAATCCGTTTGTGTTCTCCCTGGTGCCGCGTCGCCCAGGGCCGGCGGTGCCGCCGAAGTCCCCATGGATGCCCGGGCACGGCCGCTTCCACGAACCAGCAGGCCGTATGGGTGTCGTGGGGGGTCCTGGCTGGACTGTGACGCAGACTCACTGGCGCCTCGCCCGATCCGCGGGCAGCTCGGTGCGAGGCTGTCGCTCGACCAGCGAGCCAATCCGCAGCGGTGGCTGAGTCCAGCCTCCCGGTGGCCACATGTCCTTGCGGCCGCGGGTCTTCGAAGGCTGCGTCATGGACGCCGGCCTTGGTGTGGACGCGCCGTCGACCGGACATGAGTCCGAGCCGCTGCCCGACTCGAGGCGGCGTCGCCGCGAGCCTGGCCATCACGGTCAGACCGTTACCGCCGGCTCGCATTGTGAGTGATCCGCACCTGCTCCGCTTCATCCACGTGCCGCCGCGAGATCGGTCGAACGGTGAAGGGCTCCACGGCCGGCACGCCCGCAGCGAGCGGACTCCCTGCGCCGCTGACGAGCCAGCACATATGGCCGTCGGCGAGACGGAGTCGGAGAAGCACAAGTGGACAACGAAGATCTTCAAATACAGGATCACATCGAATCGAGCGGCGTCGCCACTCGGCGCTACGAGCCCGGGTCTCGACCTCGTCGCCACAAGGCCCCCTCGCTCATCTCGAGAGCAACCACCGTGCCCAAGGATGCGGAAGGGGCACGGGTGCGTCCAGCCCAGCCGAGTCGTGTCCGTCCAGGCCAGCGCCGAGGCGGCGGCCCGAAGCGGTCTGCACAGGCCGGGCCCACGGGGGTTCGACATCAGAGGCTGAACAGGCCCGCACACTCACCCGCGCCTGCTGAGCAACGCGAGCGCCGTCGATCCCACAGCCGAGTACGGCCCAGGTATGTGAAACCCGGTTCGCCATCCCCCAGGACCGGCGACAGTTCATCTTCTGTCTGCAAAATACCGTAAAACCACAACACCCCCGCGAAACCGAAGCTTCGCGGGGGTGTTTGTATGTCCGGCGACGTCCTACTCTCCCACAGGTTCCCACCTGCAGTACCATCGGCGCTGAGAGGCTTAGCTTCCGGGTTCGGAATGGAGCCGGGCGTTTCCCTCTCGCCATGATCACCGAAACTCTATGGAGTTGTGGCAGGCCTCACCTTTCGGGAGGCCCCGACCGTTACTCGGGAACCGCACAGTGGACGCGTAACATCTTTGTAGGTAACAAGCCCTCGGCCTATTAGTATCGGTCAGCTCCATGCATTGCTGCACTTCCACATCCGACCTATCAACCCGGTGGTCTTCCGGGGGCCTTACCAGATTAACTCTGTGGGAATCCTCATCTTGAGACGTGCTTCCCGCTTAGATGCTTTCAGCGGTTATCACTTCCAAACGTAGCCAACCAGCCGTGCCCTTGGCAGAACAACTGGCACACCAGAGGTTTGTCCGTCCCGGTCCTCTCGTACTAAGGACAGCCTCTCTCAAGATTCCTACGCGCGCAGCGGATAGGGACCGAACTGTCTCACGACGTTCTAAACCCAGCTCGCGTGCCGCTTTAATGGGCGAACAGCCCAACCCTTGGGACCGACTCCAGCCCCAGGATGCGACGAGCCGACATCGAGGTGCCAAACCATGCCGTCGCTATGGACGCTCGGGCAAGATCAGCCTGTTATCCCCGGGGTACCTTTTATCCGTTGAGTGACGGCGCTTCCACATGCCACCGTCAGATCACTAGTCCCGACTTTCGTCCCTGCTTGAGGTGTCCCTCTCACAGTCAAGCTCCCTTGTGCACTTACACTCAACACCTGATTGCCAACCAGGCTGAGGGAACCTTTGGGCGCCTCCGTTACTCTTTGGGAGGCGACCGCCCCAGTCAAACTACCCATCAGGCACTGTCCCTGATCCAGATAATGGACCTAGGTTAGATATCCAGAACAGCCAGAGTGGTATTTCAACGTTGACTCCACAAGAACTGGCGTCCCTGCTTCAAAGTCTCCCACCTATCCTACACAAGCTGTACCGAACACCAATACCAAACTATAGTAAAGGTCCCGGGGTCTTTCCGTCCTGCTGCGCGTAACGAGCATCTTTACTCGTAATGCAATTTCGCCGAGTTCGTGGTGGAGACAGCGCCCAAATCGTTACTCCATTCGTGCAGGTCGGAACTTACCCGACAAGGAATTTCGCTACCTTAGGATGGTTATAGTTACCACCGCCGTTTACTGGGGCTTAAGTTCGGTGCTTCGCTTGCGCTGACACTTCCCCTTAACCTTCCAGCACCGGGCAGGAGTCAGTCCGTATACATCGTCTTTCAACTTGGCACGGACCTGTGTTTTTAGTAAACAGTCGCTTGGGCCTGGTCTCTGCGACCGTCAGTGCGTCCAGCTGCAAGAGCCTTAACACATCAGGTCCCCCTTATCCCGAAGTTACGGGGGTATTTTGCCGAGTTCCTTCACCACGATTCTCTCGATCGCCTTGGTATTCTCTACCTATCCACCTGTGTCGGTTTAGGGTACGGGCGGCTAACAACTCGCTCACGAAGATTTTCTAGGCAGCATAGGATCACCCACTTCAGCAGTCGAAGAACGACTACCTCGCCGTCATGTCTCAGGCTTAATGAGGTGCGGATTTGCCTACACCTCGCCCTACGCACTTAGCCCGGGACAACCATCGCCCGGGTTGGGCTACCTTCCTGCGTCCCTCCGCAGCTTACCTAATACAAGCTTGGGTCACAGACTTAGTTGACCTCGGACCGAAGTCCTCCGACAACCTCGCGTGTTTAGCATTGCTCGCCTCGGCAGGGTCGTTGTTTCGCCGGTACGGGAATATCAACCCGTTGTCCATCGACTACGCCTGTCGGCCTCGCCTTAGGTCCCGACTTACCCAGGGCAGATTAGCTTGACCCTGGAACCCTTGGATATTCGGCGGACGGGTTTCTCACCCGTCATTCGCTACTCATGCCTGCATTCTCACTCGTGTGCTCTCCACGGCTGGGTCACCCCGCCGCTTCACCGCGCACACGACGCTCCCCTACCCATCCGCGCGCCTGGACCACGAGGGCCTGGCTATTACGCGAATGCCACAGCTTCGGCGGATTGCTTGAGCCCCGCTACATTGTCGGCGCAAAATCACTTGACCAGTGAGCTATTACGCACTCTTTCAAGGGTGGCTGCTTCCAAGCCAACCTCCTGGTTGTCTATGCAACTTCACATCCTTTTCCACTTAGCAATCTCTTAGGGGCCTTAGCTGATGATCTGGGCTGTTTCCCTCTCGACTATGAAGCTTATCCCCCACAGTCTCACTGCCGCGCTCTCACTTACCGGCATTCGGAGTTTGGCTGATTTCGGTAAGCTTGTGGGCCCCCTAGACCATCCAGTGCTCTACCTCCGGTAAGAAACACGCGACGCTGCACCTATATGCATTTCGGGGAGAACCAGCTATCACGTAGTTTGATTGGCCTTTCACCCCTATCCACAGCTCATCCCCTCGGTTTTCAACCCAAGTGGGTTCGGGCCTCCACGACGTCTTACCGTCGCTTCACCCTGGCCATGGATAGATCACTACGCTTCGGGTCTAGAGCACGCGACTAAATCGCCCTATTCGGACTTGCTTTCGCTACGGCTTCCCCACACGGGTTAACCTCGCCACGTACCACTAACTCGCAGGCTCATTCTTCAAAAGGCACGCCGTCACCCTTGCAGGCTCCGACGGATTGTAGGCAATCGGTTTCAGGTACTATTTCACTCCCCTCCCGGGGTACTTTTCACCTTTCCCTCACGGTACTTGTCCGCTATCGGTCATCAAGGAGTATTTAGGCTTAACGGGTGGTCCCGCCAGATTCATGCGGAATTTCAGGGGTTCCGCATTACTTGGGGTGACACTCGGGAGAGATCAACTTACGTCTACAGGGGTATTACCTTCTGTGCCGGAACTTCCCAGTTCCTTCGACTTCATTGATCTTTTTTGACTCCCTGACCGGTTAACAGCCCGGTCTGAATGGCCCCACAACACCCAGCATGCAACGCCTGTTAGCTATCACACATGCGAGGTTTGGCCTCTTCCGCGTTCGCTCGCCACTACTTACGGAATCACGGTTGTTTTCTTTTCCTGTGGGTACTGAGATGTTTCACTTCCCCACGTTCCCTCCAACTACCCTATGTGTTCAGGTAGAGGTCGCCGGACATTACTCCGGTTTCTTTCGAGGTTTCCCTATTCGGAGATCCCCGGATCGAAGCTCGTTTACCAGCTCCCCGGGGCTTATCGCAGGTTACAACGTCCTTCATCGGCTCTTGATGCCTAGGCATCCACCGATTGCCCTTAGTAGCTTGTTATTTCACTACAAAGATGCTCGCGTCCACTGTGCAGTTCTCAAGAAACGGGCGGGCCCAGGTACGCCGTGCCGTGAGGCTCGTCATAGCTGGTCCGCGTTGAAGGCTTGTTGCTAGGCAACCGACCCTTCAGGGCCCAACAGCGTGCTTTGGGTTCGTTCAACGGCATCCGAGGTTCCACTCCGCCGGCGAACCGACGACCGTACTGACGAATGGGTGTACACGAACTTAATGGTCAATGTTCCACTGAGGTGCTTGCCCCCGCCACCGACGTATGCGATGGAACGGAAGGCGCTGGACAGGTTGATTACGCCTGCCAATAGCTCCTTAGAAAGGAGGTGATCCAGCCGCACCTTCCGGTACGGCTACCTTGTTACGACTTAGTCCTAATTACCGGTCCCACCTTCGACGGCTCCCTCCACAAGGGTTAGGCCACCGGCTTCGGGTGTTACCGACTTTCATGACTTGACGGGCGGTGTGTACAAGGCCCGGGAACGTATTCACCGCAGCGTTGCTGATCTGCGATTACTAGCGACTCCGACTTCATGGGGTCGAGTTGCAGACCCCAATCCGAACTGAGACTGGCTTTATGGGATTCGCTCCACCTTGCGGTATTGCAGCCCTTTGTACCAGCCATTGTAGCATGCGTGAAGCCCTGGACATAAGGGGCATGATGACTTGACGTCATCCCCACCTTCCTCCGAGTTGACCCCGGCAGTCTTCTATGAGTTCCCGGCCGAACCGCTGGCAACATAGAACGAGGGTTGCGCTCGTTGCGGGACTTAACCCAACATCTCACGACACGAGCTGACGACAGCCATGCACCACCTGTATACCGACCTTGCGGGGCACCTGTCTCCAGATGTTTCCGGTATATGTCAAACCCAGGTAAGGTTCTTCGCGTTGCATCGAATTAATCCGCATGCTCCGCCGCTTGTGCGGGCCCCCGTCAATTCCTTTGAGTTTTAGCCTTGCGGCCGTACTCCCCAGGCGGGGCACTTAATGCGTTAGCTTCGGCACGGAATCCGTGGAATGGATCCCACACCTAGTGCCCACCGTTTACGGCGTGGACTACCAGGGTATCTAAGCCTGTTTGCTCCCCACGCTTTCGCTTCTCAGCGTCAGGAAATGTCCAGAGAACCGCCTTCGCCACTGGTGTTCCTCCTGATATCTGCGCATTCCACCGCTCCACCAGGAATTCCGTTCTCCCCTACATCCCTCAAGTCCGCCCGTATCGAAAGCAGGCTCAGGGTTAAGCCCTGAGTTTTCACTTCCGACGCAACGAACCGCCTACAAGCTCTTTACGCCCAATAATTCCGGACAACGCTCGCACCCTACGTATCACCGCGGCTGCTGGCACGTAGTTAGCCGGTGCTTCTTCTGCAGGTACCGTCAGAAACCCTTCGTCCCTGCTGAAAGCGGTTTACAACCCGAAGGCCGTCATCCCGCACGCGGCGTTGCTGCATCAGGCTTTCGCCCATTGTGCAATATTCCCCACTGCTGCCTCCCGTAGGAGTCTGGGCCGTATCTCAGTCCCAGTGTGGCCGGTCGCCCTCTCAGGCCGGCTACCCGTCGTCGCCTTGGTGAGCCGTCACCTCACCAACAAGCTGATAGGCCGCGAGCCCATCCTTGACCGTCGGAGCTTTCCACCCCAGCAGATGCCCGCCGGGGTCGTATCCGGTATTAGCAGCTGTTTCCAACTGTTATCCCAGAGTCAAGGGTAGGTTGCTCACGTGTTACTCACCCGTTCGCCACTGATCCAGGAGCAAGCTCCCTTCACCGTTCGACTTGCATGTGTTAAGCACGCCGCCAGCGTTCGTCCTGAGCCAGGATCAAACTCTCCGTTGAAAACTTTCGGTGAGGGCTTTAAGGCCCAATAACCGTCAACTTCAGTTCGATTCTGACGCAGACCAATACTGGTCTGTATCAATAATCAAAGGAATCCGTCCGAGACACATCAGCTTTCGCATCACTGCCCCGGTCGGGGTTTTGTTCGCACTCCGAAGAGTGCATTATTGTGCATTGACTTTTAAAGCACGCTGTTGAGTTCTCAAGTTTCGGGTGCGCTCCTCGCTTCGGCTCTCACCGTCGCTCGGGGCAACTCGACTTACTTTACTAGGCCCTTAACCGCTTGTCGAACCGGCATCCAGACCCCGATCCCATCCGCGACAGTTGACCGGACTTGATGACTTCTGGCATGAAGACACACCGCATCCGTTGCTGCTTGTTTGGGTTCGGCGTTCCGGTTCGTCCGGTTCAGATTTTCTCTGCCCCGTCCGTGTCACCGGCAACGCTCAATGAACATTACGCGAGGCCCGGGGGTGGGTCAAATCGGACGAAACCCCCGGGCGTGTCATGCCCCTGACTGGGCCTAACGCTTGATGACGACTGCTCCCACCGTCTTCTTGCCACGGCGGACGATCAGGTGCCCGCCGGCCAGGACGTCGGCCTCGTCGACCAACTGATCCGGATTGGTCACCTTCTGGTTGTTCAGGTAGGCCCCACCCTCGTCGATGGCCCGACGGGCCGCCGAGCGACTGGGGACCACTCCGGCAGCTACCAGGACGTCCACCACAGCCGGGAGCTCGGCGCCCGGTTCGAGCTGGATCGCCCCCAGTTCGCGCCAGACGGCCGCCAGAACGCCTTCCGGCAGGTCGTGCAGCTCTCCCCTGCCGAAGATGGCCGCAGCGGCGTCACTAGCCGCCTTGCGTTCGGCCGGTGAGTGCACCAGGTCGGTGATGTCGTCGGCCAGCGCCCGCTGGGCTGCCCTCAGGTGCGGCGCCTCCTGGCTCTGCCGGATCAGATCGTCCAGCTCTTCCCGGCTGCGCTCGGAGAAGATCCGCAGGTAACTGCCGACCATCGAGTCCTCCGCGTTCAAGAAGAACTGGTGGAAGGCGTAGGGGCTGGTCATGGCCGGATCCAGCCAGACCGTCCCGGACTCGGTCTTGCCGAACTTGGTCCCATCGGACTTGGTCAGCAGCGGAGTGGCCAGCGCGTGCGCCCGGCCGCCCACCGATCGGCGGATCAGTTCCACCCCCGCAGTCAGGTTGCCCCACTGGTCGGAGCCCCCGGTCTGCATGGTGACTCCGTGCCGCTTGTAGAGCTCCAGGAAATCCAGCGATTGCAGCAGCACGTAGGAGAACTCCGTGTAGGAGATCCCCGACTCGAGTCGGGCCTTGATCACCTCGCGGTCCAGCATCCGGTTCACGCTGAAGTGCTTGCCGATATCCCGAAGGAAGTCCAGGGTGTTCAGCTCGACCGTCCAGTCGTAGTTGTTGACCACCGTCGCCGCTGCCGGCCCGTCGAAATCGACGAACTTGCTCACTTGGGACCGGATCCGCTCCACCCACTCGTGGACCAAGTCCTTGGGGTTGAGGTTCCGCTCACTGGACTGCTTGGGATCGCCGATCAGTCCGGTCGATCCACCCACCAGCAGGAACGGACGGTGCCCGGCGGCCTGCAGGCGCCGCGACAGCATCAGCTGCACCAGGTTTCCCATGTGGATGCTCGGCGCCGTCGGATCGAAGCCCACATAGGACTTCACCTGGCCTGCGTCCAGGGTGGCCGCCAGGGCCTCCGGGTCGGTGGAGTGGGCGATGAAGCCCCGCCAGGTCAGTTCGTCGAGTAGCGCATTCACGGTCGCTAAGCGTAGTGCCCGCCGCGAGACTCACCGCCGGGGAACATCCTCGCGCAGGATGCGTCCGAGTTCCTCGGCCTGCTCGAAGGCCACCGAGTGGCCGGCGTCGGGCAGCTGGTACCAGCGCTTGGTCGGTGCGGTGAGCGTGGCGAACCACTCCCGAGCCGGACCGGTACGGGCTTCCAGCTCGTGATCGCCGCACAGGATGAACACCGGCACCTCGAGCTCGGTCGCCGACTGGCGCAGGTCGATCGACTGGAGCTGCGGGTACATCACCGAGAACATGTCCAGCAGGCCGCGGACGACGTTGAGCTTCTCGATCGGTGCGTACTCGACGCCCAGCACGCCCAGCGGACCGACGCCGCCCTGGCTGGCACGTGTCCGGTAGCCGGCCGGCGGGGTGTAGGGGCCCTCCAGGAGCGGATACCGAAGCATGATCTCGCCGTAGTCGAAGACACTGCGATAAGGCGGACGGCCGAGCCGTGCCAGTTGCGCGGCCAGTTCGGCGTCCCCGGTACGTCCGGCCAGCGCAGCGAGGTCGTCGTAGATCGCCTGATCGGTCGCCAGGACGTCGACCATCTGACCGCTGCCCAGGTAGGCCGAGAACAGCTGCGGTGCCCGCTGAACTGCCAGTACGGCGAGCAGGCTTCCCCAGGACTCCCCGAGCAGGACGATCTTGCGCTGACCGAAGCGTTCGGCCAGGAACTGGGCCAACTCGACCACATCGCCGACCGCCCGGTCGGGGGTGAGGCTGGCTTGGTCCAGCCCTGGATAGGACTTACCAGTGCCGCGCTGATCCCAGCTGACCAGGGTGATCTCGCCGAGCAGCGGTTCCAGCAGCACCCGTGAGAAGGCCTGATCGCTCTGCCCCGGGCCACCGCTGAGGTACAGCACCACCGGGTTGGTGCGGTTGGTGCCACGCACCTGGATCCACTGCCGATGGCCACCCAGCTCCACCTGGACAAGTTCGGCGAAGCCGCCCGGAGCGCCGACCTCTGCGGCCGCGGGCGGGATCAGCAGCCAACCGGCAAGGACGGCCAGTGCGGTGCTGGCGGCCAGCAGTGCCCACCGCCGCCGCAGCGCGAGCCGGCGGGCACCCCAGCCCGCACCCAGGGCCAACGGGACCACGGCCAGCAGCCAGGGAACCAGCCGACCCAGCGCGAAGGCGACCAGGCCGAAGGCTGTCCCCGACGGTGCGGCACCGGCCGTGGGCAGTGGGCAGGACGTTCGGACCAGTTCGAAGGTGACCACGTGTGCGAGCGGGACGATCAGCACGGCCAGCCGCGACTCGGCCACCCGGCCGGATAACCAGCCGGTGACCAGTGCACTAGCCATCATGGCCACGGCCTGCACTCCAGTGACCGGGCCGCGCGGCTCGATCACCGCCCACAGCGCGGCGAAGACACCGCCCACCAGCGCGGCGAGGATCAACCGGGCGATCCGCTCCGGCACGGGACGAGCAGTCTGAGGAGTCATGGCCATCAGCCTGTCGGCCGACGCCCGGGACGGCGTCCGGCCGCGGAACGGTCTTCTCCGTCCATCTAGGGGCCACACACTCGGGCGGGGTCGGTCTGGAGAATGACGACCGGATCATTCTCGGGAACGTTGGCGGCGCGCCCGCAGCCTTGCCAAGCTTGACCGGTGAGAACCTGGCGCGCCCTGCAGCGGCTGGACGAGGACCGTCCCTGGCTGCTGGACGGCATCCTGGCGCTCGGCTTGCTGCTGGCAGTCACCATTGCCATCGCGTTCTCCCTGCATCCGACCATCTCCGGGCTGCAGCTGGTGTTGCTGCTGATCGCGACCGTTCCCTTCGCGGCACGGCGGATCCTGCCGCTGACCGTGCTGCTGGTCTCCGGCTCGGCCGTCGTGGCGCTGCTCCTGCTCGGCTATGGCACTCCGGTGGTCGGCTCGGCCCTGTTCCTGGCCGCCTACTCGGTCGCGGCCCAGCGCAGTGCGCGGATCACTGCCCTGGCCGCCGTCTTCTGTGCCGCCCTGATCGGCCTGGTCGCCGCCCTCCCCGGACGGATGTCGTGGCCGGAGGCGATCACCAACATCGCGTTGTTCGTCGGCATGTTCGCCCTGGGCCGGGCCGGCCAGGCACAGCGCCGAGCCTCGGCTCTGCTGGCCGAGCGCGCCGAACTTGCCGAGCGGGCCAAGGTCGAGGCCAGCCGGAATGCGGTGAACCAGGAGCGACTGCGGATCGCCAGGGAGCTGCATGACGTGGTCGGCCACAGCCTCGGCGCCATCGCCTTGCAGGCCGGCGTCGGTGCCCGGGTCGCGATCGATGACCCCCAGGCCGCCCAGGATGCGCTGACGGCCATCGCCGAGCGCAGCCGCAGCTCGCTGCACGAGGTTCGCCAGCTGCTCGGTGCTCTGCGCAACCCCGGTGACGACAATGCCCCCAACCCGACCCTGAACGAGCTGGACCATCTGGTGGCCCAGGCCGGCGCGGCCGGCGTCGGCGTGGACGTCGTCCGGGACGGCGAACCGTGGCCGCTCAGCCCGGCCCTGGGCCTGACCTGCTACCGGGTGCTGCAGGAGTCACTGACTAACGTGATGCGGCACAGTGGCACCGACCGGGCCGAGGTTCGGGTGGGGTTCGACCCGGACCGGCTCACCCTGGTCGTCACCGACCAGGGTCAGGGCGCCCCAACTGACGCCGTCGAGGGTGGTGGCCAGGTCGGCATGAGAGAGCGGATCGCGGTCTGGGGCGGACGGCTGGAGGCGGGCAATCTGCCCGGTGGCGGCTACCGCGTGCTGGCCGAGATCCCGCGACCGGAGGAGGCCGGACAGTGATCAGAGTGGGCATTGCCGATGACGAGGCGCTGATTCGCAGCGGCCTGGCGGTTCTGCTGAGCCACGAGCCCGGCTTCGAGGTGGTCGGGGATGCCGCGGACGGACTGGCCGCGGTTCAGCTGGCTCGCCAGCAGCACCCGGACGTCCTGCTGATGGACATCCGGATGCCCGGCATCGACGGACTGGAGGCGACCCGACGGCTGGCCGCCGACCCGGACAGCGCAGACACCCGGATCCTGATCCTGACCACCTTCGACCACGATGAGAACGTCTTCGCCGCGCTACGCGCCGGAGCCAGTGGCTTCCTGCCCAAGGACACCGAGCCGCAGCGCCTGCTGGACGCCATCCGCACGGTGGCGTCCGGCGAGGCACTGCTGGCTCCGCGGGCCACCCGCCGGCTGATCGAGGAGTTCCGGCGCAGCACTGTCGCGCCGAGCGACGGTGGCGATCTGGATCAGCTGACCGAACGCGAGCTCGAGGTGCTGCGGGCGGTTGCGGCAGGGCTGAGCAATGCCGAGATCAGCGAGCGCCTGGTGATCAGCTACGCGACCACCAAGACCCACGTGAGCCGTCTGCTCTACAAGCTCGGTGCCCGGGACCGGGCCCAGCTGGTTGTGATCGCCTTCGACCACGGGATCGTCCGACCGGCCGCCGAGGCCTAGCTCAGCTCAGCCAGGACGGCTCGCAGCTCGGCCAACTGGGCCTGCACGGCCTCGACGGCGGTACCGCCGCGTCCATTGCGGGACGCCACTGAGCCGGCCGCCGTGAGCACGCTCAGCAGCCCGAGATTCAGGTCTGGCGAGATCTCGGCCAGCTGTCCCTCAGTGAGGTCGGAAAGCTCCTGATCGTGCGTCTCACAGAAGCGCACGGCCGCACCGGCGATCTCGTGTGCCCGGGCGAACGGGACGCGCTGGCGGACCAGCCAGTCGGCCACGTCGGTGGCCAGCGAGAAGCCCTTGGTGGCCTGGGCGGCCATCCGCTCGTGGTCAAAGGTCAGAGTGGCCACCATCCCGGTCACGGCCGGCAGCAGCACCCGCAGCTGATCCAGGGAGTCGAAGACCGGCTCTTTGTCCTCTTGCAGGTCACGGTTGTAGGCCAGCGGCAGGCCCTTGCAGGTGGCCAGCAGGCCGCTGAGATTGCCGATCAGGCGTCCGGCCTTGCCTCGAGCCAGTTCGGCGACATCGGGGTTCTTCTTCTGCGGCATGATGCTGGAGCCGGTCGACCAGGCGTCGGCCAGTCGGGCGAAGCCGAACTCGGCCGTGCACCACAAGATCACGTCCTCGCTCAGCCGGGACAGGTCCACCCCGATCTGGGCCAGCACATAGGCCTGCTCGGCGACCAGATCCCGTGACGCGGTGCCGTCGATGCTGTTGGCCACCGACCCGGCGAACCCCAGTTCGGCCGCCACCAGCAGCGGGTCCAGGCCCAGCGAGGTGCCGGCCAGCGCTCCCGAGCCGTAGGGGCTGATCGCCAGCCGCCGATCCAGATCGGCCAGCCGCTGCAGATCGCGGACCAGCGGCCAGGCGTGGGCCAGCAGGTGGTGGCTGAGCAAGATCGGCTGTGCCGACTGCAGGTGGGTTCGGCCCGGCATGATGGCGCCGAGGTTCGCCTCGGCCTGCGCGGCCAGCGCCCCGATCAGATCGGCCACGTCCGCGGTCAGCACCTGGTTGGCCGCTCGCAGGTAGCTGCGGATCAGGGTGGCGATCTGGTCGTTGCGGGATCGGCCGGCGCGCAGGCGTCCGCCGAGCTCGGGGCCGACCAGTTCGATCAAGGCCCGTTCCAGGGCGCCGTGGACGTCCTCGTCGGTGTCGGCCGGCTGGAGCTGACCGGAGGCCACCCGTGCGTCCAGCTCGTCCAGGCCGGCCAGCATGGCGTCCAGCTCGTCGGCGGTGAGCAGGTCGGCGGCGTGCAGCGCCTTGGCGTGGGCCTTTGAGCCGGCCAGGTCGAACCGGGCCAGCCGCCAGTCGAACTGAGTCGACTTGCTCAACGCGAACATGGCCTCAGCCGGACCGCCGGCGAACCTGCCGCCCCACAGCTGTCCGGCCGGTGTGGCTCCACTCATCTCAGGCATCTCCTCAGGGTGTGTGCAGGTTCAGCAGCGACTCGGCCATGGCCGCGCCGCCGAGCGGGTCTCGGGTGATCACCACGACGGTGTCGTCGCCGGCGATGGTGCCCAACGCACTCGTCCAGCCGACCCTATCGATGGCCGAGGCGAAGTACTGGGCGGCGCCCGGCGGGGTGTGCAGGACGCACAGGTTCGCCGAGCCTTCGGCCGACAACAGCAGCTCACCGCAGAGCCGACTCAGCCGGGCCAGCGCCCCGGGGCTGCCCGGGCCGTGCTCACCGGCCGACAGGGCGTAGGCGAAGCCGCCGACCGAGGTGCGCACCCGGACGGCACCGAGCTCGAGCAGATCCTTGCTCAGCGTGCCCTGATGGACCGCGATCCCCGACTCGGCCAGCCGAGTCGCCAGATCCGCCTGGGAGGCGATCGGCTCGCGCTCGATCAGCTCGGCGATCCGGGACTGCCGGGCCGACTTCGACAGCGGACTGCGGGCCGGCTCGCTCATGGCTGATCCAGGAAGCCGGGCAGAGCGGCCACGAAGCCGTCCAACTGATCTGCGGTGACGTTCAGCGGCGGGGCGATCCGCAACACGTTGGGACGCGGCGCGTTGATCACGAAGCCGCCATCCAGGGCGGCTGCGGCCACAGCCGGGGCCACCGGCCGAGTCAGCACCACCCCGCGCAACAGACCCCGTCCCCGGACCTGGGCGATCAGCGGATGGTTCAGGGCCGTGATGGCCGCGGCGAACCGGTCACCCACCTCGCGGACGTGGGCCAGCAGCCCGTCCCGCTCGATGATCGACAGCACGGCCAGGCCGGCTGCTGCCGCCACTGGGTTGCCTCCGAAGGTGCTGCCGTGAGCACCCGGCCCGAACAGCTCGGCGGCCGCCCCGGTGGCCACGCAGGCGCCGATCGGGAAGCCGTTGCCCAGGCCCTTGGCCAGGGTGACGATGTCCGCACAGATGCCGGACGAAGTGCTGGCCAGCCAGTCCCCGCAGCGCCCGATGCCGGTCTGGATCTCGTCCAGCCACAGCAGCGTCCCGGTGGCCGTGGTCAGCTCCCTGGCCTTGGCCAAGAAGTCCACGCCCGGATCGACCACGCCGTTCTCGCCCTGGATCGGCTCGATCACCACGGCGGCCACGGTCTCGTCCAGCTCGGCGGCAAGGGCGTCCACGTCACCGTAGGGGACGAAGGTCACTCCGCCGGGCAGCGGCTCGAACGGAGCCCGATAGGCCGGATTGGCGGTGATCGCCAAGGCCCCCATGGTCCGCCCGTGGAAGGCGCCCTCCATGGCGATGATCCGCGGACGCCCGGTCAGCCGGGCCAGCTTGAAGCCGGCCTCGTTGGCCTCGGTGCCGGAGTTACACAGGAAGACCCGGGCCGACCGCTCGGGCGCGTTGACGGTCGCCATGGCGGCCAGCCGCTCGGCCAGCCCAATCTGGGTGGGGGTGGCGAAGTAGTTGGAGACCTGGCCGAGGGTGGACAGCTGCGCCGAGATCGCGCCCAGCACCTGCGGATGGGCGTGGCCCAGGGCGTTCACGGCGATGCCGGCCAGCAGATCCAGGTAGCGGTTGCCGTCGGCATCCCACAGATAAGAGCCCTCGCCCCGGACGAAGACCCGCAGCGGAGTGCCCAGGTTCCTCATCAGGACGTGACTGTGCCGTTCGGCGAGCTCGGCCTGAGAGCCGGTCGGACTGATCGTCACAATGCATCCTCCTGATCGCGCACCATGGTGCCGATCCCCTCGTCAGTGAACATTTCCAGCAGCAGCGAGTGCGGCACTCGTCCGTCGATCACGGTGGCCTTGGGCACTCCGGCCTGGACCGCTTTCAGGCAGGCCTCCATCTTCGGGATCATCCCCGATGCCAAGGACGGCAGCAGCAGCTCGAGCTCACTGGTGCTGATCTGGCGGATCACCTCGGTCGAGTTCGGCCAGTCGGCGTAGAGCCCGGCCACGTCGGTGAGCACGACCAGCCGGTCGGCGTCCAGCGCTGCGGCCAGCGCCCCGGCCGCGGTGTCGGCGTTGACGTTGTAGACCTGGCCCTCGTCATCGGGAGCCACCGTGGCCACCACCGGAATCCGTCCGGCGTTGATCAGGTCGATCAGGGCCTCCGGACGCACCTCGGTCACCTCACCGACCAGGCCCAGGTCGATCTCCTCACCGTCCAGCTCGATCCCCTTGCGCTCCGCGGTGAGCAGGCCGGCGTCCTCGCCGCTCAGGCCCACGGCCACCGGGCCGCGGGCATTAAGCAGGCCGACCAGTTCCCGGTTCACCTGGCCCATCAGGACCATCCGGACCACGTCCATGGCTTCGGGGGTGGTGACCCGCAGGCCGCCACGGAACTCGCTGGCGATGCCCAGCCGCTTGAGCATGGACGAGATCTGCGGGCCGCCGCCGTGCACCACCACCGGCTTGACGCCGACCGTGCGCAGGAAGATCACATCCTCGGCGAACGCGGCCTTCAGCTCATCGTCGACCATGGCGTTGCCGCCGTATTTGATCACCATGGTCTTGCCCACGTAGCTGGCCAGCCACGGCAGGGCTTCGATCAGGATGGACGCCTTGGCAGCCGCATTGATCATGACGAGTACTCCGCGTTCTCTTTCACGTAGCCGTAGGTGAGGTCATTGGTCCAGATCGACGCCGAGGCCGACCCGGCATGCAGGGCGAGCTCGACCAGGACGTCGCGCCCAGTCAGGTCGACTGCCGAGCGGTCCGCGCCGAGCTGGCCATCCACGAAGACCCCGACCCCGTTGAAGGCGACGTCGACCGCAGCCGGGTCGAAGGCGGCCGCCGTGGTGCCGGCCGCGGCCAGCACCCGTCCCCAGTTCGGGTCATTGCCGAAGATGGCGCACTTGAACAGGTTGCTCCGGGCCACGGACCTGGCGATCTCCAGGGCGTCGGCCTCGCTGGCCGCCGAGGTGACTCGCACCTCGATGTCGTGGGAGGCACCCTCGGCATCGGCGAGCAGCTGGCGCGCCAGGCTGGCGCAGACCTGGGTGAGCGCCGCGGTGAACTCGGCCACATCCGGAGTGACCTGGCTGGCACCCGAGGCCAGCAGCAGCACGGTGTCGTTGGTGGACATGCAGCCGTCGGAGTCAGCCCGATCGAAGGTGAGCGCCGTGGCCGTCCGCAATGCCGTATCCAGCTGCGCGGAGTCGAGGACGGCATCGGTGGTGACCACCACCAGCATGGTGGCCAGCGCCGGAGCCAGCATGCCGGCCCCCTTGGCCATGCCACCGACCGTCCAGCCGGACGCAGAGGCGTGCGCAGCCTGCTTGGGGACGGTGTCGGTGGTCATGATGGCCGCTGCAGCGGACGGGCCGCCGTCCTCGGCCAGCGCCGCGGTAGCCAGGGTGACTCCGGTGGCCACGGCGTCCATCGGCAGCCGGACGCCGATCAGGCCGGTCGAGCAGACCGCCACCTGCGAGGCCGTGCAGCCCACGGCGTCCGCCACCAGCTCGGCGGTGCGGACGCTGTCGGCATAGCCGGCATCGCCGGTGCAGGCGTTTGCCCCACCGGAGTTGAGAACCACGGCGGCCAGCTGCCCGTCGGCGATCGCCTGCTGCGACCACTGCACCGGTGCAGCCGCGAAGCGGTTGCTGGTGAACACGCCGGCCGCGGCCTGCAGCGGGCCGAGGTTGCTGACCAGGGCCAGATCGGCCCGGCCGCTGGCCTTGATCCCGGCGATCACACCGGCGGCCCGGAAGCCCTTGGCTGCGGTCACGCTCACGGTGCCACTCCTACTGCGCTCAGGCCGAGGGTCTCGGGGAGACCCAGGGCGAGGTTCATCGACTGAATGGCGCCGCCTGCGGTGCCCTTGGTCAGGTTGTCCAGAGCACAGACCGCCACCAGGCGTCCGGCGGCCTCGTCCACGGCCACCTGGAGGTGGACGGCGTTGGAGCCGAGCACCGACTGGGTCTGCGGCCACAGACCCTGCGGCAGCAGGCTCACGAACGGCTCGCCGGCGTAGGCGTCGGCGTAGGCCTGACGCACCTCGGCCAGGCCGACACCGGCCGGGACCGGTGCCGTGACGGTGGCCAGGATCCCCCGGGCCATCGGGGCCAGCACCGGGGTGAAGGAAATCGTGGGGGTCGCGGCACCGAGCCGGGCGAAGTTCTGCAGCATCTCCGGGACGTGCCGGTGCACGCCGCCGACGCCGTAGGCGCTGGCCGAACCCATCACTTCGGCACCGATCAGGTTCACCTTGGCGGCCTTCCCTGCGCCGGAGGTGCCCGAGGCGGCCACGGCCACCACGTCGGCACCACTGACCAGTCCGGCCGTGAGCGCCGGGAGCAGCGCCAGCGTGACCGCGGTCGGATAACAGCCCGGCACCGCCACCCGCTGGGTGTGCGCGAGGACGTCCCGCTGCCCCGGCAGTTCCGGCAGGCCGTAGGGCCAGGTGCCGGCATGTTCGCTGCCGTAGAAGCGGCGCCACTGCTCAGCGTCGATCAGCCGGTGGTCGGCGCCTGCGTCGATCACCAGGACGTCCTGGCCGAGCTGGGCGGCGATCTCGGCCGACGCACCGTGCGGCAGAGCCAGGAAGACCACGTCGTGCCCGGACAGGTTCTCCGCGGTAGTCGCGACCACCTCGCGGTCGGCCAGGGTGATCAGATGCTGGTGATGGCTGAGCAGCGACGACCCGGCGCTTGCACCCGCAGTCAGCGCACCGATCTCAACCTCGGGATGGCCGGACAGCAGCCGCAGCAGCTCACCGCCGGCATAGCCGGTCGCGCCCGCGACGGCAACGGTGAATGTCATAGGCATGAATATGCCACACGCGGCATGTTTATGCCACTCGACGCGCCTCTAGAGCAGCGCGACCAGATCAGCCACCGACTCCATCACCTGAGAAGGCCGATACGGGAAGGTCTCGATCTCCTCGCGACTGGTCACTCCGGACAGCACCAACAGCGTGAACAGGCCGGCTTCCATCCCCGCCACGATGTCGGTGTCCATTCGGTCGCCGATCATCGCCGTGGTCTCCGAGTGCGCCTCGATCCGGTTCATGGCCGAGCGGAACATCATCGGGTTCGGTTTGCCGACCACGTAGGGCTGCCGGTTGGTGGCGGCCGTCACCATGGCAGCCACGGCACCGGTGGCCGGCAGCGGCCCCTCGGCGGACGGGCCTGTGGTGTCGGGGTTGGTCACGATGAAGCGAGCACCACCGTTGATCAGGCGCACCGCCTTGGTGATCGCCTCGAAGCTGTAGTTGCGGGTCTCCCCCATCACCACATAGGCCGGATCGGTCTCGGTCATCACGAAGCCCGCCTCATGCAGCGCGGTGGTCAGCCCGGCTTCACCGATCACGAAAGCGGTCTTCTCCCCGCGCTGGCCGGCTAGGAAGTCCGCCGTGGCCAATGCCGACGTCCACAGGTTCTCCTCCGGCACCACCAGCCCGGACAGCGCCAGTCGCGCCGAGAGGTCACGCGGGGTGTAGATGGAGTTGTTGGTCAGCACCAGGAATCGGCGGGAGGTGTCCACCCAGCGCTTGAGCAGCTCCGCCGCACCGGGGATCGGCTGGTTCTCGTGAACCAGGACTCCGTCCATGTCGGTCAGCCAGCACTCGATATCGCGCGCAGTTCGCATGACTCCAGTGTGGCAGCCTCACCTCACCAGCGCTCCGCGGCGCACCCACAGCTACTGCGGCAACAACCCGGGCGCCGATGGGCCGGCGGGCTGACATGGAAGAGGGAGGTAGCGCGCTCCCTGGCCGCAGCTACCTCCCTGTCCGCTTGGGCGCCCCCTTGTCAGGCACATGGCGGCGTGCCCTCGCTCAGCTCCCCCAGTGGGACGATCATAACCATCCGAAGTGGCGTCGACCATCATTAACGTCACAATTTCCGAACATTCCACAAACGGCCTAACCAGTGAGCCTCTGTGACATTTCACCCAACGTTCGGGCTTGTCATCCTGCCGATCGCGGCATCGCTAGAGGAAATTGTCACCCATTTGGGTGACCGCGTCACTCTTTCGGGTGACACCGCCCGTAAGCCGGTTTGAACTGGCATTCCCCCAACCCGAATGCGGGCATTGGGAAGCCCAGAGGAGCGGCGGGTGACTCGGGAACTCCCCCTCGGCTCCCGAGTCACTGCACGCACACCGCGACCAGCCATCCGATCGTCGGGCAGAGCGCCCGTGATCGTGATCGTCGTCACAGTTCGTCATCCAGATGTACTGCATCGAAGCTGAGCCTCGGCGGTGGTCCGGCCGGAATCCGCCCCCTCCTGCGGATTCCGGCCGAAGCACACAGCCCAGAAGCTCGGTCAGACCGGGCACCCGTTCAGCTCCGCCAGATTGATGGAGCGGCCCTGCGGCGCCAGTCATCCTCGTCTTCTACGCAATCCCCCTCATCGGACGACTGCGTAAAACATAGCGCGAAAATGCACAATTCACCACCGCTCAACCCAACCCTATTTGACGCGGGCCAGGCATTCCTTGATCGCGATCAATCCATCGTTTGCCCTTGTCACCCGAGGGAGTGTTACCCATTCGGGGGCTAGTCACCCAAATGGGTGATAGAAATGGCATCGCATTTGTCACCCATTAGAGGACCACCCGATGCCACCCATTCGGGGGCAAAAAGAACAGCGCCCGTGGACCAGTGTCCACGGGCGCTGAAAGGAGACTCGCCTAGAAGGAGCGCAGTACCGCCCCATGCCGCTGCTCAGCGCAGGCCACCGCCGCCACCCTGGCCGCAGACGTCTCGGCGTCGGTCAACGTGCGATCCGGTGCCCGGAAGCGCAAGGCGAACGCCAGCGAACGATGCCCAGCGGGGACCTGAGCTCCGGTGAAGATATCGAACAGACTGATCGACTCCAGCAGCTCCCCCGCACCGTCGACCAGAGCCGACTGGACGTCCGCCACAGCGACCTCAGTGGGGACGACGAGAGCCACGTCTTCCTTCGCGACCGGGTGCGGCGAGACCGCCACGATGTCACCGCCGCGAGGCGCCAGCTCGATCAGGGCGTCCAGATCGAACTCCACCGCCGCGGTCCGCTCGGGCAGTCCGAAGGCCTTGATCACCTCCGGATGCAGTTCGCCGGCATGACCGATGACAGAGCCGGCCACCACCAGTTCAGCGCAGCGACCCGGATGCCAGGGCCAGTACTCGGCCGACCGCCGGACCAGCTCGACGCCGACCGCGCCGGCGGCCACGTCGACCAGAGCCAGCGCCTGCTGCCACCCGGCCGGAATCGCGTCGCCCTGCCAGCCCGGACGCCGCCACTGGCCGCACAGGACCGCTCCGAGCATCCGTGGCTGCTCGGGAAGTGCGGCGGCGATCGCGGCCAGCTCAGCCTCGCTGGGACGCTGGGTCACCGACGGAATCGGCGCCGGATCCCCGGTACCGGCAAAGAAGACGCTGCCGGTCTCGAACAGGGCCAGGTCGTCGTTGCCGCGCGAGGTGTTGCGGGCCACGGCCGCGAACAAGCCGGGCAGCATGCTCGTGCGCAGATACGGCTGAGTCTCCGCCAGCGGGTTGGCCAACCGGACCAGGCTGCGACGACGGTCATCGGCCGGCACGCCCATCCGGTCCAGATCTTCGGCAGAGCCGAACGGGAAGGTGAGCACCTCGACGAAGCCGGCTGCCACCGCGGCCGCGTTCACGGCTCGCCGGGCTCGCTGCGCCCTGGTCAGCCCGCGCCCGACCGGAGCGGACGGGACCACGGCCGCGATCGTGTCGAAACCGATCTTCCGGCCGACCTCCTCGACGTAGTCATATGGGTCGCGCAGGTCGCCTCGCCAGCTGGGCGGGACGAGCCGCAGTTGGTCGCCATCCACCTCGACCTGGCAGCCGCTGGCCCGCAGAATCTCGACCACCCGGTCGGCGGGCACCTCGGTGCCCAGGATCTTCGAGGGCAGGTCGGCGGCGATCACCTGGGACGGCACGGACGGCACCGCGCCGGCCACCGTCTCCTCGGCCAGCACCTGGCCCCCGGCCAGCTGCACCAGCAGCTCAGCAGCCCGATGAGCGGCCGAATAGGCCGCCTGCGGGTCCACACCCCGGTGGAAGCGCTTGGAGGCCTCAGAAGGCAGGTTGTGGCGGCGCAGAGTCCGTGAGATCGACGCCGAGTCGAAGCTGGCCGCCTCGATCAGCACGTCGGTCGAGGTGTCGCGCATCTCGGTGGACTCGCCACCCATGACACCGGCCAAGCCGATCGGGCCGTTGTCATCGGTGATCAGCAGGTCGTCGACGTCCAGGCGCCGGGTCTGCCCGTCCAAGGTGACCAGGGTCTCCCCGGCCCGAGCCTTGCGGACCACGATGGTGCCGGCCAGCGAGCCGGCGTCGTAGGCGTGCAGCGGCTGACCGGTCTCCAGCATCACGTAGTTGGTGATGTCGACCGGCAGCGAGATCGAGCGCATCCCGGACAGCACCAGGCGCCGAGCCATCCAGCGCGGCGTCGGGGCGCTCGGATCGAAACCGGTCACCCGAACTCCGACGAACAGCGGGCAGGCCGGATCGTCGAGCCGGACCGGGTAGCCGGCCGCCGTGGCCGCTGGGGTGGCCTTGGTGACCACGTCACGGTAGCTCAGGCCCAGGTTCTGGGCGGCCTCCCGGGCCAGGCCACGAATGCTCAGGCAGTAGCCGATGTCGGGGCTCACGTCGATGTCCAGCACATCGTCACGCATCAGCAGGACGTCGGCCGGATCGTCGCCCGGCTTCAGCTGGGTGCCGTCGTCGGTGGTCGCGGGCAGGATGATGATCCCGGAGTGGTCGTTGCCGATGCCCAGCTCGTCCTCGGCGCAGATCATGCCGTCGGACAGATGCCCATAGGTCTTGCGAGCGGAGATGGCGAAACCACCGGTGAGCATGGCGCCGGGCAGCGAGACCACGACCAGGTCGCCGACGGCGAAGTTGTGGGCGCCACAGACCACGCTGCGGCAGCCGTCCGGGTAGTCCGGGTGCGGCTGGTTGTGGGCGGGGCCGACGTCGACCTGCACCCAGCGGATGGTCTTGCCGTTGGACTGCGGCTCGTCCACGAAGGCCAGAATCCGGCCCACCACGATCGGTCCGCTGAGCTCCGACCCGGCCTGGTCGACGTTCTCGACCTCGAGTCCGGCTCGGATCAGCACCTCGGAGAGCTCGCGCCCGGTCATCTCCTGCGGCAGGTCGACGTAGTCGCGCAGCCAGCCAAGTGGGGCCCTCATCGTGCCATTCCCTTCAGTGAGCGGCTGAACCGGACGTCACCCTCGACCATGTCCCGCATGTCGGCGGCGTTGTTGCGGAACATCAAGGTGCGCTCGATGCCCATCCCAAAAGCGAAGCCGGAGTACACCTCAGTGTCGATCCCGCAGGCGGCCAGCACCCGCGGGTTCACCACGCCGCAGCCGCCCCACTCGATCCAGCCCTGCGACTTGCAGGTGCGGCAGGGGGCGTCCGGGTTGCCCACCGAGGCGCCTCGGCAGACGAAGCACTTCAGGTCGACCTCGGCCGACGGCTCGGTGAACGGGAAGTAGTGCGGACGCATCCGAGTCTCGATGCCGTCACCGAACATGCTCTTGGCCAGGTGATCCAGGGTGCCCTTCAGGTGGGCCAAGGAAATGCCCTTGTCAACGCAGAGTCCCTCGATCTGGTGGAAGACCGGGACGTGGGTGGCGTCGAACTCGTCGGCCCGGTAGACCTTGCCCGGGCAGACCACGTACATCGGCAGCTCGCGGTCCAGCATCGAACGGGCCTGTACCGGAGAGGTGTGGGTGCGCAGCACGATGTGCTGCTCCAGCGGCGAGACGAACAAGGTGTCGCTGGTGCCCCGGGCCGGATGGTCGGGGCCGATGTTGAGCGCGTCGAAGTTCAGCCACTCGCCCTCAGCCTCGGGACCTTCGGCGATCTCCCAGCCCATGGCCACGAAGACATCGCCCATCAGATCGATCAGCGCGGTGATCGGGTGCGCGGCACCCTGCGGACCGAACTCGACCGGCAGGCTGACGTCCACCCGTTCGGCCACCAGGCGTCCGGCCAGTTCGGCGGCACCCAGTTCCTCTTCACGGGCGGCCAGCGCCGCGTTCACCTGGGCACGAGCCGCACCCAGCCGCTGACCGGCCTCCTTGCGCTCAGGCCCGGGAAGGGTGCCGATCGCGCGGTTGGCCAGGGCCAGCGGGGAACGATCCGAGCTGTGCGCCAGCCGCGCCTCCTTCAGTTCGGCGCTGGTCTGGGCCGCGGCAAAGGCAGCCAGGGCTTGCCCCACCATTGCCTGGATCGATTCCGGACTCAGATCAGCCTGCGGTGCACCGCCGGGCATGGTCAGCTCTCCCCTCAGTTGGATGCGCGCTGCGCGCTCGCACTTGCATACAGGCATACCGCCGCAGCGGTAGCCAGGTTAAGGCTCTCGGCCTGGCCATAGATGGGCACGGCCACGGTTTGGTCGGCCAGCGCCAGGTGCTCCACCGGCAGGCCCCAGGACTCGTTGCCCATCACCCACGCGGTCGGCGCGGCCAGCGCCTCGTCCAGATCGGTCAGGTCGGTGCCGGCGGCGCCATCGGTGGCGAAGATCTGCATCCCCGCGGCTCGACAGGCCGCGATCGCCTCGGGCAGGTCGGCGCCGACGACCACCGGCAGGTGGAAGATGCTGCCCACGCTGGCCCGGACGGTCTTGGGGTTGTACAGGTCGACCGAGTCGGAGCTGAGGATCACCGCGTCCGCACCGAACGCGTCCGCACAGCGGATCACCGTCCCGGCGTTGCCCGGGTCGCGGACCTGGGCGCAGATCACCACCAGCGAGACGTCCTTGCGGCGATGCTTCTTCTTGGGCTTGTCAGCCTTCTTCTTGCGCTTACGCAGGACCTGCTTCAGCGGGACGTCGATCGCCTTGGCGACTGCGACCACGCCTTGCGGGGTCACCGTGTCGGTGATCGTGGCCAGGTTCTGCTCGCTGAGGCCGTAGCAGATCACGCCGGCCTCGGTGGCGGCGTCGATCAGGTCGATGTTGCCGTGCGCGGCGTCCCAGCGCAGGAACAGCGACTCGACGACACCGTCCAGTCGCAGGGCTTCTCGGACGGCTTGGCGCCCCTCAACGAGGAACTTGCCGGCTTCGGCCCGTTCGGAGCGACGTTGCAGGGCCCGAGCCGCTCGCAGGACAGCTTGCGAAGGTTCGGGCAGTTCTAGTGGAGCGACGGTCATCGTCGCCTCCTTCCACCCACCTCGGTTTTGTAGTGCAGAAGGCCGGGCCCGCCTCGCGGACCCGGCCTGCAGACCTCTTCGGTCAGGCGGCCTGGGCCGGCTGGTTGTCCTTGGCGATAGCCACCAGCGCCGCAAAAGCCACCGAATCGCTCACCGCGAGCTCGGCCATGATCTTGCGGTCCACCTCAACGCCGGCAATCTTGAGGCCGTTGATGAAGCGGTTGTAGGTCATCCCCTCGGCGCGGCAAGCCGCGTTGATCCGCTGGATCCAGAGCGACCGGAAGTCACCCTTGCGAGCGCGGCGGTCACGGTAGGCGTAGGTGGCCGAGTGGAGCATCTGCTCCTTGGCCTTGCGGTACAGCCGGGACCGCTGGCCCCGGTAGCCGGACGCTGCGTCCAGGACCTCACGACGCTTCTTCTGCGCATTCACTGCGCGCTTCACGCGTGCCATGTCGATTTACTCCTTGTCGATCAGTTGGACGTCACTTGGCGCGGTAGCCGCCGAGCAGCTTCAGAGCCTTCTTCGCATCACCCTTGGCGACCACCTGGTCACCATCGAGCCGGCGAGTCTGGCTGGTCGGCTTGTGCTCATTCAGGTGCATCTTGCCTGCCTGACGGTGCATGACCTTGCCCGAGCCGGTGACCCGGAAGCGCTTCTTGGCACCCGAGTGGGTCTTCATCTTCGGCATTGCTGAGTCCTTACTCTTCTTCTCTTTACAGGTCGATGTCGGGGTCCATGTTGTCGGCGGGACCCCGCTTCTTCTTCGGTTGAGCAGCAGCTGCCGCCGCTGCCCGAAGCTCTGCTTCTTGCTGACGCTCGGCCTCAAGGCTGGCCTCCCGCTGTGCCGCCCGAGCCGCCTTGGCGGCCTCGACCTCAACCTTGGCCTCGGTCTTCTTGCGGGTCGGCGAGAGCACCATGAGCATGTTGCGACCGTCCTGCTTGGGTGCGGACTCGATGAAGCCATCCTCGGCCACATCGTCGGCCAGCTTCTTCAGCAAGTTGAAGCCCAGCTCGGGACGGCTCTGCTCACGGCCACGGAACATGATGGTGATCTTCACCTTGTCCCCGGCCTTCAGGAAGCGGACGACGTGACCCTTCTTGGTCTCGTAGTCGTGGCTGTCGATCTTGGGTCGCAGCTTCATTTCCTTGATGATCGTGTTCGTCTGGTTGCGACGGGACTCACGAGCCTTCTGCGCAGCCTCGTACTTGAACTTGCCGTAGTCCATCAACTTCGCGACCGGCGGCCGCGCCATCGGCGCAACCTCCACCAGGTCCAGGTCGGCCTCACGGGCCAGCCTCAAGGCGTCGTCGATCCGGACGATGCCGACCTGCTCTCCGGCCGGGCCGACCAGGCGCACCTCGGGAACCTTGATGCGCTCATTGATCCGCGGTTCAGTGCTGATGTGTCCTCCAAGACTCGTGTGCTGTTGGGCGTTCGACCGGCAATGAAAAAGGGCTCCCGCGTAGCGGGAACCCCAAACAGCGGCCGAAGACGAGTCTTCGGCGCAGTACCGACCCGTCACCTCTGGGGTGATCAGGTGGGAGCTCGGGTCTCCACTTTCGCGGACTGCCTACTTCACGGCGCAGTCGATCGGATCGATTCTAGCCGACACAGCGCTCCGCGCCCAATCGGGGACGCTCAGATCCGGCAGGCGTGGATCTTGGTGACCAGGATGGCGTCCGCGCCGGTGGCCCACAGGTCGTCCATCACCTGCTGTGCCTGCTTGGCCGGGATCATGGCCCGGACGGCAACCCAACCCTCGCGGGCCAGCGGAGACACCGTCGGCGAGTCCAGCCCGGGAGTGATGGCGGTGGCCGCTTCCAGCTTCTCGCGGGGGACGTTGTAGTCGACCATCAGGTAGTCACGAGCGGTGATGACGCCACTGAGCCGCCGGATCAGCAGATCCAGGCCGTCCGGCGCGGCCACACCGGCACGCTGGATCAAGATCGCCTCGGAGACCAGGATCGGATCACCGAACAGCTCCAAGCCGGCCCGCTTCAAGGTGGTGCCGGTCTCAACGACGTCGGCCACCACATCGGCCACGCCGAGTCGTACCGAGCTCTCGACCGCGCCATCGAGATGAATCAGCCGCGCCGACACGCCCCGACCGGCCAGGTAGGTGGACACCAAGCCCGAGTAGGAGGTGGCGATCCGCTTGCCGTTCAGATCAGCGACGGTCATCGAGGCGCCACCGGGAGCAGCGAACCGGAACCGGGTGCCACCGAAGCCGAGCGCCTTGACCTCCTCGGCCTGAGCGCCGGAGTCGAGCAGCATGTCGCGTCCGGTGATTCCCAGATCGAGGGTTCCCTCGCCCACGTACACGGCGATGTCCTTGGGGCGCAGGTAGTAGAACTCGACGCCGTTGGTCTCATCAACCAGCACCAAATCCTTGAGGTCGTTGCGCTGCCGGTAGCCGGCCTCACGCAGCATCGAGGCGGCCGCCTCGGCCAGCGAGCCCTTGTTGGGAACCGCAACCTTCAGCAAGGAGTTCATCTGGCCCGCCATCACAGGTACTCGTAGACGTCTTCGAGGTCCAAGTCGAGGGCCAGCATCATCACCTGGAGGTGGTAGAGCAGCTGGCTGATCTCCTCGGCGGCCTCCGCCTTGGACTGGAACTCGGCGGCCATCCAGACTTCGGCGGCCTCTTCGACGACCTTCTTCCCGATCGAATGGACGCCGGCCTGCAGAGCGCGCACAGTGCCCGAACTCTCCTGGCCGGTGGCCGCACGATCGCGCAGCTCGGCGAACAACTCGTCGAAGGTTTTACTCACGCCGGGCAGCCTACCGGGGCGCGCCGCCCGGCTGCACCGGCGCCAGGGTGCGAGCGGACTCGAGCTCGACCCCCAGCAGGGCGTCGGCCAGCTCCGCGATCAGGGCCGGCGCGGTCTGGTCCGAACCCTGTCCGGCCAGGGCTTCTTCGGCCCAGCGATCGATCACGGCCAGCGCGGACGGGGCGTCCAGGTCGTCGCGCAGGTGCCCCCGGACCTCCTCCAGCACCGGCAATGCGGACGGGCCGGACGGGCGCGCCACCGCGCTACGCCACCGGTCCAGCCGCTGCGCGGCCTCTGCCAGCAGGTGCGAGTTGTACTCCCAGTCGCGGCGATAGTGCTGGGCCAGCAGGACCAGCCGGATGGCCATCGGGTCCGCGCCGTCGGCCAGCAGCCGGCTGACGAAGACCAGGTTCCCCAGCGACTTGCTCATCTTGGTGCCGTCCAGACCGACCATCCCGGTGTGCAGGAAGGCGGTAGCGAACGGCTCCCCGGTGAGCGCGGTGGCCTCGGCCGCGCACATCGGATGATGCGGAAAGGCCAGGTCGGAGCCGCCGGCCTGGACGTCGAAGGCGGTGCCCAGTCGGTGCAGGGCGATCGCCGTGCACTCGACATGCCAACCCGGACGTCCACGACCCAGCGCGGAGTCCCAGGCCGGCTCGCCAGGACGCTCGGCGCGCCAGACCAGGCAGTCGAACGGGCCACGCTTGCCGGCACGATCCGGATCGCCGCCGCGCTCGGCGAAGATCTCCCGCGCCTGCGGCTCATCGATGCCCAGCCCCCGCAGCAGCGGGATCGGGTCCGGGTTGGCGAAGTACCAGTCCGGGTGGTCCTGGCCGCTGAGCTGATAGACCGCTCCCCGATCGCGCAGCCGCTCGATCAGCTGAACGACCAGCTCGATGCTGTCCACCACCCCGGTCAGCTCGGCCGGCGGGAGCACCCGAAGCGCACTGAGATCGCTGCGGTACAGCTCGACCTGCTCGGTGGCCAGCCGCTGCCAGTCGTCGCCGGTGGCCTCGGCCCGCTCCAGCAGCGGATCGTCCACGTCGGTCACGTTCTGGGCGTAGCGGACGCGCAGGCCGGCATCCAGCCAGGACCTCACCAGCAGATCGACACCGACATAGGTGAAGGCATGACCCAGGTGGGTGGCGTCGTAGGGGGTGATCCCACAGGCGTAGAGCCGGGCCTCGCCGTGCTCGGGGCCGACCGGCATCAGAGTCTGGGTGACGGTGTCGTGCACCTGCACACGTCCGCCTCGACCAGGCAGTTCCGGCACCGAGACACCCGCCCAAGAACGCATGTCCGGCAGCCTAGTGCCATCGGGATCGGGCACTAAGCTGGCCGCGACCTGCACTCCCTGGAAGGGCAAGAATGATCGACTGGTGGCAAGCAATTCTGTTCGGAATCGTGGAAGGAGTGACCGAGTTCCTGCCGATTTCGAGCACCGGCCACCTGACGATCATGGAGGGCCTGCTCGGCTACAACGTGGCCGACCCGAGCGTGACCGCGTTCACCGCGATCATCCAGGTTGGGGCCATGATCGCCTCGATCATCTACTTCTGGTCCGACATCGTCCGGTTCGCCACCGGCTGGTTCCGCGGTCTGACCAAGGCCGAGCATCGCGATGACCCCGACTACAAGATGGGCTGGGCCATCATCATCGGCTTCCTGGTCACCGGCCTGGTCGCATTCGCGCTGAAGGACCTTGTCGAAGGCCCGCTGCGCAACCTGTGGGCAGTCGTGATCGGCCTGATCGGCTGGAGCTTGGTGATGTTCGCCGCCGACCGGATCGCCAAGGCCGTCCGCACGGAAGACACTGTGACCTGGAAGGACGGTGCCCTGATCGGCCTGGTCCAGGTGATCTCACTGGTGCCCGGCGTCTCCCGCTCCGGCGCCACCATCTCCACCGGCATGTTCCGCGGCCTGGATCGGGTCGCCGCCACCCGGATGAGCTTCTTCATCGGCATTCCCACCCTGGTCGTCTCCGGCGGTTTCCAGGCGATCAGTGCGGCGGACGCCATCGGCACCGCCGGCGGCGTGGGCTGGCTGGCCACCGGAATCGGCACCGTGGTGTCCGGCATCGTGGCCTACTTCTCGATCGCCTGGCTGCTCAAGTTCGTCTCCCGCAATGACTTCACCGGCTTCATCATCTACCGGGTGCTGCTCGGTCTGGTGCTGGCCGGTCTGCTGATCAGCGGGGTGATCCCGGCGGTATGAGGAAGCGGTCGGTCGGGGTCTCCGGGCTGCAGGTATCGCAGCTCGGCCTCGGCACGCTTACCTGGGGGCGGGAGACCCGGCTGGAGGACGCCCGTCCACTGCTGGCCGGCTTCGTGGACGCCGGCGGCAACCTGATCGACACTGCTGCGGCCTACGCCGAAGGCGACGCCGAGCGGATCATCGGACGGCTGATCCGGGCCGGCGAGGTCGCTCGCGACCAGCTGGTGATCGCCACCAAGGCCGGCTTCGGAGTGCGGGACGGCCAGCGCGTGGTGGACACCTCCCGGACCGCTCTGCTGGAGGACCTGCGCGCCTCGCTGCGCCGGCTGGGCACCGACTACCTGGATCTGTGGCAGCTGCACGCCTGGGGTCAGGCGCCGCTGGAGGAGTCGCTGGCCGCCATCGACACCGCTGTGGCTGCTGGCGACGTCCGCTACGCCGGGGTGTGCAACTTCGTGGGCTGGCAGACCGCCCAGGCCGCGACCTGGCAGGCCGCCTTCCCGGGTCGGACGCCCCTGTCCAGCGCCCAGGTGGAGTACTCACTGCTGGCCCGCCGCGCCGAGGTCGAAGTGATCCCAGCCATCCGGGCATTCGGGATGGGGCTGCTGCCCTGGTCCCCGATCGGCCGCGGCGTGCTCACCGGCAAGTACCGCAACTCCCGGCCCAAGGGTTCCCGCGGAGCCAGCGAACACTTCGCCTGGTTCGTCGAGCCCTACTTGGAGGCCCGATCCCGCGCTGTCGTGGACGCCGTGTCGACCGCGGCCGACGGGCTGGGGCTCAGTGCGGCCCAGGTGGCATTGCTGTGGGTGCGGGACGCTCCCGGGGTGACCGCTCCCCTGCTGGGCGCTCGCACGGTCGCCCAACTCCAGCCCTACCTCGACTGTGATCAGATTGAACTTCCCGACGAGATCGTGTCCGCCCTGGACGACGTGTCCGGCGGCCCGAACACCATGCGTGAAGGGTACGAACCGACGCTGACCCCCTAGCCGAGGAGCCGTGTGATGGCTGCTGCCGATGCCGAGTTGTTCCATCCGTCCGACCTGGCCGAGCTGCGCACATGGCTGGCCGAGAACCACGGCCGCGGCACTGGAGTCTGGCTGGTCCGCTGGCGCTCGGTGACCGGTCGCCCGACGGTGAGCTACGAGGACGTGGTCTGCGAGGCGCTGTGCTGGGGCTGGATCGACGGGCAGGCCAAGCTGATCGACGACGAGCGGACCGCCCAGTGGGTGGCACCGCGCAAGCCCGGCAGCGGCTGGGCAGCCACGAACAAGGCCCGGATCCTCGAGTTGGAGCGGCAGGGACGGATCCAGCCGGCCGGGCGCGCGGTGATCGACCAGGCCAAGGCCGACGGCTCCTGGACGCTGCTGGATTCGGCCGAGGCCCTGCAGGAGCCCGACGAACTGACCGCCGCCCTGAACGCCAACCCGGCGGCCCGGGCTGCCTGGGACAGGTTCCCGCCGAGCGTGCGCAAGTTCGGGCTCACCTCGATCGCCATGGCCAAGCGTCCCGAAACCAAGGCGGCTCGGATCGCCACCATCGTGGCCAAAGCGGCCTGCGGCGAGCGTCCGGCCTAGCTCAGGCGCGGTCCAGGAAGTCGTCCAGGACCTGGCAGCCGAACTCCAAGGACTCCACCGGCACCCGCTCGTCCACGCCGTGGAACAGCGAGATGAAGTCGAGTTCGGGCGGCAGCCGCAGCGGCGCGAAGCCGAAGCAGCGGACGCCGAGCTTGGACCAGGCTTTGGCGTCGGTGCCGGCGCTCATCATGAAGGGCACCGCCAGCGAGCCAGGGTCAGCCGTCTGCAGGCTGGCCTGCATGGCTGCAACCAGTGCCCCGTCGAAGCTGGTCTCGACGGCGACATCACCGGTGATCACCTCGTAGCGCACCTTGTCGCCGAGCAGTTCGGCGATGGTCTCGTAGAACTCCTGCTCGTAGCCGGGGATGAATCGTCCGTCGATGCCGGCGCTGGCCTGGCCGGGGATCACGTTGACCTTGTAGCCGCCGGACAACATGGTCGGGTTGGCGGTGTTGGCCATGGTTGCTCCGACCATCCGGGCGATCGAACCGAGCCGGGCCAAGGTGGTCTCGGCGTCATCGGTGCTCACCTCGACGCCCAGGACGTCCTCGACGGCATCCAGGAACTGCTGCTGGGCCGGACGGATCCGCGCCGGCCACTGGTAGGAGCCGATCCGGGAGACCGCGGCTGCCAGTTCGGTGATGGCGTTGTCGTCATTGCGCATCGAGCCGTGCCCAGCGCTGCCCTGAGCGATCAGGTTCAGCCAGGCCAGCCCCTTCTCGGCGGTTTGGATCAGATAGAGCCGCTGGTCGTTCACGGTCAGCGAGAAGCCACCCACCTCACCGATGGCCTCGGTGCAGTCGCCGATCAGCTCCGGGTGATGCTCGGCCAGCCAACCCGAGCCCAGCGGGCCGCCGGCCTCCTCGTCCGCGGTGAACACCAGCCGAATCGGACGCCGCGGTGCCCGACCCTCCCGCTGGCGCTGCCGGATGACCGACAAGATGATGGCGTCGAAGTCCTTCATGTCGACCGCGCCGCGGCCCCAGACATAGCCGTCAACGATCTCGCCGGCGAACGGATCGACCTGCCAGTCGGCGGCCATGGCCGGGACCACGTCGGTGTGCCCGTGGATCAGCAGCGGCGGCAGGCTGCGGTCGCAGCCATCGGGGGCCCACTCGGCCACCAGCGACGTGCGCCGAGGCTCGGACTCGAACAGTTGGCTGGTGATCCCGACCTCGTCGAGCTTGGCGGCGACGTACTCGGTGGCCTCCCGCTCACCGGCGGCACCATCGGGTCCGAAGTTGGAGGTGTCGAAGCGGATCAGCTCGCTGCATAGCGTGGCGACTTCGGCTGCGGCACTGGTGGTGGACTCCATGCGTCCATCCTGCCAGGCGCGACTGGTCATCCCCGGCTGCCAAATCGCATTGCGAGCGCCGCGTTGCTATAGTGCTCTGGCTGTCCGGGGCAACCCGGCAGACCACCTGTCCGGGTGGCGGAATAGGTAGACGCGCTAGCTTGAGGTGCTAGTGCCCTTTATCGGGCGTGGAGGTTCAAGTCCTCTCTCGGACACTCAGTGATTGTGGCTCTGACTAGGCAAGATAGTCAGAGCCACTGTCGTACCTGGAGCCTTGCACAACATATGCACAACATCGCCGGGGGGCAGATTGGTCCCTGGTGGGCAGGTGTGGGCAGGAGTGTGCAGAGGGATCAGCCGAAGAAGCTGAGGTTGGGCAGGAGCTGGCCTGCCGCTTCGATGATGCTGCGGGACTGGGCCACTGCCTCGTTCGCCTCCTCGAGGTCGGAGGTCGTGGAACCGGCGCTCGGGTACTCGAGTTCGTTGCGTCGTCGACGCATGAACCCGAAGCTGCGGAAGCCGTCGCCGAACTGCGCGCGGATGGCCGATTCCACCGCGACGTGGCCGCCGGCCGTGGTGGGCCGCAGCCCCTGATGCGCGAGAAGTGCCGTCGCGGCATACCGGGCGGCGTCGTAGGCGAGGACGAAGGCGCTGTCCGGGTCGCTCGGCGCGACCGACTCCGCCGTTGCCAGAGTGCGCCGCGCCTTGGCGAGCAGTGGCGTGCCGTCCGCCGCGGCGCCGGCGACGTGCTGGAGGTGACCCAGGCCCAAGAGACGTTCGACGTCGGCTTCACCGCGCGGCCAGCGTGCCATCGACATCCTCCTCTCCGAGCACGGTCAGCCTAGGCGAGGACCGGATCTGGGCACTGAGGGGATCGTCGGGGTCCGTCCATTGCGCCGGTGTCCGGATGGTCGGGTTCACGGGGAGGCCGAGCCTGCCCTGCGCGCGGTCCGCGGCCTCGTACACGTCCGCCCGGGCGACCCCCTTCCCCACCACCAGGACATCGACGTCATGCGGCACGGCGCCCGCCTGGCCGGCGTGGCGCGCAGCCCAGCTTCCGAAGATCACCACCTGGGTTGCCCCGTGTATGTCCGCGAACTCCTCCGCGACGACGTGCTGCGGGCCGAAGCTGAGTTCCAGCAGCCTCGTAAGCGGCTCCCGTGCCGGATGGGCAGGATTCGCACGCACCATGCGGTTACGTCCCACCTGGCGCTCGGCAACCAGTGTCGCTTCGGCGAGTCGCTCCACCTCCCGATGGATCGAGGTGAGCGGAGCGTTGACCCGGCGCGAGAGGTCAGTGAGGCTGAACTCCTGATCCGGATGGAGCAACAGCAGCGCCAGGATCTCGCCCTGCGCCTGGCTCCGAAAGATCGGGAGTAACGCCGGCGCCTCACTTCTCATAGATGGAATATATCTTCCATCCAACGGAATATCAAGGCTTCGCAATGCAGCCGACAGTCTGCGCACCGACGACCCAGCGATCTCCACCGATGTGCCACACACCCGGTGCACTCCGGGCGCGCTAAAGTCGTTGGCACGAAAGAAGGGCGACCTCATGGCGGAGACCCACAAGAACGCGGACGCTCCTACGGTTCAGGGACGACGACGTCCCGGACAGACCGTCGAGTGCGGCTGGTGCGGTCAGCCGATCCTGGTGCCGGCGCGTGGCCGCATTCCGTCATGGTGTTCGTCCAGCTGCCGACACCGCGCCTGGGAGACACGCCGTGCGGAGCGGGAGAACCTTCCCGAGGTGCGCGTCGTGACCCGGCTGGTCGAGGTCGAGAAGCCGGTCAGGCAGACCCTCGAGGTGCCGGTGCCCACGGAACCGCAGACCGCGGAGGAATGGGCCGCCCTCTTGGAGACCTTCGCAACGCGCCTGGCCCAGGGTCGGATCTATCGACGCGACCTGGCGAGCGTCGAGCCGGCCGTCCGCCGCGTCGTCGAGGTCTGGAACCGCACCCTGGGCCAGCCGCGCTGAGTGTCGTTCTTTGCCGACGGACCCTCGTTCACCCAACGGCAGGCCTTCTCCAATCGAGTTGCGACACTCGGCGTCCTCGCCGAGCGACCCGGAGGACCTCCCCCCGCTCACTCGACCTGTCGAGCGAGCACCGAATCGAAGTGGCACACACCTTCGGCATTGTGCGTGCCCGGCTTTATCGTTGGCACAAAGATCGCGCCCCGGGCGAGACTGCTCGAGTGGCGCCCGGCGGCGACCTTAGTGGAGACCATGACACGCAAATGGACGCCCGAGCCCGGCCCCACGGGCGGATCAGGACCGCACTGCTGGGCACTCGCCCCCGATGCCGCTGGCGCTCCAGCCGAGACCGCTACTCGCCGTCGCAGCCAATCGGACCGGGCTTGTGTGTGAGTGCTGGGTCGCTGGCGGCGGTATTCGAGAGTTGCTCGTTTACCCAGTTTGAGGTTCTCCCGGCCATTGCTGCTCGGAAGCTGCCGGCGGGATCATCTTGTCCAGCGTTGGCTGTCCAGCGCCCCTCGAACTCGCCAGCGCCCAGCGTGCCGTCAAACGGCACGATTGCCCCAGACCCCAACGGTGCGAAGTGGGCCGGGGTGATCTCGTCCTCGGGATCGATCCTTCCCGGGCATCCCCATTCGAACCAGCGCAGCGCCATCAAATAGGTATGGCCAGGCAACAGGTACGGCCGTCCTCGGACACCGATCCGGTACTTGGACTCGAATGCTCCGTTGAAGGCCCAGCCGAAATCCTGGAACGTGATGGCCGGAGGCAGTTCTCGAGTCACGTCGGGATGTGTCCAGACCCCACTCTCAATGTGGATCGACAGCATTCGACCGACAAGGCCCTCGCGGCGCTCGACTTCGGACTTCGTCGGCGGGATCGGCTCCTCGCCAACAACCGTAACCAGGGCCACATGATCGGCCTGCCGCACCCAGTTCTCGACAGTGGAGCTCGAAAACGCTTCTTCAGCGGTCAACGTGCCAAGTTGGATCTCGGCGAACTGGCCAACCGGCGTGGACGACGACCCAGCGCCCGGCAACGCCTCGGCCGAAGACGATCGAGTTGACCCCGCCGGCTCAACGCGGGGCGTAGTCGTGCACCCCGACACCACAGACGCTGACACCAGTACGAGACAGGCGAGGGCGTGGACCAAGCCGCCGCCATCTCTCATGACCACTCGGTCCCCCTCCTTCTCTTGCCATACACGCGGGCGACTCCGGTTCCGTTGCGGCAGCCGGCTCATCTCACTTCCCCTCCTGCCGTCAACCAGCGGCCCCAGTGCGCGGAAACGGGCCGGTCATCGTCCATCGTCTCGCGCTCGGGAGGTACCGGTTCGTTTTGGACACGACCGCACCGCGGCTAGTTCCGGACGTTTCCTGCGGTTGATCCGACCGCGCCTGCACACTAGATGAATGTGAGCGGAGGTGCGCGACGACTACCGTTTCGGCGAGGTCGGGTTCGAGCCGGCTGGCGCCATGGATGGCTGCTCCGGGATTCCTCGTGGGTTTGTTCGTCGCAGACCTCTTTCCCGGCATCGGGATATGGCTAGGTGCCGCCAGCCTTGTTCTTGCAGTTGGCTTGTTCCTCTGGCGCAAGTCGCTCCGGTGGGCCGCTTGGCTTGCCGGCGGCGTGGCTGCTGGTGTCCTCGCGCTGTTCCTTCTCGCACTGCTGCAGATGCTGAATCCGAATGCCACTCCGAGCGCCGGCTCGGGCAACGGATCGGCGACGCCTCGATAGGTCACGTCCGCGCAGCATCACCCGCAAGCGCGGACGTGTCGGAACCAGCCGTGTTGGCTCGTATCCAGCGAGATGTCCCGCGACGACAGCGGCGTGTCGGGATGTCGAGTGGAGAGTGAGCGACTTTCGGCCGACGCACCACTAGGGGTACCTGACCTGATCTCCGTCGCAGATCTTGTCGATCGTCCCGAGCCGCTTGCCATTCGGGTCGACGATCTCCCAGGCCCTGCTGCATCCTCCCCGTGGCATGGTGCGCGATACCTCCACCTTCTGGTGCGCTGGGACCTCTACCACCTCGGGGTACTTCAGGTCGCCCGTCTGTCGGAAAGTGATGGGTCCATCAGTGTCGTTCTGAATCGAGTAGCTCGAGACGGGCGACTCAACGATGCAGCCCGTGGAACCGAGGAGGACGGCGGAGACAGCGACCGCACTGGCGAAGATGCGCATGAAACTCCTCGGGCTCAATCTAGCGATACAGGGGCCCGGTTCAGGCGAAGTCCTTGCGAGTCCGGGCACGAGATCGAGACTGGAGGGACTACCGGCTTCGCGTCCTCGCGAAGGTCTGTGACGGCGACGCCGTCTTCTACCCCTGAAGCACCGTCGCAGCGCGGCAAAGTCGCATGATTCGAGGTCACTCTCATTGTGGGTCTGAGCGGCGCCACTGTTTCATGTTGTTGGCGACCCTCGGGTCCGGATCGCCATAGAGGATTCGTGCGATCGATTCAGGCTGCCTGCTCCCTGTGAGGACGAAGCGCACCTCGACTGACCTATCGCGGGCAAGTAACTCGAGCACGTCGATCGGCAGGTCTACTCTGCTGAACACAGCGAGTTGGTAGCGAACCTTCCAAGAGCGGTCCTTGGCCAGGAGGAGAGTCTGTCCTCGGCTGAGATGACCGTTCTCGGCCGCGCCCGCACGCACGACCTGGGACGGGTCGGTCAGCAATCGCGCCAGCACGTCGGGGTCGCGGGTGTGTGCTGCGAGCCGCCCGCGAACCTGCGGGTCGAAGTCGGCAGCCAAGCTCTGTGCAACGTCGGCCGCCAGTTCCTGCCCCGCAAGGTTCTGCCGTGCCATGGAGTCCCCCGACGCTGCCACCGCCCGCTGGACGCGAGGCCCACAGTTCTTGTGGATCGACACGGCCCAGCGCACCTCATTGAACGGGTCGCTCACCAACGCCATCAGCGCCTCTTCCGGAGCCGACGGGTTCAGCGCCACCGCCCAGCGGACCGCTCGACGCTCATCTGCGGCAAGGACGACCAAGACATCCTGAGGAGTTGACGGGTTTCCGGCGAGCGCCCTGCGCACACCGGGCCCGGCCTCCACCGCAAGAGCCCTAAGCATCTCGACATCCGTGGACTGGTCGGCCGCAATAAGAGCACGTGCCCGCACCCCGGTAGGAGGGCCGAGCCCTGTCGACTGCTTGACCACCGCTCGCTCGCTCTCCCTAGCCGACACGACGCCATTCTCCACGCTTGGCCGGGAGCACGCCGGCGCTGGGCTAACAAGCGACCACCAAGAGTGCGACAGATCAAGTTGTGACAACCGCCCGATATCTACCGTGCGCTTGGTTCGCTCAGTCATGGACTCGCTTGAGGACGCCGCCCGCCCAACCGTGGCGGAGACATTTGCCACCCGCTTGCGGTCGTCGTCGATCTTCTTCCGCGCGGGGTGCGGCCCGTTGGTTACCGCGCGGGCAGCGAGCCGCCCACGCTGGGTGTCGGGCACCTGCTAGGACAGTCGACGTGTACGCCGAGGTTACGCAGGTGGTCGGCACGGTCGTCACGATCACTGGTCTGGTGGTGGTCGCGCCCTACGAGGCTGGCCGTGTGGTGCCGGACGTGTGGCGGGCGATCCGCTCGGGCGGTCGCCGAGCGCGGGTCTGGCTGTCCGGCTGGCTGACGTTCCTCCACCTAGACGCGACCATTCACGGGGTCGCCGGGGGCAGCGTGGCAATCGCCCGCTCTGCAATCTGGGCCGTCGGTTGGGTCGGCCTGACCGATCAGGGCACCACCGAGGAGCAGCTAGCCGCGATCCGCCGCGCCGTCGAGTCGATCCACGCTGAGCTGACCGGGCTGCGCGAGGGTCAGAACGCGCTCAAGGCGGAGCTGACCCAGCGCCTCGACCAGCTCACCCAGGACCTCGCGGAACTCCGCCGGGCTATCGCCGACCAGCAGCAGACGCAGCGTCAACTCAACGCCAAGGGCTTTCCGCTGGCTGCACTCGGTGCCTTGCTCGCGGGCACGCCCGCCTCGTGGCTCGTGGTCGTGCCGACCGACCCTGCCGCCGGCCCCTGGCCGACGTGGGCATGGTGGCTGTTGCTAGGACTCGGCGCGGTGGGCATGGGCGTCGCCGAGGCATGGAGGCGCAGCCAGGGGGACGCGGCGAGCGGTCCGCAGGGCTGGGGCGTGGAGTTTGCCAAGGGCTGGCGCGAGGGATGGACCGAGGCCCGCCCTCCCAAGCCAGCTCAGGAGCCGCCGCCTGCCCTCACGACTTTGCCGGACCCAGTAGCCAGCGGGCAGCTGCCGGAGGGCCACGGCCAGGAGCAGGCCGAGCCCGAGGTGACTACATGACAGATGGGGCCGACGTGTGCTGAACCCGCGCGTCGGGACGACCTGTATTCGGATACGGTCGAATGTAAGGCGCTACGCGTCCAAGAGGCTGGGCTGCTCGAGGCCCACCGCGGACCTTGTGGCGCCCGACGCCCGAGCCCGCGGGGACTCTGCCCTAACCGGCCCTTCGATTGCTGCCATCGCAACCTGAGAGAGCCTGTCGGCGATGAGCCTGTCTCGGTCCGCCGCTGTGTGCTGGTAGATCATGGCCATCGCGGGAGTCGTGTGCCCCAGCCGGCCCATCAGATCTGCCAGCGTCGCCCCGGACTGCGCCGCCAGCACGGCACCGGTGTGGCGCAGGTGATGGAACTTCAGATCATCCCTGCCGGCGGCGTCGCGGGCGGCGTGCCAGGCGGCCTGGAACTCGGAGGGACGCAGATTCCGCCCGGTCCGGTCATGGAAGAGCAGCGCCTCCTGCCCGCCCTTGACGTGGTTCGCAAGATGGTCGGTGACCATCGGCATCAGGTGTGGCGGAATGGTGACGTCCCGCACGCCCGCACTTGTCTTCGGACGGTCGTTGGTGACCTGACCCTTTGTCCACACGACGGCACGACGGATGTGCACCACCCCGTGGAGGGCATCGATGTCCTTACGGCGCAGCTCGAACACCTCGCCGTACCGCAACGCGCACCAGGCGCCGAGCTGGACGGCCAGCCGCAGCTCGTCCGGCATCGCCTCGGTGATCGTCGCCAGCTCGTCCAGCGTTGCCGGATGGATCTGCGTGGATCGCGGCACCCTACCCGCGCCCTTGATGTGCGCCGGGTTCTCGGCCAGCGGCACGTCAGGGTCGTTCTTCGCTGCGTTCAAGATGGTCCGCAGCAGGCTGTAGGCCTTCGCTCGTGCCCGAGGGATGCGTCGGGCACCGAGCTTCCGGTACCAGGCTTCGACGTGGGACGGCGCCAGCTCCGACAACCGAATGTTGCCCAGCCCCGGGAGGATGTGGTTGCTGAGGAGCAGTCGGTAGTCCTTCACCGAAGACGGGCGCAGCGCCTGCGGATCGTGCGGGTCACGGTCGCACCGATCCTCGAGCCAGGCAACGGCGTACTCCCCCACTGTCGGTCCATCCGGCTCGCGGCGCGGCGTTCGAACCTGACTGCGTCGGGCCGGACGACGTCGGCCTGGAGGTGCCCACTGATCCAGATCGATCAACCGGCGCTCGCTTGCCAGCCATCCTTCAGCGTCGATCCGCGCGTGGAAGGTCTCGTCGGCGCGATGGAGCTGCAGGTCAGGCCCGACGTAGGCTGCGCTGAACCGCCCCGACCGCTCCCGACGCACCCGTCCGAACCCTCTTCGCCGCTGGACCACGACACACCTCCTGGCTCCAGACCCGCGACGGAGGCCGCCCGACGGGCCGGGATCTTGCACAACATATGCACAACAACGAGGCCCACTTGTGCCTATGAAAGCCCACTTCTGACCACTTCTGCCAAGCCATTTCTGACATCATCTTACCTAGTCAGACGCGGTTTCACTAGGTCAGATGCTCCATTTTGGAAATGCGCGGAATAGAGGGTCAAGTCCTCTCTCGGACACTCAAGGATTGTGGCTCTGACCAGGTGATCGGTCAGAGCCACTGTCGTATCTGCAGGTCCTCCGCCAGCTGCCCGCCCGGACAACTTCCGGCCACGCCTGCGCGTCATCCTGAGCGAAGTTAGGCTCCCGACATGAGCCGTTACCGTCGCCTGTTCCGAAGCATGTGGATTGCCTGCGTAGTGATCGTGGTCGTGTCGGCGGCGATCGGCCTTCTTCTCGCCAGAGTGGCAAGCAAGGGGCTCGACGTCGATGAGGATCCGACGATCGACGTCGGTGTGGTCACCACCTCGGCCCTGCTCCTGAACACAGCAGTGGTGTTCGCAGCGTTGTGGGCGGCGACCTTCCTGGCCTATCTGATCACCTCGGCCATGGACGAGGGCCGCGCCGAGATCCTGGCCGCCATCCGCGCAGCCTCACAAGACTCGGCGCAGGGCACACCGTCGAGAAGCGCAGGACTCGGCACGGGCAGTCTGCGGACCCCTACCAGCACCGACCCATCGACATCGCAGGACACCGGCACTCACGACGTTGAGCCAAACCGCCCGGACTCGCAGCTAGCCTCAACCTTCGAGGAACTCGTCGGCAGGAAGCTGCTCGTCCGTGGCTACACAACGGTCGAACCGCCGCAGTTCCGGCGCGTGGAGGGCGTCCTCACCAAGGACTCGGCCGGGCAGTACTGGATCGGCAACTCGCGCGTCGACAACCTCCGCGATACCAAGCTGGAGATCATCGAAGGCTAGCTGGCCGACCGACCTCGGCCGGACCGACCGCCGTCCCGATGCACCAGGCTCAGGAGAACAGGCCGCGCTCGCGTGCCGTGGCGATCGCCGCGGTCCGGGAGGCGGCACCGAGCTTGGCGTAGGCGTGGGCCAAATGGGTCTTCACGGTGGCCCGGCTGAGGTACAGCGAGGCGGCGATCTCGTCATTGGAGAGCCCATCGGCGGCCAGCCGCAGCACTTCAGTCTCACGCGGGGTCAAGGTGGTCGCCGGATCGAGGACCCGGCGCACCAGGCGCTGCTGGACGGCCGCCGAGAGCGCCGGTTGTCCGGCAGCCGCGGCCCGAATGGCCCGCTCCAGCTCCTCGGTGGGAGCGTCCTTCAGGAGATAGCCGCGGGCACCGGCGTCCAGCGCAGCCAGGATCGCGGCATCGGTGGCGTAGGTGGTCAAGATCAGCACGGACGGTCCGGACGCTGCTGAGATCCGTCGGGTCGCCTCGGCACCGTTGAGCCGTCCCTCACCGAACTGCAGGTCGAGGAGGACCAGATCACAGCTGTGATCCTCCAGCCAGGCCAGCAGGTCCTCGGCACTGCCGTGCTGAGCCACCACGGCCACGTCCGGCATCGTCTCGACCAAGCTGGCCAGCCCGGCCCGGACCACCGGATGATCATCGGCAAGCGCCACCCGGATCATCGGGCCACCCCCTCCTGCGGTAGCGGCAGACTGATGGCGATCACCGTTCCCTCACCGGGGACGGACTCGATCCCGATCGTGCCACCCAGGTCACGAACCCGAGCGCGCAGTGCAGGCAGCCCGAAGCCTCCCGACGGTGACTCGCCCACGCGGTCAGGGACGAAGCCGATCCCGTCATCGCTGATGTCGAGCAGCACCCGTCCCGGCTCCCAGGTCAGAGCGACCCAGGAGTGGGCTGCCTGAGCGTGCCGGACCACGTTCGACAGCGCCGACTGGGTCATCCGCAGCAGTTCGGTCGGCAGCGGGCCGAGGCTCGTCGGCTCATCGCCCTCCGAGCTCACCTCGATGGTCGTGCGTCCGGCGCTGTCAGCCTCGGCTCGCTCAGCGGCATGCCGGATCGCGGAAAGGACCGAACTCCGGCTCGAACCCGCCGCCTCGCCGGCCACGAAGCGCCGAGCCTGATCGAGTCCTTCGGTCGCCGCCTGTTGGGCGGCCGCGACCGCGACCGCTGCCGGGCCGTCCGGTTCAACGAGGGCGGCCACCCGGCGCAGGTGCAGGTCGATGGCCGACAGGTCCTGGGCGATGGTGTCGTGCAGGTCGCGGGCCATGATGGCCCGCTCCTGTGCCCGGGACCGCTCACTCTCGGCCTCCAGGAGCCGCTCCTGGGCCTGTTTGAGCTCATCGAGAGCCTGCTGGCGTTCGACCAGCGATCGGGCCAAGGACTCCAGGCTGATCACGGACGCGACCGCCACCATGGCCCCCACGACTGGGCCCAGGACGTAGCCGATCGCCGTGTAGCCCCGGATCGTGGCGCCCAGCACCACGGCGGCGATCGTGGTGGCGGTCACAGCGACCACGCCGGACCGCGGCCCCAGCAGGTGCAGCTGGAGCAGCATCAGCGGGAAGGCCAGCCACATCCCGGCCTCGCTGGTCAGCAGCATGGCGACATACCCGGCCAGGAGCACCGTGGCGGCGAAACCGCCTGGCCACCACCGTCCGCGAGCGTCCATGGGGTGATCGATCACCCGGACCCGCAACCGGACCACGACCCAGGCTGCGGAGAAGCAGAGGACGGCAGTCCCGGTCAGCCACAGCGGCCCGGACGGACGAGTGAGCGCCACCACCACCAGCAGCGCGGTGAGCAGGTCCAGGCCCACCAGCAGGTGAGCGGTGACCGACCTCGAACCCAACTCCACCCGCGCACTCTAGCCCGCCGGGAGCGGCGTCCCATCAGCCAAAAGGTGGAGACCCGACTCAGCCGCGCGGTCTCCACCAACCACTCTCGCGTCCGATGTCTGGGCGCAAGTGTTCGGGAAGCATCGAAAGCAGTCGATTCCTTGTGGAGGTCACCATGCGAAGGCTCTACTTCGCCGCAATCACCTATACCGTCCTCGGCCTTGTCAGCGGGGTCTTCTTCCGCGAGTTCACCCGCGCCACCGCATTCACCGGTGCCACCCAGCTCGGCCTGGTGCACACCCATCTGCTGGCACTGGGGACGTTGATGATGCTCATCGTGCTGGCCCTGGACCTCACCCTCGGCCTCAGCGGCAGCCGCTCGTTCTCGTGGTTCTTCACCACCTACAACGCGGGCCTGGTGGTTACCGCCGGCACGCTGGTGTGGCACGGCCTGCTGCAGGTTGCCGGTCAGGATGCCGGCCCGGCCGTCGCCGGCATCGCCGGCTTGGGCCACATCCTGCTCACCATCGGCTTGGGCTGCCTGCTCTTCTCGCTCAACCGTCCGGTGCGCGCCCGGCTGGCCGCTACCGAAACGGAGCGCTGAACAATGCTGGTGCTGGCTATCGTCCTGATCAGTCTCGCCCTGGTCTTCTACACCCTCGGCGTCTGGGCCGAACGACGCTCCGGCGAACTGCACTGGTGGCACGTTGCCGCCTTCGGAGTCGGCTTGACCGCCGACATCAGTGGCACCTCGGTGATGGCGCTGATCGCCAACTCCGGTGCCACCACCATCGATAAGAGCTCCTGGCTGACCCAGGTGATGGCCATCACCGGTGGCCTGGCGCTGGTGCTGATGGCGCTGCATCTGGTGTGGGCGGCTGTCACCATGGTGCGCAACCGCGCCGAGGAGAAGCGCTCCTTCCACCGGTTCAGCATCGTGGTCTGGGCCATCTGGCTGATCCCCTACTTCACCGGAATGGTCGCCGCCATGCTCTAGCCGGGACCGGTCGTCGGTTCGGCACCACCGGATCTCCGAGAGCAGCCACTCCGAGGCCAGGACACCTCTAGCATCGGACTCACTGGCGGACGAGGATCGATGATCGCAGCTGAGGGTTTGACCAAGGTGTTCGGCGGCCGGGAACAGGAGTTCCTGGCCGTCGACGCGCTCGACCTCGAGGTGGACGAGGGCGAGGTCTTCGGCTTCCTCGGACCCAACGGTGCGGGCAAGACCACCACCGTCCGGATGCTCGCGACCCTGGTGGGTGCCAGCTCCGGCCGGGCCTGGGTGAACGGCATCCAGATCGGGGCTGGGAGGGACGCCGAGATCCGCGCCCGGATCGGGATCCTCACCGAGTCGCCGGGGCTCTACGAGCGCCTCAGCGCCGAACACAACCTGCGGATCTTCGCCGAGCTCTACGGCTGCGCCGATCCGGCCGGCCAGGTGGAGAAGTACCTGCGCCTGCTCGGGCTGTGGGAGCGCCGCGACGATCCGGCCGGGACCTTCTCCAAGGGGATGAAGCAGAAGCTGGCAATCGCCAGGGCCCTGGTTCACGAACCGGCCGTGGTGTTCCTCGACGAGCCGACCTCAGGGCTGGATCCCGAAGCGTCCAAGAACGTCTGCGACTTCGTCGAGACGCTGCGCGGACAAGGGCGGACGATCTTCTTGTGCACCCACAACCTGGACGAGGCCGAGCGCCTGTGTGATCGGGTCGGCGTCTTCCAGCAGCGCCTGATCGCCGTCGACTCCCCCGACGCCCTGCGTCGGCAACTCTTCGGTCGCCAGACCGTCGTCCAGCTCGCTCCGGACAGTCCGGTCCTCGACCCGCAGCGGCTCGCCGAACTGCTGCCGGGGATCGAGCCCGCCACCGTGGTGGCCGGCGACGAGCAGAACGGCGTCCAGCTGATCTTCACGGTCCGGCAGCCCCATGCGGAGAACCCGGAGATCGTCCGGGCACTGGTCGGCTGCGGCGCCCGGATCGAGGCCGTGACCGAGGTTCATCACTCCCTCGAGGACGTCTATCTCAGCCTGATCAGGGACGGCGCCGCACAGGAGGGCGTCCGATGAGCGCCATCTCCACCATCGTGGCCAAGGAGTGGGCCGGGGTCGTCCGAAACCGGACCGTCCTAGCCGTGGTGCTGATCGTGCCGCTGGTGATCACTGCCATTCCGATCGTGATGCTCGCCGTGATGGCCAACCTCGGGATCAGCCAGTCCGACTTCGCTGAGATCGGCTACCTGCTGAACAACCCACGCTTCGACGGGATGGGGCCGGTGGAGGCCATGCAGGCGGTGATGGCCTCCAACATGCTGGTGCTCTTCTTGATGATGCCGGCCATGGTCCCGGTGACCATCGCCACCAACAGCATCGTCGGAGAGAAGCTGACCCGATCCCTCGAACCGCTGCTGGCCACCCCGATCAGCACGACCCAGCTCCTGGTGGCCAAGGGCGCGGCTGCGGCCGTCCCCGGGATCGCCACGGCCTGGGCCGGCTACCTGATCTTCCTGATCGGCGCGCGGATCTTCTCGGTCAGTGATCGGGTGTTCACCATTTTCATCGACCCGATGTGGCTGGTGGCTCTGTTGGTGCTGGCCCCACTGCTGACGGTCCTCGCGGTGAGTGCCTCGATCATCGTCAGCAGCCGCGCCACCGATCCGGCGGCGGCCCAGCAGGTCGGCGGCCTGGTGGTGCTCCCGCTGGTCCTGCTGCTGATCTGCACGCTGAGCGGAGTGGTTCAGCTCAGCGGGGTGGTCTTCTGGATCGCCGCCGCCGTGGTGGCTGCGATCGATGTGGTGCTGCTACGCCTCGGCGTCCGCCTGTTCAATCGGGAGAGCATCCTCACCCGCTGGAAGTGACCCCCGCCGCCGCCAGGCGCGATAGCCCAGGGCGGCACCGGCCACGGCCAGGCCGAGCAGAGCCGGCCATCCGGTCAGCCACAGCAGGACGCACACGCTGATCAGCGAGAACACGGCCACCGACTTGGCGAAGACACCCGAGAGCAGCTTCAGGGCCGCCGCGGTGCCGAGCACGTAGACCAGGGTGATCCCGCCGCTGACCATCAGCATGAACGTGTGCTGGTCCAGCGGCAGCAACGCCACCACGATGGCCGAGACCACCACGAAGGTGAGCGAGCGATGATCGGTGCCGGTCAGCCAGCGCGGCAGGGCACCCTCGGCGGCCAGGGACGTGCCCAGTCGGGTGGCTCCGGCCACGTAGGCGTTCACTGTGCCCAGGGTCAGCAGCAGGGCCACGATGGCGGTGATCAGCCGGGCCGGCTCGCCGATTCCGACCGCGAGCAGGTCGGCCAGCGGAGCCTGACTGGCACCCAGCTTCGGCCCGAGCACGGCGATGTTCGTTCCGGCCACGGCCAGGTAGAGGACGCCGACCACGGCCACCGCCAACATGGTGGCCTTGGGGACGTCCCGGCGCGGGTTGGCATAGTCCGGCGAGAGCGAGGAGACCGCCTCCCAGCCGGCGAAGGCCCAGACCAACATCGCGGCCGCGACTCCGACCGCCGGCCAACCCTGCGGGGCGAACGGCACGAAGTTGGACGGCTGCGCATGCGGCAACGCCACCAGCACCGTGATCACCATCAGCGAGACCAGCACACTGACCATGACCAGCTGGACCCGTCCGGAGACGTGCAGGCCCAGCCAGTTCAGGATGAAGACCACGGTGATGATCACTCCGAAGGTGGCCAGGCTGGTCAGCCGGCCCCCGCCCAGCGCATCAGCCAGGTAGCCGCCGGCGAACGATGCCGCCACCGGCGCTCCGACCGGCACGGCCAGGTAGAAGACCCAGCCCACAGCGTCCGCCGCCGCTCCCCCGAAAGCCTGCCGGACGTAGCTGGATACCCCGCCGGCGTCCGGGAACCGGGCTCCCAGTTCGGCGAACAGCCACGCCAGCGGAGCCGAGATCACGACCAGGGCCAACCAGGCCAGAATCGAGGCCGGCCCGGCCACGGCGGCCGCCATGGCCGGCAGCGAGATGATCCCCGCACCGAGCACCGCGCCGGCGCTCATGGCAGCGCCCTGGGCCACGGTCAGCTTGTGCACGCGGCAACCATAGGCCACCCAGGAGGGCTCAGTTGGCCGAGTAGGCCACCGCGACCGCTGCACCCAGCTTGGCGTTGTTCTTCACCAGGGCGATGTTGGCCCGCAGCGAATCGCCATCGGAAAGCTCGACGATCCGGCCCAGCAGGAACGGGGTGATCGCGGCACCGGTGATGCCGCGCTGATCAGCCTCGGCCACGGCCTGCTCGATCAGCGCGCCGATCTGATCGGCCGGGATCTCGTCGGCCTCCGGGATCGGGTTGGCGATCACCAGGCCACCGGCCAAGCCGAGGTCCCACTTGGCCTTCATGGCCGCCGCGATGGTCGCGGCATCGTCCAGGCGCAGCGGCGAACGGAAGCCGCTGGTCCGGGAGTAGAAGGACGGGAAGTCGTCGGAGCCGACGCTGATCACCGGGACGCCGAGGGTCTCCAGCACCTCCAGGGTGCGGCCGATGTCGAGCAGCGACTTCACGCCGGCGCTGACCACGGCCACATCGGTGAGGCTGAGCTCGGTGAGGTCGGCCGAGACGTCCATGCTCGACTCGGCGCCGCGATGGACGCCACCCAGGCCGCCGGTCACGAACACCCGGATCCCGGCCAGCGCGGCCAGCCGCATGGTCGAGGCCACCGTGGTGGCACCGTGCGCCTTGGTGGCCACCACGAACGGCAGATCGCGGATGCTGACCTTGCGGACGCCACCGTCGGAACCCAGCAGATCCAGCTCGGCATCGCTCAGGCCGATCCGCGGCACGCCGTCCAGGATGGCGATGGTGGCCGGCACGGCGCCGCCGTCCCGAATGATCTGCTCGACCTCGCGGGCGGTCTGCACGTTGCGCGGGTAGGGCATGCCGTGGCTGATGATGGTCGACTCCAGCGCCACGACCGGACGTCCGGTGGCCAGCGCCTCACGAACCTCCTCGGTAAAGGTGAACAGCTCTGCGGTCATCGGTGAACTCCTTCTGCGTGCAGGCGCGCCGCGAATGCGACGCCCAGGTCTGGTCGTACGGTCTGTGAACTGGCCAGGGTCAGAGCGGCGGCCAGGTGGCCCCAACGGGCCGCGACGTCGGCCGGTTCCCCGGCCAAGAGAGCGTGGACGTAGCCGGCGGTCATGGCATCTCCGGCGCCGGTGACGTCCACCACGTCGACGGTCTCGGCGTCCAGCGCGACCACCCGATCGGCTCCGATCAGCATGCTGCCCGCCGCGCCGCGGCTCACCCACACGTAGGCCACCCCACGCTGGTGGAGTTCACCGGCAGCGGCGACCAGCTCGTCGGGGTCGTCGGCCACCGGGTGGTCGACCAGGGCGGCCAACTCGTCGACATTGGGCGTGATCGTGAACACCGGGCGCAGTGGCGACAGCAACGCGGCCAGCCGAGCCGCCTTGGCCACGCTCACCGGCTCGACCACCGTCCGCACCCCGAAACCGGCCGTGACGGCCAGCGCCCACTCCAGCACAGCAGCCGGCAGGTTGCCGTCCAGCACGACGACGTCGCTGCGCGAGACCAGGTCCTGGGAGCGGCTCAGCGCCGCCGGATCGAGGGCATCGGTGGCGGCGAAGTCGGCCATTCCAATGATCAGTTCACCCACGTCGTCCAGCGCGGCCAGGTAGCTGCCAGTGGGATGAGCGCTGGTGTGCACGTGATCGACGAAGACACCGGCCTCCGCGGTGCGGGCCAGCAGCTCACGTCCGGCCGAGTCGGCGCCGACCGCAGCCACCAGGTAGACCCGGTCGCCGAGCCGGGCGATCCCCTCGGCGATGTTGCGGCCGACCCCTCCCGGGGTCTGCACGACAGTGGACGGGTTGGACGTGTGCAGCCGCGCGGCCGCTCGACTGCGGGCCTTGATGTCCCAGGCGGCTCCACCGATCACCGCGGCACTGGCGTGGTCGCGGAGCAGGTAGCCGCGGCCGACGATCTCGCCTTTGGCGCTCAGCGAGGACAGCACGACGGCCACCGCACCCTTGCTGGTACCCAGCAGCGCCGCCAGCCCGGCGGCATCCAGCGACGGCTGGCTGCGCAGCAGTGCCAGTACCTCGCGTTCCCGTGGCGTCAGACTCACGTAAGCATTCTTAGCCCCACTTGCATCTATTAGCAAACGGAACCGCCGGGGTTGGCAGCTGATCACGGCCGCCCCGACGGTCAGTGATGCTCCGACCGCCGAGGCGGCCTCAGTTCACGGACACGCCAATCCCTCGCTCACCAGGCGTGGCTCAGGACTTCTCGGTCTGCTCAGCCGTGGGCTGGTCGGCATCAGCAACACTCACCGCGTCGGGATCGGTCGCCGTCGGCGCCTCACCGGCTGCGGGGACGTCCTCCGTCGACTGCGCGGCCCGACGCCGGTTGCGGCGATGCCGCCACCACAGGATGGGGATCACGATCAGGGCGGCCAGCGCCAGGAACGGCAGCAGTACGCCGAGCAGGGTCGCGGCGATCGCGAAGGCCTTGATCAGCCCATCCCAGCCGGCTTGGAGGCCGCCGAGGAAGCCGGGAGTCGTGGTGGTCACCACTTGCCCCGGAGTCAGCAAAGTCACCGTGATGGTCGAGCGGGCCACCTGGCCGGCCAGCGCCTTCTGTTGCGCGGCCAGCGAGTCCCGTTCACCCTGGCGAGCGGTCAGCTGCTCCTCCATGCTGGCCAGATCGCCGAGGTTCCCGGCCCGCTCCATCAGCTTGGTCAGCCGCGCGATCGAGGCGTCCAGGTTGCGCAACCTGGCGTCGATGTCGGCCACCTGAGTGGTGACGTCGTCGGTGGTGACCTGGCGGGACAGCACCTCACCGAGGCCGCCGACTGCCGCCAGCGCATCGTCGAGCTGGTTGGCCGCCACTTCGAGGACGACGTACGAACTGGTGGCCGAGCCGCCCTCCTCCAGGCTCAGTTGCTCGGAGGTCACCTGGCCCTGATGACTGGAGGCGAGCAGCCGAAGCCGAGCGACGGCCGGCAGGAGCTCGGGAACGCGCAACGCGACCTGGGCGGTTCGGACCAGCTGCGGGCTGAGCTGGTCGGACCCGCCAGTGGATGGAAGGCCCTTGTCGCCGGGCAACCCCGGACGTGGCGCGGAGTCAGGCAGCGAGTAGCCAGTGCCACCGGAGGCAGCACTGGGTTCCGCGGCCGGCCCGTCACCTTCGCCGGCGCCGGCGCCGGCGCCCGAGCAGCCCGTGAGAGCGAGGACTGAGAGCAGGACCACAGTCAGGAGCTTCTTCATACCTAAGTACACGCCGCAGCCGAGGAGAGTGTGGCAGTTTTCGTCGAGAAACTCCCCGCCGCTCAGCCGGCCGTCCGGCGCCGAGTGACCCCGGGGGCCAGACGCCATGCGCCGGACGGATCCTGAGCCACCAGCTGGAGCTGGATCAACTCCTCGAGGCCGGCCAGGCACGCGGGCAGGCTGCAGTCGGCGCGCAACGCCAACTCCGATGCCGGGAGGCTGCCTCGGCCCGGAATCACCTCGAACAGCCGCAGCAGGGTCGGATCCAGCCCATCGGTGACCCGGTGATCGCCGGAGTCCCAGCGGCGGGCGCGCCCCATCGGATCGAGCAGCTCCACGATGTCGGCTGCGCAACTGACCAGGATCGCCTCCGCGTCCCGGATCAGTCGATGCGGAGTGACCGAGGTGGCACTGGTCACCGGGCCGGGAACAGCCATCACCACCCGGGCCAGCACATTGGCCCAGGTCACCGTGTTCCGGGCACCGGATCGGGCGGCGGCCTCGACCAGAACGGTGCCCGGCGAGAGCGCGGCGATCAGGCGGTTTCGGGCCAGAAATCGGACTCGGGTGGGGTGCTCTCCGGGCGCGAGCTCGCTGACCAGGAGTCCCTTCTCGGCGATCCGTTCGAACAATGGCCGATGCCCGCTGGGGTAGGCCTCATCGAGGCCACCGGCCAGCACGGCGATGCTCGGCGAGCGCCCGGCCAGACAGCCCCGGTGGGCGGCGGCGTCGATGCCATAGGCGCCGCCGGAGATCACCGTCCGTCCGCCCTCGGAGAGCTCGGCAGCGATCTCGGCGGCCACCGTGTCGCCGTAGCCGGTGGACGCGCGGGAGCCGACGATCGAGACGGCCTTGTGGCACAGCTCAGCCAAGTCAGCGGGGCCGCCCAGCCACAGCCCGATCGGCACTCCGGAGAGCTCGTTGACCGGCTCGCAGTCCTCCAGATCACCCAGCCGGGTCGGCCACTGCGGGTCGGACGGAGTCAGGAACCGCAGCCCCAGGGATCTGGTGGCGGCCGCCAAGGCCTCGGGATCAACCCGACGGGCACGCTGGGCGAGGGTGGACGACTCGGCGCCGGTCACCATGGCCTGCCAGGTCGCCTCGGCCCCGAACTCGTCCAGCAATCTCCCCACGCCGGGTCGGCCGGGCTCGACCACGGCGGCCAGGCACATCCGGGCCAACCGCTCGTCCATCAGGCCGCCCCCGCCTCGCGTGGCTCGCCGCGGCGCAAGGCCAGGGCCAGCTGGAGTTCGGTGCGGCCGGGCCGATCCCGACCACCCAAGTCGGCGATCGTCCAGGCCAGTCGGACCACCTTGTCGACCCCGCGCACGGAGAGCTGGCCGCGCTGGAGTACCGAGGTCAGTAGCTCGGGGTCGGTCGGCGCCGGGAGCCGCTTGCGGAGTACCGCGCCGGGCACCTGAGCGTTGGTGCGCAGCCCCAGCGGAGCCAGCCGGCTCAGCTGACGCTCTCGGGCCTGAGCGACCCGCTCCGCGACCGCGGCACTCCCCTCGCCGGCGATGGCCTCGCTGAGCAGGTTGAGCCGGACCGGCCTCAGCAGCTGATGAACGTCGATCCTGTCAAGAATCGGGCCGGAGACTCGGCTGCGATAGCGACGCACCACCATCGGCGGGCAGTGACACACCGCACCCACCGTGGTGGCGTTGCCACAGGGGCACGGGTTGGCCGCTAGAACCAGCTGGAACTGGGCCGGGTAGATGGCCGTGGCGCTGGCCCGGGACAGCACCACCCGTCCGGACTCCAGCGGCACTCGCAGAGCCTCCAACGCCTTCGGCGGGAACTCCGGCGCCTCGTCCAGGAACAGCACCCCGTGGTGTGCCCGAGAGACCGCCCCGGGCAGCGCCACCCGGGCTCCGCCGCCGACCAGGCTGGCGATCGATGCGGTGTGATGAGGATCGGCGAAGGGCGGTCGGCGAATCAGCCCGGCCTCCAGGTTCAGGCCGATCAGCGAGTGGATCGCCGACACCTCCAAGGCCTCGTCGGGGGCCAGTTCGGGCAGGATGGACGGCAACCGCTCGGCCAGCAGGGTCTTGCCGACTCCCGGCGGCCCGTGCAGGTAGAGATGATGCCGCCCGGCGGCAGCAACTTCGAGCGCCCACTTCGCCTCGGGCTGCCCGATCACGTCGGCCAGATCAAGCCGGACGGCTGGCTCCTCCTCGCGCTCAGGGGACGCCGCCGCGACCACTCCCGGCCCGCCCTCGAGCACGGCGAACAGATCCTCCAGGTCAGCGACGCCGAGCACGGTCAGCCCCTCGACCAGGCTGGCCTCGTGCAGCTGGCCCACCGGCACCACGGCGCGCTCGAAGCCGTTGCGAACGGCCCCGAGCAGGGCCGGCAACAGCCCCCGGACGTTACGAACCCGGCCGTCCAGCCCCAGTTCGCCGAACATCACCAGTCGTTCCAGGGCGGCTCGGTCACAGCGCTGGTTAGCGGCCGCCACGGCAGCGGTGATGCTCAGGTCGTAGTGCGAGCCGGCCTTGGGCAGCGCTGCCGGGGACAGGTTGATCGTCACCGGATTGCTGGGCCAGTTCTGGTGGGCCGAGGCCATCGCCGCCCGGCACCGGGCTTTCGCCTCCGACAGTGCCAGGTCCGGCAGGCCGACCATCACGGTGCTGGGCAAGCCGGAGCCGATCGCCGCCTCCACCTCGACCATGGTTGCCTGCATGCCGACCAGCGCCACCGACCAGGCCCGGGCCTGGCTCATCGGCCCAGGCCCTTCAGATGGGTGAGTTGCGGACCGTCCGGGCCGAGCAGGACACCGATCGCGTCGATCCGAAAGCTCGGCACCGGACGCTGCTGGGCCCGCAGCCAGTACAAGACCAGTTCCCGTAGCTTGCCCAGCTTGGCACCGGTGATCGCCTCCAGCGGCGTCCCGAAGGACAGCCCGGTGCGGCACTTCACCTCACAGAAGACCACTGTGGGTTCACGGCCCGGCTCGACGGCGACGATGTCGAGCTCGCCGGCCGTGCAGCGCCAGTTCCGCTCCAGGATCGTCCAGCCCTTCGCGAGCAGGTACTCCGCGGCCAGCTGTTCGCCACGACGTCCGACCTCGTCCTTGTCCACGCGACCACCTCCGTCCCGTCACTGTGGGCGGAACGGCGCAGGGTTGTTCAGTGATCAGCGAGGTTGTGGACGACGCGTGGCGGCATCCACAGCGGCACTACAGGTTGTCGGGAACCTTCAGCTCGGAGTGCGCGATCTCCTCGATCGACACGTCACGGAAGGTGAGCACCTTGGCGCTCTTCACGAAACGGGCCGGACGGTACATGTCCCAGACCCAGGCGTCGGCCATCGAGACCTCGTAATAGACGTCGCCACCCTCGGTGCGGACCTTCAGGTCGACCGCATTGCACAGGTAGAAGCGCCGCTCGGTCTCCACCGCATAGGTGAAGATCCCGACCACGTCCTTGTACTCGCGGTACAGCTGCAGTTCGAGTTCGGATTCGTACTGCTCTAGATCCTCGGCGCTCATAGCGGATTCACCCTACCCGCTCGCCGGACGTTCTCGAAGCACTGCCGGTGAATGCTGCTCGCGCCGTGTTGCTCGAGTCGCTCCTGGTGCAGGCTCGTGCAGTAGCCCTTGTGAATGTCGAAGGCGTACTGCGGCAGTTCCTGGTGCCACTGATCCATGATCCGGTCCCTGGTCACCTTGGCGATCACCGATGCAGCCGCCACGGCCGCCGCCACCTGATCGCCCTTCCAGACCGCCAGGCTGGGCATCGACAGCCCGTCCACGCTGAAGCCGTCGGTGATGGCGAAGTCCGGGGACGGGTCCAGCCGGGCCACCGCTCGGCGCAGCGCGGCCAGGTTGGCCTGCTGCATCCCCAGCCGATCACACTCGAGGTTCTCCACACAGACCACCGACCAACTGATAGCCCGGGAGAGGATCTCCGGGTAGACCCGCTCGCGCTGGGCATGGCTGAGCAGCTTGGAGTCGGCCAGTCCGGGCACTCGTCCGCTGCGGCCTGCGGGAAGGATCACGGCCGCGGCCACCAATGGGCCCGCGCAGGCGCCACGTCCGGCTTCGTCGGCACCGGCGATCAGCTCGAAGCCGGCCCGGCGAAGCGAGGCCTCGTAGGCGTAGATGCCGGCATCCCGGCGCACCACCACTGCCATCGGCAGGGCTAGCAGACGACCCGATCGCCGGTGATCACCGGTGCGGCGGGTGGCGGGCCGCCAGGCGACACGCTCTCGAAGACGTGGGGTCTACTGATCCCGTGGATGCGGTCGAAGGGGAACACCACGGCCACCGCCACCCCCACCACAGCGTCCGTGGGGACGAAGGCCATGCTGCCCTCAGGCAGGCCGTCGGTGGTTGGCTCGCCGAGGTGGCAGCGCGAGTCCTGGGACGCATTGCGATGGTCGCCCATCACGAAGATCGTCCCAGCCGGCACCACCACGTCGAAGGAGCGCGACGACGGCTCGACCTGCTGGCCCGTAGTCGGGTCGGTGTAGAGGTACTCCCGCTCGTCCAGAGCCACGCCATTGACCGACATCCGGCCGCGCGCGTCGCAGCAGACCACGTGATCCCCGGCCACTCCGATCACCCGCTTGACCAGGTGCTCGGCACTCTCGTCCGGGGCCAGACCGAGGAAGATCAGTGCCTCGTGCAGACCATCGACCTTGTGCGGAGTGGTGTTCAGCCAGCCACGGGCGTCCCGGAAGACGACGACGTCACCGCGCTGGAAGCCGGCCACCTTCTGGACGGCCACCCGGTCGTTCACCATCAGCGTGTTCTCCATCGACTGGGATGGAATGACGAACATCTGGACGATGAACAGGCGCAGCAGGGTGGACGCAACCAAGGCGCCGATCACGACAATCGCGATCTCCCGCAGCCACGCACCAAGGGTGCTCAGCGCCGATGGACGTTCAGCCGATTCTGCCTTCGCCACCGGGTTCCTCTCCCTAGCTGCCGTTGAGATCCATACTGGCGGCAATCACGGGCCCTAGGGCTCAGCGGTCGCGCTTCTCCTTGATCTTCGCAGCCTTGCCGCGCAGACCACGCAGGTAGTACAGCTTTGCACGACGGACGTCGCCGAAGCGCTCCACCTCGATCTTCTCGATGATCGGGCTGTGCAGCGGGAAGGTGCGCTCGACACCGGTGCCGAAGCTGACCTTGCGGACGGTGAAGGCCTCGGCGATACCCGAGCCGTTGCGGGCGATCACGACACCGGCGAAGACCTGAATACGGGAGCGGTTACCTTCGATGACCCGCACGTGCACCTTGACCTGATCGCCAGGGCGGAACTCGGGAAGGTCGCTGCGGATTGCCTCCGCGGTGATCTGCTCTACCAGCTTGTTCATGGTTTCCTCGCCAGTGCCACAGGACACTAAGTTCATTGATTCATGATGGGGCGTCGACGCCTTCCCCCTGTGGCAGGAGCGACGACGGCACAACGACTGCCAAGTTTGCCACACCGGCCCCCGCCCCGGGAAATCGATGGACGGCACAGGGCCCCGGGACGCATCCCGGGGCCCTGTGGCAGGTGCTACTTGCCGTCCCGCTTGAACAGCGAGGCGATCAGGTCGCGGTTGAGCTGGCTGATCGTGTCGAACGGGATCTCCTTGGGGCAGACCGCCGCGCACTCGCCGATGTTGGTGCAACCACCGAAGCCTTCGGCATCGTGGGTGGCCAGCATCTTCTTGATCCGCAGGTGCCGTTCCGGCTGGCCCTGCGGGAGCATGGCCAGGTGGGTGATCTTGGCCGCGGTGAACAGCATGCCCGAGTGGTTCGGGCAGGCCGCCACACAGGCGCCACAGCCGATGCAGGTGGCCGCGTCGAAGGCCCGGTCGGCCTTCAGCTTGCCGACGGCGTTCGCGTGGGCGTCCGGCGCCGAGCCGGTGTTCACCGACACGTAGCCACCAGCCTGGATGATCCGGTCGAAGGCCGTACGGTCGACAACCAGGTCCTTGATCACCGGGAACGAGCCGGCCCGCCAGGGCTCGACATCGATCGTCGCGCCGTCGGAGAACGACCGCATGTGCAGCTGGCAGGTGGTGGTCGCCACCGGCGAGTTGCCCCGGCCGTGCGCGGTGCCGTTGATCACGACGCCACACATGCCGCAGATACCCTCGCGACAGTCGTGGTCGAATGCGATCGGCTCCTCGCCCTTGACGGTGAGGTCCTCGTTGAGCAGATCGAGCATCTCCAGGAAGGACATGTCCTCAGAAACGTCCTGCACCTGGTAGGTGACCATCCGCCCTTCCGAGGCGGCATTCGCTTGGCGCCAAACGCGCAGAGTGATGTTCACTTGTAACTCCGTTGCTTCAGCTCGATGGCCTCGTAGACCAGATCTTCCTTGTGCAGGACGGGCTTCTCGCCGGTGCCGGTGAACTCCCAGGCCGCCGCGTAGAGGAACTCGTCGTCGTGGCGCAGCGCCTCGCCGTCCTCGGTCTGGCTCTCGGCCCGGAAGTGACCACCGCAGGACTCGCGACGGTGCAGCGCATCGACGCACATCAGCCGGCCCAGTTCGAAGAAGTCGGCCACCCGGCCGGCCCGCTCCAGGGTCTGGTTGAAGTCCTCGTTGACGCCGGTGACCTTGACGTCCTTCCAGAACTCGGCCTGCAGCTCGTCGATCTTGGCGATCGCCAGCTTCAGACCCTCTTCGGTGCGCTCCATGCCGCAGTACTCCCACATGATGTGACCGAGCTCCTTGTGGAAGGAGTCGACCGTGCGGGAGCCGTTGATCGAGAGCAGCTTGTCGATCCGACCCTTCACCGATTCGAGCGCCTCGACCGCTGCCGGGTGCGAAGCGTCCACAGCCGGGAACTTCAGGGCATCGGCGAGGTAGTCGTTGATGGTGTTCGGCAGGACGAAGTAGCCATCGGCCAGGCCCTGCATCAGCGCGGACGCACCGAGCCGGTTCGCGCCGTGATCGGAGAAGTTCGCCTCACCGGTCACGTACAGGCCCGGGATGTTGCTGGACAGGTCGTAGTCGACCCACAGGCCACCCATCGTGTAGTGCACCGCCGGGTAGATCCGCATCGGAGTCTCGTACGGGTTCTCACCGGTGATCTGGGCGTACATGTCGAAGAGGTTGCCGTAGCGGGCCGCCACTCCGTCCTTGCCCAGTCGCGAGATGGCGTCGGAGAAGTCCAGGTAGACGCCGCGGCGCACCATCTTCTCGTTGCCGTTGTCGTCGTACTCCTTGACGGCCGGGCCGACGCCGCGGCCCTCGTCGCAGCGGTTCTTGGCCTGACGGGACGCGATGTCACGCGGAACCAGGTTGCCGAAGGACGGGTAGATCCGCTCCAGGTAGTAGTCGCGGTCCTCCTCGGCGATCTCGCGCGGATCCTTGCCGCAGTCCTCAGCCTTCTTGGGAACCCAGATGCGGCCGTCGTTACGCAGCGACTCCGACATCAGGGTCAGCTTCGACTGAGTCTCGCCGTGCACCGGGATGCAGGTCGGGTGGATCTGCGTGTAGCAGGGGTTGGCGAAGTACGCGCCCTTGCGGTGTGCCCGCCAGTTCGCGGTCACATTGCAGCCCATGGCATTGGTGGACAGGAAGAACACGTTGCCGTAGCCACCGGTGGCCAGCACGACCGCGTCGGCGAAGTACGTCTCGATCTCCCCGGTCACCATGTCCCGAGTGACGATGCCGCGCGCCTTGCCGTCAGCAACGATCAGCTCGAGCATCTCGTGGCGGGCGTACATCTTGACCGTCCCGGCCGCCACCTGGCGCTCCAGCGCCTGGTAGGCGCCGATCAGCAGCTGCTGACCGGTTTGGCCACGGGCGTAGAAGGTGCGCTGCACCTGGACGCCACCGAAGGAGCGGTTGTCGAGCAGGCCGCCGTACTCACGGGCGAACGGGACGCCCTGAGCCACGCACTGGTCGATGATGTTCGCGCTGACCTCGGCCAGCCGGTAGACGTTGGTCTCACGAGCGCGGTAGTCGCCGCCCTTGACCGTGTCGTAGAACAGCCGGAACGTCGAGTCGTTGTCGTTGCGGTAGTTCTTGGCGGCGTTGATGCCACCCTGAGCCGCAATCGAGTGCGCCCGGCGCGGGCTGTCCTGGTAGCAGAAGTTGAGGACGTTGTAGCCCGCCTCGCCCAGCGAGGCGGCCGCAGCGCCGCCGGCCAGGCCGGTGCCGACGATGATCACCGTCAGCTTGCGGCGGTTGGCCGGGTTGACCAGCTTCGCCTCGAACTTACGCTTGGCCCACTTCTGCTCGATCGGACCGCCCGGTGCCTTGGTATCGGCAACCGGCTCGCCCAGAGTGAAGTAGTCGGCGCCGGGGAGCTTCTTCGCGTCCGCAGCCTTGGTTGTCGTCGTCATCGTCCAATCCATCCAAAGAAGACGGCCACAGGCATGACCATGAAGCCGATGTAGAGCAGGATCGCCACGGCCCACGCGCAGGCGTTCAACACGACCTGGGCCTTCGGGCTGGTGTTGGCACCCAGAGTCGCGAAGGCGCTCCAGAAGCCGTGCCGGATGTGCATGCAGACGGTCACCATCCACAGCGCGTACAGCGCCACCATCCACCAGATCCGGAACTCGGAGAGAACCATCTGGTACGGGCTACCGGTGTAGGGACCGGCAACCAGGGTTGCATGCACGGTGAACTGGGCGAGATGGAAGATCAGCAGGCCGGCCAGGATGATGCCGCCCCAGCGCATGGTGCGCGCCGAGTAGGTCTGGGCCAGCCGCCGCTTCGCCTCGTAGGTGGTGGGGCTGGCCAGCTTGGCCCGCCGCCACAGGGTCACTGCCGAGTAGATGTGCAGCACGATCGCTGCGACCATCACCGCCCGGAAGATCCAGATGAACCAGCCCTTAGGCAGCAGCGGGTAGAGCATTTCGACCTTCAGCCACTCTGCATAGTGGTTGAAGGACTCCTCGCCGAGGAACATCTTCGAGTTGCCGAACATATGCATCAGCAGGAAGCCGATCATCAGCAGACCGGTTACGGCCATCAACGCCTTCAGCGCGACTGTCGATCGGACGGCACTCTGATGCGGAGTAAGAGTAGTTGTCGCCACGAGGGACACCCTAGTTTGTCCTAGGCCACAGTCCCACCACCCCAGACATTCGGGCGTGGTCGATCTCAGATTGCGGGATTTTGTGCTCTCACAAGGGGATTCATCCCGTTTTTAGTAACCCGTATGTTGCTTAATTGGGGCCCTGCAGGAGATCCGGACGCCGCTGCGCCGTCCGCTGCCGAGACTGCTCGGCGCGCCAGGTGGCCACCTGCTCGTGATGCCCGGACAGCAGCACCGGCGGCACCTCAAGACCACGCCACTGGGCGGGCTTGGTGTACATCGGATACTCCAGCAGGCCGTCCAGGTCGGCGCCGTGGGACTCCTCGGCCAGCGACTCGGGGTTGCCGAGCACTCCGGGGAGCAAACGGACGACCGCCTCCACGATGGCCAGCGCAGCCACCTCTCCCCCGTTAAGCACGTAGTCACCCAGGCTGACCTCGATTACCCGCATCCGGGTAGCGGCATGCTCGGCCACCCGGGCATCGATCCCCTCATAGCGTCCGCAGCCGAACAGCAGCCAGTCCTGCTCGGCCAACTCGGCGGCCAGCGACTGGGTGAACAGCTGCCCCGACGGGGTCGGCAGGATCAGGGTGGGCTGCGCCTCGGGCGGCACCAGCTCGTCCAGGGCCTCTCCCCACGGCTGCGGCATCATCACCATGCCGGCTCCACCGCCATAGGGGGTGTCGTCGACCGTGCGGTGCCGGTCGTGGGTCCACGTACGCAGGTCGTGGACGCCCAGCTCGACCAGGCCGCTGGACACGGCCTTGCCGACCAGGGACAGCTCCAGCGGGGCGAAGTAGTCGGGGAAGATGCTGATCAGGTCAATCCGCATCGTCGACCTCCGTGAGCAGTCCGGGGATCGGGATGACCACGATCCGACGGTTCAACAGATCGACCTCGGGGACCAGTGCCTCGACGAAGGGCACCATCCGATCGCCGTCCGGAGTGCGCACCACGAGCAAGTCTTGAGCGGGGTTGTGCTGAACCGCGGTCAGAGTGCCGAGCGCGGCACCGTCCGGGTCGACCACGTCCATGCCGATCAGCACCAGGTCGGCGTACTCGTCCGGCTCGGTCGGCTCGGCGATCCCCTCGGCCCATAGTTCCAGCCCGCGCAGAGCCTCGGCGGAGGTCCGGTCGCCCACCCCGTCGAAGGCGACCAGCAGGACGCCGTTGAGCCAGCTATGCCCCGTGACGGTCAGGGTCCGATCCGAGGTGCGTACCGTGGCGCCGGCCGCGAACCGCTGCTCAACACTGTCGGTCTGCGGACGGACGGTCACCTGTCCGCGCAAGCCGTGGGCTCGGCCGATGGTGCCGACGATCACCTGTTCGCTCACTGGTCTCCATACCGAATCCGCCCCGCCGCGGAAGCGGTCGGGGCGGATTCTGGCTCGTTACTGAATCAGTTGTGACGACGTGAGCGCCGGTCGACATCGACGAAGTCGACCCGGACCTGCTCGCGTCCGGCAAGGGCCGCGATCACCGTGCGCAGTGCGCTGGCGGTGCGACCCTGGCGGCCGATGACCTTGCCGATGTCCTCCGGGTGCACCCGCACCTCGAGGGTGCGGCCGCGTCCGCGGTCGAACTCACGAACCCGGACGTCGTCGGCATTGGGCACCAGTCCACGGACCAGGTGTTCCAGTGCGTCAGCGAGCACGATCAGGCCTCTTCAGCCTCGGCCGGCTCAGCAGCCTCGACCTCGGGCTCGGGGTCGGCAGCCTTCTTCTTCTTGGAGATGGCGGCAGCGGCGGGCTCGTCGTCGGCCTCGGCCAGGGCGGCGTTGAACAGGGCCACCTTGTCCTTGGGCTCCGGCTGCGGGTCGACACCGGACGGCGAGGTGTCACCGCTGAACTTCTGCCAGTCACCGGTGCGCTTGAAGATGGCCACCACGGCTTCGGTCGGCTGTGCGCCGACGCCGAGCCAGTACTGCGCCCGCTCGGAGTCGACCTTGATCACCGACGGGGAGTTCTTCGGGTGGTAGAGACCGATCTCCTCGATGGCGCGACCGTCACGCTTGGTGCGGGCGTCCATGACGACGATGCGGTAGTGCGGGGAGCGGATCTTGCCGAGCCGCTTGAGACGAATCTTGACAGCCACGAGTGTGGAATCTCCTGTTGGAACAAGGACCGGTGACGTCACCGGCCGAGCGGGTGGAGCCTTGCGGCGATGTGGGGCAACGTCCCTCGACTCCGGGTGAATCACCGTCAACAGGGCATGAGAGGGCACCTGCATTCCAGTGATGCGGGTAATAGTGTGCCAGAAGCGCGGCTCTGGGGGCCAACCGGGATAACCTGCGGCTCAAGATGCACCAGCCAACCGCCAACCAGCCGAGCCGGCGAGGAGCCCTCGCTTGGGCGCTGGGCTCTCTCGGACCCGCCTTCGTCGCCAGTATCGCCTATGTCGATCCGGGCAATGTCGCCGCCAATGCCAGCGGCGGTGCCCGCTACGGCTACGCCCTGGTCTGGGTGCTGGCCCTGGCCTCGCTGATGGCCATGGTGATCCAGTACCAGTCGGCCAAGCTCGGCCTGGTCACCGGGCTGACCCTGCCCCAGGCCATCGCCGCCCGATTCACCGGACGCAGCCGTCCGATCTTCACCTGGGGCTACCCGCTGCAGGCCTTCGCGATCGCCATCGCCACCGACCTGGCCGAGGTGGTCGGCGGCGCGCTGGGCCTCTACCTGCTGTTCGGGATTCCGCTGTGGCTGGGCGGGATCATCGTGGGCTTGGTCTCGGTGATCCTGTTGCGCCTGCTGCGCAGCAACGGCGAGCGTGGCTTCGAGTTGGGCGTCGGGGCGGTGCTGGCCGTGATCGTGGCCGGCTTCCTGGGTGCGCTCTGGTTTCGTCCGCCGGACCCGATGGCCACTCTGGCCGGGCTGATCCCGCAGCTACCCGACCACGGCGCCTGGCCGCTGATCGCCGCCATGCTGGGTGCCACCGTGATGCCGCACGCCATCTACCTACACTCCGCGCTGGCCATCGACCGGTTCCGGCCCGGCGGTGGCGAACTCGACCAGCCGCTGCCCCGGCTGCTGCGCCTACAGCGGGTGGACGTCTTCGCGGCACTGCTGATCTCCGGCACGGTGAACGTCAGCATGCTGCTGCTGGGCGCCACCACCCTGGCCGGCACCGGCGGCGACACCATCGAGGCTGCCCACGCCACCCTGAACGCCGACCTGGGGCCGCTGGCCGCCGGCATCTTCGCGGTCGGACTGATCGCCTCAGGCATCGGCTCGGCAGTGGTCGGCACCCACGCCGGCTCCCGGATCCTCAAGGATCTGAACGTCTGGCACGTGGCCCCGACCGCCCGTCGGCTGATCACCGTGCTGCCTGCCGTGGTGCTGCTGCTATTCGGGCTGCCGCCCACCGACGTCCTGGTCTGGAGTCAGGTGGTGCTGAGCTTCGGCGTGGCCTTGGCCGCGGCACCGCTGGCTCTGGTCACCGGAGATCGGCGAATGATGGGTGACTACGTCGATCGTCCGCTCAGCCGAGTGCTGAACTGGACGATCGTGGCCACCGTGGTCGCGCTGAACCTGATGATGATCTGGTGGGCGTTGACCCCCGTGTTGGCGGGCTAGGCCGAAGCCACCACCGCACCGCGCAGGATCACCATGGCCGGATGAGCGGTCACTTCCGGCTCCACCCGCGGATCGGCACGGTAGACCACCAGGTCGGCCGACTCCCCCTCACCGGCAGCCTCGGCGCCGAGCCACTGGCGGGCCCGCCAGGAGGCCGCACCCAATGCGTACTCGGTACCGCCCAGTTCGGCCAGCAGGCCGATCTCCGAGCTGATCAGCCCGTGCGGCAGAGTCCCGCCGGCGTCGGTGCCGGCGTAGACCGGCACCCCGGCCTCGATGGCCGCCCCGATCGTCTCCCGGCGCCGCTGGTGCAGAGCCATCATGTGGTCGGCGTAGCGGGGGAACTTGTCCCGTCCGGCTGCCGCGAAGCTCGGGAAGTTCTCCAGGTTGATCAGGGTCGGCACCAGAGCCACCTGTCGCGCCGCCATCAACTCGATGGTGTCGGCGTCCAGGCCGGTGCCGTGCTCGATGCCGTCGATGCCGGCCCGGACCAGCTGCTGCACCGACTCCTCGTCGAAGCAGTGCGCGGTCACCCGGGCGCCGAGCCGGTGGGCCTCCTCGATGGCGGCCTTGGCGGTCTCGTAGGGCCACAGCGGAGCGAGATCTCCGAGGTCGCGGTCGATCCAGTCCCCGACCAGCTTCACCCAGCCGTCGCCCCGGACGGCCTGGCGGGCCACCTCGGCGACCAACTGCTCGGGCTCCACTTCGGCGGCGAAGTTGCGGATGTAGCGCTTGGGCCGAGCGATGTGCCGACCGGCACGAATGATCCGGGGCTGATCGGCCTGTGCGTCCAGCCAGTGGGTGTCGATCGGCGAGCCGGCGTCGCGGATCAGCAGGGTCCCGGCATTGCGGTCGGTGCGCGCCTGCTGCTCGGCCACCTCGGCGCTGACCGCCCCGGCCGACCCCAGGCCGATGTGACAGTGGGCGTCCACCAGTCCGGGCAGGATCCACACGTCCGAGGCGATCGTGGTGGCGCCGGGCACCGGAATTAAGGTGACGGTGCCGTCGACGATCCAGACTCCGGTGCGCTCACCGGAGGGCAGCATCACTCCGTCGAGGTGAAGTGCCGCTGCGGGCTGGCCCTGGTTCATGGCGCGGCGGTCAGCGCGGGCCGGTGTTCTTCGGGTTGAACAGCTGCTGAAGCTCCGGCGGCAGCTGGAACTCCCCCATCTGCTTGGTCAGCTCGGCCTGATCGATCGCGGCCGGCTGGCCGAAGGCCGAGCCCGGTGCGGTCGGCGGCACCGCGGCCGGCTTGGCGCTACCGGCTCGTCGCGCCGGGTTGCCGGAGACCTTGTTGCCGGCCTTGCGCTTCTTCTGCGCCTGGGGCGCCTGCTTGCGCGGCATGCCCGGAATCGAGCCGGCCATCGACTGCATCATCTTGCGAGCGTCGAAGAATCGGTTGACCAGGGAGTTCACGTCAGAGACCTTGGTGCCCGAGCCGTTGGCGATCCGGGCTCGGCGAGAGCCGTCCAGCATCTTCGGGTTGGCCCGCTCGGCCGGGGTCATCGAGTAGATGATCGCCTCGATCCGATCGATCTCGCGCTCATCGATGCCGGCGATCTGGTCCTTCATCTGCCCCATCCCGGGCATCATGCCCAGGATCTTCGACAGCGGACCCATCTTCCGGACAGCCTGCATCTGCTGCAGGAAGTCGTCCAGCCCGAACTCGCCCTTGCCCTGCAGCAGCTTCTGCGCGGCCTTGGCCGACTGCTCGGCGTCGAAGGTCTTCTGGGCCTGCTCGATCAGGGTGAGCAGGTCGCCCATGTCGAGGATCCGGCTGGCCATCCGGTCGGGGTAGAACGCGTCGAAGTCGTCCAGGCCCTCACCGTTGGAGGCGAACATGATCGGCTTGCCGGTCACCTTGGCGATCGACAGCGCGGCACCGCCGCGGGCGTCACCGTCCAGCTTGGACAGCACCACGGCGTCGAAGCCGACGCCCTCGGCGAACGCCTTGGCGGTGTTCACCGCGTCCTGGCCGATCATGGCGTCGACCACGAACAAGACTTCGTCCGGGTTCACGGCCGCGCGAATTTCGGCGGCCTGGCGCATCAGCTCTTCATCGATGCCCAGCCGTCCGGCGGTGTCGACCACCACCACGTCGTAGAGCTTGCTGGCCGCGAACTCCAGACCGGCCTTGGCCACCGCCACCGGATCGCCGATGCCGTTGCCCGGCTCGGGCGCGAACACCTGGACGCCGGCCCGCTCGCCCACGACCTGCAGCTGGTTGACCGCGTTCGGACGCTGCAGGTCGGCGGCCACCAGCAGCGGGGAATGTCCCTGCCCCTTCAGCCACTTGCCGAGCTTTCCGGCCAGCGTGGTCTTGCCGGAGCCCTGCAGGCCGGCCAGCAGAATCACCGTCGGCGGCTTCTTCGCGTAGCGCAGCGGACGGGCCGCGCCGCCGAGGATCTCGATGAGCTCTTCGTTGACGATCTGCAGGATCTGCTGCGCCGGGTTCAGCGCGGCATGGATCTGGGCACCCTTGGCCCGCTCCCGGACGGCCTGGATGAACTCCTTGACCACCGCGAGGTTGACGTCGGCCTCGAGCAGCGCCAGCCGAATCTCCCGGGTGGTCGCCTCGATGTCGGCGTCAGTCAGGCGAGTCTTGCCGCGCAGATTGCGGAAGACGGCGGACAGGCGGTCGGTGAGGGTATCGAACAAGGCTGACCTCTTGGTGCGAGCGATGGGCGTCGGCCATCCTACCTGCCGGCGGGCCGCCGCCGACCCGACGGCGGTGCGGACCGCCGGTGGATCAGAGGACGAGCTCGACCAGCACCAGATCCAGCCAGCGATCGAACTTGCGACCGACCTCGGGCATCCGGGCCACCTCGGCGAAGCCGAGTCGGGTGTGCAGGGCAAGGGACGCGACATTGTCGGCACTCAGCCCGCCGATCAGGGCGTGCACGCCACGCTCCCGGGCCAGCTCGATCAGCTGCTCCAGCAGCGCCCGGCCCAGGCCGGCGCGGTGGTGGTCAGGACGAACGTAGACGCTGTGTTCCATCGTGTAGGCGTACCCCGAATGCGGCCGGAACAGCCCGTAGGAGGCATAACCGATCACCTCGCCAGCATCCTCGGCCACCAGCAGCGGAAAGCTCGAGTCATGCTTCACGTCGTACCAGTGCTGGTGGTCGGCTGCAGAGCGCTCCTGGTGGTCCCAGGTCGAGGTGGTCTCCCGCACTGCCTGGTTGTAGATCGCCCGGATCGCCTCCAGGTCGGCCGTGGTGGCCTCGCGGATCACGCTCATGACTCCTCCAGCAGGGCGTCCACGAAGGCTGCGGCCTGGAATGGGGCCAGGTCGTCGGCGCCTTCCCCCAGCCCGATCAGCTTGACCGGGACGCCGAGCTCGCGCTGCACGGGGACGATGATGCCGCCCTTGGCTGAGCCGTCCAGCTTGGTCAAGACGATGCCGGTGACGTCCACCACTTCGGCGAAGACCCGAGCCTGGGCCAGTCCGTTCTGGCCGGTGGTGGCATCGATCACCAGCAACACCTCGGTGACCGGCGCCTTGCGCTCGATCACCCGCTTGATCTTGCCGAGCTCGTCCATCAGGCCGGTCTTGGTGTGCAACCGGCCGGCGGTGTCGACCACCACCACGTCCACGCCGTCGGCGATGCCCTTGGCCACGGCGTCGAAGGCGACCGAGGCCGGATCGCCGCCCTCGGGACCGCGCACCACCTCGACTCCGACCCGGTCGCCCCAGGTCTTCAGCTGCTCGGCGGCCGCGGCTCGGAAGGTATCGGCGGCAGCCAGCACCACGGAGTGCTGTTCGGCCACCAGCACCCGGGCCAGCTTGCCGATGGTGGTGGTCTTGCCGGTCCCGTTGACCCCAACCACCAGGATCACGCCGGGCACGCCGTCAGCGCCGGTGAGGTTCAGGCCACGGTTGGTGTCCGGGCCGACCAGGCGCAGGAGTTCGTCGCGCAGCACGGCCTTGGCCCGGTCGGCGTCCGCTCCGCCGCTGACCGACAGTTCCTTGCGCAGCGCCTCGACCAGCTCGGTGGTCGGGCCGACGCCCAGGTCCGCGGTGATCAGCGAAGCCTCCAGGTCGTCCCAGGTGGCCGCGTCCAGGGTGTCCGCGCTCAGCAGCGACAGCAGCCCCTTGGCGAACGGGTTGTTGCTGGCCGACAGTCGGCGGCGCAGGCGGGCCAGCCGCGACTCCGGGGCCTCGGGCTGCTCCGGCTCCCAGGCCGACTCAGTGAGCTCGGCATCGGTCGGCTCCGCGAACGCCGGTTCGGCGCTGTCAGCGGGCAGTTCTGCCGGGGCGTCCGCCGGTGGCAGTTCCGGGCGTCTACCGACGATGATGGTGACCGCAGCCACCAGAATGACCAGCGCCACGCCGGCCAGGACGTACCAGAAGTAGTTCTCCACCAGGTCAGATTAGTGAAGGTCGGCGATCACTGACGCCAACGGACACTCAGTGCTTGCTCGCCTCGACCGCTGACGTGGCGCTGCGCGGGCGCAGATCCGGGATCTCTTCGAAGAAGTTGACCAGGCCCTGCGGCGGCTCGGCGTCACCGTTCAGGTGCCGGGCGGTGCTGGCCAGCACGTTGGCAATCTCCGGGGCGTCGTCAGCCACCGGCCCGTTCATGCCCACCGCCACAATCGCGATGATCACCAAGGCCAGCACCAGCACTATCGCAATGAAGATCACTGCCATCGTCACTCTCGTCCAACTCCTCTGCTCGTCTGTAGGCCCAATTATCCTCGCTCGAACCAGGTCCCCTGACCAGTGACACCCGCGGGGCGCTAGCCCTCGCGCAAACGCTGGCTGATCACAGCCGATACCCCGTCGGCGCGCATGGTCACGCCGTAGAGCGCATCGGCGATCTCCATGGTCCGCTTCTGATGGGTGATCACCAGAAGCTGACTGTTCTCGCGCAGCTCGCCGTAGATGTCCAGCAGCCGGCCCAAGTTCACGTCGTCGAGGGCGGCCTCGACCTCGTCGAGGATGTAGAAGGGGCTGGGCCGGGCCTTGAACAGCGCCACCAGGAAGGCCACGGCGACCAGGGAGCGCTCGCCACCGGACAGCAGCGACAGCCGCTTCACCTTCTTGCCGGCCGGACGGGCCTCGACCTCGACGCCGGTGGTCAGCCACTGCCCCGGCTCGGTCAGCACCAGACGTCCCTCGCCGCCGGGGAAGAGCCGCGAGAACGAGTCCTCGAAGGCCTTCTCCACGTCGGCGTAGGCGGCCGCGAAGACCTCCTGGACCCGAGTGTCCACCTCGTTGATGATGTCGATCAGGTCGGTCCTGGTCTTGCGCAGGTCGGTGAGTTGCTCGGCCAGGAAGGCGTGCCGCTCGCTGAGCGCGTCGAACTCCTCCAGGGCCAGCGGGTTCACCTTGCCCAGCACTGCCAGATCTCGCTCGGCGGCGCGCAGTCGCTTCTCCTGCTCGGAGCGGACGTAGGCAACCGGCTCGGCGGTCTCGCCCTCGGCCAGCGGCAGACCATCGCTCCCGGTGAGCACCGGAACCGGGACGTCCGGGCCGTAGTCGGTGATCAGCGCCTCGGCCTCAAGGCCCAGTTCGGTCAGGGCCCGCTCAGCCAGCGACTCGACCTTCAGCTGACGCTGGGCCCGGGCCAGCTCGTCGGCGTGGACGGTGTCGACCAGGCTCTCGAACTCCTTGGCCAGCTCCCGGCCCCGCTGGCGGGCCGCGACCAACTCAGCTTCGGCTCCGGCCCGCACCTGCTGGGCCTGCTGGCGGGCCTCCTCGGCCTGGGCGCGCGAGGTGGCCAGCTGCTCCGAGAGCCAGGCCGCGGCGGTACGGACGGCACCGGCGATCTCGGCCTCCCGACGCAACTGCTCGCGGCGCGCTTCGGCGCGGGCGCGCGCGTCCCGCTCGGCCTGGGCAGCACGGGTGAGGCTCTCGGCCCGTCCGGCCAGGGCCCGGGCGCGCTCCTCCAGGGTGCGCAGCGCCAGCCGGGCGTCCATCTCGGCGGCACGCGCCGCTCGGGCCAGATCGGCAGTGTGGTCGCGTTCGGTGGGATCGGCCTCGCTGGCCTCGGTCTTGGCCGAGGCGAGTTCCAGCCGGGTCTCCAGTTCGGCCAGGTTGGCCAAGGCTTGGGCGCGAGCCGCCTGCGCAGCTTCGGCCTGCGCGGCGAGCCGACCGGCCTCGCCCTGCGCGGCCCGGACCGCCTGGTTCAGCTCTCCGGCCTCCTCGGCCAGCGCGGCATGCTCGGCGTCGGACTCGTTCAGCCTGGCCAGCGCCGCTTCGGTGCGCTGCTCGGCCTCGGCCAGCCGGGTCCGCGCCGTGCTGAGCTCGAACCGCAACCGCTCGGTCTCGGCCTGGGCAGCCGCCAGCCGGGCATTGGTCTCGTCCAGAGCTGCCTGCACCTCGAGCAGGGACGGCTTGGCGGCCGAGCCGCCAGCGGCGAACCACGAGCTGAGCAGATCGCCCTCTCGGGTCACTGCCGTGACCTCGGGCAACGCAGCCACCAGTTCGGCTGCGGTGTCGATGTCGTCGACCACGGCCACCTTGAACAGCAGCCGCTCCAGCGCCGGACGCAACTGGGCCGCACACTCGACAAGCTCGATCCCGTAGCGCGCGCCGGCCGGAAGCTCGGGCCAGTCGGCCCGCTGGCTGGTGCCCGGGCCACCCAGCAACAGCCCCGCGCGACCCAGGTCCTCGGCCTTCAGATGATCGAAGGCGACCAGGGCGGCACTCACTCCGGTCACGGCCACGGCATCGGCAGCCGACCCCAGCGCAGCCGCGATCGCCAGCTGATCGGCCGGGGCTACCTTGATCAGGGCGGCCACCGAGCCGAGCAGGCCGTCCAGCCGCTCGCCGGCGGCCAGCAGGGCCGCACTCCCGTCCCGACGTTCCAGTCCCAGTGCCAGCGCCTCGACCCGGGCGGCCAGCGCCCCACGCTCGGCGGTGGCGGCCTGTTCGGCGGCAGTCAGTCGCTCCAGTTCAGCCTCGGCCTCGGCTTGGGCCTCCGCGGCCTGCTCATAGGCGTCGTCCAGGCCGGCCTCACCGGCGCTGAGCCCGACCAGCCGGGTCTCCAACTCGTGGAACCGCCGGGTGGCCTCTGCCGCGCGCTGCTGCGCCTCGGCCTGGGCCAGCTGCAACCGATCGATCTCGGACGCGCTCGCCTCGGCCCGGGTGCGCTGGCTGTTCACCTCACCGGACAGCCGGGCCAGCCCCTCACGGCGGTCGGCGATGGCTCGCTGCTGGGCGGCGTACTGGCGTTCGGCCTCTTCATGGGCCGTCTCGGCCACCCCCCGCAGCCGGGACGCCTCGGACAGGGCCGCGGTCTTCTCGACCAGCTCGATGCCCAACTCGGCCTCCGCGGAGCGGATCTCGGCGGCCTCCCGCTCGATCGCCTCGGGGTCGCGTCCGGGACGCTCCTCGGTGCCGACCTGGGACGCATTGCGCAGCCGCTCGGCTGCGATCGACTCGGTGCTGGCCAGGCGTTCGGCCATGGCGGCCAGGGAGTACCAGGTCTCCTGGGCGGCGGCCAGGACCGGTGCGGCCTGCCGCGAGACCTGCTCGGCCTGCGCCTCGGCCTCGCGCGCCTCGGTGAGCTCACGCTCCAGGCGCAGTCGGCGAGCCTTCAGCTCGGCCTCGGCGGCCAGTTCCCCGGCCAGGCTCTGCTGCAGGCTGACCAGATCATCGGCCAGCAACCGGGCCTTGGCGTCGCGCAGGTCGGCCTGGATCACCGCGGCCTTGCGGGCCACCTCGGCCTGGCGGCCCAGCGGCTTGAGTTGGCGGCGAATCTCACCGAGCAGGTCGGAGAGCCGGTTCAGGTTGGCGGCGGTGGCCTCGAGCTTTCGCTCGGCCTTCTCCTTGCGCTTGCGGTGCTTGAGCACCCCGGCAGCCTCTTCGATGAAGCCGCGCCGGATCTCCGGGGTGGCCTGCAGGATCGAGTCCAGCTGGCCCTGGCCGACGATCACGTGCATCTCCCGGCCGATGCCGGAGTCGCTGAGCAGGTCCTGGACGTCCAGCAGCCGGGCCGGATTGCCGTTGATGGCGTACTCGGAGCCGCCGCTGCGGAACATGGTCCGGCTGATCGTCACCTCGGTGTACTCGATCGGCAGCGCGCCGTCCGAGTTGTCGATGGTGAGCACCACTTCGGCCCGGCCCAGCGGCGCCCGTCCGGAGGTGCCGGCGAAGATGACGTCCTCCATCTTCCCGCCGCGCAGGCTCTTGGCCCCTTGCTCGCCCATCACCCAGGCCAGGGCGTCCACCACATTGGACTTGCCTGAGCCGTTCGGGCCGACCACACACGTGATCCCCGGCTCGAAGGCCAAGGTGGTGGTCGAGGCGAAGGACTTGAAGCCGCGGAGGGTGAGGGACTTCAGGTACATCTCAGCTCGCGCTCGTCCCGGATGCAGCCGCGTGCCGGCCACGGATGTGACGGAAGGTCCACAGCTTGTTCACCACGAAGTTGATCGGAGTGGTGATCACGATGGTGAACAGCTGAGACCAGTACTCCCGCGAGGCCAGTCCGGCGTTCTCGTGGAACCAGGGCTCGGGCAGGTAGATCGGAGAAGTCGGGTTGGTGAAGCCGATCTTGATGAACAGTCCGACCAGCGCAGCCACGCTGCCCACAGCCAGGAACGGCCAGAACTCGGCCAGCCAAGGCGCCGCCTTGGTGTCCCGGAAGGTCCAGGACCGATTCAGCTGGAAGTTGAACAGGTTCGCCACCAGGAAGCCGGCGATCCACACCACCGAGGTGAACCTCAGGTTGTAGGCGGTGCCCGGCAGCGACCACAGGATGTCCTGGGCGTGCTGGGTGCCGCCGTGGAGCTTGTTCATCACCACCGCGACCACCATGTTCACCAGGACGCCGGCACCGCCGACGATCCCGAACTTCACGAATTGCCGCGCGACATGGCCGTAGCGGCGGTAGAGATCGGCTGGGCTCACAACTGCGAAGGATATATGGCTCAGCCGCGGACGGCGTCGCGACGCGGTGAGCGCTGGCAGGACGGGCACCGAAACGACGACCGGTTCATGAACGGCTCGCGGACCATCGGACGTCCGCAGCGCAGGCAGGGCAGCCCCTCGCGGCCGTAGGCGTTGAGCGACCGTTCGAAGTAGCCCGATGAGCCGTTGACGTTCACATAGAGCGAGTCGAACGAGGTCCCGCCGGCGGCCAGAGCGGCGGTCATCACCTGATGGGCGGCCTGCAGCAGCTCGATCACCTTGGCCCGGGACAGGCGGTCGGCCGGGGTGTCGTAGTGCAGCTTGGCCAGCCACAGCGACTCGTCGGCGTAGATGTTGCCGATCCCCGAGACGATCTCCTGGTTCAGCAGCACCCGCTTGATCCCGGAGCTGCGGGTACGGATCCGGGCGGCCAACACCGAAAGGTCGAGCTCCGGATCGAGCAGATCGAGGGCGATGTGGGCCAACTCGGCCGGCGCGTCCGCGCCACCGGGGCTGATCGCCAGGCCGCCGAACATCCGCTGGTCGGCGAAGCGCAACTGGGGGCCACCATCAGTGAAGCCGAACATCACCCGACAGTGCGGCGGCAGCGGCTGCTCCTGGCCGTCCAGCCGGAACTGCCCGCTCATGCCCAGATGGGCCAGCAGAGCGTCCCCGTCGGCGAAGGGCAGCCACAGGTACTTGCCGCGACGCTTCGGCTCGGCGAAGGTGCGCCCGACCAGGCTCTGCGCGAAGTCCTCCGGACCGCCCGGGTGTCGCCGCACCGGACGGGTGTGCAGCACCTGGACGTCGGAAACCGTGCGTCCGGCCACTGCGGTGACCAACCCCCGGCGGACGACTTCGACCTCCGGCAGCTCGGGCATCAGGCCGGCGTCTCCTGTGGCACGGTCAGCCGCGCCGACAAGGTCGTGAAGGCGTTCTCGGCCGCGCCTTGCTCGGCAAGCTTCTTCGAGGTACCGGTTCCGGGCTCGAACGTCTCCTCACCGATCACGGCCACGGCTTCGAAGCGCTTGTCGTGATCGGGGCCGGACTCGGTGATCCGGTAGGACGGCCCGCCCAGGCTCTGGTCGGCGCAGAACTCCTGAAGGCTAGTCTTCCAGTCCAGGCCCGCACCCATCGCGGCCGCACTGGCGACCAAGGGGTCGAAGAGATGGTGGATCAGCCGGTCGGCGGCGTCCCGGCCGGCCGAGATCAGCACCGAACCCAGGAATGCCTCCAGTGAGTCGGCCAGGATGGACGACTTGTCGGCACCGCCGGTGGTCTGTTCGCCCTTGCCGAGCAGGATCTCATCGCCGAGATCCAGATCGCGGGCCACGTCGGCCAGGCTGTGCGAGTTCACCACGGCGGCGCGCAGCTTCGCCAGGCGGCCTTCGGGCAGCTCAGGGAACGTCAGGTAGAGATGCTCGGTGACCACGATGCCCAGCACGGCGTCGCCCAGGAACTCCAGACGCTCGTTGTGCGGCAGCCCACCGTTCTCGTACGCGTACGAGCGGTGGGTCATGGCAAGCCGAAACAGCTGGGGGTCGAGATCGATCCCCAGCTGCTCAATCAGCTGCAGGGCGCGGCTCGTCGCCGCTGATGTTCCGGACGTGGCCGGAGCTTCAGGCGTCCAGAACCTGACGACGTGCAGCCCGCGGGCCGTACTGGCCACACTCGGGGCACGCGGTGTGCGGCAGGTGCTTGGCGCCGCAGGCGGCATTCGCGCACGTCACAAGGGTCGGGGCAGTGGTCTTCCACTGCGAGCGGCGAGCCCTGGTGTTGGCACGGGACATTCTCCGCTTGGGAACGGCCACGGCGTTACTCCTTGTTCTTCGTGTCGTTGCTGGGTTGCGCCCACTCCGTTAGCTCAGCCCACCGAGGATCGATGGGTTCAGCGTGGCCGTGATCCGGATCCTGATTCAGGTTGGCCCCGCATTCGGGACACAACCCGGCACAATCCGGGCGGCACAACGGCGTGAACGGCAAATCGAGTACTACCGCGTCCCGCAGGACGGGTTCGAGGTCGATCAACTCTCCCTCGATGCGGCTGGCCTCCGGATCGTCAAGTTCCTTCCCCGGGTAGCAGTACAGCTCCTGGAGGTCGAACTCCTCAGTCTCGGAGATCTCGTCCAGACACCGTGCACAGCTGCCCTGGAGCCGAACCATGGCGGTCCCAGTGACCAGCACCCCCTCCACCACCGACTCCAGCCGCAGGCTGAGCTCGATGGGTGAGCCGAGTGGCACCCCGATCACTTCGATGCCGAGGTCCGCGGGCGCCTGGGCCACCTGAGTGATCTCCTTCAGCACGCCAGCCCTTCGGCTCAGCTCATGGGTATCGATCACGAGACCGGAGCGAGAGTCAGGCAGACGGGGAGGCACGAGGTATCCCTTCAACACGCGGTTCGACAGCGTCGTAACCAAAGGAGGACTCTACCGTGCCGGAGGTCCGGCCACAAAAGCGAGTCCGAATCAGTCGCGCAGCCTGGGCAGCGCTTGGGTGTTGGTGTCGTCGAGCGCAGAGCGCTGCGAGAGCCGCTCCCGCATCGTCCGCACCTGCGACATGGTCTTGTGTAGCCCGGCCTCGAAACTGGCGATCCGGGCGTCCACGTAAGCATCGGCCTCGCGGCTGAGTGCTTCAGCATCACTGAGGGCCTTGGCCTCCAGCTGAGCGGCCTTGCGCTTGGCCTCTTCGACGACCGCCGACTGGCCGGCCAAGAACCGGGCCTTCTCTTCGGCGGCTTCGATGATCTGCTTGGCCTCGGCCTGAGCACGCTCAAGGGTCTCCAGGGAGGTCGCGGCCACCCGCTGAGCCTCCTGGGTGTCGTCGATCAGGGCCTGGGCAGCTTGGTCAATCAACGTGATGGCCTCAGTGCGATTCACCATGCAAGATGCCGACATCGGCACACTCTTGGCCGTGCTGACCAACTCACGCAGCTGCTGAAGGACCTGTTGGGTCCGCTCAACCATCTGCTTGCTCCTTCCTGCCGGCGATTTGGCGGATCCGCCGGGAGACAACTTCTGGGACGAACTCAGAGATATCGCCGCCGTGGGCTGCGATCTCGCGAATCATCGTCGATGACAGCGTCCCCCAAACAGACGACGCGGGGAGAATAATAGTTTCGACTCCGCCAACCGCCGAATTCAGATGAGCCATCTGCAGCTCGAAGTCGAAATCCGAGGCGAAGCGAACCCCCTTCACAACGACTCCCCCACCTAGTCCGGTGACGAAATCCACGAGCAGCCCGGACAACGGCTCCACTCGGACGCCGGGGATACCTGCGGTGGCTTCGACAGCCAGCTTCAGCCGCTCTTCGGCATCGAAAAGGTAGCGCTTGGTGGAGTTCTGACCGACCGCCACCACCACCTCGTCGAAAAGACGGGCGGCACGGGTGATGATGTCGAGATGCCCATAGGTGATCGGATCAAAGGATCCGGGGCAGACGGCTAGCAAAGTTCACCTTCCGGCGGTGGCAGCGAAGTAGAGCGTCGTCTCACCGTAACGTCGAACCCAGCTCTCGGCTATCTGATCGGGCCAACTCGGGGGGGTATCTCTCGATGACCGCTCGAGGACGAACAGCCCGTCGGCGGCCAGCCAACCGGCCTCGAAGGCGGCGCTGAGCACTGGATCGAGCCGATCCAGCTCGACTGCGTAGGGCGGATCGGCCCAGATGATGTCGAAGGCCTGCGGCGCCTCTCCGGTGAGGATCCGCTCCACCCGTCCAGCGACGATTCGGACGTCCAGCCGGGTGTCGGCGACATTGCGGCGAGCCACCGCGACCGCCCGCTGGTCGGACTCGACAGCCCACGCCGGTGCCGCACCGCGGCTGGCCGCCTCCAGCGCCACTGCAGCCGTGCCCGCGTAGAGATCGAGGAAGCTGAACCCGGACAAGGTGGTTTCCGGCGGCTCACCGACCGTGCCGGCCCAGTCACAGATCAGCGAGAAGGCCGCCTCGCGAACCCGGTCGCTGGTCGGCCTGGTGCCGGGATGGTCGGGGGTGTGCAGCCGTTGGCCACGCCGCGATCCCGCGATGATCCTGGTCACCGGCTCAGGCTAGGCCCTCAGTTGTGCTCCAGCCAATCGCCGCCGGACAGCAACTCGGTGGCCCGCACCGCGTCGGCGAAGCCTGGGACCAGGCGCTGCGGGTCGGCCGCGACGCACTCGATGGCCAGCTCCCGCGCCTGTCCGATCAGGTCGGCGTGCTCAAGCACGCGCAGCAGCCGCAGGCTGGATCGGGTGCCGGCCTGGTCGGCGCCGAGCACGTCGCCCTCGCGGCGCTGCTCGAGGTCGAGTTCGGCCAGTTCGAAGCCGTCGGTGGTGGCTGCCACCGCGTCCAGCCGGGCCCGGGACGGCTCGGCTGCGCCGGCCTGGGTGACCAGCAGGCACACCCCGGGGTGCTCCCCCCGGCCGATCCGCCCGCGCAGCTGATGCAGCTGGGAGATGCCGAACCGGTCGGCGTCCCAGACCACCATCATGGTGGCGTTCGGGACGTCCACGCCCACCTCGATCACCGTGGTGGCCACCAGGACGTCCAGCCGGTGCCCGGCGAAGTCGCTCATCACCTGGTCCTTGGTGTCGGACGGGAGCTGGCCGTGCAGGACGCCTACGCGCAGATCAGCCAATGGCCCCGAACGCAGTTGCTCGGCGAGCTCGACCACGCCGAGGCCCGCAGCCGGATCACCCTGGCCGCCGATCCGTGGGCAGACGATGAAGACCTGCCGGCCGGTGGCCGCCTCTTCGCGAACCCGCTCCCAGGCACGATCCACCCAGGCCGGCCGCAGGGCGGCGTCCACCACCACCGTGGAGACCTGGGCCCGGCCGGACGGCAGCTCGGCCAGGGTGGACACGTCCAGGTCGCCGAAGATGGTCATGGCCACCGAACGCGGGATCGGGGTGGCGGTCAGCACCAGGACATGCGGACGGCTGGACGCCTTCTCGGCCAACTGAGCCCGCTGCTCGACGCCGAAGCGATGCTGCTCGTCGATCACGATCAGACCCAGCTCGGCGAACTGCACCCGGTCGGCCAGCAGCGCATGGGTGCCGATCACGATCCCGGCCTCGCCACTGGCCGCCCGCAGCATGGCCGACTTCTTGGCCGCCGTCGACAGTGAGCCAGACAGCAGCACCACCTCGGTGGCCACGTCCGGGGTGCCGAGCATCCGGCCGCCGCCGAGCTCACCCAGCAGCCGGGTGATGGTCTGGTAGTGCTGGGCGGCCAGCACCTCGGTGGGCGCCAGCAGCGCGGCCTGGCCGCCGGAGTCCACCACGGCCAGCATGGCCCGCAGCGCCACGACGGTCTTGCCCGAGCCGACCTCGCCCTGGAGCAGCCGCTGCATCGGACGGTCCTTGGCCAGGTCGTCCAGGATGTCGGCGCTCACCTGTTGCTGGCCCGCGGTCAGCGTGAACGGCAGCCGGGCGTCGAAGGCGTCCAGCAGGCCCTCGGCGACCCGGGGCCGCGGGATCGCCTTGCGGGTGGCCGCGTCGGCCCGCCGATAGGCCATGGTCAGCTGGGTGGACAGCGCCTCATCGAAGCGCAGGCGCTCGGCTCCTCGCTCAGCCTCCGCCAGGTCGGCGGGCTGATGGACGGCGGCCAGAGCCTGGCTCAGACCAAGCACTCCGGCCCGTTCGCGCACCCAGGACGGCCAGGGGTCCTCGACGCCCTCCACACTGGCCAGGGCCAGCCGGGCACACTCGGCCACCTTCCAGGTGTGCAACTTGGCCGTGGCCGGATACATCCCGACCAGTCCGGTGCGGGCCAGCTCGGCCATGAGCGCCTTCTCCTCGCCGGTGGCCACCACTCGTCCGGACGCATCGAGCATGACGAACTCGGGATGGCTCATCTGCAGCTGGTTGCGGAAGCTGCCGACCTTGCCGACGAACAGTCCGGCCACCCCGGCCTGCAGCTGGCGGCTCCACCAGTCGAGCAGGTGATCGCGTCCGAAGAAAGTCGCGGTGAGCCGACCCTTGCCGTCGGTGAGGGTGACTTCGAGGCGGCCGGGGGCCGGCTTGCGGCCGGCCGATGGTCGGGCCGAATGCCGCTCGATGTTGCCAACCTTGGCCATCACAGCCACATGGTCGCCCTCGACCAGCGTGGCCAGGTCGGTGAGTTCAGTACCGGACAGGTAGCGCCGCGGGATGTGTCGCAGCAGGTCGCCGACGGTCTGGATCCGCAGCGCCGTGAACTCCTTGGCGGTGCGCTCGCCGAGCACACTGGACAGCGGCGCATAGAGCCGCGCATAGGCCTGCGTGTGCCAGCCGTCCAGGTTCGTTCCCATGAGCGTTCAGCCTAGGTGCAGCCACCGACGACCGGCCCACGGCGACACTCGCCGGGTGTCGATCGACCACGTCCGGACATGACAAGAGACCCGCCGAAGCGGGTCTCTCGACGTTGGGTCAGCGAGTGACGCGACCGGCCTTCAGGCAGGACGTGCACACGTTGAGACGCTTGGGGGTGCCCTCGACCACAGCACGGACCCGCTGAATGTTCGGGTTCCAACGCCGGTTGGTCTTCTTCTTCGACCACGGCACGTTGTGCCCGAAGCCGGGCCCCTTGGCGCAGATGTCACAGACGGCAGCCACCGCAGCACTCCTCGTTATCCAAACTGTTCCGGCGCTCGATCGCAGCCAGAAGAACGGCCCCCACTGCGGGGACCTGCCCACGATACCCGACGGGTCGGGCACCTGGCCAATCGGTCAGGACGCCACCACGATCGGCAGGATCATCGGACGGCGCCGGAAGTTGTTGTTCACCCAGCGTCCGATCAGCCTGCGCAGCAGTTGCTGGAGCACATAGGTGTCGTCGGCGCCGTCGGCCAATGAGCGTCTCAGGGCGGCCGCCAGCTCGGGACGGATCTCGTCGAAGACCGAGTCGTCCTCGGCGAAACCACGGGCGTGGATGTCCGGTCCGCTGACCAGTTCGGCGCTGTGCAGGTTCACCACCGCGATCACCGTGATGAAGCCCTCCTCGCCGAGGATCTTGCGATCGGTCAGCTCGGCGTCACCGATCTCACCCTCGGTCAGGCCGTCCACAAAGATGTAGCCGCACTCCAGCTGACCGACCTGTCGGGCCACGCCCTTGGCCAGGTCGATCACGGCACCGTCCTCGACCGCGAAGGTGCGCTCGGGCGGGACTCCGGTGGAGATGGCCAGCTTGGCGTTGGCGATCAGGTGCCGGGCCTCACCGTGCACCGGCAGCACATTCTTCGGGGTCAGCAGGTTGTAGCAGTAGAGCAACTCCCCCGCGCTAGCGTGGCCGGACACGTGCACCAGCGCATTGCCCTTGTGCACGACGTTGACCCCATTGCGGATCAGGGCGTTGATCACCCGGTAGACCGAGTTCTCATTGCCCGGGATCAGGGACGAGGCCAGCAGCACCACGTCGCCGGGGCCCGCGGTGATCACCGGGTGCTCGTGGTTGGAGATCCGGGACAGTGCGCTGAGCGGCTCGCCCTGGGAGCCGGTGGAGATGATCACCACCTCATCGTCGCGGTAGTTCTCGATCTGCTTGAGCTCGATCAAAGTGTTCTCCGGCACCCGCAGGAAGCCGAGCTCCCTAGCCACGGTCATGTTGCGGAGCATCGAGCGGCCGACATAGACCACCTTGCGGCGATGCCGGGCGGCCGCGTCCATCACCTGCTGGACCCGGTGCACGTGCGAGGCGAAGCAGGCCACGATCAGCTTCTTGTCGGCCTGGGCGAAGACCCGCTCCATGGCCGGCTCGATCTCCCGCTCGCCGGTGGTGAAGCCGGGGGTGTCGGCATTGGTGGAGTCGGGCATGAACAGATCCAGCCCCTCCTCCCCCAGCCGGGCGAACCCGCGCAGGTCGGTCAGCCGATGGTCCAGCGGGAGCTGATCCATCTTGAAGTCGCCGGTGTGCAGCACCGAGCCGGCCTTCGTCCGCAGCGCCACCGCGAGGGCGTCCGGGATGGAGTGGTTCACCGCGAAGAACTCCAGGTTGAACTCGCCGGCCTGGACCCGGTCGCCCTCGGCGACTTCGTGCAAGTTGGTCTGGCCGACCCGATGCTCGCGCAGCTTGGCCTGGACCAGTGCCAGGGTCAGTCGGGAGCCATAGACCGGCAGATCGGGACGGCGGCGCAGCAGGTAGGGCACCGCACCGATGTGGTCCTCGTGACCGTGGGTGAGGACCAGAGCCTGTACCTGGTCGAGCCGATCCTCGATCAAGTGCAGCCCGGGCAGGATCAGGTCGACGCCGGGCTGGTCATCGGAGGGGAACAGCACGCCGCAGTCGATGAACAGCAGCTGAGAGTTGATCTCGAAGCAGCTCATGTTGCGGCCGATATCGCCGTGCCCGCCCAGCGGAATGACCCGCAAGGTGTCGGCAGCCAGCTTCGGAGGTTTCTTCAAGGTCTCACGCACAAGCCAAAACTAGCCCGCCGGGGGCTCAGCCAACGATTCCGACGCAGGTTGCCGGCGCTTCAAGGTGGGTACAGTGACCCGGTGATCGCTGACTCAGTACGCCTGGCCCTGCCCGCGGAGGCCGCCGCCATCGCTGCCCTGCAGCGTCGCTGCTGGGTCTCCGACTACCCGTCCGAGCTCTCCGACCAGCTGCTGGCCTCGGCCGATCTGGCCGCCATGACCGCCAGCTGGGAGGCCGCCATCGTGCGTCCGCCGCTGGCTCAGTTCCGGGTCCTGGTGGCGATCGGCGCCGAGCGACTGGTCGGCTTCGCCGTGGTCGGCCCCTCCGACGATCCGGACGCCGTCGCCGGCTCGGATGCGCTGGTGGCCGAGTTCAGTGTGGACCCGCAGGCCCGGCGGTCGGGCCACGGCTCCCGGCTGCTCAATGCCGTGGCGGACACTCTGCGCGCGGACGGCTTCGCCCGGGCCACCTGGTGGGTGCGCTCGACCGACGACGTCCTGCGGGAGTTCCTGGTGTCCTCCGGCTGGGCCGCTGACGGCGCGCACACCGAGGTGGCCATGAGTGGCGACGGACCTCGGCTGAAGCTGGTCCGGCTGCACACCGGGCTCGCCTAGGGCTCCTGCCGCTGTCAGTGCGGCCAGACGCGCGGCTAGAGGCCGAGCAGGTCGTCGATGCCGATGGTCAGTCCTGGACGGTCGACCACGGCCCGTACGGCCAACAGCACCCCGGGCATGAAGGACGCCCGGTCGAAGGAGTCGTGCCGAACCGTGAGGGTCTCCCCCACCGCGCCGAACAGCACCTCCTGATGGGCCACCAGGCCACGCAGCCGCACCCCGTGCACATGCACTCCGTCGACAACCGCGCCACGGGCTCCGTCCGGGTCGCTGGTGGTGGCATCCGGCACCGGACCCAGCCCGGCCTCGGCACGCGCCTGGGCGATCCGGGAGGCCGTCACCCGGGCCGTGCCCGACGGGGCGTCCACTTTGTCCGGGTGATGCAGTTCGATGATCTCGGCCGACTCGTAGAAGCGGGCCGCCTGCTCGGCGAAGCGCATCATCAGCACCGCGCCGATCGAGAAGTTGGCCGCGATCAGCACTCCGGAGGTCGGCTGCGGGCCGAGCAACTCGCGCACCTGGTCCAGCCGCTCCGCGGCGAAGCCGGTGGTGCCGACCACGACGTTGATGCCGCGTTCGGCGCACCAGGCAATGTTGTCCATCACCACGGCAGGGACGGTGAAGTCGACCACCACGTCGGCCTGCTCGACGGCGCTGCGGTCCTCACCGGCATCGACCGCGGCGACCAGTTCCAGGCCGTCGGCGGCCTCAACAGCCCGACAGACCTCGGCGCCCATCCGTCCCTTGGCCCCGAACACTGCAACCTTCATCGTCCATCCTTCCGTCGCGGCCATCCTAGACAGCACAAGGCCATCCACTCGCTGCACTACGCGCCGCGAACGCGGCTCACCTCGCTACCGTTCCGGCTGCTTCGCTACCGGTACTGCCACCTCGCTACCGGTGGAGCTGTAGCGAAGCAGCCCAAGGGGTAGCGAAGCGGGCCCCGACAGAGAGCGGCGGCAGCGACTGGTGATCCGAGAGGGGTCCTACGGCCTGCGAGTGCCCTACGCCCGCTGAGCTTTCGGCGCCGGATGGCGCGGCGCCAGGTCGAACCCCCGACGAAGCAGTCTCCGCAACTGGTCGGGGTCGTTGGCCTCACGCCATCCCCACCGGACGATCCAGAAGCCCGCCTGGCGAATCCTCTCCTCACGGCGCTTCTCGCGCATCACCGCGTCGGCCGGCGTCTCACCTGGACGAAGCAGTTCGCCGTACTTGACTCGTCCATCACACTCGCCCACTAGCCCGTAGTCATCCCAGCCAAAGTCAGTTGTCGCAACAAGCGCACCGTCCAGGATCACTCGGAACTGCGTGACGGGCATCGGGAACCCCAGCCGGTACATCTGCACCCTGCTGATCGACTCAGCGGGCGACCCCGCTGCACCATCGGCAAGTCGAAGTGCCGCGGCCGCGCGACGCCGTCCAGGCCAGTTGCTCATTCGGTCGAGCACCTCACCCAAAGCCTCGGGCGCGCAGCCGTCGGCCAGGGCGGCATCCAGCCCGACCACACCCCAGTCGAGGGTCAGCTCCCGTGCCAGATCCATTACCGTGCGGGCCAGGCTCGTGACCGGCAACCCGTCAACAGCGTCGAGGTCATCTCGCAACAACGACGCCCTGCGCAAATGGACCACCGGTCCGTGCCGACCATGGCCGTCGCCGGCCCGGGTCACCCACACCCGATCAAGACGATCCTCGCGCACAGGAAGGCCATGCAGCACGGCAGCAGAGGTATGACTCAGCACGCTGCCCTCCGCGAGCAGTGGGAACGTCGCCGCAATGAGGCGGCGATGCCGGGCGAGCGCGTCCAGGTCGGTCCTGGCTGCGTAGCTCCCCCGCCGGATGCGCTCAAGGTGCCCATCCCTGCAGGCCGCGCGCAGCTCGCCCGGTGCGATTCCCTCGCCTCGGACGAGCTCGTCGGTCGTCCGCCCACGATCCATGACGCACAGCACACCACGCTGAGCCTGCCATTCAGGGGGCCATCGGCCCGATCCGGGCGAATCTGTGGATAGCTACTCGGCCGTCATCACTGCGGCGCCGGCCGAGACGCGTCCGCTTCGCTACCCGTGGACGCGCTTCGCTACCCCTAGAGCAGTAGCGAAGTGGACCGACCGGTAGCGAAGTAGGCCAACCGGTAGCGAAGCGGACGGACGGCCCCGCGAACAGCACAGTGGCCGGCGTCCCGTAGGACGCCGGCCACTGTGACGAGCTGATCGGCTCAGGTTGAGCCGAACGATCTCAGATCAGGCCTCGGGCTCCGCCTCGGCTGCCTTCTCCTCGACGACCGGGATCAGGGACAGCTTGCCCTTCTCGTCGATCTCGGAGATCTCGACCTGGATCTTCTGGCCGACGCTGACCACGTCCTCCACGTTCTCCACCCGGCCACCGCCGGCCAGCGAACGCAGCTTGGAGATGTGCAGCAGGCCATCCTTGCCCGGGAGCAGGGAGACGAACGCGCCGAACGGCATGATCTTCACGACCGTGCCCAGGTAGCGCTCGCCCTTCTCCGGCATGGTCGGGTTGGCGATGCCGTTGATGATCATGCGCGCGGCCTCTGCGGCCTCACCGTTGTCGGCACCGATGTAGATGGTGCCGTCATCCTCGATCGAGATGTTGGCGCCGGTGTCGTCCTGGATCTGGTTGATCATCTTGCCCTTGGGCCCGATGACCTCGCCGATCTTGTCGACCGGGATCCGGATGGTGATGATCCGCGGAGCGTAGGGGCTCATCTCGTCCGGAGCGTCGATGGCCTCACCCATCACGTCCAGGATCGTGTGGCGAGCCTCACGCGCCTGCTGCAGAGCGCCAGCCAGCACCTCGGACGGGATGCCGTTGAGCTTGGTGTCCAGCTGCAGGGCGGTGACGAAGTCACGGGTACCGGCAACCTTGAAGTCCATGTCGCCGAGGGCATCCTCAGCACCCAGGATGTCGGTCAGCGCGACGTACTTGGTCTCGCCGTCGATCTCCTCGCTCATCAGGCCCATGGCGATACCGGCCACCGGAGCCTTCAGCGGCACACCGGCGTTCAGCAGGGCCAGGGTGGACGCACAGACCGAACCCATCGAGGTCGAACCGTTCGAGCCGAGAGCCTCGGACACCTCACGGATCGCGTAGGGGAACTCGTCGCGCTTGGGCAGCACCGGGATCAGGGCCCGCTCAGCGAGCGCGCCGTGACCGATCTCCCGCCGCTTCGGCGAGCCGACTCGGCCGGTCTCGCCGGTGGAGTACGGCGGGAAGTTGTAGTTGTGCATGTAGCGCTTGGTGGTCTCCGGGGAGAGCGTGTCCAGCTTCTGCTCCATGTCGAGCATGTTCAGGGTGGAGACGCCCAGGATCTGGGTCTCGCCACGCTGGAACAGCGCCGAACCGTGCACCCGGGGCAGCACGCCGACCTCGGCCGACAGGGTCCGGATGTCCCGGACGCCACGGCCGTCGATGCGCACCTTCTCGGTGAGCGTCTTGTGCCGGACGACCTTCTTGGTCAGCGCGTAGAACGCCCCGCTGATCTCCTTCTCCCGCTCGGTGAACTGCGCGTCGAGCTCGGCGTGCAGAGCAGCCTTCAGCTCCTCGGTCGCAGCCTCCCGCTCGGCCTTGCCGGCGATCGACATGACGGCCTTGAGCCGATCGAGGCCGGCGGCCTCGACAGCGGCGAACACGTCGGGCTGGTAGTCTAGGAAGACTGGGAACTGGCTGACCGGCTTGGGAGCCATGGCGGCCAGCTCGGCCTGAGCATCACACAGCGCCTTGATGAACGGCTTGGCCGCCTCGATGCCCTGCGCCACGACCTCTTCGGTCGGAGCGGTGCGGCCGGAGCGAACCAGATCCCAGGTGGCGGCGGTGGACTCGGCCTCCACCATCATGATCGCGACATCGCCATCGGGCAGAACCCGGCCGGCGATCGCCATCTCGAAGGTGGACTGCTCCATCTGGTCGACAGTCGGGAAGCCGACCCACTGGTCACCGATCAGGGCGATCCGCAGACCGCCGACCGGGCCGGAGAACGGCAGACCGGCCAAGGTGGTGGACGCCGAGCCGGCGTTGATGGCCAGCACGTCGAAGCGGACGTTCGGGTTCAGCGCCATCACGGTGATGACGACCTGGACCTCGTTGCGCAGGCCCTTGACGAAGCAGGGACGCAGCGGACGGTCGGTCAGCCGGGCAGCCAGGATGGCGCCCTCGGACGGCCGGCCTTCGCGACGGAAGAAGGAGCCGGGGATCCGGCCCGCGGCATACATCCGCTCCTCGACGTCGACGGTCAGGGGGAAGAAGTCGACGGCATCCCGCGGGTTCTTGGCCGCAGTGGTGGCCGACAGCAACATGGTGTCGCCGTCCAGGTAGACAGCAGCAGAGCCATTGGCCTGCTTGGCGAGCAGTCCGGTCTCGAACCGAACCACATGCTTACCGAATGAACCGTTGTCAATCACGGCCTCGGTGAAGCGAATCTCAGGACCTTCCATTCAGATTCCTTTCGTTATCCCCGCCGCTCCTCGCCCGGTCTTCGATCGAGGCTCGCGGGGAACTCGAGGTTTCCCGAAAGTCACTACCGAGGACCAAACCAGTTGCCGGTCGGGCTCGATCTTGGGTTGTACGCACGATCAGCCGGTGACGGAGTCCGTCACCGGCTGATCAAGAAGCGAGTGTCACCGACGCAGGCCGAGGCGTGCGATCAGCGAACGGTAGTGCTCAACGTCGTTCTTCATCACGTAGTTGAGCAGGCGGCGGCGCTGGCCGACCAGCAGCATCAGGCCACGGCGGCTGTGGTGGTCGCCCTTGTGCTCCTTCAGATGCTCGGTCAGGTGCGCGATCCGCTTGGTGAGCAGCGCAATCTGAACGTCCGGCGAACCGGTATCGCCCGGGGCGATCGCGTACTCTTCGATGATCTTCTTCTTGGTGTCAGCGTCCATCTTCGGCTGCTCTCCTCTCGGTTTCCCGTTGCGCGGCGCTCCCCTGACCAAAGGTCCGATTCGTTTCAGATTTCGGATCGTGGGAGCTCTTGGGCGTCCGCGGCCGTCATGACGGCGAGGCAATGTTACCGGGCCGCGGCACCAGCGGGCCAATCGCGTGCGTAATCGGTGCCCCTCGGCGGGCAAAACCAGCCCCACTGCACGATCGGGCGGCCCGAGGCCCGGGTCGAGGAAGAATGTTCACCCCGGTGCCCACTACGCTACCGACCGTTGGCTTTGCCGGGCCGACTTCGTCGGAAGGACTTACAACTTATGCAGATCGGCATCCCCCTGGAGACTCAGGTCGGGGAGACCCGCGTTGCGGCCACCCCGAAGACCGTCGCTCAGCTCATCCAACTAGGTCATTCGGTGCTCGTCGAGAAGGGGGCCGGGACCAAGGCTTCCTACCCCGACGCCGACTACGCCGCCGCCGGTGCCACCGTCGCTGACAGCCCAGCAATTTGGGCGGCCGAGATGGTGGCCAAGATCAATCCTCCTAGCGAGGCCGAGATCGCCAAGCTCCGCGAAGGCGCGGTGCTGGTTTCTCTGCTCGCTCCGGCCCGCAGCCCCGAGCTGGTGGCCGCCCTCAACGAGCGCAAGATCACCGCACTGGCAATGGACGCCGTGCCGCGGATCTCCCGCGCTCAGGCGCTGGACGTGCTCAGCTCGATGGCCAACATCGCCGGCTACCGCGCGGTGGTCGAGGCGGCCAACGAGTTCGGCTCGTTCTTCACCGGGCAGGTCACGGCGGCCGGCAAGGTACCTCCGGCCAAGGTCTTCGTCTCCGGCGCCGGCGTGGCCGGGCTGGCGGCGATCGGCACCGCGAAGTCGCTGGGCGCGATCGTCCGGGCCACCGACCTGCGCGCCGAGGTGGCCGAGCAGGTCCAGTCCATGGGCGGCGAGTTCGTCGCGGTGAAGGCCGAACAGCAGAAGTCGAGCGACGGCTACGCCAAGGAGGCTTCCGAGGCCTACAACCAGGCCGCCGCTCAGATGTACGCCGAGCAGTGCAAGGACGTCGACATCATCATCACCACCGCGCTGATCCCGGGACGCCCGGCTCCGCGGCTGATCACCGCCGAGATGGTGGCCACCATGAAGCCCGGCTCGGTGATCGTCGACATGGCCGCCTCCAACGGCGGCAACGTCGAGGGTTCGGTGGCCGACAAGCTGGTGGTGACCGAGAACGGCGTGAAGATCATCGGCTACACCGACCTGGCCGGCCGGCTGCCAACCCAGGCCTCGCAGCTCTTCGGCACCAACGTGGTGAACCTGATGAAGCTGCTCACCCCGGCCAAGGACGGCGAGGTCGTCTTCGACTTCGAGGACGTCGTGGTGCGCGGCATGACCGTCTCCAAGGACGGCGAAGTCCTGTGGCCACCGCCACCGGTGCAGGTGTCGGCAGCGCCGACGGCTGCCGTCGAGGCCAAGCCGGTCGAGGATCCGGCGGTCAAGGCTGCTCGTGAGGCGGCCCAGGCCAAGGCCAAGACCACTCGTCAGCTGATCTGGTCTGCGCTCGCCGCGGCGCTGGTGGTGCTGGCCGTCACCTTCTCGCCGGCCAGCTTCGTCGGAGCCTTCACGGTCTTCGCACTGGCCGTCGTGGTCGGCTTCTACGTGGTCAGCGGCGTCGCCCACTCGCTGCACACGCCGCTGATGGCTCAGACCAATGCCATCTCCGGCATCATCCTGGTCGGCGCCCTGCTGCAGCTGGGTTCGACCAACATCGCAGTCCTGGTGATGAGCTTCATCGCCGCGACCATCGCATCGATCAACATCTTCGGCGGGTTCCTGGTGTCGTACCGGATGCTCGGCATGTTCAAGAAGGAGGCCTGAGCATGCTTGAGTACTTCATCCAAGGGCTCTACATCGTCGCTGGGGTTCTGTTCATCCTCTCCCTGGCCGGGCTGTCCAAGCAGACCACGGCCCGGATGGGCAACATCGCCGGCATGGTCGGCATGGCTCTGGCTCTGATCGCCACCATCGCCGATTCGCTGTTCCTCTCGGCCACCCAGCCGGGCCGGCAGTCGGTGCTGGTCACCCTGGCCCTGATCGTGGCCGTGCTCCTGATCGGCGCCCTGATCGGTACTCCGATCGCCCGCAAGGTCGAGATGACCCAGATGCCCGAGCTGATCGCGGCCTTCCACTCCTTCGTGGGCATGGCTGCGGTGCTGGTCGGCTTCAACTCCTTCGCCGTGGCGGAGGGCGCCGGCGGCGCCGTCCACCTGGTCGAGGTGGCCCTGGGCGTGCTGATCGGCGCCTACACCTTCACCGGCTCGGTGATCGCCTATCTGAAGCTCTCCGCGAAGATGGGCTCCAAGCCGCTGACCCTGCCCGGACGCAACCTGATCAACCTGGTCGGCTTCGTGCTGTTCTTCGCGCTGATGATCTGGTTCGTGATCGGCGCTGAGGCCAACCCGACCCTGGGCTGGGTGCTGATCATCGCCATCGCGGTCATCGGCTTCCTGCTGGGCCTGCACATGGTCGCGGCCATCGGTGGCGGCGACATGCCGGTCGTGGTGTCGATGCTGAACTCGTACTCCGGTTGGGCGGCGGCAGCGGCCGGCTTCATGCTGGGCAACAACCTGCTGATCATCACCGGCTCGCTGGTCGGTTCTTCGGGTGCGATCTTGTCCTACATCATGTGCCGGGCCATGAACCGCTCGTTCATCTCGGTGATCCTGGGCGGCTTCGGCTCCGAGGGTGGCACCGTGGCGGCCAGCGCGGTCGAGGATGGCGAGCATCGCGAGATCGACGCCGCCGGCGCGGCCGAACTGCTCTGGAACGCCAAGAATGTGATCATCACCCCGGGCTACGGGATGGCGGTCGCGAAGGCGCAGTACCCAGTGGCCGATCTGACCGCCAAGCTGCGCGCACACGGCGTCAACGTCCGGTTCGGCGTCCACCCGGTGGCCGGACGCTTGCCCGGGCACATGAACGTGCTGCTGGCCGAGGCCCACGTCCCCTACGACATCGTCTTGGAGATGGACGAGATCAACGAGGACTTCGCCGACACCGACGTGGTGCTGGTGATCGGGGCCAACGACACGGTGAACCCGGCCGCGCTGGACGACCCGAACTCCCCGATCGCCGGCATGCCGGTGCTCGAGGTCTGGAAGGCCGAGAACGTGATCGTGTTCAAGCGCTCGATGGCCACCGGCTATGCCGGCGTCCAGAACCCGCTGTTCTTCAAGGAGAACACCCAGATGCTGTTCGGCGACGCCAAGCAGCGTGTGGACGACATCCTGAAGGCGCTCGACTGAGCTCACACCCAATGAACAGGGCCCCCGCCGGATTCGGCGGGGGCCCTGTTCATTGCGGCCAGTGGGGCTAGCCCATCGTCGTGAATTTGGCCGGCGGCTTGATCGTGACCGGCTCGTTGACCTTGGTGAGCAGCACCTCCATCTTGAGCGGCGCCTTGCCTGTGTTGAGGTCGAACACCGCCTTGCGCATCAGTCCGGAGTCGTCGAGCCACGCGTCATAGGCGACCTCCCCGCTGGCGCCGGCATCGGAGCCGAGGTCCTTCAGGGCCGCGGCGTCCAGGGTGAGTCGGTAGTGGGTGGTGTTCGCCCCGCCCACACTCTCGGTGCCGAGGTTCTCGACCTTCTTGAAGGCGTCCTTGTTCTGGGCCAACCACTTGCTCTGGTCGATCTCGGCGGTAGTGGTCTGCGAGGCCACGTCTTCGGACACCTTGACCCAACCACTGCCGAGCAGGCCCTTCATGTAGGAGTCCTTGCCGATCGTGATCATCTCGATGGTCATCTTGCCCAGGTCCATCGACAGATGCTGATTCGGATGTTTGGGGTCGGCGGCGTCGACGTCGCCCTCGAACGTCATCTGCTGACCAGCCGAGCTCATCGACATCTTCAGGTGGTAGCTCTTGACGCCGTCCAGGCCATTTCCGACCTTGGCGACGAAGTCGTCGATCGCGGAGTCGCCGGCCGGCTGAGCCGGACTGGACTGTGGAGCCGCGCTGGTCGCCGGAGCGGCCGAGCTCGCGGAGGGTTGGCTGGGCGCCTGCTGACTTTGCGCCGGTGCCGGCGTGGAGCAGCCAGCAACCAGGACCAGGCCGACAGCGGCTGCCGTCAGGCCGAGCTTGTGAAACATGGGTGGGTTCCTCCCTTGGCGAATCTTGTGAAGAAGCTTTGCATGAGGCACCGCCAGCTGTAAGTAATAGCTGGCATCCGTTGTCACACGGTGATCTTCAGGCGGTGTCCGAGTGGTGCCAGGGACCAAGACGTCCAGCCGGATTTGGCTGACGGGGCGACACTGAACAAGCGAACCCACTCAACGACGGAGGACGAATGCCCGAGGCGCCGATCGAGGTCCGACTCTGTACCGCTGCCGATCTGCCGGCTCTCATCGCTCGGGAGAGCAACCCGGCGGCCAACTTCTCCCAGGCGCAGTTCGACATGATGTCGGCCGGCGACTACTACTACGCGATCGCCCTGCGCGACGACGAGCCGCTGGGCACCGGAGCGCTGGACTGCCGCGCCAGCAAGCTGTGCCCCGAGCTGAAGAACCTGTGGGTCTACCCGACCATGCGACGCCAGGGCGCGGCGCGGGCAATCACCACCTATCTGGAGGGACAGGCTGCGGCCCGAGGCTTCGTGGAGGTGTTCCTGCGGGTCGACCCCGACAACGAGGCGGCCATCCCCATGTACATCGGCTTGGAGTACACCCCGACCGGGGATCACATCGAGACCAACTACGACCAGCTCGGCCCGGACGGCCAGGTAGTGGCCCGGACCCAGGTGGACGCGGTCTATCGCAAGTCGCTCACGGTTCGCTAGCTCAAGCCGAGCAGCCGACGACAGTCGGCCACATCGGTGTGCATCTGCTCGATCAGCCCCGCGATGCCGTCGAACTTCACCTGCCCGCGAATCCGGGCCACGAACTCGACGGTGACCGGGGCGTCGTAGAGCTCCAGGTCATCGCGATCCAGCACATAGGACTCCACCCGCCTGGACAGCCCACCGAAGGTCGGATTGGTGCCCACCGAGATGGCGGCCGGCCAGCGCGGGGACGGTGCCCCCTCGGCGAGCTGCTCGCCCCGCCCGTCCAGGCCGTCGCGACGAGTCAGGAAGCCGGCATAGACGCCGTCGGCCGGGCAGGCCAGGTTTGCCGGCACCGGCAGGTTGGCCGTCGGAAAGCCCAGCTCTCGGCCGCGCCGATCGCCATGGCTGACCACACCGCGGAAGCAGAACGGTCGACCCAGGTGCTCGGCCGCGTGCTCGACATCACCAGCGGCCAGAGCTTCCCGGATCCGGGTCGAGCAGGTGTCCTCGTCGCGGAACTTCACCAGCGGCAGCCCGTCCACCTCGAAGCGGCCGGCGGCCAGCTCGCGCAGAGTGTCCAGGTTCCCGACGGCGCGATGCCCGAACCGGAAGTTCTCCCCCACCACGACCACCTTGGGCGCCAGTGGCATCAGCACGCGCTCGACGAACTCGGCCGGGGTCCAGGAGGCGAACTCGGGGGTGAAGTCGATCACCTCGACCCGGTCGGCTCCGGCGGCACTCAGATGCTCGATTCGGGCCTCCAGGGAGGTCAGCAGCAGCGGTGCGGCCTCCGGGCGCAGCACCGAGACCGGATGCGGCCAGAAGGTCACCACGACCAGCGGCAGCTCGGGATCGCGGCGCCGAGCCTCGGCCAGGACGGCCCGGTGTCCGGGGTGCACGCCATCGAAGTTGCCTATGACGACGATCGACGAGCCCACTGCCCAACCTTCCCCGGCCAAAGCCACGCAATACCGGTGGCTACCTTACCCAAGTGACCCGAACCCGCCTGCCGCGGGTCGCGCCAGCCCGTCCGGCTCATCCGAGGACGGCCACCGGCCGAGCGATGTCGCCATCGGCGCGATAGAGCGCCAGGAGCTCGCCATCGAAGAGGACCGCGGACGGGCTGTGGTCCAGCGCAAGCTCCAGACTGCGGCCGTAGCGGACGTCGGCCGCCTGCGCCGCGTCCAACTCGACCACCGGGAAGGCCCGCCGAGCCACCTCGGCCAGGCTGAGCAGGGGGCCGGGCTCGGCGTCGGCCAGGCCGGCCTCGTCCAGGCCCACCAAGGACAGATCGAAGTTGCCGATCCGGGTGCGGCGCAGTCGGGTCAGATGGCCCCCGCAGCCGAGGGCCGCGCCGAGATCCCTGGCCAGCGCCCGGATGTAGGTGCCTGAGGTGCAGTCCACCACCACGTCCAGGTCGAGCAGCGGCAGCCCGTCGGCCACCACCGGGGTGGCCTGGATCACGTCGAAACGGCTCACCGTGACGGTGCGGGCGGCCAGCTCGACGGCCTCGCCGGCCCGGACTCGGGCATAGGAGCGCTTGCCGTCCACCTTGATCGCCGAGACCGCGGACGGGACCTGGCTGATCTCACCGGTCAAGGTGGCCAACACCGTGGCCACCTGTTCGAGGTCGACACCGGCGGCACCGGACGCACTGACGAACTCCCCTTCGGAGTCGTCGGTGATGGTGGCCTGGCCGAGCCGGATGGTCGCCGAGTAGCTCTTGTCGTGGGCGGCCAGGTGTCCCAGCAGCCGGGTGGCCCGGTTCACACCGACCAGCAGCACGCCGGTGGCCAGCGGGTCCAGGGTGCCGGCATGACCGACCTTCTTGGTGCCATAGAGGCGGCGGCAGCGGGCCACCACCTGGTGCGAGGTCCAGCCGGTCGGCTTGTCGACCACCACCAGGCCGGACTGCTCAGTCAAGGTCGTCTTCTGCGGCTTCCGGCTTCCGGTAGGGGTCCGGATCCCCGGCGTAGGTCGCCGTGGCCGCCTGAGCGGCCACAGCGGCGTCCTGGGCGCGTGCCTTGGCCAGCACGTCCTCCAGATACGCCGCATCCTCTTCGACCGCGTCCAGCACGAAGGTCAGACTCGGGGTGAACTTCATCCCCAGCTGCTTGCCGACCGCCGAGCGCAGAATGCCGGTGGCCGAGGCCAGGGCGATCGCCGACTCGGCTCGCGCGTTCTCGTCGCCGAGCACCGTGTAGAAGACCGTCGCCTCATGGCCGTCGCCGGTCATCCGGACATCGGTCACGGTCACGAAGCCCAGCCGCGGATCCTTGACCCGACGCTGCAGCATCTCAGCGACCACGAACTTGATCTGTTCGGTCACCTTGGCGAATCGAGGCTTCGACATCGCTACTCCCCTTTCGAAAACGCCCGCCCGGTCCCTCAGCTGAGAGACCGGGCGGGACGTGACTTAGTGTCCTGAGCCCGCGGGGACTCAGTCGCGCGGCTTCTCCACCATCTCGAAGGTCTCGACGATGTCGCCGATCTTGATGTCGGAGAAGTGCGCGAGCGTGAGGCCACACTCGAAACCTTCCCGAACCTCGGTGGCGTCGTCCTTCTCGCGGCGCAGGGAGGCGATCGAGGTCTCGGTGACCACGATGCCGTCGCGCAGCAGGCGAGCCTTCGCATTGCGCTTCACCGAACCGTCGATGATCATGCAGCCTGCGATCACGCCGAACTTGGACGAGCGGAAGATCTCGCGGATCTCCGCCTGGCCGCGGACCTTCTCCTCGAAGATCGGCTTCAGCATGCCCTTCAGAGCAGCCTCGACCTCATCGATCGCGGAGTAGATCACCGAGTAGTAGCGGACGTCCACGCCCTCGGCGTCGGCCAGCTGAGTGGCCTTGCCCTGGGCCCGGACATTGAAGCCGATGATCACTGCGTCGGACGCAGCGGCCAGCGAGACGTTGGTCTCGGTGATCGCACCGACACCGCGGTCGATGACCCGCAGCGACACCTCTTCGCCGACGTCGATCTGCAGCAGTGCGTCCTCCAGGGCTTCGACGGCACCGGCCGAGTCGCCCTTCAGGATCAGGCGCAGCTCCTGCGTCTCGCCCTTGGCCAGCTGCTCGAACAGCTGATCCAGGGTCTTGCGGCGCGTGGTCTTGGCCAGCATGGCGGCCCGCTGCCGGGCTTCCCGCTTCTCGGCGATCTGGCGAGCCATCCGGTCGTCCTCGACGACCAGGAAGTTGTCACCAGCGCCGGGCACCGAGGTCAGACCGAGCACCTGCACCGGCATCGAGGGCGGAGCCTCGTCGACGGTCTCACCCTGGTCGTTGATCAGGGCCCGCACTCGGCCATAGGCCGAACCGGCCACGATCGAGTCGCCGGTGTGCAGCGTGCCACGGTGGACCAGGACCGTGGCCACGGGGCCGCGTCCCTTGTCCAGGTGCGCTTCGATCGCCACACCCTGAGCCTCCATGGCCGGATTGGCCCGCAGGTCCAGCGATGCGTCCGCGGTGAGCAGGATCGCTTCGAGCAGCTCGGCCAGGCCGGTCTTGGCCGTTGCGGAGACGTCGACGAACATCGTGTCGCCGCCGTACTCCTCGGGCACCAGGCCGTACTCGGTCAGCTGTCCGCGGACCTTGACCGGATCGGCTGCTTCCTTGTCCATCTTGTTCACGGCCACCACGATCGGCACGTCCGCGGCCTTGGCGTGGTTGAGCGCCTCGATCGTCTGCGGCATCACACCGTCATCAGCGGCCACCACCAGCACCGCGATGTCGGTGGACTTGGCGCCACGGGCACGCATGGCGGTGAACGCCTCGTGACCCGGGGTGTCGATGAAGGTGATCTTGCGCTCCACGCCTTCCAGCTCGCTGGTCACCTGGTAGGCACCGATGGCCTGGGTGATGCCACCGTGCTCGCCTGCGACCACGTTCGTGTTGCGCAGAGCGTCGAGGAGCTTGGTCTTGCCATGGTCGACGTGACCCATGACGGTGACGGCCGGCGGACGCGCCACCAGATCTTCCTCGCCGCCTTCGTTCTCGCCGAACTCGATGTCGAAGCTCTCCAGCAGCTCGCGATCCTCGTCCTCGGGCGAGACGACCTCGATGTTGTAGTTGAGCTCGGCACCCAGCACCTGCAAGGTGTCGTCGGCCACCGACTGAGTGGCGTTGACCATCTCACCCAGGTGGAACAGCACCTGCACCAAGGACGCCGGCTCGACGCCGATCTTCTCGGCAAGGTCGGTCAGCGAGGCGCCGCGGCGAAGACGGACGATCTGGCCGTCGCCCTGGCGGACGCGCACGCCGCCAATCGACGGCGCCTCCATCTGATCGAACTCTTGCCTGCGCTGCTTCTTGGACTTGCGGCCCCGCTTGGCCGGACCGCCGGGACGTCCGAAGGCACCCTGGGTGCCCGAACCACCACGACCACCACGGCCACCACGACCGCCACCAGCCGGCGGACCACCGGCCGGCGCACCGCCGGGCATTCCGCCACGACCAGGAGCCCCACCGGGACGGCCACGGCCGCCACCGGCACCACCGGGACGGCCCGCACCGGCACCCGCCGGACGACCGGCGCCACCAATGCCGAAGCCACCGGTCTTGGGCATCATCGCCGGGTTGGGACGCGGCACTCCGGCCACTCCACCACCGGGACGAGGCATCCGGTCACCACCGGGGCGCGGGGCTCCGGAACGGTCGCCAAAGCCGGGACGCTCGCCACTGCGGGCGGGTGCGGCACCTTCGGGGCGCGGACGCTGAACGCCCATGCCCTGCCGGGAAGCGAATGGGTTGTTGCCCGGACGCGGCGCGCCGGGCTTGCGGGCACCCGACGGCAGACCGCCGGTGCCACCGGGGCGCGGGACCGGACGCGGGCGAGCCGCATCGGAACTGGGTGCCGCCGGAGCCGGACGAGGAGCACCCGGGGTCGGAGCCGGACGCGGCGCAGCCGGGGCTGCGCTCTGAGTCGGGGCCGGGCTGGGTGCTGCCGGGGCCGGAGTCGGAGCTGCCGGTGCCGGGGCTGCCGGTGCCGGAGCTTCGGCCTTCACCGGAGCCGGGGCCGGTGCCGGAGTCGGCGCAGGGGCAGGAACGGGAGCCGGGGCGGCCGCAGGCTTGGGCGCAGGGCTCGGGGCCGCGCTGGGCTTGGGTGCTGCCGGGGCAGGCTTGGCTGCCGCCGGGGCGGCGGATTGACTGGATGCAGACTTCTCGCGAAGCCGACGAACAACGGGCGCTTCGATCGTCGAAGACGCCGAGCGCACAAACTCCCCCATGTCATTGAGGGTCTGCAAGAGTTCCTTGCTTTCGAGTCCGAGCTCCTTTGCGAGCTCGTAGACGCGGACCTTGGCCACTACTCTCCTTCAGGTCCGCGCAGGCGCGTGGACCAGCTAGTTCTGTTCAGTGCTCATTTCGAGATTCTCATCGAGTGGTCATGAGCGTTAGCCCACTTTCTGGTTGTGCCCGCCACGAACTGGCGAACGCGCAGCCAGCAGTCTATCTCTTCCGCGGGCTGAGCACTCAATCGGCACCCGCCCGCCCAAACGGCGGTGCCACGCCTGCGCACCGGCTCAGCTGAGCGTGGCCAACAACTCGGCAACCTGACCCGGATCCACCGGACGGCGCAGCGCCCGTCCGACCGTCCGCCGGCGGATCACCTCGGCCGCGCAGCCTGGATGCAGGTAGCAGCCCCGTCCACCCAGCCGGAAGCCGGGATCCAGCACCACCTGGGCGTCCGGCTCGACCCAGGCCAACCGAACGAGCTCGTCGCGCGCCACGCTGCGCCGACAGCCCAGGCAGGTACGCAGCGGAAGGTTCACGGGGAGCAGTCTAGGCAGCCAGCGATCCACAGCCCGCACCCAGCCGTCCTCGGGCGGGCCCACAGGGCGCTCCGGTGTGGTGGAGGCACACCAGATCAGGGGGTCAGATGAACACAGCGGTCAAGATCGGCCTCGGCATCGCCGGCGGCGTGGTGGCGCTCGGTGCCGCTGTCGGGGTTGGCGTCGCCGCCTCGGGGTTGGTCGCCCCCAACTCGGAGGCGGCCGGCCCGGCCGTCGACCGTGGCTCCGACGGGCAGGGCGCCGGACGCGGCCCGTTCAACAACACTCAGCTGGCCGCAGACCTGGCCGAGAAGCTCGGCATCGAGCAGAGCCGCGTGGCAAGCGCACTCAGTGAGGTGTTCGCTGCGCAACGGCGCTCCGGTGCACCGACCGCGGCGCCCACAGCGAGGCCGTCCGGTCAGCCGGACGGACAGCCGGATGGGCAGCCTCGGCTGGAGGCCATCGCCCAGAGCCTGGCCGAGAAGCTGGGTCTGGACCCGGACCAGGTGCGCACCGCCCTGGAACAGGTGATGGCCGCCCGGATGGCGGCCCAGCCGTCGGCCAGCCCGACCAGCCGCTAGTCACCCGCCCATCACGAGCCCGGCCCGCCGTCGACCATCCAGGTCCACGGCGGGCCGTCCACTGCTGCAGCTGAGGTCTGGCTACTCGGCCGGAGCCGTATCGGGGCGGATGTCGATCCGCCAGCCGGTCAGCCGGGCGGCAAGTCGCGCGTTCTGGCCCTCGCGTCCGATGGCCAGCGAGAGCTGATAGTCCGGGACGACCACCCGGGCGGACTTGGCCGCCGCGTCGGTCACCGTCACCGAGCTCACCTTGGCCGGGCTGAGCGCCTGGGCCACGAACACGCTGGGGTCCTCGGAGAAGTCGACGATGTCGATCTTCTCCTCGTTCAGCTCGTGCATCACTGCCCGCACCCGCTGGCCCATCGGACCGATGCAGGCGCCCTTCGCCGAGACGTCCCGGTTGTGGCTGATCACAGCGATCTTGGTCCGATGGCCGGCCTCGCGAGCGATCGCCATGATCTCGACGATGCCGGACTCGATCTCGGGAACCTCGAGCCGGAACAGCTTGGCCACCAGGTTCGGATGGGTCCGGGAGACCACCACCTGCGGCCCGCGCAGTTCGCGGCGGACGCTGACCACGTAGACCCGCAGCCGCTTGCCGTGGGAGTAGTCCTCACCGGGCACCTGTTCGGCCGGCGGCATGATCGCCTCGATCGGGCCTAGATCGACGCGGACGGTGCGCGAGTCCCGATCCTGCTGGACGATGCCCAGCACGATGTCACCCTCGACGCCGGCGAAGTGTCCGTACTTCTGTTCGTCCTCGGCCTCACGCAGCCGCTGGAAGATCACCTGACGGGCGGTGGCGGCGGCCACGCGTCCGAAGCCCTCGGGAGTGTGGTCGTACTCACCGATCCGGTTGCCCTCTTCGTCGAGCTCGGGGGCCAGCACGCTCACCTTGCCGGTCTTGCGGTCGATCTCGACCCGGGCCCCTTCGATCGCCCCCGGGGTGTGCGCATAGGCGTTCACCAACGCATCGGTGAGCGCGGCGAGCAGCACTTCCATGCTGATCTCCTTGTCGCGCTCCAGCGCCTTCAATGCACTCAGATCGACGTCCATCAGTCTTCCTCCTCGTCCAGCTGGACTCCCGGGCGGTTCATCTCCACCTGGACCAGCGCCTTGCTGATGGCAGCCAGCGGCACGGCGCGGCTGCTGCCATCGATGTCTAGTTCCACCGCGTCATCGGCGATGCCGGTGATCCGGCCACACAGCTCGCCCTCGGTGGTGCTGAGCGCGACCAGTCGTCCCTGGTTGCGCCGGTAATGCTTGGCTTCGGTGAGCGGACGTCCCACGCCGCGCGAGGACACCTCGAGCACGTAGGCGCGTCCTCGGGTGAGGTCCGCCTCGTCCATGGCGTTCGAAATGCTCCTGGTGGCCTCTGCGATCTGGTCCAGGGACGGGCCACGCCCCTCAGGACCGTCGCCGTCCAGGAAGATCCGCACCAACTGCCGCTTTCCGGCCGCCACCACTTCGATCCGATCGACTTCGAGGCCGTGGCTCTCCACCACCGGCTCCACCACAGTGGTCACCTGAGCGCTGTCCATTGCCTCCCCGATCCGATTGTTCGATGCTGTTGTGCAGTGCCGTGAGGCGCGCCGCAGCCGCCTCAGCGCCCAGTGTAAGGCGCAGAGGCGATCTCTACCGCAGGATCAGCCGCGGACGCGCGCGATGACCTCGGCCACGGCAGCCGTGACCGCGACCTCGATGCGCTCGCCACTGGCCCGCTCGCGAAGCTCGACCACCCCGTCGGCCAGACCACGTCCGACCACGACCGCCAGCGGCATGCCGAGGATCTCGGCGTCGGTGAACTTCACCCCGGGGCTGGCCTTGCGGTCGTCCAGCAGGACGTCCAGGCCGGCTGCAGACAACTCGGCGGCCAACTGCTCGGCCGCGGCCAAGAGCTCCTCGCCCTTGCCGGTGGCGACCACCTGGACGTCGAACGGAGCCAGTTCCTTGGGCCAGGCCAGGCCACGGTCGTCGCAGGAGTTCTCGGCCACCGCAGCGACGGCCCGGGACACGCCCACGCCGTAGGAGCCCATGGTGACGGTGACCAGCTTGCCGTTCTCGTCCAGCACCTTCAGGCCCAGGGCTTCGGCGTACTTGCGACCGAGCTGGAAGATGTGGCCCATCTCGATGCCGCGGGCCAGGCTGAGCGGCCCCGAGCCGTCCGGTGCCGGGTCGCCGGCGCGCACCTCGGCCACGTCGATCACGCCGTCACTGACGAAGTCACGTCCGGCCACCACGTTCAGCTGGTGGGTGTCGGCCCGGTTGGCGCCGGTGATCCAGCTGGTCCCGGCCACCACCCGCGGATCGGTCAGGTAGCGCACCTTGAGGGCACCCTTGAGACCCAGCTGGAGCGCAGCCGTGCCGTCCTCGAGCCGGACCGGGCCGATGTAGCCCTTGACCAGGCCGGGGTTGGCCGCGAAGTCCTCCTCGCCCACCGCAACCGCCTCGGCCGGGGTGATCGCCGCCTCCAGCCGCTTGAGGTCGACGTCACGGTCGCCGGGCAGGCCGACCACCAGTAGCTCCGACTTGCCGTCGGGGAAGGTGAGCTTGAAGACCACGTTCTTCAGGGTGTCCGCAGCCGTCCAGGGACGGTCCGGGCGCGGGAAGCGGGCGTTCACGGCGTCCACCAGCTCGACGATGGTGCCCGTGCCCGGGGTGTCGATCTCCTGGATCGGGTCGATGGCCGAGGCGTCCTGCTCCGGCGGCGGGGTGACCTGCACCGCTTCGACGTTGGCTGCGTAGCCGCCGGGCGAGCGGACGAAGGTGTCCTCACCAGTCTCGGCCACTGCCAGGAATTCCTCAGATGCCGAACCACCCATGGCCCCGGAGGTGGCCTTCACGATCACGTACTCCAGGCCCAGCCGGTTGAAAATCCGGACGTAGGCGTCCCGGTGCGCCTGGTAGGAGGCGGCCAGGCCGGCGTCGTCCACGTCGAAGGAGTAGGAGTCCTTCATCACGAACTCGCGCCCGCGCAACAGTCCGGCGCGCGGCCGGGCCTCGTCGCGGTACTTGGTCTGAATCTGGTACAGCGACAGCGGCAGGTCCTTGTACGAGGAGTACAGGTCCTTCACCAGCAGGGTGAACATCTCCTCGTGGGTGGGCCCGAGCAGATAGTCGGCGCCCTTGCGGTCCTTCAGCCGGAACAGGTTGGGTCCGTACTCGGTCCACCGGTTGGTGGCCTCGTAGGGCTCGCGGGGCAGCAGGGCCGGGAACCGGACCTCCTGGGCGCCCATGGCGTCCATCTCTTCGCGGACGACCTGCTCCACCTTCTGCAGTACCCGCAGCCCCAGCGGGAGCCAGGTATAGATGCCGGGCGCCGTGCGCCGGATGTAGCCGGCCCGGACCAACCAGCGATGGCTGGGGACCTCGGCATCGGCGGGGTCGTCGCGCAGAGTGCGCACGAAGAGCTTGGACAGTCGCGTGATCACCCGATGATCCTATCCAGCCGGCCGGCCGATCCCGACCGCGGTTCGCCGCCCTGCCCGACGCGGCGGACAGATCGTGGCCATCCGCAGTTGTAATTCCGCTCCGAGTAGGCCACATTGGTTTGGTTAGCGGTCTCAATGCGGAGGTACTGATGCTCGTCGTTGGCGTCATCTTGACGTTGTTGGCGGCAGGCATCCAGGTTTACGTCTTCACTGTGCAGTCCCTGAACTGGACCAACGATCGCACCCGCTCGGCCTTCGGCCTGAGCTTGGCCGAGGCCCAGAGCACCCGGCTGCTGGCCTTCACCCAGGGCTTCCACAACCTGTTCCTGGCGATCGGGGTGACCCTCGGAGTCGTCCTGCTGCTCTTCGGCCAGACGGCGATCGGGGCCACCTTGATCCTGGCCGGCGCCTCCGCCATGGTGGCCTCCGCGCTGGTGCTGCTGCTGTCCGCACCGCGGCTGGCCCGGGTGGCGCTGTTCCAGGCCGCGCCGCCGCTGTTCGCCATCTTGTGCGTGGCCGCCGGGCTGGCTGCCTGACCCGATCCTGGCAGGATGGCCTGGTGAGTTCCGTGGAGTTGCCGGACAGTACCCGGCGAGTAGCAGCCTGGCTGGCCGAGGCCGGACACCCCGAATCCATCGTGATGCTGCCGGTCACCGGACGCACCGCCGCCGATGCCGCCGCCGCCCTATCGGTCGAGTTGGGGCAGATCGCCAAGAGCATCGTCTTTCGCCGACTCTCCGACGACGCGGCCGTCCTGGTGGTCGCGTCCGGTGATCGCCGGGTGGACGAGGCGAAGGTCTCGGCCATCGTGGGGCCGATCGGCCGGGCCGACGCCGAATTCGTCAAGACGACGACCGGATTCTCGATCGGCGGGGTCTGCCCGGTGGCCCACACCGGGGACGTGATCGTGCTGATCGACACCCAGCTGTCCCGGTTCGACCAGATCTGGGCGGCGGCCGGGCACCCGCATGCGGTGTTCCCGCTCTCGCCGGCCCAGCTCGCTGAACTGACCGGAGCTCCGGTCGCCGAGATCAGCTGAGCCGGATCAGTAGAGGATCGTGGCGAACTCGCCGACCTGCTCGAAGCCGGTGCGCAGGTAGCTGCGCACGGCGCGCTCGTTGAAGTCGTTCACGTAGAGGCTGGCCACGCTGAACTCGGCCAGGACGTACTCCACGACGGCCGCCATGGCCGCGCTGGACAGGCCCTGACCGCGCAGCGACGGATCCAGCCAGACGCCCTGGATCTGGGCGACATGATCGTTGGTGGCGCCGATATCGGCCTTGAACAGCACCCGACCGTCCTCGACGATGCCGAAGGCCCGATGATGCTCCACCAGCCACCAGCAATAGCTGCGATAGCCGGAATCGGCTCCAGTGCCCGGATCGCTGCCCACCTCCTCGGTGTACATGGCCACCGAGGCTTGGAAGTACGAGCCGAACTCGGCCGGACGGATGGGCCGCAGGCGCGGCTCCGGAGCCACCAGCGGTGCGCCGCTGATCGCCATCACCGGCTGCCGGGAGCGGACCTCGCGGGCCGCGTCGTAGCTACGTCCCCAGCGGGCGGCCAGCGCCCGCCAGAACGGCATCACCAACCAGGACGGGCCGACGATCGACTGGCTGGTGCGGCGGCGTCCGGCCGCCTCGACGAAGGCCGGCACCGGATCCAGGGTGCGCGCCACCGGGGCCAGGTTCGCCCCGCAGTGCAGCAATGCCGCCGGCTGCTGGGACGGCCACCCCCAGACCAGCCCCGGAACGCCAGGGTTGAGCACGCCCGCATCGATTCGCGAGCCGACGAAGACGTTCTGGATCGGGTCCTGCCGGATCACGAGCCGGGCGGCCTCCTCGTCAGCGGGAGTGAGGATGCGAGCTTCCACCGGTTACCCGACCGACACTTGCACCGCGCCGGACTCACTGGGCGGCAACTCAGCCGCCAGCCGGTTCGCCTCTTCGATCAGCGTGGCCACGATCTCGGACTCGGGGACCGTCTTCACCACTTCACCGCGGACGAAGATCTGGCCCTTGCCGTTACCGGAGGCCACACCGAGGTCGGCCTCACGCGCCTCGCCCGGGCCGTTCACCACGCATCCCATCACCGCCACCCGGAGCGGGACGGTCATCCCCTCCAGGCCCTTGGTGACCTCATCGGCCAAGGTGTAGACGTCCACCTGGGCGCGTCCACACGACGGGCAGGAGACGATCTCGAGCTTGCGGGGACGCAGGTTCAGCGACTCCAGGATCTTGATCCCGACCTTGACCTCTTCCACCGGCGGGGCCGACAGCGAGACGCGGATGGTGTCGCCGATCCCCTTGGCCAACAGTGCGCCGAAGGCGACCGAGGACTTGATCGTCCCTTGGAAGGCCGGGCCGGCCTCGGTCACGCCGAGGTGCAGCGGGTAGTCACAGGCTTCACTGAGCTGCTCGTAGGCCCGCACCATGACCACCGGGTCGTGGTGCTTGACCGAGATCTTGAAGTCCCGGAAGCCGTGCTCTTCGAACAGCGAGGCTTCCCACAGGGCCGACTCGACCAGCGCCTCCGGGGTCGGGGCGCCGTACTTGGCCAGCAGCCGCTTGTCCAGGGAGCCGGCGTTCACGCCGATCCGGATCGACACTCCGGCATCCGTGGCGGCCTGGGCGATCTGCTTGACCTGGTCGTCGAAGGCGCGGATGTTGCCCGGGTTGACCCGGACGGCCGCGCAGCCGGCGTCGATGGCCGCGAAGACGTACTTGGGCTGGAAGTGAATGTCGGCGATCACCGGGAGCTGGCTCTTCTTGGCGATGATCGGCAGCACGTCGGCATCGTCCTGGCTGGGCACGGCCACCCGGACGATGTCGCAGCCGGCCGCGGTCAACTCGGCGATCTGCTGCAAAGTGGCATTGATGTCGGTGGTCTTCGTGGTGGTCATCGACTGCACCGAGACCGGCGCACCACCCCCCACGGCCACCTTGCCCACCCGAATCTGGCGAGTCGGACGACGCGGCGCCAATACTGGAGGCGGAACTGCGGGCATCCCAAGACTGACGGTCATCGACTCCTCGTTCGTTCAGCATCAGCCGGTATCGACCGGCCGCCAGTAAGCCTACTCAAGGAACCTGGCGACCTGGGAGCGCAGTGCTCCCAGGCCCCCAAAGTACGCAATCCGACTGGGTCTCCTCTGCGGGTCCGCGACTCCTTCAGACGGCTCCCAGCTCGTCCAGCAGTTGCTGGATCTGCCGCATGGCCGCCGGATCCAGCGGCCCCAGCGCCAGGGCGTCCGCGTTCTCTGCGGCCTGGCGTCGGTTCTTGAAGCCCGGAATCGCCACCGTGTGATCGGCGCGCGCCAGCACCCAGCCCAGAGCGCCCTGGGCCAGAGTGCGACCGCCGCTGGTGAGCACCTCGCGCACGGCGGCCAGCCAGGCCAGGAAGACCGGATCGGGACGTCCGTCGGTGAAATAGCGCACCCAGGAGTGCCCGCTTCCACGGACGTCCTGGTCGGACAGCTTCGAGGTCGCCACATACCTCCCCGACAGCAGGCCCATGGCCAGCGGCATGTTGGCGATGGCGGCCAGTCCGTGGCCGGCAGCGGCGTCCAGCAGATCCGGCTGGTCGTGCAGCACGTTGAGCTCGCACTGCACGGCGGCCAGATCCCAGCGCGGGGCCACCGTGCGGACGAGTTCGACATTGCCGGTACTCCAGCCGTAGCTGCGAATCAGCCCCTCGCGACGCAGCTCGTCGAGCGCGCCGAACACGTCATCCAGCTGCGCCTGTGGAAGGTCGCCGACGTGGAGTTGGTAGAGATCGACGTAGTCGGTGCCGAGTCGGCGCAGCGAGGCCGTCAGCGCCCGCCGGAGGTAGCCCGGGCTGGTGTCGACGCCCACCACCGCCTGCGTTGCCGGATCCGGGACGAACCCGAACTTGGTGGCGATCACGATCTGATCGCGCACTCCGGCCACCGCCCGGCCGAGCACCTCCTCGCTGTGCCCGGTGCCATAGGCGTCCGCGGTGTCGAAGAAGGTCACCCCTCGCTCGATGGCGCACTGGATCGCCCGTACCGACTCGTCGTCGTCGACAACGCCATAGCCGTCCGGCTTGCCGTCCAAGGTGAAGTGGCCGCCGATCGCCCAGCAACCCAGCCCGATCGGGCTGACCTCGATTCCAGAAGTGCCCAGCGGGCGCAGTGACCTGAGAGTGTCCATGACTCGATCCTTCCGGAGCATTGGACTGGCTCTACTATCCAATGCTGTGAGCAGATCCCAGACCAATCTGTGGCAGGAGCGGATGGTCGCCGGGGACGGACCCCGGCACGCCCGACTCGCCATGGCGATCCGCACGGCGATCCGCGACGGTCAGCTGAGCGACGGAGCGCCGCTGCCGCCGAGCCGGGAGCTCGCAGCGGAGTTGAGCTGCTCCCGCTGGGTGGTGACCCAGGCCTATGAGCAGCTTGTCGCCGAGGGCTATCTGGAGGCACACGCCGGCGCCGGCACCAAGGTGCGCTCGGCGATGGCCCGCCCGCCGGCCCGGGCGCAGAAGACCACCCACTCGGCACCGGTGCGTTACGACCTGGGACCGGGCCTGCCCGACCTGAGCGCATTTCCCCGGGCCGGGTGGGCCCGGGCCTGGCACAAGGCACTGACGGAGGCACCCCACTCCGACCTGGGCTATGCCCCGGCCGGCGGCCATCCAGCGCTGCGCGAGGCATTGGCCGACTACCTGGGCCGGGTGCGTGGGGCCACGGTGGCACCCGACAACGTGATCGTGACCACCGGTGTCCGCGAAGGGGTCTCCGCCATGGCCCGGCTGCTCGCCGGCCAGCACGATCGGATCGCGGTCGAGGATCCCGGCTGGGCTCGACTGCGGGCCACGATCGCATCGTCCGGCCTGCAGCCGGTGAGCTTGCCGGTCGACAGACATGGTGCACGGACCGACGAGCTCGACGACGGCCTGCACCTGGCCGCACTCACCCCCGCCCACCACTTCCCCACCGGTGCCGTCCTCAGCTCCCAGCGCCGGGCGGACGCACTGGCCTGGGCCGAACGGGTGGACGGGCTGCTTCTGGAGGACGACTACGACGCCGAGTTCCGCTACGACCGCAGGCCCATCGGCACCCTTCAGGGGCTGGCTCCCAACCGGGTGGCACTGTTCGGGTCGGTGAGCAAGACCCTGGCCCCGGCCGTCCGGATCGGGTGGATCGCCGCTCCACCGCAATGGTCGACCAGACTCACCCAGACGGTTCCCGAGGTCGGCGTGCTGGACCAGTTGGCGCTGGCCCGATTCCTGCGCAGCGGTAGCTACGACCGCTACCTGCGCCAGGCGCGACGCCGCTACCGGGTCCGCCGGGATCTCCTGGTGTCGGCGATCGCCCGCCGGCTACCCCAGTGCCGGGTGAGCGGAGTGGCCGCCGGTCTGCACTTGTTGGTGGTACTGCCCGAGCAGAGCTCAGCTGCCATGGTCACCGCAGTGGCAGCCGAGGCCGGCGTGCGCGTGATGGATCTCGCCGCCTGCCGACTCGTCCCGGCGCACGACCGGCCGACCCTGGTTCTGGGCTACGGCAATCTCCCCGACCGCATGGTCGACAGCGCCGTCATGGCGCTGGCCACAGCGATCAGAACAGCCGCACCGGGCTGATCAGATCGGCCAGAATCAGCGCGACTCCGCTGATCAGCAGCAGGCCACCGACGCCGTAGGCGATCGGGAGCAGCTTGGCGGTATCGAAGTAGCCCGGATCCCGCCGTCGGAAGAGCTTGGCCAGGCCACGACGAGCACCCTCGTACAGGGCACCGGCAATGTGGCCACCGTCCAGCGGAGGTAGCGGCACGAAGTTGAACAGCGCCAGGAACAGGTTCACCGAGGCCAGCAGCGAGGCGAAGCTGGCCACCTTGGCGCCGGTGTCGAGTTCACCGGAGGCGACCACCTGACCGGCCACCTGGCTGGCGCCCAGAATGCTGATCGGGTCGCTGATGTCCCGCGGTTGCCCGGTGACCAGGCCGGCCACCACGTGCCACACCTTCACCGGGAACTGGACCAGGGCCACCACGCTCTGCTGGGTCAGGGTCCACATGTCGGAGAGGACCTCGACCGGCCCACCCTTGGTCAGGACCTGAGTCGGACGGATCCCCATCAGGCCGGCCTGCACCTTGCGACTCGGATCCAGCTGATCGGCCACCGAGGTGACGATGGTGTGCACCGGCGTGAGCGTCACCCGCTGGCCATCGCGCTCGACGACCAGCTGCGCGGGCCCGTCCAGGTTGCTCCGGATCAGCGAGCTCAGTTGGGCGTAGGAGCTGATCGTCACGCCATTGAACTCGACGATCTGGTCGCCCACCTTCAGCCCGGCCGCGGCCGCCGGCGAGGGCGGATCGCTGGGCAGGCAGGTGGTGCGGGTCGGGTCGGCGATCACGCAGGGTTGGACGTAGGAGATCGTGGTCTGCGGGCGGTACACCCCATAGCCGGCCGTGACCCCGAACATCAGGACGAAGGCGATCAACAGGTTCATGGCCGGACCGCCGGCCATCACGATCAGCTTCTGCCAGGTCTTCTTCTGGTAGAACAGCCGCTGGTTGGCCACGTCCTCTTCGGAGATCTGGGTCCACTCATAGGCCCGGGCATCGTCGGCGAACTCCGAGAGCCGAGTGCGCCGGAAGCTGCCGTCCGGGCGCGGCGGGTACATGCCGAGCAGCTGGACGTAGCCACCCAGCGGGAACCACTTCAGGCCGTACTCGGTGTCGCCGCGGACCGTCGACCAGATCCGGGGGCCGAAGCCGACGAAGTACTGCGGCACTCGCACCCCGAACAGCTTGGCCGGCACCATGTGCCCGATCTCGTGCAGCGCGACCGAGGCCATGATCAGGACGAAGAAGCCGATCGCGAAGCCCACCGTGGCCAGTAGCTCCATCACCGCTCCTTGATCCGCTGTGCTGCCGCGGTCCTGGCCCAGGAGTCAGCTGCCAGCACCGACGCAACGCTCATTTCGGCGGCCACCGGGTTCGCGAGTTGCTCGGCCACCACGTCCGCCACGACGTCGACTATGCCGCTGAAGTCCAAATCACCGGCGCAGAAGGCGTCCACGCAGACCTCGTTGGCCGCGTTGTAGACCGCCGGGACGGTGCCGCCGGCCTTGCCGGCCCGCCGGGCCAACTCGACAGCCGGGAAGGCTTCGCTGTCCAGCGGCTCGAAGGTCCAGCTGGTCGCCGAGGTCCAGTCACAGGGCCGCGCCGCATCGGCGAGCCGTTCCGGCCAGGTCAGACCGAGCGCGATCGGCAGCTTCATGTCCGGAGGCGAGCACTGGGCGATCGTCGAGCCGTCGTGGAACTCGACCATCGAGTGGACGATCGACTGCGGGTGCACCACGACCTGGATCGCATCCAGGTCCACGTTGTAGAGCAGGCCGGCTTCCAGGAGCTCCAACCCCTTGTTGACCAAGGTGGCCGAGTTGATGGTGATCACTCGTCCCATCGCCCAGGTGGGGTGAGCCATTGCCTGATCCGGGGTGACGTCGCGCAGCTCGGCCTTGCTGCGGCCGCGGAACGGGCCACCGGACGCCGTCAGGATCAGCCGACGAACCTCATCCGCCCGTCCGGCGCGCAGCGCCTGCGCGAAGGCCGAATGCTCGGAGTCGACGGCGACGATCTGGCCGGGCGCAGCGGCCTCGGTGACCAGGCGTCCGCCGATCACCAGGGACTCCTTGTTGGCCAGGGCCAATGTGGTGCCGGCACCCAGGGTGGCCAAGGTGGGCGCCAGGCCGGCAGCCCCGGTGATGCCGTTCAGCACCACGTCACATGACCGTGCGGCCAGGATTGTGGCGGCATCGGGTCCGGCCAGGACCTCGACTCCCGGCAACTGCTCGGCGACGCGGTCAGCGGCCGCGGTGTCACTCACGGCGACCACGGCCGGATGCAGGTGCTTGGCTTGGCTGACCAGCAGCTCGACCGAGTTGCCCCCGGCCGCCAGTCCGACCACTTCAAAGCGCTCAGGACGTTCGGAGATCACCTCGATCGCCTGGGTCCCGATCGATCCGGTGCTCCCCAGAATGACTACCTGACGCATCCGCCACCGACTCCTTGCTGAACAGGCACCAGTGCAGCCTAGCGTCCGCCGGCCACCCGGATAGGGTGCACTCAGGGGCAATTGGCATGGCTGAACGGAGGCGGGGTGCAGCACAGCTCGCAGTCGGCGGACGATCTTGAGATCGAAACCATCGCCCAGTTCGACGCCCAGGTGGCCAGCGGCTCGCTGGCCGGGTGCTACCTGCAATCCCTGGATCTGAGCGCACGCAGCGATGCCCTGCTTGCCGTTGATGTGACCCGGGCGGTCTTCCTGGGCTGCCGCTTCGGATCGGGCGTGGAGGCGGCTATCGAGGCCAGAGGCGCCCTGGTCTTTCCCACGCTGCCCGACCTGCCGTTCCAGCCGTACCGGACCGGGCTGTACCGGCCCGCCGAGCTCTACGCCGGGCTGGACCGCGGCTACCGCTACACGCTGGACGCCCGGACCTACCGCTGGTGGCGCCACGTCGGCACCCAACGCAGCCTGACCAGCCAGCTGGCCATGACGCTGCACGACCACGCCATCACCGAAGCCCTGGACGATCTGGCGCTGGCGGGCGCCGTCGGGGTGATGGGCGGACACGCGCTGGAGCGTGGCAGCGCTGACTATGCCGCGGCCGCTCAGCTGGGCCGCTCGCTGGTCGCCGTCGGCCATCCCGTGCTCACCGGCGGCGGTCCCGGCGCCATGGAAGCGGTCAACCTCGGCGCCGCGCTCCCGCCCGAGGCCGATCTTGAGCGGGCGGTCGCCGCGCTCGCGGTGGTGCCCAGCTTCGGCGAGAGCATCGAGGAGTGGGCCCGAGCGGCCTTCGCGGTCACCGAGGGCCAGGATCTGCCCGGACCGAGCTTCGGAGTACCCACCTGGCTGTACGGCCACGAGCCGCCCAATGTGTTCTGCGTCGGCTCGGCCAAGCTGTTCTCCAACGCCATCCGCGAGGACGTCCTGCTGCGGCATGCCTCGGCCGGCCTGGTCTGCCTGGCCGGAGCGGCCGGCACCGTCCAAGAGATCTTCCAGGCCGTGACCCCGCGCTACTACGCCCACACCGGCCCGGTCGCGCCGCTGATCCTGGTCGGGGTCGAGTACTGGACCCGCACTGTCCCGGCCTGGCCGCTGCTGGCCGCGCTGGCCACCGGTCGCCCGTTGGCCGGGTCCATCCACCTGATCGACGACGTTGCCGAGATCCCGGCCCTGATCGGCTGAGTTCAGCCCCAGCGCTGCTCGAGCCGCGGCCCGTCCGGCCCGGCCACCACCTCCAGCCAGGTATCGATCCCGATCCGGTCCAGGAACTCCGGGTCGTGGCTGACCACCAGCAGCCCACCCCGGTACCGGTTCAGGGCGGCGACCAGGCCGTCGATGCGCTGCAGATCCAGATTGTTCGTCGGCTCGTCCAGCACCACCAGTTGGGGTGCCGGATCGGCCAGCAGCAGCCGGGCCAGCACTACGGTGAACCGCTCCCCTCCCGACAGGGTCGCCACCGGCCGCTCCACGGCCGAGCCGCGCAGCCCGAAGCCGGCCAGTTGCGCGCGGATCTCGCCGGGCGTGCGTCGCGGCGCCGTGGTGGCCACGTTCTCCAGGACGGAGGCCTGGTCGTCCAGGTCGTCGAGGCGCTGCGGCAGATAGCCGATCCGCTCGGCCAGCGGACGCGCCTGCAGCGCCGAGTCCCGGCTGGGCTCGAAGAGGGTCTCCAGCAGCCGGGTCTTGCCGACCCCGTTGGCACCGGTCAGCGCGACTCGCTGTGGGCCGGCGATGATCCAGCTACGTTCGGGATCGCGCAGTTCGGCCAGCCGTCGCCCGGCACCCAGCCGCGGATCGGGCAGCTCGACGCTCAGTTCGGTGACCGGACGCAGCTGCTGCTCAGCCTGGGCCAGTCGCTCCTCGGCCTGACGCACCTTGTCGTCCAGAGTGCCGCGGACCTTGCCGGCGGTCTGCTGGGCCTGTCGGCGGCGCTCGTCGGCCACGGCACCGATGAAGGTGGCGTTAGCCCGGTCCGTGCGTCCCTTGCGAGCACTACGGGCCAGCCGGGTTTCGGCCTCGATCCGCTGGCGCTGCTCGGTCCGCAGCACCTGACGGGCGGTGGCCACCGCCTGCGCTGCCGCAGTCTGCTCCCGCTCTCGCTGTGCGCGGAACTCGTCGTAGCCGCCCCCGTAGACGGTGAGCCGGCCCTGGTCTAGTTCGACGGTCTGCTCCACGGTGCGCAGCAGCGGCAGGTCGTGGCTGACCACCAGCAATGAGCCGGGCCAGTCGGCGAGCACCTCGCGCAGGGCGCCCTGGGCCTGGGCGTCCAGATTGTTGGTCGGCTCATCCAGCAGCGCCAACGCCGGACCGGACGCACGCAGCCGGGTGATCGCCACCAGCATGGCCTCACCGCCGGACAGCGTGCCGACCGAGCGATCCAGCCCCAGCCGGTCCAGCCCGGCCGCCGCCAGCGCGGCGGTGGCTCGCGTCTCGACGTCCCAGGCATCGCCCAGCTGGTCGTAGTGGAGCTGGTCGGTAGAGCCGGCCTCGATGGCACGCAGCGCATCGAGTTGGAGCCCGAAGCCGAGCAGGTCCACCACTCGTCGCTCGGTCTGGAGGACCAGGTGTTGGGGCAGCACGCCCACTCGTCCGGCCACATGGAGCCGGCCGGAGTCGGGGTGCAACTCACCGGCGATCAGCCGCAGCAGGGTGGACTTCCCGGCGCCATTGGCCCCGATCAGGCCGGCTCGGCCACTCAGGCTGGCCGAGGCTGCATCGAGCACCACCCGGCCGTCCGGCCAGGCGAAACACACGTCCTCAAGGACGGTTGTGGGATAAGGCATGTACGGACTCCTCGATCAGCGCGCTGCGCCCGGAGTCCGGAAGGACTCGACAGGTCAGCGCTGGGTGGCAGCTGAACTGGAGTCTGCGTACATCTCAACCTCGATCGATCGGGGATACGGATGCCATGGTGCACCCAACCCGATGCCACCGGCAAACCGTGGCTCAGCCCTGATCGTCCGCCTCCACCCGATCCAGCCACTCGTTCACCAGCGCGGCGAACAGGGTCTGCTGCTCGATCTGCAGGTTGTGGCCGGCCACGTCCAGCACGGCCAGCGAGGCGTGCGGGTAGCGCTCCAACAGCGGCAGCTGATCGCGATAGCCGACCGCGTTGTCCTGGCGTCCGAGCAGGATCAGGGACGGTCCGTCGAACACCGGCTGGTCACGGTCCGGGTCGACGCTCAGGATGAGTTTGGCCTCCACTCGCTGGACCGTCTCGGGGTCGGCGGCGGCCAGGCCGGGCTGAACATCGGCCAGGAAGCGGCGGACGGCCTCAGCGGTGTGCACCACGGCCAGCGCAGTGAAGTTCTCGACCACCTCCGCGGACAGGCCGTCCAGCGCCCCCGGCTGTCGGCGCAGGACCTGCAGCGCAGGCACCGTCCGCTCGGTGTACGGGAGGGCCACCGAAGGGCAGATCAGCGCAACGCCACGCACCTGGTCGGGCCGGCGGTTCACGATGGCGCGAGTCAGCAGGCCTCCGTAGGACTCCCCCACCAGCAGGAACGGCTCCTGGCCAACCTGCTCCTCGATGAAGGCGTCCAGGGCGTCCAGCACGTCATCGGAGCTGGCCACTCCCGCGCCGGACGAGGCGCCCTGGCCGGGCAGATCGGGGTAGATGCGGCGATAGCCGGGCCGGGCCTCGAAGATCGGCTCCAGACAGCCCTGGACGATGTGGTGATCCACCGGCCAGCCGTGCACCGCAATCAGCGGGACGCCCTCGCCGAACTCCTGATAGACCATGCCGGACATGCTGCTCCTTGAATCGAACGTGCGTTCGAGAGCCTAGCGCATCCGGATCTAGCCGGCGACCTCGATCGCAGCCAGCTGACCGCAGGCACCGTCGATCTCGCGGCCCCGGGTGTCGCGGACGGTGACCGGCACTCCGCGGGCCTCCAGCCGCCGCACGAACTCGTTGGCATCCTCCGGCCGCGAGGCCGTCCACTTCGAACCCGGGGTCGGGTTCAACGGAATCGGGTTCACGTGCACCCAGCCGTAGCCGTTCGGGCCGCGCAGCACATCGGCCAGATGCTCGGCCCGATCGGCCTGATCGTTCACGTCGCGGATCAGCGCGTACTCGATCGAGACCCGGCGTCCGGTGGTCAGGAAGTACTGCTTGGCCGCACCGATCACCTCGGCCACCGGCCACCGGGTGTTGATCGGGCACAGCTCGTCGCGCAGTTCGTCGTCCGGGGCGTGCAGGCTGACCGCCAGGGTCACCGGCAAGCCCTCGGCGCACAGCTTGCGGATGGCCGGCACCAAGCCCACGGTCGAGATGGTCACCCCGCGGGCCGAGATGCCCAGGCCGTGCGGGCTCGGCGCCACCAGGGTGCGCACGGCGTGCAGCACAGCGTTGTAGTTGGCCAGCGGCTCGCCCATCCCCATGAAGACCACATTGCTGACCCGACCCGGGCCACCGGGCAGTTCGCCGTCCTTGAGCCGGCGGGCGGCGTCGATCACCTGAGCGATGATCTCGCCGCTGCTCAGATTGCGGCGCAGGCCGCCCTGGCCGGTGGCGCAGAACGGGCAGGCCATCCCGCAGCCGGCCTGGGAGGAGATGCAGACAGTGGCGCGCTCGCGGCCGCGTCCGCTGGCCCGGATACCGGGGACGCCGTAGCGCATCAACACGCTCTCCACCAGGGAGTTGTCGTAGAGCCGCCACAGCGACTTGATCGTGGTACCGGCATCGGCCTGCTGGTCGCGGACCTTGGTGATCAGCGGCGGTAACCAGGCCGCAGTCAGCTGCTCGCGGACGGCCGTAGGCAGATCGGTCCACCCGGACGGGTCCACCGAGAGATGTTCGAACAGATGCCGGTCGATCTGACCGGCCCGGAAAGCCGGCAGGCCGATGGCGGTGACCGCAGCCACCCGCTCCTCGGCGTCCAGATCGGCCCAGTGCTTGGCCGGCTTGCCGCGCCTTGGCGCGCCCAACTCCAGCGGCACCTGACGTCCGGCGGCCGCTTGGGCCAGGGTCTTCTGAAACTCAGCCTCTTCGGCCGGGGTTAGTCCGCTCACCCGAACAACCCAACCATGGTGAACAAGACCCAGGCTGCAGGACCGGCCAGCAGCATGGAATCCAGCCGATCCATCACCCCGCCATGACCGGGCAGGAAGGAGCTCATGTCCTTGATCCCGACGTCCCGCTTGATCAGCGACTCGATCAGATCCCCCGCCGTGCCGAAGATCACCACGATCACAGCGAGGATGGCACCCTGCCACCAGGGCCGGCCCATGAAGATGGCCGTGGCCAGGCTGCCGACCAGAATGGCCAGCGCGAAGGAGCCGGCCAAGCCTTCCCAGGTCTTCTTGGGACTGATCGTCGGCACCATCTGGTGCTTGCCGAGGGTGGCGCCGACCACATAGCCGCCGGTGTCGCTGCCGACCACACACAGGAAGACCGCGACCACCTTGGCCACCCCGTGCTCCTGAGCCAGAATCAGGCCGATGAAGGACGCCAGCAGCGGGACGTAGCCGATGATGAACAGGCTGGCTGCACTATCGCGGACGTAGCCCTCGGCGCCGCCGAACATCCGTCCGATCAGCGCCATCAAGACGGTGCCGCCGATCGTCCCGAGCAGCACCACATGCCAGGGCACATTGGTCTGCTTCTGGAACTCGGCAGCGGCGTAGGTGCCGCCGATGATCAGGATGTTCCCGATCACCACCGGAATGATGGCCGAGGTCATCCCCACTCGTCGCAACGCCTGGTGCAGTTCGATGGCGCCAAGGCTGGTCAGCAGGACGAGCAGGGCCACGAAGCCGGGGTGGAACCAGATCAGGGTCACCACCACCAGGGCGAACAGCGAGAGCCCGACAGCAATCGCGGCCGGGAGATCTCGCCCCGGGCCTCGCTTCGGCGAGGCCTCCGGGCCCTGGACGGTGGTGGTCACTCAGACCTCCAGCAGTTCGGCTTCCTTGGCCTTCAGCAGCTCGTCGACGATATCGATGTGCTTCTTGGTGGCCGCGTCCAGCTGCTTCTCGGCCCCACGGGCCTCGTCCTCGCTGGCTTCCTTGTCCTTGACCAGCTTGTTGACCGAGTCGATCGCGTGGCGACGGACATTGCGCACCGCCACTCGACCCTCCTCAGCCTTGTGCCGGGCCAGCTTGATGTACTCCTTGCGGCGTTCCTCGGTGAGCTGCGGCAGCACCAGGCGGATCACGTTGCCGTCATTGGCCGGGTTCACGCCCAGGTCGGAGTCGCGGATCGTCTTCTCGATGTTGTTCATCGCGCCCCGGTCGAACGGGGTGATCAGGACGGTGCGAGCCTCGGGCACCTGGAAGGTGGCCAGCTGCTGCAGCGGGGTCGGCGAGCCGTAGTAGTCGACCAGCAGCTTGCTGAACATGGCTGGGTGCGCGCGACCGGTGCGGATCGCGGCGAACTCCTCGCGGGCGTGCTCCACGGCCGTGGTCATCTTGTGCTCGGCGTCGGCAAGGATCTCAGGGATCACTGTTGGGTTCCCTTCTGGGTCACACGCGCGCGGCGTGCAGGATGGTTCCGATCTTCTCACCCGCGACGACGCGGGCGATGTTGCCATCGACACCGAGGTCGAAGAACACCATCGGAAGTTGGTGTTCCCGGGCCAGGCTGACAGCGGTTGCGTCGGCGACCTTGAGGTCGCGAGCCAGGAAATCGTCATAGGTGAGTTCGTCGAAGCGACGAGCATCGGGGTTGGTGCGGGGGTCTGCGTCGTAGACGCCGTCGGTGCCCTGCTTGGCCATCAGCAGGACGTCGGCGTGGATTTCCAGCGCCCGCTGCGCCGAGACCGTGTCGGTGGAGAAGAACGGCATTCCCGAGCCTGCGCCGAAGACCACGGCCCGGCCCTTCTCGAGGTGCCGGATCGCCCGCAGCGGGATGTACGGCTCAGCGACCTGGCCCATGGCGATCGCCGTCTGGACCCGGCTCGGCTGGCCGGCCTTCTCCAGGAAGTCCTGCAGGGCAAGGGCGTTCATCACGGTACCCAGCATGCCCATGTAGTCGGCGCGGGCCCGATCCATGCCCCGGGTCTGGAGCTCGGCACCGCGGAAGAAGTTGCCGCCACCGGTAACGATCGCCACCTGCACTCCGGAGGCCACCACACCGGCGATCTGAGCGGCGATGCCGCCGATCACGTCCGGATCAACTCCGAGCTTGCCCCCTCCGAAGGCCTCCCCGGAAAGCTTCAGCAGAACTCGGCGATACGGACTGACCATGGGGTCTCCTTCACTGCAGGGGCGGCACTGGCCGGCGGCTTCTCACACCCTAACCGAAATGGGGTGTCTAGACGCACCTGCGGCCGCCCAGCGTGGCTGGACGGCCGCAGGTGAGGAATGGCTCAGGCGCCGGCGGAGAAGCGGATGAACCGCTTGACCTCGACCCCGTTGTTCTTGAGCAGCTGGCCCACGGTCAGCTTGTCGTCGGAGACCGACGCCTGCTCGACCAGACAGACCTCCTTGAAGAAGCCGCCCAGGCGACCCTCCACGATCCGCGGGATGATCTGCTCGGGCTTGCCCTCTTCGCGAGCGGTGAGTTCGGCGATCCGGCGCTCGTTGGCCAGCACGTCCTCGGGGACGTCCTCGCGGGTCACGTAAGACGGGGACATCGCGGCGATCTGCATGGCGATGCCACGCACGAAAGACTCGTCGCCACCGACGTACTCGACCATGACGCCCACCTGCGGGGGCAGGTCCGCAGACCGCTTGTGCAGGTAGACGCTGACCTCGCCGTCGTAGCTGGCGGCCGCAGCCAGTTCCAGCTTCTCGCCGATCTTGGCGCTGAGCTCGCCGATGGCCTCGGCAGCGGTCTTGCCCGAGGGCAGGACGACCGCGCTGGCCGCCTCAACGCCATGGGCGCCGGCGGCGTCCACGGCCTTGGCGATGTCGTCGGCCAGGGTCATGAACTCGGCGTTCTTGGCCACGAAGTCGGTCTCGGCACCCAGCTGGATGACGGACTTGCCGGCCGAAGCCACCAGGCCGTTGCTGGCCTCGCGGTCGGACCGCTTGGCCATCTTGGCCTGGCCGGTCACCCGCAGGATCTCGACGGCGGCATCGAAGTCGCCGTCAGCCTCGGTGAGCGCCTTCTTGGCGTCCATCATTCCGGCACCGGTCGCGTCGCGGAGCTTCTTCACATCCGCGGCAGTGATCGCACTCATCAGTCTCTCGTTCCTTACTTGGTCTTCTTGGCCTTGGGGGCAGCCTCGGCGGCCGGCTCCTCGGCAGCGGCCTCGGCGACCTCAGCCTCGGGGGCAACCTCAGCCTCAGCGACAACCTCGGCCTCGGGGGCAACCTCAGCCACCGGAGCAGCCTCGGCCTCAGGAGCAGCTTCGGCGACAACCTCAGCCTCGACAACGGCCGGCTCGACAACGGCCTCGGCCGGAGCCTCGTCCGTCTTCGCCTCGGCGCCGGCCAGCAGGTCGCGCTCCCAATCAGGCATGGGCTCGACCTCTTCGCCGGTGCTCGCCGCAGCCGAACGGGCCAGCAGACCCTCGGCAACCGCGTCGGCGATCACCCGGGTGAGCAGCGCGACCGAACGGATGGCGTCGTCGTTGCCCGGGATCGGGAAGTCGACGTGATCGGGATCGCAGTTGGTGTCCAGGATGCCGACGATCGGGATGTGCAGCTTGCGCGCCTCGTCGATGGCCAGGTGCTCCTTGTTGGTGTCCACCACCCAGATCGCCTGGGGCACGCGGTGCATCTCGCGGATGCCGCCCAGGGTCTTGGCCAGCTTCTCCTTCTTGCGCTTCTGCTGCAGCAGTTCCTTCTTGGTCAGGCCAGAGGACGCCACATCGTCGAAGTTGAGCCCTTCGAGCTCCTTCATCTTCGCGATCCGCTTGCTGATGGTGCCGAAGTTGGTCAGCATGCCGCCCAGCCAGCGCTGGTTCACGTAGGGCATGCCCACGCGGGTGGCCTGCTCGGCGACGGTCTCCTGGGCCTGCTTCTTGGTGCCGATGAACAGCACCTGGCCGCCCTTGGCGACGGTCTCCTTGACGAAGGCGTACGCAGTGTCGATGTAGGTCAGCGACTGCTGCAGGTCAATGATGTAGATGCCGTTGCGCTCGGTGAAGATGAACTTCTTCATCTTCGGGTTCCAACGGCGGGTCTGATGCCCGAAGTGAACGCCGCTGTCCAGCAGCTGGCGCGTAGTAACGACGGCCATGGCCGTTCCTTTCTGCGCGGGGCTGGGCATGGCCCGGCCCGCATTAGGTTGTTCGGACCGAGCGATTCGGCCCGCCTGACCCAGTCGCCGGCGCGCCCTCCCCGAAGGGACCGTGGGTGCCGACCCGCCCGGAGGCGGAAAGACTGCGTGCGAAGTCAACCTGGATCTGCCAGATTGCTGAGCAAAGTCTACGCGGGCGATGCGCCGCTTCACCAATCGGCGCTGTGGACACCGGTCGGTGTCGATCCACAGGCGCGGGAGTCACTGAATCGGACGCCGCAGCGCACCCCACAGTACGGGCATGAAGATCCTTCGACTGACCGTCCTGCTCGGGGTGTGCCTGGGCCTCCTGGTCTCCGGCGCCGCACCGGCGGCCGCCGCCAGTGCGGTGTTGCCGGTACCGGGTCCGGTGGCGCGCGGGTTCGATCCGCCGGATCGTCCCTGGCTGTCCGGTCACCGCGGCGTCGACCTGCGAAACCCTGCGGGGACGCCGGTGCGGGCCGCCCTGGCCGGACGGGTCACTTTCGCGGCCGAGCTGGCCGGCCGCGGGGTGGTGGTCGTCTCGCACGGGGCTCTGCGCACCACCTACGAGCCGGTCACCGCACGGGTCTCGGTGGGCACCATGGTCGGCACCGGTGAGGTGATCGGGACGCTGCAAGCCGGACATCCGTGCACCGGCGGTGACTGCCTGCACTGGGGGCTGCGCCGCGGCGAGCAGTACCTCAACCCACTGTGGCTCCTGGATCCGGGGCCGATACGGCTGCTCCCGAGCTCCACCTTCGACGAGGTGTCCGGGCCGGAGCCGACCTGGGCCGAACTCACGCCCGCGGGTGGGCCTGCTGGTAGGCCTTACGGAGCCTCTCCGTGGTGACGTGGGTGTACAGCTGAGTGGTGGCCAGCGACGAGTGGCCGAGCAACTCCTGCACCGAGCGCAGATCCGCGCCACCCTCGAGCAGATGGGTGGCCATGGCGTGACGCAAGCCGTGCGGACCGAGGTCGGGAGCCTCGGGGATGCGAGCCAGCGCACGGTGGACGATCCGGCGGACCACCCGCGGATCGATCCGTCCGCCACGATCGCCCACGAAGATCGCCGAGCCGGCCCCCGGTGCCGCCAGCAGCTCGCGGACGCCCAGCCACGCGTCCAGGCTGCGCCGGGCCGGACCACCCAGCGGCACCACCCGCTGTTTGCCGCCCTTGCCCAGCACGCGAAGCAGTTCTCGTTCGGTGTCCTGGTCGGACAGATCCAGCCCACACAGCTCGGAGACCCGGATCCCCGTGGAGTAGAGCACCTCCAGGATCGCCGAGTCCCGCAGTGCCGCGGCCCGCTCGGCCGGATCCTCGGCCGCCGCAGCCGCAGCGGCCAGGTCGTCGAGCACCCGCCGGGCGTGATCGATCTCCAGAGTCGGCGGGAGCCGCCGGTCGACCTTGGGCGAGCGCAGGCCGCGGGCCGGATCTGTGGTGATTCGCCCGGTGTGCTCGGCCCAGGCGAAGAAGGTCCGCACCGCAGCCGCTCGTCGTTGCAGGGTCGAGCGGTCGGCTCCGGTGGCATGTTGGTTGGCCAACCAGGTGCGCAGGTCGCGCAATGTCGCCTGGCCCGGTGGCGGCCCGTCGGTCCGCGCCAGGTGGCCGAACAGCTGGGTGAGATCGCCGGTGTAGGCCCGGACGGTGTGCGCGGAGCAACCCCGCTCCTTGGTCAGGTGCTGGGCGAAGTCGTCCAGCAGCGCCTCGACCGCCGGATCGAGTTCCACCGGCTCGACTGACTTCACCCGGCCAGCGTCACCCGGTCCGCTGCTGAGTGCAAGCGGGCGCGCTGGGCGTCCTATGATGACTCGGCGGAAGTGAAGAGGAGCGTATGGGCATCGAGGAACTGACCACCGGGGGCAAGCTGCTGCGAGTGACGCGCTGGGGCGAACCGGTGATGCACGCGGTCACCCGCCAGATCACCGAGTTCGGTCCGGAACTGCAGGAACTGGTTCGGGACATGTTCGCCACCATGGACGCCGCCCGCGGAGTCGGGCTGGCCGCCACCCAGGTCGGCGTGGATCTGGCCCTGTTCGTCTACGACTGTCCCGACGAGAACGAGATCAACCAGGTCGGTGCCATCTGCAACCCGGTGCTCACCCTCCCCGAGGGCGATGACCGCAATCTGGAGTCCACGGAAGAGGGCTGCCTCTCGCTGCCCGGCGGCTACCAGCCGCTGGCCCGTCCCGATCACGCCACCGTCACCGGGGTCGACCCGTTCGGCGAGCCGGTGACTGTGCACGGCACCGGCCTGCTGGCTCGCTGCCTGCAGCACGAGACCGACCACCTCAACGGGACGGTCTTCGGCGATCGGCTGTCGAACCGGATGCGCCGCAAGCTGTACGCCCAGCACGAAGAACTGGCCCACCTGTACCCCGAGGACTGGCCGCTGACTCCCAAGCGCAGCTCCGCCGACGGCTGAGTCGCGGCAGCGTCGTCAGGACTGCGGAAGGCCGAGCTCGTAGCAGGCGATTGCGCTTGCCGCAGCCACGTTGAGGGAGTCGACCCCGGCCCGCATCGGAATCCGCACCACCTGATCGGCCTGGCTGATCCAGCGCGGGCTCAGCCCATGCCCCTCGCTGCCGAGCAGCACCGCAAGCCGGGTGGCCTGCGCAGCCCGGGGAGCGAACTCAGCCAGCGAGACCGCGTCGTCCGACAGCGCGAGCGCCGCCACCAGGAAGCCCGCCTGCTGTAGCAGCGGGACGGCCTGCGCCCAGTCGTCCAGCCGCGCCCAGGGCAGCGCCAGGACGGTGCCCATCGAGACCTTCACCGAGCGCCGATACAGCGGATCCGCACAACGCGGCCCCAGCAGGAAGCCGTCCCAGCCGAGCCCGGCCGCATTGCGGGCGATCGCCCCGATATTGGCGTGGTCGGCGATCTCCTCGGCCACCACCAGCCGACGTGCGCTGCTCAGTAGCCCGGCGACCGTGTGTCGCTGCTCTCGATGCAGGGACGCCAACGCACCGCGGTGCACGTGGAAGCCGGTGACCTGCTCGGCCACCTCCTCGCTGACCAGATAGACCGGCACCTCGGGGACGGCCTCGAGCAGGTCACGCAAGTCGTCCAGCCACCGTGGCGCCAGCAAAAAGGACCGCGGCCGGTAGCCGGCTTCGATGGCTCGCCGGATCACCTTGCTGCCTTCGGCGATGAACAGGCCCTGCTCGGCTTCGAGGCTGTGCCGCAACGACGATTCGCGCAGTCTCACATAGTCGGCCAGTCGTTCGTCCCCGGGCTCCGCGACATCGACGATCACCTGGAGATTCTAGGATGCCGGGGTGAAACTCCCCCGCATCCCGATCGACCGCTTCCTGTTGGCGATCATCGCCGCCGCGATCACCGCGTCGATCTTCCCGGCCTCGGGGCTCGGCGAACAGATCCTGGAATGGCTGACCACCGCGGCCATCGCGATCCTGTTCTTCCTCTACGGGGCCCGGCTCAGCCCGCAGGAGAGCCTGGAAGGGCTCAAGCACTGGCGGCTGCACGCGACCATCCTGAGCTTCACCTATGTGCTCTTCCCGCTACTGGGCCTGGGCATCGTGGCGGTCACCAACGGCTGGCTGAACCCGAGCCTGCAGGCCGGACTGCTCTACCTCACCCTGGTTCCCTCGACGGTGCAGTCCTCGATTGCGTTCACCTCGATCGCCAAGGGCAATGTGGCCGGTGCAGTGGTCTCGGCGTCGGCGTCGAACATCCTGGGGGTGTTCATCACCCCGGCCCTGGTCTGGTTGCTGATGACCCGGACCAGCGGGGTCAGCTTCACCACCAGCACCATCGTCGACATCGTCTTGCAGCTGCTGGTGCCGTTCATCCTGGGCCAGCTCTCCCGGCGCTGGACGGCCGGCTTCGTGAAGGCCCACCCCGAGCTGAAGCTGGTCGACCGCGGCTCGATCGTCCTGGTCGTCTACTCGGCCTTCTCGGCCGGCATGCGGGAGGGCATGTGGTGGCAGACCACCTGGGTCGACCTGGTGGCGCTGCTGGTGATCTCGCTGGTGATCCTGGCGATCATGCTGTGGCTGACCTGGTGGACGGCCCGCCGGCTGGGCTTCAGCCGCGAGGACGCCATCGCCATCCAGTTCTGTGGCACCAAGAAGTCACTGGCCTCCGGCCTACCGATGGCCGGGGTTCTGTTCGCCGGCTCGCCGATCGGCTTGATGGTCCTGCCCCTGATGCTGTTCCACCAGGCCCAGTTGATGGCCTGCTCGACGCTGGCCGGACGCTACGCCAGGACCGCGGAGGCGTCCGAGTCGCCGAGCTGAGCTCGCCTCCGCTGGAACACCACGGCGGTGAGGCCGCGGGCTACTCGACCTTCACGCCGAGCCGCGCCGCCATCAGCGGAGCCAGGTCGAGCAACTGCTCCAGCGAGACGGTCGCCCCGGAGAGCCCGGCCAGATCCCCGACATCGCTGAGCTGTGCGCCGCGCAGGTCCACGTCGGCCAGGGTGGATCGAGTCAGCTCGAGGCGACCCAACCGGCAGTTCGAGAAGGCAACCCTGGTGACTTTGGACCGCATCAGGTCCAGTTCCTCGATCAGGCAGTTGGTGAACTGCAGGTCACTGACCTGGGCGTCGCGCAAGTTCAGATAGCCGAGCTTGCAGCCGCTGAAGTGCACCGAGCGCCACACCGATCCGGACAACTCGGCCGATCCGATCCGGGAGTCGCACACCTCGACCCGGCGCCAGCCCGAGTCGGCCGCGTGCAAGGACACCAGCTCGACTCGCTCGAGCACGGTCTCGGCCATGGCCAGGCCGTGGGCTCGCCACTGCTCGACCCGCAGCCCGGAGACCCGGGACGAGTCCAGCCGCCGGCGGGTCGGCCAGCTCAGCGACTCCCGGCTGAACCCGTGCGACTCGACCGCCTCCACGTCGTCGTCGCCGTCGGCGAACCGACCGTCGTCGACACCGATCAACTGGCCGAGTTTCACCGGAGTGAGGCGGGGCGCGCGGGTCTGGGATGCAGGACTGTTCACTGAGGTCACCCTAGTCAGCGACGCTGACAGCGGGCGCCATCGTTACGTTCGTGGGTAGCGGTGTGGACTGCCCTGCCGCGCCCCGGCCGAGCCTCTAGATTTCGGCCACGAGGCGACCGCGGAGGACGACAGTGATCGATGAGAGCAGCTTCTGGGCGACGGCCAATAGGCATCTGACCCGCTACGGCGGCGGCAGCTTCATCACCGAGCCGATCGTGTCGGCCAGCGGCAGCTGGGTGACCACGGCGGCCGGACGAAAGGTGCTGGACTTCACCTCCGGCCAGATGAGCGCGATTCTGGGCCACAGCCATCCCCGGATCGTGGAGAGCCTGGCCAGGGCCGCCGGCAGCCTGGACCACCTCTACTCGAACATGATCTCCCCGCCGGTGGTGGACCTGGCCCGGCGGCTGGCCGAGTCCTTGCCCGCTCCGCTGCAGAAGGTGCAGCTACTGAGCACCGGCTCGGAGGCCAACGAGGCGGCATTGCGCCTGGCCAAGCTGGTCACCGGCGGCTGGGAGGTGGTCTCGTTCTCGCGGTCGTATCACGGGGTCACCTCGGGCTCGTTGTCGGCCACCTATGCCGCCGGACGCCGCGGCTACGGCCCCACCATGCCGGGCAACCTGGTCCTGCCGACTCCGAACAGCTACCGCCCCGAGCTGATCGGGCCGGACGGTGAGCTGGACTGGCGACGCCAGCTCGATCTCGGCTTCGCCCAGATCGACGCCGCCTCGACCGGCGCCCTGGCCGCCTGCATCGTCGAGCCCATCATCAGTGCCGGCGGCCTGCTCGTCCCACCGCCGGGCTACCTGCGGGCGCTGCAGGAGAAGTGCCGCGAGCGCGGCATGCTGCTGATCCTCGATGAGGCTCAGACCGGCCTGTGCCGGACCGGCGACTGGTACGCCTTCCAGGACGAAGGGGTGGTGCCGGACATTCTCACCCTCTCCAAGACCCTCGGGGCCGGCCTCCCGCTGGCCGCGGTGATCACCTCCGCCGAGATCGAGCAGACCGCCTTCGAGCGTGGCTACTTCTTCTTCACAACTCACACCAACGATCCGCTGGTGGCGGCGGTCGGCAACACGGTGCTGGACGTCCTGGAGTCCGAGGAGTTGGCCGCACGCAGCCGCGACCTCGGCCGGCGACTGGCCGCGCGGTTGTGGGCATTGGGCGACCACCTCCCGGTGATTGGGGACGTCCGTGGCCGCGGCCTGCTGCAGGGCCTGGAGCTGGTACTCGACAGGGAGTCGAAGGCTCCGGCCGAGACGCTCGGTGATCGGGTGACCCAGCTCTGCTGGGAGCACGGGCTGCACATGAACCTGGCCCGGGTGCCCGGCTTGAGCGGCACCTTCCGGATCGCTCCCCCGCTGACCATCAGCGACGACGAGCTCGAACTCGGACTGGAGATCCTGGCCCAGTCGCTGACCGAGGCGGTCGGACCGTGAGGCGCGTGGTCGGCAGGAGGCGTGTGGCTGCCTGAGTCGTCGGACTCCGCTCAGCCGTCCAGCCGAGCGAAGTCCAGGGTGTGCACGACCAGTTCCCCGGCCCCATCACACTCGTCCAGGTCGATCCGGGCCGTGATCGACCAATCCCGGTTGCCGGCCGGGTCGGCGATGAGCTGCCGCACCTGCCAGGTGCGCGACTCCTCCTCGATCACCAGGAATTGGGGGCCGCGGGCGTCGGCGTCGGTGCCGATCCGGTCGTGCTCGTCCCAGTACTGCCCCAATGCCTCGTCCCAGTCGCCCCGCGTCATGGCCCCACCCGGTTCGAGCGCGGCAAGTGCGTCCACGTCGTCGGCCGCGGCCAACTCCACCCGGCGGAACATGGCATTGCGGACCAGCACCCGGAAGGCCCGCGCGTTCCCGGTGACCGTCTTGTTCGGCGGCGGGGCCTCCCCCAGCTCGGACGCCGTGCCGGCCAGGCTGGTCAACGACGCCCACTCGTCCAGCAGCGAACTGTCGGTCAGCCTGGTCACCTCGCCCAGCCACTCGATCAGGTCGCCGAGTTCTTCGGTTCGGGCGGCCTCGGGCACGGTCTGACGCAGCGCCCGGTAGGCGTCCGACAAGTAGCGCAGCAGCAGACCCTCGCTGCGTTGCAGCTTGTAGAAGCCCACATACTCACCAAAGGTCATGGCCCGCTCGAACTGATCGCGGACGATCGACTTCGGGCTGATCGGCGTCTCGGACAGCCACGGATGGGCCGCCGACTCCCGCAGGTGCACCTGCTCCAGCATCTCGGCCAAGGGCCGCGGCCAGGACACCTCTTCCAGAATCTCGGTCCGGGTCTCGAAGTCGTAGCCATCGGCCTTGAGCTCGGCCACGGCCTCGCCGCGGGCTTTGAACCGTTGGGCCAGCAGGATCACCATCGGATCCTCCAGCGTCGACTCGATCACACTCACCACATCGAGGGCGTAGCCGGGGGCCTCGGCATCGAGCTCGTCCATGGCGGCCAGCGCCAACGCGCTCAGCGGCTGGTTCAGGGCGAAGTTGTTCTGCAACTCCACGGCCAGTTGGTAACGCCGTCCGGTGGCCGTGGGCTCGGGCAGCCGCACCACCACGCCGGCGGCGATCAACGAGCGCCCCATGGCCGCGGCCCGGCCGATCAACCGGCGTCGGGTGGTCGGGTCCGGTTCTCCAGCGTCGATCAGGTGGACGAAGGCCGCCGCGGTGTCCTCTTCGCGTTGCAGCAGGTTCAGCAGCATGGCGTGGGTCACCCGCATCCGCGCCCGCAGCAGTTCTGGGGTCGACTCGATCAGCTTGGTGAAACTGGCCTCGGTGTAGTTCACGAAGCCCTCCGGCGGCTTCTTGCGCCGCACGCTCTTCAGCTTCTTGGCGTCATCGGCGAACTTGACCAGGATCCGGGTGTTCTCCACCTCATGATCCGGCGCCTGGGCCACCACGTAGCCGACGCTGTCGAAGCCCGGACGTCCGGCTCGTCCGGCGATCTGGTGGAACTCGCGGCTGCGCAACAGCCGGGAGCGGCGTCCGTCGAACTTCGACAAGGCCGCGAACAGCACTGTGCGAATCGGCACATTGATGCCCACGCCCAAGGTGTCGGTGCCGCAGATCACCGTGAGCAGGCCGCGTTGGGCCAGGGTCTCGACCAGGCGGCGGTAGCGCGGCAGCATGCCCGCGTGATGGACGGCCACCCCGGCGTGCAACAGGGTGGACAAGGTCTTGCCGAAGCCTCCGGCGAACCGGAAGCCGCGCAGGGCCTCCACCAACTCCTTGCGATGGCGTCGATCGACGATCCCCGAACTCAGCAGCGCCTGGGCTTGGTCCACCGCCCCGCCCTGAGTGGCATGCACCACGTAGACCGGGGCCTGCTGGGCGGCGATCAGGTTCTGGATGGTCTCGTGGATCGGGGTCACCGCCCAGGAGTACATCAACGGCACCGGACGAGTGGCTCCCCCGATCACCGACGACGGCCGTCCCGTCCGCTGCTCCAGGCTGCGGGCGAGCTCGGTGACGTCACCCAGGGTGGCCGACATGATCACGAACTGGGCCTGCGGCAGCTCCACCAGCGGCACCTGCCAGGCCCAGCCGCGGTCGCGGTCGGCGATGAAGTGGAACTCGTCCATGATCACCTGGTCGACACGGGCGGCCCGTCCCTCGCGCAGCGCGATGTTGGCCAGGATCTCGGCCGTGCAGCAGATGATCGGAGCCTCGGCGTTCACCGCGGCGTCCCCGGTCACCATGCCGACGTTGTGCGCGCCGAAGATGGCGCACAGGGCGAAGAACTTCTCGCTGACCAGGGCTTTGATCGGCGCGGTGTAGTAGCTCCGGCCACCGGCAGCCAGGGACGCGAAGTGTGCGGCCACGGCGATCAGCGACTTTCCCGACCCGGTCGGGGTGGTGATGATGGCATTCGCCCCGGTGAGGATGTCGATGATCGCTTCATCCTGGTGCGGGTACAGGCTGATGCCGTCGGCACTGGCTGCGGTGACGAAACTCTCGTAGAGCGCGTCCGCGTCCAGATGTTCGCCGGCGGGGAGCTGCTCGGTGAGATTCATAGCGAGGCCATCGTCTCATCCCGACCACCCCCGCGGCTCTGTGGTGGGTTCCGGGGGACGAGCAACGGCCCATCGCAGACCTCCCCCATCGCCTACTGGAAGTCTCGGGAGCGATGCGGCACCAGGATCGGCAGAGCCTCGATCCGGTCGGCCAGGACGTTCACCACGCCCTCGGTCGAGCGTTCCAGCTTGCCGCGGACGATCAGCGCGGACGACCCGCGAGCCACCCGGCGGTAGCGCTGCCAGACCCCCATCGAACAGACCACATTCACCAGGCCGAACTCGTCCTCGAGGCTCAAGAAGGTGACCCCGGACGCGGTGGCCGGACGCTGCCGGTGGGTGACCAGCCCGCCCAGCTCGATCCGGCGATCCGGCTCGGCGAAGTTCAGGTCGGCCGAGCTGAGCACCCCGCGGGCGGTCAGCTCGGCGCGCAACTGCCCGATCGGATGCTCCCCGGTGCTGACTCCGGTGGCCCACAACTCCTCGGCCAGGGCCTCGGTCGGACTGGGCTCATCGAAGAGCGGTGGCTGGCTGGCCAGCAGCGTCCCGGGTAGCGAATCAGGCTGGTCCAGGGCCGCGCTACCGGCCCGCCACAAGGCCTGACGCCGGCTCAGCCCAAAGCAGTCGAAGACTCCCGCGGTGGACAGCGAGGCCAACTGCTCGGCATTCAGCCCGGTCCGGCGCACCAGATCCTCCATCGAGCGGTACTCCCCGTTGGCCCGCTCGGCGACGATCCGTCCGGCCACCTCTGGCCCGATCCCCCGGACGCCGGCCAGGCCGAGCCGGACCGCGAACCCGGCATCGCGGCGATGCTCGCCGGTGTGATCCGGGGCGGTGACGTCGAACTCCCCCGGCTTCGGCTGGGTCCGTTCCAGGCAGCTGTCCATCCCGGACGGGCTCCGCGACTCGCCGATCGCCTCCAGCCCGGCCTGCACCCCGGAGTGAACCAGGTCGGGCGGCAACACGCTGACTTGGTGCCGACGGGCATCGGAGACCAGGGTGGCCGGAGAGTAGAAGCCCATCGGCTGGGCGCGGAGCAGCCCGGCCAGGAAGGCCCCGGGGTAGTGCAGTTTCAGCCAGCTGGAGGCATAGACCAGCAGCGCGAAGCTCAGCGAATGCGACTCGGCGAAGCCGAAGTTGGCGAAGGCCTGGATCTGCGCGTACAGCCGATCGGCCACCTCGCCGACCAGGCCGTTGCGGGCCATTCCGGCATACAGCTTGACCTTCAGCGACTCGATCCGCTCGACGCCGCGCTTGGACCCCATGGCCCGGCGCAGCAGGTCGGCATCCTCTCCGGAGCAGTCACCGACCGCCATGGCCATCTGCATCAGCTGCTCCTGGAAGACCGGGACGCCCAACGTCCGCTTCAGTACCGGTTCCAGCAGCGGATGGGCGTAGCTGATCGGCTCGCGACCCAGCTTGCGCCGGACGAATGGATGCACCGCTCCGCCCTGGATCGGGCCGGGCCGGATCAGCGCGATCTGAACCACCAAGTCGTAGAAGCGCCGCGGCTGCAGCCTCGGCAACAACCCCATCTGTGCGCGGGATTCGACCTGGAAGACCCCGATCGAGTCGGCCCGGCAGAGCATGTCGTAGACGCCGGGCTCCTCCTTGGGGATGGTGGCCAGTTCCCACCGCTCCCCGGTGGCACCGACGATCAGGTCGAAGCAGTACTGCAAGGCGGCCAGGATGCCCAAGCCGAGCAGGTCGAACTTCACCAGGCCCATCCAGGCGGCGTCGTCCTTGTCCCACTGGATCACCGTGCGGGCCTCCATCCGGGCGTGCTCGACCGGCACCACCTCAGCCACGGGACGCTCGGTGAGCACCATCCCGCCGGAGTGAATGCCCAAGTGCCGGGGCGCTTTCAGCAGTTGGGTGGCCAGTTCGGCCACCTGCTCAGGCAGCGCCTCCTCCGCCTCGGTGGGGGTCGGCCCCCAGCGCTCGACCCGCTTGGCGAAGGCGTCGGCCTGGCCGGGGCTGTAGCCCAGCGCCTTGGCGATCTCGCGGACGGCGTTGCGCGGCCGGTACTGGATCACATTGCAGACCTGGGCGGCGCATTCGCGTCCATAGCGGGCGAAGACCCACTGGATGATCTCCTCGCGCCGGTCGGAGTCGAAGTCGACGTCGATATCGGGCTCCTCGTCACGCAGCGCGGACAGGAAGCGTTCGAAGGGCAGGTCGTAGCCGATCGAGTCGACCGCGGTGATGTTCAGCAGGTAGCAGACCGCCGAGTTGGCCGCCGACCCGCGTCCCTGGCACAGGATGCCGCGCCGGCGGGCCTCGGCCACGATGTCGTGGACGATCAGGAAGTAGCCCGGAAAGTCCTTGGCCTCGATCACGGCCAGTTCCCGCTCGATCCGGGCCCGCTGGTCGGGAGTCAGGTCCGGATAGCGATGCGGCACCGCCTGCCAGACCAGGTGCCGCAGCCAGCTCATCGGAGTGTGCCCGGCCGGCACCTCCTGCTTCGGCAGGGCCGGCTTGGCCCGGCGCAGGCTGAAGGCCAGGTCGTCGGCCAGGCCGACCGTCCGGGCCACCGCTCCGGGGTAGCGGACGAAGCGCTCGGCCATCTCCGCCCCGGACCGCAGGAAGGCGGTTCCGGAGGCCGGCAGCCAGCCGTCCAGGGCATCCAGACTGCGGTTGGCCCGGATCGCAGCCACCGCCTGGGCCAGCCGATGCTGGGCCGGGGTGGCGTAGTGGACGTTGCCGGTGGCGATCACCGGCAGGCCACGTTGCGCAGCCAGTGCGGCCAAGGCGTCGTTGTGGTCGGCGTCCAGCGGATGCCCGTGATCGGTGAGTTCGACGAAGACCCGTTCGGGACCGAACAGCCGCACCAAGGTGTCCAGTTCCACCCCGGCCGCCTCGAGGCCGCCGGCGGCCAGCGCCTGCCGTACCGTCCCCTTCCGGCAGCCGGTGAGCACCACCCACTCGCCGTGGGCCGCCTGGGCCAGCTCGTCCAGCTGGTAGGTCGGACGGCCCTTCTCGCCACCGGCCAGCTGTCCCGTCGTGATCGCCGCTGACAAGCGGTGATAGCCGGATTCACCGGCGGCCAGCACCAGCAGGTGGCTGCCGTCCGGGTCGGGATGGCCGGCTTGTGGCTCGGTCAGGCCCAGGGACAGTTCGGCGCCGAACACCGTCTTGACCGAGGTGGGCTCGGCCGCCTCGGCAAATCGGACGATCCCGTACAGCCCGTCGTGGTCGGTGATCGCCAACGCGTGCAGGCCCAGCCGCTCGGCCTCCACGGCCAGTTCGGCCGGGCCACTGGCCCCGTCCAGGAAGGAGAAGGACGAGTGGGCGTGCAGTTCGGCATAGGGCACCACCTGCGTGGGCCGTTCGATCGCCGGCGGCTGATAGGGGCCACGCTTGCGCGAGAACGGCGCCTCGAGGGGACGCTTGCCGGTGCCGCTGAGCGTTTGTTCCAGCTGCGACCAGGGCATCGGCGGATTGTTGAAGCCCATCAGTCGTACCTGGCCTCGGCCCAGCAGCCCTCGGCGTCGGTGAACAGCAGCCAGCCGGTGCCCTCCCCGTCGACCACCTGGAACCGGTCGGCTCGTCGGGCCCGCTGCGGATCCCAGGCCCGTTCGCTGACCGGCCACGGCCCGGCCCAGCCGATCACCGGCACGGTGCGCTGGCCCAGGCCCAGCGTCACCGGCGGGTCGGTGACCCGGCCCCGATCGTCCACCCGAACCGGACGCCCGGAGGCGGTCAGCAGCTGCACGGGCTTCGGCTCGATGAACACCGAACCGGGCAGCGGATCGGGAACCATCCCCGGCCAGGGCTCCTCGCGCCGGGCCGCGGCGGCCGGACGATCCCCCCAGGCGACCAGCTGCTGCCGCTCGGCCAACCACCGCCCACCGCTCAGCCGGACGGTGACCACCTGATCGGGTCCCACCAGCGACTGCACTCGGGACAGCACGTGGTGCACCCGCTCGTCCGGCCCCAGCCCGAACAGCCCGGGGACGTGATGAGCGGCCTCATCGGTGGTGAGCGGCTCCAATCGCAGCCGGGCCAGCGGACTGGACAGCTGGCCACCCGAGGCCGCCTGCAGCTGCCAGCGGATCCGGTCGATCACGGCCGCGGCATCGAAGACCGTTGCGGCCAGCCAGTTGCGGACGATCACCTCGCCGGCCTCGCTGACCAGCTCGATCCGGACTTCGGTGAGGGCCAATCCGGCCGCGGTGAGCCTGCCGATGAACTCCTCGGTGGTTGCCTTGGCCGAGAAGGCCACCTGCTCGATCACCTCCAGCGGCGGCTCGAAGCTGAGGGTGGCGGTCAGCTCTGGGGGTGGCTGCCGTGGCTGGAGGTGCTGCGGATCGGTGCCGCCGGCCAGGGTGTGCAGCCGCAGCCCTTCGGAGCCGAACCGCTCCCGGACCGCCGGCACCGGCAACGCAGCGAACTCCCCGAGGGTGCGAACCCCCAAGCGAGGCAGCAGTTCGGCCAGTTCGGGCCGGCCCAGCCGGGCCACCGGCAGTGGGGCAAGGAAGGCCGGCGAGCCACCGGGCAGCACCCGCAGCACCGGGTCGCCGGCCCGGGCCGCCTGGATCGCGGCGAACAGGCCGTCGGCGATTCCGAAGCGTCCGCTGATGATCCCCACCTCGGTGGCCACCGCCTCCAGCAGGGTCTCGGCGGCCTCCAGCTCGCTGCCCAGATAACTGGCCAGCCCGCGCAACCGCAGCGCACACAGCCCCGGACGGATCACCTGAACCCCCGGAGCCAGTCGCTCCACGGCAGCCACCACCGGCTCGAAGCAGCGGGCGTCCCTGGCCTCGTCCGCCGCGATCACCCGCAACTGCGGACAGCGGGACTGCGCCTCCCGGCGGCGCTGTCCAGGCAGCACCCCCTCGGCCAGGGCAGCCGTCGAGCAGGAGCTGACCCGATTGGCCACCAGCACCGCCACCGGCGCCGAATCGTCCTCGGCTTCGGCCAGCGCCCACGCGGTCACCGGCCAGCCGGGGAACCAGAGCACCCCGAATCGTTCGGCCATCTCAGCCGACCGCCCGCAACGGACTCGGCGCCTCAATAGCGCGCAACGTGCCATCGGAGGCCGGCAGCAGGACCCGGGCGCTCCGCCCGGACGGGTAGCGCTTGGAGGTCACCGAGACCTGCACCTCCTGGCTGCGCAGATGCCCATGGCCGAGCCCCAAGCCCTGCCAGCTGCGGGAGCCGATCCGGAATCGAGCCTCGGCCCGAGGCCAGTCGCCGGCCACCAGCAACACTCCGCCGCGATCGCGCAGCCGGGCCGCCAGCCGGGCGGCGTCGGCCTCGCGCACTCGTCCGGGCGGACGCAGGGCCAGCACCGGGATCACTTCGGCCAGGGCCGCGGTAGCGGCCAGCCACTGCTCACCCGGGTCGGGCACCAGCACCAGCCGTTCCAGGTTCACCCCGGCCGCCGCTGCCGCCTCCGCGGACAGGGTCGGGATCCCGACCGCGCCACACCAGTGGCCTTGGGCCGAGGCGCCGGCCAGCAGCACGTTCAGCAGCGCCCCGGAGGGGGCCAGGCAGTAGGCCGCGCCCGGTTTCAGGCCGGTCTCCCCCAGCAAGTCGGCCAGCACCGGATCCAGCCCAAAAGGCTGCTGCCGGACCCGGGCTTCGGCATTGGCCACCTGCGCACGCAGCGACGCCAGCAGCTCCGCCGGGCTGGCGGAGTTGGGGACGGCGAAGGCGGCTTTCACTCGTCCATGATCGAACGCCTGTTCGATTACGTCAAGTGGCTCACCAGCCGGTGCGGCTCGCCGAACTCCGGCCCACGGGAGCGATCTGACCCAACCGATCCAGGGCCTCGCTCACCCCGGAGACGATCAACAGCTCGCCCGCCTCCACCACTCGTCCATCCGGCGGCGTGGCCTCATACAAGCCGCCCTCGCGAAGAATCGCCATGGTGAGCACGCCCTCCCCACGCAGTTCGCCGATGGCCTTCCCGACCAGCTGACCGTCGGGGGCGGCCAGTACTTCCTCCATCCCGAAGGCGAGGCTTTGCCTGGTCAGGGCCGCGTCGATGAACTCGACCACGGCCGGACGCAAGGCAAGGTTCACGATGCGTCGCCCGGCCATCACATAGGGCGAGACCGCCCGATCGGCTCCGGCCTGCAGCAGCTTCGAGATCACGTTCTCGGCTCCGGCCCGCGCAACGATGAACAGCTCCGGGTTCAGCGCCCGCGCCGAGAGGGTCACGTAGACATTGTGAGCATCGGAGTCGATGGCACTGACCAGACCCTTGGCTCGCTCCACCCCGGCCTGACGGAGCACCGCCTCGGAGGCGCCGTCGCCATGCACCACCAGGTAGTCGTCGGCTTCGGCTCGACGCAGCGAATCCTCACCGACATCGATGACCACCACCTGGTTGCCATCCTCGACCAGCTCCCGAGCGACCATCGAGCCCACTCGTCCATAGCCGCACACCACGTAGTGCCCACTCAGCTTGCCGATCATGCGGTCCATCCGCTTGGCCCTCCTCCTGCCGCTGGCCACATCGGCCATCACGTTCTCGGCCACTACTCCGACGGTCCCGAAGATCACTCCGATCGAGGACAGCGCCATCAACATCGTCCAGAGTCGGCCTGACCAGCTCAGCTCATGCACCTCGCGGAAGCCGACCGTGGTCATGGTGGTCACCGCCATGTAGAGGGCGTCGAAGAAGCTCCAACCCTCAAGGATCATGTAGCCGAACGACCCGATCAGAGCGAGGGCGAGCACCGCCAACACCCAGCCGAGCACCGGGCGCTCGGCCACCGAAGAACTACCGGCGCGGCGTCGTTGCCCCACCCTCAAGTTCCACATGCTCGCAGCCTAGGCCGCAAAACTCACCGCCTGCTGGCAAACCGCCCCAGTCCTCTTGACTCTTCCGCGATGTGAGGGTGTCTCATGGTCGCGACGAAAGGCCGCCCATGGAGAAGATCGACTTCAAGAAATCACTGCCCAGCTACACCGCGCGCACCGGGGTGTTCGAGGTGGTCGACGTGCCACCTCTCAACTACCTGATGATCGACGGGCACGGCGATCCGAACGCCGGTGGCCCGTTCAACGAGGCGATCGGCGCGCTGTTCAGCGTCGGCTACAAGCTGAAGTTCACCTCGAAGAACGAGTTCGGCCGCGACTACACGGTGATGCCGCTGGAGGGTCTGTGGTCATCCGACGATCCGTCCACCTTCACCACGGCCCTGGACAAGTCCACCTGGGACTGGACCCTGCTGATGATGGTGCCCGACTGGATCACCGCGGACGTCTTCGAGGCCACCCGCGACGTCGTCCGGACCAAGGTGGGACCGGCCATCGACCGACTCCGGCTGGAGACCCTGGACGAAGGACGCTGCGTGCAGATCCTGCATCTGGGCTCGTTCGACGACGAAGCCGAGACCTTGCACCGGCTACACACCCAGTTCGTCCCCGACAACGGCCTACGGCTGCGCGGACGCCACCACGAGATCTACCTGTCCGACTTCACCAAGACCGCCCCCGCCAAGCTGCGGACGATCCTGCGCCAACCGATCGACGAGGCCATGCGTGGGTAGCGGTGCCCGTGGGCGGCAGCAGGAGGCGCCCCCATCGAATGGGCCCACAGCACACCCGATCCGGATGGGCTGGCGAATGCCGGTCGCTCGGATTGACGATCATCGATCCGAAGGGCCTAGAGTTGATATCGACAAACGTCAATATCAACTCTAGGAGTGCCTCATGGTCAGCATCCGTGTCTTCGAGCCGGCGCTGTGCTGCAACACCGGCGTATGCGGGGAGGACGTGGACCAGGCACTGGTGAGCTTCAGTGCCGATCTGGAGTTTCTCATTTCTCAGGGTGTCGACATCTCGCGACACAACCTGGCCAACGACACCGCAGCCTTCATCCAGAACCCAGTAGTCGCAAACTTCATCGGCGCAGTTGGATCTGAGGGGCTGCCGTTGGTACTGGTCGACAACGTGGCCGTCCTCACCGGCCGATACCCAACCCGCGAGATGCTGGTCCGCTACGCCGGTCTCGCCTCAGCTGGAGCCAAGACCCTCCCTCTTGCCACAGTCCCATCCCAGGGCTGCTGCGGCGGCCCCAGCAGCAGCTGCTGCTGAGCGGCCCCGATGCGATTCCTCACGGCACCGACCCGCTTTCTCTTCTTCACCGGCAAGGGCGGGGTGGGCAAGACCTCCATCGCGTGTGCGGCGGCACTACAGCTGGCCGAGGCCGGACGCCGGGTCCTGCTGGTCAGCACCGACCCGGCGTCCAACGTCGGACAGGTGTTCTCCCAGTCGATCGGCAACACCATCACGGCCGTGACCTCGGTCGCCGGACTGGACGCGCTGGAGATCAATCCAGAGCAAGCCGCCGCGGCTTACCGCGAGCGGATCATCGGCCCTGTGCGAGGTTTGCTGCCGAAGAAGGAGATCGAGTCGATCACCGAGCAGCTGTCGGGTTCGTGCACCACCGAGATCGCCTCATTCAACGAGTTCACCGGGCTACTCGCCGATCCATCGCTGGTCGCCGACTACGACCAGGTCGTTTTCGACACCGCCCCGACCGGGCACACCATCCGATTGCTCAAGCTCCCCGGGGACTGGACCGGTTTCCTCGACGCCGGCAAGGGCGACGCATCCTGCCTCGGCCCGCTGTCGGGCCTGGAGAAGCAACGCGCGTTGTATGCGGGAGCAGTGCAGACCCTGGCCGACCCGTCGGTGACCAGCCTGATCCTGGTGGCCCGCGCTCAGGCCTCGAGCCTCGCCGAGATCGCCCGGACGGCCGACGAACTGTCCACTACCGGGATCAAGCCTCGCGGTGTCGTCATCAACGGCGTCCTGCGCGCCGGGACGGCAGGTGCCGACTCCCTTGCCGCCGCCGTTCGGAAGCGCGAGCAGGCGGCGATCGCCGGCATGCCCGCCTCACTGGCCGCCATCGGCCGGGACATCATCGAACTCAAGCCCGAGAACATGGTCGGCCTCCCGGCCCTTCGGTCCCTGCTCGATGCCACCACAGCGACCCCGCCAAAGGCAGTGCCGCCAAGCCTTGGCGACCTACCCGGGTCGCTGGATACCCTGATCGATGAGCTCGCCGCCGATGGCCACGGCCTGATCATGTGCATGGGCAAGGGCGGAGTCGGCAAGACCACCATCGCCGCCGCGATCGCCACCCGTCTGGTCGCGTTGGGTCACCCCGTCCACCTCACCACCACCGATCCGGCCGGACATCTGGAGAGCACCCTGGGCGAGGCAGCGGCCTCGGCCGGCCTCACAGTCTCTCGGGTCGACCCTGCACAAGCAGTTGCGGACTACCGCAGCCACGTAATGAACACCAAGGGGAAGCTGCTCGACGACGCCGGCCGAGCGGTGCTTGCCGAAGACCTCATGTCGCCATGCACAGAGGAGGTAGCGGTCTTCACGCAGTTCTCCCGCCTGGTCAACCAGGCCCGCAGCGGCTTCGTGGTGATGGATACGGCCCCGACCGGACACACGCTGCTGCTCATGGACGCCGCCGGCTCCTACCACCGCGAGGTCATCCGCAACATGCCAAGTGGCGCGGACTACACGACCCCGATGATGCGGCTACAGAACCCCGGGTACACCAAGATCCTGCTCGTCACTCTCCCCGAAACCACCCCTGTCCTCGAAGCTGGCGTCCTTGAGGACGACCTTGAGCGAGCCGGGATTCGGCCCTGGGCATGGGTCATCAACCAGTCACTCGCCGCCACGAAGACCAGTTCGGTTCTGCTCCGGTACCGGGCCGGACAGGAGAGCGGCCCGATCGACGCCGTCCGAAAGCGTGCGGGCCGGCTCGCGATCGTCCCCTTGCTCGATCGAGAACCGATCGGTCGCACCGGCCTCTCTCAGGTCGCACCATGAGCCGGACTCTGGCGACCATCGAATGCGCTCCGGCATCATCAGCACAGCTCATGTCAGCCGCCGAAGCCGAACTGCTCGCGAACTTGCTGAAGGCGCTCGCCGATCCAGTCAGACTTCGCCTACTGCGCCTGGTCGCAGAGTCCCCGGGCACGACCGCGTGCGGCTGCCATCTGCCCGCAGCATTGGGGATCTCGCAACCCACCCTCTCTCACCATCTGAAGAAGCTCATCGACGCTGGTCTCCTGATCAGGGAACAGCGCGGACGGTGGGCCCACTACCGGCTCGCAAGCACGTCCTTGGACCCTGTGCAGGGGCTCCTGGACACCTGCCGCTGAGCACCCGAGCACCCACTCGCCACGAGGGACCTCGCCAGCGTCACGCCGGCGAGGCGGCGGACGATCCTGCGCCAACCGATCGACTAGGCCATATGCGGGTAGCCGGTGCCCGTGGGCGGCAGCAGGTTCTCCTTGATCGAGCGCGGGCTGACCCAGCGCATCAGGTTCCACAGTGAGCCAGCCTTGTCATTGGTGCCGGACGCGCGGGAGCCGCCGAAGGGCTGCTGCCCGACCACGGCGCCGGTGGGCTTGTCGTTGACGTAGAAGTTGCCGGCCGCGTGCCGCAGTGCCGTCGAGGCCTGCTGGACCGCGGTCCGGTCGGTGGCGAAGATCGCCCCGGTCAGCGCGTACGGCGAGGCCTGGTCGACCTGGGTCAGCACATCGGCATAGCGGTCGTCGTCGTAGACGTGGATGCCCAGGATCGGCCCGAAGTACTCGGTGGCGAAGATGTCCTGGGACGGGTTGTCCGAGGTGATCAGGGTCGGCCGGATGAACCAGCCCTCGCTGCGGTCGTAGCGGCCACCGGCGACGATCTGGGCATCGGCGGACGACCGGGCCTGCTCGATGGCGCCGGACAACTTGGTGAACGCCCGTTCGTCGATGACCGCAGAGGTGAAGTTGTGGAAGTCGCGGACGTCGCCGACACTCAGCGCCTCGGTCTGGGCGATCAGGTCGTCACCGATCACCTTCCACAGGCTGCGCGGAATGTAGGCCCGGGAGGCCGCCGAGCACTTCTGCCCGGAGTACTCGAATGCGCCGCGGATCAGGGCCGCAGTCAGCGCCTCGGGATCGGCGGACGGGTGCGCCACCACGAAGTCCTTGCCGCCGGTCTCGCCGACCAGCCGCGGGTAGGCCCGGTAGCCGGAGATGTTGGCACCGACCTGCGACCACAAGCCCTGGAAGACCCTGGTCGAGCCGGTGAAGTGGATGCCGGCCAGTTCCGGATGGCTCAGCGCCACGTCGGAGACCTCCGAGCCGTGGCCGGGCAGCATATTGATCACACCGTCGGGCAGGCCGGCCTCGATCAGCAGCTCCATCAGCAGGTCGGCAGCCAGGCTCTGGGTCAGGGCCGGCTTCCAGATCACCGTGTTGCCCATCAGGGCCGGGGCGGTCGGCAGGTTGCCGGCGATGGCCGTGAAGTTGAACGGGGTGATCGCGTAGACGAAGCCGTCCAGCGGCCGGTAATCCATCCGGTTCCAGACCCCGGGCGAGTTCTGCGGCTGGTTGGCGTACAGCTCACGGGCGAAGGCCACGTTGAACCGCAGGAAGTCGATCAGTTCGCAGGCCGAGTCGATCTCGGCCTGCTGGACGGTCTTGCCCTGGCCGAGCATGGTGGCCGCATTCAGGAGCGCCCGCTTCGGCCCGGCCAGCAACTCGGCGGCGCGCAGGAAGATTGCGGCCCGCTCGTCGAAGGGCATGGCGGCCCAGTCGGCCTTGGCCGCGACCGCGGCCTCGATGGCCTCGGCAGCATCGGTTGCGGTGGCCTGGTGGACGTTGGCCAGCAGGGTGGAATGGTCCGAGGGCATCCGCACCTCATGGACGGGAGCAGCCACCGAAGCGGCAGCCACTCCACCGATCACCGGCAGGACTTCGCGGGTATCAGCGGCCAGCTCGGCCAGCTCGATCTCGATCGCGGCCCGCTCCGGACTCCCCGGGGCGTAGGTGCGAACAGGCTCATTGACAGGACCAGGAACAACGGTGATGGCATCCACACGGCGACTTTACGCCCAGCCGTCTCCTGAGGCCGAATCGCAGCGAATCAGCTAGCCGCAGCCTCGTCCCGACGTTTCTTGGCGGCTTCCACCGACGCTTTGAGCGCGGCCACCAGGTCGACCACCTGGCCACCGGTGTCGGCCGGCGCAACCGCCTCCGGCGGGGCCACACCCTCCAGCTTGGCGTTGATCACCTCGGTGAGCGCCTCCCGGTAGTCGTCGGTGTAGGCGGCCGGATCGAACTCACCGAACAGCTGATCGATCAGCAGTTCGGCCATCGAAATCTCGGCATCGCTGACCTTCACCTCGGCCTCGGGGGCCGCGAACTCGGTGTCCCGCAGCTCGTCGGGCCACAGCATGGTGTGCAGCCGCAGCACCTCTCCGACCGGACGGATCAGGGCCAGCGACTCTTTGTTGCGCAGGGCCACCTTCACCACCGCGGCCCGCCCGGAGTCGGCCAGGGCTCGGCGCAGCAGGACGTACGGCTTCAGGCCGGCTTTCTCCGGGGCCAGCAGATAGGTGCGGTCGAAGTAGATCGGGTCGATCTCGGCCAGGTCGACGAACTGCTTGACATCCACGGTCTTGCCCTCGGCGGCGGGCAGCCCGGCGAAGTCGTCCGGCTCCAGGATGGCCATCCGGCCGTCCTCGGCCTCATAGCCCTTGGCGATGTCGGCGAAGGCCACTTCCTGGCCACACACCTCACAGACCCGCTGGTAGCGGATCCGTCCACCGTCGGACGAATGCACCTGGCGGAAGCTGATATCGCGCTCCTCGGTGGCTCCGAAGACCTTCACCGGGATGGTGACCAGGCCGAAGGAGATGGCGCCCTTCCAGATCGATCTCGGCATCCCACTCCCCTCGATTGCCCGATCACTTCTGAATCAGTGCACCCCATTCCGCCGCCCCGTGCCAGAGCAGGTCAGCATTCTCCAGTAGCGCCACCACGGCCGGATCTTCCCAGGCCTGGGCCAGGGAGAGCCCGCGGGCGGCCTCCGCGGCGGCTGGCAGGGTCGGCTCGGCGGCATCGTCGGCGAAGATGGCCTCGACTGCGGAGTAGGCGAGGCCGGCGACCCGTAGCTCACCGAAATCCGGATCCCCGGACGGTTCGCCGCTGCCCTCGACGACGGCGATCAGCCGGACGCCGTGCGCGGCCAGACCGGCAACCGAGGCCACCAGCAGCGCAATGTGCTCGGCATCCTCATCGTCGCTGGTGTCGAAGGCGGCGCGCAGCCCCGCAGTCGCCGAGAACGCCGGACGGGGCTGGTCCAGCCGGCCGTCGCCGGCCCAGGCGGCCAACTCCGCCGGTGTCACCGGCACGAACAACAGGCTCACCTGGCCTCCTTGAGCAGGGTGGAGAGTTCGGCGGCCAGGTCGTCGGCCCAGCCGTCCAGGGCGCGGGTGGACATCGCGGCCAGACTGACCCGTCCGCGATAGCTGGTCACTGCCACCGAGAGCTCTTCGGCATCGGTGAGAGACGTGCAGCCGAACACCTCCTCGACCAGAGCCGTGCCCAGATAGCGAGCCCGTTGCGGCCCGGGGACATCGGCGACCAGCACCTGGTGGGCCCGGCCGGCTCCGACGCTCCCGGCGGTTACAGCATGCAAGGTGGGCGGCGCGAATCCGGCCAGCTCGACCAACTCCGGGACCCGGACGCTGTGTCCGCTGTCGGCGCGCACCCGAGTCAGAGTGGCGATCGCCGACAGCCGCTCGACGGCCGAGGCCTCCGAGACCGGCAGCGACAGCCACGACGGCGCGATCCGGCAGCCGATCGCCGACTCCAGTACGGCCGGCTCGCTGACGGCCAGCGGGACCAGTGCCACCGGATCGGTGAGCGTCCGGCCGAGCCGTCGGGCCTGCCCTCGCAGTCCGGCGGTGACTAGGGCCAACACCACGTCGTGGACTGTGCAGGCGAAGCCGTTGCGGACCACCTTCAGCGCGGCGAGTTCCACTTCGGCGACCGCCAGCTGTGCGGAGCGCCCGGCGAGCGTGACGGTGCGGACGGCGTTCTCGACCAGCCCGAACAGCCCACCGGCTACCCCCTGGGCGGCCTGCAGCGGGTCCCGTAGACCGGCTAGCGCCGCCCCCAGGCCGGGCGCCGGCTGCGGCTCCCAGGACGACTCGGGGCCGATCTGTGCGGTGGGCCGTTCGTCCAGCAGCTCCTGCAGCAGATGGACGTGGTCGTAGCCGTCGACCAACGCCGGATGACACCGGAACACCAATGCCTGTTGGCCGGGCGCGACCTCGTCCAGCAGAACCGCCTGCCACAGCGGGTGCTCGTCGTCCAGCGGGTCGGTGAGCAGGTCGGCCAGCCACTGCTCAAGAGTCTGATCGGCCGGCAGTCGCTGTTGCCGGACGTGACCGGCCACGCTGAAGGTGGGGTCGTCCACCCAGGCGGCGATCGGCCAGCCTTCGACCCGGCGTCGGAAGCGCGGCGCGTAGCCGATCCGCTCACCGATCCTTGCGATCAACTCGGCTCTGGACAGGCCGCCGGCCAGCAACAGGACGAATGCCTGCTGCCAGGGCTGCGTGGGTTGGTCCCGGGCCAGCAACGCTGCCTCGGTGACCGAGACGAACTCGCTCACGGCTCAACCCTACTCATCCACAGCTTTGCCGGATCGCCTGTTCGATGCGTTCCCCGGCGGGCCAAGCTGAGCCCAGGAGGATGCATGGATCCCAGTCAGGCCAGATGTCGGCCCGCGCCCAGCTCGTGGCCGCCGGTGATCCCGCTATTCGAGCCGGCCCCACTCCCCTCGCCCGACCAGCCACTGCTGCCGTGGCTGAACGCACCCGAGGTGATCGACGCCACCGCCTTCGTCCCGGCCCAGAACCGGCGGATCGCTCGCGACCTGGCCAGTGCCGTTGTCGAAACGCTCAGCGGACGGCGTCCACTGCATCAGCTGGAGCCCTGGCTGAGCCCGGACGTGCTGCGCCTGGTCGGATCGATCCGGACCAGTCCGGCCAGCCGTCAGCTGAGCCTGCTGTCGCTGCGCACTCAGCAGCCGCGTGCAGGGGTGGTCGAGGTGGCGCTACATCTGCGCCAGGCCGGACGGTCCAGGGCCGCGGCGGTACGGCTGACCCGGCTGGAGGGAGGATGGCGGATCACTCAGCTGGCGATCGCGCTGGATCCGCCGACCGTGCACGACGCGGGTCGGCTCAGTCCGTGAGCGGGCTGAGCGCGATCGTCCCCTCCTCGTTGAGCAGAAGGCCGTCCGCGGCCACGGTCGAGGCGGTATAGGGCGGCGGCACTCGGAAGATCCTGGCCGCGACGCTGTCCTCGGTGCGGCTGGGCGCAGCCACGATCAGCGTGTCGGCCTGGGCGGGTCCGGTTCGCAGGCTGCCGACCACCGCCCCCACCAGTCCCATCTGGGTGGCCCGACCGCCCAGGACACCGCCCTCGGCCAGCCGCGTGGCCGGACAGTCGGCTGCGGCAGTGAGCGGGATGATCCAGGACGCTCCGGCCCCGGCGACACCGTCCACATCCTCGCCGAAGGCCCCAACCAGAAGCCCGGGTGCACCATGGCAGACCTTGATCAGGGCCACCGACGAACCGAACTGCTCACCTTCTGCGGGCTGAGCCGACAACTCGGACGATGTCTGGTCGATCATTCGGGCGCTCCCAAAAGAACCCGGAGTGAACACCAGCACCGCTCCGGCGCCGGCCGCACCGACCTGGCGGCCCGGGAGCCCCGCAGCCGCATAGCCATCGGTGATGGCGACACTGGCCCCCAACCGATCACCGGAGGCGGGCCCATTGCCGCGCCGCGCAGGATCGAGGGTCTCGAGCCGCCCGCGGAACGCTCCACCACCCTGGTAGGTGGCCACGAACACGGCACCGGCGTCTGTGGCCGAACCGACGTCCTTGCCCGGCACTCCCACCAGCAACGTGTTCCGGCTCGCTGCCAATGCAGCACCGAACCGGTCGCCGGGACGGGACTCGCCGGTCAGCGAGCGTTGGCTGAGGACGGCCGCACCATCGATCGGCAACCCGTCAGGGCCGATCCGGAAGGTGGTCAGTGCGCCATCGTCCCCACTCCCGCCACCGGCAACGACCAGCAGCTTGTCGGGCGTGGTGAGCAGCGCCGGCGTGCCGCCGACACCGGCAACCGGGTAGCGCCGGGCCTCGGCCACTCGCAGGCCGTCCTTCGACCCGAAGATCAGGTAGATCGCCGAGCCGCCGCCACCGACGGTGGAGTCGACCACGACCAGGTCGCTGAACGAGTCAGAGTTCAGGTCCGCGGCCAGGACCCCGTCCCCGAACCCGCGCACATTGTCGTCGCTGGGGTCTGCCGGACCACCGGCGTCAGTGCGCTCGAATCCGGCCTTGCCCCCCGAGCCGTACTCGACGACGACTCGGCCATGGGTCGATCCGATCCCGAAGACCAGATCGGCCCGGCCGTCCCCGTCGAAGTCGGGGACGGCGTCACTGGGCCGGACGGCGGCGGATGCAGGCTGAGTGGGCACGGCCGAGTGGCTGCAGCCGACCTGCACCAGCGCCAGCGCTGCAGCAGTCAGCAACACGCCGGGTGACCGCACCCCGGAACCCCCTGATCAGGCGTTACGACCGTGGCAGACCTTGTACTTCTTCCCCGAACCACACGGGCACGGCGAGTTCCGGCCAACCCCGGCGTAGGGGTTGGTGTCCGGTCCGGTCGCGCCGGCCTTGGCCACCGCGCCGGTCTCATCCGGTGCGGAGTAGGCCATCGGACGGGCCGCCTTGCGCTCCAGACCCTTGGCCTTCAGCGCGGTCTTCGCGGCCGGAGCCTGGGCCCGGGCGGCGAGTTCGGCGGCAGCCCCGGCGACCAGGTCGTCGGTGGTGGTCGCCTGCGCGGACGGTGCCGGTGCCTGCTCGACGCGGACCTCGAGGTTGAACAGGTAGCCGACGACTTCCTCCATGAAGGCTTCCATCATGGTGTTGAACATCTCGCCACCCTCGCGCTGGTACTCGACCAGCGGATCGCGCTGGGCCATGGCCCGCAGCCCGATCCCCTCGCGCAGGTAGTCCATCTCGTAGAGGTGCTCGCGCCACTTGCGATCCAGCACGGTCAGCAGCACCTGCCGCTCGAACTCGCGCATGGTCTCTTCACCGAGCTGCTCGGTGCGCGCGTCGTAAGCGGCCTGAGCGTCGGCCTGGAAGTCGGTGACCAACTCGTCGATAGTGACGTCGCCGCGGCCCTCATAGTCGGACTGCTCGAGCTTGACCGGGTAGAGGGTGCGCAACTGGGTCCACAGCGCGTCGAAATCCCAATCCTCGACGAAGCCTTCGGTCAGGCTGCGGACGTACTGCTCGACCACGGTGTCGACGGTCTTGCGCAACTGCGCCTCGACGTCGGCACCCTCGAGCACCCGGCGCCGGTCACCGTAGATGGCGTGCCGCTGCCGGTTCATCACGTCGTCGTACTTCAGGACGTTCTTGCGCATCTCGAAGTTCTGGCTCTCGACCTGCTCCTGCGCCGAGGCCACCGAGCTGCTGACCCGCTTGTTCTCGATCGGGACGTCGTCGGGGACCTTCAGGGTCTGCAGCACCCAGGCGATGATGTCGGACTTGAACAGCCGCATCAGGTCGTCTTCCAGGGACAGGTAGAACCGGCTCTCGCCCGGGTCGCCCTGACGTCCGGAACGTCCACGCAGCTGGTTGTCGATACGCCGGGACTCGTGCCGCTCGGAGCCGATCACGTACAAGCCGCCCAGCCCGACGACCTCTTCATGCTCGTCGGAGACCTGCTGCTCGATGGTCTTCAGGGTCTCCGGCCAGGCCGCCTCGTACTCGGCCGGCGATTCGACCGGGTCCAGGCCCTTGCTGCGCAGCACCTGGTCGGCCAGGAACTCGGCGTTGCCGCCGAGGATGATGTCGGTACCACGGCCGGCCATGTTGGTGGCCACGGTGACCGCGCCCTTGCGTCCGGCCAAGGCCACGATGGCGGCCTCACGCGCGTGGTTCTTCGCGTTCAGCACCTCGTGCGGCACTCCGGCCCGCTTCAGCAGCTTGCTGAGCACCTCGGACTTGGCCACGCTGGCGGTACCGATCAGCATCGGCTGGCCGAGCTCGTGGCGCGCCACCACGTCGGTGACGATCGAGTCGAACTTGGCAGCCTCCGTGCGGTAGATCAGGTCCGCCTGATCGATCCGGATCATCGGCTTGTTGGTCTCGATCGGCAGCACGCCCAGGCCGTAGATCTTCTGGAACTCGGACTCTTCGGTCTTGGCGGTACCGGTCATACCGGCCAGCTTGCGGTACATCCGGAAGTAGTTCTGCAAGGTGATCGTGGCGAGCGTCTGATACTCGTCCTTGATCTCGACGCCTTCCTTGGCCTCCAGCGCCTGGTGCAGACCCTCGTTGTAGCGCCGGCCGACCAGAGTGCGTCCGGTGTGCTCATCGACGATCAGCACCTCGCCGTTGAGGATGACGTAGTCCTTGTCCCGCTTGAACAGCTCCTTGGCCCGAATCGCGTTGTTCAGGTAGGAGATCAGCGGGGTATTGACGCTCTCGTAGAGGTTCTCAATACCGAGCCGGTCCTCCACGGCCGAAATCCCGGGCTCGAGCACCGAGACGGTGCGCTTCTTCTCGTCCACCTCGTAGTGGACGTCGCGCTCCAGGCTGCGGACGAGCTTGGCGAACTCGGGGTACCACTCGGAGTTATCCTCCGACGGGCCGGAGATGATCAGCGGGGTACGGGCCTCGTCCACCAGGATGGAGTCGACCTCGTCGACGATCGCGTAGTAGTGGCCGCGCTGCACGCAATCATCGATCGACAAGGCCATGTTGTCGCGCAGGTAGTCGAAGCCGAACTCGTTGTTGGTGCCGTAGGTGATGTCGAAGCCATAGGCCTCGCGCCGCTGCGCGGGGTTCATGTCGGAGAGGATGGCGCCGACCTTCAGGCCGAGGAAGTGATGGATGCGGCCCATCTGCTCGGACTGGAACTTGGCCAGGTAGTCGTTCACCGTGACCACGTGGACGCCCTCGCCCGGGATCGCGTTCAGGTAGGAGGCGAGCACGGCGACCAGGGTCTTGCCTTCACCGGTCTTCATCTCGGCGATGTTGCCCCAGTGCAGGGCGGCCGCGCCCTGGATCTGGACGTCGAAGTGCCGCTTGCCGAGCACACGCTTGCTGGCCTCGCGGACCGCGGCGAAAGCCTCCGGCATCAACGAGTCGAGGCTCTCCCCGTCAGCGAAACGCTGCCGGAACACCTCGGTCTGACCGCGGAGCTCGTCGTCGCTCATGGCTTCGAAGTCCGGCTCGATCAGGTTCACCTGATCGGCGACCACCTTCAGCTTCTTGAGCTGACGGCCTTCGCCCATGTGCAACATCTTGTCAAGTAGAGCCACGCTGATCCGCTTCCTGATCGCACCAAAGCATCGCCGCGCAAATGCGCGGCGGCTTTACCATCCTAGCGAGCCCGGCGAAGATCTCAGTCCGGCTCGGTCTCACCCAGTTCGGAGTCTTCGATGTGGGTCGGGTCCAGCACGCGCTTGAGGAAGATCTGGGTGCGCCGCTCCTTGGGCGCAGTGATCAGTTCCTGGGAAGCACCTTCCTCGACGATCACACCGCCGTCCATGAAGATGGTGCGGTCCGACACGTCCCGAGCGAACGACATCTCATGGGTGACCACCATCATGGTCATGCCGGCATGCGCCAAGTCGCGCATGACCGCCAGGACGTCGCCGACCAACTCGGGGTCGAGCGCGGCGGTCGGCTCGTCGAAGAGCATCACCTTGGGATCCATCGACAGCGCGCGGGCGATGGCCACCCGCTGCTGCTGGCCGCCGGACAACTTGGCCGGAACGTAGTCCATCCGGTCCGAGAGGCCCACCATGGCGAGGTTCTTCTTGGCGATCTCGATGGCCTCGGCCTTCGAGCGCTTCAGGACCTGGCGCTGACCGATGATGCAGTTGCCGAGCGCGGTCATGTTCGGGAACAGATTGAACGACTGGAAGACCATGCCGACGTGGGCGCGCACCTGGTTGAGCTCGACGTCCGGGTCGGTCATCTCCGCACCCAGCAGTTTGATCGAACCCTTGGTCGGCTGCTCGAGCAAGTTCACGCAGCGCAGCAGGGTCGACTTGCCCGAGCCGGACGGCCCGATCACGCAGACCACCTCGCCCTGGGTCACGGTCAGGTCGATGCCTTTGAGCACCTCGTTGTCGCCGAAGCTCTTGTGCAGGCCGGTGATCACCACCGGCGGCTGGGTGGACTCCAGATCCGGGAACAGGTCGCTCATCGCTTCGGGTCCAGCTTCTTCTCGAGCAGGCCGACCAGGTAGGTCAGCGGTAGCGTGACAACGAGGTAGGCCAACGCCACCATCACCAGCGGCGTCGGGTTACCGGTAAGACTCAAGGCATCCTGTCCGAAGCTGGTGAGCTCCTTCTCCTTCACCGCAAAACCACCGATGAAGAGCAGTGAGGTGTCCTTGAGCAGCATGACAAGTTCATTGGTCATCGGCGGAATCACGATCCGCAGCGCCTGGGGCAGCACGATCCAGAACATCGTCTTGCCAGAACTCATACCGAGCGAGCGGGCCGCCTCGGACTGACCGGGCGGAACCGCCTCGATGCCGGCCCGGACGATCTCGGCTGCATACGCACCGGTGACGATGGTGAGCGCCATGATGCCCGCGCCGGGCCCACCGCCAGGGATCTGGAACCCGAACGCAATCGGGACGACGAAGGCGAAAGTGAAGATCGTCAGCAGCGCGGGGATGCCCCGAAAGAACTCAATGAACGCGGCGGCGAACCAACCGAGCGGGCCGCCGGTCACCTTCAGCACGGCCAGCAGAACAGCGAGCGCCGATCCCAGCACAAAGCTGGCGATCGTATAGATCAGTGTGTTCTTCAACGCGATCGTGACGATCGTCGGCCACATCTTGACCGCGACGTCCAGGTTGAAGAACTCCTTGCCGATCGTGTTCCAGTCAGCGAATACAGCTACCGCCAGCAGGATGATCAGGCCGATGGCATAGGACGAGCCTCGGCCGAGCCGTGCGCGCACGGTCGGCTTCAGGTACGGGATGACGCTCACGCGATTCTCCGAGGGTTCACACAGATCGCCTGGTGGGCCCGGCTAGCGGGCCCACCAGGCATCCGTTCAGCCGAAGTACTTCTTGTACAGCGTGCCGTAGCTACCGTCAGCGCGCAGCGCCTTCAGCTGCTCGTTGACCGCAGCCAGCAGCTCGGGCTTCTTGTCCTTGGCAAAGGCGAAGCCGTACTGCTCGTTGGTGTTGTAGGTCTCCACGATCTTGTAGGTCGGGTCGTCCACCTCGTGCTGGTGGTTCACCGGCTGATCCTGAAGGATCGCGTCCACCTGCCCGGCCTTCAGCGCCACGAACATCTTGCCGTCATCCGGGAAATCGATGAGGCTGGCGTCCTTCGGGGCGTTCTTGGTCGCATACGACTTGCCGGTGCTGCCCTTCTGGAGCCCGATCCGCTTGCCGGAGGTACCGGCCAGGTTCGTGATCCCGGAATCAGCCTTCACCAGGAGCGACTGCAGCGAGTCGTAGTAGGCATCGGCGAAGTCGAGGTTCTTCTTGCGCTCATCGGTGATGGTCATCGCCGAGGCCGCGAGATCGCACTGGTTGGCCACCAGGGCAGTGCCTGACTGCAGAGCGTCGAAGTCAGCCTTGATCACCTTCAGGGTGAGCCCCAGCTTCTTGGCGATGGCGCCGACGATCTCGACATCGAAGCCGGTGTAGCCGGTGTCAGTGGAGGCGTCCTCGAACTCGAAGGGCTTGTAGGGAATGTCGGAGCAGACCGTGAGGGTGCCCGGGGTGACCAGCTTGTAGTCGACGGCGGGCGCGGAACTGCTCGCGGCGCCACTCGGGCTCGGCGCAGCCGAGGTGGCCGGAGCAGCAGGGGTGCCCGTGCAGCCGGTGAGGGCCAGGGCAAGGGCGGCGACGCTCGCCGCAATGGTGGAAGTCTTCTTGAAGAGCATCACGCGGGCTTCTTTCTTGAATGCGGGCATAACTCTGTAGGAGCAACTGGTATCGGCAAGTTACCTATTGCATGTGAAGGTGGCGTTACAGTATCGGGCTCAGCCGCGGATGCTCTGGCGTCCCGCAGCCTGAATCCCCTGACCGCGCCGACGGAGCTGGACACTCACCGCGCGAACCAGGAGGCCGGCGGCCAGCGCCCAGAATGCCGCCCCGATTCCGGCAACGCTGATTCCGGAGGCCGCCACCAAAAAGGTCACCACGGCAGCCTCACGTCCCTCGGCTTCGGCCATCGATCCGGCCAAGGACGCCCCTAGTGTTCCCAGCAGCGCCACCCCTGCGGCGGCCTGCAGCAACCCGGGCGGGCCGGCGAAGACCAAGGCGGTGATGGTGGCCGTGATGCCGCCGAAGACCAGATAGCCGAAGCCGGCCACCACTGCGGCCCGCCAGCGCTTGGCCGGATCCTCACCGGCGTCCGGTGAAGCGGCCAGGGCCGCACTGATCGCCGCATAGTTGATCGCGTGGCCGCCGAATGGCGCGCCGACGACCGTGCCCAGGCCGGTCAGGGTCAGCGCTGAGCGCCAGGGCGCCTGGTAGCCGAAGCTGCCCAGCACGGCGACGCCGGGGATGTTCTGTGAGGCCATCGTGACCAGCCACAGCGGAACGGCCAAGCCGATCGCGGCCGACCACGACGGGGCCGGCATGGTGAACACCAAGGCCGTCCCCGGCGGCGGCAGCACGGACAGGCCCGGGCCGGTGCCCACGGCGATCACCGCGATCACCAGGGCCAGGCCCACCGCGGTGGCTGCCGCCCAGCGCGGCTTCCAGGCCAGCATCACCAGCCAGGTGACCAGCACCGGTGCGATCACCAGCGGCGCCTTCAGCAGCGACTGCACCGGAACCAGACAGATCGGCACCAGCACGCCGGCCAACATGGCCTGGGCCAGCGCGGTGGGGATCTTGGCCACCAGCCGACCCAGCCACGGCACCAGCCCGGTCACGGCCAGCAGGACTCCGGTGACCATGAAGGCGAAGACTGCAGCCGGCCAGCCGCCCTCGGGGATCCCGGTCGAAGCCAGTAGCGCCGCTCCGGGGGTGGACCACGCGATGGTGATCGGCATCCGGAACCGCCAGGCCAGGATGATGGTCGCGGTGCCCATGGTGAAGCAGAGCACCGCCAACCCAGACGCCGCCTGCGCCGGACTCGCCCCGACCGCCTGCAGGCCGGTGAGCACCACCGCGAAGGCGCCGGTGTAGCCGACCAGGATCGTCACCAGTCCGGCAACCACTGCCCTGCGCATCACAACCCCGTTCCACATACAGAACGTTCCGTATGTGGAACGAAGAGTAGCCTGAGCCCGTGACGGATTCGGACCTCAACTCAGCAGTCGGACGCCGGGTGCGTGAACTGCGCCAGGCGCGCGGCTTTTCGCTGTCCGGGTTGGCTGCTGCCGCCGGCGTCGGCAAGGGGTCGCTCTCCGAACTGGAGGCCGGCACCAGAAACCCCACCCTGGGCACGCTGTACGCCCTGGCCGGACCACTGGAGGTACCGATCTCGGCCCTGCTGGGCGAGGAGTTGGGCACCGGCATCGAGGCCGGCGGACTCAGCCATCAGCTGATCGATGTCCACCGCACCGAGGCAGCGGTTCGGGAGACCTTCCGAGTGGAGGGCCGAGCCGAGGCCGTCCGCCAGTCCCCCGCCCACGGGCCCGGGGTGCGTGAGCACATCGTGGTCACCCGCGGACGGATGCGCGCCGGACTTCTCGGCACCGAGCGGGAGGCCGGCGTCGGCGAGGTGCTGACCTGGATCAGCGACGCCCCGCACAGCTATCAGGTGCTGGAGGCGCCGTTCGAGGCGATCCTGGTGATTGTGACGCCGGTCAGCCGCTGACGGCGGCCAGCGCCGCGGCCAGATCGCCACGTGGCGCCACCACCACCTCGGCCAGCCCCAGCCAGTCCGCCAGCCGGCGCAGCTCGACAGCCAGACGGACGGCGGTCTGCCCCTGATCGCAGCCAGGCTCCAACCAGGAGGCCTGCACCAGCAGCCGTCCGGACTTGCGATCGGCCTTCAAGTCGACCCGGGCGGCGATCGCGTCGTCGGCCACGAACAAGTAGACGTAGTAGCCGTGGACCCGCTGCGCGGCCGGGGTATACAGCCCGATCCGGTAGTGCACCCCGAAGGTCTCCAGGAGCCGATCCCGGTCGAAGACCAGCGAGTCGAACGGCGCTACCAGGGCGTCCCCGCTGATCCGGCGCGGACGAGCGGCGTCCGCCCACAGATAGGCCGGACTGGACCAGCCGCGGACGGTGACCGGCTCCACCTCGCCCAGACGCACCAGTTCGGCCAGCGCCACCTGAGTCTGGGTCCGGTCGGTGTAGAAGTACTCGGCTAGCCACGGCTCGGTGAACACTCCCAGCGCCGCGGCCGCCCGCCGGGCCAACATCAGCCGAGCCTCTTCCTCGCCAGGGGTGGCCTGTGCGTGCACGGCCGTCGGCAGCACCCGCTCGGGCAGGTCGTAGCGGCGCTCGAAGGCCGTGTTGCGTCCGGCACTGGTGAGTTCGCCGACCAGGAACTGCCACTCGAGCACCGACTTGGCCGCCGACCAGTTCCACCAGCTGCCCGGGGTGCGTTGCTCCTCGTGATCGATCTCACGGGCGGTCAGCGGGCCGCGCTCACGCACCTGAGCCATCACCTTGTCGACCAACTCGGGGTGAGCGCCCAGGATCTCGCGCATCTGGTTCCACGGACGGCTCCGGTTGGCGTCCATCCGCCAGCGCAGCGCCGGCTGCAGGTTCACATCAATCAGACAAGCGGCATGCCCCCAGTACTCGAAGACCCGGCGCGGCGCGACGCCGCCGGCGCGGTCGAGCAGAGTTCGGTCGTAGCCGCCCAGCCGGGCGAACAGCGGCATGTAGTGCGCGCGGACGCAGACATTCACCGAGTCGATCTGCAGCTGGCCGAGCCGACTCACCACCTGCTGCACCTGCCGCATGGTGACCGCCGCGTCCGGACGGCGTCCGAAGCCTTGCGCGGCCAGCGTGATCCGACGAGCCTGGGCCGAGGTGAGAGTCGCTACCACGGCGCGCAGCCTAGCCGCAGCCTCCGACAGTGCCGGCTAGCCGAGTCCGACGTAGCCGACCTGCTCGATCAGGGCCTGGCCCTCGGCCGAGCGCACCCAGTCGATCAGCTTCGGCACGTTGGAGTTCGTGGTGCCGGCGGTCACTGCGTGAACCTCCACGGTGAACGGGTAGCTGCCGTTGCGGATGTTCTCCACGCTCGGCGCCACCCCATCGATGGAGAGCAGCTTCAGCCCGGCCTTGGCGTTCATCACGGTGGCGTACCAGCGGAAGGAGTAGCCGATCGCCCCCGGCGAGTTCCGGTAGTCGGCCACCGAGCTGAGGATGTCGCCCATGCCGGCGGCGTTCTCCTCCTTTAGCGGGGCCGCCATCGGCCGACCCTGCATCACCTTGGCTTCCATGATCGTCTGGCTGCCCGAGTTCTGCGGACGCTGGAAAGCGATGATCGGCTCGTCAGTGCCGCCGACCTGCTTCCAGTTGGTGAGCTGGCGGGTATAGATCGCTCGCACCTGGTCGGAGCTGAGATTCGAGACCGGGTTGTCCTGGCTGACGAAGATGACGAATGCTTCCCGTCCGATCGGGGTGAGCTTCAGGGTCCGCCCGGCCTGCTGTGCGGCCGCCTGCTGCGCCTTGGACGGCTGGGCGCCGAAGAACACGTCCGCCTCCCCGTCGATCAGGCGCTGATATCCGCCGGAGGTGTTGTTGCAGGACAGGTACTGCCAGGCGAACTCGGACAGGCCTTCCTGGCCCAACCCGACCGGCGGCTGGTAGATGGCTTGGCCCATCGCCGCATAGATGGGGTAGGCCGCCGTGGCACCGTCCAACACCGGGAAGTCCGCGTTCAGCTGCAGCGATGGACGGGTGGCCGGACTCACCAACCGGTTCCCCGAGGAGAACGGCTGGTACTGACTCAAGTCCACCTCCTGCGAGACGACCGTCCCGATCGCCAGCTGGTCGGCATTGGCCTTGGCGACCGCCAGCTGACCCCCGGTGGCACCACTCAGCGCCAGCACCACCGCCGTCACCACCGCAAGGGCCAGCCGACCGAGCGGGGCCTTCGCCCGCCGCCAGGAGCCGATCCCGAAGGCCAGTGCCGTAGTGACCAGCGAGGCGACCAGCACCAGCGGGAGGGTCATGGTCGCGCGCACGAACGAGATGCCGATGAGCAAGAGCAGGAAGGGAGCGTGGCTGTAAGCCGCGACTCGATAGCTGTCACCGAAGGCGAACCCCTCGACCTGGAAGACGACCAGCCACGCCAGTAGGAAGTAGGCGGGCCCGATCAGCACCGGCAACCAGGCCTGCACCCAGCCCTGCGGGCGATCGGGCGAACTGGCGCGGGGATAGATGAACACCGCAACCAACAGCACGGTGACGATGCCGGCGACCCACTCCAGCTGACTCGCCCCGGCCTCGGCGAACAGAATCATCGCCACCAGGGACACCACCGAGATCATGAAGGGGAGACCGATCAACCCCATCACGAGGTTCCACGACCAGTAGCGCAACGTTGGGCTCACAGGTCGAACATAGCCTGCGTCACCGGGCCGCGGGGTGGGACGGCGGATCCTCGCCCCGCGGCCCGGACAGGCTCACGCCGTCGCGGCCTCGGCGTCCTCCATGGTGAGGTGAATCACGCCGTAGTCGTAGGCCTTGCGGTGGTAGACCACGCTGGGCGCGCCGGTGTCGGCGTCCACGTAGAGGAAGAAGTCGTGGCCGACCAACTCCATCTCGTCCAGAGCCTGAGCCAGGGTGAGCGGAGTCGCCTCGAAGTTCTTCTCCCGGACCACCAGCGGGCCGTCGCCCTGGACGTCGATTCCGGCGATCTTGCGGATCTCCGGACGCTGCTCCTCCGGCTCGGCCTCGACCAGCGCGAAGCTCTGGTCCTCGACTGCGGCCTGGCCACGCAGCCCGCGATGGGTCTTGCGACGGTCAGCGGCCCGCCGTAGCTGCGCCTTCAGCCGATCCAGTGCGTGGTCGAAGGCGACGAACTTGTCATCGGCGGACGCCTCGGCCCGGACCACCGGGCCCCGTCCGCGCAGCGTGATCTCGACCTGGGTGGCCTGATCGGGTTGGCGGCGATAACCGTAGGCACTGACCTGGACCTCGACTCGAATCACCCTGTCCTTGAGCTTCTCGATCGCTGCGATCCGGTCGGTGACCCGCTCGCGGAAATCGTCGGGAATCTGGCAATGGCGACCAGTAACCAGGACGTCCATGTCTACCTCCTAGGTCGGGTCCGCTCATCTGATGACAAGCGGAGATGACAATGGCACCAAGCCGAACCCTCCCCCGAGGGGGTCGGAGCTGGCCTTGGTGCCATGCCCCCAACCTAGCTCGCCCACCCCCACTTCGCCAGCACTCAACCTGTGGATTTCCGATGTCTGAGCTGGGCGCCGAAACCACTTCGTAACATGGGCTAACGCGTTAGTAACGCGGACCGCATCGGCACGTAACACCGGTACGGAACCCTCATCACCATGTTGGAAATCAGCGCAGGCGACACCGCCTGGGTCCTTGCTAGTGCCGCACTGGTACTGCTCATGACCCCCGGTCTCGCGTTCTTCTACGGTGGCATGGTCCGGGCCAAGGGCGTCCTGAACATGATGATGATGAGCTTCATCTCGATGGGCGTCATCGGTGTGCTTTGGGTCCTGTTTGGTTACAGCATGTCCTTCGGCAACTCGGTTGGCGGCCTCGGCCTGATCGGTAACCCGCTGGAATATGCGGGCCTGCAGGGGCTCATCACCTACAGTCCGGACGCCTCCCTACCCAGCCTCGCCTTCGTCGCCTTCCAGGCCTGTTTCGCGATCATCACGGTCGCACTGGTCTCCGGCGCCGTGGCCGACCGAGCCTCCTTCGGCGCGTGGACACTGTTCACCGTCCTCTGGGGCACCCTGGTCTACTTCCCGGCAGCCCACTGGGTCTTCGCCTTCACCAGCGCGGACGGTTCCGTGGTCGGCGGCTGGATCGCCAATGTGGTCGGCGCTCTCGACTTCGCCGGTGGCACCGCGATCCACATCAACGCCGGTACCGCGGCGCTGGTCTTGGCCCTGGTCCTCGGCCCGCGTATTGGCTTCGGCACCAAGCCCATGCGTCCGCACAACATGACTCTGGTCATGCTGGGCGCCGGCCTGCTGTGGTTCGGCTGGTTCGGCTTCAACGCCGGCTCCGCCGTGGCCGCCAACGGCCTGGCCAGCCTGGCCTGGGTGAACACCCTGGGCGCCACCGCGGCTGCCATGCTCGGCTGGTTGATCGTTGAGAAGATCCGCGACGGGCACGCCACCTCACTGGGTGCCGCATCGGGCATCGTGGCCGGCCTGGTCGCGATCACCCCGGCCTGTGGTTCTGTTGATCCGCTCGGCGCTCTGGCCATCGGCGTGATCGCCGGTATCGCCTGCGCCTACGCCGTCGGCCTGAAGTACAAGTTCGGCTACGACGACTCGCTCGACGTGGTGGGCGTCCACCTGGTCGGTGGCCTGGTCGGCACCCTGCTGATCGGCTTCTTCGCCAGCCCGCTGGCGCTGACCTCGATCGCCGATGCCGCTGACCCGACCAAGGCTCACGCACCTGGTGTCGCCGGCCTGTTCTACGGCGGCGGCTTCGAGCAGCTCGGCAAGCAGGCCATCGGCGCCTTCTCGGTGATGCTCTACTCCGCGATCGTGACCTACATCATCGCGCTGATCATCAAGCACACCATCGGTTGGCGGATCAGCCCGGCGGACGAGCTCAGCGGGATCGACCTGGCCGAGCACTCCGAGGCCGGCTACGACCTGAGCCCGGTCTACTACACCAACAAGGTCCAGCGGACCCTCGTCCTCACCAAGGACGACCTGGCTGAGGCCGACAAGACGGGAGCTTCAAAGTGAAACTGGTAACCGCCATCATCCAGCCGGAGGCGCTGGAGACCGTGCAGAAGGCGCTGGTGCGCCATGGCGTGGGTGGAATGACCATCTCCGAGGTGTCCGGCTACGGCCGCCAGCGGGGTCACGTCGAGGTCTACCGCGGTGAGGAATACACCATCGACTTCATCACCAAGGTTCGCCTGGAGGTCCTGGTCGACGACGAGGAGGCCGAGGCTTTGACCGGCGTCATCGTCCAGGCCGCTCGGACCGGCCAGGTCGGCGACGGCAAGGTCTGGGTTATCCCGGTGGATACCGTCGTTCGGGTTCGGACGGGCGAAAGCGACTCTTCCGCCATCTGATCCGGCTCTGAACGGCCCAAAGGGGGTCCCTGCCTCAGCAGGGGCCCCCTTTCGCTGTCGCCGCCACGGTGACGCAGCCCAGCACCACTGCCCCGGCCGCCCGGCAGGCCCGGGTGGCTTCGGCCAGCGTGGCCCCCGTGGTGACGATGTCATCGCACAAGATCACCGGGACGGTCGGGACGCCACCGGCCCGGAACGCCCCTTCAAGGTTGCGCCAGCGCTGCCCGCGGGACAGCCCGGACTGGTCCTGGGGACGCCGCTGCACCACCAAAAGCGAGCGCGGCCAGACGTCCACCTCCAGCCGCCGCAGCCGTAGTGCGGCCAGCCGGGCCAGCTCACGGGTGTGATCCAAGCCTCGCTCCACGGCTCGGGCTGGCAGAGTCGGCACATTGACCAGCTGCACCGGCTGGACCGGGTCGTCCAGCAGGAGGGCCGCCACGGCGGCGGCCAGTCTTTCGGCCAGCAGCGGAAGCAGCCCGAGCGCCGAGCGCTCCTTAGCCGCGATCAACACCTCCTTCAGCACCCCGGCGTAGCCGCCGGCCGCATACACCGGAGGCAGCCCGGCCAGACCGTCCACCCGAAACGGCGCGGTGCTACGGATGGTGGACCGACATGATGCGCACAGCCCGATTCCCGGTCGCCGGCATCCGGCACAGCAGGCCCCCAGCACCAGCTGGGCGCCCGCCTGGCTCGCCGCTCGCCACCTCACGTACGCACGGTGGGGGTCGATGGCCCGCGCCGTTCAGCCGTCCACAGCCCTAGCCGGAATAGACCAGCGAAGTCACCGCCGACATGGTCATCGGCCAGGCGAACTCGCCGTCGTAGCGATAGACATTGCCCTCGGCGCTGCGGGCCAGCGTGGACCGGCCCGGCGCCACGGCGAGCTGGACCAGCGGGCCGGCGTCACCGGGTCCCAGATCTGTCACCGTGTCGGCGTCCTCGGTGGTCTTGAGCACGCTGGATCCGCCGGTGTCCCCGGTGACCAGCACCGCCAGCCCGGTCGCATTCGTCCAGCCGATGTCCGTGGCCGCCCCGGAGGCCGTTCCGGTGGTGGTCAGGGTGAGCGGTCGCCAGCTGCCCAGCCGGAAGGTCTCACCTTGCCGGACGATCGTGGCCAGGCCGACCTGGGTCGACTTGCCGACCTTGAGCGCCAGCGCCAGCCGGACCCCGTCGGGTGACAGTCGCATCGCCACCACCGGCAGGTTCGGCACCGCAGAGGTGTCCACGGCCACCTCGGCATCGGCGCGGTACACCTTCAGCTGCCGAATGCTGGCCGCTGCGGCCGACCAGAGCTCACCGTTGCGGCCGTAGTCGGGTCGGAGCAGCCCGGAGCCGACCCGCAGCTGCCGTGCCTTCGTCTCGCCGATCCGGCTGACCTCGAGCACTCGCCCGTCCGTGCTCACCGCCGCCAACTCGGTTGCCGCCGCATTCACGGTGAGAGCGCCGGGGTTGGTCAACCCGTTCACCACTTCGAGGCTCTGACTGGCATCGGTCACGTTGCGGATCTGACGCACCTTGTGGTCATCGCCCTCGACCGCGAACAACACCCCGGAGGAACCGGAGTTATCCGGGCTGAGCTGGCTGTAGCTGGCGCTGGTGACCACGGCGCGTCCGGCCGGATCCATCCAGGTGCCCGACTCCGTGGTAACGGTCAGCCCGGCCACCTGAGTGAAGCTGGCCAGGGTGAACGCCAACTCGGCCAGGAGCCGCTGTCGCTGTGCGGCATTGAGCGAGGACGCTCTCCCGCCCAGGGTGATCTTGACCAGCCCGGTCCGGTCCAGGTCGAGCGAGACCACACTCACTCCAGCCGTGTCGATCGGCTGGACGGCCGGCTTCAGCCAGTCCGACGGCCCGGCCAGCTCGGCCTCGACCGCGGCCCTGATCGCCTGGTCCCCGCTGGCGAAGAACCGGGAGTCCGGCACCAGCACCGACCCGGTGGCATCGAGGAAGTGCAAGTCCACGTCGGCGAAACCGGTGGAGAACAGATAGCGGGACAGCAGCAGCCCGGTCGGCGGCTTGGAGATCCGCCACTGACCTTGGGAGTTCTTCACCAAGGCGAAGTCCTGACGGATCGGGTCGGACTTCGCATCGGCCGCGGAGTAGATGCCCTTGGCGTCCACCCGGCCGACCGGCTGGGCGAGCAGTCGCACCGAGGACCCGGCATCGGTGAGCGGCACGCCGTCGGCATAGACCTGGACACCGTCCTCGGGATGCCATTCCTTGCTGGCCTGGTCAGTCAGGTACTGCCGGGCCACGGCATAGTCGGGCTGATAGGTGCTCATCGCGTGCAGGAAGCCTTCGACGATCAGCAGCGGGCTGGCCCCCTCCGACGGCGGCAGTGGATCGACCCGGACGCCGCCGTCAACGCTCACCGCCTGCGGCGTGTGGTGGGCCACCGGCCCGGTGGTCGGCACCGACGCGCAGCCGGTGAGCAGCACCGCCAGGGCCGCGATCATCAGGCGCTCAGTTGCTGATCGCATCGACGTCCTCCTTCACGTCATCGGGGATCAGCGGCAGCGGCGAGGATCGCACCGTGTCGCCGGCCCGCCGCGGCACCGTCAGCCGGAACTGGGCTCCCTCCCCCGGCCGTCCCCAGGCCGTCAGCCAGCCGCCGTGCAATCGGGCATCCTCCAGCGCGATCGACAGGCCCAGCCCGGTGCCACCGACCCGGCGGCCACGGGACGGGTCGGCCCGCCAGAAGCGGTTGAACACCTGGCCACCTTCGGCGACGGTGAACCCGACGCCATGATCGCGGACGGCGATCGCCACCGACTTGTCGTCCCCGGCGACCTGAACCACGATCGGTCGTCCCTCACCGTGCTCGATGGCATTGGTGAGCAGGTTGCGCAGGATCCGCCGAATCCGACGTCCGTCGACCTCGGCCACGCAGTTGCCACTGGCCAGCACGGTCAGGGTGCTGCCGGACTCCTCGGCCAGCCGCTGCACGGCGGCCACCTCCTCGGTGGACAGCCCATGCAGGTCCACATCGTCCAGCGCCAGCTGGGCGGCACCGGCGTCGAAGCGGGAGATCTCCAGCAGGTCGGCGAGCAACTCCTCGAACCGATCCAGCTCGGCGGACAGCAGTTCGGCAGAGCGTCCCGAGGCCGCATCGAAGCTGAACCGGTGGGCGTGGATCACTTCGCTGGCCATCCGGATGGTGGTCAGCGGGGTACGCAGTTCGTGTGAGACGTCCGACACGAACCGCTGCTGCACGGCCGAGAGATGCTCCAACTCGGTGATCTTGTGTTCCAGCTCGGCGGCCATGTGGTTCATCGAACGGGCCAGTCCGGCCAGGTCCTCGGTTCCGGTCACCTTCATCCGGTCGGTGAGGTGACCGGCGGCCAGGCGCTCTGCGGCCAGACGGGCATCACGCACCGGGCGCAGCATCTGCAGCGAGATCAGGTAGACCATCACAGCCAGTCCCACGATCACGAACAGGCCGGTGGCCAAGGTGGCCTGCTGGACCACGGCGAGGGTCTGCTGTTCCTGGCCTGTGGAGAACAAGAAGAAGATCCGGTAGGGCTCCTGGCCCGGTGCCAGCAGCCGGGACGCGACCACCAACCCGGGCTCCTCGGGTCGGCTGTCGGTGAAGCGGATCATGGTCGGAGTGCTCCACAGCCCGTCCTCGTCCGCTGCGGCCGCCCGGATCGAGTCCGGGATGCTGCTGGAGGCCACACCCTCGGTTCCGATCTGGGCGATCGACGTCTCCACGACCACGAAGTACTGGTTGCCGACCTTGCCGCGGTTGGCCGCTTCCCTGGTCAGCTGGGTGATTCGCTCGCCCAGCGAGGTCGTCCGCGGGTCGGTGGCGGACAGGTCGCGCTGCATGCTGGTCACCACCGAGGATGCCTCAGCCACGCTGGCCTGGGTCTTTCCGGCCATGATTCCCTGGACCGACTGAGCGGTGAGGAACCAGCCGGTGGCCATCAGGATCAGCACCGCAGCCAGCATGGTGCTGGTCACCACCCGATACGGCAGCGAGCGCGACCACAGCTGCAGTGGGTTCAGCCGGGCCAGCCAGCGCTTCATCAGGCCGACTTGGACTCACCGGCGCGGTAGCCGACGCCGCGCACCGTCACGATGATTTCGGGCTTCTCCGGGTCCTTCTCGATCTTGGAGCGCAACCGCTGCACATGGACGTTCACCAGCCGGGTGTCCGATGCGTGCCGGTAACCCCACACCTCTTCGAGGAGGACCTCACGGGTGAAGGCCTGCCGCGGACGGCGGGCCAGGGCCAGCAACAGGTCGAACTCCAGCGGGGTCAAGGTGATCTCGCTGTCGCCGCGCCGGACGGTGTGCTCGTTGACCCGGATCACCAGATCACCGATCCGCAGCGTGTCGTTGTCGGAGTCGGCCACCACATGGCGGCGCAGCCGGGTCTTGATCCGGGCGATCAGTTCCTGAGTCTTGAACGGCTTGGGGACGTAGTCGTCGGCGCCGGCAGCCAGTCCGTCCACCACATCGGTGGTGTCGGACTTGGCGGTGAGCATGATCACCGGGACTCCGGACTCCTCGCGGATGTCGCGGCAGACGTCCACTCCGTCGCGGCCGGGCAGCATCAGATCCAGCAGGACCAGATCGGGGCGGTAGTCGTGGAAGGCAGCCAGCGCAGTATCACCGTTATGGCAGAGCCGAGCGTCGTACCCCTCCGACTCCAGCACGATGTGCAGCATCTCGGCGAGGGCCTCGTCGTCATCCACCACCAGGATCCGCGCCGGTGCGGTGCGGGGAGCCTCTGAAAGCAACTTCCCTCCTTGGACTTCCAACAGCGTCATCCTATGCGACAAGGGGCGCTCAGTTGAGTTCCGCGTTCGCCGTCCATGTGGAGAGCAGCGCGAGCTCTCCCCCTTGCCGACGTAGTACCCGCCGCCACAAGCTGTTCGGCTGGGTGTCGAAGACGTCATCATGGGCCGCCGGCAGCACATGCCACATGGCCAACTCGAGCTCCCGTTCCAACTGACCGGCATCCCAACCGGCGTAGCCGGCGAAGATCCGCAGGCGTCGGTAGGCCCCGGCAGCGATCTCCACGGGGGTCTCCAGGTTGAGCAGCCCCACCCTTCCGAAGATCGGACGCCAGCCGGGCGGCTCCTCACCGGCGTGGGACGGCTCCGCCAGGCAGATCGCTCCCTGCTGGGACACCGGGCCGCCGTCGAACAGCCGGGCCGGCTCGCTGACCAGACCGGCCCAGGACGGAAGTGCACTGCCCAGATCGAGTTCGGAGATGCGGTTCAGGACGACTCCGACCGTGCCGGACTCGTCCACCTCGACCAGCAGCACCACGGTGCCGTCGAAGACACCGTCGCTGATCGTGATGCCGGCAACCAACAGGTCGCCAACCGCGAATCCGGACATCTCACCTCCCTGGGCCCAACCATATCCAGTGCCTGAACGAGTTCAGCGAGCCCAGATCCGGGCATAGAAGTCCCGAGACGGTGCGGCCAGCAGCGCGCGATAGGTGTCGGACGGCAGGCTCAGCGCCACTCCCCGGACCGCTCGCGTGCCCAGCAGGGACAGGCCCAGGCCCGCGCGTCCGTCCGGGATCGAGAAGCCGAGCGCCTCCAGCGTGGTCGGCAGCACCGAGAACTGGTCGCCGCGATCCACCCCGAGGTGCACCGGCCGGGGGCTCCACAGCCGGAAGAAGATGCTCCGCTGGCCGGCGTGCGACAGCTCCTGGTGAAAGGCGGTGCCGTCGCCGACCGCCTTGAGGTGGTCACCGGTCACGACCACCACCGTGTCCTTCAGGTAGCCGGCCGCGCGCAGGTGCTTCAGGAAGCCCGCAACCGCTCGCATGGAGCACTTGGTTGCCACAGCCATCGACGCGCCCTGACCGGCATTGCAGGAACCGTGCACGGTGGCCGGCTCGTGGGTATCCAAGGTGAGCAGGGTGAGATTGAAGGGCTGCTGGCGCGCGTGCAGGTCGTCGACGATCGCAGCGGCCCGATCGAACAACCGCTCATCCGACAGCCCCCAGCTGGAGATGTCCTGGGCGGGCTCTCCTTGCCGCACCCAGTCGTCCAGCCCCAGCACTGTCTGGTAGCCGTGGGCACTCAGGTACTTGCCCTTTCCTGCGAACTCAGTCGTGGCTCCGCCGGCGAAGGTGCTTGTGTAGCCGGCATCACGCAGCACGTCGCCCAGGCAGACCGCACCAGGCAGGTAGCTGTCCACCCGCTCACCGGTCTCGTTCGGATCGAACCCCGCCTGGAAGAGGTCACTCTTCAGCGCCAGCCCGCACTGAGTGGCGACGATGCCGGCCATGGTCCACCCGCTGCTGGCGGGCTGCTCGAGGCGCGGATAGGACGACCAGTCGGCGGTTGCCGCCTTCACCTCGCTGAGCAAGTCCTCTCCGAACAATGCCGAGTCACCGAAGGCGTTCTCGATCGACTCCAGGTAGATCGTGATCAGGTTCAGCGGACGGGCCGGGCCGGCCGTGACCGACGGCGTCACGTAGTAGGGCTCGATCGAGCGACCATCGGTGAGCGAGTACAGATACTGCGGCACGCCCGTGATCGATGCGAAGCCGGCGAACGACACCACAGCAGCCAGCAGCGGTAGCCAGATCGGCCCAAAGGTGACTCGTCCACGGACTCGTCCGCCTCTGCGGCCCCTGCGGATGACGATGATCGCGATCACGAGAACCAGCGCCAACGGAGCGATCAACCAGGCGGCCAGCTCGACCGCGACAGCGCCCGCGCCGGCCTCGGAGGCTCCTCCGGGCAGATTGAGCAGCGCCTGATCCAGCAGTACGGCTCCGAACCGGTAGCGAACCCAGATCCCAGTAACGGCGAAAGCCAGCGTGGACACAATGAGCACCCAACGCACCACATCGACTATGTGCCGAGGTGCGCCAGGAGCAGCTGGAGTGGTGCCGGCCATCGTGGAATCACGATAAGTCGCACGAAGCCGGCCCCGGACGAGCGGAACTGGAGTTCGGCCGAATCGGCCGCAAAATGTCCGGCTGGGGCACGCCGAGAATGGGACGGCCCCCGTTCGGCGCATCAGGTGCGCCCGACGGGGGCCGTTCTCAGCAGGGTGCCGCTGACCGGGAAGGTCAGGCAGCTGGTGGAGGTGGCGGGAGTCGAACCCGCGTCCTCAAGAGGTGAACCAGGACTTCTCCGGGCGCAGCCGACTAGGCGTTCTGCTTGGCTCTCACCCTCTCATCGGCAAGTGGTGAACAAGCCCAGTTCCATAAGTTTCCCCGCACAGCCCTGGAACGAGACTGCACAGGTAAGCCTCCAAAATGAGGCCAGGATCCGGACGGAAGGCACATCCGGACTGACCCTTCGGTCACTGCTCAGGCAGCGAGAGCGAAGTCAGTGCGCTTGGAATCGGCACTTATTGGTTTTCGGGAATCGTTAACGAGATGTCCCCGATCCTCGGCCCGCTTCTCCTGGGACTACCGTCCCAAGTCGAAACCAGTCACCCCCTGTTGAGTTGTCGCCGGCCAGGATCTCTCCTGTCCAGCTTTCAAAGCATACGCGCTCGGACCCAGGGATGCTCATTGGGTAGGGTGCCGGGCATGGAAAAGCCATTCGTCGACCCGATCGAGGGTCCAGCTCCCACCGAACTGCAGATCATCGATCTGGAGGTCGGCACCGGCCCCGAGGCGGTCGCCGGCAAGACCGTCGCCGTGCACTACGTGGGGGTCGCCCACTCCAGCGGCGAGGAGTTCGACTCCAGCTACGACCGCGGCGCTCCCCTGGTTTTCCCGCTGGGCGCCCGTCGGGTGATCACCGGCTGGGATACCGGCCTGATCGGCATGAAGGTCGGCGGACGACGCCGCCTGGAGATCCCGCCGCACCTGGCCTACGGCGATCGTGGCGCCGGTGGTGCCATCGCACCGGGCGAGACGCTGATCTTCGTCTGCGACCTGGTCGGAGTGAAGTAACCGCTACCAGCTACCGGCGCCGCCCCCGCCGCCGCCACCACCGGAACTGAAGCCGCCGCCTCCGCCGAAGTCACCGCCACCAAAGGCGGATCCGCCACTGCCGAAGCCAGTGTCGGAACTGAACGCGGGGGCGGCGGCGGCCACCGACCCGAGTACCGAGCTGTCGAGTTGGTTCAGCTGCCAGCCCAGGGTGGCCAGGCTCCAGTTCGGACCGTAGTACCACGTCGGGACGATCTCCGGAATCCGGCCCAACTCGACCAGACGTTCACAGACCTTCGTCCAGCGCTCGGTGAGGTCGAACATCACCGCCCAGGGCAGGTACTTGCTGAAGATGTCCTCGCCCTCTTCGAACTTCAGCTGTTCGGCCTCGGCCGTGGCGAGGTAGAGCCGGAAGCCCTCGACCTGATCGGTCAGCGCTCGGCCCACCCCGGTCCGCTGACCGCGACGCAGCCGGGAGCGCACCACCACCCAGGTGATCACCACCGACGCCACCACCGGGAGCAGCCACAGCGCCAGCGAGCCCAGCAGGTTCACTCCGAAGAAGCCGGCTATCAGCATGGGGAAGATCGCCTTGGCCGCACTGGAGCCGACCCCGGTCACCCCGCCAGGCTGGCGGGCGAACCAGTGCTCTGCGGTGGCTCGCGCCAGCACCGTCCGACCGACAGCCTCATGGGCATCGGTCAAGGTGCCGGCTTCGCCGAGGTCGCGCAACTGACCGACCTGACCGCTGGGGAACAGCTCTCCCAACAGCACCCGCTCGGGCTCGGCCAGCGGGACCGTCGGATCGAGCAACTCAACCTGCTGGACCTCGTCGCTGCGCAGCCGGACGGCCCCGCTGACCGCAAGACTGACCAGGGTCGCCGTGGTGTCACGCACCTGAGTCTCGCCATCAGCCAACAGTCCCGCCTCTGCCACGGCGATCGGCGGCGGAGCGAAGCAGACCGGGATCTCCAGCTTCGGATCGCCGATCACCTCGGTGGCCGCCGCACCCGGCGGCGGGAAGGTCCCCGGCGGCATGCCGGCGAAGCGGTAGTCACGGTTGCGGCGACGCAGGTAGGCCCAGCCGGCCAATGGGATCAGGGCGGCCACCCCGAGCGCACCGCCCAGCGTCCAGGCCACCTGACGGTTGGCGGCGGCATCGGCGTTCTCCTCGCGGAGCGGACGAGGGTCACTCACCGCTCCGGGAGCGAGCCGGACGCCGATGGTCATCAACTCCCCCGAGGGCACCAAGCCGGCAAAGACAGCCTGCGCACCGCTGACCTCGGACGTGCCGCAGCTCCCCTGCTGGCCGGCCCGGGCAATCGAGCACACTGCCTGCTGGGCGCCACCCGGCACACTCACCTGGACCCGAACAGCGTCGATCGGCGGCATCGTGGAGCCGGTGACGTCCCAGTAGAGCTGGTCGACACCGTCCACCGAGCGAAGCAGGCCGAGCACTCGGTAGGAGATCACATAGGTGGCCGTGTCGGCTCTGATCGTCCGATCGGACGAGCCGATCCGCAGCTCGAGGTACTGCTCACGTCCACTGCCCTGCGCGGTGGTCTTCAGCCGCGTGGAGACGCTGGGATCGGGACTGGAGACACTGATCTGGTCGATCCGGTAGACCATGTCATAGTCGCTGCCGTCCGGCTCACGAGTGACCAGGGTCCGGGTGATGCCGTGACGTCCGGACGACGCTCCGAACCTCCACACGAAGGTCTCGGTGACGTTGGTGTAGCCCTGCTCGTCCACCACGGCAGCGACCGTGAGACTGTCGATCCGGTCGCCGGAGGCGGCCAGCGCCGCGGGGGCCGCAGCCAATACCGACCAGCAGGTCAGCACCAGGACGGCCAGCCCCGCCAGCCAGGACGACAGCGGTCGCCGAGTCACCGTTCGCCCCGGCTACGGGCGGCCAGTTCGCGCCGCGCCTCCCGGTCCGCGTCTCGAGCGGCGATGGTCTGCCGCTTGTCCCAGTCCTTCTTACCGGTGGCGATCGCCAGCTCGACCTTGGCGTAGCCGTCGGAGAAGTAGATAGCCAGCGGGACGATGGTCTTGCCGGTCGCCGAGGTCTCCCGATCCAGCTTGGAGATCTCCTTGCGGTGCAGCAGCAGCTTGCGGTTGCGCCGGGTGGCGTGGTTGGTCCAGGTGCCGAAGGCGTACTCGGGAATGTGCGCGTTGCGCAGCCACACCTCGCCGTCGTCGACGGTCGCGAACGCGTCGGCCAGCGACGCGCGTCCCAGCCGGAGCGACTTCACCTCGGTACCGGTGAGCACGATGCCCGCCTCGAAGCGGTCGTGAAGGTGGTAGTCGTGCCGCGCTTTGCGGTTCTGCGCCACCATGATCCGGCCCTGCGGTCGCGGCATAGCTCCTCCTTCCCGATGCGGTCCAGTCAGCCTACCAACTCCGGCCGACGGCTCCCCCGGTCGGGCTCAGAGGTACTTCATCGGGTTGACGCGCTCCCCGTTGCGGTAGATCTGCAGATGCAGGTGGCACCCGGTGCTCAGTCCGGTGGTGCCCACATAGCCGACGATCTGGCCCTGAGCCACATACTGTCCGGCCTTCACGATGACCTTCGACTGATGGGCATAGCCACTGGCCAGCTGCGCGCCGTTCCTCTTGCCATAGCTGATGATCGTGTAGTTGCCGAAGCCGGTGGTCGTCCAGCCGGCCGAGATGACCTTGCCGTTGGCCATGGCCCGAATCGGGGCACCACAGGCCGCACCGAAGTCCGTGCCCCAGTGCATCCGCCAGTAGTGCAGGATCGGGTGGAACCGCATCCCGAACGGCGATCCAGCCGGCGCATTGACCGGACGAATGAAGCCGCCCTTGTTGACCAGGTTGTAGTTGTCCTTGGCCAGCTTGGCGGCGATCGCGGCCTCCTCACGCTGCAGCTTCTCGTACTGCGCGGTGGACTGCTCAAGCTCGTTCTCGGCCGCGGCGCGCGCCTGCTTGTTCTTCTCCACCAGTGCAGTCACGGTTGCCCGATAGCCCGCCGCTTCCTCGGTGAGCTGCTGCACCTTGGCCAGAGCGGCCGCGCTGGCCTGCTTGCGCTCAGCCGACTTGGCCTGGGCAGCCTGTGCGGTGGCGCTGAGCCGCTGCAAGGTGGCCTCCGCGGCACGCAGTCGGACGTACTGCGCCTGGACGCTGCCGAAAATGGTGTCGGTCCACTGCATCCGCTGCGCGAGCTCCGTGGGAGTGTCAGCGCCAACGAAGACGGTCACGCCGACCAGCGGAGTCTGCTGCTGATAGGCGGTGCGGACGGCGTTGGCGACCACCCGGCGCTGCTCGTCCACCTCGGCTTGGGCCTGCCGCTCGGCCGCCTGTGCAGCCTGCGCGGCTGAGTCCGCCTCGGCCAGCTCCTGGGCGATCCGGGCGTCATCGGCCTTCGCCTGGTCGAGCTTGGCGGTGGCGGTCGCGAGCGCGTGCTGCGCCTCCACCAACTCCGCCTGCGAGTCGGCGAGCCGCGCCTTCGCCTCGGCCAGCACCTTCTTGTCGGAGGCGATGTCCTTGTTGGTCTGGGACAGCTCGCGGCGAACCCGGTCCCGCGCATCGTTCAGGTTCTCGGCCTGAGCCGGGCCGCCCAGCCCCAAACTCAGGCACAGGACAATGCCGATCACCAGCGACGGCCGCAATGCGGCGCGCAGTCGTCCAGGGCGTCTGCCCCGGGCCACGTTCTGGGTGGAGGAAGACACCCGCACGATTCGCCCCTATCAGTTGTGTGGCTAGACCCGAAGGAACCTTCGGGTTGCGATCAGGGTTGGCACTACCGAAAGAACGATGGCGACGATCGAAATGATCCCCATCGCCCAGCCGACCTGCGTCCATTCGATCCACCTGATGGTGGTGATCTCCTTGGCCGCCTTGTCGACGATCACGAACTTCTCGACACCGGCCAAGGTCAGACAGGCCAGCGCCGCTCCGCCGATGGCAGCCACCAACGACTCCATCAGGAAGGGCAGCATGATGTACCAGTTCGACGCGCCGACCAGCCGCATGATGCCGATCTCCCGCCGTCGGGAGAAGGCGGCCATCCGGATGGTGTTGCCGATCTGGAGCGCGGCGGCCAACAGCAGCAGGCCGCTCAGCCCGACCGTGGCCCAGCGGGCCAGGTTCAGCCAGGCGAACATCGGATCCAAGATCTTGCGCAGGTCCTGGACGAGCTGGACGCCGGGCATCCCGGTCACTGCCGAGACCACCCCGAGATACTCCTCGGGGTTCTTCAGCTTCACCCGGAACGAGTCCTGCATCATCTCGACCGTGGTCGACTGCAGCACCGGATTGTCGGCGTAGAACTCCTTGAACTGCTGGTAGGCCTGCTCCTTGGACTCGTAGTAGACCTCGGCCACCTCAGGATTGGCGCGAAGGGTCTGCTCGATGGCTTGGCGCTGAGCGTCCGTGGTGCCCACGCCGTCCTCACAGTTGGCCCCCGGCGAGTCCGGGACGCACAGGAAGACGCTGATCTCGATCTTGTCGTACCACTCGTCCTTGAGCCGATCCACCTGCTGGGCGACCAGCAGGCCGGTGCCGAACAGAGTCAGCGAGACCCAGATGGTGACCACGACCGCGACTGCCATCGACGCATTGCGGCGCAGTCCGGACCACGCCTCGGTGAAGGTGTGCCTCATCGTCGGCCTCCCGCGCTCAACTGCTGATCACTGGTAGCCATACACACCCTTGGTCTGGTCACGGACGAGCTCGCCGTTGGACAGCTCGATCACTCGCTTACGCATCTGGTCGACGATGTTGGCGTCGTGGGTGGCCATCACCACCGTGGTGTCGGAGCGGTTGATCCGATCCAGCAGCTTCATGATCCCGACGCTGGTGGCCGGGTCGAGGTTTCCGGTGGGCTCATCGGCGATCAGGATCGCCGGACGGTTCACGAAGGCGCGGGCGATCGCCACCCGCTGCTGCTCGCCACCGGAAAGCTCCTCAGGCAGCCGGTCACCCTTGCCTTCCAGGCCGACCAGTTCCAGGGTCTCCGGGACGATCTTGCGGATCACCGAGTTCGACTTGCCGATCACCTGCAGCGCGAACGCCACGTTCTCGTTGACGGTCTTGCCCGGCAGCAGCCGGAAGTCCTGGAACACCGTGCCGATCCGACGGCGCAGTCCGGGTACCTTCCAGCCGTGCATCCGGGTCAGGTCCTGGCCGGCCACGTGGATGTGCCCGCTGGTAGGCAGGTACTCGCGCAGGATCAGCCGCAGGAAGGTGGACTTGCCCGAGCCGGACGTTCCGACCAGGAAGGCGAACTCACCCTTGGCGATCTCCACGGTCACGTTGTTGAGGGCAGGCTTCGACTGACCGTCGTAGGTCTTTGTGACGTTCTCGAATCTGATCACAGTGAACTGACCGTCCCGGTAGACATTGGGGAAGCAAGCTTAAGAAATCCTGAGGATCGGTCAAGCAGGAGTCTAGAGGACGTCACCAATCGCCCCCGACAAGCCGTGCGGCGTGTCAGTGGCTACCTTGCCGGGTCAGCGCTCTCCCTGTTGACGGCGCCAGCGCACCCCGGCGTCGATGAAGGCATCGATGTCACCGTCGAAGACGGCGTCCGGGTTGCCCACCTCATGCTCGGTGCGCAGGTCCTTGACCATCTGATACGGGTGCAGCACGTAGGAGCGCATCTGCGAGCCCCAGGAGTTGCCGGCGTCGCCCTTCAGGCCACGCATCTCGGCTTCCTTCTCGGCCCGCGCCCGCTCGAGCAGTCGAGACTGCAGGACCCGCAAGGCTGCCGCCTTGTTCTGGAGCTGGGACTTCTCGTTCTGGCAGGACACCACCAGGCCGGTAGGCAGGTGGGTGATCCGGACCGCCGAGTCGGTGGTGTTCACGCTCTGCCCACCAGGGCCGGACGAGCGGAACACGTCCACCCGGATGTCGGCCTCGGGGACGTCGATGTGGTCGGTCTCCTCGGTGACCGGGAGCACGTCGACTCCGGCGAAGGAGGTCTGGCGGCGCCCCTGGTTGTCGAAGGGGCTGATCCGAACCAACCGATGAGTGCCCTGCTCGACCGAGAGCATCCCGTAGGCGAACGGCTCCTTCACGGTGAAGGTGGCCGACTTGATCCCGGCCTCCTCGGCGAAGGAGGTGTCGTAAACCTCGGTGGCGTAGCCGTGCCGCTCGGCCCAGCGCAGGTACATCCGCAACAGCATGGACGCGAAGTCGGCCGCGTCGACACCGCCGGCTTCGGCGCGAATCGTCACCAGCGCATCGCGCTGGTCGTACTCACCGGCCAGCAGGGTGCGGATCTCGAGCGCCTCGATGTCGGCGGACAGTCCCTTCAAGTCGCGTTGCGCCTCGGAGAGAGTGGCCGGATCGTCCTCCTCCACGGCGAGTTCGATCAGCACGCCGAGATCGTCCACTCGTCCCCGCAAGGCGGTGATCCGGTCCACCTCGGCTTGCAGCCGGGAAAGCTTCGAGGTGACGGCCTGGGCATTGTCCTGGTCGTCCCACAGGTCAGGGGCTGCCGCCTGCTCGGCGAGCTCGGCAATCTCGGCCTTCTTGGCCGCTGGGTCGAGGACGGCCTCGATCGACTGAAGAGTGCGGTCGAGGACGGCCAGATCGGCCTGGAGGTCTGCAGCGGTCACAGTTGACTACTTTACCGTGAGCGGTACCCGAACCGGGCTGCCCGGCCCGGCCGCCTGGCCGTCACCCGAGCGAGTGACCGACCTGTCACCTATTAGGGGGACTGGTTAAGTAGCCAGAAGAATGCATTCGAAATTGTCTGGCAATCGGGGTTGCTATCCCCGCATTTCGGTGCGTAGAGTTCTTCTCGAGGCGGGTGGTTCCCCCCGAGCCGATCGCCTCACAGCCCAGTTCCCCTGAACTGGACCCCCTGCCCCCCGGCAGTGCCCGCAGAACGTTCCCAGGTTCGTGGCGGGCATTTTACTTTTCCCCTGCGACTAGGCGTAAGCCTGCGGCGCAGCCATGCCCGGAGAGGTCCGGGCACTATCGCAGGACCACCCTCGCGGAACAAGAGGTTACCCTCTCATTCATCAGGAGAATGCCCCCGCAAACCCTCAAGTACCAGACGAGACTGATTAACAATGAATTAACCTCATCAACGTCGGAAATTGAAGAATCAGCAATGCGATGGCCCCGGCAGCGGCGACTTCGACGGTCGGGGGCCGCTCCGGCACCGGAATCAGCAGCCGAGAGCGGCCTGGACCCAGGAACCTGGAGTTGTGCCGGCTCCGGCGGCCCACATGGGCTCGCCCGACACGGGCCTCGACGAGAGGTGGGGGCCGTTACGGCCTCCGCGGAGGCGCACTGGTCGAAAAGCTGCCAACTTGCGCACCGCGCGGTGGGGTCGGCGAGATGGGGAAATGATGCGTCCATGATGATTCGACGCACCCTCACAGCCGCTCTCGGCGCTGTCGTGCTACTGACCTCGGCGATGCTCCCCGCCCTACCGGCGGAGGCTTCAGAGACTCAGGTCACGGTCGGTAGTCGCCAAGTAGAGGTCACCTTCAACAACCCGATCAGCGCCGGCGGCGCAGACTGGGCGCATCACGACAAGCTACGGCGTCTGATCGCCGATGCCCCAGCCGGAGCCGAGATCCGTCTCGGCATCTACTACTTGACTCGGGACAACATCGTCGACAGCCTTCGCGACGCGGTTGCCCGCGGCGTATCGGTGTACGTGGTCGCCGACGGAACCTCCAGTCACAGGACTGCTCAGCTGAGGGCTCTCGCCACCTTGCTCGACAGCCGGATGAGGATCTGCGGGACCGGCACCTCCGGAGGATGCCTCTCCAACGCTTCCGGCGGCCTCATGCACGCCAAGTACATGCTGATCAGCCAGACCAAGGACAACCAGGGAACCAGCCGCTCGAACGTGGTCTGGGTGTCGTCAGCCAACCTGACCACGCCCTCGGGCGCTGAGCAGTTCAACAACTCGGTCACGATCTACGACGACGAGAGTCTCTATGACGGCTACATGTCCCAGGTGTGGAACCCGATGTGGGCAGGCACCCGCAACTACCCTGGCAACGACTACTACGTGGCATCGATGCCGCGCGGCTACTTCGGATCCAGCGCCAGCAACTCCACGGTGTTCGTCTCCCCCGAACAGAACACCGACCTGGTCGCTAACCGGCTCGACAACATCTCGCCCGACTCGAACTGCCGGATTCGCGTGATGCAAGCGTCCTTCAGCGACAGTCGATCCGCAGTTGCCGACAAGCTGGTCTCATTGAAGGCCGGCGGCTGCAAGGTCTGGATCATGGTCGGCGATGGCGACGCGATGGGCGACGGCAACCTCGCCAAGTTCAAGCGGGCCGGCATCTCGGTCCACAAGGGCGCGATCCACGACAAGGTCATCCTGGTCTCCGAAGGCGCCAACAACGCGCACACCTGGGTTCTGGTGGGTAGCCACAACCTGACTGAGTCAGCGCTGCGCGACCAGGACAACATCCTGATGCGACTTCAGGACAGCAAGCCGTTGTACGACGCCTACTACGCGCACTTCAACGACGCCTACAACAACTACCCGAGCGCCTAGTGCCTGACCCTGCCGGGCCTCCCGAGGCCCGGCAGGAGGGCCGGTACACGGCAAACGTCCAATCGGTGGGCGCAGAGGGACTCGAACCCCCGACCCCCTCCTTGTAAGGGAGGTGCTCTAACCAACTGAGCTATGCGCCCCGCCCGGACATCCTAGGGGCCAGGCCCTCGGAACGCGGAACTGGTGTGAGGCGCGCCGCACTGAACTCAGCGCCGAATCGAGCGACGGTTCGCGTGATCGCTGACCACGCTCATCGACACCGGCCACACGCGCCAGTGGACGAGCCCGCGGCTAGCGGCGTCCGCCCTTCGGCCGAACCAGCTTGTGGGCCTGCCAGAGCTTGCCGACCGAGACCGAGTTGGCCATGGCCAGGCCTGCAGTCAGCGCCGCCTCGGCCAGGTCCGAAGGATCCAGGTAACCGTCGCGGCCCACCTTCGGGCTCAGCAGCCAGATCGCTCCCCCGGCCGCCAGATCGGTCAGTGCATCCACCAGACCGTCACCGAGATCGCCGTCGTCCTCGCGCCACCACAGCAGCACGACATCGACAGCCTCGATGGCCTCGTAGACGAAATCCTCGCCGATGGCGTCCAGAATCGCCGAGCGCAAACCCTCGTCGACGTCCTCGTCCCAGCCGAGTTCCTGAACCACCTGGCCAGCGGTCAATCCCAACGCGGCCACCGGGGAACCGGTGGTCGATCCGGGCGCGGTACTCACGCGCTCAACACCTCTCTCGGCCAGTCCAGAATCTGATTGGCTTTCAGCCTGCCAGATCCGGACCGCCGAGGAAAGACGGATCACTCAGGAGTCGCCGCCAACTGCACCGGAAGCACCGGCCGAGATGTCGTTCAGGTGGTAGATCTCGGCCGCCCGCGCCGCCTCGGAAGCGTCCAGTTCGCCGGCCGCAGCAAGCTCCTGCAGGGTCCGAACCACCAGCGAAGGCCCATCGATGTGGAAGAAGCGACGAGCCGCCGCCCGAGTGTCGGAGAAGCCGAAGCCATCAGCACCCAGCGAAGCGAAGCGCTGCGGAACCCAGTTGATGATCTGATCCTGGACGCCCCGCATGAAGTCGGAGACCGCCAGCACCGGGCCGGGACGGCCCTGCAGCTTCTGGGTGACCCAGGGAACCTGCGCCGGCTGATCAGGGTGCAGGAACTTCTGCTCGTCGCAGATCAGGCCGTCACGACGCAGTTCGTTCCAGCTGGTCACGCTCCAGACGTCGGCAACCACTCCGAAGTCCTTCTTGAGCAGCTCCTGGGCTTCCAGGGCCCAGGCCACGCCGACGCCGGAGGCGAGCAGCTGCGCGCGGCGGGCGTCCGCCCCGACACCGTCGAAGTTGCCCTCCTTGAGCAGGTACATGCCCTTGACGATGCCCTCGACATCGACGTTCTCCGGCTCGGCCGGCTGCGGCATGGGCTCGTTGTAGACGGTCAGGTAGTAGATGACGTTCTCGGGGTTCTCCCCGTACATCCGGCGCAGACCGTCCTCCATGATGTGGGCGATCTCATAGCCGTAGGCCGGGTCGTAGGCGACCACTGCCGGGTTGGTGGCAGCCAGCAGGTGGCTGTGCCCGTCCATGTGCTGGGTGCCCTCGCCGGTCAGCGTGGTGCGCCCGGCCGTGGCCCCGATCATGAAGCCGCGGGACAGCTGGTCAGCCGCGGCCCAGATCGCGTCCGCGGTGCGCTGGAAGCCGAACATCGAGTAGAAGACGTAGATCGGCACCATCGGCACGCCGTGGGTGGCGTAGGACGATCCGGCGGCGGTGAAGGCCGCGACCGAACCCGCCTCGTTGATGCCCATGTGCAGGATCTGACCCTTGGGGCTTTCCCGGTAAGCGAGCATCAGCTCGTGGTCGACCGGCGTGTAGTTCTGGCCGTGCGGGTTGTAGATCTTGATGGTCGGGAAGAACGAGTCCATCCCGAAGGTGCGCGCCTCGTCCGGAATGATGGGGACGACGTGCGGGCCGAAGCCCTTGTCACGCATCAGATCCTTGAGCAGCCGCACCCACGCCATGGTGGTGGCCACCGGCTGCTGACCCGAGCCCTGCTTGACCGCGGCGTAGGCGCTCTGCGCCGGCAGCGGCAGCGGCTTGGCCACATCGCGACGCTCCGGAACCCAACCGCCCAGCGCCTTGCGACGCTCCAGGACGTAGGCGATCCGCTCGTCCTCGGGGCCGGGGTTCACGTACGGCGGCTGGTAGGGGTTCTCCTCCAGCACGGCGTCGCTGATCGGCATGTCGAGCCGGTCGCGGAACTGCTTGAGGTCGTCCAGAGCCAGCTTCTTCATCTGGTGGGTGGCGTTGCGGCCGGCGAAGTGGCTGCCCAGGAAGTAACCCTTGATGGTGTGGGCCAGGATCACGGTCGGTGCGCCCTTGAACTCCATGGCTGCCTGGTAGGCCGAGTACACCTTGTGGTAGTCGTGGCCACCGCGGGTGAGCTTCCAGATCCGGTCGTCGGACCAGTCGGCCACCATCGAGGCGGTCCGCGGATCGCGGCCGAAGAAGTGCTCGCGGACGTAGCCGCCGTCGTTGGCCTTGAAGGTCTGGAAGTCACCGTCGGTGGTGGCGTTCATCAGGTTGAGCAGCGCACCGTCGTTGTCGGCCGACAGCAGCGGATCCCAGCCGCGTCCCCAGACCACCTTGATGACGTTCCAGCCGGCGCCACGGAAGAAGCTCTCCAGCTCTTGCATGATCTTGCCGTTGCCGCGGACCGGGCCGTCCAGGCGCTGCAGGTTGCAGTTCACCACGAAGGTCAGGTTGTCCAGCTGCTCGTAGGCGGCCAGCTGCAGCGCGCCGCGGCTCTCCACCTCGTCCATTTCGCCGTCGCCCAGGAAGGCCCAGACGTGCTGGTCGGTGGTGTCCTTCAGGCCGCGGTTGGCCAGGTACTTGTTGAACTGCGCCTGGTGGATCGCGTTGATCGGACCCAGGCCCATCGACACGGTCGGGAACTCCCAGAACTCCGGCATCTGCCGCGGGTGCGGGTACGACGGAAGCGCGACCGGACGTCCGTCGACGATGTGGCTCTTCTCCTGCCGGAAGCCGTCCATCTGGCTCTCGCTGAGCCGTCCCTCAAGGAAGGCGCGGGCGTACATGCCGGGGCTGGCGTGGCCCTGGAAGAAGACCTGGTCGCCGCCGCCGGGGTGATCCTTGCCGCGGAAGAAGTGGTTGAAGCCCACCTCATACAGCGTCGCCGAGGACGCGTAGGTGGAGATGTGGCCGCCGACGCCGACGCCGGGGCGCTGGGCACGGTGCACCATGATCGCGGCATTCCAGCGGGCCAGGCGGCGGAACTTGCGCTCAAGCTCGACGTCGCCGGGGTACCAGGGCTCCTGGTCGGCCGGAATCGTGTTGACGTAGTCGGTCGCGGTCAGCGCCGGGAGACCGACGTGCTTGTCGCGAGCGCGCTCCAGGAGCCGCAACATGATGTAGCGGGCCCGGTTGCGGCCGGAATCGTCCAGGAGCATGTCGAGGGACTCCAGCCACTCGGCGGTCTCCTCGGAATCGATGTCGGGAAGGTTGGTCGGCAATCCGTTCAGGATCGGGCCGGCTTGGTCGCGACTTGCCACGGTTCGGTGCCTTTCGGTGGTACAGCTCGAGATCATCGAGCAAGGCTGACCTTACCCGGCAGGATCGGCTCGGGGATGTGGTCAGGAGCGCTCAGGGCACTTGGCGGCCCGATTATTAGCAGTTCCTCGACCGTCCGGATTATTCCCGCGGGCGCGAAGTTGGTCGCCGAGCCGCCCCACTCGACGGCCCCGCACCCTAGGATTCGGCTCATGGGAGCTCTCTCCGAACTGATTTCGGGTAGCCCGGACGAGGCCGCCGCACTGCTGACCCGGCTGACCGAGGCCGCCCGTCAGCAGCTCCCCGACGCCATCGAAGGAGTCAGCTACGCGATCCCCTGCCTGCTGCACAAAGGCAAGCCGGTGATCGGCTTCCGGGTCGGCGCCAAGGACTTCTCGCTCTACCCCTTCTCCTCTGCCGTGGTCAGCGCGGCCGTCCAGGCCAGCCCTGAGCTGCAGACCACCAAGGGCAGCATCCACTTCACCCTGGAGCATCCCCTCACCGAGGAACTGATCGCCCTGATCGTCGAGCGCCGCGTCGCCGAGATCGAGAGTCGATGACTGCAACCGATCAGTCCTGGTGGCCGGCACCGGAAGCGCGGGCCGCGAGCGCCCGCGAACTGGGCGCAGAGGCCGCCGGGCTGACCACCCGAGCCCTGGCCCGGATTGCCGCCGAGCACCCCTGGTTCGGCGAGCTGGACGCCGAACATCGCTCCTGGATCACCGTGGTGGCTCGAGCCGGCATCGACGGCTTCATCAGCTGGTTCGCCAGTGGCGGTGAGGGTGCGGACCCGTCCGCGGCCTTCGATGCCGCGCCGCGCGCCCTGGCCCGGCGGATCGCACTGAACCAGACAGTCGACCTGGTGCGCAGCACCATCGAGACCGTCGAGGAACGCATCGCCACCATGCCGGAGAGCGAGCAACTCCCGTTGCGAATCGGCATTCTGCGCTACTCCCGGGAGATCGCCTTCGCCGCGGCCAAGGTCTATGCCCGGGCCGCCGAAGCCCGCGGCGCCTGGGACGCCCGGCTCGAAGCCATGGTGGTGGACGCCGTGCTCCGCGGCGACGCCGACGAAGCTGTGGTCTCCCGGGCCTCGACGCTGGGCTGGCTGGCCACTCCCGACATCGCGGTGGCGATCGGCACCGCTCCGGCCGATCCGGTCCGCGCCGTCGAGGCGATCCGGGCCGTGGCCCAGGCCGAGTCACTGGACGTCCTGGCCGCCCCTCAGGGAGACCGACTGGTCGTCGTGCTCGGCGGGCGGTTGGCCTCGACCACCGAGCTGGTGGCCACAGTGGCCGCCTTCGTCGATCAGTTCGGACCCGGCCAGGTGGTGGTCGGTCCGGTGGTGCACAGCCTGGGTGAGGCGGTGAGCAGCGCCCGGGCCGCGCTGTCCGGGCTGCGGTCGGCGTCCGCCTGGCCGCAGGCGCCGCGTCCGGTGGCCGCCCGGGACCTGCTGCCCGAACGCGCCCTTGCCGGGGACGGCCACGCCCGGCGGGCGTTGTCGACCGAGCTCTACCACCCGCTGGCCGATGCCGGCGATCTGATCGACACGCTGGCGGTCTACTTCGAGTCGAACTCGTCGATCGAGGCGACGGCGCGGGCGCTGTTCGTCCACCCGAACACGGTCCGCTACCGCCTGCGGCGGATCCAGGACATCACCGGTTACTCGCCCAGCGAGTCCCGGGACGCCTATGCGCTACGGCTGGCGCTGACCCTGGGTCGCCTGCTGGGTTGAGCAGAACCGACAATCGACACCCTCGCTCCTCGGCCAGCCGCGCTGAGTCGTTGTAGGAAACCTACAAATCTGACGGCATCTTTTTCGTCGTGCTCGCGGCCTCGGCGGCCCTGCTTTATCGACACAGTTGTGGAGTGCTCGCAATCGTTGCGCCCGGACAGGGCGCCCAAACCCCCGGTTTTCTCGGCCCCTGGCTCGAAGAGCGCCGTTTCGCCGATCGACTGAACTGGCTGTCCACGGTGGCCGGGATCGACCTGGCCCACTACGGCACGCAGGCTGACGCCGAGACCATCAGGGACACCGCCATCGCCCAGCCGCTGCTGGTAGCCGCCGGCCTGCTGACCGCCCTCGAACTGTTCCCGCAGCCCACCGACGGCTTCCGCCGCACCGGAGTGGCAGCCGGCCACAGCGTGGGTGAGATCACCGCAGCCGCCGCCGTCGGAGTCCTGTCGGCCGAGCAGGCCATGGTGTTCGTCCGCGAGCGGGGCGCCCAGATGGCCGCCGCCAGCGCCGTCCGGCCCACCTCGATGATGGCCGTCATCGGTGGCGACCCGGACGAGGTGCAGGCCGCCATCGCCGCTGCCGGGCTCACCGCAGCCAACAACAACGGCTCCGGCCAGGTCGTGGCTGCCGGCACCGTCGAGCAGCTGGCCGACCTGCAGGCCAATCCCCCGGCCAAGGCCCGGCTGATCCAGCTGAGCGTGGCCGGCGCCTTCCACACCGTCCATATGGAGCCGGCCGTGGCTCACCTGGAGCGGCTGTCCCGAGCGATCACCACCCACGATCCGCGGACCCGGCTGCTGTCCAATGCCGACGGCCAGGTCGTCCAGTCCGGCCGGGAGTACCTGGCTCGCCTGGTCAAGCAGGTGGCCAACCCGGTCCGCTGGGATCTGTGCCTGGCCACCATGGCCGAGATCGGCGTCACCGGGCTGCTGGAGTTGCCGCCGGCCGGCACTCTGACCGGGATCGCCAAGCGCAACCTCAAGGGCATCGAGCTGTTCAGCCTGAACACTCCCGACCAGCTGGCCGACGCCCAGGACTTCGTGGCCCGTCACGGCGACGCCGGCTGGGCCAACCCGCTGGCCAGCACCCCGTCGTGGCGGATGCTGGTCTCCCCGATCAAGGGCGAGTTCACCAAGGCGTCCGGCATCGAGACCGGCCAGGCGCTGGCCGCCGGCACTGTGATCGGCACCGCGGCCAACCTGCGCGACAGCGTCGAGGTCCGCGCCACCCACGACGGCATCGTTACCGAATGGCTGGTCGAGGACGGTGACCCGGTAGCCCCGGGCCAGCCGCTGATCCGGCTCTACCCCGCAACCGAAGCAGGAGCAGCTCAGTGACCGAACTCAAGGCCAGCACCGGCGCCAAGTACGCACGAATCCTCAGCGTCGGCTCGGCGACCCCGTCGCGCGTGATCGACAACGAGTTCATGCTGCAGTACATCGACTCCTCCGACGAGTGGATCACCCAGCGCACCGGCATCAAGGAGCGCCGCTGGGTGGCCGAGGGCGAGACCATCGAGACCCTCTGCCTCGAGGCGGCCGGCAAGGCCATCGAGCGTTCCGGGCTCGAGCCGTCCACGATCGGCGCCGTGATCTTGTCGACCATCTCGCACTACCACCAGACCCCGGCGCTGGCTCCCAAGCTGGCCGCCGAGCTGGGCATCGGCGACGCCGCGGCCTATGACATCTCGGCCGCCTGCGCCGGGTTCAGCTACGCGCTGGCCCAGGCCGAGTCGATCGTCCGGGCCGGCCAGGCCGAGTACGTCCTGGTGATCGCCGGCGAGACCATCAGCCACATCACCGACCTGACCGACCGCGGCACCGCCTTCCTGTTCGGGGACGGCGCCGGCGCCGTGGTGGTCGGCCCGAGTGAGACCAACGGGATCGGCCCGGTCATCTGGGGCTCGGACGGCGCCCAGGAGGGCGTCATCTGGCAGACCGCCGACTGGCAGAAGGCCGTGGCCGAGGGCACCTTCCCCAAGCTCGGCATGGACGGACGCGCGGTCTTCAAGTGGGCCACCACCTTCATCGCCGGGGCCGCCAAGCAGGCTCTCGACGCCGCCGGAATCAGCCCTGAGCAGTTGGACGTGTTCATCCCGCATCAGGCCAACAACCGGATCACCGACACCCTGCTGCGCTACCTGAAGCTGCCCGAGCATGTCGTGGTGGCCCGGACCATCCAGCACCTCGGCAACAACTCCGCGGCCACCATCCCGATGGCCATGGACGCCCTGCTGAGCTCCGGCGAGGCCAAGAGTGGCCAGACCGCTTTGATCATCGGCTTCGGAGCCGGGCTGGTGTACTCCGGCCAAGTGATCACCCTTCCCTGAACCTCCGGCTCCGCCCGGACCCAAGACCCACAACACAAGGAGATATGAAATGGCCACCACCGAAGAGATCCGCGCCGGCCTCGCCGAGCTCGTCAACGACGTCGCCGGTGTCGCCGTCGAGGACGTCCAGCTGGACAAGTCCTTCGTCGATGACCTGGACGTCGACAGCCTCGCCATGGTCGAGATCCTGGTCGGCTGCGAGGAGAAGTTCGGGGTCACCATCCCCGACGAGGAGTCCAAGAACCTGAAGACCGTGGGCGACGCCGTCGCCTACATCGAGGCGCACAGCTGACTCACCCCTGGCCGGTAGCCGCCCCCGAACCGCGGGGCGGCACCGCCGGCCGTCCACCACACCCGCAGTCGACCACCACTCCAGGGAGCTTGCATGACTGAGATCGTGATCACCGGCCTCGGCGCCACCACGCCGTTGGGCGGAGACTTGGCGTCCACCTGGGCCGGAATGCTCGCTGGACGCTCCGGCGTCAGCGCCATCACCGAGGAATGGGCGGCCGAACTGCCGGCACGGATCGCGGCCTACGTGGCCGTCGATCCGTCCACCATCATCGATCGAGTGAAGGCTCGCCGACTGGATCGCTCGACCCAGCTGGCTCTGATCGCCGCCCAGGAGGCCTGGACCGACGCCGGCTTCGACTGGGAAGCCGAGGAAGGCTCCCAGGTGGATCCGCACCGGCTGAGCGTCTCGGTGGCCAGCGGAATCGGCGGCCTGCACTCTCTGCTGAACAACTGGGACGCCCAGCGCGACAAGGGCTATCGCCGGGTCAGCCCATTCACCATCCCCATGCTCATGGCCAACGCCCCGGCTGCGAACGTCGGCCTGGCCGTCCACGCCAAGGCCGGGGTGCACGCCCCGGTGTCGGCCTGCGCGTCGTCCAACGAGGCCATCGCACTGGCCGTGGACCAGCTGCGGCTGGGCCGGGCCGATGTCGCCGTGGTCGGCGGCACCGAGGCCACGATCCATCCGCTGCCGCTGGCCGCCTTCGGCCAGATGCAGGCGCTCAGCCGCCGCAACGACGACCCCCAGGGCGCCTCCCGTCCGTGGGATCGCGGCCGGGACGGCTTCGTGATGGGCGAGGGGTCGGCGGTCATGGTGATCGAGACCCTCGAACATGCGCTGGCCCGCGGTGCCAAGATCTACGGCACCATCGCCGGAAGCGGGATCACCGCCGACAGCCACGACATCGTCCAGCCCGATCCGACCGGCGAAGGCCAGTCCGGGGCCATGATCAAGGCCATCGTCGACGCCAAGCTGAGCCCGTCCGACATCCGGCACATCAATGCGCACGGCACCTCGACCCCACAGGGCGACGTCACCGAGGCCGGTTCGATTCGAACCGGGCTGGGTGATGCCACCGACGGCTGCGTGGTCACCTCCACCAAGTCGATGACCGGGCATCTGCTCGGCGGCGCCGGCGCCCTGGAGACTATCGCCACCGTGCTGGCGCTGCGGGACCGGATGGTGCCGCCGACGATCAACCTGGAAGATCCCGAGCCCGATCTGGGCATCGACATCGCCGCAAATGTGGCCCGTCCGCTGCCGTCCGGCGATCTGGCCGGCATCAACAACTCGTTCGGTTTCGGCGGCCACAACGTGGCCATCGTCGTCACCAACGCCAACTTCAACCGCTGACCTTCTTCACCGCAGGCCGCACCCGGTGCGGCCATCGCGGGCTACCCGAAACCGGCTTTGGCCGATCAGGAGGATCGCATGACTCACGCCGTTGCCAAGCCGCCCCGCCTCCCCCGCGAGGAGGATCCGCGCAACCCGAACGCTCGGCTGGCTGCCCTGCTCGACCCGGGCTCGCTGGAGCTGCTCAGCGCCGACGACCAGTCCGGCATGCTGGCCGCGCGCGGAACCGTGAACGGTTCCCGGGTGGTGGCGTTCTGCTCTGATGCCACCGTGATGGGCGGCGCCATGGGGGTGGACGGCTGCGAGGTCGTCGTCCAGGCCTACCGGCAGGCCATGATCGAGCGGATCCCGATCATCGGGATCTGGCATTCCGGCGGTGCCCGGCTGGCTGAAGGCGTGCTGAGCCTGCATGCGGTCGGCCTGATCTTCCACGCCATGACCCAGGCCTCGGGCAAGATCCCGCAGATCTCGGTGGTGCTCGGTGCCGCCGCCGGTGGTGCCGCCTACGGGCCGGCGCTCACCGATGTGGTGATCATCGCCCCGACCGGACGCATCTTCGTGACCGGCCCGGACGTGGTCCGCTCGGTCACCGGCGAGGACGTCGACATGCTCCGGTTGGGCGGCCCGGACACTCACGGCCGCAAGTCCGGGGTGGCGCACGTGATCGCCGACAACGAGGCGGACGCCCTGCTGCGGGCCCGCACCGTGACCACGCTGCTGGCCGCCCAGGGCCGGGTCGGCGAGGTGGCCGACACCGAGCTGGCCGACCTGCTGCCGGAGTCCCCCAAGCGCGCCTACGACGTGCACCCGCTGATCGACGCCGTCCTCGACGAGGGCAGCACCTTCGAGTTGCACGCCCGCTGGGCACCGAACGTGACCATCGCCCTGGGCCGCCTGGGTGGCCGGACGGTCGGTGTGGTGGCCAACAACCCGCTGCGGCTGGGCGGCTGCCTGGACTCGCTCAGCGCGGAGAAGGCGGCCCGGTTCGTCCGTTTCTGTGACGCCTTCGGGGTGCCGCTGGTGGTGCTGGTCGATCTGCCCGGCTACCTGCCCGGCGTCGGCCAGGAGTGGGACGGGGTCGTCCGGCGCGGCGCCAAGCTGCTGCACGCCTTCGGCGAGGCCACCGTCCCCCGGGTCACCCTGGTCACCCGCAAGGCCTATGGCGGCGGCTACATCGCCATGAACGCCCGCTCGCTGGGCGCGACCCGGGTGTTCGCCTGGCCGGGCGCCGAGATCGCGGTCATGGGCCCGGTGGCGGCCATCCGGATCCTGCACCGGCGCACGCTGGCCGAGGTGCCCCCGGACATGCTGGCTCAGGTGGAGGCCGAGTTGGCCGCCGAGCACGAGCGGATCGCCGGTGGCGTCGAGAAGGCCGTCGAGATCGGGGTTGTCGACGAGATCATCACCCCGGCCCGGACGAAGTCCGCGTTGGCCGAAGCCATCCGCAATGCCGACACCGGCCAGCGCGGGTTCCACGGCAACATCCCGCTCTGATCGTCCCTCCGCGCCTCTCCGACGTCGCACGCTGTGACTTCAGCGGCGACATCGCCGCCCAACTCACAGCGTGCGAGGAAAGTGGGGGCTAGCCGACCTGGTGCAGCCAGCGGACGGGCTGTCCGGCTCCGGCCTGCCGGAACACCTCGAGTTCGTCGTCCCAGCGGGCGCCGAGCAACTCGGCCACTCCCTCGGCCAGGCTGCGCCGACCCAGCGCATCGGCCAGCAGCGCCTGCTTGAGCCGGTCCTCGTGAATCATGATGTCGCCGTGTTCACCGATGGTGGCCGCGAACAGGCCCAGCGCCGGGGTGTAGGCCCAGCGGCTGCCCGCCCCGGCGGCACTGGCCTCTTCGGTCACCTCGAACCGGGCCCGCAGGCAACCCTTCAGCGCACTGGTCAGTTGGGCGCCGGTGCCGGCCGGACCGCGCCAGGAGTACTCGGAGCGCAGAGTGCGTGGCTCGGCGGGCTGATCGCTCCAGCTGAGCTCGATCGGATGCCCGAACACCGCACCGATCGCCCACTCCAGATGTGGGCGCAGTGCAGCGGGCGCGGAGTGGATCTGAATGATCCCGCGCGTGTGATCCATCTGATCCCCGATCGCTGAGATTTACCTTCCCCAGCAACCTCAGCCATGTCGGGAGTCATCGCCATTGTGCACCCGGCCACCAACGAAGACCAGCAGGTGCGGGCTGAGCAAGTCTGGTTAGCTAGGGATATGACCCAGATCGCGGCGAACCTGGCAACGGTGCGGGCCCGGATCTCGGTGGCCTGCCACAACGCCGGACGGGCCCCCGAGTCGGTGGCTTTGCTGCCGGTCTCCAAGACCCGGCCGGCCTCGGACGTACTGGCCGCCCACGCGGCCGGCTACCGGCGGTTCGGCGAGAACAAGGCCCAGGAGGCCGAGGCCAAGGCCGCAGAGCTGGCCCAGCTCGCCGACCTGGAGTGGGTGATGATCGGCCACCTGCAGTCGAACAAGGCCAAGCTGGTCGCTCGCTTCGCCAGTGAGTTCCAGGCGCTGGACTCACTGGCGCTGGCCGCAGAGCTGGATCGCCGCCTCCAGGCCGAGGGACGCCAGCTGGACGTCCTGATCCAGGTGAACTCCTCCGCCGAGGACTCCAAGTTCGGGCTGCCGCCGGAACAGGTTCCCGCCTTCGCGGCCGCCCTGACCAGCTTCGATGCGCTGCGGGTGCGGGGCCTGATGACCCTGGCGCTGCCCTCGCCGATCGAGGATCAGGTGCGGGCCTGCTTCGTCCGGATGCAGCAGGTGCAGGCGCAACTGCGCGATCAGGGGATCGAAGGCCAAAGCTACGACGAGTTGTCGATGGGGATGTCCGGAGACTTCGAACTGGCCATCCAGCATGGCGCCACCGTGGTCCGGGTGGGGACGGCCATCTTCGGCCAGCGCAGCTATCCGGCTGTCGGCTGACCGATCAGGGCCAGCGGGCGGCCAGCGACATCATGGCCAGCACGGCCAGCGCAGCGAAGCCGACCGCATAGCCGGCGTAGGTCTCGGTGACCTCCTGGTCGGCCTTCACGTAGCCGACCGAACGTGCGATCGAGGCGTACACCTGCCGCAGCTCCTCCGACGAGCCGGCCGAGAATTTCTTGCCACCGGACAGCCGGGCCACCTGGGACAGCTCGGCGTGATTCACCGGGACCGGCTCCCGCTGTCCGCCGTCGCCGATCAGGTAGCCACCCGCGGTGCCGTAGGCGATCGTGTAGATGGGGATGTTCTTGGTCTTGGACTCCCGGGCGGCATCGGCGGAGTCTCGTCCGATGTTGGTGAAGCCGTCGCTGAGCAGGACGATCGCGCCCGGTGCAGTGGCCTCCGGGTCGTTGGGATCCGGCGGCGCCTGGGCGATGGCGTCCAGGGAGGAGTAGATCCCCTCGCCGATCGCGGTGTACGGGGCCACCTGCAGTGAGTCGATGGCTGCCGCCACCACTCCCCGATCGCTGGTCGGCGGCACCACCACGGCCGCCGTGCCGGCGAAGCGGACCAGCGACACGTTGAAGCCGACCGGGAGCAGCTGGAGGAACTCCTTGGCTGCCGCCTTCGCCGCATCCAACCGGTTCGGGGCCACATCGGTTGCCTGCATCGACAGCGACACGTCCAAGGTGAGCACGATGGTGGCCCGGTCTCTGGGCACGTCCACCTCGGCCTTGGGTTGGGCGAAGGCGATGTTCAGCGCCCCCAGCGCCAAGATGGCCAGGCCGACGGCCACGTGCCGCTTCCAGGCCTGCTGCTTGGGCAGCACTCGGTCCAGGTTGGTGATGGCATGCGCCTTGGACCGGGAGCGGCGCCACCACAAAAGGAACACGTACAGCGCCACCAGGATGGGGATGATCAGCAGCCACCACAGCCGATCGGGACGCATGAACTCGGTCGGGATCAGGGCCATCTCGCCCCCAAGGAAACGGCAGCCAGAGCGGCCACCACGGCGAAGGCCAGGCCGTAGCCGGCCCAGATCGCGGTGGTCTCCTTCTTGGTCGGCGTCTGGCCGACCTCGCTGCGGATGTTGTCATAGACCCGGCTCAGCTGGCCGAGGTCCTCGGCGCTGTAGGTGCGGCCGCCGGAGTCTCTGGCCAGCTCGGCGAGCGCCTGCGGATCCGGCGGCACCGACTGCCGGACCCCGTCCAAGTCGACGTGGCCGTTGGCGGTGCCGTAGGCGATCGTGTAGATCGGCACCCCGGCCTGCTTGGCCGCGAAGGCCGACTGCACCGGAGAGCGGCCGGCCGTGTTCTGGCCGTCGGACAGCAGGACGATCGCGCCCGGCGCCGGGCGCTTGTCCCCGTCCGGGCCGGCCGGGGCCATCTTCAGGGCGTCCAGGCTCACGTACACGGCCTCACCGATGGCGGTCGAGTCCTGCACCTTCAGGCTCTGGATCGCCAGCCGGGCCTGGGTCCGGTCGGTGGTCGGTGGCAGCCGCACCGACGGGTTACCCGACAGGCTCACCAGGGACAGGTTGTACTTGGCCGGAAGATCGTTGGCGAACTCCAGGGCTGCCTGCTTGGCCGCTTCCAGCCGACTCGGCTTGATGTCGGTGGCCGCCATCGACTGCGAGATGTCGATCACCAGGACGACCGTGGCGCGTTCCCGCGGCACCATCTCGATGCCATTGGGACGGGCCCAGGCCAGGCTCAACGCGATCAGGCTGAGCAGCGACAACGCGACCGCCAGGTGGCGACGCCACTGGGACTGCCGCGGCATCACCTGGGCCAGCAGCGAGGTGTTGGTGAACCGCATCCCGACCCGCTTCTTCAGCCGCAGGATCACCAGGTAGGCCACGATCAGCAGCGGAACCAGGATCAGGATCCACAGCCGTTCGGGGTTGAGGAAGGTCGGCCAGGAGAACATCAGCGGCTCACTCCGCTCGGCGGCTGATGCAGCATCACGGCCGTGCGCCGGTAGGCCATCACGAACCGGGCGATGTCGTGCACCCAGTCCGAGTCGGTGCGCAGCTGGATGTGCGCGGCACCGGCCCGGCGCAGGGCCACCCGGATCCGCTCGCGCTGGGCGGCTGACGCGGCGTCCATCCGTTCCCGGGCGGCCGGATCGGAGGTGTTCACATAGCGCTCGAAGCTGGTCTCCGGGTCACGGATCAACAGGTCGCCGACGTCGGCGAACTCGACCTCGTGCCGGTCCACCACCTCGACGGCCAGCACCTGGTTGCGGACCGCCAGCCGGCGCAGCGGACGTTCCCACTCCGGCTCCACGTTGGGGTCCAACTCGAAGTCACCGGGAGTGAGGAAGTCCGAGACGATCAGCCGCAGGCCGCGCCGGCGCTCGGTGCGGCGCAGCCGCTCGATCCCGGCAGCCAGCGAGAACGGGCCGGTGGTGTGGTCGGAGACGATCGGCTCGGTGAGCATCCGGCGCAGCAGCGCGTACAGCGCCGTCCGTCCGGATTGGGCCGGCAGCCGCTTCATCGAATCCGGACGCATGATCAGCCCACCGAACCGGTCCCCCATCTTCTGGGAGAGGAAGCCGATGGTGGCCACGGCGGCGATCCCGAGGTCGCGCTTGGTGACGCCCTCGGTACCCCAGTTCATGCTCGGGGTGACGTCCAGGAGCGCCCAGATCTCCAGCTCCCGGTCGGCCACGGTGTCGCGGACGTACGGGACGGTGGTCCGGGCGGTCACGGCCCAGTCGATCTTGCGGACGTCGTCCTGCCCGGGGACGTACTCGCGGGCGTCGCTGGCTTCCGAGCCCGGCCCGGGCAGCAACCCCTGGTGATCGCCGTGCAGGAAGCCCTCCAGCCGGCGGACGATGGTCAGCTCCAGGCGACGCAGCGCGGCCTCAGGGGCCAGCTTGTTCAGCGGGATGGTGGCGGTGGTCGGCTCGGCCAGCACCGATCGCACCGCGCCGAGCTCGGGCGGTGGAGGCGCGAAGCCGGGCGACACACTCACCGGCGATCAGCCCTGGCCGGGGACGGTAGCGGGCTGGGCGGAACGCTGCTGGTTGTTCCACACCGGGGTGGGCGGCGGCACCATGGCGATGATCCGCTCGATCACCTGGGCCGGAGTGATGTTGTCGGCCAGGGCGTCGAAGCCGAGCACCAGCCGGTGGCTCATCACGTCCTTGGCGACGGCCTGAACATCGGTGGGCAGCACGTAGTCGCGTCCGTGGATCAAGGCCAGCGCCCGAGCTGCGGCCACCAGGCCGAGGGTAGCTCGGGGGCTGCAGCCGATCTGAATCACGTTGACCAGGTCGGGCATCCCGAACTCGTCCGGGGTCCGGGTGGCCAGCACCAGCCGGACGATGTACTCGGCCACTAGGTTGTGCACGAAGACGTTGGAGGCCAACTCCTGCAACTCGGCGACTAGTTCCGGATCGAGCACCGGGTTGGCCGTGGGCGGCTTGACGCTCATCCGGCGCAGGATCTCGAACTCCTCGTTGCCGCGCGGGTAGGGCACGTCCACCTTCAGCAGGAAGCGGTCCCGCTGCGCCTCGGGCAGCGGGTAGACGCCCTCGGACTCGATCGGGTTCTGGGTGGCGATCACGATGAACGGCTGCGGCACCGGGTAGGTGTGGCCGCCGATCGAGACCTGCTGCTCGGCCATCAGCTCGAGCATGGCCGACTGCACCTTGGCCGGAGCGCGGTTGATCTCGTCGGCCAGCACGAAGTTCACGAACACCGGGCCCAGCGCGATGTCGAACTTCTCCTCGCGGGCGGAGTAGATCCGGGTGCCGACGATGTCGGAGGGCACCAGGTCGGGAGTGAACTGGATCCGGGCGAACTGGCCGCCGACCACGGTGGCGAAGCTGCGTACGGCCAGCGTCTTGGCCACCCCGGGGACGCCTTCCAGCAGGCAGTGCCCCTTGGCCAACAGCGCGACCATCAGCTGCTCGACCATGTGCTCCTGGCCGACGATGACCCGCTGCACCTGGGCGATCGCCTCACCGAGCACCTTGGACGCCTTGGCGGCGTCGGTCTTGGCCGGGGCCGGAGGCGCTGAGGCCACCGGCTGCTCCGGGGTACCGGGCTGGGATGCCGTGGTGGGTTCGTTCTCACTACTCACAGGTGATCTCCCGCTGGGTTCCGTCTGGCCTTCCAGACCCGGTCAACGATACCGGCTGGTGGTAGCCGCAACCTGTGACCGAACCAGGCGGCCGGATGCGGGCCTGCGCAGGTGCGGCACAATGGGTTCACCTCGGTTCCCGAGCCCGATTGGACGAGATGAGCACACCGACCCCGGACGGCCAGCCTGCCGCGCGGCCGTTTCCGTTGCTCGCCTCCGATCCGCCGAAGGTCGGCGACTACTGGATCGACGCCCGGCTGACCGCGGCCGCCTCCGGTGTGGCCTACCTGGGCCATGACCCGGTGAACACCTCAGCCATCGTGATCCTGCTGTCCGAGGGTGCCGCCGGCGATGCCGCGGCCCGGGATCGGTTCGCCGGACTGATCAATCAGCTGCACATCGACACCGTGTTGGCCCGCGGCGGTCACGGTCAGGACGACGGACGTCTGGCCGTCCGGTTCCGTCCGGACACCGACGACCCGGCGGTCGGCGACGAGCTGCCGGACACCCCCTGGGTGGCTCTGGCCTATGACGCCAGCGCGGCTTCGGTAGCCGAGGCTCAGCGGATTCTGGACGACGTGGCCCTGATCGGGGTGGCTGCCCAAGGCCGTCCGACCGGCCCGGACTACCGGCTGCACTGGATCGACCAGGTGCGTCCGGGGATCGCCAAGCTGTGGCCGCTGCCCTGGCCGGGCCGCCACGATCGGGCCGGCTGGGGATCGATCCTGGCCTCCTGGCTGCTGATGATCCTGCTGTGCGCACTGGCGGTCCTGATCGCCATCCTGCTCTTCCAACAGGCACCGACGCAGGCCCCGCGGCCTCCGGTGCCGACCACCGGGTCGCCGAACGCCACCGTGACCGTGTCGTCCAGTGCGTCGCCCAGCCCGTCACCGTCGCCGAGCAGCTCTTCGCCGTCCTCGGCCAGCCCGTCCCCCTCGCCGGGGGCAAGCTCGCCGTCAGGTTCGGCCGGCTCACCGAGCCCGAACTCACGGCTATGACTCGGCCGCGGCTGATCGCCACCGACCTGGACGGCACCTTCTTGAACTCGCGCAGCGAGGTGTCGCCGCTGAACGCGTCCGCGGTGCTGCGAGCAGCCGAGCTCGGGGTGCCGTTCGTGGTGGCCACCGGACGTCCCAGCCGCTGGCTGGGGGTGCTCGACCAGCTCAGTTCTGCGCACCCGCAGGTGATCGTGAGCAACGGCGCCGCCGTCGTCGAACTGGGCACCCACAAGGTCCTTCACGAGTTCCCGCTGCCGGCCGAGGTGGCCTTGGCGGTGGCCGAGGAACTGCGTCCGGTGATCCCGGGGATCAGCTTCGGCTTCGAGACCGGCACCGGCTTCGGCTGTGAGCCCGACTCGCCCTCGCGGCAACGCAACGAGCCCGGCCACCACTTGGGCACCCTCCCGGAGCTGGTCAGTTCGCTGGGCAAGGTGATCAAGCTGCTCGGCTTCCACCCGGAGCTGGCCTCGGACACCATGACCCAACTGGCCGCCCCGATCGTCGGTGAGCGGCTCACCCTCACGCACGCGGCCACTAGCCATCCCTACGGGATGATCGAGCTCACCGCGACCGGGATCAGCAAGGCCAGCACCTTGGCTCTGCTGTGCGCAGAACTCGGGATCGCCGCAGAGGACGTGGTTGCCTTCGGTGACATGCCCAACGATCTGGACATGCTGCAGTGGGCCGGACGCGGCTATGTGGTGGCCAACTGTCACGCCAGTCTCAAGCGGCCCGGGCTGCACCCGGTGCCCGGCAACGACGCCGACGGGGTCGGCGCCACCATCTTGGAGCTACTCCGCTGAACTCGGCTGGTCGCTGAAGGCCGTCTTCGGGACGAAGGCCAACGCGATGGCTGCTGCCAATGCGGTCAGGCCACACACCGTCCACACGGTCAGATAGCCGCTGAACGAGCCGGCCGTCCCGGCCGCCGTGCCGTCGGGATGAGTAGCCAGCGCGATCCCGAACACCGCGGACGCCACCGCGCCACCCACCGTCTTCACCGAGTTGGTCAGGCCGGTGGCCACACCGGTCTGGGTCGGCGGAGCGGCAGCCGCGGCAGCGGCCGGGAGGGCGGCCACCAGGGCACCGGAGCCGATCCCGGCGATCACCATGTTCAGCAGAGTCTCGACGAAGCTGGCGTGGAACGGCAGGAACAGCAGGTAGCCCACGGCCACCATGGCACTGGCCCCGATCAGCGCGACCCGGGGCGCGACCACCTTGGTCACCAGTGGCAGCAGCAGCGCGCCGACCGCCAGCATCAGCACGTAGACCCCGATCAGGATCGACGTCATCCCACTACTGGCGCCCAGGCCGTAGTGATAGATGGTCGGATCGGTTCGGGCGAAGGTGGACAGCGGCGCCTGGGCACCCAGCACGCTGACTCCGAACAGGCCGGCGGTCAGGAAGACCGGCCACAGCGCCGGGTTGGTGAACATCCGCACGTCCACCACCGGGTCGTCCTGGCGCAGCTCCCAGGCGATGAACGGCCACATCAGCACCAGGCCGACCAGGGTGACCACCCAGGCCAACAGGCTTCCGGGGCCGTAAACCCGCAACAGGAACAGGCCGCCGGTGAAGCCGAGCAGGGCGATGGCCACCAGGATCAGGCCGACGGTGTCGAAGCGTCCGCCGTGCAGCTCGGGCGACTCCTTGACCCCGAACCAGATGATGAAGAAGCAGGCGATCACCGCGATGGCCGGAATCCACAACACACTGGGCAGGCCGAGCACGCCGACCAGCTGGCCACCGGCCAGGGCGGCCACGATCACGCCGGTCTCCAGGGCGCCGACGAGCAGACCGGCCGCCCGCCGGGTGAGCGCGGCCGGATGACCGGTGGAACGGGCCCGGGAGTAGATCAGGGCGGTCTCCAGGGGCAGCCACACGATGTAGAAGCCCTGCAGTGACCAGGCCACCAGGAACAGCCAGAAGTTGCCGGCCAGCGGCATGGCGATGCTGGCCAGGGCGGTGACTGCGGTGGAGATCAGCAGCATCTTGCGATGCCCGATCATGTCGCCGAGCTTGGCGAAGGCCGGGATGATCAGGGCGGCGGCCATCATCTGGCCGCCTTCCAGCCAGTTCACATCGGCATCGGGGACGCCGAAGTAGCGGGCGATGTCGGTGAGCATCGGGGTGTAGAAGCCCTGGATCACCCCGCTGGTCAGCTCGACGAAGACCAGGAAGCCGACCACGGCACCCAGGGTGCCGAAGCGCACCCGGCCCGGGTCGGTGATCTGGGTGGGTGTGCTCATGCGGGTAGCCCTTTCAGCAGTGCCCGGTAGCAGCGCTCTCCGCGCTGCAAGGTCTCGATCGAGACATGTTCGTTGGTGCCGTGGATGCTGCCCCGCTGGGCGGCGTCCATCAGCAGCGGAGCGAAGCGGTAGACGTCCGGGGTGAACCGGTGCCAGTGCCGTCCGTCGGTGGCGGCCGTGGTCAGGTAGGGCAACACCGGGACGCCCGGGTAGCCGGCCTCGACCGCACTGGCCAGGAGTCGCCAGGCCGGGTTATCGAAGCCGGACTCCGGGGTCGGCTCATCGCCCTCGATCAGTTCGACGTTCACCGCTCGGTCGGCGATCACTCGGCGCAGCCGGGCCAGCACCCCGGCGGTGCTCTCCCCCACGTTCACCCGGATGTTCAGGGTGGCCGAGGCCTGTGATGGCAGCACATTGGCGCTGCTGCCGCCGGCCAGCATGGTCGCGGCCAGGCTGGTCTGGACCAGCACCCGGGCGTCCGGGCCGGCCAAAGTGAGCAACCGGCTGGTCAGCGCAGGGACAGTCAGCGCGGCCCGGTAGAGCCGGGCGTACTTCGGCTCAGCGTGCTCGGCGATGGCGGCCAGCAACTGCCGGACGGTCTTGGGCAGCCGGATCGGGAACGGATTGTGGTTGAGCCGGTTCACCGCCCGCGAGATCCGGCCGACCGCGGTCAGCCCGGACGGCGCGGACGCATGCCCGCCGGTGCCTGTGGTGCTCAGCCGGACGGTCATCACACCCTTCTCGGCCAGCCCGACCATGCCGAACCAGCCGCTGACACCGGGGAACGGAATCTCGGTGATGGCGCCGCCCTCGTCCAGCACGAACCAGGGCCGGACGCCGCGGTCGCGCAGGGTGGCCGCGATCTGCTGCGCCGAACGTCCGTAGACCTCCTCGTCGCCGCCCAGGCAGATCAGCACCTCGCGGGCCGGCGTCCAGCCCTCGGCCAGCAGGTTCTCCACGGCCTCCAGCAGCACACAGACCGCACCCTTGTCGTCCAGGGCACCGCGGCCCCAGACGTGGCCGTCGGCGATCTCACCGGAGAACGGCGGTTTCGTCCATTCGGCTTCCTGGCCGGCCACCGGAACCACGTCGTAGTGGCCCATCAGCACCACCGGCGCGGCCTCGCTGGGCTGAGCCGGCCGCCAGCGGAAGACCAGGCCGAGCTCGCCGATCCGCTCGGTCTCCAGGCGGGTGTGGGTCAGCGGGTAGAGCTCGGCCAGCAGCGCGTGGAAGTCGGTGAACGGGCCGGGGCCGGTCTGTTCGTACTCGGCCGACACGGTGGGGTGTTGGATCATGGCGGCGAGCCGCTCGCCGATTCCTTCTCTGGCCGGCGCAGGGTCGGTCGGCGCGGGCAACTGCTGGTGCATGGCGGGCAGCCTATTCCTGGCCGGAATCGTGCGCTGACGTGCCCGCACGTCGGCCGGGAGCTAGGGTCGAACCGTGAGTGAACAACTGGCCGAAGTGATCGCGTCCGCACGGCGGATCGTCTTCTTCGGCGGTGCCGGGGTCTCCACCGAGAGCGGCATCCCGGACTTCCGTTCCGGGAAGGGTCTCTACCAGCGCTGGCTGGGCCCCTACTTCTCCCCCGAAGACATCCTCAGCCATCACTTCTTCACCAACCACACCGCCGAGTTCTTCGACTACTACCGCAAGAACCTGCTGCATCCACAGGCCAAGCCGAACCCGGCCCACCTGGCCCTGGCGAAGCTGGAGGCCCAGGGCAAGCTGAGCGCGGTGATCACGCAGAACATCGACGGGCTGCATCAGGCGGCCGGCTCACAGCGGGTGCTGGAACTGCACGGCAGTGTGCTGCGCAACCGGTGCGTGCGCTGCGGCACCAGCTACCCCATGGAGAGGATCCTGGAGGCCGAGGGCATTCCGCGCTGCGAGTGCGGTGCCACGGTGAAGCCGGACGTCGTCTTGTACGGCGAGTCGCTCAACCAGCAGGTGCTGGACGAGGCCGTCGCCGAACTGGCCGCGGCCGACACTCTGATCGTCGGCGGCACGTCCCTGGTCGTCCAGCCCGCTGCCGGGCTGACCAGGGCCTTCACCGGTGAGCATCTGGTGCTGATCAACTCCAGCCGGACCGCACTGGACTCCCACGCCGAGCTGGTGATCCGGGAGCCGATCGGCCAGGCACTGGGTTCGGCGGTCAGCTAGCCAGGTACAGCCGGCTATCGACGCCCGATCGGCGGCTGAGCAAGGATGGCTCCATGAGCAGCGAGCGGGTGGCCATCGACGGTCATGAGCTCGCCCTGACCAACCTGGACAAGGTGCTCTACCCGGCCACCGGCACCACCAAAGCCGAGGTGATCGCCTACTACGCCGAAGTGGCCCAGGTGATGCTGCCGCATCTGCGGCAGCGTCCGATCACCCGCAAGCGCTACCCCGATGGCGTCGGGGACGGCACCGAGCCGGGAGGAGTCTTCTTCGCCAAGAACCTGGCCGAGGGAACCCCCGACTGGGTGCGCCGCTACCGGATCGAACACCGCTCCGGCCCGAACGACTACCCGGTGGCCGACGATGTGGCCACCCTGGTCTGGCTGGCCCAACTGGCCGCCTTGGAGTTACACGTCCCGCAGTGGCGGTTCGCGGCCGACGGAACCCCGCAGCCACCGGACCGGCTGGTGCTCGACCTCGACCCGGGCGAGGGCGTTGAACTGGGGGCCTGCGCGGAGGTGGCCGGCTGGGTCGGAGAGGCGCTGGCCGGGGCCGGGCTGACCGCATTCCCGGTGACCAGCGGCAGCAAGGGCATCCATCTCTATGCGTCCCTGGACGGCTCGCTGAGCACCGAAGAGGCCTCGACGGTGGCCCACGAGCTGGCCAACGCTCTGCAGGCCGCCCATCCAGATCGGGTCACGTCGGTGATGCGCCGCTCCGGGCGCGACGGCAAGGTGTTCCTGGACTGGAGTCAGAACAACGGCTCCAAGACCACGGTCTCGCCGTACTCGCTGCGTGGCCGAGAGCGTCCCTGGGTGGCCGCCCCGCGCAGCTGGGACGAGCTGAGCCGGCCCGGGCTGCGCCAGTTGGAGTTCGGCGAGGTGCTGGAGCGGCTCCCCGACGGCGACCTGCTCGCTGGGCTGCTCACTCGGCCCGATCGGCTGGCCACGTACCGCAGCCTGCGCGATGGCGCCAAGACTCCCGAGCCGGTGCCGGCCGAGCCGGCTCCGCCCAGCAGTGGCCGCTCGTTCGTCGTCCATGAGCATCACGCCCGGCGGCTGCACTACGACTTCCGGCTCGAGCACGACGGGGTGTTGGTCAGCTGGGCCGTGCCGAAAGGTCTGCCGACCGATCCCCAGCGGAACCGACTGGCCGTCCAGACCGAGGATCATCCGCTGGCCTACGGCAGCTTCGAGGGGACGATCCCGGCCGGCCAGTACGGGGCCGGCACCGTCCGGATCTGGGACGCCGGCAGCTACGAGCTGGAGAAGTGGCGCGACAACGAGGTGATCATCACCCTGCATGGACGGCCCGACGGCGGCCTGGCCGGGCGTCCGACCCGGTTCGCGCTGATCCGAACCGACGAAAACTGGCTGATGCATCTGATGGCCCCTGCCCCGGACTAGGGGTCATGTGAGACAGTGGCAATGAGGGGGTGCGGATGGACGTCGTGGCTGCGGTGTTCGCCGAGCAGGACTATGTGCTGGCCTGTCGGCGCCGTCCACACCTGCGCTCCGGCGGCCGCTGGGAGTTCCCCGGCGGAAAGGTCGAGTCCGGCGAGGATCCGCAAGACGCCCTGGCTCGCGAACTGCGCGAGGAACTCGACGTCGAAGCCGAAATCGGCGCACTCCTGGATCGCACGACCACCTGGACGCCCACCGGGCCGATCAGCCTGGCCTGCTACGTCGTCCGCTCGCTGACCCCGTTGCCGGCCACCAGCCCCGACCACGACGTGATCTCCTGGTTCGACCGGGCCCGACTGGCTGCCTTGAACTGGGCCGAGCCTGATCGTCCGGCCATGTGGAAGCTGATCGTCAGCTGAGCGCGCACAATAGTGTCATGGCACTGTTCACACGGCTCCGGATCGACCCCGACCTGGCCACGCTGATCGGGCGAAGTGCTGTGCTTGCTGTTGGGACCACCGCGGACGGCCAGGTCGTGGCCACCACCGACAGCCTCTGGTACGCCACCGGCGACGGCTGGCGTCACCAGCCCTGGCACCAGATCACCCACGGCGGCTGGGACCGCAACGAGTTGCGACTGCGCTGGCACGACCAGGAGCGCGTCGAGCACTCGCTGCACCTGACCGAGACCGGCCGGGTGCCCGAAGTCTTCAACGAGCGCGTCACCGAGAGCATCGTGGTGCAGCGGGTCGTCGACCTGATTGGCCCGGGCGCTGCCGTGATCACGGCCCGTCGCGACCTCGGCAACCCCGACGCCGCCCTGGACTGGCGCCTCGAGCCGACCACCGGGACCAGCCTCGACGCGGTGCAATCCGACCGCCGAGTGGCCTCCGAGTTGGCCCGATTGAGGTCCGAGTACGACGTTCGCTGAAGTTCTGCTAACGTACCTACTCGCGCCCAGCGCGATCCCCTGTAGCTCAATTGGCAGAGCGTCGGACTGTTAATCCGTAGGTTCCTGGTTCGAGTCCAGGCGGGGGAGCCATTACGGCCCCGGTGAAGAACACCCCGGGGTCGACCTGTATCAGGCTCGCGATCTCGATGAGGTCGTTTGAGTCGTAGGGTGTGGCGCCGCGGTCTCGGCGTCCCCAGTAGGCGACGCTCTGGCCGATCAGCCGTTCGAGGTGGCTGATCTTGATTCCGTGGCGTGCCAGTTCGGCGCGGACGTTTGAGGCGACTGGGTTCGCGATGCGTAGCGGCTGCACTTCACTCATGTGACTAGGGTACATACGCTCAGCGAACGAAGCAAGGCATAGAGCGCACAAAACGACACGCCCAGAACTTGGCCAGTTCGCTTGACGCACTCTCCTGCCAGCGCTAAGAATGTGCGCTATGCGAACAAACCCGACGGCCACGACACAGCGCACCGCTGCCCACGTCCGAGGCCTCATCGCTTCCCGCAACCTCAGCCGCGCCGAAGTCGCCGCCGCCATCGGCATGTCCGAGGCCGCCTTCGGACGTCGAGTCCGCGGCCAGATCCCGTTCAACGTCGACGAGGTCGAGAAGCTCGCCATCCTGTTCGGCGTCCCCGCCAGCCGCTTCCTCGAAGAGGTGGCGTGATGGTCGCCTGGGAGCTGGCCACCATCGTGACCCGCGGCATCTGCGTCCTGGTCCTACTCGCAGCCGGCTACGTCGCCGGATCGATCGTGTGGGCCCGCTTCGCGGCCAGGAGCTCACGATGAAGGCCCCGAACCACGGCAAGCTCGTCCGCGTCGTCCTGCCCGCCGGCACCGTGCTCGGCTACGGGCAGCTCGGCTACACCCCGGGCATTTCCAAGCCGACCCACCAGGACGGGCTGTCGGGCCTGACACTGTTCGACACCGACGCGCCGTGCCCGATTCGGCTCATCACGACCGACCGGATCGAGGTCCTTTCGTGACCGCCACCGATCCGCGGAAGCTCCGCGGCAGCATGGCCGGACCAGGCGGCCCATTCGACAACGGCGGGGTCGTGATCGACGGCCAGAACGCCGTGCTCCTCGAGGGCGTCGGCGTGGCCGCGGTAAAGCCCGAGTCTGGTAGCGACTCCGATGGGCACATGATTGCGATGCTGCTGAACGGTCGCGTGAACAACACCACCGACCAGGCCGACGTGCTGTTCCTGTTCGACGTCGACGGCGCCGCCTCGATCATCACCGAACTCGTCGACCTGGCCGCCCGGATGGGAAGTGGTGGCGAACTGACGACCGCGATCGAAGCGGCCTACGCGGCCATCGACGCAGAGCTGGGCCGGTCATGAGCGCCCATCTGGCGGCCGCGCCGACCTCACCGTTCGAGGCGATCCGGCAAGCCCATCCGTCCGGCGCTGAGCGCTGGTCAGCGCGCGACCTCATGCCGCTCATGGGCTACTCGTCGTGGCAGAACTTCCAGGTCCCGATGGACCGGGCGAAGAAGGCGTGCGAGAACCAGGGCCTGGACCCGGACCGGAACTTTATGGGATCCCGCAAAGTTTCCGGCGGCCGCGGCCCCGACCAGTTCGACTACCTCCTGACCCGGTTCGCCGCCTACCTCGTCGCGATGAACGGTGACCCGAACAAGCCGGCCGTCGCCGCCGCGCAGGCCTACTTCGCTGTCCGGACCCGCGAGGCTGAGCTGCACCCGAGCCGGGCACTCCCCCAGAGTTACGCCGAGGCGCTGCGGGCGCTCGCTGACGAGTCCGAAGCGCACGAGCTCGCGAAGGCACGCATCGGTGAGCTGGAGCCGCCCGCGAAAGCGTGGCTGCACCTCGTCGACGCGGCCGGCGACTACTCGGTTGCGGACACCGCGAAGATGCTCTCCCGTGATCCGGCGATCCAGATCGGGCAGAACGGCTTGTTCCGGTTCATGGGCAAGCACCGGTGGCTGTACGAGCGCCGCGGCGACTGGCACCCCTACCAGGACAAGGTCGACGCCGGCTTGCTGACGATGCGAGCGAACCCGCCCTACTGGAATGACCGTCTCGGCCGGGAGCAGGTGCCGGCACCCACCGTTCGCGTGACCGCGAAGGGACTCCACAAGCTGTACGCCGAACTCGGCGGCACTGACCTGAACGAGGAAGCATGACCGACACCCCGACGCTGCGTGGCGTCCTCATCCCGGCCGACCCGGACCAGCCGGTGAAGCTCGTCCACTACGAACCGCAGCACGTCGCGAAGGCGATCGGCGCTGAGTGGTTCGAGCTGCTGTACTCCGTCGAGCTGTCCGGCTTGGACCTGGTCCTGGTCGTCGACGAGGAAGGCCAGCGCCAGTACCGCGCCTTCAATGGCCGTGCGAGTGGCTTCCGGGGCTGGCCGCTGGTCGGTGACGTCCTGGTCGCCGCTGAAGGCCTCGACGACGAAGGCGACCGGGAGCTCACCAGCCTGACCGACCACCAGCTCACGTGGCTGGCCTCGATCCTGGGCGAGGTGCAGAAGTGACCGATCCGACGACCATTGCCCCGGCCGGCCCGCCGACGATCAACGCTCCCGGGTTCTACTCCGGGATCCCCGACGAGCTGTACCACACCGGCTGGATCGACGTCGACGGCAACGTCATCAAGACGTGGTCCCGGTCGCAGCTGAAGGACTGGCGGTCGGCGCCGACGCCGGCGCACTTCCTCGACCCGGAGCCGCCGCGCACCAGGACCCAGGAACGGAAGTTCGACCTCGGATCCGCTGCGCACCTCCTGGTCCTCGGGAAGGGTCCGCTGCTGCTCGACATTGGCCGCGACGACTGGCGATCGCCGAAGGTCAACCAGGCCGCCGAGGAGTTCGAGGCTCGTGGTGGGCTCGCGCTGCGGAGCCGCGACTATCGCATGGTCCAGGACATGGCCGCTGCGACCCGGCACCATCCGACCGCGGCGGAGATCCTCTCCGACGGTCACGCCGAGGTGTCCGGCTACTGGTGCGACCCGGAGACCCACCTGTGGCTGCGGATCCGGCCCGACTGGCTGACCGGTGACGAGGTCGACGACTACAAGACCGCCGAGTCGGCGGCCGCGGACGAGTTCGGCAAGGCTGTTGCGAACTACGGCTACGACATGCAGACCGCGATGTACCTCGACGTCGCCCAGGCGCTCGGGCATCCGGCGCGCCGGTTCCGCTACATCGTGCAGGAGAAGACCGCGCCGTTCCGGGTGTGCGTCTACGAGCTCGACCCGGACGCTGTCGAGCTGGGCCGCTGGAAGTACCGGACCGCGCTGGCCGAGCTGGCCGCCGCACTGGATGCCGACGACTTCCCCGGCTACCCGGAAGAGACCGTGACGCTGTCGCTGCCCTATTGGGCGTTCCCGCGTGACTGGCGAACCAGCCAGGCCGTCGACGGCGCCGACCCCGAAACCTCCACGACCGGCGACGTCTTCGCCTTCCTCGACTCCATCAACCAGTAAGGGACTCCACCATGACCGAACCCACCAAGGACGTCGAGCACGTCAAGCCCGCCGAACTCGTCGAGCGGTACCGCGGTAGCTTCACCAGCCTGCTGCCGACCCATCTGCGCCAGGAGGACGGAGGCGACACCTGGATCGGCTCGGTGCTGTCGGTGCTGCGCACGAACCCGCAGGTCGCGACCGCCGCCTTGAACGACAACGCCGCGTTCCTGCGTGCGCTCGTCCCCGCTGCGCAGCGTGGCCTGACGCCGGGCACCGAGGAGTACTACCTGGTGCCGTTCTCGCCGCGCCGCGGTGAGCCGCAGATCGTTCAGGGCATCATCGGCTACCAGGGCCTGATCGAGCTGATCTACCGTGCCGGCGCGGTCTCGTCGGTGATCGTCGAGGTCGTGAAGCGGAACGACGAGTTCAGCTACGACCCCGGCGTCGACGAGCGGCCCCACCACAAGGTCGACTGGTTCGGAGGCGATCGCGGCGAGCTGATCGGCGCCTACGCCTACGCGCGGATGCGCGACGGTGCCACGTCGAAGGTCGTCATCATCGGCCCCGAAGAGGTGCAGAAGGCCAAGTCGAAGTCCGCGTCGGCCGCGTCCAACTACTCGCCGTGGAACACGAACCCTGAGGCGATGTGGATGAAGACCGCCGCCCGGCAGCTCGCCAAGTGGGTCCCCACGTCCGCGGAGTACCGGCGCCAGCAGCTCCGTGACGCGCAAGCCGTCCTCGCTGAGGATCGCCGCAACGGCATGATCGTGTCCGGCCTGGCCGACATTCCCGTGTCGAGCCCTGCCGAGGGAGAGACCGTCGACCCGGTCACCGGCGAAGTGCTGACTGAGGGCGACATCGTCGACGCTGAGCTCGTCGACACCACCAAGCCGGATCCGGGACTGGACGCCGGGGGGCAGTCCACGGGGAAGCCCGGATCCACCAAGGGGGCGCCGGTGGCGGCCGGCGCCCCCGCCACAACCCCGGCCCCGGCCGTGCAGATCGTCGACGCGACCCCGCCGGCCGAGCAGGCCCCGATCGACGTCATCCCCGAAGCCGTACCGCTGATCACGAACAAGCAGAAGTCGCTGCTGCGTGGCCGCTGCGCCGACCTCGGGATCCAGTCCGACCTGCAGCTGAAGCTGACGTACTTCGACCTGATCCTGCAGCGCCCCGAAGGGCAGCAGCTCGCTGCGGTCGACGACCTGACCAGTGCCGAGGCCGACCAGATCCTCGCTGTCCTGCAGCCGATGGCTACCAAGGCCGACCTTGAAGCGTGGGGTGCGGGCCAGGTCGCGCTCACCACCGAACCCGAAACCGACTGACCCACCACAACCCTGAAGGGACTCCACCACTATGAGCCAGAAGCTGAAGCTGGCCGGGAAGCTGCCCGGCAACGAAATGATCAACGGCCTGGACCCGCTCGCTGAGCAGCTGGCCGCTCGCTGGAACGACTCCGACGCCGAGAACCCGGCCGCGGTCCTCGTGATCGGGATCATGCGCGTCCGCAAGCTCGAGGTCGTCGCTGGCGACGACGGCCGGCAGCACGTGCCGACGTTGGAGCTGTCCCGGGTTGAGCCGCTCGGTGTGCTCGGGGCCGAGAACATCGACGGGTTGGGTTTGGCGTCGGTGGAGCATCAGAAGATCCTGCTGAGGGCGGCCGAGGCGCGGACCGGTGACACTCCGTTGCCGATCGACGCTGAGTCCGTCGACGATGCGCAGATCACGGTGATCGGTGACGGTGTCGAGGGTGGCGCCCAGGTCCTCGAGTTCGGTCGTGGCGGTGAGTGATGGCTGAGATCGAAACGGTGGAGGTCTGGTCTGACCGGCAGGTGGCCGAGGTCGTGTCGAAGCTGTCCCGGGGCAGCACGCCGGCGCAGGTGGCCACGTCGACGCATCTGCCGCTGGAGGTCGTTGAGCAGGTCGGGAAGCTGTACGGCTACCCGTCGATTGCTGACCTGACGCGGGCGTCGAAGCAGCTCGCGAAGAAGCTCCGTGACGCCGCCGAGGGGCAGAGCGCCATCAGCCCGAAGGTGATGCAGACCATCGACGTCAACGCGGCCGTCGCGGCCGCCGAGGAGACGGCCGGCGACATCGCCGAAGACCAGCAGGTGAACGACTCCCTCGTTCAGGAGGGCAAGCTGGTCCCGGTGCAATTCCCGGTCCCGCAGGACGCCGATGCCGCCCCCGCTGAGCCTGAGAGCCCCAAGTACGCCAACGGCGGCCCGGTATTACCCGGCCACGTCGTCGTCGTCGATGGGCCGGGCTGTCTCACGCAGGCCTTCTTCCCTGAAGCCTCCCCCGCCATGTCGGAGCAACACGAAGGTGGGGAGGACGCACCCGTTCCGGCTGAGCAACCGGCGGGTGTGGCCGAGGAGCCGTCGATCCCGCCGGCCGATCCTGACCCTTCTTCGGTCAGCTGGTTCGGTCCGGGTCCGAGAACGATCGAACGGCTCCTCGGCGCAGCTCGGCAGGCCGGTACGCCGGCGATGTTGGAGATCGTCGCAGCGATCGAGCAGAAGACGAACGAGCTGGTCGACCTAGTCGAAATGCACGAGAAGCTGGAGCAGGAGCTGGTCCTGGCGGAGGCGCGCGTTGCGGAGCTGCGGGCAGCACTGTCGGAGATCTCCGGCACGCCGGCGAGCAGGCCGGTGTTGACGGTTGTGCCTGATCCTGAGACGCCGGCGGTGCCGGCCCGGGACGGGGACGTGTGGCCGTTGTTGCCGGTCGAGGTGCGGCGTCAGATCTTGCCGTGGGCGATCGAGCACCGTGTTCACCATGCAGCTCGTGGCCGTCAGTCCGCTGCGACTGTCGACGCGTTCCTGGCCGCTCATCCGGATCTGGATCCGCGGCGATGAGCATCGAGGAGACGATCGCCGATCTGGAGGCTCGGAAGGCGCAGCTCGAAGCGGCCGCCGACCTGCTCGGCCGGAACACCTGCATCGGCGGGATCGTGGGCGGAATGGCGGCGGCGTACGCGCGGGCGACCATGCTGGTCACGCTTGGGGCGGCCTCGGACTTTGTGGCCCAGGCGTGCGCTCAGGAAGCGGACAAGCTCCGCGAGCTCGGCGATGCGATCCCGGGCCTGATCGCGATGCTGGAGCTGGCCCAGATGCTGCGCGGCGTCCACAACGTCGACGAGCTGCGCGTCCTGAAGGCTGCTCGTGAGGCGGCGGCTGCGGGGGTGGGCCATGTTGACGGTCACTGAAGCGAACGCGGTCAATAAGGTGTTGCGTGAGCTCGTCAGCGTCCCCCAGGCCGCAGACAAGGGTCTGATCGAGGCGGCTGTGCTGCTCGCTGAGCATGCGCATCAGCGGCTCGGTGCCGGCCTGACGAAGGCCGAGGTGCGGGCGGCGTTGACCGTCCGGGTCTGCGCGGGGTGCGGCTGCACCGACGACAACGCCTGCGTGACCCGTGAGGGGCCGTGCTGGTGGATCAACGACGACTTGTGCTCGGCGTGCGCGAGATTGGCGGTCGGGTCGTGACCGGGGATGCTGCGGTCGACACCACGGTGTCGCTCGTGCCGCGGACCGCTCGCGGTCTGTGCCCGACCTGCGGGACCCGGTTCACCGCGATCGGACCCGAGGCGCGCCCCGCGCTGCAGGCCGCCCTCGCCCAGCACGACCACGAGTGCGCAGACCTGCGCGCCGCGGCCGCGCTCCTCCCGAAGCCCGTCGATGATCCGGTGGCCCTGAACGACCTTCGGGCCGCGCTGCGCGTCATCTGGAAGCGAGCGTCCTGATGTACATGACGATCCGACCCCTGACCAGTTGGACCGGGGAACGCACCCCGGCCAGCCGGCGGAAGGCGCACAACTTCACCCGCCAGTCCGGCAACGGCTGGGACCGGCAGGACCTTCCGTGGTCCGACACCCTGCAGCTGCTCGATCGTGAGCTCACCGCGCTGCGCGCGTCCGGGGTCGTGGTGCAGATCAGCGTCACCGAACGGGACATCCGCCTCGACGGCCAGCTGCGCACCAACGCCCGCCCGTCCGACCCAGCGGTTCGGCTCCTGTTCGACTCCAAGCACGGCCCGCTGACCTACCAGTGCGACCGGTTCGCGACATGGCAGGACAACTGCCGGGCCATCGCTCTCGGCCTCGAAGCGCTGCGGAAGGTTGAGCGGTACGGCATCACCGAGCACGGCGAGCAGTACAAGGGCTGGCTGCAGCTCGAAGCCGGCTTGCCGATGGCGACGCCGCGCGAGGTGTTCGCCGCGGTGATCGGCGAGGGAGTCGACGCGGCCGACAAGAGCCTGGCCGACGTCGATCTCTGGCGGCGCGCCCGGGCCGCAGCTCACCCGGACCGTAACGGCGGCCGCCGTGAGCTGTGGGACCAGGTCGAGTCGGCCGCCAAGCAACTCGGGCTGGTGTGACGTGGACTGGTGGCTGATCGGCGCCGCGGTGGTCCTGGTGGCCACGCTGCTGGGTGCCCGGCATGACCTGAACCGGCGTGCGCAGAAGCGTCGCGCCGCCGCGGCCGCACGGAAGGCCGCGATCGCGAAGTACGGGCCGTGCAAGGCGCAGTCCAACCTCGGTGGCCACGAGTGCCACCTCCCCAACGACGACCACGACGAGCACGAATGCAGGTGCAACTACCGATGGACGAAATGATGACCGGCGAGTTCGCGATCGGCGATGCGCACCCAGTCGCGGCGGCGACGTTCGATCTGTCCGGGCCGCACCCGCGTGTCGAGGTGTCGGTCGACGTGCTCCGGATCGAGCTGGACGGTGTGCTGTACCGGCTGACGTTGACACCGCCCGAGGTCGACGCGGGCCGCTGCGAGGCGCACCTGGACCCGAACGGTTTGCTGGATCTGCTGGGCGCCGACGTCCCGGTCGAAGCTCGGCAGCCGCAGTCGTGGTGCGACCTGCGCGCCGGCCACACCGGCTGCCACCGTGACCAGTCGACCGGTGCCGAATGGCACAGAGTGGACAACCTCGCGGCTGAGCAGGCCGAAGTAGTCCGCTGCGGTCTCAGCCTCGACGAGCTGGCCGCGACCTTCAAGGCGCACGCCTTCGACCGGATGACGTGCCTCGATCATGCCCACCTGGGAGTCGCGTGCGACCCGGCCGGCTGCCACGGAATCATGGACGACCAGTACCGGCACTACGCCGAAATCGTCCAGGCCCACAGCGCCCGGATCAGCCCGGCCATCCAGGACGTCGCGGCCGAACGAGCGTCGCATGCCGGCCGCGGCTGGACCGCCGAGCATGACGCCAAGATCGGGGTCCACACGCTGATCGAACTCAGTGACCGATACCAGACCGAGGCGGTGCGCTGGACTCGGCGCAACCCGCTATGGGTCGGGTCGGGGTTCCTGCGCGACAGGCTCGTGAAGGCTGCCTCGCTTCTCGTCGCCGCGATCGAGCTGATCGACGCCGAGAGTGAGCAGCGATGACCACCAGATGCGACCTGGACGCGATCGAGGCCCGCTACTCGAAGGCGCTCGACGCGAAGCCGGGCAAGGGCGAGTACTCACCGGATGGCATAGCGGCGATCGTCGACTCGCACTGCGACGTCCGCGAGCTCGTCGCCGAAGTGAAGGCGCTGCGCGGCGCGGCCATGTGCGGGTGCGGTAGCCCGGCCACGCTTGGCACGGTGCACCGCGCTAATAGCCCGTGCTATGTCGCTGAGCTCGATCGAGTGCTGCCGAGCCGGGAAGAGATCGCGAAGGCGCTGTACGCCTGCGACGCGGCCACGATGGACTATGAGCGCCTATCGCGTGATCGCGATGGAGCTGGCCAGCCTGTCGACTACCACGCTGAGGAGTGGACGCGGTATCTGGCTGACGCCGACGCCATCCTCGCCCTGATCACCAACGCCCCCACGGTCGAGCAGGTCAAGGCACCCGCGTGGGACGAGGGGCATCGGGCGGGATACGCCGATCGCGCCGGCTACGAGAACGGCGATGGGTGCGGGCCTGACTCGTGGGACTGCGACTGCCCCAACCCCTACCGCACCAGCCAGCCCAAAGGTGACCCGGTGAAGCCGGCTCCCGTCGACGGTGGGCAGGTGTGGTCACCTGGTGCCCAGGCCGCTGCCGTCGCGCTGTTGCGCGGCCACGACGTGGAGCGGGAGCAGCCATGACTATTCCCGAGCCGCGCTCGACCCATGTCGTCCGCCGCGGCGCGGCCGAGACACCGTGCTGGTGCGCCGCACCGCGCGACCATCTGATCGGCGAAGAGATCCTGACGCCGGCGCAGATCGCCGCCCGAGCGATCACCAACGTTGGATGGACTCTCGACCCGGGCGGCTTCCGGATCGCGACCGCGCACGCGGCCCAGGCCGTCATCGAGACCGCGGCCGCGGTCACTAACCGGATCCGCGCGAGGCATTCGGCCGGCCACTGGTGCATCGACGCCGAGGGGCGGCCCGACATGTTCCACCCCGACCGAAGCCTGGGGTTCAACTGGCCATGCCCCGAGCTCGAGTACCTCGGCCAGATCGACGCCGAGTTCGGAGTACTCCGATGAGCCGCCGCGCTGCCGAAGTGCTCGTGGTGCTCGTCCTGGCCGCGATCGTCGGCATCGTCCTGTCGCTGATCCTGGGCGGTGCCGCGCAGCTCAGTGACGCGATCGGCGTCTGCCTCCAGCTACTCGCAGAGGCACTCCGATGACCTGGAGTGAGACCGGCTACCTGGACGGCCGCGAGACCCGAGTGGCGGTGGTTCGCCTCCTGGCTGCCGAGCCCGAGTGGGCGCCGTCCGTCGCAGCGCTGCAGGGCGAACTGCCCCCAATCGTCACCAACCGGGACTGCTCGGACTCCGAGTGGGACCGATGCCGGGTGCCGGCCTGCGAGTGCCAGCCCGCGCACTGCCTCGACCCGAAACGCCTCTGCGATGGCAAGGTCTGCGTCACCGAACGCCGCCAGCCGAACGTCTACACCGCTCTGCACTGGCTACGCAACGCCGGCATCGTCGAACGCAAGGGGGCCAAGCGGTCGATCACCTGGACGCTCGCCTGGGACACCACCAAGGCGCTGGCCTGGGCCGCCGTCTACGAAGGCATCCTGAGCAGCTGGAACGAGGCGAACGGCCCCTGGGCGAGCCGACCTGAGCTGCAGGACCAGCTCGTCACCCGAGTTCTCGAGGAAGCGATCCGATGAGTGCCGAAACGCCGCGCACATACGCGGATCCAGTCGACTGCCAGCATGGCGGCCGCCACCAGCACGGCACCCGTAGCGCCTACGTGTTCGATCGCTGCCGCTGCGAGGCGTGCACGATCGTGAACCGGGAAGGCATGCGGATCCGCAGCAGGCAGAAGGCGCTGGCGCGCTGGAATCCTGAACTGGATCCGTTCATCCCCGGCGACGTGGTCCGTGCCCACCTGCGTGGCCTCATGGACGCCGGCATGGGCTGGAAACGGATCGCGGCCGCGGCCGGCGTCGCCACTTCGACGGTGTACCCGATCCTGTACGGCAAGAACGTCGACCAGCCCGACCATCCCGAGTACCGGCCGCCCCGCAAGCAGGTCCGCCGGAACGTCGCTGAGAAGCTTCTAGCCGTAACTTTGGACCTAGCCGATGGCGCCATGGTCGACGGCACCGGCACGCGCCGCCGCCTGCAAGCGCTCGTCACCGTCGGCTGGTCACAGTCGCGCCTGGCCAGCGAGCTGGGCTGGACGGTGGCCAACTTTGGCCACCTGATACACGGCACCGGTCTCGTCACGAAGGGCACCGCGGCGCGAGTCCGCGACCTGTACGACCGCTGCTGGAGCGCGCCGCCTACCGCCACGACCCGGCAAGAGCGTGGTGGCATCACCAGGGCCCGCAAGGTAGCCCGTCAACACGGCTGGATGCCACCGATGGCGTGGGACGACGACACGATCGACGATCCGGCCGCTCGGCCGAACGTCGGCGTCCCGGCTGTCACGACGAATGCCCGGATCGAGGACGTCCGCGAGCTCCTGGAGCTCGGTGAGCATCCCGACATGATCGCTGCTCGGATCGGCATGAAGGCGTCGTCGCTCCACGAGCTGCTGCGCCGCAACGCACCCGAGCTGGCCACCGAGTTCGGGACTCTAGCTCACCGGCGCCGAACCGAAGGGAGCACTGCAGCATGACCATGCGCATCCTGACTGTCCGGTACCCGTGGGCGCCGGGGATCGTCGACCTCCACAAGTCCCCGGAGAACCGCACCCGCAACCTCGCCGGCGACTACCGCGGCGCGGTCGCGATCCACGAAGGACGCGGCCCGTGGACCGAGGACGAGCTCGTCCGCGTCGCTGACCTGGCCAGTGTGAAGGTCGAGCAGGTCCCCGCACCCATGCCGGGCATGATCATCGGCGTCGCCGAACTCATCACCGTGCACCACGGCCTCGACTGCGGCGGCCACTGCACCCGGTGGGCCGAACCCGACCGTTGGCACCTCCGCCTCGCGTTCCCCGAACGGCTCCGCAACCCGATCCCGTGGCGCGGCCAGCTCGGCCTCCAGACTTTGCCCGACACCATCGAGGCGCAGATCCGCCGCCAGCTCGCCGGAGGCCGCTATGCCAGCTGAGTGCGGGACAACAGGCGGCTACCAGAAGCACCGCCGCGACGGCACCAAGACCTGCAAGGCGTGCCGGGCGGCGCAGACCGCCTACAACCAGCAGTGGTCAGCGAGTAGCCCGACGTACAAGCGAAACAACCGCCTCATGTCACGAGCCCGGAGCCGCGCCCTCGCGAAGCTCGCCGAGCAGCACCCCGACGAATACCGCCGCCTCTACCAGCAGACCGTGACCGAGCTGAGGACAGCCTGATGCCCGCCGTCCGAATCGAAGGCACCCCCGCCACGAAGGGGTCGCTGCAGTGCATGGGGCCGCGCCGCTGCAAGGCGTGCGAGGCGGCCGTCTACCACCAGCTCGTCGAGGACGATCCGACCGGCGCCGGGAAGGTGTGGCGGCATCTCCTGGAGAAGGCCGGACGGCAGCTACGCGACTCGATCGGCCGCACCTACACCGAAGCTGTCCAGGTCGACGCAACGTTCGCGCTCGCTCGGCCGCCGGCCGCCGCGAAACGCCGCTGGCCTCACGTCCGGCCCGACGTCGACAAGCTCGACCGGATGGTCCTCGACTCGCTGCAGTCGGCCGGCGTCATCCAGAACGACGCCCTGGTGTGCGAGCTGACGTCGCGGAAGGTGTTCGCCGGCACGCTCGCGATGCTCCCGAAGCCCGGCGTGCTGATCACGATCGCGCCGATGGTCGACCCGGACGCGCCCACCCTGTTCCCACCCACTGCCGGAGCTGCTCATGCCTAAGTACCAGAAGCCGACCTACCAGAAGGGCCGCACCTGCCTGCTGTGCGACGGCCGGCTCGCCGATGACGCCGGCGACGTCTGGTGCTGCGGCCTCCCGACCCGCGACGTCCTGGTCCTGCCCGGCCTCGGCATGTGCCGCATGGACCGCACCCGGATCCTGCCCGGCGGCACGACGCGCCGCTGGACCGGAGTCAGCCAGCACGGTGCCCGGATCGTGTGGGACGACGTCGCCGAAGCCCAGGGACGAGGCGCGGCCTGATGGCGCGGTTGTGCATCGCTGACCCGCCCTATCCGCCGGCGGCGTCTGTCCGGTTCGACCGTCCCGGTGGCCGTGTGGTCAAGCGCAGCCGGGCGCGTCGCTACTACGGCGACGGCACCAGGCCGAGGCAGGAACGCCCAGCGGACTTCCACCCCGCCGCTGCCGAGTGGGACGACCCGGCCCGGCACGCCGCGCTTGCGCAGCAGCTGGCCACCGAGTTCGACGGATGGGCGATCGCCACCACCCCGGACGGAATCTCCGCCTACGGCGAGCTGCCCGAGGTGCGGATCATGGCATGGATCAAGCCCAACAATCCGCCCACCGCGCACCGGATCCGCGGATGCTGGGAAGCCGTCCTCGTCTGCCCCCCCCGGGACCGCCGAGCTGGTCGCGCCGGCGACTTTGTCAACGACGTCCTAACCGCACCATCCCCACGGATCGGCTTTGTCGGAGCCAAACCGGCTGCCTGGACCTGGTGGGTCCTGGACGCCCTCGGCTACCAGCCCGACACCGACGACGTGATCGACCTATTCCCCGGATCGGGCGGCGTGCAGGCCGCGGTCTCCGCCTACCCGACCCGGCTCCCCCTACGACCCAGAGAAGTGATGATGGAAGGAGTTCAACGTGCCTGAGCAGCGGACCTCTGAAGTGGTGGTCATGACCTGGGCGAGGCTGTTCCACGGCCGTCTGTGGCACGTCCAACAGTCCCCCGACCAGACGTGGTGCGGTGAGGTCCTCGTCTCGATCGACGAACGCCGCGTCGAACGGATCGACAACGCCCCGCCTGGTGGTGCGTGGATCTGCGACCGGTGCGTCCGAGAGATCCGCCGCCTCGCCGACGATGCCCGCGCCGCATGGCTGCTAGATCCGCGCCGGCAGGACACCGACCAGCTCCCGGAGGCCTCCGAACCAGTCCCAGAACCGGAAGTGGCCAGTACTCCGGAGGTGGAGCTGCTGGAGCGCCTGTCCGAGTCGGCAGGCCCGTCCGCGAAGGAGAAGGCAGCCGCGGCCGCCGAGATCGCGGAACGGCTCAGGGAGGCCGCTGCGGAGGCTCTCGCGGCCCGGGACGCGAACCCGGAGCCGATCACCCGTCTCGACCTCGCCCCGGCCGTTGAGGGGGCTTCTGCCTGATGGCTGAGCGTTCCTCTGATCTGCCCGAGTTTGAGGCTGCGCCCAGCGTCCGGATCGACCAGGCGATGCCTGAGAAGGGGTCGATCGTGGTGTTGTCCGATGCGGCGTTCCGGCTGATGATCGAGTCGATCTGCTACTGCGGCCGCAACGAGACGAACGGCTTCCTGCCGGCGACCTGGCTGCGGAAGAACGGCCGCCCGAAGGCGATCGCCGAGCTGGTCGCTCAGGGCCACCTCGCTGAGGTCGACAACGCGACCTACCAGCTGCCCGACTACCTGCGCTGGAACCGTGCCGCGTCCGAGATCAACGCCTACCGCCAGTCCAAGAGCGAGGGCGGCTCGAAGGGCGCCCACATGCGATGGCACGAGGCGGCCAGGAAGAAGGTCAAGGACTGCGCCTACTGCTATCCGGACACCCAGGCGGCATCCAATGGGTAAGCCATGGCACACGGGTAGCAGATGCCATAGCTCCACCTATGACAAAACGATGGCTATGCGATGGCTAAGACAGACTCAGACTCAGACTCAGACTCTTCACTTAGGTCTGCTTGTGGGTGTCGGTGGTTACGTCAAGCGTCAAACGTTGAGTAGTCAACGCGCGCGCCGCCGTCGATTGACCGTTGACAAGGCTGAACACCGATGAACCACGCCGAGCTCCAACGCCTCGCGGCCGCCGTCCACCAGCTGCGCCCCGACTGGCGAGTCGACAGCCTGGCGACGTTCCTCCGGCGGACATCAGCGCACCGGCCGCTGTGGGATGTCGCCCGAGAACTCGTCTGGATCGCACTCGAACCCGGCACCGCACCCGGCACCTACGCGAACACCACACCGGCGCTACTCGAGCATGACGGACCCTGGCGGGCGGCCCTCATCCCGACCATCAGCCAGACCCCGATCCCGCTCGGCTGGTGCAGCCTCCACCAGTGCGAAGACTCCCAACGCCACCCCTGCCGGGACTGCGCCAGGTCACGAGCCGAAGCCCTCCACGACCCCGAACGGATCCGGCAGATCCGCACCGAAGCAGCAGCTGAACTCGCCCAGGAGAACCCTTGCAACTGACCCCGGTCGGCCACCCCGCCGGACTCACCTTCGAGCCCGGAACCATCCTGCAAGTCCGCATCGGCAACGAGGTGTACCAGGGCACCCAGATCGAAGTGCTCCGCTACCGCAACCACGGCGGGAAGACCGTGTTCCGTCTCCAGCTCGTCGACGCGATCCTCGTCGAGGACGCCGAATGAGCCGCGGACCGTGGTGGCAGCCGAAGACGCAGCTCAGCGCCGACGAGATCAACCAGCACACCACCCACCTCGCCGAGATCCCGACCCTGTACGGGCAGCTACCGACCATCGACGAACCCGACCGGGCCGACGCCGGCCAACCCAACGACGACGGCGCCCACACCCAGCCCGGATCACGTGCCCCGATCAACCTGACCGTCATTCACCTGCAGTCGACCAGCATCGGCATCGGCTGGCGGCAACACGACCCCGGCCGGACCGCGTCCATCCACCGACTCGGCACCCTGCCAGCCCTCGTCTGGTGGACCGACAACATCGCCCGCCAAATGCTCGCCGCCCCCGGCGTCACCATGCCGCCGCTCGCGAACCCAGCCACCGTCGCGACCGAATGCGACTGGCTCAGCCACGTCACCCTGTTCGTCCTCGCCCGAGCGTGGGCGCCGCTCCACGTCCGCGACATCGCCACCCTCCACACCCGACTGTCCGAGACGGTCACCGGGAAGCGTGAGCCGTGGGTGCCGCGCTGCACCAAGTGCAACAACCAGCTCCGGGCGCGCGACGACGTCTCCTGGTTCGAATGCCCCGCCTGCCAGAAGCAGTACACGCCCGGGACGATGGTCGACCTCGGCCGCCGGCAGCCACCCATGTCCGGCGAGGAGCTCGCCGCGATCCTCGGCGTCTCACCGTCAACGATCACGACCTGGCGCAGCCGCAAGCTCATCAGCCCAGCCCGGCGAGACAGCCACGGCCGGCCCCTGTACTACCTCGCCGACGTCCTCCGAGTGAAGGAACGCGTCCGCGACCGTGGCCACCACCGCCGCAAGAGCTGACCCAGGCAAAGAACCGGCACATTCGAGTCAGGACGACACGCCCACACGATCAGCGCTAACCAACGCTATCCGCGCCAACTGTTGACTATCTGGTGCATACTGAGACGCAGATCGGTCGTTCAGCGACCCCAAACGCAGGCCTCAGCCCGAGCCACACGCTCACCAGCTGAGGCCTTTCGCGTCCCCAGACCCGGCCCCGCCCACGCCAACCATCGCCACTGTGTTGGCATCGCCTGCAGGAGTGGAGTCCCCAGGCCCGGGCGGGGCCGCCACGCATGAAGACCCCGAGAGGACCCAGAGTGAAGATCACTGTCACCACCACCGATGGCGCGCCCTACGACTTCGAGGCCGACACTCGCCGACGAATGCGACGGCAGGGCCACGCTCAACTGGGTCGTCGTCGCGTTCAGCATCAACCAGGCCGACTACGGGACCGGCCGCGGCGGCTACTACCGCACCGTTGCCGACGGCCAGCCGCTCCACGTCACCGACGGCCTCCTCGTCCAGGCTGAGCGCATCAGCGCCGACATCTGGTCCGACGAGTGACCGATCGCACCACCAGCTGGTCAGGACGTCGCAACAGCTACCCCAAACCAATCCGGGCCAAGATCCTCCGACGCGACCCGACCTGCCAATGCCCAGGCTGCCCCAACTGCACCCCCAACGGCTGCACCCAGCCAAGCACGATCGCCGACCACCGCATCCCGCACGCCGAATGCCTCCGCCAAGGCATCAACCCCGACACCCTCGACAACGGCCAAGGCCTCTGCAGCCCCTGCCACGACCACAAGACGCGCGGCGAACAGCAAGCCGGCCGCGAACGCCTCAAAGGCCACCGCGGCCCCAAGCCCCACCCCAACCAAGCCTGACCCCCAGGGGGACCACCCCCCACCCCCAACCCCCACCCCACGTTAGGCATAGGGCTTGCCTGGCTGTGCAAAACGTGAACCGTTCAGAGCCTTTGGATTTCGGGAGGTGATCGCTGGTGCCTGTTCCTGGCCGTAAGCAGAAGACCGAGGGTCAGGCGATCACCCGGCACCCGCCGACGACCGAGTGGGTCCTCGTTGAGGATGTGCCGTTCACCGGTGGGCCGAAGTTGCCGCGGACTCAGCCGGATGGCCGGGCCTGGCCGACGTGGACGAAGCGCTGGTGGGCGACGGTGTCGACGATGCCGCACTGCTCGCTGTGGACGGCGTCGGACTGGGAGTTCGCGATGGACACCGCGGCGCTGAAGGCGAAGTTCCACACCGATGGCGGCACCGGCATGGCGACCGAGATCCGGAACCGGGAGAAGGTCCTGGGCACGACGGTCGACTACCGGCGCGATCTGCGGATCCGGTACTTCACCAGGAAGCCGGAGGTGGCCGAGGACGCGGCGCCGGCCGCCGTGGTGTCGCTGGATGACTACCGCGAGCTCTGAGCTTCTACCCGGGTACCGGGTCGATCCGGAGACGGGCGCCTGGTGCACGTTGCCGTGGCCGACGGATCCGGAGGAGAAGCTGGCGATCGTCCGGTCTTCGCTCGCGCCGGCGTTGATCGCCTGGGCGGAGGGACGCACCGAGCGGCCTGGCCTGATCCACTACCTGACCGGGCAGCCGTGGCGGTTCACCGATGGCCAGAAGCGGTTCCTGATGCTGTGGTACTGGGTCGACGACGACGGTCGGTTCGTGTATCGGCGCGGTGTGAAGCGTGGCGCGAAGGGCACCGGGAAGGACCCGTTCGCGGCGACGATCGGGAACATGGAGCTGGCCGGCCCGGTCGAGCTGTACGACGTCGACGACAAGACTGGCCGCCCGATCGGACGTCCTCGAGGTCTGCCGCTGGTGCAGATCTCGTCGAACTCGGAGTCGCAGTCGCGGGACCTGCTGCGGATCATGAACGCGATGTGGTCGATGGACGCCCGGGCGTTCTACCGGCTCGACTGCGGGGTGACTCGCACGGTGATGGTCGACAGCTTCGGCCGCGTCGAGGTGAACACGCTTTCGGAGAAGACGAACGAGGGCGACCCGGTGACCTGCTCGTTGCTGAACGAGACGCACCACATGCACACCGACCAGGGGCACGCGATCGCCGCCCAGGCCCGCCGCAACGTCGCGAAGTCGCCGGCGTCGGTGCAGGCCCGGTCGCTGGAGTTCACGAACGCTCACCGGCTCGGCCAGGAGTCGGTGGCCGAGAAGTCGTACGAGGCATGGCAGGTGCAGCAGGCGCCGAAGTACTCCAACCCTCGCGACATCCTGTACGACTCGATCGAAGCACCGCCGACCGCCGACATGATGACCGAGGAAGGCCGGCTGGCTGGTCTGCGGGCGGCCTACATGGATGCGAAGTGGTCGGATCTGCTGCGGATGTCGCGGGAGATGCTCGACAACACGACGTCGGTCGGTGACTCGATCCGCTACTACTTCAACGGTTTGGCCGCCGACGAGGACTCGTGGGTGGATCCGGCGAACTTCGACCAGCTCGCCGACGCGTCGAACCCGCTGCAGGCCGGCCAGCAGATCGCATTGTTCCTCGACTGCTCGAAGTCGGAGGATGCGACGGCGCTGGTCGGGTGCCGGCTACGGGACTTCTACGTGCAGCAGCTGGGCTGCTGGGCGAAGCCGAAAGGCTGGAACGACAAGCGGGATGGCCGCTGGTTGGTGCCGCGGGACCAGGTCGACGATGCGGTTCGGGCTGCGAAGGCGACCTACAAGGTTGAGTGGTTCGGGGTGGATCCGGGCCCGGCGAAGGACGACGAGGGTGTGGCCCTGTACTGGGCTGACCAGATTGCCGAGTGGGCGACGCTGTTCCGGCCGCGGCTGAAGGTGTGGGCGACGCCGGGAGCGAAGGGCTCCCCGGTGCTGTACGACATGCGGCTATCCGCGTCGGGCGGTCTGGCGAGGAACTACGAGTTCACGAAGACGGCCGAGCTCGTCCAGTCGTGGATCGACGACGAAGGACCCGACGAGGTGCCGTTCCGGTGGGACGGGTCGCCGCAGCTGAGGAGTCACGTTCACGCGGCGAAGAACCGGCCGAACCAGTGGGGCATCTCGTTGGGCAAGGTCACCCGCGACTCTCTGCAGCTCGTCGACTTGGCGGTCGCCATGGTCGGTGCCGTCGTCGGGGCACGCGCAGTGATCGCGTCAGGCAAGGTCAAGATCAGGACCGGGGCACGCTCCGGTGGAGGCTGGAGGGCGGTGGTGCCATCGTGACTGTGATCCGTGGCCTGACGGTCGACGAGCAGCGCGTCGTCAACCAGCTGGAGGCGCAGCTCGACGCGAAGGCACGCCGGAACCAGCTCCGGTCGGCGTACATGGACGGGAAGCACGCTCTGCGGCAGCTCCCGCCGACAATCCCGCCGTACCTGCGGAACATCGGCATGGTCCTGGGCTGGCCGGCGAAGGCCGTCGAGGCGCTGGCGCGCCGTGCGCGTCTGGTTGAGTTCTCGATCCCTGGCCGGGACCTGACCGAGTTCGGCCTGGACGAGATCCTCACCGGCAACGACTACTACTCCGAGGCGCGGATCTCGGGCCTGTCGTCCCTGGAGCATTCCGTGGCGTGGCAGATCACGACCCGGGGCGACACCGCGGCGGGTGATCCTGAGGTTGTGATCAGCCGGAAGTCGGCGCTGAACGGCACCGGTGAGTGGTCGTCGCGTGCCCGCCAGCTGGTGAACTTCCTGTCGGTCGTTGATCGCGACAAGCAGGCGAAGATGGCCGCGTTCAACCTGTACCTGCCCAAGCAGGTCATCGTGTGCAAGGACGGTGCCGTCGTCGAACGGCTGCCGTCCTCGCTGCCCCGGATCCCGGTCGAGCCGCTGGTCTATCGGCGTCGGGACGGCCGCCCGTTCGGATCGTCGCGGATCAGCCGGCCGATCATGGCTCTCACGAACTCCGCGGTCCGGTCGATCCTCCGCTCCGAGGGGACCGCCGACTTCTACTCGATTCCGACCCTGGCGCTGTTCGGACCCGACGAGTCGTTCTTCGAGGGGAACCCGACCTGGAAGATGCTCCTGAACGGCATCTTCTCCGTCCCGGACAACGACGAGGCCGAGACCACTCGCGCGACCTTGACGCAGCTGACCCAGGCAAGCCAGCAGCCGCACGTGGATCAGCTCGAGGTGTGGGCGCAGCTGTTCGCTGCTGAGGCGTCGATCCCGGTGTCGTCGCTGGGTATCGGCATGACGCAGGCGAACCCCACCTCGGCCGAGTCGTACCTGGCGTCGCGTGAGGATCTGATCTCTGAGGCTGAGGACACGATCGATGGCTGGCGGTCGGCGCACGTGCGGACCCTGCAGAACGCGTGGATGATCCGTGAGGGTGCGACCACGCTGCCCGTCGAACTGCGTAACCTGCAGGCGAACTTCCGCGATCCTCGGCACGAGTCGAAGTCGGCGGCCGCTGACTGGTTCTTGAAGGTGACGACGTCGATGCCGTGGATCGCCGATACCGACGCCGCGGTGAAGCTCATCGGTCTGGACGAGACCACCGTGGCTCAGCTCCTTGGTGAGCGTGACCGCGACAAGGGCATGGCCAACCTGCGGACGATCCTCGACAGCGCGGCCGCCAACCCGGCCACCACCGCCGATCAGCCGGCGAGCGCGACCGATGAAGCGATCGCCGAAGCGAACCTCATGCGCGCCCGGTTCGATGCGCTCGGCGTCGCGATCCGCGCCGGCGCCGACCCCGAGGACGCCGCTGCGAGAGTGGGCCTGCTAGGCCTGAAGTTCACCGGCGCCGTCCCGGTCTCGTTGCGTGTCCCGGACAACCAGGCCGCCGCGCTCGAAAGCAAGTAGCCCGTGGACTCCCCCGGCGTGCAGCTGGCGGTCCTGGAGTACCGGCTGAAGAACATCGTCCGCAACGCCCGCGGCGACTTCGACAAGATCTGGTCGCAGGTCACCGACCTGGATGCGGCCGACGTGTTCCTGAACAAGGTCCTGCCGTCGATGGTCGACCTGTACGGGCCGGCGCTCGCGACCGCGGCCGCGGACTGGTACGACGAGACCCGGGATGCGTTCGGGATCGGTGGCCAGTTCTCTGCGATCCCCGCGGCCACCAAGGATGCCGGCATTCCGGCGCTGGTCGGCTGGGCGACGTCGGAGGCGACCAGCGATGCAGCGTTCCAGCAGTTGCTGTGGGGTGGCCTGGAGCGGCGCCTGACGAACTTCTCGCGGAACACGATCATCCGATCCTCGGTCGCTGATCCGAAAGCGCGCGGCTGGATGCGGGTCGCGCACGGCGACTCGTGCGACTTCTGCAAGATGCTCGCCACCCGCGGTGGCGTCTACACGACCACGACTGTCCGGTTCGGAGCTCACGACCACGACAAGTGCCAGGCGGCGCCGTCGTGGGGCGAGGACGCGGCCGTGTTCGACCTGCAGGCCTACCGGCAGTCGGAGCGCCGGGCCGGCATGACCGAGGAGCAGCGGGCTGCCGACAACGCGCGCGCCACCGAGTGGATCGCAGCGCACCTACCCAACTGACTTACGCCAACCCGAGCGGTCAATCGGGGCCATAGCCGACGGGCTCAACAACGGAAGGAATGACGATGACCTATACCCCGCCTGCCACTCAGGAGGACCTGGACCGCATCATCGCGGACCGGCTCACCCGGCAGGAGACCAAGATCCGCGGCGAGTACGCCGACTACGAGGACCTGAAGAACAAAGCGGCTCAGTTCGACAAGGCGCAGGACGCCTCGAAGACCGAGCTGCAGAAGGCCCTCGACCGGATCGAGGCGACTGAGAAGGAGCTGAACGCCTTCAAGACCGAGAAGCAGTCGGCCGCGGCCAAGGCTGCTCAGGACAAGCAGGTCGCCGACTGGACCGCCGAGGTCGCGAAGACCAAGGGCGTGCCGGCCGAGCTGCTGAAGGGGTCGACCAAGGAGGAGCTCGAGGCTCACGCCGACGTGCTCAAGCCGGTCATCGTCGCCAGTCGTAACGGGGTCGTGCCCAACGAGGGCGAGACGACCCCGAATGTCACCTCCGAAGAGCGGGCCGTCGTGGCCCAGCTGTTCGGCAATAACGATTAGGAAAGAGAGGCCGTCATGGCTGTTTTTGGAACCACTCAGGCCAAGGTCCTCATGCCCCGCAACATTGCGGCCGGCATGGTCACCCAGGCGCGCACCGACTCGACCGTCGCGAAGCTGACCGGCCGGGAGCCGATGAAGTTCGGTGAGACGGACCTCATCGTCTTCAACGACTTCCCGAAGGCGGAGTTCGTCGAGGAGGGCGCCAACAAGTCGTCCACCAGCGGTGGGTTCACCTCCGCGACCGCGAAGCCCCACAAGGCGCAGGTCACGATGCGGTTCAACGAGGAAGTCCAGTGGGCCGAGGAGGACTACCAGCTGGAGATCCTCAAGAGCCTCGGCGAGGCGGGTTCGCTCGCGCTGTCCCGAGCCCTCGATCTGGGCCTCTACCACCGGATCAACCCGCTTTCGGGCAGTGTGATCTCCGGCTGGGACAACTACGTGACCGCGACCACCAAGCGGGTCGAGATCACCGGCACCTCGGAGGCGGACGCGGACTTCCGCGCTGCGGTGGGCCTGCTCGTCAACGCCACAACCCCGATCGCGGTGAACGGTGCGGCGTTCTCGCCGAAGTTCGCCTGGGCGCTGGCGAACCTGAAGCGGAAGGACGGCGCCGGCCTGACCTCCGACATGCGGTACCCGCAGCTCGGTTTCGGCACCGCCGTCACCGACTTCTCCGGTGTCCCGGTCGCCCAGGGCGACACCGTCGACGGCACCCCGGAGGCCGCCGACACCAAGGTTCGCGCGATCGTCGGCGACTTCAAGAACGGCATCCGCTGGGGCATCCAGCGCGACCTGCCGATCGAGCTCATCCGCTACGGCGACCCCGACGGCCAGGGCGACCTGAAGCGGAAGAACCAGATCGCTCTCCGTCTGGAGATCGTCTACGGCTGGTACGTCTTCACTGACCGCTTCGTGGTCATCGAAGACGCGGTGGCGAACAGCTGATGCCTCGCCTCAAGAACCCGGACGCCGGGACCGTGGTCAACGTCGATGACGAGACCGCGGCCCGGCTCCTGAGCGGCGAGTACGGCATGGGTCGTTGGGAACCCTACGACCCCAAGCCGAAGCCCAAGCCGAAGCCGAAGCCCAAGCCCGCGGACGGTCCGCAGCAGCCGAGCGTCCCGGACGCCGGCGACCCGGCCAAGCCCGAGGGCGAGACCAAGCCGGCCGACCCCGGTGCTGGTGACCCGGCTGACGCCGGCGACCAGACCCAGGCCGAGGCGAGCGACCCGGACGCCGGCACTGCAGGTGACGGTGAGCCCGACACCGGCATTGCGGGTGACGGTGAGGTGGAAGTCGATCTGTCCCCCACGACCAGCGAGGAGACCGTGAAGGTCCCCGAGCCGGCCCCGGCTGCCAAGCCGAAGGCAGCCACCACCCCGCGGCGTACGACCCGACCCCGTACCCGCAAGTGACCAGAAGGGGGCAACGATGACAGCACTGATCCAGGTCAGCGATCTCACGCCGTTCGGCTTGCCGGACGACACGAAGACCGCGGCGATGATCACTGACGCGCTCGCGCAAGCTGTCATCGTTGCCCCCTGCCTGGGCGGCACCGACGATCTGTCCCCCGAGGTCGCGGCCGCCGCGAAGGCGATTCTCCGATCGGCGATCGTCCGCTGGCACGACGCCGGATCCGGAGCGATCACCACCGAGTCGGAGACCGCTGGCGCGTTCAGCCATTCGAAGACCGTCGACACGAGCCGCAAGCGCAAGGGGTCGTTCTATCCGTCGGAGATCACCGAGCTGCAGCGGCTGTGCCGCACCAGTAAGGCGCGGGCGTTCACGATCTCGATGAGCGACAGCGGCACCACGCATCTGCCGTGGTGCGACGTGATGTTCGGCGGCACCAGCTGCTCGTGCGGCGCGTCGCTCGCCGGCGCCCCGATCTACGAGCTCTGAGGCTTCCTGACCGCGGCCACGACGAACAGTGCGATGGCGATGATGACGAGCAGCCCTGCGGAGATCCCGGGCAGTAACGCGGCCTGAAGGCCTGCCATCTGGCCGGCGGCTTCGGCCCTGGCGATCCCGCCCGGAGTTGAGAAGTAGGCGTCCTGCTCAGCGCGTCCGTACGCGACCGGCGCCCACCAGGCCAGCCCACCAGCGACCAGGACCAGCACGGCCCCGGTTCCGATCAGTCCCTCACGGCTCATGCCGGGAGCGTACCGCGCAGAGGAGGTCACCATGTCGACAAGTGGCCAGGTCGTTCGTCTGCGTGCCCCGCTGATCGTCGATCCGTACTCGCAGCTCCCCACGAAGCGCGACTGGACGGACCCGGCACGGCAGCCGCTGGACGGCTTCATGGTCGACCCGGGCGGCTCTGTCGAGACCGACCTGGTGAACCGGACCCAGATTGTCACCACCCCGAAGCTGTACGGCCCGTTCGACGCTGACATTGAAGCGTCCGATCGGGTCGAGGCGGCCGGCGTCGTCTATGAGGTCGATGGGCATGCGGCGCGTTGGGAAGGCCGCTCTGGCTGGAAGGCCGGCGCGGTGTGGCAGCTGAAGCGGATCGAGGGCTGACATGCAGGGCTTTGGGCCGGTGAACCTGAACATGGCTGAGCTGGTCGAGATTTCGAACCTGGTCAACCGCGAGGTGTGTAACCCGATCGGTGAGCAGGTCCTGGCTCGGGCGCAGGCCGACGCTGACGGGTTCGCGCAGTCGGGGAACTATCGGGACACGCTGCGGCTGGAACCCGACGTCCGCGACGGTGTCGAGGATTGGGCGCACACCAGGGTCGTGTCCGGTGCCCGTTACGGCCACATCGTCGAAGCGAAGCACGGCACGCTCGCTCGGGCTCTGGGGTCGGCATGACCGGCATCCAGTTTCCCGACCTGGAGCTGCAGCTGGGCCCGGTGCTGCGTGCTCGGCTGGCGAGCTTCGAACCGCTGGTCGTGTCGCGTGAGTTCCCGGCCCCGGGCTGGGCACCTGGCCAGCCGGTGGAGGGCGCGGATTCGTCGTTCCGTCCGCGGTTCTGGATCGTGATCCGTGACGACGGCGGCCCCGAGCTGATGGTGACCGCGCAGCCGCGGCTCGGGTTCAACGTGATCGGTGCCGCCTACGACGAGACGGGCGACCTCGCACGTCGCCTGGCCGCCCTTCTGCAGGCCCTTCCTGAGCTGTGTCTGCTGCCTATCGCTGACGCCACTGTGCGCAGCCCCTACTCGCTCGGAGCGACTGATCGCGCCGAGTTCTACCTGACCGCGGAGCTGGTTGTGGTCGGGCGCCCCGTCAACCTGTAACACCGAGAGGACATTCGAAATGTCGACGATGATTGACACCTCCGGCCACGACGTCTCTAAGGTCGGCATCCCCGTCTCGGGTATGACCGCCATGGGGCCTCGGACCGCACCGATTCCCACCAAGACGCAGCTGTCTGACCCGAACTTCGTCTACCCGAACGCCTACGTCCGGCTCGGTCTGCGGAAGACCGACGGCTCGCCCGACTGGAACGAGGCGCCGGGCGGGATGATCGAGTTGTACGAGGAGGGCAACAAGGTCTCCGCGCGCAACGGCAAGCTGACCGTCACCCAGATCTTCGCCCAGGAGGACGACGTTCTGCGGGCACAGATCCGCGGGATCCCGGTCGTGAACGGCGTCCAGGACGTCGACATCGACCAGCGCGTGACCTGCATCCTGATCACCGAGGACCTTTACCTCATGCCCGACGGAAGCTACGAGCTCGATCGGAAGGTCGGGCCTGGCGCCACCGTGGTGTCGGTCACGAAGGGCAAGAGCCCTCGCGGTGAGGTCACCGGCACCACTGTCCAGTGGGAGATCGAGCGGTCGGCCGACATCGAGAACGCGCACTTCCGGCACGCCCGGATCCCGGTCGACGTCTCGCCGTTGCCGGTCATCCTGAACGTCACCCCGGCCGGCCAGAAGGTCGCCGACGAGATCGTGATCGAGGGCTACAACTTCGCTGGCGCCACCGCGGTGTCGATCGGCGGGACCGCCGTTGTGACGAAGCTGGTCGCGTCCTCGACGACGATCGTCGCGAAGATCCCGGCCGGGGTCGCCGCCGGCGATAAGGACGTCCTCGTCACCACGCCGAACGGCGTCTCGGCGGCGTTCAGCTACACCGTCGCGGCATGACCCAAGCCGACGATTGGGAGGTCGTTGGGGACGAGCTCGTCGTCCCCAACGGCCCTCGGCTGTCTTTGGCGATCCCACTCGATCACCTCGACGTGTGGCTCGACATGGAGAACTCCGCCGGGTGGCGCGCCCAGCATGACCGGATCCGTGACCAGGTCATGTCCGACCAGGCCGCCGACGCGATCCGGGAGCTTGAACGGACCGACAGCATGCTCGCCGTGCAGGCCGTCCGGAGGTGGGTGTGGGCACTCAATGAGCGCCTGGGAAAATCGCTGGACTTGCTGCTCTCTGGCGGGCCCACCGAGCAGCCCTCGCCCGAGACTTCTGGGAGCGATTCGGACTCCGAGCCGACCGAGCCGGCCTCGACTACTCCCTGACCCTGGCTGAGGACTACGCCCAGTCACTTCTGGCGGACGTCTTCAGCTACTCCTACGCGGCGTTCGTCGACTGGCCGATTTCTCTCCACGAGTGGATTGAGCGTGCCCAGCTCGACGTCCTGGCCGCCCTGGCCCAGGTCGAGATCCCGATGCCTTGGGATGCGCCAGCGTCAGGGCCGGTCATCGATGCCTCAGTGCAGGCCCAGGCCGACGAGATCATGCGGACCCGGTCCGCGATGCGTGACCCGAAGGAGGCGTAATGGGTGAGGTTGCCAGCTCCTATGTGAGCGTCTACCCGAAGATCGTGCCTCAGTTTGGGGCGCAGCTGCAGACGCAGATGGCCGGCGCCACGAGGGGTGCGTTCGGGCAGATCGACAAGCAGTCGGAGTCGGCTGGCAGCAACGCCGGGAAGAAGTTCGGCGACCGGTTCCGCGGGGTGGCCACGACCCTGGTCGCCGCGGTCGGTATCCACGCCATCGGGGACCTGGTCAAGAGCAGCGTCGACTCCTTCGCCGAGTTGCAGGACTCGACCGCGGCCGCCGCAGTCATCTTCGGCGACTCGATGGGCGAGATCGCTGACCAGTCCGAGACCGCGGCGGAGAAGATCGGCCTGTCGAAGCAGCAGGTCATCAACGCGGCGAACACCTTCGGCACGTACGGGAAGTCGGCCAACTTGGCCGGTCACGACCTGGCGAAGTTCTCTACCGATATGACCCAGCTGGCCGGCGATATGGCCAGCTTCAAGGGCACCTCGACCGAGCAGGCTGTCGAGGCGGTCGGTGCCGCAATGCGCGGCGAGATGGAACCGATCCGGGCCTACGGTGTGATGCTCGACGACGCGACGCTGCGCAGCGAAGCGATGCGGATGGGCCTGATCAAGACCAGCAAGGAAGCGCTCACCCCGCAGCAGAAGATCCTCGCGGCACAGGCGGCGATCCTGAAGCAGACCACCGACGCCCAGGGCGACTATGCGCGCACCGCGGACTCGACCGCGAACACCGCCAAGACCCTGGCGGCCAAGTCGGCCGATCTGTCCGCCGAGCTCGGCGAGAAGCTGGCGCCGGCGATCACCGCTGCGAAGGCTGCCGGCATCGACTTCCTGACCTGGGTCGATGCAAATCAGCGCGCACTCGTGCCGCTCGTTGGGACCGTCGGTGCCCTGGCGGCCGCGCTGGCCGGGTTCGTCGGGGTGGCGCGTGGCATCGAGGCTCTGAAGTCGGCGAAGGAAACCGTCGACGGTCTGCGGGCCTCGTTCGACGGGCTGAGCATCGGCGCCCGCGGCGCTATCTCGATCGCTGGCGGTGTCGGCGCGGTCCTGACCGTCGCGTCGATCGGCTATGGGATCTGGGCGAAGGCGAACGCTGACGCTGAGCAGCAGGTGAAGGACCTGACCGAGGCGATCAAGGCCGACTCGGGTGAGCTCGGGAAGAACACCCGCGCTTATGTGGCGAACGCGCTGCAGAAGAACGGCGTCCTGGACGCGGCGAGGAAGCTCGCGATCAGCGGCGACACGATGGTCAGCGCTGCGCTGGGCGAGGCCGACGCGGTTGCCGAAGTGAACCGGGCCTACGAGCAGCAGAAGACCACCATCGGGTGGCGGCTTCAGTACATGGAGGACGAGAAGAAGGGCACCCTGGAAAGCCGGGATGCCTACTTCGAGTCGAAGGATGCGCTGGTCGACGCGGCCGACGCCTACAACCTGATCCAGTCGAACGTGGCCGCGTTGCGGCCGAATCTCCAGAAGGCGACCGAGCAGGAACAGCAGTTCAACCAGGCGGTCGGTGAAACGACGCCGGCAGCAACCAGCGCCGCGACCGCAAGCAAGGACCTCGCCGACGGCACCCAGAACGCCGGCGCCGCAGCTCAGGGCGCGTCGAGTGCACTGGACGCCTACACCGAGTCGATCACGAAGAACTACAAGGCGCAGCTGGCGTTGCGTGGTGACCAGCGTGACCTCGAGTCAGCGATCGACGATGCGACCGCGACCTTGTGGAAGTCGGCCGGGGTCACGGACAAGATGATCGACAAGCACGGCAAGCTGACCGCGTCGGGCCAGAAGCTGGTCGACGAGTACACCAAGTCGGGCAACGTCTTCGACATCCACAGCGAGAAGGGCCGGAACAACTCCGAGGCCCTGGACAAGATCGCGGTCGCTGGTCTTGGCCTCGTCGATGGGCTGAAGGCTGTGCAGGCGCCCGCCGACAAGGTCGCCGCCCAGATGGACGCCTCCCGGAAGAAGTTCCTCGATGCCGCGCACGCCATGGGCATGGGCAAGACCGAAGCCGAGAAGCTAGCCAACAAGCTGGGCCTGATCAAGGGCAAGAACGTCGAGGTGACAATCGACACCAAGTGGATCGGGGACACGAAGAAGACGTTCAAGGTCGGCGGTGTCGGCCGCTTCCAGGTCGGGTTCTCTGCTGCCGGAGGCGGCCCCGTCCCCGAGAGCCTGGGCGTGCGTGGCATCGACTCGGTGCCGTCGCTGCTGATGCCCGACGAGCACGTCCTGACGGTGTCCGACGTGCAGAAGGTCGGTGGCCACCAGGCGGTCTTCCGGATGCGGAAGGCGATCCAGTCCGGCCAGCTGCGGTTCGCCGATGGTGGCCCCGTGCCGCCGGCGAGTGCTCCATCTGCTGGCGGCGCCGAGTGGGCGTCGATGCCGACCATCAAGAACGAGTTCTACGGCGTCGACATGGATCAGGCAGACCGGATCTCGGCGGCCATCATGGACAAGGTCGCGACCGAGTCGCGCCGGCGAGCGATGGGACTCGCGGCATGACCGTGTTGAGCGAAGGCCAGTACGAGCTCGACGGGTACCTGTTCGGGCTCGGCACCCCGGTGCGCCTCCTGAGCGGTGGGGATGTGACCAGCGGTGTCACTGTTCGCGTCCAGGACCAGGACCATCCTCGAGCTGATCAGCTGCTGATGGGGCGCGACCAGCTGGCTCCCCCGAGCCGGGAGTTCACTTGGCTGGTCGACGCCGAGGATGCGGCCAGCGAGCTGGCCCGGCTTCGGGCAGCGTGGCGCGCCGACAAGGTCCGGGCCACCCCTGGTGCGACGTCGGTGCTTCGCTGGTGCCGGCACGGTGTCACCTACTGGAGTCGGGGCCGCGGCCGCGACTTCACTCCGCTGCACCGTGACCCGGTCGAGCCGGGACGCCGATACGCGTCGGCGAAGTGGCAGTACGCGGAGGCGCAGGCCTATCTCGACACGCTGGTGTCGGCCGAGTTGTCGTTGACCGGATCAGCGGCACCGACCGGGTTCACTCTTCCCGCGGTCCTGCCGTGGATCCTCGGGTCGGTCACCTCGGAACGTGCTGGCGTGGTCACCGTCGACGGCCTGGCCGCTGTGCCGTTCCGGGTCGTGATCGCTGGCCCGTCGACCGGGTCAGCCACGAACCTGAAACTGGCGGGGCCCGGATGGCTGCTCGACTTCGGTGCGCTCGTGCTGAAGGCCGGGTCACAGATTGTCGTCGATACGTCCTGGATCGGGTCGGCGCTCATGGATGGCGCGTCGGTCGCCGGCACGCTGTCTCGGAAGTCGACTCTCACTGGCCGGCTGCAGCCCGGCACGGCTGAGTTCACCTTCACCGCTACCGACACGAGTCGCACCACCAAGGCGACGATCAGCTGGCGCCCCGCGGCGCTCATTTTCTAGGAGGTCCTGATGGCTCTACTGCCTGCCGGGTTCGTCGATGGCGGATCCACGTCTGCCGAGGTGCTGCGTCGTCTCGCCTACGCGGCGACCTCTGGTGAGGGTGGCGTGGTGCAGCCGTCCGACCTTCAGGTGACAGCAGCCGGCACCCCGGGTGGGCTGGTCTACGTGGCCGCCGGCTCGGCGTTCGTGCCGACGAAGTTCAGCGACGCCTACGGCTCCCAGTCCTACATCGCGTCGAACGACGCGGCCACCGCGGTGACCGTGCCGGCGAACACTTCCGGCTCAACCCAGATCTGGTACGTCATCTTGCGGATCACCGACCCGCAGTACGCCGGCGAACCGATCCCGCCCGATCGGGCAACTGCGATCTATGCCGTCCTCGAGCTGGTGGCCGCGCTGCCGACGACGAAGCCTTACCTGCAGCTGGCGAAGCTGACTGTGCCGAACGGCGCGTCGGCGATCACCGCGGGCATGATTTCGGACGCCCGCGTGCTGGCCAGGGCTCGTGCCCGCCGGGATCTGAAGGTGCTCCAGGTCGCGTCGTCGCAGTCGCTGACTGGCACGTCTGACACGAGGTGGCCGGACGCCGGGTCGTGGCAGATCGCGGTCCCGTCGTGGGCGACGAAGGCGCTGGTCCGGGCCTCGTGGGATGGGGTGTCGCAGCCCGGGTCGAACATGATCGGCTCGGTGCTGGTCCGGATCGGGACTGGCCGAGCTGATGTGGTGACGACGGGCCGCAACAAGGTCGATACGCCGTCCTCGGGTGGGACGACCCGGATCGCGCTGCGGGTCACCGACCAGGTGACGATTCCGGCGACGATGCGCGGCCAGACCGTGACCATCGACCTGCTCGGTAAGCGGGACTCCGGATCGTCTTCGGTGCTGGTCGACTCCGGCTCGTCGGTCGATCTCGACATCGAGTGGATCGAGACTCTGTGATCTGGCTGGCCCGCCTCAACGGGGACGGCACCGAGACTGGTCTGCGGACCGAGGTGCCGGCGACGTCGTGCCCGATCGTCGATCCGTTGACGGCGCCGCAGCAGATCACGCTGACGCTCGAACCGGAGTCGATCGATGTGGGCCTGTTCGTGCCGTGGCAGACCGCGGTCTATGTCGGCACCGAGGATCAGATCCTGGCCGCCGGCATCGTCGACATCAACGGGGTCACCTCGGAGAACTCGAAGCTGACCGTGAAGTGTGTCGGCTGGTCGGGCTACATCGCCGGCATGCCGTGGACGGACAAGGCGCTGTCCTACGTCCACACCGACCCGGGCAAGATCCTTCGCGCGATGTGGCTCCAGGTCCAGTCGCATCATGCCGGCAACATCGGCTTGTCGGTGCCGGCCGTGTCGACGGGCACCACGGTCGGCACGCCGGCTGTGTACGGCAAGACGAAGCGCGGGAAGAAGACGGTGAAGACGGCCGCGGAGCCGTTCGTCCTGGCGTCCTATGCGACCGCTGATCTCGCGGCCGCGCAGACGACGCTGCTGACCGAGGGCAAGATCGAGTACCGGGAGCGGCACTGGGTTGAGGGCGGCGTGGTGAAGCACGCGCTGCTGATGGCTTCCCCGAGGCTGGGCCGGCGTAACCCGGATGTGCGGCTGGTGATTGGTGAGAACGTCACCGAGGTGCCTTCGGTCGATCCGGCGCAGTACGCATCCGAGGTGCTCGTCCTGGGCGCCGGTGATGGGCCGAAGAAGATCCAGTCGCGGCAGCTGATCGCCGCGCCGCCACGGCTTCGCCGGGTGTATCTGCACAACCAGGAGACGATCACGCGATCGGCGGCCGCGGAGAGGCTCGCGAAGTCGTTGCTGAAGCTGCTCGCTGGCACTGCTGACGACGTCGAGAAGGTCGTTGTGACTGATGGGCCTTCGGCGCGGATCGGCGCTTTGGTGCCCGGCGATGAGGTGCTGCTGTCTGGCGACTCGGGATGGGCTGGCCCGATCGAGGTGTGGGTGCGGATCTTGGAACGGGAATGGGACGAGGTGGCCCCGCAGACGGTGACGTTGACGGTGGCCCGGGCAGACAAGGTGGGCGAATGAGCGCAGCTGATGATCTGGCGAGGATGATCGCCAAGCTGTCTGCTCAGGCGGCCGGGGCGCACACTGCGCCGCAGATGTCGGCGTCGGCTTTGGTCGGGTCGATTGACGTGGTGGCCCTGGTCGAGGGTGAGGAGACTGACGCTGACGGGAACCCGGTCCTGACCGAGACCACGATGGCACAGATCGGCGTCCAGGAGGACGGGTCGACGGTCCTGGTCGTGCTGGATGGGCCGGATCCGGCCAGGCCGATCGGGGCGTCTGTGACCGCGGCGATCTACACGCTGGTGGTGTCGTGGCTGGGTGGCTTCGATGGTGAGCAGCCGGTCGACTTCAGCCACATCGTGGTCCACATGGCTGCGAAGGCTGACGTTGATGCTGCGCTGGTCGAGTTCCCTTCGGATGCCACGGCTGTCTCGACTATCAGCACCCTTCAGGGCGGGGTCGTGGTGCTCCCCGGAGCGGTCGGGGTCGAGTATGTGGTCGGCCTGGTGACCGTGTCGCAGGCCGACAAGTCGTCGCCGATCTCCGACCTGATGTACGGCACCCCGAAGTCCGTCCTGGACGACACCGGACTGGCTGGTGAACTGGCGAACCGGCCTCGCGTCTACACCGACGAGTACCCGCCCGCCGTCGGCGAGGTGATTCCGGAGAACTCGTGGTGGTTTGAGGACGGCGGCGTGGTGCGTCGCCGCGTTGGTGGGGCATGGGATGTGCAGGTGTTCGACGCATCACTGACGATCGCGGCCGGCACGATCATCACGGAGCTTCTGGCCGCAGAGGCGATCACCGCAGAGAAGCTCGCTGCCGGAGCGATCACGGCGGCGAAGATTGCGGCGGGCGCGATCACGGCGGCGAAGATTGCGGCGGGCGCGATCGAGTCGGACAAGATCAAGGCTGGTGCACTCGACAGCTTCCTGATCACCTCGCCGAACATTCAGACGGCGGCGTCCGGCCAAAGGGTCGTCCTCAACTCGAGCGGCCTGCACGGCTACGACTCCGGCGGCGGGGAGAAGACGAAGGTTGGCACCGATGGCAAGCTGGCAGCGGTCGATGCGTCGTTCAGTGGCACGATCACCGGCTCCACCGTCACCGGCAGCACTGTGCAGACGGCGGCGTCCGGGAAGCGGATCGCGATGGTGCCCGCCGGCCTCCTCGACTTCTACAACACCGCCGGCACGAAGGTCGGCTCGATCTACCCGCAAGGGCCGACCGATGCGATCACCCTGTACGGTCTCGGGGACCTGCAGCTCAACACCGACGGGAAGGTCGCCATCAGCGGCGACCAGGGCGTCGACATCGCGACTGGCGGCTACCCGATCGCGGTGAACGCGGGCGCGTCCTCGTTCCGGATCGACACCGACCCGACTGGTTCCCTCGACGGCGTCTACCTCTACACCAGGCAAGTCAAGGTGAAGGACAACCCGACCACGAACACGGCAACGTGCCGATTCGCGAGCATCGGCGCTGATGGCATGGGCACCCTTCAGCGGAACACGTCGCTGCGCCGGTTCAAGATCGCATATGAGGACCTGGACGTGACCCCCGACCAGGTGCTCGCTCTCCGGCCCCGGAAGTGGTTCGACAAGGGTGAGGTACTGGACCATCACCTCGACCCCGACACGGCGACTGCTGAGGAGTGCCTGGCCTATCAGCTCGACTGGGTTCCGGGGTTCATCGCTGAGGAGGTGGAGGAGGTCGCCCCGGTCTTCGTCACCCGCGACTATTCGCAAGAGCTTGCTGGTGTCGCCTACGACCGGATCACGGCCGGCCTTGTCGTGCTCGCCCAGGCGCAGCAGCGCCAGATCGAGGACCTCACTGGCCGCCTGGTCGCCATCGAAGCCCGACTCGCGAAGCTGGAGGTCTGATGCCTGCTGCCCCTGCCGGAACCCCTTGGTGGGCATGGCTGATCGCGACCGTGATCGTGGTTGGTGTCCCGGCCTTGGTGACGTGGCTCACCCAGCGACGCACACGGCAGGACGTGACCGCGATCAAGGAGCAGGTCGCGAACACTCACACCACGAACCTGCGTGAGGACCTCGACAGGCTCAGCACCGCGCTGACCGAGGGTCTGACGAAGCTGGGCGCCGATCATCTGGCCGCAGTCGAGTCGATCCGTGAGGACATCGGCGGCCTGCACTCCGAGACCAGGGACCTCCGCAAGGACATTGCTGGGGTCCGGACCGATGCCCGCCAAGACCGCCGGGCCGTGGCAGCCCTGCGCGAGGAGCAGGCCGACGCCATGAAGCGCGCCGTCGAACAGCACGTCTCCGACTGCCCGCTGCGGAACCCCGCAGCCTGACTCAACTCCACCTCGACCCTCTCGAAAGGAGGGCACTTCACCATGCCCAGAACTCTGAATGTCGAGTCGATCCTGGCGGCCGCCGAGTCCATTCCGGACACCACCGGCTACGCCCAGGAACAGAACCAGCGGCGCGAAGTCTTCGACGAGGCGAAGCGCATGTGGCGGGCCTGGCGGTCCAGCGACTGCTCGTTCATGGTCTTCGCCGTGATGCTCGTCGCCGGCCTGACCGTCTCCGCCTGGCGGAAGATCACTCTCTTCTCAGGCAACCTCGTGAAGGTGCTGGTCGCGACCGGGCTGTTCCGCGAGATCGACGTGAGCAGATACGACACGCTGGGCGAGCTCACCGCGGCGCTACAGCCAGCCGATGCGATGACCGGGCCCGGCCACGCCATCCTTGTTGGCCGCGGCGGAAAGCGGTGGCTGTCTTGGCGGAACAACGAGCTCGGCAAGTCAACGGGCGGCAGGAAGGGCCGGCAGAAGGGGGAGGCCGTCGGCTGGGTCGCGCCCTACATGCGGTCGCGCGGGTGGACCAGGGTCGCCCGGCTGATCCCGGCCGCGGAGTTCTTGGGCCGGATCCTGGCCGCCTACGCGAAGGGCAAGAGCTGGGCGAAGCCGCTGGCACTGTTCGGTGTTAGGGCGCCGTCCGATGTGAAGCTGTGGCGCATCTTCCTGGCCGAGATGGAGCGGTTCACCAAGGGTGTGCAGCCCGACTACAAGCCGCGGGTCGTGTCCGACTCTGGCCATGCGTACGTGGTGCTGGGCGGAACGATCGCGCAGATGAAGCAGCGGCTGACCGTCGCGCTGGCCGGCCTGCAGCTGAACCCGAAGTCGCTGGTGATCGTCACCGGTGGCGTCGTGCGCCAGGGCAAGAGCGAGGCGGTGTGGATGCGCGACTGGCTGCTGGCCAACGGGGTTGCGGCCGACCGGATCGTGACTGAGACGAAGGCTTCCTCGACGGTCGGAAACGCCCGCTACAGCTTGCCGCTGCTGATCGCCCGCAAGATCACCTCGGCGACGCTGGTCAGCTTCGACTCCCACGTCCGCCGTGGCCAGATCCTGATGCTCGCGGCGCAGCTGGCGATCGAGACGGCCGGCGCCGGCATCCATCCGACCGGGATCACCTGGACGACCCCGCTCGCCTACCCGGACAAGCAGGTGGCCAAGACCAAGGCCTCAGCGGCGACCCGGGCGACGATCGCCGCCCACACCGCCGCGGTCCTTGGCCTCACCAAGCAGTACCAGGCTGCGCTGTGACCGCGAAGTGCAAGCACTGCGGCCAAGCGATTACCGATGGTGAGCATCCCGTGCACACCGCCGGCGACTACCGCGGGAAGAACCGTTGCTGCCCGGGAGACAGCGGCCTGCCCTACGGCTACGAAGCCGCACCCGAGGGGGCCGAATGCAGCTACCCCTGCCTCGGAGCCTCACCCACCGAACCGAACAACCACTGAGGAGCATCATCATGTCTCGTCTATTCACTGTGGCGTTCTGGCGGCTCGTCGCCGGCGCCCTGGCGCGGACCGCGATCGCCGCGCTCGTTCCGGCCTTCCCTGCCCTCCTCGCTGACCCGGCGGGCGTCTGGCGGACAACCGCGCTCACGGTCGGCTTCACGGTCGTCGGGGCGCTCGCGTCGGCGTTCGCCGGCCTTCCCACGACCGACGGCGGTCCGTGGTGGTCAGTCGCTCTGCAGCGTGGCGTGAGGCAGTTCGGCCAGTATGTGGCCGCTGCAACGGCCAGCGGAGTACTGCTGTCCGACTTCGACTGGCCGACCATCCTGATCGCGGCCGTGGGCTCAGCGGGGTCGACCATTTTCCTGGCCGCCCTCGCCCTCGCCCCGAGCCTTTCGGATCCCGCCGTCGTCGAGCTCGCCGGGAAGCGCTACACCGGCGTGCTGCCGGTGCCGGAGGATGACGACGTCGAGGATGTGACCCCTGACGCCGCGGCCGACGTCCCGGACGAGCCGTTCCCGGATCCGGGCCCGGACGTCCCGGAATCGACCGATGATGAGACGGCCGTCGAGGCGGACGCTGCTGACTAACCCCGCCCCCTGACACACTGCGGCCCCGGCCTCTCCCACCAGAGAGACCGGGGCCGCTTTCGTGCGTTCAGGCGACGGCAGCGGCCGGCACTACCCAAGCCGCTCCGACCCGGCGTGCTGGCAGAGCACCCTTGTCGATCCTCTGCTGGACCGCAGCCCGAGTGATACCCAGCCGATCGGCAACCTCGGTCACCGACAGCAGCGGCGGGATCTCCGTGCCGGCGCGCCGGTCGAAATCATCCGACAGCTCGACCGTCACCCGGGTCACGCCCAGGTCCGCCGACAGCGCCCGAGCCGTGCTGGTGGCCTGCCACATGTGCTCGGCCGGGATCGACACGATCAGCTCAGTCCGGCCCAGGTTCGAAACAGTCACCACCGGGTGGTAGTCGGCGAACTGGTCGAGCAGGCGATCGCCCAGCGCACCCTCGGCGGCTTCCTTTCCTGCGTCGAGTTCGAGAGCCAGGTTGTACGACTTCATTGTTCTGTCCCTTTCCGTGTTGGAGGGAGTGGAGGTAGCCTTTGGTGAGTTGGTGGGGAGCAGTAGCTTTGCTCCCCACCCTTTGTCACCTCTTGGGTGGCCACTCGAAGCCGAATCGTCTCAGTGCTGCGATGAGGTTCTTGCTTCCTCGTCGGTCACTGGGGGTCATCGCGGTCTTCGTGACGAACTGTCCGTTTCGGTACACCATCGGGTGTCCGTCGCTGGTGTGTCGTACCTCGAAGCCTTGCTTCTCGGCGGCCCGGAGGATCTTTGCGAGATCCTTGTCCAAGGTGATCACCTCCTCCCCTATTGAGTTGTTATCTAGATACTACGTGTTCGGCGTCCAGTTGTCAAGCAGATAACAAGGGAAGATGTGAGAACCGCTTGCCAAGTATCAACTAGCCAGCCACTCGGGCCGCCACCCCGCCAACCCCTCCCACTGGGCGGCCAGCTGACGCACCTCGGTGCACGGCCACGGCTCGGCGCACACCACACACTCCCGCGAGCCGCGGCCAGGGTTATGGGTATCCGAGACCATCCACTCTGCCTCGGTCCGCCGGTGAGCACGCAGGAAGGCGCCCAGAGCAGACGCCGATTCAGGAGGGAGCATGGCGGCCAGCGTAAGAGCCGCCGCAGACAGGGGGCGTCAGGCCGCGGCCGCCTCGACGATCTGCCGAAGCACGTCGGAGTCCTGGTGCACGTAGCGGGCCGTCGTCTCTGGGGTCGCATGGCCGAGCAGCTCCATCACGCCCAGGAGGTTGTGCGTTCGCGCCCAGGCGTCGGTCCCGAACCGGTGGCGGAGCGGGTGCGCCGTCCACTTGCCGGGGAGCGCCCGCGATACCAGCACGGTGACGTGGCCGGACGACAGGTGGCCGTCCGTCTGGCCGGGGAACAGCCATCCTCTTGGTCGGGCGAGGATCGCCGCGGCGACTTCGGGGTGTAGTGGCATGATCCGGTCCTTGCCGCCCTTGCCGTGCACGACGAGGCTCCAGCCGTTCAGGTCCTCGATCAGATCAGTCTCGGTGTTCACCTGCGCGATCTCGCCAGCCCTGAGGCCCTGCCGGTAGCCGAGCAGCACCATGAGCGGCACCCGGTCGTCCTCGGCCTTCAGACCGGCCTCCACGGCCCACTGAGGGGCCGGTGCGCGCCGCTTCCCGGACTGTTTGATCCTCGGCAGCGTCCCGGACGGATCCGCGTCGACCAGGCCTGCGGCGTGAGCCCACTGGTAGAAGCCGCGTAGCGCCGACCGTTGCGACCGTCGCGTCTCCTGGTCCCATCCGGGCCGGCCGAGCCAGGCGACGAGGTCGGCCGTGGTGACCGCGAGCAGGTCGGGGTGTTCCTCGGCGAAGCGGCGCAGCTGGTAGCAGCGCAGCCGGATGGTGTTCTTGGACAGGTTCGAGGCGACGAGCCAGGTGCGCCAGTCGCCGATGAGGGTGTGTGGGGTCATACCCATCTGCTCTATCGGAGCGGTGTTGTCTGGACTGTTGACTACGAGGGATAGCCCGCCACGCCTGGAGTTTGGGTTGAGGTTCATGCGGCCGGCGTCTGCCCGATCGGCGGCACGAGATGAAGGCGTCGGACCGTTAATCCGTAGGTTCCTGGTTCGAGTCCAGGCGGGGGAGCTTCCCAGCTCCTTAGCCCCTTTTCGCAGGTCATTGCGACCTGTGTGGGCAGCCGTCAGCCCCTCGCCGATCTCCTCGATGTGGCGAAACTGCGGGCACTCTCACTGGACAACGCCAGCAGCACCAGCACGCTGGCCGCCAGCGGAATCAGGTCGGCATGCATCGGGCCGTGCTCGTTCTCCAGAGTCCGCGAGACGAACGTCGAAGCGACGCTGACCAGGCTCAACGCACACACCAGGAGTCTGGCCCAGTTGCGTCCTGCCAGGGTCGCGACCGCCAGCACCAGATCCGCCAGCCCAGCCACCAGCGCGATCACTCCGAACGCCAGGACGACCTCTTGGGTGATCCCCTGAGCCTCGGTGGACGTGGCGATCACGTCCTTTCCGGCCACGAAGATCAACCCCAGCCCGAGGAAGGCCAGTGCCTGCAGCGCGGTGGCGGCCACTCCGAAGATCACCGAGCCCGGTGCCCTCCTCCGCACCGGCACCAGCGCGGTGGACGCCGGCTCGGCGGGGCCTGGTTGGGTGGGGACCGGCAGCGCCGAGAGATCGACGATCGGCAGATGCCCGTCGGTCTGCACGAGGTCTCCTCCCCCATTGCGGGAGTGGTAGCCGGTGGAGAAGTCCTCAAGGATCTGCACCGAGCTCTCCGGGACGGCCGCGCGGACCGTCCCGATCACGTGCTCGCGTTCCCGGTCGATGTCCATCTCGATCTTGTGGGTGACCTGGAGGGTGAACAGCGACAGCCCGACACTGCGGTCGTAGGTGCCGGCGGCCAGCCAGCCGACGGCGAACCCGCCGGGCAGCAGCCAGCCGTCCGGGCACTTCCAGAACCGGACGTGGTGACGCTTGGACGGGCTGCCGGCCACCTCCTGCTGGTAGGCGAAGTCCTGCCGGCGTCCGAAGAGGAACAGCGGGCTGACCGGCGCGCTCGGATAGCTCTTCCGGGTGAAGGTGTTCAGCACGATCCGCCAGCCGGTGCCGAACGTCAGGTCGTCGGCTCGGATCCACCCGGCCAGCTCCATGGCCCGGTGCAGTTGCTCGGGGCTGCCCACCAGGGCCAGGTTCACCGGATCACCGAGGAGCCCGTCAGAGGTGCGGGTCCGTCCGATGAAGTAGTCGGGCACGTAGATCCGGGTGAGGATCCGGTGGATCCGCGGCAGCACCAGATAGGCCACCAGTGCCCAGAACACCACGAGCAGGAGCATCGGCCAGCCGGGGGTGATCCCCTCCTGAAGAGTGAGGTACGCGAACCAGACCGAGGCGGCGCCGGCCAGCATGAACAGGACACCGTCGATGCGCGCCGCGAACTTACCGGCCATCGCCACCGCCTAGACGGACGGTGATCACCATCGAGCGCATCTGTCTCCCATCGCCGGGCGGCATCCCTCGCTGAGCGTAATCCACCGCCCCGACGGTTCGCCGGTTCCTATGCCTGCTCCAGGGAGATCAGTGCGATCCCGAGGTCACGCACCTTGGCCAGCAGGCTGTGCAGCCGCGCCTGGTCGACGTCCACTCCGGTCAGCGTGGTGGTTCCGTCCGGCTCGATCCGGATCGTGAAGCCGTCGAACCAGGTCGCCCAGCGTGTGTCCAGCCGACCGGCGAGTCGGATCGTGTAGCCAGCCGGGTTCTGGGTCATGCCGGGTTGCCGACTTCCGTGCGGAGCTCGACCGGGCGCGACCCGCGCGCACCACCACCGGGGCCGTGCCGGATCACATACTCGGCCACGGCGAGGTTCATCGCCCAGGCGGCCGTCATGCTCAGGTCGAAGTCCAGACTGCCGGATCCCGACAGCGCGCTACGGACGGCCCCGGTGATGACCTGGGTGCCGGCGCCTAGCGCCAGCGCGTAGCTGCGAGTCATCCAGGCCAGGTGGTGCCGGACGTCGCCGCGGCGGATCGCGCGCAGGCCGCGGGCAATACTGACCGCCATTCCGGCCCCGACCAGCACCCGGACGATGTAGAGCAGTTCGCCGCTGCCGGGCTGGAGCGGATAGCCCAGCGTCATCCAGAGCCCGGAGATGGCCGTGGCCATTCCGAGCAGGACGAGGACGCGTCCCGCCCACCGATGCCACGCCGGCCACCGGCCCCGTACCTGCGACGAGAACTGGAAGGCCCCGACCAGAGCGAACGGGATCACGCTGACCAAGTGCACGATCATCGGCGCCGGCAGCGCCTCGAACCGCGGGTTGGCCGGCATCAGCTGCGGACCGCCGAAGACCTCCCCCAGCCGCAGGCCGCCACTGGCCACCGGAAGCAGGCCCAGCGCCACCAGGGCGAACGGCACCCACCGAGCCGTGGCGGCCCGGTGGGTTGTGGAGTGGAGGGTCACTGGCCGACCCGGTCGGACAGCGGCACCTCGGCCACTGCCGCTACCGAGGCCGGGTTTCGGCTCTCTCGCCACAGCGAGTAGCCCAAGGCGATCAGGGCCAGTCCGGTCGGGATCGCGAAGAGCCGCTGGTTGATCCAGGGAAGCACTGGGATCGCCAGGCTGAGCGGGGTCGCCACCGCCAACAGGATCGAGGCCCAGCGGGCCAGGACGTTTGCGCGGAACATCGCGATACCGAAGACCAGGCCGCCGGCCAGGTAGCCGATCCCGCCGATCAGGTTCAGCTGGGTCATGGCTCCGATGTCGCCCACGGCGGTGCCATTGGTGGCCACGGCCAGTACATCGCCGACGTAGCCCGGTGCGCTGCCTGCGATCGCCGGCATCACCACCAGCCCGACCGTCTCCAGAGCGAACATGGTCAGGAACCCGGCGGCGAGGATCAGATAGCCGATCAGGCCGAGGATGCCGCTCTTGGTCACCTGCCGCAGGTACATCCCGGTGATCCCGATCAGGGCGAGCACGGTGAAGGCAACCTTCATGCTCTGCCGAATCACCCACTCCCCGGTGGTGACCAGCGCCAGATCGACCGGTGGGTGGTTGATCTGCACAGCGATGAACAGCAGGCCGCCCGCGACGGCGGCTGCGGCTGCTAGTCGGGTCAGCGTCTCTTCGGTGATCGACATCGACAAGCTCCCTTGGTGGAACCCGCGGTCGGTGCCGCAGGTGATGTCTCGACGGTAGGGACGCCGCTGGTGGGTCGGCATCACCCAACGATGTGACCTTCCTGGTGACAGGCCGGTCGAGCTAGAGCAGGCCGCGCTCTCGTCCCCGAGCGATGGCGGCCCGCCGCGAGGTGACGTCCAGCTTGGTGAAGATGTGCTTGGTGTGGGTTCGCAGGGTGTTGTCCGAGACGAACAGCGTCCGGGCGATCTCGGGCCCGCTGAGCTCGCTGTCGAGAAGCCGCAACACCTGCAGCTCCCGCTCGGTCAGCGCCGGGCGCGCAGCGGACGGCGCCAGACCCGCGCCCGCCGCGTGGACGGCCCGAGCCAGCTGCCGGCGTATGTCGGTCAGGCTGCCGAGCCGTCCCGACGTCTGTGCGGCGGCCTCCAGTCGCTCCAGGAGGGTGATCAGAGGGCCGAGCTCACCGCGACGCCGCGGCTGATCGGCCAGGATCAGCCGGGCCAGGGTGAGCTCGTCGTACTCGGCCAGATAGTCGGCCTCATCGGTCATGGTGACCGCCTGGTCGAGCGCCCATTCCGCGGCCTGAGCAAGCTCACCGGCGGAGATCAGGACCCGCGCCCGCAGCGCGGGAATCGGGCGCACCTGTGGGTAGTAGCCCGGCTGGTAGAGCGCCTCGGCCTGGGCCAGATGCTCCAGGGCACCAGCGAAGTCGGCCCGCGACTCAGCCACTCGCGCCGCGGCCATGAACCAGCGATGGCGTCCCCCACTTCCGGACACCTGCACTTCGAACTCCTCGGCCGCGGCGAGGTGTCGCCCGGCCGCATCCAGGTCCTGGTCGTCGAGGTCGAGTTCGGCCAGCTGGACGTGCAGGTCGGCGATCGCCCGGGCTGCCGGAGCCCCCAGTTCTTCGGCCCGGCGCAATGCCGTCCGGCACAGCTGCCGAGCCTTGGCCGGACGGCCCGCCGCGGCGACCATCTCGGCCAGCAGCGCAGTGCCGGCCAGTTCGTCCACGGTCGCTCCGGCGGATCGCAGACTGGCGATGGCGCTGGTGAAGGTGTCCACGGCCATTCCGATCTCCCCGGCCGACCATGCCACCAGCGCCAGGAAGCCGGCCGCAGCACCACGGGCCAGATGATCGTCCGGCCCGATCAGCTCCAGCGCCCGGCGAGCGTGTGCGGCCGCTCCGGCCAGATCACCACGCGCCTGGGCCAGAGAGGCCCGGTAGATGGCGATCGTGGCCGGCAGGGTGCGCAGTTCCTCGGTCTCGGCCCAGCCGCGCGATCCGCTCGCCGGATCGGCCAGCAGCGACTCGGCCAGCTCGAGCCGCGACTCGACTGCCTCTAGGTCGCCGCTGGCCATCAGGGTCCAGCCGTGGAAAGTCGTCAGGACGGGGTTGGCGGAGATCACCTCGATCGGCAGGCTCTGCAGCCAGCGAGTCAGTCTGGCGTCCTGCCTGCTGCGGCGGGCTTCGGGCAACTCGAGCTCGACCAGCCGAGCGGCGGAGCCGACGTCTCCTGCGGCCAGAGCGTGGCTGATCGCCTCGTCGGCGAGCCCGGCGGCCTCAAACCAGGTGCTGGCGCGCCGGTGCAGCGGCCGGACCATTTCGGGCTGCTCGGCGAGCAGTCGGGCCCGCAGGAGGTCGACAAAGAGGTGGTGATAGCGGAACCAGACCGCCTGGTCGTCCAGCGGAACCACGAACAGGTTCGCGCGCTCCAACCACGAGAGCATCTCGGCGCTGTCGTTGCGCTCGGTGACGGCGTCGCACAGGCTCCCGCTCAGTCGGTCGAGGACGGCGGTGCGCAGCAGGAAGTCAACGGTCTGCGCGGACTGGCCGGACAGCACTTCGTCCATCAGGTAGTCGACCAGGTACCGGTCGTCTCCGGCGAAGCGCTCGATGAAGCCGGCGACGTCGTGGTGCCCGCGCATTGAAAGCGCCGCCAACTGGAGCGCAGCAACCCAGCCCTCGGCCCGCTCAGCAAGGTGCGCTGTCTGCGCAGCACTGAGATCCAGCCCGGCCGACGACCGCAGATACTCGGCAGTCTCGTCCGCAGTGAACCGAAGGTCCGCAGCCCGCACCTCCACCAACTCTCCTCTGGCCCGCCAGCGAGACAGCGGCAGATCCGGGTCCTGCCGCGTCCCGATCAGCAGATGGACGTGCGCCGGCAGATGGTCGATCAGCTGGCCGACCGCGATGAGCACCTCGCCGTTGTCGAGCTGATGGAAATCGTCGAGCACCAGCCAGACGTCCTGCTCGACGCCGGCCAAGGCATTGACGATCGTGGCGACCACGTGGCTGGCGGCCAGCGGGGCCCCAACCACCAGGTCGGCCAGGGCGGGCACCGCGGCCCGCAGCGAGGCCACCACATAGTTCCAGAAGAGGGCCGGCTCGTTCTCGGTGCCGTCCAACGACAGCCACGCCACCAGCCGGGGATCGACGTCCGGGCGCTGCACCCACTCCGCGAGCAGAGTTGTCTTGCCGAAGCCGGGCGGTGCCGACACAACGACGACCCGGGCCGAAGTCGCGTGGCTGACCCGCTGCAGCAGTCGCTCGCGCAGCACCACGTCAGGGCGCACCCTGGGGACGTACAGCTTGGTGCTGATCAGCGGAACTGGCACGAACTCCCCATCCGAAGCGCCGTGTCGGCGAGGCTCCTGGCGACGACGGCAACGCTAGCCACTCAACGAACTTCGCACCATGCGTACGTCGAACGCGCTGCAACGAAACCGGCTTTGCGAGACTCTTCCTTACGTGACCGCATCCAGCGAGGAGCTCGAGACCTCCGTGCCTCGCGCTGAGCCGACCTCGTTCGACAGCTACGTCCGGGCCCGCTCGGACGGCCTGCTGCGGCTGGCTTGGCTGATCACTCGCAACTGGGACGATGCCCGCGACGCGATCCAGGACGCCTTCGTCTCGCTATATCCGCGCTGGCCACAGCTGCCCAGCGGTGCGCGGCTGGAGTCCTACGTCTATCGCAGCGCCGTGAACGCCTGCCTGCGGATCATCCGTAGCCGGAAGGCCGATCCGGTGGCCGACCCGGCCGGGCTTCGGGAAGCTCCGATCCTCGGTGATCCGACCGCCACCGTGGCGGCGTCCACCGAACTGTGGCGGCTCTGCGGCAAGTTGCCTCCCCTGCAGCGCACGGCCGTGGTGCTGCGCTTCTACCAGGATCTGAGCTTTGCCGAGGTCGCCGCCGCCATGGGCTGTCGCGAAGCCACCGCCCGCTCGCACGTCCACCGCGCCATCGCCACGCTGCGCACCAGCCTGAAGGAGGACCTGTCATGACCGACTTCGAGGATCGGATCCGCAAGAGCTTGCGTCCGGCGGCGAGCATGCCGGTTCCGGTGGCTCCGCTGGACCCGGACGACCTGGCCGCCCGCGCCGGGAGGCGCCCGCACCGAGTCTTCCCAGCACGCGTGTGGCTGGCCGCGGCAGCGGCCGTCGCCGTGGTCGCCGGCGTAGGGGGCGTGGCCACCATCTGGCCCGGACGAGGCCAGGGCGTCCCCGCAGCACCGATCGCGCCGACTCATTCAGCGATCACCCCCTCGGCGGTGAGTCCGACCCCCTCGGTGACCGCGTCGACCCCAGCTGTGGCTGGATCGGCCACCGTCCAGGTGCTGATGTTCTCCGGACGTCGAGACCCGGTTGCCACCCTCCCTGCCGACGTGGCCGACGAGCTGTATGCGATGCTGGCCGACCAGGAAGCGGCCGGGTTGCTGAAGCCGAGCGATGCCCCACCAGCGGACAACCTGGGCTTTCGCGGCTTCCTGGTGACGCCGAAGGACCGCTCGCAGCCCGCGCTGCAGATTCTGCCGACCGCGGTGTATCTCCAGCGCGCCGGGGACTTGCGCTTGGACGACCCCAACCAGAACTTCTACAACCGGGTCTACGACGCGATCGCGCCTCAGCTGGACCCGGACGTCCGGGCGGCCCTGCCGAGCGGGAAGCCGGCCATCCCGACGGTCGGCGTCAGCGTCCCGCCACAGGTCGGGGCTACGGCCACGTGGACCCTGACCCGGCCGGAGTCGATCGACGCACACACGGTCACCTTCGAGGTGTTCGCCACCCGGCTGGAGTGTGCCAGCGGCAAGACCGGCAAGCTGCTCGCGCCCGTGATCGCGGTGGGCGACAAGGAGGTGGTAATCAGGATCGATGCCAAGCCGCGCCACTCCACTGGCGACACCTGCCCAAGCAACAACCCGGTGCGAGTCAGAATCACGCTCCCCGAGCCGCTGGGCCATCGCAGCCTCGTGGACGCCGCCTGCCTGGTCGGAGAGGCCGTGAGCACCACAGCCTGCGCCAACGGCGCCGCCCGTTCGAAGCCGTGAGGCGCCATCACCTCAAGCCCGAGGCCGACATATGCGAAGATGCATGCAGTAGTCGACACGGGAGGGCACATGTTGAGCCGCAGCGGAGCAGAGTCACTGGCCACTGACCAGTACCTCCGGATCCGTGCCGACATTCTCAGCGGCGAGTTCCCGGTGGGTCAGCGGCTGCTGGAGACGTCCCTGGCCACCCGCTACGGGGTCTCTCGGACGCCGGTCCGCGAAGCCCTGACCGCACTGCAGCATGAGGGTCTGATCGAGCGCACCGAAGGTGGCTTCCGAGTCCGCACCGGCACCGCCGAAGACGTGATCGAGATCTACGAAGGCCGGATCGCCCTCGAGCCGGCCGCCGCTGCTGCCGCCGCCCGCAAGCGCACCGACCTGGACCTGCTCCGGCTGGAGAGCCTGCATCGAGCCAGCACCGAGGCCGCCGACACCCTGACCGGCCACGAAGCCGACGCCTCCTGGCATCGCGCCTTGTGGGAGGCCGCCCACAACCAGACCATCTCGACCACGCTTGAGCGCTGGTCGGCGCAGCTGCGGATCTACGACCAGGGCCCGCCCGGACGCACCGATGACCTGCACATCACCAATGCCGAGCACGCCGCGATCCTGGACGCCATCCGCAACCGGGACGATGCCGCAGCCCATGCCGCCATGGAGGCGCATCTGACCCGCAGCCGCTCGGTCCGGCTGAGCGCCCTGGCCTGATCCGACCTGGCCGCTCGGCCGGTGGTAGGAATGCCCCGGTCAACCCCCGGACGGCCGCCCAGGGGTTGACACTTGCCAGCCCGGGCGCGACCATTCTCGCGGGCACACTGCCCGCATCAATGAGGATTGCTACTGCGCACGCAGGCGAGACCTCCGCTGTCGGTTGAGCGACGGTTGGGGTCTCTTTTTGCGTTTGGCGCAGGCGAGACCTCTCGACTTCCACAGAAGTGAGAGGAAAAGATGGCTAGCGAGACGACAACCCTCGCGCAAGAGATTGCGGCCCAGGTGGGCGGCTCCGACAACGTCACGTGGGTCGGCTCCTGCACCACCAGACTGCGATTCGTCGTGAAGAACGAGTCCAAGGTGAACTTGGCCGAGCTCGGCAAGATTCCGGGCGTGCTGCAGGCGATCAAGGCCGGTGGCCAGATTCAGGTGGTGATCGGCACTCACGTCGATCAGGTACGCGACCAGGTGCTCGGCCTTCCCGGATGGTCCCGGTTGGCAGAGGCCGGCTCGTCCAGTGGCGCGGCGAAGGCCAGCCCGCTGGATCGGGTGTTCGACTTCCTGGGGGCGACCTTCCAGCCGCTGCTGGCTCCGATCACCGGTGCCGCACTGGTCCAGGTGCTGGCCCTGCTGCTGACCCAGTTCGGCGTGCTGGCTCCGACCGACCCGACCTACCTGGTGCTGAGTGCGGCCGGCAACGCCGTGTTCTACTTCCTGCCGATCTTCGTCGGCTTCACCGCCACCCGGAAGCTCGGTGCCAACCCGTACCTGGGCGCGACCATCGCCGCAGCCCTGCTGCACCCGAGCTTCGCCGGCATCGGCGAGACCGGGACGGTCGCGCAGGCGTTCGGGCTGCCGCTGTTCATGTACGGCTACGCCAACACGATGTTCCCCTCGATCCTGATCGCGCTGGCCCTGGCCGGCCTGGATCGCGGACTGAAGCGCTGGATGCCGAAGGCACTGCAGCAGGTGTTCAACCCGACCCTGGAACTGCTGATTCTGGTTCCGCTGACCGTGCTGGTCTTCGGCCCGATCGGCTCGGTGGTCGCCAACTCGATCGCGTCCGGCACCTCGTGGCTGAGCACCACCGCACCGTTCGTGTTCTACCTGGTGGTGCCCGCGGTGTGGGTGCTGCTGGTCTCGCTGGGCATCCACTGGGCGATCATCACGATCGGCCTGGTCGAGATGGCCAACGGTGGCTCCGTGATCCTGGGTGCCGGTGCCGGCTACCAGTACGCGATGATGGGCATCGCCTTGGGCATGCTGATCAAGGCCGCTCGGGAGAAGAACCAGCCGCTGCGCGATACGGCCGCTGCGGCCAGCCTTTCGGTGGTCATCGGCGGCATCACCGAGCCGACCCTGTACGGCCTGGTGCTGCGCTACCGGCGACTGCTGGTCATCGAGGTGATCTCGGCGGCCGCGTCCGGCCTGGTGCTGAGCCTGTTCCACACGGTGATGACCGGGTTCAGCCCGGCTCCGATCCTGGCCCTGCCGCTGTTCGTGCCGATGATCGGTGCCGTGCTCGGCCTGGTCACCGGCGTGACCGTGGCCGTGCTGCTGATCCAGTTCTGGGGCTACGAGAAGCCGGGCAGCACGTCCAGCTTCGACGAGGTCGAGGCCACTGCACCGCGCGGTGTGGCCGGCTTCGGTGGGGTGGCGGACGCCACCGCGTCCACCGTGCCGGTGACGGTGACCTCGCCGCTGGCCGGCGTCGTCCGTCCGCTGGAGAAGACCGGCGATCCGGTCTTCGCCGGCGGCCTGATCGGCCCGGGGGTCTCGATCGTGCCCAGTTCCGACCAGGTGGTGGCCCCGGCCAACGGGACCATCGTGGCCGCGCCCAGCACGGCCCACGCCATCGGGCTGCGCACCGATACCGGGATCGACCTGCTGATTCACGTCGGCATCGAGACGGTTCGCCTGGACGGTGCCGCGTTCACCCTGCTGGTTGAGCAGGGACAGCGGGTCACCGCCGGCCAGGCGCTGCTGAAGTTCGATGCGGCGGCGATCACCGCGGCCGGCTGTTCTGTGGTCAGCCCGGTGGTGGTCACCAACCTGGCCAAGTCGCAGCAACTGACCGTGCTGGCCGACGGGCCGATCGAGGCAGGTTCGCCGTTGTTCATCGTTGGCCCCAAGGCCGACTGACCCACGGCGGTCAACGTGGGTTGCCGTCCGCCGCCACGGACGGCAACCCGCCAGCAAAGGAGGATCAGTGCTCGTCATCAAGCGGATCTACAACAACAACATCGTGATGGCCGTGGATGACGCCCACGAGGAAGTGATCGCTACCGGTGCCGGCGTCGGCTATCTGACCAGCCGCGGCCAGGCCGTGGACGAGTCCAAGGTGGAGAGAGTCTTCCGGATGACCGGGCTGGCCAAGAGTGGCGGCTTCCGGGTGCTGCTGGAACTGCCCTACGAGGTGCTCAGCGCCACCACCCGGATCTCCACGGCACTCAAGCGGCGTCATGGGCTCAGCCTTACCCCGGCCCTCGAGGTCGCTCTGGCCGACCACTTCGCGCAAGCGCTCAAGCGGGTCGACGCCGGGCAGCCGATCTACAACCCGATGCTGTGGGAGACCAAGCTGAGCTATCCCACCGAGTTCGCGATCGCGCTGGAGGTGCTGGAGGAACTGCACGAGGCGGTCGGCGTGCGACTGCCGCTGGATGAGGCCGGCTTCGTAGCCATGCACTTGGCCAGCGCCGGACTTGTCGGCGACCCGGCCCGCGCGCTGAACCTGGGCAAGGCCCTGCACGATGTGATCGAGCTGGTCGAGCAGGATCTGGGAGTCAGTCTGAACACGGCCGGGGCGAGCACCACCCGATTCCTCACCCATGTGAAGTTCGTGATCCAGCGACTCACCCACAACAAGGCCTTCGCCGGATCCTTCGACGAGATCTTCCAGACCTTGAAGCGGCAGTACCCCGACACCTACGCCTGCGCCCGGCACCTCGGCGACTATCTGCAAGGTCAGTTCGCCACCGTGGTGACCGAAGAGGAGGAGCTCTACCTGATGCTCCACCTGCGCCGGCTCCAAGACGACGTGATCTCCGCCGACGAGTCCACCCAGACGATCCCCGACACCGACGCCTGAGCGTCCCCCGAAGAAGAGAGCTCTGTATGCCCAAGCTGATCGTCCAGGCCGACGACCTGGCCATCACTCACGCCGCCACCCTTGGCACGATCCATTCAGTCAAGGCCGGCATGGTCCGGGCCGCCGGGCTGTTCACCAACCGCCCCGACGCTGCCTTCGCGGCCGCCGAGTTGGCCGGCATCACCCGGCTCGACCTCGGCCTGGACCTGAACCTGGTCACCGGCGCTCCCCTGCTCAGCGCCGACCAGGTGCCCGGGCTGGTCGGCCTCGACGGCAACTTCCGCACCTCGCATCAGATCAAGGCGTCGCATCGCACCGTGGCGCAGGAGGGCTTCTACTCCACCTTCGAGCCCGAGCCGTTCGATCACGAGCAGACGCTGGCGGAGGCCAGGGCTCAGCTCGTCCGCTTCTTCGAGCTGGTCGGCCGCCCGCCGGCCTACGTGCACCACCACTCGATCATCAGCCCCATGCTCGATCAGGTGCTCCACGAGGTGGCCGCCGAGGCCGGCGTGCCGGTGATGGACGATCTGCTGCGCTACCACCGGGTGCACCAAGTGGAGAACTCCTGGTACGCGGCACCGTTCAGCGCCGAGGCGCAGGCCGGCTGCGACCCGATCGGCGCCTTCGAGGCACAACTCGACGCGATCGCCGCGCACGAGATCAGCCTCCTGATCGTCCACCCCGGCTATCTGGACGCCGAGCTGATCGACATCACCAGCTACCACATCGTCCGGGCTCGCGACCTCGAACTGGTCAGTTCGCAGCGGGTTCTCGCCATGCTGGCCGACCGCGGGATCGAACTGGCCAGCTACACCTCCAGCGGCCTGAGCTGGTGATCCTCTGGGCGCGCCACGCTCGCTACGATATGCGTCGATGGCGTCGCCCAAACGATGCGACCGATCGGAGGCTCGATCCTAGATGCCGACCCGCGAGAGCATCCTTGACGCCGCCGCTGCCGAGATGTTGCAGCACGGCTACGCGGCATCCTCGCTGTCGGCCATCGCCAGTCGCCTCGGCCTGACAAAGGGCGCTCTGGTGAGGCGTTTCCCCACAAAGGAGGCGCTCGCTCAGGCCTTGGTGGAGAACTTGCGGGCCGAGGTGGTCAGCCAGCGCGAGCGTTCCGCGCAGGCCTACCCCGACAGCGGAATCCGGGCCATGATCGACTTCCTGGTGGAGCTGGGCACGGCCTCGGAGGCGAAGCCGCTGGCGGCCGCGGCCGCGGTCCTGATCACCGACCGGACCTCACCCACCTTCGCCATGACCGAAGTGGTCGCCGTGTGGCGCTCCGCCTTGGCGGCCTTCCTCGAGCGTGCCCTCCAGCTGGGCGAACTGCCGGAACCGAGCTCGGCAAGCGAACTGGCCGAGTACGCCCTCATCACGAGCATCGGGGAGGCGGCGTTGTCAGCCCACGTCTACTCCCCGGCCGCCCGGGGCGAACCGCTGCACTTCCTGCGGTTCACCCTCACGGCAGCCGGGGTGGTCGACGTGGACGGGCAGATCGACGAGGTGTTGGCTCGCCGATCCGCCGAGGTTGCCGGCTAGCTCCGCCGAGCCCAGGGACGCGTGATCAGCAGCAGTCCGGTCCCGAGCAGCAGTGCGATCACACCGCCACCGATCGGCCAGATCAGATCCGTGCCAGTGAAGGCCAGCTGCTTGGACGGATCACCGTTCACGTCGGTGGTCGGCGCCACCGTGGGTACCACCGAACCACTCGCCGTCGACGTCGGGTCGACCGTCGGGGTCGGAGTCGGAGTCGGCTCACCGGCCGGGTCGACCGGCGCTGTTGGGGTCGGCTCGATGGTCGGCTGAGAGGTCTGGCCGCCCTCGGGATCGAGAGTCGCCGTCGGAGTCGCGCTGGTCTCGGTCGGGGTCGGCGTCGGCTCTGCCGGGGAGCTGGTCTCGGTCGGAGTCGGCTCCACCGTGGCACTCGTCTCAGTCGGAGTCGGCTCCACCGGGGAGCTGGTCTCGGTCGGAGTCGGCTCCACCGGAGCACTCGTCTCCGTCGGAGTCGGCGTCGGCTCTGCCGGGGAGCTGGTCTCGGTCGGAGTCGGCTCCACCGGAGCACTCGTCTCAGTCGGAGTGGGCGTGGGCTCCACCGGAGTACTCGTCTCCGTCGGGGTCGGCTCCACGGTCGGGCTGGTCTCAGTCGGCGTCGGCTCCACCGGGACGACCGGGGCGCTGGCGCAGGGCAACTCACCCAGGAAGGCGTGGTGATGGATCTCGCCGCCACCGGCGCTGGTCAGGTTCTGAGCGAACCACTGGCCGTTGGTGGTGATTCCGGAGCTGAAGTTCAGGCTCGCCTGGGGCGCCCAGATCGCGCCCATCTCGAGGCCGTCCACCGACACCGCACCGGTCACCTGGGACAGGTCCAGCAGGATGTAGCGAGCCAGGTCCTGCTGCGCACCGCGCTGCGAGGACCAACCCTCGAACCGGAGCTGGCCCAAGGTGGTAGTGCCCGGCGCCACCCGGATGATCAGCGGCGCGGACGCCGTCGGCCGGTAGCCGTTGGCACGATCCATCTTGATGGTCTTGCCGGCGATCTGGCTGTAGTCGATGACGTTGGGGCGATCGGTGGCGAAGCCGGAGACGAACACCATGCCACCGTCATTGGCCACCGCGACCTGGTTGCTGGCCGCCAGCGTCGGATCGTAGAGGGAAGCCAGGCACTGATTGGCGCGCGCGACCTTGGCATCAAGCTCGCCGAAGTAGGCCGCCGCCGAGGACTTCTCACTCTTGAGCGAGCTGACCGTTGAGCCCCGATAGGGCACGGTCTTCAGATCGAGAATGCCGCCGGATGAGTTGGTGACCCGCAGGAAGTCGGTGCCGGCCGCCGGGCCATTGCCGCCGCCGCGAGCCGAGCCGGTCAGCCCGGCGATGTCGGCCAACTTCAGCACGGCCGTCGCCTCCGGCGACGTGGGCGAGATGGTGTGCGAATCGTCCCGGTTGCTCAGCTCGAAGCCGCCGGAGCCGACGAAGCGATCAGCGAGGATCCGGACCGGCACCCCATCGATGGTGGGCACCACATAGTCGGGCGTCCCGGCGGCCTGATGGATCATCGGGTAGCCGTTCTGGTTACCCGAAGAGATCGAGCCCAGAACCGCGATCGACCCCTCGAACTCGCTGTTGTTCAGGTATGCGTCACCCTTGGTGACAACGGTGAACCCCTGGTTCACATCAAACGGATTGAACGTACTGGACGCCGCTTGCGCGGGTCCTGCTGCGCCGACGACGCCGGCCAGCAGAGCCAGCAGTGCTGCTCCAGACAAGCCCAGTGCACGCTTTCCGCGTCCGCTGTTTCCCCTTTCGGGCATGCCAAAACTAGCCACGATGTATTCCCCCCAAAATGCGGCGGTCAGCCAATGGCTCCGCCATCCCCCAGTGCAATCGCTCTCCAGGCTAGCACGGCCGTAGACGACCGTTTACATCCGGCTGAGCGAGCACTAAGTAATCATGAGGAGACGGTGGGGTTCGAGCGCCGACTCTCGAACCCCACCGCACTGATTGGTTCTCGCATACCGCGCCGCGAAGCGCAGTCCTCCTCTGCGGGAACCGGCTTGTCAGGCGCTGGCGCGCCGCCGAACCACGGTGGTCGCCGCGACTGCGATGCCGGCCACGACGGCCAGTCCACCGAGCACCGAAAGGCCGATCAGCAGCTCCGGGTTCCCACCGTCGGAGTTGGCCGAGTAGGCGGCCGCGGCGCTGGGCTCCGACGAGCTGGGTGCGACCGGCGCAGCCACGTCCGTCGAGGTCGACGGAGTCGGGGCCGCCGAGGTGCTTTCGGTGGGAGTGGCCCCCGGGGTCGCCGGAGCCGACTCGGTGGACGACGCCGTAGCGACCGCCTTGACCGACTCCTTCGCGCCGGTGGACGCCTTGGTCGAGCTGGACGGCTTGGGCGAAGCGGACGGCTTGGGCGAGGCCGAAGAACTGGCCGATGCGGTGGGCGTCGGCTTGGGAGTGGGCTTCGGCTTCAGCCCCTTGCCGGTCTGGGAGTCCGGCGACGGACCGGCCGGGGTGTCACCCTTGGTGCCGTCGAAGCCGGGCCAGGGCACCTTCACCCCGGTGTGGTCGTCGTAGCCGTCCCAGTCGCAGTCTTCCCACTGGGTGTAGTCGTTGCCGGCTGCGTAGGCCAGCGTCGCGCTGAACGGCGCCACGCCGGTGAAGAGCAGCGCCAGGGCGGCGGCACCGCCGGCCAGAGCCAGTCGAACTCGGTTCGGCAGAGTGTTGTTGGTCATCTCAGATCTCCTAGTAGGCGTTCGGGCTATCGGGTTGAGGCGGACGACAGCGGTGCCGTCCCCGCCTCTTCGATGGTGGGATCGGTCAGGGTCGGGTCATCGAGGATCGTCCGGTCGAGCTCGCCCTCGGAATGGGCGACCAGGGTGGCCGAGACGATGGCTCCGGTGACGTTGGTGGCGGTGCGTCCGGTGTCGGCCAGCGACGAGATCGGGATGGTCAGCACCATCACCTCCAGCGGCAGCCCGACGGCGGCCAGCACGCTGGCAGTGACCACGGTCGCGGTGCCGGGGACGCCGGCGGTGCCGATCGAGACGAACAGCGACATCACCGCGAGCAGCAGGTAGTCCTGCCAGCCGTAGTTGATGCCCAGGCCGTGGACGGCGTAGATCGCAGTGAGCACCGGCCAGATCCCGGCGCAGCCCGGCATGCCGATCGTCGTCCCTAGTGGGGCGGTGAAGTTGGCAACCTCGGGGCTGACCCCGAGCCGGTCGGTGAGCACCCGCGTGGTCACCGGCAAGGTGCCGGTGCTGGACTGGGTGGAGAAGGCGACCACCTGGGCCGGCACGATCTTCTTGAAGAACGGCAGCGGCGAGATCTGGGCGAAGACGCTCAGCAGCGTCGCGTTGAGCAGCCAGGTGTCGATCACGAAGGCCAGGAAGGCGACGGCCAGGAACACCAGCAGGGACCAGATGATGCCGGTGTTGGTGAACCCGCGCGAGGTCTGGACGGCCACCAGCGAGAGCACCGCGTACGGGGTGAGCGCGATGATGAAGGTGACCGCCTTGTTTATCACGGCCCGGACGGCCTCGATCAGGTCCTTGAACGGGGCCACTCGCTCGGGGTGCTTGCCCGCGACCAGAACGTAGGAGACCGAGATCAGCACCGAGAACAGGATCACCGGGATGATGTGGTCATTGGCGGCGTCCCACACGATGTTGCGCGGGAAGAAGCCGATGATCACCTCTTGCAGGCTCACCGTGCTGCGTTCGAAGTTGGCGGCGTCCACCCCTTCGATGCTGAGGTTGGCGCCCTTGCCGACACCGAAGGCCAGGCCCAGCCCGATGGCCAAGACGATGGCGATGGCATTGGTGGCCAGCAACCAGAGCACCGACTTCAGGCCGATCCCCTTCAGCTGCTGCACCGAACCGAGCGAGGTGACGCTGGACAGGATCGACACCGAGATCAGCGGGATCACGATGGCACCCAGCACGGTCACGTAGATCTTGCCGAAGGAGACGATCCAGTCGGTGTGACCCTGGAACACGAAACCGACCAGGATCCCGGCGGCCATGGCAGCCAGGATCGTGATCGTGAAGTTGGTCTTGCGACGGCGCAGGAAGAAGATCCCCACGTAGAGTGCGACGACCGCGAGGAGGGCGAGCGCCGAAAGTACGTCGAATGGCATTGGACTGCTTTCTGGCTGGCGGCCCGGCCCGAGAGCCGGGCCACCAGCGGGTTGGAGGTGGGCGCTACTTCACCGAGCCGGTCGGCTTGGCCGCCTTGGTGGTGGTGACGTAGCCGGCCTTGGTGGCGGTCACCTTGACGGTGACCTTCTTGCCCAGCTCGGCCGGGGTCAGGGTGTAGCTGGAGTTGGTGCCACCGAGGATGGCCACTCCCCCGGCGAACCACTGGTAGCTGAAGCTCACCCCCGCCTTGGGAGACCAAGTGCCGAGCTTCACCTTCAGCACCGAACCGACCTTGGCCGAACCGGTGATCTTCGGCGCGGGCGCCTTGGTGAACTTGGCCGCAGCGACAGGCTTGGACGCCGACGAGGTCTTGGTCACCGAGGCGTAGCCGCTCTTGGAGCCGGTCACGCTGAGGGTGATCTTGGCCCCCAGCTGCGCGGCGGTCAGCGTGAAGCTGGACTTGGTCGCGCCCTTGATCGGGGTGCCGTTGGCCAGCCACTGGTAGCCGAACTTGGCCGCCGGACTCCAGCTGCCGATGCTCGCCTTCAGAGTGGCACCCACCGTGGCCGTGCCCTTGAACTTGGGCGCCGGGGTCTTGGTGAACACCTTGGCCACCGCGTCCGTGGCCGCCGAGGTCTTGGCCACCGGGACGTAGCCGGTCGCAGATCCGGTCACCGTGACGGTGATCTTCTTGCCGGCCTCAGCCGCCGTCAGCTTGTAGCTGGCCGCGGTCGCCCCCTTGATCGCAACGCCATTGGCCTTCCAGCTGTAGGCGAGGCTGGCAGTCGGCTCCCAGGTGCCCGGGTTGGCGGTCAGGGTCGAGCCGACCTGCGCCGCTCCCGAGATCGTCGGGACCGGAGCGGTGGTGAACGGAATGGACGCGACCGGATCGGTCGGGTCGGACACGGTGGTCGTGGTCCGGTAGTCCGGACGAGATGCGGTCAGGGTCACCGTGATCTTCTTGCCGGCATCGGCCGGGGTGATCGTGTAGCTGTCGGTGTTCGCACCGGCGATGTCCACGTTGTTGGCCCGCCACTGATAGACGAGGTTCGGTGACTGGCTCCAGTAGGACTCCAGGTTGGCGACCAGCTTCTGGCCGACTGCCGCCGTCCCCTCGATCCAGGGCGCCGGAGCGTTGGTGAACTCGTGGATGACAGTGCCGTTGTGGGTCAGCACACGATCCAGCGAGGCCACGGCCTCGGCTCCGAACTCGGCCTTGGTCAGGCCGTCACGACCGGCCGAACGGGATGAGTCGGCCTTGGCAAGATCGGTCTGACGAACCCAGGAAAGCTCGAGCATGTACTCGGTGTAGGTCTGGTCGGCTCCGTCCGCGACCTTGTCCTTGTGCAGCCAGTGGCCCACGATCGGGCCACCCACGGCGTCCTTGTTGTAGCGGACGATGGTCGGCACCTGGAGCCGAGTTGCGTTGGCCTTCTGAGTGGCCGGATCGAAACCGACAGCGAACGGGTTGGTCGTCGAGGTCTCACCGAGCACAGCGTTGGGGTAGTAGGCCACCGAGTTGCTCTTCTTCGACGAGTTCTCGGTGATCCAGTTCGGACCGAAGTACTCCGCGAGCTTGCCGTAGAGGTAGGAGTAGCCGTAGCGATAGGGCGCGGTGGTGGCCAGCGTGGCATTGCCGGAACGGATCCACAGGCCACCGGTGGCGCTGTTGGCCGAGGCGGTGTCAATCAGGTCACCGGTGCCGAACTTCACGTTCGAGTCCAGTGCGAAGTCGACCACGTAGACCACAGGAAGATGCAGTTCCTTGGCCCGCTTGGCCACCGACCCGATGATCGCCTGGGTGTTGTGGCAGCCCTGGCCAGCGAACAGGATCGGGAACTCGCCGGTGGAGTTGAGCAGGTTGTACAGCTCCTTGACGTCGATGGCCTTCAGCACGAAGTCGCCCGGGTTCGGGTAGTCGGCCGGATCGAAGATGCTCACCGCCGTGCCGAACCGGTCGGCGGACGGGGTCGAACCCTCGGTCTTGGTGGCGCTGGCGTTGTAGAGCCGAGAGAAGAACTCGAACTGGCTGCGGACCGCGGAGGTCTTGCCGGTGAAGGCGGTGTTCAGCGCCGCGGTGGCGTCCGTCTTGACCCCGCCGGTGTCGGCGTTGAAGGCGGCAACGTCGGCGTCCTTGAGCTCGGCGAGCTTAGTGACGGTCTTGCCGGTGTCGACGTTCTTGCGGTCGGTGATGTTCACGTTCAGCAGCACCGCGGTGTTACCGGCGTAGTTCTCCAAGACACCGCCGGAGGCGACCGTGCTGGCCGGCAACAGCTGGGTGATCAGCTTCCAGACGTCACTGATCTTGGCGGTGCCGCCGAAGTTCACCGAGGTGCCGCCGGTGACGTCGGTGATCCCGTTCTTCAGGGTGGAGTCGAGCTGGTAGCCGTCCACGTAGGGATCGAAGTGGTAGATCTTGGTGATCCCCTTGGCCCGCGCGGCAGCATCGATCACCGGCAGCAGCGCCTGGCTGGCCGAGTGCTCGGGGCCGGCGAAGGCGATGTAGTAGTTGCCGTTGCTGGACAAGATGTCGAGCAGCCGGTCGGTGGTCACATTCTCGAAGACGTGACCGGAGGCCAGACCGGTGTAGGCGTCGGCGAGGTAGTCGCCGGTGCTGGCCACCTTCGACCAGGGGTAGACCGGGTCTGCGGCCCGCGCGGTGCTGGTGGATAGCACCGACGTGGCCACGATCGTGGTCGCGGCCACTGCGAAGGAGAGGCCGATGGCGGCCGCTCTGCGCAGTGGGTTCAGGGTTCGTGCCGAACTCATGATTGCCTTTCTGGGTGCGCGACAAGGCGTCGCAAGGGCGCGGCAAAGCCGCACTCGATGGAGTTGCGTTCAAAGAGCGCGCCTCGGACGGGCACGCGTCGGCGTCTTGGTGAGTTGGAGTCAACTCACAGGTCAGTTGGGCTGTCGCATCGAGGACAGCCCGCGGCCGCTGAGGTCAGCTCAGCCGCAGTGGTGCCGCCATACATCGGTGGGCGGTTACCGGAACTTCATACCGCGCCACGAGGCACCTTTCGTCGACCTGGAACGCGGGAGGTTTCCCGCTGCGCACGACTGTATACACTGGGATTCGGCCTGTCAAACACCTATGTGGCGTTGTGGGACCGATGTCATCCAGGCGGACGGCGCCACATGTCCACTCCCCCGTCCTTCCGCCTCGAGAGGTTCCGGACGGACTCACGCCCGCCACACCCGTCCATCGTTTGTCGCTCGAGCGAGCCGCCCGATACCGTGACTCGCGGACGACACTGGGGGCGGTAGCTCAGCCGGTCAGAGCAGGGGACTCATAATCCCTGGGTCGCGGGTTCGAGCCCCGCCCGCCCCACCGAGGCCGTCTCGATCCGGGGCCACGACGCTGGCCCCGCCTCCGGGGACGCCGTGCCTCATGTGAACGTCTCAGACGCAACCGGTTGGTCCTACCAATAGTCGCAATTGTTCTAGACTTGCCTCTCGCAAGGCCTTTGGCCTGCTCGCCGCCGTTGGCTAACCGCCGACCTGGTGGCATCCCCAACCAAGCTCGCGCGCGTAACCCGCGCGCGTGCGCAGAAGGAGCTGTATGACCGCCGAAGTGGACACTCGCCCATCGCTGTACCGGGACGACGCGTGGGAGGGGTTCACCACCGGCCCCTGGACCGAGCGCATCGACGTCCGCGACTTCATTTTGGCGAACTACACGCCCTACACCGGGGATGCCGCCTTCCTGGCCGGCCCCACCGAGCGCACCCTGACGGTCTGGGAGACCCTGCAGCGTGACTACCTCTCCGTCGAGCGCGCCAAGCGCGTCTACGACGTCGAGACCCACATCCCGGCCGACGTGGACGCCTTCCCGGCCGGCTACATCTGCGACGAGGACAACGTCATCGTCGGCCTCCAGACCGACGTCCCGCTGAAGCGTCCGATGATGCCGGCCGGTGGCTGGCGGATGGTCGAGACCGCGATCCGCGAGGCCGGGCTCGAGCCCGACCTGCGGCTCAAGGAGGTCTTCACCAAGTACCGCAAGACGCACAACGAGGCTGTCTTCGAGATCTACACCCCGCGCATCCGCGCCGCCCGTAGCGCACACCTCGTCACTGGCCTGCCGGACGCCTACGGCCGCGGCCGGATCATCGGCGACTACCGCCGCGTCGCGCTCTACGGCATCGACCGGCTCATCGAGGCCAAGCAGGCCGACATGGATTCGATCAACGACCAGCCGTTCAGCGAGAACTGGGCGCGCTACCGCGAGGAGCACGCCGAGCAGATCAAGGCTCTGCGCAAGCTCAAGAACCTCGGCGAGGAGTACGGGTTCGACCTCGGACGTCCGGCTGCCACCTTCGTCGAGGCCGTCCAGTGGACGTACTTCGCCTACCTGGGTTCGGTGAAGAGCCAGGACGGCGCCGCCATGAGCATCGGCCGCCTGTCCGGCTTCTTCGACGTCTACGCCGAGCGCGATCTCGCCGCCGGCATGATCACCGAGTCCGATGCCCAGGAGGTCATCGACGCGCTGGTGACCAAGCTGCGCATCGTCCGATTCCTGCGCACCATCGACTACGACCAGATCTTCTCCGGCGACCCGTACTGGGCGACCTGGTCCGACGGCGGCTTCGCCGACGACGGCCGCACCCTGGTCACCAAGACCTCCTTCCGGCTGCTGCAGACCCTGCGCAACCTCGGCCCTGCCCCGGAGCCGAACATCACGGTCTACTGGGACGCCAAGCTGCCGGCCGGCTACAAGGACTTCTGCTCGCTGATCTCGATCGAGACCTCGGCGATCCAGTACACCGACGACGCCGAGATTCGTGGCCACTGGGGCGACGACACCGGCATCGCCTGCTGCGTCTCGCCGATGGCGATCGGCAAGCAGATGCAGTTCTTCGGCGCCAGGCTGAACGCGGCCAAGACCTTCCTCTACGCCATCAACGGCGGCCGCGACGAGGTGTCGGGCAAGCGGATCGTGCCTGATCACGACGCCATCGAGGGCGACGGCCCGCTCGACTTCGACACCGTCTGGGCCAAGTACGACCAGATGCTCACCTGGGCCGTCGAGACCTACGTCGAGGCGCTGAACATCATCCACTACAGCCACGACAAGTACGCCTACGAGGCCATGGAAATGGCCCTCCATGACGACGAGGTCGTCCGCACCATGGGCTGCGGCATCGCCGGGCTGTCGATCGTGGCCGACTCACTGTCGGCCATCAAGTACGCGCGGGTGACCCCCGTCCGCGACGAGACCGGGCTGGTCGTCGACTACCGCACCGAAGGCGAGTTCCCGCTGTACGGCAACGACGATGATCGCGCCGACGAGCTCGCGTCCCTGGTCGTGAAGACCGTGATGGACAAGATCCGCAGCATCCGGATGTACCGGGACGCCGTCCCCACCCAGTCGGTGCTGACCATCACGTCCAATGTCGTCTACGGCAAGGCCACCGGCGCGTTCCCCTGCGGGCACAAGGCCGGCACCCCGTTCGCACCGGGAGCCAACCCGGAGAACGGCGCCGACAGCCACGGCATGCTGGCCTCGATGCTCAGCGTCGGCAAGCTCTCCTACGACGACGCGCTGGACGGCATCTCGCTGACCAACACGATCACGCCGGACGCGCTGGGCCGCACTGGCGAGGAGCGGATCAGCAACCTGGTCGGCATCCTCGACGCCGGCTTCGGCGAGGGCCTGTACCACGCCAACATCAACGTGCTGAACCGGGAGACCCTCCTCGACGCCATGGAGAACCCGGACAAGTACCCGCAGCTCACCATCCGGGTCTCCGGCTACGCGGTGAACTTCACCAAGCTGACCCGCGAGCAGCAGCTCGACGTGCTGTCCCGCACGTTCCACGAGGCCGTCTGAGCGTGGCCTCGACCCTGTTGGAGGTCGCCCCGGGGTATGAGCCCGGGGCGGCGCTCCGACCTGTGCGGGCGCCGGAGGCCGGACGCCTGGCCGGGCTGCCCACCGCGCTGCACCTTGAGCGCAGCGAGCTGCTCGCCGCCCAGCGCAGCGGCGAGGTGGGTTCGGTGCACTCCTGGGAGCTGGTGACGGCCGTGGACGGGCCGGGGACGCGGATGACCACGTTCCTCGCCGGCTGCCCGCTGCGCTGCCTGTACTGCCACAACCCGGACACGATGAGCGCCCGCGGCGGCGTCCCCGTGTTCGCCGACGACCTGCTCGCGCGGATCGGTCGCTATCGCGCCATCTTCCGCGCAACCGGCGGCGGCATCACCTTGTCCGGCGGCGAGGTGCTGGCCCAGCCAGCGTTCGCCCGACGCATCCTGCGCGGAGCCAAGCAGCTCGGCGTCCACACCGCCATCGACACGTCCGGCTACCTGGGGCGCAACGCCGACGACGCCATGCTGGCCGACGTCGACCTCGTCCTGCTGGACATCAAGGCTGGCGACGAGGCCACCTACCGCCAGGTCACCGGCCGGTCGCTTGAGCCCACCCTGGAGTTCGGACGCCGAGTCGCCGCCCTCGGCATCGAGATCTGGGTTCGCTTCGTCCTGGTTCCGGGCCTGACGGACGACCCGGCCACCGTCGAGCGAGTCGCCGACCACGCCGCGTCGTTCGGCAGCGTCTCCCGCGTCGAGGTGCTGCCGTTCCACCAGCTCGGCACCACGAAGTGGGACGAACTCGGCCTCGACTACGCGCTGGCAGGCAATCGCACCCCGACCGCCGCCGAGGTCGAGAGTGCTCGGGCCGTGTTTCGCAGCCGGGGGCTGACCACCTTCTGAGCCTTGTCGCTGGCTGAGCCTGTCGACGCCAGCGATCAATCCCTTCGACAAGCTCAGGGATCGGGACGACCAACCCAGGAACCCCGATGGCTGAGCCTGTCGAAGCCCCCGGCGGCTGATCCTGGCGAAGCCGCTCACTCAGCCTGGGCGGGCCTCGCTGTCTCGGACCACCATGGCCACCGACACCCGGTTGTCGACACCGAGCTTGGTGAACACCCTGGTCAGATTGGCTTTCACAGTGGCAAGACTCATCTGCAAGCGGGTGGCGATCTGCGAGTTGGTCATCCCTCGTGCCACCAGCACGGCCACCTCCCGCTCCCGCGGAGTGAGGCTGTTGAGCTCGGTAGAGGCCACGGTGTTCGCCTGCGGTGCCTTCGTGGCCACAGCGATCAGAGCCGAGGTGACCTCCGGGGCCAGCATCGGCTCGCCGGCATGCACGCGGCGCACGGCATCGACCAGTCGTTCCGGGTCGGCGTCCTTCAGCAAGAACCCCTCAGCCCCCAGGGCGAGCGCCCGCAAGACGTAGTCGTCGGTGTTGAAGGTGGTCAACACGATCACCTTCGGGCGGCGCGGACGCTCTGCGAGCGCGGCCAGGGTGGCCAAGCCGTCCATGCCGGGCATCCGGATGTCGAGCAGCAGGACGTCCACCTCGAGTTGGTCGAGCACAGCGAGCGCGGACGCCCCGTCGCCGGCCTGGCCGACCACCTCGATGTCGACCGGCCCGCCGAAGATCATCCGAAGTCCGGTGAGCACCATGGCGTCGTCGTCGACGATGGCGACACGGATCACATCGGCTCCTTGATCGGCAGCTCGGCTTCCAGGACGAAACCCTCTCCGTCCACCGCTCCGTAGGTCACGCTACCGCCGACCAGCGCTACTCGCTCGGCAACCCCGAGCAGGCCGAGGCCCGCCCCGGGCGCCGTCGGGGCCAAGTCGGCCAATGGGTTGCTGATCCGTACCCGTACCGCGCTGCTGCCGACCTCTACCGCAGCCGATACCGGCACCCCTGGCGCATGCTTGCGCGCATTGGTCAGCCCTTCCTGCACGATCCGGAAGGTGTGCCGCGAGACCCGCTGCGGAACCGCCCCGAAGTCACCCACCTTCGACAGGGTGACCTTCTGGCCAGCGGCTTCGGCATCTGCCAGCAAGGCATCGAGCTCGGCCAAGGTGGGCTGCGGCTCGGCCGGCGCCTCCCCCGGGCCACGCAGCGTGGTCAGCATTGCCCGCAGCTCACTCAGGGCAGCCTTCGCATTGGCCTGAATCAGGCTCACCGTCTCGCGGGCTTCATCACCGAGCAGATCGTCGCGATAGCCGAGCGCACCGGCATGCATCGCCACCAGCGAGATCCGGTGGGCGACGACATCGTGCATCTCACGGGCGATCAGCTCTCGCTCAGCGAGCCGCGCCTCCCGCAGCCGAGCCACCTCCGCGTCGGCGCGGGCCAGCTCGGCGGACAGGCGCTGCTCCTGGAGCTCGACCTGACTTGTGCGCAGCAACCCGATCAGCATCGCCAGCACCACCCCGATGACGCAGAGCGACAGTTCCACCGTCGAGGCCATCCGCCACGGCCCGACGTCCGGGCTCACCAGAAGCCGGACGAGGGTGGCCACGACCATCCCCACGCCGGCCAGCGGAGTGGCCCATCGGCGGTCACCGTTGCGAGCGAGCCGCTCCTGAATCACCAGGGCCGCACCCAGCCCGGCCGGTGACAGCAACAGCGTGACCATGATCAGCAGAGCAACTCCCCACGGCCGGCGATGGCGCCAGGCCAGAGCCGCCACGGCGATGACACCCGGGAGCGCGATGAGCGCGATCCGCGCCGGCGCGGACGGTCCGTCCACGCGTCCGGCGAAGACCGGGGTCATGTAGTACAGCCATCCCAGGACCGCAACTGTCCACGCGACGGCGGGCCACGGGCGCGAGCTGTCCTCACTTCTGAGGTCGGCGATATCGGTCACCTCCACAGGCTATGGGTCTGCGACCGGGCTGGTTAGCGACCTTCGGCTATGGCCGTCGGTCCGAATGGCTACGACCGGGCTGGCCGATCGCCCGATGACGCGACCCACCTGGCTGAGTTGTGCTGAACCCATGATCAGCCTCAGCCACGTGACCAAGCGCTTCGGCGCCACCCTCGCCTTGGACGATGTGTCGTTCGAAGCCCGTCCGGGGGCGGTGACCGGCTTCCTCGGCCCGAACGGGTCCGGGAAGTCGACCAGCCTGCGGATGCTGCTCGGCCTGGTCCGTCCGGACGCCGGCGAAGCCACCATCGGCGCGCAGACCTACTCCAGCTTGGCCGAGCCCGGACGTGTCGCTGGAGCCCTGTTGGACGCGGGCAACTTCCACCCCGGACGGACTGGCCTGGAGACGCTGCGGATGGCCTGCCTGATGATCGGCTGCTCGAGGTCCAGGATCGACATCGTCCTGGCCGAGGTCGGCCTGACGACGGCAGAGGCCCGTCGCCGAGTCGGCACGTACTCGCTGGGCATGCGGCAGCGGCTCGGCCTGGCCCAGGCGCTGCTGGGAGATCCGCCTGTTCTGATCCTGGACGAACCGGCCAACGGCCTGGATCCGCAAGGCCAACGCTGGCTCGCGGAGTTGCTCCGCTCCCGCGCTGCCCGCGGTGGCACCGTCCTGCTCAGCAGCCATCTGCTCTCCGAGGTCAGCCGGCTGGCCGAGCGAGTTGTCGTGATCAGCGCCGGCCGCATCGCCGGGACCTTGGACAGCTGGTCCTCCGAGCGCGACCTCGAGGCGGCCTACTTCCACCTCACCTCCGACTCCGACCGCGCTGCCTGATCGTCCGAAAGAAGCCGACATGACCACACCCGCACTCGCCACCACTACGTCCAGAAGCGCCCAACTGCCGAGGATGCTGCGCACCTTCGCTGTGGAGTTCCGCAAGCTTGTGAACACCCGCGCGGCATTGGCGCTCCTCGCGTCCGCCGCCGTCCTGGCCGGAGTCTTCGGCGGCGGGGCCGCCCTGACCGCAGGCCCGCACACCGACTTCGGCCAGATCGCCCGGCTGGCCGGAACCCCCGGCGGAATCGTCTTGATGGTGATGGCCGTTTTGCTCATCACCTCGGAGTTCACCACCCGGACGGCCGCGGTCACCTTCACTCTGAACCCGAGGCGCGGCGAGGTGCTGGCTGCCAAGGTCGCTGTGATCCTGGTGATGACGCTGGCGCTGACCGTCCTGTCGGTGATCGCGGCCGCCCTGGTCATGCAGGTGGCGCCGCTGATGACCGGCCGCCACCTGCCTTGGACCATGGATCTGCCTCGGCTAGCGGTGTTCACGGCCACGAGCGCACTGATGGCCTGCGCGGGCCTCGCCTTCGGGTTGGCCGTCCGCAACGCGCCCGCTCCCCTGGTGATTCTGCTGGTCTGGCCGATGGTCTCGTCCATGGTGTCGACGGCCAGCCCGGCGTCCACCGCAGTACTCGACTACCTCGACCAGGGTGCCGCCGCCGCACTGCTGGTCGAACCGATGGGTCCGGCGATCGCCAAACTGGCTACCTCCGTGCTCGTCTGGGTGGTGGTGCCCGGCGTGATCGGGACGGTTCGGCTGCTCCGCGGTGACCTCAGTTGAACCCGTCCACCACACCGCCACAAGGGAGAACCGTCATGCGCAAGCCGCTCACTCATCGCCGCTGGTTCATTGCACTAGCCGCAGTCCTCTGTCTGGCTACCGCAGTCGTTGGCTGGTCTGCCTGGACGAGCCGTCCGGTCGGCGTGCCTCAGGCCGTCGAGTTCGCTCAGGCCACGCTGTCTGAGCGGATGACCTCGGCCACCGTCCTCGCCCTCGGGGAGGCAACGCACGGGACGCATGAGTTCCAGACCCTGCGCCTCGACCTCCTCCAGCGCACGGTCGGTGCCGGCTTCACCACCGTGGCCTTGGAAGAGGACTTCGGCTGCGTCGCGGCCGTCGATGCGTGGGTGCAAGGCGGCTCGGGCACCGTCGAGGAGGCCCTGCACCGCTTCGGCTACGCGATCAGCCGCACCCGCGAGATGGCCGAGCTGCTGAGCTGGGCTCGCAATTACAACGTCGGCCGCAACGAGGAGCAGCGGGTGCGTTTCGTCGGGGTGGACGTCCAGCGTCCCGATGCGGACAAGGCGCTGGCTCTCAACTGGCTGGCCACCCGCGAGCCCGAGAAGGCTCGCACCTTGGCCAAGCGCCTCAGCAGCTTGACCGACCAGACCAGGCTCGGCAACGAGGTCGCCGCCGAGGTACCTGCAGCCATCAACGAGCTGGCAGCGGCGATCACGGCCGCCGACGACGGCACCGAGGCGGCCAGCGACGCTCTGCATGCGACCCAGGTGCTGCTGCAGGATCGGACGCTGGCCGCAAACTGGAGCGGCCCGGCCCGAGACCGCCTCATGTTCGACAACCTGCGCTGGCTGGTCGACCGCGGAGCCCGAACCGGACGGTCCCACACTCTCCTGTTCGCCCACGACGGCCACGTAGACCGGGCCGGCCAGGCAACGGCTGCCGGTTCCCCGACGCTGGGCTTGTTGGCCGCAGCGGCCTATGGCGACAGCTACCGGGTGATCGGCACCGACGCCCACCACGTCCGCTTCCTCTCCGGTGACCGCGACCGCCGCGAGGAGTTCTCGTTCACCGTCGACTCCGCCTACCGCGGCATGTTCGCTGGCACGTCAGTCGGCTACCTGGAGTTGGCGGACGCTCGGGGTCCGAACGCCGACGTCGTCCAGAGCCCCACCCTGATGGCGAGCGCAGGCGAGCAGTTCGTCGGCTGGTACGCGTTCCTGCCGCCCCTGCACAGCGTCCAGGTTGTTCCCGCCCAGGCGTGGGACGCCGTCATCTACGTCGAAGACTCCACCCCGGTCACGATGGCCGGCTGAACCTGCGGGCACTGTTGTCGTGCGCTTCGACAAGTCCGATCTCGGGCTCAGCTTCGCCGAACACGAACGCTGCCAACAGCAGGGCTTCAACTCCAAGCTCGGCGGCGAAGTCGTACAAAACGCTCCCCTACGGGCGACTGCACAACCACTGCCCAAGCGGCAAGATGGAAGGGCCGACCCCAAGGAGATCATGAGTATCACCCGCCCCCGCGCTGGCTGTCGCACGGGTTCGATGGGCGGTGCCCCGTGACCGACCAAGAAGCTGGCGGCACCCGCAGTGCGCCCGTCTCGGGCGTGGGTGCCCCGACCACCGCCGGTCTGGACTTGCTGCGCCAGCTCGACTGGCGCCAGTTCGAAGAGCTCGTCGGTGCCGCGTACCGCGCCCAAGGCTTCACAGTTCTGCCGACATCACCTGGCGCGGACGGCGGCATTGATCTGATTCTCAGTCGTGGAGATGAACGCATCTTCGTGCAGTGCAAGCACTGGAAGGCGTGGCAGGTCGGCGCACCGATCGTTCGGGAGCTGTTCGGGCTCGTCGTCGCCAACCGTGCGACCCGGGGCATCGTCGTCACCTCAGGCACCTTCAGCCGAGAGGCTGTCGAGTTCGCCCGCCAAAGCGGCACCGAGCTGCTCGACGGCCCCGCAGTTCTGTCGCTCTTGGCAACCGGCAACGCCTGCCTCCAGACAGGGGCCACAGAGCCCGCGCCGTCCACACCGCCTCCAGCCGCGTCGTCCGGCGCACCAGCCTGCCCTGTGTGTCTGTCGCCGATGCTGTTGCGCCGGGCCCGGCGCGGCCCTCAGACCGGGGCACTCTTCTGGGGCTGCGTCCGCTTCCCAGGGTGCCGCGGCACCCGCGAAGCAGCGCTAGGGACGCAGCTGCCCCCTACCCATCGCCAGCGTGCTCGCCGGCGTCGCGGTCAACGCCAGGCCGCACTCGGCCTCGTCGCGGCAATGCTCGGCGTCCTCATGTTGTTGCCGATCGGTGTCATCGTGCTAGGCAGCATGGTCGGCGCCGCTACGACCTCACCCACGCGATCTGTGCTGCCCATCCTGGGGGCATCCCCGTCGACGAAGGCTGCGTTCGGCATCGCAGGCCTCGGCGAGCAGCCGCTAGATGTCGCTCTCGACTCCAGCAGCAAACGGCTCTACACAGCCAACTACGTCAGTGGCGATGTGTCAGTGATCGACATTGCGACGAGGTCTGTCGTGGACACGATCGACACCCCCGGAAAGCCGGTCAGCGTCGCCATCGGAGGGTCCACACTGTACGTCGCGGACCGGGATGGCAAGAAGGTCTACGCGATCAGCCTCAAGACCAAGGCAACGATCGCGACCTTCGCGGCCGGACACGAGGTGCTAGACATCGCCGTAGACAAATCGGCTGGACGGCTCTTCATCAGCCACGAAGACGGAACCATTCGCACCTACGCCATCGCTTCGGGTCGCCGGCTGTCCGACCTGAAGGCTTACGCGGGTGCGTTGATCACGGTCGACACGGACGAACATAAGATCTACGCCAACAACTCTGCGGGAGTCCTCTACAGCTTCGACTCGAGGTCTCTCAGGCAATCCGCCACCAAGTACGCCGGGCCAGGAGGCATCGCCGTGGACTCCAAGCGGCAGCGCCTCTATGTCGTCCAGGGCTCGCAGCTGCGCGAGCAGAACCTCATGACCGCGAAGTCACGCTCGATCGACCTCGCCATCGATGCGCAATCCGTGGCGGTCGATCCCGCGACCCGCACCGCCTTCGTTGTCGACGCCAACACCAACGCGGTACAGACAGTCAGCCTCGAATGACCCTGTGCCGGTCTTGGCCAGCCAGAAACTGGCCTCCCCACTGCCGCTGAGCTCGGCACACACGCCAGACACGGGCCCGTCGTGACCACTTCCCTCTCGGACTACAACGCCTCAAGGAGAGCCGTCCACATGGTGCACCCACGCAAGCGCCCGCCGACTTCTTGGTGCCGCGAAAGGCCTGGAGCGAGACCGCAGCGAGCAGCACACCCCCCATCTCCGCCGACAGATCCGGTCTCTGGCGGGTGACGAGCTGTGATGGCAGACCCAGCGCCGCCGAGCGCTTGCGCAAGCCCCCTGACTGCGCCTGCCGACGCCACCTGCCCACAGTGATCCTCGAAAACGCCACTTCCGCGGCTCGCGATACATGAGAGCCCCTGCGTCCTGCGCTCCCGACTCGAGGGACCCATCTCGAGATACCTCAACTCGACCGCGGCCTCCGTGGCGCGCGATCCCGTGCCACCTGGACCCGATCAACGCGGAACACTTCATCGCTCATGGCCAGGATGCCACGCTTCCTCGTCTCCAGCGTCGGCTGGGACGCCCCGCTGCCAGCAGCTGCACGCTCTGCCAGCCCACGTCGATAGGGCGGGATCAGATGACCACCGAGAGCTCCTCTCGCCAACCCCGGCCGAAGGATGGGAAACCGCCCAGCCCTCGAGATTGTCCGCCTTCATTGCGTAAGATTCCATCAACAGCGAGCGAGAGCAGGCGCGCATTGTCCAGCAGCCACAAGAAGGGGCGCGGAAACACCCGCCAATTGCCGGTGAGCCAGCAGACACGAAACGTGACCCCCCAACCCCTGCAGCCCGATCGAGTTGCAGCGCCCATCGCGATTGATGAGGGAATCAAGGTGTTCCTGAGTTACGCTCGTGCCGACGATGCCGCGTTCAACATGGTTCGACCATTCAAGGAACTTCTTTCCCACCTGGTTTACGCTAAGGTGGGGCGGCAAGTACGCGCATTCGTTGACCAGGACGACATACAGTGGGGCGATATCTGGAAAGAGCGCCTCACAAGCGAAATTCTGGGTGCAACAGTATTCATCCCCCTCCTCAGCGCCGCCTACCTCGACAGCCCCAATTGCCGAATGGAGTTTAACCGATTTTACTCGAACGCCCGGACGCTGGGGGTCACCGAACTCCTCCTACCCGTGTTGGTCTTGAAGGCGCCCGTCGTTTTTCACGATGACTCGCCGGATCAGATTGTGAGAGTCTCAGCCGAGCGCCAGTGGGAGAACATCGAGGAGGCGGTGCTCTCTGACCGAGGTTCGTCCGAGTGGAAGCGCACGATGGCTCGGTTGGCAGACCGCTTCGTTCAGTCCTACCAAGCTGCCGAAAGCCGGCTCGCCACACTGTCCCCGGATCAACTTGGCGGCGCAATGACCGACAGCGAGACGGCGGACGAGGATGAAGAGGACGACGAGTCGCTCGGGCTCTTCGAGATAATGGAACTCATGAACGCCGGCTTCGCCACTATGACCACGGCGGCGGAAGCGATGGCACCTGCCATAGAAGCACTGGGCAACGGTGCGAGAAGCGTCGGAGCGTTGCCCCCCACCGCTTCTGCGAAGGAGATTCAGCTGTGGTCCATGCGGGCGGCCCACGCGTTTGGAGGACCAGCCAAGGAAGTTGAAAGCGCGGGCCAGCAAATGTTCACAGCGACAGCAGAACTCGACTCTGCGATGCAAAGACTCCGTTACATTGTTGGATCAGCACCGGAGTCCACGGGGCTATCTAAGGCATACACTGACATGGTTGCGCCACTGTCAGACCTGACCGAGGTACGTGATCAGTTGATAGGGCTTTTGGATTCAATGAGACCCGCAGAGTTGTTCTCCGTTCCACTCCGCAAGTCACTCGTCCCCGCGCGACGAGGGTTGACGCGCGTAACTGATAGCATTCAGCTCATTCAGGCATGGGCGGCCTGACGAGACGACGTCCCCGGCGCAACCTTGCCTCCACGACGCGCAGCCCACCAAACACCCAAGTAGACACCCGGCACACTGGTTGATGCATCTTTGCGTTTACGCACCGCAACGGAATGGCCATCCGGCCTTTTGAGCCAGGCTAGCTGACAAGCGTCGCGTAACAGATGTGCTGGCGCAGTCGGAAGACACCTCACCTATGTGGGCGTCGCCTCACCGATGAGTTCATAGGTGTTACGCACCAAATCTTGACCAAACGGGTTGGAGGTGCCCGGCGATGGGGGAAGACTCATTCTTCGCACAGTCAGGAGCTGCCGCGCCACCAGTTCCTTCGTTCCACGCGCGCGGACATCCTTGCTCACTCCAAACCTTCGGGTGAATGTATCTACGCTCCACCACTGAGCCGTGCCGGCCTCACGCGACTCCTCCAGAAGTATCAGGAGCATAACGACGCCCGCAGCACTAAGGCCTTGCATATGGCCGCTCACCCATAGCGGCTGGGGCACCTTGAAGTACTGATGGCGCTCGCGCGTCCTCTGCGACCTGGCCTGCCGGTATGCATCGGAGGGCACCGTGTACGCACGGCCTCGCCCGTCCTCGCTCAGCAACGCCACGATGGTAGGCAGCCCCCGAACAGGCGTCAGCCCCACGAGCCCCAACTCATGGAGAGTGGCGAGAGCGTCCTTGACTCTGCGAGCCCCTCGACGGCTCGGGTCGGGGAGGTCAAGAAGCTGTGCCCAGGTTCGGTTTGGCGCCTGAGTGACGAATGGCTCCCGCGAGCACCTCCATATGAGCGCCAAATAGAGCTTCATTGCCACCGCAGACCCACCCTTACCCCCGCGAGAGGCAAGAGCTGCCAAGGGCGGCAGCTGGCCATCGACCGAACGAACGAACGAGTTACGAACCGGTGTATCGACTCGCTTTCCACTGCTCTCGGACAACGCCCGAACGACCTCCGCCGACCCTTCGGTTAGCGTCGGCTCGATGATCTTCAGCTCTCGGTACTGGACCGGCGCTTGAGGTCTCGAGGCGGGTCGCGCCCAACCCGCAAGCACGTCTTCAACCCTTGTCACGATGCCACCTCCTGCGTCCGCTTTGCCAGGTAATTGATGAGTCCTTCTTAGTTAGCGCATCTAGGGGCCGAGCAACATTGCAACAACCTCTCAGCTACATCGACTTAAGCATACTACTATGTTCGAGATAACCTCTCATTTCGACTCAACGCGAAGCAGATACCGTAGCCAGGCCTGGATACTGCTCTGGGTAAGGAGTAGCCTGTGCGGCAGAGAGGTCGCGGCCTCGTCTTCGAGTTAGGGGTAGGTGTCCTAGCTCGTCCGAAGCCTACAGCCTCATGCAGGCGGCACTGAGTCCGAGCCTGCCAGGTCGAGGACAGTCGCTCTGCACTGGCATCCGGGAAGAGTGTCCGGGTGGAGGTGAGTCCAGAGTGCGATGTCGCCGCGAGGGGGTCGGGGTGGAACCCGGCCCCCTCCCCACTTGCCCTGTCACCGCCTGCAATCAGCCCGGTCCTCAAGCTGGCGCGCATGGCAGCCAGACCACCAACATGCTCCGGACCTGGCGAACCGAGAGCGGCGGACTCCTGGCGATGAGTGTCTGCCCGCTGAAGGCGGCGCGTGACATCACTGACGCCGCCAACGCCGAACTCGCCGCGCTGGCATCGGGGTTGAGTAACAGGAGGCCGGGCCTCCCTCGCACCCTACACTCCACGAGTGATCCGTCTCACCCCGGCGCTCATCGAGTGTTACGCCGCCAATGCACGCATTCTCCCGTGGCGGCAGCACGGGTTCAGCGCGTGGGGCGTCCTGGTCAGCGAGTTCATGCTGCAGCAGACGCCGGTGAGCCGGGTGGTCACGCGATCTCGCGCGTGACTGGAGCGGTGGCCAACTCCGTCCGCGCCGGTTGATGAGCCTGAAGCCCGACTCGTTGGCTAAGCCTGTCGAAGCCGATCACATCGGCACGCAGCAGATCAGGCCAAGGGGTCCACCGCGCTCACGCCGGCGACCGCCTCGGAGCCGCGGACGTTGCGGGTGTCCAACCTGCGACCGCCGACGAGGCAGATCCCAGCAATCTGCGCATCGGTCGGTCCGTCTGCCCTGCTGCGAAAAGTACGCGTGCGGTCATCTCCGGAGCACGTATCTCCTTAATTCGGAATCGTCTCCCCAGTAACCATCTGTACGACTTTTCTGGAACTCCACTAACGGGCGGAGAGGCCGACAAAACTGTCAGTGGTGCGGTTTAGTGTGGGGTTATGGATGAGAGCTTCACTGAGCTGACTGATGGCCAGTTGTTTGCCGTTATTGGTGCTGCTCTCGATGCTCTCACCGATGATCGGCTGCGGCTGCCGTCCGATGCCGAACAGCTCGCCCAGCTGTTGGACGCGCTGCGGCTGGATGCCCGGCTCCAGGCTTGGCAGCAGCAACTCGCCGCCCGGATCGAAGCGACGGAGGCGGCCTGTCGGGAGTACTGCACCTCGACCACAACCTGGCTCACTGACGCGGCCCAACTCACCCCGCGCGAGGCCAGACGACTCGTCAAAGCCGGACAAGGACTCGCCCAGTTCCAGATTGTTGGAGCCGCGGCTGCCGCAGGGGCGGTGTTGCCTTCGCAGGCTGAGGCGATCACGTCGGTGCTCGCCGACCTGCCCCGAGAGTTCGACCAGGCCACCCTCGTCCAAGGCCAAGAAATGATGGTTGGCTTCGCGGCCAGCCACGACGCTGCCGCCCTGCGCCGGCTCACCACACACCTAGTCGAAGTACTCGCCCCCGACACCGCCGACACTCTCGAAGCTGCCAGGCTTGAGCGGCAGGAGCGGGCAGCTCGTGCCCGCCGCTATCTGGAGTTCTTCGGCGACGGACACGGCAACGTCCACATCCGTGGCAGCCTGCCAGTAGCCGATGCTGAACCGTTCATTCGGATCATCGACGCCTACGCCGCAGCCGACAAACGCGCCTCCCTCGAAGCCCGAGATCCACTCGCAGAGCTTGTCACCCCCACCATGCGCCGAGCCGACGCGCTGGTCACGATGGTCAACCGGCACTGCCAGGAGGCACTCGCTCCGACCAACGGCGGCGACCGGCCCCGCATCGTGATCGCCCTGTCCTACGACAAACTCGCCAAAACCGCCGCGGACAACGGGCTGCTCACCGGACACCTGATCGGCAGCAACGAGCCGGTGCCGGCCAGCGTCCTGCGGCGACTGCTATGCGACGCGGATGTGTTACCCGCAGTACTTGGCAGCCCATCCGAAATCCTCGACGTCGGACGCACCCAACGCCTCGTCACCACCCCGATCAGAGCAGCCCTCGAACTCCGCGACGGCGGATGCGTGTTCCCCGGCTGCGACAAGCCGCCTCAGGACTGCCACGCCCACCACATCACCCCCTGGTGGGCAGGCGGAAGTACGTCACTCGAAAACCTCGTCCTGGTCTGTGCGCACCACCACGGCATCATCGAACCGGGCCACGACCCGACCGCCGATCGCTGGCAGGTACGACTGCGAGCCGACGGCCGAGCGGAGATCATCCCGCCCCGGCGCGCCGACCCCACCCAGCGGCCACGCACCCACACCCGCTTCCTCACCCCGATGCGCGCATGAGTTGGCCAACGACAGGCAATTCGTGGACGTCCGGAGCGCATTTACGGATGAATGCGCGCGTCTTGCAACAGGTCGTGGACGGCCATAAAGGACGCCGCTCACATGAAAGGCCTTCCTGACGCAACTCCTTTCCGAAAATGCGAAACAGGCTGCGCCCCGAGAGCAGCCGACGGTTCGGGATTATGCGCTGCCGACAATTGAACCTCCAATCCACCAGGAACCTCCAGGGTCACCAGCATGGCGGTGTGCGCTCAGCCCCACGCCCCCAACCTGCGGCACCACCACCGACGCCGCCCCGCCGTACCGTTGCCTACACTTCCCCCGTGCCCAACCTCGCCCCGGCGCTCATCGAGTGGTACGCCGCCAATGCGCGCGAACTGCCGTGGCGGCAGGACGGGTTCAGCGCGTGGGGCGTGCTGGTCAGCGAGTTCATGCTGCAGCAGACCCCGGTGAACCGGGTGATCCCGCACCTTCAGGCGTGGCTGGAGCGGTGGCCAACCCCGTCCGCGCTGGCCGACGAGCCTGCGGCTGAGGCGCTCACTCAGTGGGCGAACCTGGGCTATCCGCGCCGGGCGCTGTGGCTGCACCGGGCCGCGGTCGAGATCCGGGATCGCTTCGGCGGACAGGTGCCGTCCGACGTGGACGAGCTGCTCAGCCTCACCGGCATCGGCGACTACACCGCGCGGGCCGTGGCGGTCTTCGCCTACGGGCAGCGGGAGCCGGTGGTCGACATCAACACGCGTCGGGTGATCGCCCGCGCCCAACACGGACGCAGCCAGCCCGGGCCAGCCTCGCCCCGCGACCTGGTCGAGATGGATGCCCTGCTGCCCGACGAACCGGACGATGCCGCCGCCTTCAACGCCGCCACCATGGAGCTCGGCGCGCTGATCTGCACCGCCCGCAACCCGCGCTGCGAGGCCTGTCCGATCGCAGACCAGTGCCAGTGGCTGGCCGCCGGAAGGCCCGACACCGGCGACACCCGCCGACGCCAAGCCACCTACGAAGGCAGCGACCGCCAGGCTCGTGGTGCCGTGATGCGGGCCCTGCGCCAGGCCGCCGACAACGCGCTGCCGCAGGCAAGCATCGTCCCCGATTGGCCGGACGCCGATCAACGCGAGCGAGCCATCGCCACCCTGCTGGCCGACGGCCTGGTCCGCGCACGCGGGGACGTCCTTGAGCTCCCCCGCTGAGCCAGCACACCGGCTGTCAGAGCCGACTCCTACCGTGAGGACATGGTCGGTCCTCAAACATGCGAACTGCTCGCGCAGATCGTCCCTGTCTTCCTGCTGGTCTTCGCCGTCCGAGGAAGTCTCACATCCCAGATGGTTGCGCGAATGGCCTCCACCCAACCGCGCCGTCCAGCGGGTCTGAACTGGCGCGACAATTGGAAGCTCGATTGGGCGGTGCTCGTGGTGATCTTCCTGCTCTTCGAGTTCGCCCTTGTGCTCGGAGCGGCGAGCATTCTGCCATGCCTCACGTGATCGTCTGGCCCTGGTTCTTCTTTGTCTTGGTGTACACGGCGATCGAAATGTGGGCGTCCGGACTGCCGGCAAAGCCTTCCGATCCGACGGACGCCCCACCAAGTTGATCGAACCCGCGCGATGGCGCAGACCTGGCGGGCAGGTCGAGCCGTGCCCGATACGGACGCCAAGGGCAAGCCTTAGCTCAGCCTCAGCCCGGTCACAGATGGCAGCCCGAGACTCGGGCTTATGAGGCAGAACGCGAACCCCGAGGTCCCGTGGGCCACACCAGCCCGACTACCGCGATTGCTCCGATCGGCGCGCCGCAGCCTGAACTACCAGCTGCTCGTCCTGATGATCCGTCTCGGCGTGATCCAGCCCGCACAGGTGCGGGTCCGCGCGCACCGCTGATCGCGGCCGTCCGTCCGCACCGTCGAGCGAGGCGCGCTGCTTCGACGCCCCGAGGAGCACCAGCGCGGCCCGTCACGCCGTGGCCAGGCCGGCCCTCACCGCGGCCAGGAAGTCGGCCACAGCCGAGCCCCCGATCCGCTTGGGAATGACGTAGGCCTGGATCGGCCCGACGAAGATGAAGGCGTGCGACGGAGTCTCCTCCACGCGGTCGATACCCCGCCACGAGACCGTCGAGGTGCCGTCCGGGGTAGCGTCGTGCACGCCGTACTGGTCGATCCAGATCCGACAGGGTCCGGGCTTCCCGAGACCGCCAGACTCAGCCAGGCGCATCACGTTTCGCTTGGTCGACCACGCCCACAACGGGGGCCAGATCAGCCAGAACACCGCGGCAGCGATCAGGCCGGCCACCAGCCCGTAGAGCCAGCCGTCCTGGAGACCAGCGGCCAGGCCGAGACCGACGAACATCGCCGCACTCGCTCCTATCCGAAGCCGCGCACTCCGCTTCTGCACCGCGGGCGCGCTGAGGGCGCCATAGATGCTGAAGGCCACGAAGTCTTCGGTCGTCAGCTCGAACTCCAGCACTGCGCTCCAATGATCAGCGGACAAGGTGGCCCGAGCCTAACAGCGACTCGGAACCACCTTTCGAGTCGATCCTCACCAGGCGTAACCCAGCAGGTCGGCGAGCAGCTCGTCGGCGTCCACCGGATAGCCCTTGGCACTGAACCAGGTCGCCATGTTCGTGCAGTCGCGCAGCAGGAACTCGACTGCGTGCGGGTTCGCGGCCAAATCGACCAGCTGCGGCACGTCGATGATCACCAACCGCGGCTCGGCGCTGTCGGCGTCGGCCACCAAGGTGTTGTACGGGCTCAGGTCACCGTGCACCAGACCGAGGCTGGCCATCGTCCGCAGCGCGTCGCGCAGTTGCTCGAACAGTCGGGCGAGGGCGGCCAAGCCGGGACGCACCTGGTGCAGCCGGGGAGCGGCAACCGTCGGCCCGGACGCCGAGTCGGCGATGAACTCCATCAGGATCTCGCGGCCGTCGACCTGCACCGGATACGGCACCGGCACTCCGGCCTCGTAGAGGCGGACGAGCCCCGACCACTCCGACCTCGCCCACAGATCGGCCTCGACGGACCGTCCGAAGTTGGTCTTGGTGGCCATGGCCCGCGCATCGCGGCTGTTTCGGACCCGGCGACCCTGGGTGTAGGCGTCGTCGCGGCGGAACAGCCGGTGCTCGGCCGACCGATAGCGCTTGGCGGCCAGCAGGCAGCGGGCGTCCGGATCACCAGGAACTGCCCGCTCCAGCAGGAACACGTCGGCCTCCTTGCCCGTCTTCAGGACGCCGAGATCGGTGTCGATCGCTGCCGAACTGGTGACGACCCACTGCGGCCATGGCTGCGGTCCCCGGCACAACCGTTCGACGGTGTCCCAGGTGGACCAACGTTGATGCTCGGCGAGGTCTTCACCGAGCGCGCGATAGGAAAGCTCATCCCACGAGATGGCTGGACTGATGTCTGACAAGGGGTTCTCCTGGAAGGAGGAGGCACCCGTAACAGGTAGAGGTCAGAGCGCGGGAGCCTCGAATGAATGGACGGACGCGAAGGGCCCATCGACAGTGGGTGACATTTCACGGCCTCCTTTCATGAGGCAGGTGCGGCTGACTACGTGATCGACGCTAGCAGCGGTACGGACGGACGGTCAATTCTTCACCTGGCGAGTGCGGCGGCCGTCGAAGGACAGCCACCGCTCGCCGGACGCCAACTGAACCGCCGGCCCGAGGCGTCGAACTGGGCTCAGCCGCCCAGGCGGCGCAGCACAACGGCCTGCCAGGGCGCCAGGCTGAGCCAGTCGGCGGAAACCGGCAGGTTCGAGAGCACGACCGTCCCGCCATCGGCGGCGACTTGCTGAGGGGTGCTCGACAGGTTGATCAGGGCCTCGATCGTCGAACCCTCCCCCACCCGCACCAGCCGGACGACGCTGTCGCCGACCAGTTCCAGGGTGTCCAGCCGGCCCAGCGAGATCGCCGGTTCAGCGTGCCGCAGAGCGATGAGCCGGCGGTAGTAGGCCAGCACCGAGTTCGGGTCGTCCGCCTCCGCGGCAGCGTTGAACAGCCCACGCTCGGGGTGCAGCGGCAGCCAGGCCGTCCCCGTGGTGAAGCCGCCGGACGGGCTGGCGTCCCAGGCGATCGGGATCCGGGCGTTGTCCCGGCTCACCGGAGCCACTCGGGCGATCGCCTCGGCCGGGGTCAGGCCCCGCGAAAGCAGCGCTGAGTAGGCGTTCAGCGCCTCGATGTCCTGGCACTGATCCGGGCTGGTGAAGCCGAAGTTGGTGGTGCCGAGCTCCTCGCCCTGGTAGACGAACGGGGTGCCGCGCAGCAGGTGCAGCAGGGTGGCCAGCGCGGTGGCCGACTCCCGCCAGTACGCCGGGTCGCCGAACCGCGAGACCACCCGCGGCTGGTCGTGGTTCGACCAGTACAGCGCGTTCCAGCCGTCCCCGATCTCGAGCTGCCAGCGGCGCAGATTCTCGACCAGCTCGGCCAGCTGCAGCGGACGCGGATCCCACTTGGTCTCGCCACTGTCCAGGCCCACGTGCTCGAACTGGAACAGCATGTCCACCTCGCCGCGGGCCGGATCGGTGTACAGCTCGCCGTCGCGGACGGTCACGCCGGGCGCCTCCGCGATCAGCAGGACGTCCGGGCCGACCGCGCCGCGCATCTCGGCCAGGAACTCGTGGATCCGCGGCCCGTTGGAGAAGTAGGGGTACCCGTCGCCCAGCCCGGACGAGCCGACCCGTCCGTCGGGGTAGCGCGGATCCTTGGAGACGAAGTTGATCACGTCCATCCGGAAACCATCGACGCCACGGCCCAGCCAGAACCGCAGCACCTCGGCCAACTCGGCCCTGACCAGGGGGTTCTCCCAGTTCAGGTCGGGCTGCTCGGGGGTGAACAGGTTCAGGTAGTACTGGCCGGTGGCCTCATGGAAGGTCCAAGCCGGGCCTCCGAAGATCGACTCCCAGTTGTTCGGCTCGGCCCCCGGCTGCCCGGCCACACAGCCCGGACGGGCGTCACGCCACAGATACCAATCCCGCTTGGCCGCGTCCCGGGAGGCACTCGCCTCGACGAACCACGGGTGCTCGATGGACGTGTGGTTGAACACCACGTCCATCACCAGCCGGATGCCGCGGGCATGCAGGCCGGCGATCAGTTCGTCGAAGTCGGACTCGGTCCCGAACAGCGGGTCGATGCCCCGGTAGTCGGCCACGTCGTAGCCGGCGTCCGCACCGGGCGAGGGGTACACCGGGGACAGCCAGACCGCGTCAATGCCCAAGTCAGCCAGGTAATCGAGCTTCCCGATGATGCCGCGCAGGTCACCGATGCCGTCGCCGTCGGAGTCGGCGAACGAGCGGGGGTAGATCTGGTAGATGACGGCCGAGCGCCACCATTGGTCAGTTCGCATTGTTCTCTTTCACCACAATCAGCTGCCAGCTGTGCAGGCTCGGCAGGTCCGCCTCGAGCAGGCCGTCCACGGCCCGCAGCGGCAGTTCGATCAGTCGTCCGGCGCCGTCCGGATCAGCGACCAGCACCCGGCAGCCCGCCGCCGAGATCGGACGCACCCGCAGCACTCCCTCGGCCACCTCCGTGGCCGGACGCTTGGGCGCATCCCATTCGGTGTCGTCCTGGCCGATCAGGTTGATCAGATGGACGATCAGGTCGTCGCCGCGCCGGGTGATCCGGCGCCAGATCTTCCCCGGCTCCGGGTTCCAGCCAATCTCGACACCGTCGAAGGCCACCTCGAGATCGCCGTTGTACGCATCGGCATAGGCCCCGGTCACCTCGACCAGCCCCGGGTCGGTCAGGTAGTCGCCGTGCTCGACCAGGAAGTCGTACCAGCGACGCAGCATGGCGCCGGTTTCGGGCCGCATCGGATGGTTGCGGACGTAGTACGGGTCGGTCAGGATCCGATCGGCCTCCCCGACCAGCAGATGGCTGCCGCCGTGGGAGAAGACCGTGGCCATGGTCAGCCGGGCCGCGGCATCGGCGGCGTCCTGATCGGGGAGCTCGTAGGGCTTGAGGTAGGCGCTGATCACCACCGGCTTGCCGTGGCGGCGGCTCGCCGTGGTCAACCGGGAAAGGTCGGCCAAGGTGGTGTGCGGCGGCCACACCTCGACGTAGACCGCATCTTGCGGGCTGCCGCCGGTCCGCCAGGTCGGGAAGTCGTTCACCTGGTTGAACACCAGCCGCGCCTCGGGCAGCGCCTGGCGCACGGCCGCGATCATGGTGGCGAAGGCCTCGGCCAGATCGACCAGGGCCCCGTCGCTGCGCCGGGCGCGCTTGGGGTAGCCGTACTGGTCCAGGTGGTAGCCGGTGAAGCCCAGCCGTGCGGTGGCCTCCTGCAGCTCGCTCGCGAAGTGCTCCAGCCAGGTCACATCGGACGGGTCGACGATGGTCAGGAAGTCGCCCAGGCCCCACGGCTGCCCGTCCGCCTGGCGCAACACCTGGTCGGCCCACACGTCGAGTTCGGCATCGCCGACTCCATAGACCGCCGCGTAGCCCAGGCTGCGGGCACCAGCGGCAGCCAGGCCGTCCACCAGAGCGCGGACGGTATCCAGGCTCACCGGCTGGCCCAGCGCGTCCGCGTAGAGCTCACCGCCGCCGTTGAGGTCGGCATGCCGATAGGCCCAGTCGTAGAACTGGACGTCGGTCAGGTGCAGCCGGCGCGCAAAGTCGACCACCTCGGCCACATCGCGTCCGGGCCGGTAGTCGACCACGAAGCCGTAGCGCATGTCCTGGGCCCCGACCGCGAACGCGGTCCGGGCCAGCACTCCGGAGGCGTCCCACACCTCGGCGCCGTAGCGTCCGCCCGGCAACCCGGCGAACCGCACCCAGCCGTCCGCGGCGATCGCCCGGGCGACCTGCTCACCACCGCTCCACACGGCAACAGACGCAGCCTCGGGCAGCCCGCGCAGTTCGAGCAGCACGTCCTCACCGGCGGCGAAGGCAGCCTTGGCCGGCAGGAGTTCGGGACCCCACATTGACGTACTCATCCCTTGATTGCTCCTGCCGTGAGGCCCTGCACAAAGTACCGCTGGAAGATCAGGAAGACCGCGATCACCGGAATGATGGCGATCAGCGAGGCCGCGAACACCAGCCCCCACTGGGTGGCATTGGCACCCTGGAACAGCCGGATCGCGATCGGCAGCGTGCGCAGCTCGGTGTCGCGGATGATCGTGGCCGCCCAAGCGAACTCGTCCCAGGTGGCCAGGAAGGTGAAGATCGTGGTGGTGGCCAGCGCCGGGGTCGACAGCGGCAGGATCAGCCGGACGAACCGGGTCCATGGGCCGGCACCGTCCACCTGCATGGCTTGGTCGAGCTCATTCGGGATCGAGACGAAGAAGCTGCGCAGCAGATAGGTGTTCAGCGACAGGTTGCCGGCCACGTAGAACACGATCAGGCCCAGGTAGGAGTCGAGCATCCCGAAGCCCTTGGCCAGGATGAACTGCGGAATGATCAGCATCATGGTCGGCACCATCAGGCCGAGCAGGACCACCCGGAACAGCAGCTTCTTGCCGCGGAACTCGAAGCGGGCGAAGGCGTAGGCCATCATGGCGCTGAGCAGCACCGACAAGAACGTGGACGTGACCGCCACCAGCAGCGAGTTGGCGAAGTAGCGTCCGAAGTTCTGGGTGTTCCAGACCTGGACGTAGTTGTCGAGGGTGGCCGGGTTCGGGATGAACTGCGGCGGCACGGTCAGCACATAGGCCTGCGACTTGAAGCTGGTCGAGATCATGTAGAGGAACGGCGTCACCATCACCGCGGCCGCCACGATCAGGAAGGCGTGACGGACGACGGCTGCCGCACCCTTGCGGACGGTCCGAGAGCTGCTCATTCGGACACCTCCTCGTCGGTGCGGTAGACCCGCAACTGGATCATGGCCAGCACGAACACCACCAAAGTCAGCAGCACGGCGATGGCCGAGCCGTAGCCGAAGTCGAGGTCACCGAAGGCGACCGAGTACAAATAGGTGAGCACCACCTCGGTGGCTTGAGCCGGCCCACCGCCGGTCATCAGCAGCACCGAGATGAAGACGTTGAAGCCGCCGATCACCAGCATCACCAGGACGAAGGCCATGGCCGGCCAGATCGCCGGGAGGCTGACCACCCGGAACCGCTGCCAGCGGTTGGCGCCGTCCATGGTGGCAGCCTCTTCGAGCGCGGCCGGAATACCTTGCAGGGCGGCCAGGAAGATCATCATCGACCAGCCGATGCCCTTCCAGATGCCCAGGGCGGCGATCGCGATCATGGCGGCCCAGCGGCTGGACAGCCACGAGATCGGCGAGGCCATCGACGGGTCCATCAGCCAGTTGATCAGGCCCTGATCGGCGAACAGGTACTTGAACAGCAGCGAGACCACCACCCAACTGGTCACCACCGGCAGGTAGAACAGCACCCGGTAGACCGGCTGAGCAGGGGACTTCGCCTTCAGCAGCAGGGCCAGCCCCAGCCCCAGAATGATCTGGGGCGGGACGGTGAGGACCATGTAGGCCCCCGAGTTGGCCAGCGCCGTCCAGAAGATCGGGTCGTGGAAGGCGCGGACGTAGTTGTCGAACCCGATGAACTTCGACGAGGCCGCCGACAGGACATTCCAGTCGTACAGCGACATCTGAGCCGCATTCAGGATCGGGTAGATGATCGCCACCAGGAACAACACCAGTCCCGGTGCCAGGAACAACCATGGGGTCAGGGCCTGGCGTGAGGCGCCCCCGGCGGCCGGGGCCGCCTCACGTCTGGTCATGTACTTTCCTCTCCGAATCGCTGTGGCCCTACTTGGCCAGCAGCGGGTCGATCTCCGCAGCGGCAGCCGTCAGTGCTGCCTGGACCGTCGCCGTCCCCTTGAACGCCTCGGTGAGGTGATTGTTCAAGATGGTGTCAACCTTGGCGGCCTCCGGGATATTCAGCCGGGACTTCGCGGTCTTCAGCTGCTCGGCGAACGGCGCCAGGTACGGGAACTGGGTGGCGGCCTTGGTGCCCGTGGCCTCGACCACCGGCATCTGTCCGGTGGCGGCCATGGCGAGCTGGAACTCCTCGCTCTGGGTGAACCGGATGAACTTCAGGGCAGCCTCGGCGTGCTTGGTCGAGGTGCTCATCACGATGCTCTCGCCGCCGATCACCGACACCGAGCCGCCGTCACCGGCCGGGACCGGGGAGTAGTTCGGCGCGAACTTCGGGTACTGCTGCTTCCAGATGTCGACCATCCACGGCCCGTCCAGGATGGACGCGTAGTTGCCGCCCGGCAGGCCGTCCGAGGTGCCGGTGGCGCCCTGGTTACCGGTGATCAGGTTGGGGATCTGTCCGGCCTTGTACAGGTCGACCAGCATCTGCACGGCCGCTACCGACTTCGGCGAGTCCAGGTAGCCGCTGGCCTTGGTGACCGCGTCGTCGGTGAGCGCACCGCCGCCGGACCAGATCCACGGCATGATGTTCCACTGCCCCAGACCACCGTCGGCGAAGGCCTTGATCTTGGTGCCCTTGAGCTTGTCGGCCATGGCCGTGAACTCGGCGAAGGTGGCCGGCGGCTTGCTCAGCCCGGCAGCCTTCAGCGCCTCGGGCGAGGTGACCAGGACGCGGGTGTTGGTGTCCAGCGGCAGGCCGTAGTAGTGGCCGTTCCAGGCATTGGCGGCCAGGGTGCCGGGGTACACGGCGTCGGCGAAGGTCTTGAAGTCCGGCATTGTCTGGTCCAGAGGCGCGAACGCGCCGAGCTTGCCGTACTGGGCGATCCAGCCGATGTCCGAGCGGAGCAGATCGGGCAGCTCGCCGCCGGCTGCGGCCGTGGTCAGGGTCTGCTTGAGCTGGTCATAAGGCATATCGACGTAGTTGATGGTGATGTCGGGGTTGGCCTTCTCGAACGAGTCGATCAGCGGCGCCAACGCCTTGGTCTGAGAGCTGTTGCCGCCGTTGCCGTAGGTGCCCCAGAAGGTCAAGCTGACCTTCTCCGCGGGAGCAGAGGCATTGGGAGCAGAGCCGGACGCGGACGGGGCAGCAGTGCCCGTCCCGCAGCCGGCCAAAGTCAGGGCCATCACAGCAGCAACCGCACCGAGTAGTCGAGCGTGCTTCATTGCGGTCTCCAATCGGTCAGGGCGCAACGCTCGGTCGCGCCGGTTTGATTCTGCGATGGAATCAACTATCCGTCAAGTGGGGCAAAGATCACAGCTTGGCAACGTTGTTGCTTCGACTATAGAATCATTCGCACCTCAGAAGGAGCAGGACATGCGCGTCGCACCCTCACCCTGGCCATTGGCCGGTGCGCCCCAGGCCGTCGCCCTGGAGATCCTGCGTTACGGTCCCCTGCCTCGCACCGACGTGGCCCGGCGGCTCGGATTGTCGGCAGGCACCTTGACCCGGCTGGCCTCCGAGCTGATCAGCGACGGCCTGATCGCCGACGGAGCCGAACAGCCCACCGGCAACCCCGGACGCGGCACCCGTCCGCTGCGGATCGTGGCGGAGTCGCATCACTTCATCGGCCTGAAGCTGACCGGCAGCGAGCTGTTCGGGGTGCGCACCAACCTGCGCTCGGACGCCGCCGCCTTCGCCTCCGAGCCGCTGCGCTCGACCCAAGCCGAAGAAGTCGCCGATCAGATCGGTGAGTTCGCCGAGCGGCTGGCCGGCGACGTCCCCATCTCCGGGATCGGGATCGGGCTGGGCGGACGGGTGGACGCCCAAGGCATCGTCGTCTCGGCCCCGTTCCTGCGCTGGCACGACGTCCCACTGGCCGACCTGGTGACCCGCCGACTGAACGTCCCCGTAGCGATCGACAACGACCTGACCTCCCTGACCGAGTTCGAGAACTGGTTCGGCGACGGCGCCGGGCTGGACCGGTTCGCCGTGGTCACCATCGGTGCCGGCGTCGGCTACGGCGCCGTGGCCAACCGTGAGGTGATCAACTCCGTCGACGCCGGGCTCGGCCTGATCGGCCACTGGCCGCTGGACCCGCTGGGCCCGCTGTGCCCCGAGGGTCACCGCGGCTGCGCCCACGCCATGCTGGCCATGCCGAGCATCGCCACGGCCGCCTCGCAGACCATGAACTCCGAGATCGACTACGCCAAGGCGCTCGAACTCGCCGCCACCGGCACCCCCGGACCTCGCCGCGTGGTGGACGCCGCAGGCCGCTCACTAGGGCTGTTGATCGCCGACATCGCGAACCTGATCCTCCCCCAGCTGGTCATCATCGGCGGCGAGGGCGCCCTGCTGGCCGAGGTGGCCGCCGAGGCGCTGCAGGCCGGGATCACCGAACGTCGCCACCCCAAAGCGACCCCGCTGAACATCGTGATCAGCAAGGCCGATGACGAACTGTGGTGCCGCGGCGCGGCCGTCCGAGCCATCGAACGGTTCGTGTTGGGACTGGCCCCCACCGCCTGAACTCAGGCCGGCGGGTGCCGGCGTCCGCCGAGCAACACCGCTAGCAGCGGCAGGATCGAACCCCACATCAGCACCTGGGCCAGCACCGGCGCGGGCGTCCACAACAGGGCACCGGCCAGCAGCAGCGCGGCAAACACGACCGCGTAGGTCATCTTGTTCATGGTCCGATCGAGCCGGCGGATGCGCAGGTCGAGGATCGGCGTGCGAACCGCCAGCTCACCGCGCTCGACAGTGGTCAGCACGCGATCGGCCCGAGCCGGCAGCGCCACCAAGGTCTGCAGGATCTTGCCGCCCTCGCTGGTGATGGTCTGCCAGGAGAAGCCACCACCCTCGTCGCCGACCAGCTTGGCGGTGTAGGGCGCCAACGTGGCCCACAGGTTGAAGGACGGGTCCAGGCCGGTGCACATTCCCGAAAGGATGGCCAGGCTGCGGCCCAGCATCAACAGGTTCTCCGGCAGCTGGAACGGCATGCTGACCATCAGTTCGCGGAACTGCAGGCCGAAGCTCATCATCTCTTCATGGCTGATCTCCCGCAGGTCACCCATGCTCATTCCGCCGAAGCGGTCGAAGACCTGCGCGGCGGCCAGCTCGAGCAGCTTGGTGTCGGCGGTCGGCAGCAGAACGTCCAGCGAGCTGAAGGCGGCGACCAGGCGCGGGGCATCCTGAGTGGCCACGGCGATCAGCGCCTCGCGCAGCGCGTCCCGCAGACCCTCGGGCACCCGTCCGACCATGCCGAAGTCGATGAAGGTGAGCTGGAACTCCCCCGGCTCGGGCAGCGGCGTGACGAACAAGTTCCCCGGGTGCGGGTCGGCGTGGAACACGCCGTCGTCGAAGATCTGCTGCAGATAGCTGGCCACCAGCTTCTCGGCCACCTTGCCCCGGTCGATGCCGGCCGCGGTGATGGCGTCGTAGTCGCCGATCCGGATGGCCGAGACGTCCTCCAAGGTGAGCACCCGCTTGGTGGTCCGCTCCCAGGCGACCTCGGGAACCAGAATCAGCTCGTCCTCGGCAAATGCCTCACGGAAGTGTTCGGCATTGCGGGCCTCACCCAGGTAGTCGATCTCCTCCAGCGACGTGGTGGCGAACTCCTCCACCAGCGCCGGAACGTCCACCCGACTGCTGACCGGCTTGTACCGGGTGAGCCACTGCCCCACCCGGCGCAGTGCGGCCAGGTCGGTCTCGACGATCTTGTCGATCGAGGGACGCTGCACCTTCACCACCACGTCGGCGAAGCCGGTCTCGGCCGCGTCGTCGGCCTTGAGCACGGCCCGGTGAGCCTGGCCCAGGGACGCGGCCGCCAACGGCTCGGCCTCGAAGCTGGCGAACACCTCACTGAGTGGACGCCCGAACTCGGCCTCGGCCAGAGCCTTGATCTGGTCGTAGGGCGCCGGCGGCACTTCATCCTGAAGCCCGGAAAGCTCGCTGGTGATCTCGGCGGGCAGGACGTCCAGCCGCGCCGAGAGGAACTGCCCGCTCTTGATCAGCAGGCCGCCCATGCCGATGGCCAGGGTCCGAAAGCGCGCTGCGGCCCGCCGGTTCCGCTCGGCCCGGGTGCGGTTCGACAAGGAGCCCAGCCCGAGCTTGGGCAGGATCAACTCCCAGTAGATGAACCCGGCCGTGAGGACGCCGAAGAAGGTGACGATTCGGCGGTAGCGGGCTCGCAGCTGCGCGGTGGTCATCGGACGATCAGTCCTCGGCCAACAAGGCGTAGACCTGCTTGCGGGCAGCGTTCAGGATCTCGGCGGCTTCGTCGATCTTGGTCCGATCACCGGAGCGTCCGACCTGCATCACCGCGGACGCCAACCGTCCGCCGGCCTCCCGTAGGCCGAGCAGACCGTTGCAGTCACCGACGGCAGCGGCCACGTCCCACGGAGCCGGCTCTTCGGCCAGCTCGTCCACCGCGGCCCGACCGGCGTCGGTGAGCGAGAAGACCTTCTTGCCGCCGGACTCCTCGGCGCTGACCAGGCCCTCGTCGGAGAGCAGCTGCAGGGTCGGGTAGATCGAGCCGGCACTGGGCGTCCAGACGCCACCGCTGCGCTGCTTGAGCTCCTGGATGATCTGGTAGCCGTGCATCGGGCTCTCGGCGAGCACCTTCAGGATCGCGGCCCGGGTGTCGCCGCGGCGAGCCCGGCCGTGCGGGCCGAAGTGGGCGCCCATCGAGCCGGCATGACGGCCCCAATCGGCCAGCCCACGCAGGAACGCGGACGGGTCCGCGCCGAACGGATTGCTGTGCGGATGCGACATAGCAGACCTCCTTGAGTCATATTGCGATATGTCGTTAACTATCGTAGCGCCGGCACTCAAGGGGAGTCTCGCCGAGATCGTCCGGCCATCGCCTAGAACACCTGACGCAGATTCACCTTCGTCAGATCGAGCAACTCGTCTCCCCGGCCGGACAGCAGAGTGCGCATCGCGTACAGCGCGAAGCCCTTGGCCTGATCGAGCTTGATCGACGGCGGAATGGTGAGCTCCTGACGTTCGGTGACCACATCGATCAGGGCCGGCCCGTCATAGGCGAAGGCCTGAGCCAGTGCGCCCGGCAGATCCTTCGAGCGGGTGACCGTGATCCCCAGCATCCCGACGGCGGTAGCGATCGCCGCAAGATCGGGGTTGCTCAGTTCAGTGGTGTCGCTGACGAAGCCCGAGGCCTTCATCTCCAACTCCACGAAGTTGAGCGAGGAGTTGTTGAAGACCACCAGCTTCACCGGCAGCTTGTTCTGGGTGAGGGTGAGCAACTCCCCCAGCAGCATCTCCACACCACCATCCCCGGACAGTGCCACCACCTGACGTCCCGGGAAGGCTGAGGCCACCCCGACCGCTTGCGGCAGGGCATTGGCCATCGAGCCATGCAGGAAGGAGCCGATCAGCCGCCGCTTGCCGTTCATCTTCAGATAGCGGGCCGCCCAGATCACCGGCGAGCCGACATCGGGGATGAACACGGCATCGTCGCTGGCCAGGTCGTCGATCACCTTCGCGATGTACTGCGGGTGCAGCGCTGCCGCAGCCTTCCGCGGCGTGGCGAGGTCGTCCAGCTTGGTCCGGGTCTTGCGGTAGTGGGCCAGCGAGTCGTCCAGGTGGGCGCGGTCGGCCTTGCGCTCCAGGAGCGGCAGCAGCGCGGTCAGCGTCTCACCGACGTCGCCGACCATGCCGAGCCTCAGCGGCACGCGCCGCCCGAGGCGCTCACCACGCAGGTCGACCTGGATCACCGTGGCCTGCTCGGGCAGGAATGGACGGTAGGGAAAGTCGGTGCCGAGCATCAGCAGGGTGTCGCAGTTGGCCAGCGCCCGGTAGCCGGACGCGAAGCCCAGCAACCCGGTCATTCCCACGTCGAAGGGGTTGTCGTACTCGACGAACTGCTTGCTGCGCAGCGTGTGGACGATCGGCGCCCCGAGCCTGTCGGCCAGTTCGATCAGCTGGGAGTGGGCACCCTCGACGCCGGCCCCGGCCAAGATGGTCACCTTCTTGGCCGCGCCCAGCAGGTCCGCAGCCTCCTTCAGCTCGGACTCAGCCGGCACGACCCGCGGACGGCTGGCCCGCACGGTGGTGACGGTGGTGTCCACCGCGTCGGCCAGGGCTACGTCACCGGGAATCACCAGCACGCCGACTCCGCGCTGCTCGACGGCGGCCTGCATGGCCGTCCGCAGCATTCGGGGCATCTGGATCGGCGAGGCCGCATACTCGCAGTAGACCGAGCACTCCCGGAACAGTTCCTGGGGATGGGTCTCCTGGAAGTAGTCGCTGCCGATCTCCGAAGTGGGGATGTGCGCAGCGATGGCCAGCACCGGCACTCGGGAGCGCTGCGCATCGAACAAGCCATTGATCAGATGCAGGTTACCCGGCCCGCAACTGCCGACACAGACCGCCAGCTCGCCGGTCAGGGCCGCTTCAGCACTGGCCGCGAAGGCCGCTGCCTCTTCGTGCCGAACGTGAACCCATTCGATTCCCGAACCGCGCAGCGCGTCGGTGAAGCCGTTGAGCGAGTCTCCGGGGATTCCGTAGACGCGCTTCACGCCGCTGGCGACGAGGGTGTCGACGATGTTCTTGGCAACTGTGGTCATGATCCTTCTCTCGGACTGTGCGTACCTCAGTCCTAGCCCCCACAGCCGCGGGTTTATGCCCATCTACGAAATAGGGGCACCCTGCGACTCATTGGCCGGGGCAAGGCGACACAGCAACTCGGATAGCTGCGCCTGCAGCTGGACGTAACTGTCCTCGTCCAGGCCGAGTGCCGCAGCGATCGCCGCCGGAACGTGGCGAGCCCGTTCTCGGAGGCTCACACCGGCCGGGGTGAGCGCGACCAGCACGCGCCGCTCGTCCTCGACATCACGGCGCCGATCCACCAGACCGGCCGCCTGCAGCCGCTTCAGCAGCGGACTGAGCGTCCCGGAGTCCAGCCGAAGGCGCTCGCCCAGCTCACCGACGCTCACCGGCGACTGCTCCCACAGCACCAGCATCACCAGGTACTGCGGGTAGGTCAGGCCAAGCTCGGACAGCAGCGGCCCGTATCGGGCAGTGACCGCGCGGCTGGCCGCATACAGCGGAAAGCACAGCTGCCGGTCAAGCAGAAGCCGATCAGAGTCGGCCGACTCCTTCGAGTTTATCTTTTGCACAACTTGATTGTGCCACATACAGTGGCAGACATGAAGCCTCTGTACACCGCATCAGCCCTCGCCACCGGCGACGGGCGCAATGGCCACGTCTCCACCCAGGACGGACTCGTCGACTTCGACGTCCGGATGCCGCCCGAACTCGGCGGCCCCGGTGGCGCGCCGAACCCCGAACTGCTCTTCGCCGCCGGCTATGCGGCCTGCTTCCACTCCGCACTGCGCAGCGTCGCTCGCGGCACCAACGCCGATGTGACCGACTCCGAGGTGGTCGCGGACGTATCGATCGGCTCCCTGGACAACGGCGGCTTCGGCCTTGCCGTCGCCCTCGAGGTGAACCTGCCGAACGTCGAGCCGACCCTGGCCCAGGAACTGCTCGAGAAGGCCCACCAGGTCTGCCCGTACTCCAATGCCACTCGCGGCAACATCGAGGTCACCCTCTCCCTGGCCTGAACACGTCCCACCGGACGATGCCGTGCCGAACCTTGGTGAAATGAGAATCATTTTCATGTAGTGTCCGGGTGTGCCCCGCTCCCTGAGACCCCGGCCGTCGGTCACCGACCGGCGGCCGGGCCCTTCACTCTCAGCTCTTGATCAGCCGAAGGACCACCCGGCTGATCGCGCTACATTCGCCTGGTTAGGCAATTCGCACTGGAAGCAAGAAGCCGGTCAGAACCCGGCACTGTCGCGCAACCGTAGATCGACAATCGTCGATGAGTCGGACCGAACTTCTAGTGATTCGCACGTCACTACACGCTGTCGCGAACACAGGGTGGTGGGTTCCCCCTCCCCTGGTTGCAGCGGGGAGGGTCCGCTCGTGGTCACCGCTGAGCACGTCCGCTCTGATCGTCATCACCTGAGCACCGGAGACCACCTCCGGCACCGCCATCGGCGGGCGGCACTGCCGCTGATCGCCCTGGCCGGACTCACCCTCGCCCTCACTGTGGTCAGCGTGGGCACCGGCCCCGCCATGATCGACTTCGCCACAGTGGCGCAGATCCTCGGCCAACACCTGATCGGCGTCCCCGCGGACGCCACCTGGAGCCACACCAGCGACACCATTGTCTGGATCACTCGGCTGCCCAGAGTCGTGATGGCTGTCGGCGCCGGCGCCACCTTGGCGATGGCCGGCGCCGCCCTGCAGGCCCTGGTCCGCAACCCGCTGGCCGACCCCTACCTGCTCGGCATCAACTCCGGTGCCTCCACCGGTGCCGCGACCGCGATCGTCCTGTTCGCCGGCTCCGGGGCCGGCATTGGCCTGCTGTCCGGCTCGGCCTTCGCCGGTGCGGCCCTCGCCACCCTCATGGTGCTGGCGATCGGCGGCGGGTCGGGAGCGTCCGGGCCATTACGCCTGGTGATGGCCGGCATGGCCGTCGGCTATGCATTCTCCGCGGCAACCAGCTTCCTGACCTTCGCCGCCGACTCCGCCGAAGCCAGCCGCTCGATCATGTTCTGGATGCTCGGCTCGCTGGCCACCATTCATTGGCCGGTAGCCCTGCTCGGCCTGTTCACCGCCGTCCTGGCCGGCGCCGCCCTGACCGCGCTCGGTCCGCAGCTGGACGCCATCTCGGCCGGCGATGACGTCGCTCTCGCCGTCGGCGTACGACCCGACCGGGCTCGGCTGGCGATCATGCTGGTGGTCTCGCTGGCCGTGGGCATCATCGTGGCCAATGCGGGCAGCATCGGCTTCGTAGGCCTCGTGGTGCCGCACTTCGCCCGCTATCTGGTGGGTGCCCGGCACCGCCTGTTGATCCCGGCCAGCGGACTGCTCGGCGCCGGCTTCCTGATCGCCACCGATATCGCCGCACGGATGCTGTTCGTCCCCCAAGAGCTCCCGATCGGCGTCGTCACCGGCGTGATCGGAGCTCCCTTCCTGCTCGTCCTGGCCCGCCAGCGAGAGAACCGCCCACACACCGTCCGCTGAGCCACCCGGCCCCCATCGACATTGCCAACCGAACAAGAAAGAAGGAAACCACCCGTGAAGAACCCGACTCTCCGGCTCCTGGCGAGCCTCGCGGCAGGAGGCCTGTTGCTGGCCGGCTGCGCCAGCCAGCCGGTCAGCCCCGCCACCAGCGCCGCACCGGCGGCCAGCACCGCGGCCGCCGCATTCCCGGTCACCGTCAAGAACTGCGGGCGCGACGTCGTCCTGAAGGCCGCCCCGAAGCGGATCTTCCTGGTGAACAACGACGATGTGGCCCTGCTCGACTCCCTGGACGCCGTCGACCTGGTCGTGGCCCGAACCGCCGACCTCACCGCCGGGGTCTACTCCGACAAGGTCACCACCGCCCTGGCCAAGATCCCGCTCACCAAGACCGAGACCAATGCGACCGGCGGATCGGTGATCTCCACCGAGGCGATCCAGGCCGCTGCTCCCGACCTCGTCCTGGCCCCGCAGGGTGCCGTGGACGCGGAGGCGCTGGCCGCCTCCGGGATCGCCGCCTACTCCCCGCCGGCTTACTGCGCGGACTCGGCCAACTCTCCGCAGGGGACGGCCTCCTTCGACTGGGTCTACGACCAGCTGACCGCCTTCGGCGCCCTGCTCGGCAAGTCCGAGCTGGCCGGCCAGCGGATCAGCGAGTTGAAGGCCCAGGTCGCCACTCCGTCCGCCAGCCAGGGCAGCGCGGTCGCCCTGTACGTCCCGACCGGCGGCGGAGCCCTGTACCCCTACGGCGCCCCGAGCATGGTGACCCCGATCTTCGCCGCTGCCGGCCTGGAGAACGTGTACGCCGGCTCCAAGGAGCGGGTGTTCGAGGTGAACCTGGAGGATCTGCTGCAGAAGGACCCGAAGACGGTCGTCCTGCTCTACTCCGACGGCAGCCCTGAGACGGCTGTGAAGAACTTCGAGGGCGTCAACGGGGTGAAGGCGCTCAGCGCGGTGAAGAACCACCGGGTGATCGCCCTGCAGTTCCCGTTCACCGATCCGCCGACCCCGCTGTCGATCCAGGGCGTGAGCAAGCTGGCTGAGTTGCTCGCCACCCTGCAGTGATCCAGGTCGAGGGGCTGGCCTTCTCCAGGCAAGGCAGGCGGATCATCGAACCGCTCTCCTTCACCGTGCCCGACGGCTCAGTGTGGGGCGTCGTCGGGCCGAACGGGAGCGGCAAGACCACTCTGCTCCGGCTGCTCTACGGAGCCCTCAGCCCTCAGGCCGGCGTGGTGCGGATCAATGGCCAGCCCCTCGACTCCTTGGCCCGACGAGTGATCGCCCGTCAGGTTGCGGTGGTCACCCAGGGCGAGAACTCGGAGTCCGGGCTCAGCATCGCCGACAGCGTGATGCTGGGCCGGATTCCACACCGGCGGATGCTCCAGTGCCCGTCGGCGCGGGACTACCAGGCCTGCGCGGACGCACTGGGGCGCGTCGGCGTCGCCGAGCTGGCCGAACGTCCGGCCAGCCAGGTCTCCGGCGGCGAGGCACAGCGGGCCCTGATCGCCCGGGCCGTGGCCCAGGAGGCCGAGCACATCCTGCTCGATGAGCCGACCAACCACCTGGACATCCGCCATCAACACGAGGTGCTGACCACCGTCCGCGAACTCGGCTCAACCGTCGTGATCGTGCTGCACGACCTGAACCTGGCCGCCACCTACTGCGACACCGTCCTGCTGCTGGACGGCGGACGGTCGGTGGCCTGCGGGACGCCGTCCGAGGTGCTCACGGCCGCCCATCTGGAGCCGGTGTACCGGGTGTCGGTCGACGTCCTGATCCGGGCCAACGGGCGTCCCCACCTCGTCCTCAGCGAAAGACCACTACCCCATCTATCCGACTCCGAAAGGAAGACCGCATGACCACCGATATCCGCCCAGAGGAACTGCTGGAGCGTTGGGACCGGCAACAGTCGGCCTACATCCGCCATCGCAACCAGCGTTTCGATGCCATCGCAAACGTGGTGGAGGAACTCGTCGGGCCGAACCCGCGGGTACTCGACCTGGCCTGTGGGCCGGGGTCGCTGACCGCGCGGATCCGGCTCCGGCTGCCCGGCTCGACCGTGGTCTCGGTGGACAAGGATCCGTTGCTGATCGCGATCGGGACCGACGTCTTCGCCTCCGACCCGCAGGCGCAGTTCCAGCTCGCCGACCTGGACGATCCGGCGTGGCTGGACCACCTGGGAACCTTCGACGCCGTCGTCTCGAGCACCGCGCTGCACTGGCTGGCCCCGGGCGTGCTGGCTCGGGTCTACTTCGAGCTGGCCGGACTGATCCGCCCGGGCGGAGTGTTCCTGAACGGCGATCACCTGCAGTACGACGCCGCCACCCTGCCGCTGCTCAGCCAGCTGGCCGAACGCGACGACCAGCAGCAACAGGAGCAGGCCTTCGCCACCGGTGCCGACAGTTGGGACGCCTGGTGGGCGCTGGCGGCCGGGCGTCCCGGCTACGTCGAGGCCGCCGCCCAGCGCGAGCTGTGCTGGCAGGGGCACGACGCCCCGCCCCCGAAGGTCACCCTGGGCTACCACCTGGAGGCACTGCGCAGCGCCGGCTTCGGTGAGGTCGGCACCGTGTGGCAGTACCTCGACGACTACGTGGTGGCCGCGATCCGCTAGGCGGAACCCTCGCTGCGCTCAGTCGGCCATGGTTCGGCCGACTGAGCGTGACAGAGGGACCGGGCTCGCGGTCACCGGCCGGGTTACCGAGCCCTACCGTGACGGTTCAGGGAGATCCAGGATCACCAGTTCGCTGGTGGCCCTCGTCATGGAGACGTAGCGGTCGACAGCCTCGGTCACGGACGCGGCCGGGTCGTGAGCCCCGATCAGAACCACCAGATCGAACTCCAGGCCCTTCGCCGTGGCCGGGGTGAGCACCCGGACGCGTTCGGACTCGACAACGTCGGTTTGGCCGATGACGCAGACGATGCCCTCGTCATGGGTCTCGAGCCATTCCGTCACGATCCCGGCCGCCTCACTCGGGCGTCCGCGGCGGACTGCGGCCCCGGTGCGCCGAATCGAGATCGGCACGTTGGCATCGGGCAGCACGGCACGGATCACCGGCTCGGCCAGCCCCATCACCTCGGCCGGCGTCCGGTAGTTGATGTGCAACTCCGCGTGGTGCAGCTCGGTGAAGCCCAGCCCGGTGAGCCGGTCGGTCCAGGTCCCGGAGAAGCCACGCCGCGCCTGGGCTCGGTCCCCGACGATCGTGAAGCTGCGGGACGGGCAGCGGTCGATCAGCATCAGCCATTCGGCATCAGTCAGTTCCTGCGCCTCATCGACGATGATGTGGGCGAACGGCCCGGCAAGCTGGTCGGAGCCCGCCGACGGCGCGGCGTCCTCATCGATCAGGGCATCCCGCAGGCTGTCTCGCCGCAGCAGCTGCAGCGGACTCTCCGGGTCGTCGTCGTTGGCCAGCAGATACTCCACCAGGTCGTCGCGGTACTGGCTCTGCTCAGCCAGGATCCGCTCCCGGCGCCGGGCCCGGGCCGATTCCTGCGGATCTCCGACCCGCCGCCGGGCCAGATCCAGCAGCGGCAGGTCGGAGCTCGTCCACTGATCGGGCTGCCGGCGCTGAAGCAGCTGGACCTCAGCCTCCGACAGCCAGGGCGCGCAGCGACGCAGGTAGGCCTTCACCGACCACAGATCGCCGACCAGCTCGGCGCCATCCAGGATCGGCCAGGCCCGCCCGAACGCCTCGCGAAGCTCGGCATCCCCGCGCAGAATGCGCTGCACGGCCTCGGGCTCCAGATCGTCCACCTCGACCTTGTCGGCCAGGACCTCGATCAGCGCGGCCCACACCTCATCGCGGGCCTGGTTGTGGGACGTCCCCGGCTCGGCGCTCTCGAACGCCTCGGCCCAGTCGTCCGCCGACACCCGGACGTCGAACCAGTCGGTCTCGACCAGCATGGCGCCGGTCGGCGGCTCCTCGTAGAGCCGGACGGCCGGCTCGATAGCGGCCAGCATCCGCGGATCGCCCTTCAGCTCCGCAACGCGCGCGTCGGCCTCATCGGCGGCCGTCGCACCTTCGGCCACCAGGTCGCTGATGGTGCAGGTCCGGACGCCATCCTCACCGAGGCTGGGCAGGACGTCGGCGACGTAGCCCAGATACGGCTGGTGCGGGCCGACCACCAGAACGCCGCCGCGGTGACCCTGCAGCCGGGGGTCGGCGTAGAGCAGGTAGGCCGCCCGGTGCAGGGCAACCACGGTCTTGCCGGTGCCCGGGCCACCCTCGACCACCAACGCACCCGAAGATCCGGCCCGGATGATCGCATCCTGGTCGGCCTGGATCGTGCTGAGGACGTCGCGCATCCGCGCAGAGCGGCCGGCGGCCAGACTGGCGATGAAGGCAGAGTCCTGGTCCAGCGCCAGTTGCCCGTGCCCACCCGCGCCGAGCAACTCGTCCCAGTAGTCGCGGATGCGTCCATTCGTCCAGCGGTAGCGGCGACGGCTGACCAAGCCCATCGGCTGGGCTGCAGTGGCAGCGAAGAACGGCTCGGCGGCCGGTACCCGCCAGTCGACCAGGAGAACCTGGTCGTCGGCATCGAGAAGCCCCAGCCGTCCGATGTAGGTGACGGTGCCGTCGCTGTCGACCATCCGGCCCAGACAGATGTCCAGGCCGTAGCGACGCATGGTGCGCAGCTGAGCGCTCAGCCGATGGATCTCCAGATCGCGATCCATCGCGCCTCGCCCGCGCCTGCTGGCTTCGGCCAGCAGTTCGGCCAGTCGAGCCGACGTCTGGGCGATCCGCCGATCGATGCAGGCCGCCACGGCGGCGAAGTGCCTCCGATCGTCCCCGATCAGCCGCTCGTCGGCCTTCTCGGCTCGTCGCGGCGGGAGATCGAACACATCTGCGGTTGCCTCAACCATCGCCACCCCACCTTCACGGCAGCGGCCACCTAGTCGGGGTTGACTAGGAACAACGCTGCCTCAGGCGGACCATTGTGCGGCCAATGGGGGGCCTTGCGGCAAGACCGGGGGTGAGCTATAGATTGGAAGTGCCAGGACGGCGCGTGCCGCCGGGCGATCCCCCGCCGGAAGAGCCACTGGCCGCTCAGCCGAAGGCCAGCAGGGCCACACCGGCGGCCACGGACACGGAGATCACCGTTCCGCCGACACCACGCCAACGCGGGCGATCCGGACGCAGCCAGGGCACTCTCGTCCACCGCAAGACTGCGGCGGCCACGCCAACGGCAAGCCCCCCGACCAGCACCAGCCACCACAGCGGACCGATCGAGGCCCACGGCGTGAGCAACCAGGCCACGGTCATCACCACGATGCTGTTCAGCCCATCGTTGATCAGTTCGAGCCGACTGGCGCCCGCCCAGCGCGGGCTGCGCGAGCCAGCCCGAACGATGAAGAGGGCCACCACTCCGACAGCCACCAGCCCGGTGAAGTACTCCATCACTTCACCTCCATCAAGGCCCAGCCGAGCTCATCGACCGATGCCGCCGTGTTGCTCAGCACGACCACGGCTCGTCCGGTGGTGCGGTTGAAGCCCAGCCAGCTGGAGAAGCCTCCGGTGCCTCCGTTGTGCCAGCAGACCTCGCCGGTGGTGATCCAGGCGAAGCCGATCTGCTGCCCTTCGGCGATCGGCGTTCGTGGGTCGGCGGCTGAGGTGAACGGCAGCGTTCGGTCACGATGAGCCACTGCGTAGCGGACCAGGTCGTCCAGGGTGGAACGGATGCTGCCGGCCGGCGCCGAGGCGCCCAGCGTCCACGGGCTGGCCGGACGACCGGAGGCGGTGTACCCGGTGAGCGCACCCTCTTTCAGCTCGGTCGGCGAGGTCGGAGTGGAGCTGTCCCGCATCCCCAGCGGCGTGAACACCCGCTCGGTGACCAGCGAGGGGTAGTCGGTCTTGGCCGCCACTGCCAGCGCCTGCCCGAGCAGCGCGAAGCCGAAGTTGGAGTACTCGAACTCCCGAGCGCCGACTTCGGCATGCCGCGCCTCGTCCCGGAGTTCGTCGACGCTCCCGCCGTACGGATCTGTGGCACGGATGCTCGCGATGATGGCCTTCCACCACTGCCGCGCCGAGGGTGCCAGCCGGGGCAACCCGCTGGAGTGAGTGGCCAGCTCCACCAGCGGCACCGAGGCGGCCGGCGAGTCACCCAGGTCGAGCAGTTCCCCCAGCTGTGTGGCCTCGGTGACCTCGCCACGCTCGATGGCCTGCGCCAGGAGCGCGCCAGTCACGGTCTTGGTGATCGATCCGATCTCGTAGGCCGTGGTCGCGGACGAGCCGAAGCTCACCTTCTTCACCTCGGCGCCGTCGATCACAGCCACACTGAGCTGATCCCTGGCCCCGGGAAGCCGCGCCAGCTGCGCCCGCACCGCCTCGGCCAACTCCGGGTCACCGGTCACCGAGGTCGACAGCTGCGGCGGCCGTGGAATCGTCAGTACCCCCGCCAGCGCCGTCGCCGCCGCAGCGACCGCGGCGACCAGCTCCACGCGTCCGAACCGGCTCACGACGCACCCCTGGTGGCGGCAAGGATCACCAGCAGCGGCACCACCCGCTCGGCCGGGATGCCGTAGTGGCCCCGCCCCGAGGCCTGTAGCCAGCCGTGGGCCACGAGTTGGTTGAGGTGGTGATAGAGCTGGCCGGTCGTGCCCATCCCTTCCGCACTGGAGAGATCGGCGACCGCATTGGCGCCGGCCAGCACTGCTTGCAGGATCCGCAGCCGGGAGCGGTTGCCCAGCGCGGATAGGGAGGCGGCGGCCTGCCCCCAGTCGCGATCCATCAGCTGCTCGAAACCCAGCCCGATCTGCCACTCCACTGGCCCGGCCGCGGTCTCAACCGCGCCGGCGTAGACGACGCCGGACTCAGTGCGCTGCTTGAGCCCTTCGAGGACCCAGAACCTTCCGGCGTCGCCGGCACCCGGAGAGTCCGGCGAGGTGCGCCCTGCCTCGAGAGCCTCGATTCGCCGGGTCAGTTCCGCCAGCTGGAGAGCAACAGACCTGTCTTCATCCATTGCTCCATTATTACGTATTTTTGGAGGCAATCCAGAGATCGGGCCTGGAAGTCAGCTCGACAAGCCCGAGACCGGCAGGTTCGGCGTTGTCGGCGTCGCCAGGATCCCACCCAGATACTCATAGAACGCCGCACCGTCGACGGCCTCGATCACCTGCGCGTTCACCGGCAGGTCGAACTTCTCCCAGGCCATCACCGACATCCCTCGGTTCAGTTCGGAGGCGGTCTCGACGTCCACCCGATAGCCGGACTCGGCAGTGACCAGTTCGGGGTGCAACAGGACGGCGACCGAGAGCGAGTCTGGGTGGGTGGAGCCGTCGATCCCGACCGACTCGTCGTAGTCAATGGTGGCCGCGCACATCCGGTGATAGAAGCCGGCCAGCGGCGTCCCCAGCGCTCCGAGCCGGTCGTAATCGGCGCGCGGGAAGGTGGCGTCGCTCAACGTCAACGGCGCCCAGGGGACGATCCGCAGGTCGCCGAAGCCTGCCTGCAGGACGACCTGCGCAGCCTCGGGATCGACGTAGAAGTTGAACTCTGCACTCGCGGTGATGTTGCCGCGGGCGTTGTTCGAGCCACCCATGATCACCAGCGTCTTCACCCGTGAGGCGAAGCCCCGGTCGAGCACGATGGCCGCGGCCAGATTGGTGAGCGGGCCGATCGCCACGATGCTGAGCTCACCGGGCGCCTCGGCGGTCAGCCGCAGCAGGGCCTGCACGGCGTGCTCGTCGGCCTCCACCAGCGAGTCGGACGGGATCGAGAGCCCGCCGGAGCCGTCACCGTGGACGTCCTCGGCCGACTCCCAGTGCCGCAGCAGCGGCTGGGTGCAGCCGCGATGGATGGGCACCGTGCCCAGGCGTCCAGCAACGTTCAAGGTGAGGTGCGCATTGGCCACCTGCTGCTCGAAGCCAACGTTGCCGGCCACCATGGTGATGGCTCGCAGGTCGGCCACCGGGTCCAGCAAGCCGGCCAAGATGGCAATGCAGTCATCCTGCGCAGTGTCGGTATCGATGATCAGCGGGATCGTGGGCATGCATTCTCCTGACTCGGCGGCCACCGCAAGGTAACCGCGTGCCGCACCCCGCTGGCGAGCCGCCTAGGCAGAACTCGGCAAGCACCGTACTGCCGCTCCGGTGGCCAATTTGCGGCCAGTTCCCCGTCTCGACAAGGGCACGGACGCCGCCCGACCCGACAATGGTCTGACCACCCATTGATGAGGAGTTGCTTCGATGAAGAAGCTGATCGCGTCCGTTATCACCGGCGCTGTGCTGTCCCTCGGCCTGGTCGGAGCCGCCCCGGCTCCGGTGGCTCAGGCTGCCCAGGTGAGCAAGCCCTCCGCCAAGCCCGGTCAGTTCTGCGCGAAGAAGCACCACGGTGACTGGACCAAGACCAAGAAGTTCGGGAAGCTCAAGTGCGTGCGCTACCCCAGCGGCAAGTGGCACTGGAAGCGCGCCTGACCAGCAGCCACCACTGGTGAAGTGAGTTCTGGCCACCGGGGGCGTACCCCGATGGCCAGATCTCTGCGTAGTCGGTCTTCAGGCAGGCGCACCCACTGACCGACTCACGATCAGCTGACTCGACGCCTACGTGCGGCGACCACGAGGGCCACACCCAACAGGCTGGCGGCCAACCCAACCACGATCAGTGGTCCGGAGGGGCCACCACCGGTGAAGGCCAGGTCACCCACTGCTGCAGCCTCTGATGTCTCGACTGGGACGACCGCCGTCGGCGAACTGGCGGACGACGTCGGGCTGGCCGAGTCGGAGGTCGTGGGTGAGGCGGTCGAGGTGTCGCTCTGCGTCGGTGACGCCGTCGGGGATCCGGTGGACGTCGGTGATGAGGTCGGCGATGAGGTCGCGGTGTCCGTCGGGGTCGGGCTGGAGGTTGATGTCGTCGCGCAGGTCACGTTGGTGAACCGGTTGTTGTCCAAGGTGACGGCTCCATTGCGAGCAAGCGCACGACCCTGGACGTCAGCACCGCTGTCTACGGTGATCGAGGTGAGCGCCATGATCGTCCCGACGAAGTCGGCAGAGGTTCCGATGGTGGCCGAGCGGCTGACCTGCCAGAACACATGACAGCTCTGCGCGTCATTGAGCAGGAGAACCTGGCTGTTGGAGGCGGCAGTGAGGTCCGAGCCGACCTGGAAGATGAACACCGCACCGGGATCGCCTTGGGCGTCCAGGGTCAGGGTGCCGGTGATCTGGGTGGCGCTGGACGCGGTGTAGACCCCCGGAGTCAACGTGCGCCCGCCGAGCTCGGCACCAACAGACTCGTCGGATGCCTGCCCAGCGGCGTTGTTGTACGCCGTAGTGAGGTCGGACTTCGCCTGACCCGCCTCGGCATCGCCGGCATGGGTCGCCCCGCCCACGTCGCCCGGCGGGAACCCGACGATCTCGGTGCCGGGAGCCACACCCAGGTCCCCACTCAACTCGGTGGGACCGGTGTTGGTCACTGTCTCACCACCCAGCACCGAGTAGGACCCTGCGGTCCCCAGACCGACGGTGGTACCCACCGCAGACGCCGGTGGAAGTGCCCCGAAGTCCGTCAGCGCAGCAAGCAGGAGGCCGGACAGTAGCAGTCGGCGCCGAACCCAGAGCCGTGGACGTGGTGGTGAGTTGCGGTCGGTATAGCGGCGCATGGGTGCTCCCGTGAATTTCCTCTGAATTCCGCGGGGGGTGCGGCCTCAGAGGGATCTCTCGATCATTTTCAGAGTAGCCCATCTGTTCGAATCTACCTATTCTCGGACTCCGCCACTATTTTCGCGCCTCAAAATCACGCCAGCAACGCCCTTATCGGGCCGCCAAAAGCCGCGCAAGATCCCGATTCGGCGCCACGTCAGCCCACCCCGCATCCAGTGCGTCGCCATCTCCCCTTGTCATAGCCGCAAGGGAGCGGGCACTCGCTCCCTCACTCCGGGAGCAGCTGACCCGGCGAAGACCCAATGCTGAGAGTCTGCGAACACTAAGCGTTTTTGCTCGGAAATGAGCGTGAGATCATCAACCGCATGCGATAATTTCGACGCGAGTGTCGATTTTCGCCTGAACTGGGTGTATGGTGGATTTTGAGGTCGGCGGTGCAACGTCGATAATCTGGGCCGGTATCCGGTCAGTGATCGCACCCCCCGAGGCGAGCCTGACAACCCACCCAGCTGGCGCACGAGTTTTCCTACCCACCGACCCCGCGGTTAGCTGCACCCCCTTGGCTGATCGCCGCGCCTGTCCCGGTCGATTCCCTCGGTCGGGGCAGGAAGCCAGTCCGTCCCTACGCGCCGCGCAACGGCCGGCCGCGCTCCGGCGGGCGCAGGCAAGATGCCTGGTCAGAGCTTGATAGCCTAGATGGCCGAAATGGGAACCAGCGAACACAAGCGAGGATCCCAGTGGGTGCGAGCCACCCGCTGGGCACTGTTTGGTGCCGCCTCGGTACTGCTCGCACTGGCCGGCTGGATCCGCTACCGCTTCGGCGAAATCACTTTCGATCAGACCCTGCTGAACCTTCGTGGCGAGCGGGCCGGCAACTCCACCCTGTTCAGCGAAGCCGTCCTGGTCTGTGTGGTGGCTCCACTGTCGGTGCTGGCGGTAATGGCTGCGCTCGTCAGCTGGAGAAGGCCCGCCGCGCAGTCTCAACCGTCCCGCCGATTCCGACGGCATCCGGTTCTGCCCGGCGCGCTGAGCCTCGGCGTGGCCCTGGCCATCCTGTTCACCGTGACTGGCCTGCCGCAGTATGCGTCCGCCCTGCTCGGTGACGCCAGCTTCTCCTCCTACTACGTGGTCCCGCAGGCCCAGCGGACGCAACCGCACCCGCGCAACCTGGTGACGATCTACCTGGAGTCCGGCGAGAACACCTACGCCGACGCCCACCTGTTCGGCAAGAACCTGCTCGCCGATCTCGACCAGGCCACAGTTGGCTGGTCGGCGTACCAGGGACTGCAGCAGTTCCCCGGCGGCGGCTGGACGATGGCTGGCCTGATCGGCACCCAGTGCGGCGTCCCGGTGAAGAGCGAGCTGCTCACCCCGGAGGTGAACCACAACGTCTTCGGCGAGGAGGTCGAGCACTACCTTCCGGGCGCCCGCTGCCTGGGAGACGTCCTGCACGACTCCGGCTACACCAGCGTCTTCGTGGGCGGCGCGAACACCGCCTTCGCCGGCAAGGGCACCTTCCTGCACGACCACGGCTACGACTTCGTCTATGGCTTGGAGCACTGGGAGGCGGCCGACGAGCCTCGCGAGAACATCTCGGTGTGGGGGCTGTCGGATCACCAGCTCGCCGGCTACACCATCGACCAGCTGCGCCGGTTGCGCGAGGCCGGACGCCCGTTCAACCTGACAATGCTCACCCTCGACACCCACGAGCCGGGCGGTGTCTATCCGACCTGCACCACCGGTGATGAGCTTGCCATGGCTACCGCGATCCAGTGCTCGATGCGGGCCGTCGGCCGGGTCATCGACTACCTGCGGGACAACCACTTCCTCGACGACACCGTGGTCGTGGTGACCGGTGATCATCTCAAGGCCACCGCTGAGGGCGGCTTCTTCAAGGCCGAACTCGACGCCCAGCAGGACCGCACGGTGATCCTCCGGGTGTGGAGCCCGGACGGGACGGTCAGCTTCAACCGGGAACGAGCCGACCAGCTCAGCCTGCTGCCCACGACCCTCGATCTCCTCGGGCTGGGCAGCCCGGACGGGCGCGCCGGCCTGGGCGTCTCGCTGATCGGCGATCGCCCGCTGGACGACACCATGCTGCAGCTGTCGGCGTCCGACTACGCCAACCTGCTCAATGCCCCGTCCAAGGATCTGTACCAGCAGCTCTGGAAGAAGTAGCCGAGCCTGTCGATCAGTACGGGATCGAGGTCGTGGAGGCCGTCCGGGTCAGCGTCGGGCTGTTCGGGGCGCTGGCACTGAACGAGACCTGAACCGACTGGCGAGTAGCCGGCTTGACCAAGAGGATCTCCGGCTCCGGCTGGAAGCCGCTGGTATCGAAGCTGCCGGTGCGGGTCAGCCGCATCTTGCCGGGCTCGATCAGGGTGTAGGTCCAGGTGCCGTCCGAGCCGGCGATCACCTTGTCCACGGCCAAGGCCGGGCTCCAGGTCACGTCCATGGTCATGGTGGTCGGATAGCTGACCTGGTTCCAGTCACTCGGGAACCAACCCAGGTTGAACCGGACCGAGAGGTCGGACAGGATCGCGTCCTGGTCGATGACTGCGGTGTTGTAGGTCATCGATCCGGGCGAGTTCGTCGGGGTCGGGGTCGGTGTAGCCGCCGCTCCACCGGTACCGCCACCGGCACCGCCGCCGGTGCCGCTGCTTGAGGTGGACGTTGCGGTGGGCTCACTCGAGCCGCCGGACCCCGAGCCACCCGTCCCCGAGCCGCCGGTCCCGCCGCCGATGTCGACCGGGGTCGAGGTCGGGGACGCCGAAGGTACCGCCGCCGGCTTCACGCACTGCGCGGACGAACCGAGCGACTTGCCGGCCTCACACAGGTTGGACGACACCCCAAGCCCGACCCGCCCCGCCCCCAGCACGGCGATCATCGAAATTCCGGCCACGATGACCAGATACTCCACTGTTGTCACGCCGCGTTGCGAGCGCACCCCAAAGCCGAACATACGTTGTTGTCCTCCCCCTGGACCGTTGAACAGCCGGTCCGGAGACGGTCACTGGCGTGGCCATCAACATCGGATCGGCTTTCCTGCTAGCCACGATATCCAGTGACAACGAGGAATTCTGTCCCCCATCCGGATACTGTCGTGACGGTCATGCCCAGGGGTGACGCCCGGACGAGTGACCCCGGCGCCACCGGTCCGGCCGGCCGGGTGGACCCCGCCAGCTAGACTGGGCACAAGGACGCCGACCGAGCCCTGCCCCTGCAGGAGCGCAGCAGCGTCCACCGGATCGCCGATTGCGGTCTCCCGGGAGGTGCCAGCCGGCAGACGTCCCGACTCTGACCGATGCGCTGCAGAGTCATCGATCCGGATGGACGGACCAGGCCCGTGACAACCTATGGATTTCTGAGCACCTACCCTCCGACCAGATGTGGCCTGGCCACCTTCACCGCTGCCCTCGTCAACGCGATCTCCGCCAACGGCTCCGACACCTGCGTGGTGGTCCGAGTCGATGATCTGGTCCCGGCTGGGCCTTCGCTGCCCGGACCGCGGATTCGGCTGGCCGGCACCCTGCATCCGGACAACCCACAGAGCACGGCACAGGCCGCAGCCCAGCTCAACCGGTGCGATGTCGCCATCGTCCAGCATGAGTACGGCATCTATGGCGGACCCGACGGTGATCAGGTGCTCGACCTGCTGGCCAGACTGCGCACACCGAGCATCATCGTGCTGCACACCGTGTTGGCCGAGCCGACCCAGCATCAGCGCGAGGTGCTGATGCTGGCCTGCAACTTCGTGGACACCGTGGTGGTGATGACCCACCGAGCCCAGGCCCTCCTCGTTTCCGACTACGCGATCCCGGCTGAACGGATCCAGCTGATCCCACACGGCGTCGACCCCTGGCTGGCCGGCCCGGAGGCAGTGGACTGCGATCGTCCGACCGTCCTGACCTGGGGCCTCCTCGGCCCGGGCAAGGGCATCGAGTGGGGCATCCGGGCGCTGGCCGAGCTGCGCGACCTGAGCCCCCACGTCCGCTACCGGGTGCTCGGCCAAACCCACCCCAAGGTGCTGCGCGAACAGGGCGACCGCTATCGGTCGGGTCTGCTCGACCTGGCCGCAATGCTGGGAGTGAGCGACGATGTCGAAATCGACGGACGCTACCAGGCCAGCGAGGAGCTGGCGGACGCCGTCGCAAGCGCCGACCTGGTCCTGCTGCCGTACGACTCGATCGACCAGTCGACCTCAGGAGTGCTGACCGAAGCCGTCGCCGCCGGCAAGGTGGTGATTGCCACCCGGTTCCCGCACGCGGTCGAGTTGTTGTCCGATGGACGTGGGCTCCTCGTCGAGCACCAGAACCCCAGCGAGATCGCCGCCACCATCCGAGAGGTGCTGAGCAACCCGAGCTACGCCGCAGCGGCGCAGACCCGGGCCAGCACCGAGGCCGAGCGAAACAGCTGGGCCAACGTCGCCGATCGGTACCGGGCACTGGTGGCCGGTCCGGCCCGAACCAGCATCTCCGCATGAGCGGCCCGGCCCATCGGCTTCCGGTCCCCTGCTTCGACCATGTGCTGGCACTGTCGGATCGGCACGGCATCTTCGAACACGCCCGCGGCAAGGTCCCGCGGGTCGAGCTCGGCTACTGCACCGACGACGTCAGTCGGGCGCTCTCGGTGGTGATCCCACATGCCTCCGGCAACCCGCAGCTCGACCGGCTGAGCGGGACCTACCTGGCTTTCCTCGACCACGCCGTGGTCAGCGACGGACTGGTCCACAATCGGATGTCCAGCGAGGGGAAATGGACCGACGAACCCGGCCTGGGCGACTGGTGGGGACGCGCCCTGGGCGGCCTGGGATCGGCAGCTCGCTTCGCCCGAACGGCCGGCTCCCAGACCCGGGCCATCCGCGCTTTCACCCGGGCGGCCAAGACTCGCTCGCCGCACGTCCGCTCGGCCGCCTTCGCCGCCATCGGCGCCTGTGACCTCCTGCGGGTCAACCCGGAGAACGACTCGGTGCGAGTGCTCCTCGCCGACTGCCTGGACCTGATCCCCCGCCGGCCCGGCACCGAATGGGACTGGCCCGAACCTCGGCTGCGCTACGCCAATGGCGCACTGTGCGATGCCCTGATCCTCGGCGGGATCCGGCTACGGCAGCCGGTCACCGTGCGCCACGGCCTGACCATGCTGCGAACCCTGCTCCGGCTCGAGACCGGGGTCGGTGGCCGACTCTCGCTGGCCGGCACCGGCGGTCGCGGCCCCGAGGACCGTCGCCCCTTGTGGGACCAGCAGCCGATCGAGGCCGCGGCCATCGCCAATGCCTGCCTGCATGCCTTCGAAGTGACCGGTGATCTGTCCTGGGTACACGGCGTGCGACTGGCCTGGGGATGGTTCATCGGCGAGAACGACTCACACTCGGTGATGTACGAGCCCGGGGACGGCGCCGGCCACGACGGCCTGGAGCAGTTCGGCCACAACAGCAACTGTGGCGCCGAGTCCACGCTGGCCGCCTTGAGCACCCTGCAGTGCGCGATCGCCATCACCGCGGTCCGCCGATGAGGACGCTGGCTCACGACTCCGGCGCCCAGTTGGATCCCGATCCGTCCCGCGTGGTGGCTCGGCTGTTCCTTCCCGGCGGCAGCACTCCTGGGGGCAGCTCGCGCACCGAAGCGGTTCTCGAACGGGTACTGGCTACCCCAGAGACCGAGGTGGCCGCTGCGGCCGCCGCGGTGATCGAGCGCTTCGGCAACCGCCACGACGACCTCCCGGCAATCCTGGGACGCAACGCCGCCATGGTCCGCTCACTCACCGCGATCGAGCTGAGCCCCGAGTTGGCCATCCTGGTGGGCTCGGTGTTCACCGCAGAGTTCGGGGTCGAGGGAACCGCCTTGTGCAACCCCAGCGCGGTGCCGCATCCCGACCAGAGCGGCCTGGAACCCGGCCAGCTGCGGGTGCTCCTTTCCCTGCGCTCGATCGGAGAGTTCCACCTGTCGTCCATCCAGTTCGCCGAAGCCGTGATCGGCCCCGGGCACAGCTGGGAGTTCGCCCCGCGGATCCGTCCGCTGGAGTTGGCGACCATCGGCGATGGCCAGTGGACAAAGGACCACTTCCTGCGGGCCGTCGAGCACTCGGGTCACACCGACGAACTTGCCCGAGCGATCGCCCAGTCGTTGCCGGACACCTTCGGCAGCTCGGCCATCGAGGAGGCCGTCCAGCAGCTGCGCGAGCCGCTACTGCGCCAGCCGGACGCCCGCGCCCAGCTGGAACTGATCCGGCTCATTGCCGGCTCCAGCTACCAGGCCGTCTTCGACGAGGACAGCCGGCTCAGCCAGCGAGTGCTGCTGCCGGTCGCCGACGAGGAGAGCCGCGGCGTCGAGGACGCCCGCTTCGTCCGGTTCACCGACGCGGACGGACGATCCCAGTACCTCGGCACCTACACCGCCTACAACGGCCACGCCATCGCCAACCGGTTGCTCGTCACCGAGGACTTCCGGACCTTCGGAGTCCACCGGCTGACCGGACCGGCCAGCCAGGCCAAGGGGATGGCGATGTTCCCGCGTCCGGTCGGCGGGCGACTGCTCGCCCTGGGTCGCGGCGACGGGGAGTCGATCGGCCTGACCAGCTCTCCCGATGGGCTGGACTGGTCGGCCGAGGAGCCGGTGTACCGGCCGGAGTATCTCTGGGACGCCGTGCAGAGCGGCAACTGCGGCCCCCCGATCGAAGTCGAGGCCGGTTGGCTGGTCCTGACCCACGGTGTGGGGCCGATGCGCAACTACTGCATCGGAGCCATCCTGCTCGACCTGGACGACCCCAGCCGGGTGCTGGCGACCCTGCCCCAGCCACTGCTGGAGACCGAAGGCGAGCGGCGCAACGGCTACGTGCCGAATGTGGCCTACAGCTGCGGCGGCATCGTTCACGAGGGCACCCTGTGGCTGCCGTACGGGATCGCCGACGACCGGATCCGAGTCGCCCGGGTCGAACTGGACGCCCTGCTCGGCGCCATGCGCGGGCGCTGAGCCGTTACCGGCGCAGTGCGTGCATCGGGCACTCGAACGGGTCTCGGGCAGCCAGCCCGACCCGGTTCAAGTAGCCGATCACGATCGCATACGAGCGCCACAAGCTGGTCTCGGTGTAGGGGACGTCGAGGCGCTCGCACTGGGCCTTGACGATCACCCGGGCCCGGGCCAAATGCGGCCGGGGCATGTTCGGGAACAGGTGATGTTCGATCTGGTAGTTCAACCCACCCATCAGCCAGGTGGCCCACCAGCCGCCGGCGATGTTGCGTGAGGTGCGCACCTGCTTGGTGAAGAAGTCGAGCTTCGCCGCCCGGTCGATCACCGGCATCCCCTTGTGGTTGGGCGCGAAGGACGCCCCCATGTAGACGCCGAAGACGGCCAGCTGGACGGCCAGGAAGCTGAAGGCGATCCCGATCGGCAGTAGCCAGAAGACCAGCCCCAGCAGGATCACGAAGCGCCCGGCGATCAGGCCCAGCTCCAGCCACCGTCCGCGCACCTCGCCGCGCTGCATGAGGTGCTTGAGGCCCTGGAAGTGCAGGTTGAGCCCCTCCAGGGTGAGCAGCGGGAAGAACAGCCAGCCCTGTCGGCGCACCAGCAACCGCCGGAAGCCGGTGGCGGTGGCCGCCTCTTCGTCGAGGAAGGAGATGGTGTCGGCCTCGATGTCGGGATCGCGGCCGACCCGGTTCGGGTTGGCGTGGTGCCGGGAGTGCTTGGAGTCCCACCAGGAGTAGCTGATTCCGACCACACCGGCCGCGAGCAGCCGGGCCAGCCGGTCGTTGCCCGGCCCGGTCATCAGGATCTGGCGATGCGCGGCTTCATGGGCCAGGAAGGCCACTTGGGTGAGGACGACGCCGAGCGCGGCCGCGATCAGCAGCTGCCACCAGGTGTCGCCCAGCAGCACCAGTCCGGTCAGTGCGCCGAGCAGTCCGGCACCCACCGCGCCACCCACGACGAGATAGAACCAGCGGGTCCGCCCCAGCAGGCCCTCGGTCCGGGCCTGATCGGAGACTTCAATGAAAGCCCTAGCCAGAACCGGGAAAGAGGTCTGATCCTGATAGCCGGGCCCCGGTCGTCCGGGACTGATGGCGGTAGAGGGAAGCGCGGTCACTGGGCACCCACTCGCTGCACGGCCGATCCTCGGCCTGGAAGCCAAGGGCGGATGCCGATCGCTATTTGGAGTGTACCCGGCAGCCCGTCCACGCCAGCCGGTGGGCCCGACGCCCGGGTCGATGTACTTAGGCCGAGGTGGCCAACGACGCCAACAGGATCGCCTCGGCCAGCACCGCATGCTCGAAGGTGGCCAGGTGCAGCGACTCGTTGGGGCTGTGCGGCGATCCCTGCGGGTCGAGGACGGCGGTGACCAGGATCCCCGCGTCCGGGAACTCGGCGGCCAACTCAGAGATGAACGGGATCGAACCACCGACGCCCAGCTCCACCGGAGCGACGCCATAGCCCTTCTCCAGCGCCTCCAGGCCGAGCTCGGTGGCCCAGCCCGGCTGGGCTTCGAAGCCCTGGCCGCAGTCGACTTCGCTGAACTCCAGCTGCGCCCCGAACGGTGCGTGGGCCTCCAGGTGAGCCTTGATGGCCTGGTAGGCCTCGACGGCGTCCTGGCCCGGAGCCACCCGGGCGCTGATCACCACGGTGACCTCCGGGCTGAGCGTGTTGGACGCCGCCGCGGTGGTGGCGTGGTCGATCCCGGTCACCGTGATCGACGGACGGTTCCAGATCCGATCCAGGATCGGCCCGGTACCGATGGGGGTGCTGGTCGTCGGCAGATCGGTCTCCTCGCGCAGCCGCTGCTCGTCGTACTCGGGCACCACACCGTCCCGGGAGCGCAGGCCCGGCACGGCGACCGCACCGGTCTCGTCCCACAGGCTGTTGAGCAGCTTGATGGTGGCCAGCATGGCGTCCGGCACGGCGCCGCCGAACATGCCCGAGTGCAGGGCGTGGGTCAGCGTCCGCACCCGCAGGGTGAACCGGGCGTTGCCGCGCAGCGCAACGGTGAGGCCCGGGGTGTCGGAGTCCCAGTTGCCGGAGTCGGCCACCACGATCAGGTCGGCGGCCAGCGCGTCGCGATTGTCGATCAGGAACTGCCCGAAGGAGCGCGAGCCGTACTCCTCCTCGCCTTCGACGAACAGGCTTACACCCAATCCGAAGTCATCGCCGAGCACCTCGCGGACCACCTTCAGGGCGGTCAGATGGGTGAGCACTCCGGCCTTGTCGTCGGCGGTGCCGCGACCGTAGAGGCGTCCGTCGCGCTCGGTGGCCACGAACGGTGAGGTGAGCCAGATGGCTTCGTCGCCGACCGGCTGGACGTCGTGGTGGGCGTAGAGCAGGACCCGCCGACCGGCCGCATCCCGAACGCCCAGGACGGCCGGCTGCCCATCCTCATCGGTGCCCGGGATCCGGGCGGTACGGATGGCCACGTCATCGAAGACCCCAGTCTGGTCGGCCAGCGCACGGATCGCCTCGGCGCTGGCCCGCATCGGCGCCTGGTCGAAGGCCGGCCAGGAGATCGACGGAATGGCCACCAACTCGGTGAGTTCGGCGATGGCCTGCGGCATGGCTGCGGCGACGGCGGCGCGCAGCCGGGCTTCGAGTTCGTCAGCGATCATGTCCTCATCCTGGCAGCCGGACCCGGCCGGAGCGAGTCGGGCCGCAGGCCGAGCGGCTCAGCCCAGGCCGGCCTCGGCGAGCACCTGCTGAGCCACCTCGGGTGGGGTCAGCTTGAGCACCAGAAGTGCCCGTCCGTCGATCTCGGCCAGCTCGGCGTAGAGGTACTCCACGCTGACCCGTGCCCGATCGAGCAGGGTGAGCAGGTCGGCCAGGCCGCCGGGACGGTCCGAGACCTCGACCCCGAAGACCTCCGAGATCCGGGCGGTGACGCCGAGTTCCTGGACCGCGGCCAGGGCGGCGTCCGCATCGTCGGCGATGAAGCGGACGATGCCGAACCGGTCGGTCTCGGCCAGCATCAATGCCCGCAGGTTCACCCCACGATCGGCCAGGTGGCGGACCACCGGCGCCAACCGTCCCTGTTCGCTCTCCAGAAACACCGAAACCTGGCGAAGAATCATGTCTGTTCCTGCCTAGATGCTCGTGGTGACGGCTCGCCGGTCGACGATCCGTTTGGCCTTGCCTTCGCTGCGCTCGATGGTCTTCGGGTTCACCAACTTGACCACGGCCTGAATGCCGAGCGCCAGCCGCAGCTCGTGCTCGATCCGGCGCTCCAGGGCCAGCACCGTGCGGACCTCGTCGGAGAACAGCCCTTCGGTCATCTCGACCTCCACCTCGAGGGTGTCCATCGAGCCGTCCCGGTCGACCACGATCCGGTAGTAGGGCTCGACCCCCTCGATCCGCAGCAACACCTCTTCGACTTGCTGGGGGAAGACGTTGACCCCGCGGATGATCAGCATGTCGTCATTGCGGCCCATCAGCCGATGGATCCGCCGCGACGTGCGTCCGCACGGGCAGGGCTCGTCGATCAGGTAGGTGATGTCGCGGGTGCGGTAGCGCAGCACCGGCGTCCCGGTGCGGGTGAGCGTGGTCAGCACCAGCTCGCCCTTCTCGCCGGCCGGCAGCACCGCCCCGGTCTCGGAGTCCACGATCTCGGGGTAGAAGTGGTCCTCGAAGATGTGCAGCCCATTCTGCTCGGTGCACTCCGCAGCCACCCCGGGACCGATCAGCTCGGTCAGGCCGTAGATGTCGTAGGCCTTGATGCCGAGCTTGGTCTCGATGTCGGACCGCATTTCCGCCGACCACGGTTCAGCCCCGAAGAACCCGGCCCGCAACGGCCCGGACGCCAGGTCGACCCCTTGCTCACGGGCCTGCTCGGCGATGAACAGCGCATAGGACGGGGTGCACAGCAGCGCTGTGGTGCCGAAGTCGGCCATGGTGTTGAGCTGCCGGAAAGTGTTGCCCGACGACATCGGCAGGGTCATGGCACCGAGCCGGGTGCCGCCGTAGTGGCCGCCCAGTCCCCCGGTGAACAGCCCGTAGCCGTAGGCCACCTGGATCACGTCCCCGGCGTGCAGGCCGCCGGCGTCCAGGGTGCGGGCCATCACCTCTTGCCACAGGTCGAGATCGGCTCGGGTGTAGCCGCCGACCACCGGCTTGCCGGTAGTCCCCGAGGACATGTGCACTTCGACGATCTCTTCGGCCGGCACCGCGAACAGCCCGAACGGGAACACCTCGCGCATGTCGTACTTGGAGGTGAACGGGACCTGGGCCAGGTCGTCCAGGCTGGTCACCTCGGAGGGGACCACTCCCGCGTCGTCCAGCCGATGCCGGTAGAAGTCGACCCGGTCGTGCACCAGCGCCAACAAGGACTTCAGCCGGCTGAGCTGCAGGGCTCGCAACTGGTCGACCGGCATGGTCTGCGCAGCCTCATTCCACATCCGCCGGCTCCTTCAACTGGGCTTCGGCAAGAGCGCGGCCGGTGTCGAAGGCGGCCTGATTGGCCTCCGCGCTGCCTCGCGGGGCGAGAACGGTGATGGCCGCAGCGAAGCTGTCCAGCTCCAGCGGAAGGAACACCGAGGCCGCACCCAGCAGAGCGGTGTTGCGCACCTTCAGCGGCACGCTGCGGCGAATCGAGGCCAACTCGATCCGAACCAGCCGCGGGAACAGCCGCGCCAGTTCGTCCGCCAGCCCTTCGGGGTACTCCTCCACCCCCACCGGAAGGATGGGTGCCGCCAGGTAGCAGGCCGCCGCGCCCGGACCCGCCCAGGGTGCCCAACGGAGCAGTTCCATCGGCTCCATCGCCAAGATCAGGTCGGCCGCCCCGGTCGGGATCACCGGCGAATGCACCACCGCACCGAAGCGGACGTGGCTGAACACCGGTCCACCGCGCCGCGACATGCCGTGGATCTCGGACTTCTTCACATCCAGCCCACTGAGTGCAGCCGCCTCGGCCAGGATGTCGCTGGACAGCACGATCCCCTGGCCGCCGACGCCGACCAGCAGCGCGTTGAAGACCTCACTCATGCTGGCCTCCCAGCGGATGGGTACGGACGAGTTCGCGGCGGACCGTCTTCTTCAGGTCGAGCTTCTCGATCCGCTTCAGCTTTTGGCCCTCGATCAGGCACAGCCCCAGCACCACGAGCAGCCGGACGCCGGACTGGCCGGCCAGGTGCTCCAGCGCCGCCGAGATGGTCGCGGTGTCGTAGGCGTCCACCATGGCCAGCCGATCGTCGGGGATGTGCATGGCCTTGGCCAGCAAGGCGTAGTCGAGGGATGGTGCGTCGGATCGTCCCATTCGTTCGCCGCTGAGCGGGTTGGGCTGCATTCCGGTCATGGCCGTGGTGCCGTTGTCGAGCACGACGTAGAGACCGTCGCGGCCGTTCCAGACCGCATTCAGCAGTCCGGTGATCCCGGAGTGAGCGAAGGTGGAGTCGCCGATGACGGCAGCGATCCGTCCCTTCTGTTCGGGCGGCACGACCAGATCCATGCCTTGGGCCATGGTCAGTGAGGCGCCCATATCGAGCAGGGTGTCCATGGCGTTGTAGGGAGGCAGTACGCCGAGGGAGTAGCAGCCGATGTCGCCGGAGACGATGAACCCCAGGCGACGCAACTCGGTGAACACGTGATCATGGGGGCAGCCCGGGCACAAGCCCGGACGTCGCACCGTCACCTCCAGTTGCGGGCTCAGCGTCGGTGCCGGCAGCGGACGGCCCAGGCCGCGGGCCACGATGGTCGGGCTGAACTCACCGATCCCGGAGAACGCCTCGCGCCCCACACAGTCGATCCCCCACGCCTTGAGCTGGGTCTCGATCACCGGGTCGAGCTCTTCGACCACGTAGAGCCATCGCACCCGCGCCGCGAACTCGGCCAGCAACCGCCGCGGCAACGGATGGACCAGGCCGAGCTTCAGCACCGGAGCCTGCGGCGCGACTTCCTTCACGTAGCTGTACGGGATGCCGGAGGTGATCACTCCGAACTCGGCGATGGCGTCGGCCGGCAACCCGTCCGGCCACTCGATCCGGTTGGCCGGATGATCCTCTGCCGCCTCGATGAGCCGCTGCATGCGGTCCTCGACGGCAACCCGACGGGCCCGGGCGTGCCCGGGGATCATCACGTACTTGCGCGGGTCTGGCTCGAAGCCAGGCGCCAGCGGCGCCTCGGTACGTTGCGGAGCATCCCCGGCGAACGGCTCGATCAGGCTCTTGGAGTGGGAGAGCCGGGTAGTCATCCGCAGAAAGACCGGAGTGTCGAAGGTCTCGGACAGCTCGAACGCGAGTCTGGTGAACTCCCGAGCTTCCTGCGAGTCGGACGGCTCGAGCATCGGCACCTTGGCCGCGATCGCGTAGTTGCGATTGTCCTGTTCGTTCTGGGACGAGTGCAGCTCCGGATCGTCGGCCGTCACGATCACCAGACCGGCTCGGACCCCGGTGTAGCTCGCGGTGAACAGCGGATCGGCGGCCACATTCACCCCGACATGCTTCATGGTGACCAGCGTCCGGCCACCGGCCAGTGCGGCACCGACCCCGACCTCGAGGGCCACCTTCTCGTTCACCGACCATTCGGTGTAGACCCCGGGTTTGCCGGCCAAGGCCTCAAGAATCTCGGTGGATGGAGTCCCCGGATACCCACAGCCGACGGCAACCCCGGCCTCCCAGGCGCCCAGAGCCACGGCCTCATTGCCGGAAAGCAGTCGCGTATGCACCGTCGCGTCCTCTCTACTACTACGTTGCGTAGTTTCGCAGAGTGGGACCGACGTCTCAGCATGGGTTCTGCTCGTGGACTCCGAGCCGGCTGTGGGGCCGACGGACAGTCCGCCCCACAGCCGCAGTGCTCCGCCCCCGAACTGACCGCTTCGGCCTGCGGTCAACCCCCCTGTGGGGACAGCCTCCCTGGGAGTGGGAAGTCAGTTGGCGAGTCCAGCGAAGTGAATTGTGATGATGATCATGTGTTCACCCCACTTCCTCGACCACCGAAAAAAGGATCAGATGCTCGTGCGCAGCACCAACGCGGAGCCCCTTTCTCCTAGCGTGATGATGCCCACAGTTGCGTGCTCGGCCTAGCTGGGCGGCCAAACTGACAATGAAGTGACCGGCCCCGGCCCCGCTAGTTGCGCTCGGCTGGCGTGCTCGGTCGCGCTAGAGGGCCTTTTCAGGGCACAATTCGAGCCATGGACGAGGTTGCGATCAGCGCTGAGCTGCGCGAGTTGCATCGTGGCCGTGGAATCCGGCGTCCAGACATCCAGCATTGGCTGGGTGCTGAACTGCAACGCATCTTGGGAATCGATCCCTCGACAAATGACGATGAGGCCCGCGCGGCCTTGATCAAGTTGCTCGACGAAAACACCCAGGCGTTCCCCAGGGATCTTCGCTATCTGATCCTGATGGCCTCAGGAGTGAGTTCTGACGAGCCATTCCTCGAGCAGCGCCTGGCGGTCGCCGAGCGTGTGCTCGATCGCAGCCCGCGAGTGCTCCGCCGACGACTGCGGACGGCCGAGCAACTCCTCGGCGAGGCGCTCGCCGTCGCTCACGCCGACACTCGGGGGCCGTTCAACGATCACGGGTGGTGCTGGGAGGACCACGAGTTGGACCTGGCGCTCGCCGAGGACGCCACCTTGACGTTGACCAGAACCGTCCGCTCCTTGACCGATCGACCCAAGCAGATCCACGAGGCATTCGGCATTCCGGGCCAGTTGGAGCCGGACACCGATCTGACCTTCACGGCCATCGAAGGGCTTCGGGTGGTCGAGGTGCTGCGGCCGTCGAAGACCCTGTGGCGGGTGACCCTGGAACTGCCCGGCGATCTGGCGCGCGGCGAGATCCGGCAGACCAAACTCCAGGTGCACGTCCCCAAGGCTCGCGCGCTGAACCCGTTCATGGCGCTGGCGCCGCTGCGTCCGGCCCACTCGCTGAAGGTGAACGTCGACTTCGGGACGCCCTCGGTGGCCAGCCGGGCCTGGGTGATGGACGGCGTGATCTCCTCCGACATGGCCGGCATCGGCGACGAAGTGCGCGAGCTCGACCTGTCCACCTCGAGCCAGGTCAAGACCAGCTTCACTCGGCCCTACCCCGGCCTGGCTTATGGCATCGGCTGGGAGTGGGCGCCGGCCTGATCCCGCCCTGGCTTCGGTAAATCTCACTCCGACCTAGAGCATTACTGCGGACAACCCCACTGCTTGCAGGGTCTTCATAGGTGCGCGTGCGACGATCGCCGTGGACCTAGAAGGGAGCCCGTGTTGTCCTGGCGCGTTGGCACGGCCGCGATTGCGGCGCTGAGCTTGGTGATTCTCCCGCTCAGCATCAGCTCGGCCACCGCCGACGACACTGTTCCCGACACCCCTTCGGCCTCACCCAGCGCCTCCGAGTCGGGCTCTCCGGTCGCCACCGCGACCCCTGAGCCCACCGATCTGCCGGCCCTCGACCCGAGCCCGTCCGCGGCCGCACCGACCGCGACCGACCCGTCCGAGCCGGCGACCAAGACCATCATCGTCACCTTCGACAAGGCGCAGTCCGATCCGGCCGAGGCGGCCCAGGCCGCGGTCGCGAAAGTGGCCGACCAGGTCGCCGATGCGCGGGTGACTAAGGTCGCGCCGATCACCGACTCGATGGTTGCAGTAACGCTGGACACGACGCTCACAGCCGCAGAATCGGCCCAGGTTGAGAGCCAAGTCAGCGACGCAAAGGGCGTCCGCGCCGCCGACACCGCCCGCTGGTTCCGTCCGACCATGACCAACGACATCTACTACAACTATCTCTGGAACGTGACGAATGCCGGCATCTACGGCACTCATGCTGAGAGCGCGTGGCCCATATCGACCGGGGCCAACACAGTTGTCGGCGTGATCGACACCGGGATCACTGCTCACCCAGATCTCACCGGATCTGACACGAGCGTCATCGGCGGCAATGTGATCGCGGGCTACGACTTCATCAGCGACCCGGCATTCGCCGGGGACGGCAACGGGCGCGACAGTGATCCGACCGACACCGGTGACTTCTACACCGACCGACTAGGCCAACACACATCTTCCTGGCATGGCACTCACGTGAGCGGCATCATCGCCGCACTGACGGGCAACGGCGCAGGGGTGGCTGGGGTGGCCCCCGATGCGAAGGTAGAGCCGTTGCGCGCCCTTGGCCGGGGCGGCGGCTCCGAGACCGACGTGATTGCCGCCATCCTGTGGGGAGCCGGACTGCCCGTAAAGGGACTGCCGACGAACAGCCGTCCAGCCCAGGTACTGAACCTCTCGCTCGGGAACACTGACCCCTCGCCCTGCGGAGGCCCTATGCAGTCGGCGATCGACGACGCAACAGCTAAGGGCGTGATCGTAGTTGTGGCGGCTGGCAACTCGAGCGCAGCCGCACGGAAGTACAGCCCCGCCAACTGCAGAAATGTCATCTCAGTGGGGTCGACCAACAGCGCAGGGCAACTCGCCAGCTACAGCAACTACGGCGGCCCGACCGAGCTGACCATCTCGGCACCCGGCGATGGCATCCTGTCGACCATCAACCGTGGCAGCACCACCGCCACCTACGCCGGCTACAGCTACATGAGCGGCACATCGATGGCCGCCCCTCACGTGGCCGCGATCGCCGCACTTCTCAAGTCCGTTGAACCAACTCTCCTCACATCACAAGTCACAGAGATCCTCAGAGCGACAGCCAAGGCGGGATGCTCGAAGTCGGCTTGCGGATCAGGCATCGCTCAGGCGAACACCGCCGTCGCGACTCTGAGTTCCAACATCCAGTCCGCCGAGACCGCCTCGACCGAGCCAACCGGCACCTTCACAATCACCGGGACCCCGCGAGTAGGTAGCACTCTCTCTGCCAGCGCGGCGAGGTCCATCGTCTCTGCGGCCTACGGCTACGAGTGGTCCCGAAACGGCGCACCGATCGCCTCAGGGCCAACACTTACCTTGACTGCCGCCGACGCAAATGCAGTCATCCAAGTGCGAGTGACCGGGAAGCTCGCCGGCTACTCCTGGTCAAGTGAGAGCAGTCCTACGTCCGCAGTAGGCCCTGGCATTCTGAGCAAGTCGAAGTCTCCTACCGCAACCGGAACCTTTCGGGCTGGCAAGACCGTGTCGGCCAGCAAGGGCACCTGGTCCCCCAGCCCGTCCAGCTACAGCTACCGGTGGCTGCGCAACGGCAAGTCGATCAGCGGTGCCACGAAGTCCAAGTACAAGCTGACCTCGAAGGATCGCGGCAAGAAGATCTCGGTGCGGGTCACCGTGAGCAAGCCCGGCTACACGACCACGTCGGCCACCTCAAGCAGCCATTCGGTCAAGCGCTGAGCCGGGCCCGCGGCGCGGTCGGCGCGGCCGCTAGGCTCGCCCCTGCAACCGAGCCAGGAGCCTGATGGATCCCTACAGCCTGTTCGGGATCGAGGGCATCACCTGGACGGTCCTGATCCTGATCGTCCTGGCCGCCTTCGCGGCCGGCTGGGTGGACGCCGTGATCGGCGGCGGCGGGCTGGTCCAGCTGCCGGTGCTGTTGCTGATTCCGGGGATCAGCCCGATCTCGGCACTGGCCACCAACAAGTTCGCCTCGATCTTCGGGACCACCACCAGTGCCATCACCTATCGGCGTCGCACCCGCACCGAGCTGCGCAGCATCCTGCCGATGGCCGCCGCAGCGCTGATCGGCAGCGCAGCGGGCGCCGCATTGGCCGCCTTGCTTCCGGTGGCCGTGATCAAGCCGATCGTGGTGGTTGCGCTGGTCGCCGTCGCGGCGTTCACGGCGGCCCGTCCCGATCTTGGACGAACCGCGGTCCACGTCCCCGTCCGCGCTCACCAGGTGCCTATTGGCCTGGCTATCGGCGTGGTGATCGGCGGCTATGACGGTCTGATCGGCCCGGGCACCGGGGCCTTCCTGGTGTTCGCCTTGGTCGGCCTGCTCGGCCTCGACTTCTTGCAGGCCAGCGCGAAGGCCAAGGTGGTCAATGTGGCCACCAACCTCGGCGCACTGGCCTACTTCGTCCCGCATGGCTGGGTGCTGTGGCGACTGGGCCTGCTGCTCGCCGCCGCGAACTTGGCCGGCGGCTATTTGGGTGCGCGGACCGCGATCTCACGAGGCTCGAGCTTCGTCCGGGCGGCCTTCCTGGTGGTCTCCGGTGCCCTGATCGCCAAGCTCTGCTGGGACACCTGGGGTGTGGCCCTCTTCGGCTGAGTCAGCGGACGTAGCTGAGCAAGGTGTCCAGAGCCGCCTGTGCCTTCGCCATCGAGTCACCGGCCTCGCAGCTGGTGGCTCGGATGCTCTGCTGGACCTTCTCGCCGGCATAGGCCTGGATCACGATCACCTGGCCGTCCTTGCAGTCCTTGGTGGCCGAAGCGCCAGCCAGTGCCCGCACGGCTGTGGTCAGCCCGGTCCAGGCCCCGTCGGGAAGGTCGCGGGCGTTGCTCACCTTGCCGGCCTTCACGCTGATCCGGGTGGGCGTCACGGTGACCTTGGACGACTGGCCGGAGCCGGAGTAGTCGGCCGTGATGGAGGTCCACTCCGAGGTCCCGGTCAGCTGGGCACAGCCGGTCAGGAGCGGGATGAGGCACAACAGCAGCACGCGACGAAGCATGTGGCCAGCTTAGGCGGCGGCCCCGGCAACGACCATGGAGATCACCAGCCCCGTGATCGAGCCGCTGATGCTCACTGGCCACCTCGGCCATGGTGGCGGCGGCTAGGCTGGATGAGCCAGACCACCGCACGCGGTGGCAACGAAGGAGGACCGTTGACTGCCGCGCTGCTCGCCCGTGGACTGATGAAGTCTTTCGGTCCGGTGCGGGCCGTCGACGGTATCGATCTGGAGATTCCTCAGGGCACCTTCTACGGGATCGCCGGCCCGAACGGCGCCGGGAAGTCCACCACTTTGCGGCTGCTCACCGGACTGTTGCGGCCCGATGCCGGGACGGCTTCGGTGGCCGGCATCCCGGTGTGGCCCGATCCCCAGGCCGCCAAGCGTGAGATCGGCTTCGTCCCGGACAACCCGCTGCTGTTCGATCGGCTGACCGCGGCCGAGATGCTGGAGTATGCGGGCCTACTGCGTGGGATGAAGCCGGACGTGATCGCGGCCCGGGCCACCGAACTGCTCTCCGTGCTCGATCTGGTCGACAGCCCCGACCAGCTGATCGCTGACTTCTCGCTGGGCATGATCAAGCGGATCGGACTGGGCGTCGCCCTGCTGCACAGCCCCAAGGTGCTGGTCCTCGACGAGCCCTTCGGGGCGCTCGACCCGGTGAACACTCAGGTGATGGAAGACCTGCTCCAGCTCTATCGCGCCGGCGGCGGAACCGTGGTGTTCGCCAGTCACGTGATGGACGTGGTGCAGCGCCTCTGCGATCGGGTCGTGGTGATCGGCAATGGCCGAGTGTTGGCCGAGGGCACGGTGGCCGAGGTCTCGCACGGCCGTCCGCTGCAGGACGCCTTCGTCGAGCTGGTCGGTGGTCGCGACCTGAAGGAGGGTGGGCTGAAGTGGCTCTCGTCCTCGCCCGACTGAGACTCACCATCGCCTCCCGCGTTCGCGGTCGACGGATCGGCGCCCAGTGGTACTTCGCGGCCTCCTGGGCGGTCGCGGTGGTCGCCGGACTGATCACCGCGACCCTGTCGGCGGCTCTGGTGACCGGCCGCGGGATCGGCGACTCGCTGCTGATCGGGGCTTTCGTGGCGATCTCCCTGCCCTGGGCGGTCGGACCGCTGGTCGAGCCGTCGCTGGCCGACGGCGTGGTGGATCCCGCCCGACTCGAGCAGTTCCCGCTGACCGCGGGCCAACAGGTCATCGGCCTCCTGGCCGGAGCGCTGATCGCCCCGACAGTGCTGTTCACACTTCTGTTCTCCATCGGCGGCGCCTTGGCCATCGGGACGTCCGCCACCGCTCGGCTGGCCAGCGTCGGGGTCGCGCTGGCCTACACGCTGCTGTGCGTGGCCGCCTCCCGCACTGTTCAGGCCCTGCTGGCCGGAGCACTGCGCTCTCGCCGGGGACGGGACGCCACCGCGATCGGCGCTGCCCTGCTGGTGGTCGGCCTCTACGCGCTGGCCCAAAGCGCACAGAGCGCGGTCGAGACCCTCAGCGAGCAGCTGACCGGCCCGCTCGGAGCGGTGGCATCGTGGCTGCCCCCGGGCGCCGCGGCCAGCGCCATCCTGGACGCGCGCGACGGCAACTGGGCTGACTACTGGATCCGGCTGAGCTGGGTGATCCTCGCCATCGCGCTGAACCTGATCGGTTGGGCGCTGATTCTGCGCAACCGGGTCGCCGGCACCGACCGTGGCCGATGGACCTCGGCCAAGCCAGGGGTCGCCCCCACCGAGCTGCCGTTGATCCCGTGGCTCCTGCGCAGCCTGGCATCCAGCCCGGCTCAGGCAGCAGCCGCGCAGCAGTTGCGCTACTTCTTCTTCCGCTCGCCGCGCGCGCTCCAAACCTTGATCATTCCGCCGGTAATCGGCGTGTTCGTCGCTCACTCCAGCTTCGCCACTCGCGGCCTGATCTGGCAGTCGGCCGCCTTCGCTGCCATGTCGGTGATCTCGACCAGCTTCAACATCTTCGCCTACGACGGTCCTGGCTTCGGCTATCTGGTCGGCTCCGGGGCCAAGCTGAGCCGAGTGCTCATCGGCAAGGCGTTGGCCCCGCTGGCCTTCCTGGTTCCGTTGGTGTGCGGGTTCACCGTGCTGGCGTGGGGACTGGGCGGCTTCTCCGAGGATCCACTGCCCGGCGTGCTGGCCGGCCTGTCGGTCGTCGTCGGTGGGGTCGGGGTCGGCGCGTTGTCGAGCGTGCTGAACGCCAGCGATCAGTCGCGGATCGGGAACCGGCAAGGGGCCTTCCTCAAGGTGATGGCCTGGTTCATGGGCTTCTTCGCGCTGATCGGCATCGGTGGCACCATCTGGTGGCTGTTGTCGTTGCGGCTGCCCGCCGAACTCACCGGCTTGGTGGTTCTCGCCCTGACCGCTGCGCTCAGCGCCCGGTTGATCCGGGCGGCCGGACGACGCCTGAACGCCGACCCCGAGAAGCTGCTGGCCAAGCTGGCGCCGGTCTACTGAGCGGCTCAGCCGGCCAACACCTCCAGACTGAACCCATGGACGAGCAGGCGCTGGCGGAGCAGTTCCAATGCCTGCAGCTCGCGTCGGCGGGCCGTGCTCAGGCTGACCTCGAGCTGCTCGGCGATCTCCCCCAGCTCCATCGGCTCAGGGCAGCCGATCCCGAACCGCAGCCGGATCACCAGAGCCAGTTCCGGTCCGAGCCGACTCACCTCCCGGCGCAGTTGCTCGTCCAGGATGCGTCGATCGGGGTCGGCCCCGTCCGCTGCGATTGCCGGATGTGCATCGGGGCTGACCAGCTCCAGAGGTGACCGATGTCGCAGGAGCCGCTCCGCCTGCAGGAGGTCGCAGCCGATCAGTTCGGCCACGTCGGCCGCCCGAACCGTCCCGGCGCGCTCCTGGGCACGCTGAGCGAGCAGGCCTCTGAGCTTGCGCAGCGCCAGCGCCTCCGAGACCGGGAGTCCGAGCGCACCCAACCGGGCGGCGGCCAGCGCAGACAGATGCCGCCCGATCCGTCCGGCCGCATAGCTGGTGAACCGGCCGCGGTCGGGATCGAATCGCTGCAAGGCTCCGGCCAGGGCCAGGCAGCCCTCCTGGAACAGATCATCCAGCGGCAGGCCGGAGCGGCGCGCCTCCTGCCCGGCCAGCTTCTGCACCAGCCGCAGGTTCGACAGCAGCAAGTGGTCTCCGGCCGCCCGTCCGGCCCGGACCAACTCGGCCAGTTCCGCCTCGGTGGCCGGCATCGGCCGCTCCCCCGACTCCAGCAGATGGCCGGCCAGGACCCCGGCTTCGACGTGTCGGGCCAGTCGTCGCTCTTCGCTCTCGGTGAGGGGTGGCAGTGCCTGATCTCGTCGCATGCGGCACACTCTGGCCACCCGCGACCAGCAGCGAAACAGCCGCGGTCCGGGTCGGTGCAGCAACAATCGGACAACACCGACTTGTGTGGACAAGCCGCGAAGCGTCGGTCAGGTCGCGGTGGCCTCGGCGAGCAGGTCCCTGCGCTGGCTCTCCATGCCGACCAGGGTGGCGAACATCTTGTTGTAGGCGACCTGGTCGTCCAGCGGGTTGGTGCGCTGCAGCCGTGACTTCAGCTCGGCGATCCGGGCCGACAGCAGCTGCAGCCGCAGCCGGGCGGCGTACTCGCGCGCATAGGCCTCGGTCGGTTCCCGCAACACTGGCTCGACAGCCAGGGTCACGATCAGCTGCTCGAGGACCGGGTCGGGCCGAGCCGCCACGATCCGCGCCGTCCACTGCTCGGGGCCGTCGGCCGCCGCCAGCACCGCTTCGAACAGCGCCCGGTAGGTCGGGTGGCTGAAGTCGTCGGCGACCAAGCCGTTCCAATCGGCAGGGAAGACTTCGGGGGCACGAACGATCAGGCGCAAGGTGCCCCGCTCCGCTTCCAGCCGCCGATCTCGGGGGTCGGGCACCGGCAGGCCCGGTGCCGGCTCGGGGATCAGCGCCTCCTCCTGCTCCGGACGCACAGCCGCCGGGCGTGGACGACGCGAGACAGTCAACTTCACCTCACGACGAACCTCATCGGGATCCATGCCGAGCCATTTGGATAGCTCTCGGACGTAGCCGAGCACCAGGCTCTCGTCCCGGACACTGCTGACCAGCGGCGCCGCCGCCCGCAGCGCACCCAGCCGGCCGTCCACCCGCTCCAGGTCGTAGCCCTCGAGGATGTTGCGCATCACGAACTGGTACAGCGGCACCCGGCGGCCGACCAGCTCCCGGAGCGCAGCATCGCCCTGCTGCATCCGCAGATCGCACGGGTCGAGCCCGGAAGGCTCGACTGCCACATAGGTCTGCGCCAGGAAGTTCTGGTCACCCTTGAACACCTTCAGCGCCGCAGCCTGACCGGCCGCGTCGCCGTCGAAGGTGAAGACAACTTCGCCGCCGGAGACGTCCCCGGTCCCGAGCAGCCGTTGCAGGAGCTTGGCGTGATCGTCGCCGAAGGCCGTGCCACAGGACGCGACCGCGGTGTCCACCCCTGACAGGTGACATGCCATCACATCGGTGTAGCCCTCGACGATCACTGCCTGGCGCTTCTTGGCGATGTTCACCCGGGCCAGATCCAGCCCGTAGAGCACGTTGGACTTCTTGTAGACGATGGTCTCGGGGGTATTCAGATACTTGGCCGGCATCCGGTCGTCATCGAAGATCTTGCGGGCACCGAAGCCCAGCACCGAACCACCGGCATCACGGATCGGCCACAGCACGCGGCCTTGGAAGAAATCCCAGCCGGCCTCGCGGATCAGGCCCGCCTTGACCAGTTCGGCCTCGGTGAAGCCGCGTCCCTTCAGATGGGCGTTCAGGTCGCGTCCACCGAGGGGGGCATAGCCGATCCCGAACTGCTCGGCGGCGGCCTTGTCGAAGCCGCGACCGTCCAGGAAGCGGCGCCCCGGGAGGCCGTCGGCCGCGCTCAGCTGCTCGACGAAGTACTCAGCCGCAGCCCGGTTCGCTTCCAGGACCCGCAGCCGTAGCCCCGGCTCTGGCCGGTTGCCGCCGCCGTCGGCGTAGCGCAGCTGGACGCCGACCCGGTCGGCCAAGAACTCCACGGCCTCGGTGAAGCCGACGTTGTTGATCTTCTGGACGAAGGCGATCACGTCGCCGCCCTCACCGCAGCCGAAGCAGTGGTAGAAGCCCCGAGCCGGGTTCACGTGAAAGGAGGGGGTCTTCTCCTCGTGGAACGGACACAGCCCGGTCAGCGATCCGGCTCCGGCCCGACGCAGCGTGACGTAGCTGGACACGACGTCCTCGATCCGGGAACGCTCGCGAACTGTCGCGAGGTCTTCCTCGTTGATCAGGCCGGCCACGGGCGAAGTCTAGGCCGAAGCACGGACGGATGGGTCGAGGCCGGGCAGCTCATGCGCCGCGCCCGATCCCGCGGGGCAGCCGCTCGGAGGCCCAGCCGAGCCGCTCGGCGGCCATGCTGAAGGCGAACCGATCGGTCATTCCTGCCACATAGCTGACCGCCGCTCGGACCACGGTCTCGGGTTGCCGGTCGGCCGGGGCGAAGTCAGCCGGCAGCTGCGCGGGCTGTTCGGCGAAATACTCCACCAGCGAGTGCAGCACATCGATCACCGCTCGGGCCTGGGCGACCGAGTCGGGGCGGGTGTAGATCTGCTGGTAGTTGAATGCGCGCAGCGCGGCCAGCGCGTCGGCCTGCGCGGCCCGCATGCCGACCTCACCGGTCTCGGCGATGGTCGAGATCACCGCCCGGACGAAGGTGCCGAGCTGCTCGCGACGGGTCCGGCCACAGACCGCACTGATCTGCTCGGGCAGATCGGCCAGGTCGACGATGCCGGCCGAGGCGGCGTCCTCGAGATCGTGGGCACAGTAGGCGATCCGGTCGGCCCAGCTGACGATCTCGCCCTCCACGGACAGCGGAGTGGGCCGCGACCAGGAGTGATTCCGGATTCCGTCCAGGGTCTGGCTGCACAGGTTCAGGCCGGTCAGCACCACATCCGCGCCCCAGGGGCCATGGTCGTAACCCTCGGGCAGGAAGGCGTCGAAGGCCTCTTCAGAAGCATGTCCGCCAGGTCCGTGCCCACAGTCATGGCCCAATGCGATGGCCTCGGTCAGCGCCACGTTCACGCCGACCCCGCGGGCGATCGAGGCAGCCACCTGGGCGACCTCGAGGGCGTGGGTGAGCCGGGTCCGCTGATGGTCGGTCGGGAAGACCACGACCTGGGTCTTGCCGGCCAGCCGGCGGAAGGCGGTCGAGTGGACGATCCGGTCCCGGTCCCGCTCGAAGCAGGTGCGCTCCTGGTCGGGTTCCTCCGGGTCGGCGCGATCGCCGGCGCCGAGGGCGAGGGTGGCTCCGGGCCGCAGGTGCTCGGCCTCCCACGCCTCTCGCTGTTCACGCCAGACCGGCGGACGTTCCGGCAACCGTGCCCCAGGATCGGCATGCGCCCTCACCAGGCCTTCGCCCGGATGTCCGGCCATGGTCTGGGCCCAGGCCACGGTGCGGGCTTGCAGCTCAGGAGAGGCCATGCGTCCATCTTGGCATCCGCCGCCCAACCACCGCATCGCAGCCACATTACCGATTGCTCTGCGCAGCACGGCGACTCCGTTAGGCTCTGTACATGGCACCTGATCAGCCGTCCGACGCGCCCGACCAGCCGAGTTCCGGCACACCGGCACCGCAGGGCGAGTACCCCAGCGCACCGCCGTCCACTCCCGCGCCGAGCAGCCCGGCGCCCACCTCGCAGCCGTCCTGGGGACAGGCCGCCTATGGCCAGCCGGGCGCCTATCCGCAAGCGAACCCCTACCCGGCGCAGACGCCGTACCCACAGCCGGGCCAGTACGTGCCGCCAGCCGGTTACGGGCAGGCGAATGGCTATGGCCAGCCCGCCGCCTACGGTCAACCCAACCCGTACGGCCAGCAGAACCCCTACGGTCAGCCCAACCCGTACGGCCAGCAGAACCGCTACGGTCAGCCCAACCCCTACGGCCAGCCCGCCTACCCAGCGACCTACCCGGCAACGCCGCAGCCGAAGAGCCCGATGCTCGGCATGATCGCCTTCGCGCTGCCAGTGATCGCGATCGTTGTCTCGTTCATTGCGATGCTGCCGCTGCTACCGATCATGCAGGACCTCTTCGTGCAGGCTGCTCGCACCGGCATCAAGCCTGACCAGAACGCCATCACCCAGGCCATCCTCGATCGGAGCCCGATGGTGGGGGTCTGGACCAACCTGGCCTCACTGATCGGCATCGGCGGTCTGGTCACCGGGATCGTCGCCGTGGTCAAGAAGGCCGGACGTGGCTGGGGAATCGCTGCCATCATCCTGGCGGTCCTCGGCCCGGTCATTTTGGGGATCGCCCTCGCCGTGATGCTGGGCAGCTCGCTCGGCTGAGCCGACCGAAGGTGACGTTTGGATAACGGCAGGGAGAAGACTCTTGCTGCATGTTCGTTAGTAAGCTTTACTAACCAACATGCAGCAACCGAGCCGACGCAGCCTTCGCCCTGAGGACACCCGCCGGAGCAACCTGGCACTCGTTCTTCAGGACATCTACGACGGCCCTGCACTCTCCCGCGCCGACCTGGCTCGCAGCACCGGGCTGACCAAGGTCACCGTCTCCGATCTCGTCGCTGAGCTGATGGCCAGCGGGCTCGTCCACGAGGTCGGCACCAGTGCCGACGCCCGTCCGGGCAAGCCGAGCACACTGCTCACTTTCGATCCGGGTTCCCGCGACATCCTGGCCATCGACCTGTCGGCCAAGGACCAACTCCGGGGTGCGATCTTCACCCTCGGCGGCACGCTGGTGTCCCGGATCGATCGGCGCCTCGATGGCGCCGTTGGTGCCGAGGCCCTCGCCGCGGCCCGCGGCCTGGCCAAGGATCTGCTGTCGGCCGCCACCCGCCCGGTGCTCGGGCTGGGCGTGGGCACCCCCGGCACCGTCGACTCCGAGGGACGAGTACTGCGTGCTCCGAACCTGCGCTGGCGCGACCTTGGCCTGCAGGATCTTCTCGCCGCCGAACTGGGCATCCCGGTGCGGGTCCAGAACGATGCCAACGTGGCCGTCCTGGCCGAACGCCGTTTCGCCGGCGGGGCCGACGACCTGATCCGGGTTCACCTGTCTCGCGGCGTCGGCGCCGGCGTCCTGGTCGGCGGCCAACTGGTCAGCGGCGCGGCCAGCGATGCCGGTGAGATCGGCCACGTGGTGATCGACGAGGACGGTGCCGATTGCCCCTGTGGCAAGGTCGGATGCCTGGAGACCTGGATCTCGGTGCCCGCCTTGACCGCCCGCGTCGAGGCCGAACCGGAACGCCGCGATCATGTGCTGGCCGAAGCCGGAACCCGGCTGGGTGCCGCGCTCGCCCCGGTGGTGGGAATGCTCGGTCTGGCGCATGTGGTCGTCGGTGGGCCGTCCGCCCTGATCGACGGCCCGCTGGTGGCCGCCACCCGCGAGACCGTCGCTCACCGCACCCAATCCGACTTCCGTCCCGACCTTGATCTGAAGGTCAGTTCGTTGGGCTCCGACGCCGTGTTGATGGGCGCCGTGGCTTTGGTCCTTTTGTCCGAACTCGGGGTGGCCTGATCCTCCTCGAGCAGTACGTCCGTCTCCGCAGAAACCCGAAAGGAATACCGATGAAGAAGTTGTTCACTGCGATCGCAGCGGCTACCGCCGCCACGGTCGCGCTGACCGGCTGCGCTAGTGGCGGCGCTGCCACCAGCCCGGCCAGCAGCCCGGCGGCACCGGCCAGCTCGGCAGCGAGCCAGAACATCACCTTGTGGCTCGCCGGCGGGGATACTCCCGACGCCCTGCGTACCTACCTCAAGGACACCTACAAGGCAAAGACCGGCGGCACCTTGACCATCGAGGAGCAGTCGTGGGGTGACTTGGTCACCAAGCTCACTGCAGCCCTGCCGGATGCCAACAACACCCCGGACGTGGTCGAGGTCGGGAACACTCAGTCGCCGACCTTCACCAACGTGGGCGCGTTCTCCGATGTCTCCGACCTGTACTCCGAACTCGGCGGTGACAAGCTGCTGCAGTCCTTCGTCGAGGTCGGCAAGGTGGACGGCAAGAACTACACGCTGCCCTACTACTTCGGCTCCCGCTACATGTTCTACCGCAAGGACATCTACAAGGCGGCCGGCGTCGAGGTGCCCAAGACCCTCGACGAGTTCAACGCAGCGGTGAAGACCATCGCCGCCAAGAACCCGAAGAACATCAAGGACTTCTCCGGCTTCTTCATCGGCGGCCAGGACTGGCGCAACGGCATCTCGTGGATCTTCGCCAATGGCGGCGATCTGGCCAAGTTCGAGAACGGTTCGTGGATGTCCACGCTGTCCGACCCGAACTCGATCAAGGGCTTGACCCAGCTTCAGGAGATCCAGAAGGACGCCTCCCGCGCCCCGAAGACCGCCAAGGATCAGTCTCCGTGGCTGTACATCAACGATTCCGACGTGGTCAAGGACGACGCCAAGGACCCGAACAAGGTGACCGCCAAGACCAGCCTGGCCGCAGCCACCATCATGGCGCCGGGTTGGGCGCACTGGTCGATCGGCGACCTGGCCAAGAAGGACGGCAAGGAAGTGCGCAACTGGAACCCCGACAAGTTCGGCGTCTTCGCCCTGCCGGGCAACGACGGCAAGCCGGCTCCGGTGTTCGCCGGCGGCTCCAACATCGGTATCTCGGCCGCGTCGAAGAATCAGGAAGGCTCCCGTGAGCTGCTGAAGATCATCTTCTCCCCCGAATACCAGCAGATGCTGGGCAAGAACGGCCTGGGTCCGGCCAACTCCGACTACACCTCCAGCCTGGGCGACGACGAGTTCGCCAAGGCGCTGATCGAGTCGGCGTCCAACTCCAAGCTGACCCCGGCCGCTCCGGGCTGGGCCGGCGTGGAGGCCTCGGGCAAGCTCGAGGAGTTCTTCGCCAAGATCGCCGACGGTGGCGACGTGGCAGCGCTCGCGGCCGAGTACGACGCGATCCTGACCCCGATGCTGAACCAGAAGTAATCAGCCGACCGTCACACTGAAGACGTCCCTGGGCGGCAAGACCGTCCGCCCAGGGACGTCCCCCCGCCAGGACGTTCCACTCGAAGCCAGAAAGATCCGGCGATGTCAGCAACCAGCTCTGCAACCGCGGCCAACCGGGCCACCGCCCGTCCGCGACGGTTCAGGCCGGCCCCGTATCTGCTCCTGATTCCCAGCGTGGCCGTGCTGCTGTTCGCGCTCGGCTACCCCTTGTACTGGCAGGTCCTTACCTCACTGCAGAAGTTCGGGCTCGCACAGCAGTTCGGCAAGCCGCCCGCCTTCGTCGGGCTGGAGAACTACCGCCAGCTGTTCAGCGATCCGCAGACCTGGGCCGTGGTCGGCCGCTCGATCGCGTTCTGCCTGACCAACGCGATCATCACGGTAGTCCTCGGAGTGCTGATCGCCCTGCTGATGAACGCCGTGGGCAAGGTGGCCCGGCTCATCCTCCAGATCTCCATGCTGCTGGCCTGGGCGATGCCGGTGATCGCGGTGATGACCGTGTGGATCTGGGTCTTCGACTGGCGGCGCGGCCTGGTCAACTGGCTGCTCACCAACCTCGGACTCGACTTCACCAACCACAACTGGCTCGAACAGCCGCTCAGCTTCTACTTCGTGGCCACCGTGATCGTGGTGTGGATGTCGGTCCCCTTCGTGGCGTTCTCGATCTATGCCGGGCTGACCCAGATCTCCGAGGAGATCATGGAGGCGGCCGCGCTGGACGGGGCGGGCAGCGTCAAGCGCTTCTTCGCCATCATCGTGCCGATGATCCGGCCGGTGCTGATGATCGTCGGCCTGCTCCAGGTGATCTGGGACCTGCGAGTCTTCGCCCAGATCCGGATGTTGCAGGACGCCGGCGCACCCACCTCGTCCACCGACCTGCTGGGCACCTACATCTATCGTCTCGGCGTCGGCTCATCGGACTTTGCGATGGCGTCGGCCTTGTCGATCTTCGTCCTGCTGCTGACCCTGGCGCTCAGCGCCTTCTACGTCGTCCACCTGATGAAGGAGGACTCCTGATGAGTCACCCAACGATCCGGCGGCGGTTCCGTCCGGGCCGGGCAGTGCTCAGCGCAGTGGCCATCCTGGTCGCCATGGGCTGGGCCTTCCCGGTGTACTGGATGCTCAACTCCGCCCTGCTGCCCAACTCCGTGCTCACCTCGACCACGCCGCGGTTCTGGCCGTCGGGGGGTTCGCTGGACAACTTCGCGGCCGTGCTCAGCCAGGGCAGCTTCCTGCCGGCGCTGGGGATGAGCGCGGCCATCACGCTGACCACCGTCGCGGTCTGTCTGCTGTTCGCCTTCCTGGCCGCCCTGGCCATCAGCCGGTTCAAGTTCCGCGGACGGACCTCGTTCGTGCTGGCCGTGCTGTTCATCCAGATGCTGCCCGCCGAGGGCCTGTTCATCGCCCAGTACAAGATGATGAGCACCCTCAACCTGCTCAACTCGGTGATCGGCGTCTCGATCATCTACATCGCCGCCGTGGTGCCCTTCACGATCTGGATGCTGCGCGGCTTCGTCGCCGGGGTGCCGGCCGAACTCGAAGAGGCCGCCATGGTCGACGGCTGCAGCCGCACCCAGGCGTTCTTCCGGATCACCTTCCCGCTGCTGGCTCCCGGGCTGGTCGCCTCCGGGGTGTACGCCTTCCTGCAGGCATGGAACGAGTTCACCGTTGCTTTGGTGATCCTGCAGAAGGACGAGTACCGCACGCTACCGCTGTGGCTGCGCGGCTTCGTCCAGGCCAGTGCGACCAGAGAGACGGACTGGGGACAGGTGATGGCGGCGTCCACCCTGGTAGCCGTGCCGGTGATCATCTTCTTCCTGATCGTCCAGGGACGGCTGACCTCGGGTCTGGTCGCCGGGGCAGTGAAGGGCTGAGCAATGACTGACGAGTTGGACCGGGCGATCGCCCGGGTGCTGATGCCTGGCTTCGACGGGCCGCAGCTACCTGCTTGGCTGGAGGCCGAGTTGCGTGGCGGACTCGGGTCGGTGTGCCTGTTCGCCAGCAACGTCGAGAGCACCCAGCAGCTACGGGCCCTGACTGCCTCGATTCACCGAGCCAACCCGTCCGCGCTGGTTGCGATCGACGAAGAGGGCGGGGACGTCACCCGGCTGCACCACGCGGACGGATCGCCGTACGCCGGAGCGGCCTTGCTCGGTCGCCGAGACGACCTCGAGCTGACCAGAATGACCGCCGCAGCCATCGGCACCGAACTGGCAGCTGTCGAGGTCGACCTGAACCTGGCTCCGGTTGCCGATGTGAACTCCAACCCGCTGAACCCGGTGATCGGTGTGCGCAGCTTCGGTGCCGACACCGCACAGGTGTCCGCGCACGTTGCCGCCTACACCAGCGGCCTGCAGAGCAGCGGGGTCGCAGCCTGCGCCAAGCACTTCCCCGGCCACGGAGACACCGCCGCAGACTCTCACAAGGATCTCCCGGTGCTCGACATCACGCTCGACCAACTGCATGAACGGGAGTTGCCACCATTCCGGGCTGCTGTCGCGGCCGGAGTGGCCGCCGTGATGACCTCGCACATCGTCGTCCCTGTGCTGGACCCCGATCGGCCGGCCACCTTGTCGGCACCGATCCTCGGCCTGCTTCGCGATGAGCTCGGCTTCACCGGAGTGATCGTCACCGACGCGCTCGACATGGCCGGGGCCAGTGCCGGACGTGGAATCGCCGAAGCCGCGATCAGCGCCCTGAGCGCGGGTGCGGATCTGCTGTGCATCGGCTCGGGCAACACCGGCGATCAGATCGCCGGGATCCGGGCCGAGCTGCGTGCCGCCGTGGACGCCGGACGCCTGGACCCGGCCCGGCTACTCGACGCCGCTGCACGAACCCAAGCGCTCGGCGAGCGGTGCCGCACAGCGCGCCAGTCCGCCCGGCCCGAGGTTGTCGATCCCCCTCGCCTGGACAGCCGCGGCTTCGCCGTGCGGGGGCCGATCCCGGCCCAGCACGCTCCCCTGCTGCTGCAGCTCCACTCCGCACCGAACATCGCCGCCGGCGAGACGCCGTGGGGCCTGGCCGAGCACCTGGGGTCCATCGATGAGGTGCTGCCCGGCGCGACCTGCGCCAGCGCGTCCGATCTGGACGAGTTGGCTGCGGTTCTCGCCCAATACCCGCGCTCGGAGATCATCGCCCAAGGGCGCGATCTCAACCGGATACCATTCCTGCGCGAGGCGGTCCTGCACCTGCGCCGAACTGGTCGGCCAGTGCTCGTGGTCGAAGAGGGGTGGCCCTCTCCGGGAGCCATCGAGGCTGACGTGGCAACCTTCGGCGCGGGCAGGGCGACGATGCTCGCATTGCTGCACCTCCTGGCGAAGGGAAGCCGATGAGCGGACTGCTGGTAGGCCTGGACATCGGTGGGACGAAGACCCACGCCATCGTTCTCGACCCTGCCGGCCGCCTCGTGTCCGAAGTACGCCGGCCCAGCCGTCCGGGTGCGGACGGCGTGATGGCCACTGCGCGGGAAGCGGTCGCCGCGGTCACCGCATCGGCCGGCTGCTCGCTCGCCGAGGTCGCAGCCGTCGGAGTCGGCATTCCCGGACGCGTGGACCCAGCCACCGGCGTCGTCCACACCGCCGTGAACCTGCACGTGGACGAGCTCCCACTGGGTGCTCTGCTCATGGAACACCTGGGCCTCCCGGTCGCGGTCGAGAACGACGTGAAGGCTGCTGCGTTCGGTGTGGTGAGCCAGCTTCCGGACGCCGCCGGCAACCTGCTCTACCTGAACTTCGGGACCGGTGTCGCCGCCGCCGCGATCCGCGAGGGACGACTGATCCGCGGCCTGGACAATGTGGCCGGCGAGATCGGCCACCTGAGTGTCGACCCACACGGTCAGCAATGCCTGTGCGGGCAGCGCGGCTGCCTGGAGCTGACGGCCGGCGGCGGCCCGCTCAGCCTGCGGCTCGCCGCGCACGGCCTGGAGCTGCCGAGCCTGCTCGAGGTGGCAGCCGACGGCGATCCCCACGCCGGGATCGAGGCGGACCGGCTGCTGACCAGCATGACCACCGCCATCCTGGTGATGGCCCTGGCCCACGGCTCCAGCGTGATCGCACTCAATGGCGGAGTGATCCACAACTGCCGAGGCCTCCTGGAGAGCCTTCGAGCCGAGTTGGCCGGCAGAGCTCGATCATCGGCCTTTCTGGCCTCACTGGAGCTCGGCCCCCGGCTCCACCAGGTCCCTGCCGACAGTCCGGTCGCTGCCGTTGGGGCGGCCCTGATCGGCCAGGAACAGACCCAGGCTCGGCTGCTCGGCGAGTCGCTGTAGCCTCAGCCGCCGGACGCGTCCGACTCGGCCGCGCTGAGGTCGGCGTCACCCAACACCTGGGAGTCCAGCCAGCCGTAGGGCAGGACCACGTGCTCCCTCGGGGTTCCTTGGCGCCCACGGGGGGCGCCCAGATCGACGGCCGGGAATGGCTGATCGGCCTCCAACTGGGCCAGCAGAGCGTCCAGTTCGGCGAAGGAGGACACCATGGCCAGCCCGCGGCGCAGCTCGCCGCCGACTCCGAAGCCCTTGAAGTACCAGGCCATGTGCTTGCGCAGGTCGGTCAGCCCGTGCTTCTCGCCGTACAGTCCGGCCAGCAGTTCGGCGTGGCGACGGACCATGGCGGCCACCTCGCCGAGGGTCGGCAGGGTGCGCTGGTCGGAGCCGGTGAAGGCGTCGGCCAGGTCCCGGAACAGCCAGGGACGGCCCAGGCAGCCGCGACCGACCACCACTCCTGCACAGCCGGTCTGTTCGACCATGGCCAGCGCATCACTGGCCTCCCAGATGTCGCCGTTGCCGAGCACCGGAATGCGGACCGCCTCGACCAGGGCCGTGATGGCGTCCCAGTCGGCATGGCCGGAGTAGGCCTGCTGGACGGTGCGCCCGTGCAAGGCAATGGCCGCACAGCCCGCGTCCTCGGCGATCTTGCCGGCGTCCAGGTAGGTCAGATGATCGGCGTCGATCCCCATCCGGGTCTTCATGGTGACCGGGACGCCGTAGCGATCGGCGGCGGCCACCGTGGCCTTCAGGATGGCGGCCAGCCGGTCCCGCTTCCAGGGCAGCACGCCTCCCCCACCACGCCGGGTCACCTTGGGGACCGGGCAGCCGAAGTTCAAATCGACGTGGTTGACCCCGAACTCCGCGCACAGAATCTCGGTGGCACCGGCGATCACCTTCGGCTCGACGCCATACAGCTGCACCGAGCGGACAGTCTCGTCCGCCCCGAACCGGAGCATGTCGAAGGTCTTGGGGATCCGCTCCACCACGCCCCGCGAGGTGATCATCTCGGCCACATAGAGGCCGGCGCCCTGCTCGCGGCACAGCTGCCGATAGGCCGCATTGGTGATCCCGGCCATGGGAGCGAGCACCACCGGCAGCGGCACCTCCAGAGTGCCGCCCGAGGGCGCGCGCAGAACCAGCGGCTCGGTCATTCCACCTCCCAGCTGAACCCGGTCAGCCTACCTGCGGGCGTCCAGGCGCCCCGCGGCCGCGATTCAGCAGCCCGGCAGCCGAGCGGCCAGGTAGCCACGCAGCTGATCCAGCGCCACCCGCTCCTGGCTCATCGTGTCGCGCTCGCGGACGGTGACTGCCTGATCCTCAAGAGTGTCGAAGTCGATGGTCACGCAGTACGGGGTACCAATCTCGTCCTGGCGGCGGTAACGGCGACCGATCGCCTGGGCATCGTCGAACTCGATGTTCCAGTACTTGCGCAGCTCCGCGGACAGGTCGCGGGCCTTCGGCGAGAGATCGGCGTTACGGGACAGCGGCAGCACGGCCACCTTCACCGGGGACAGCCGCGGATCCAGCTTCAGCACCGTCCGGACGTCCACGCCGCCCTTGGTGTTGGGAGCCTCGTCCTCGGTGTAGGACTCGACCAGGAAGGCCATCAGCGACCGGGTCAGGCCGGCGGCCGGCTCGATCACATAGGGCAGGTAGCGCTCGCCGCTGGCCTGCTCGAAGTAGGTCAGGTCCACCCCGGAGTGCTTGGAGTGGGTGCCCAGGTCGAAGTCGGTGCGGTTGGCGATGCCCTCCAGCTCGCCCCAGCCGTCACCACCGGTGAAGCCGAAGTTGTACTCGATGTCGACGGTCCGCTTGGAGTAGTGGGACAGCTTCTCCTTGGGGTGCTCATAGAGCCGCAGGTTGTCCCGGCTGAGCCCCAGATCGGTGTACCAATCGGTGCGCGCGTCGATCCAGTGCTGGTGCCACTCCTCGTCGGTGCCGGGCTTGACGAAGAACTCCATCTCCATCTGCTCGAACTCGCGGGTCCGGAAGATGAAGTTGCCGGGGGTGATCTCGTTGCGGAAGCTCTTGCCGACCTGGCCGATGCCGAACGGGATCTTCTGCCGGGAGGTGTTCTCGACGTTCTTGTAGTTCACGAAGATGCCCTGGGCGGTCTCCGGACGCAGGTAGTGCAGCCCGGACTCGTCCTCGATCACGCCGAGGTAGGTCTTCAGCATCATGTTGAAGTCGCGGGGCTCGGTGAACTGGCCCAGGTTGCCGCATTCGGGGCAGTTGATCTCGGCCAGGCTCTCGGGCTTGCGGCCCTTCTTGAACTCGAAGGCCTCTTCCAGCTGGTCGGAGCGGAACCGCTTGTGGCAGGACAGGCACTCGGTCAGCGGGTCGGAGAAGACGCCGACGTGGCCGGAGGCAACCCAGACCTGCTTGGGCAAGATGATGGACGAGTCGAGGCCGACCACGTCGTCACGGCCCTGGACGACCGCGCGCCACCACTGGCGCTTGATGTTCTCCTTGAGCTCGACGCCGTAGGGACCGTAGTCCCAGGCCGCCCGGGTTCCGCCGTAGATCTCACCGCAGGGGTAAACAAAGCCCCTGCGCTTGGTCAGGCTGATCACATTCTCCAAGCGGCTGGCCACTGGGCACTCCTCGTCGTCGCGACATGCTGCCCGGCTGGCAGCCGGTCTAGCCTAGCGTCCCACGCGGGCGGTTCAGGCCGACCTGATTGGGCTCGTCGTAGGCGCTGGGCTCGTCGATGGCCAACGAGAGCAGCGGAATCAGCACCAGCTTCGCCTCGGTGCCGTTGAATGCCCTGCGGTAGGAGCCGACATCGGCCCAGCTGCTGACCAGCGCCCACAGCTCGGGCTCGTCCAGGTTCTGCACCACCTCGGCCGACTGGCAGCCCGCCGACGAGCGGAACCTCTCGGCCGCAGCCGTCGCTGCATCCACGAAGCCGCCGACCTCGCTCGGCACCCGGAATCTGCTCACCACCAGCACGGGTCGAGCCTAGCTTGCGGGCCCGGTTTGACCCGAGCCCGCACGATAACTGATAATCATTTTCATGAAGATCACTCAGGGTGCCCGGATCGCCGGGCTGGCCAGCGCCGTGGTTCTCCTCGCCGGGTGCACCACCGGCGCACCGGCCGCCACCACGTCCGCCGCTTCCTCGGGCAGCGCGGCTGCCCCCACCACCACCACGCTGAAGCTCACCGTTGCCGCCTACCCGCTGGAGTTCCTGGCGCAGCGGATCGCTGGCGACTCCGCCACCGTGACCAACCTGACCGCACCGGGCGCCGAGCCGCACGATCTCGAACTCACCGCCAAGCAGATGGCCGACCTGGGTTCCTCCGATGCGCTGATCTACATCGCCGGCTTCCAGGCAGCCGTGGACGACGCCCTCAAGGCCTCCCCGCCGAAGCTGGCCATCGACGCCTCCACCGGCCTGGCGCTGCTTGACCCGGCCGCCGCTGAAGAGGGCGAGGCTCCTAAGCCCGGCGCCCATGACCCGCACATCTGGCTGTCTCCGGCCAACATGATCACGATGGCCAAGACCGTCGACACCGCACTCAGCCAGGCCCATCCCGAACTGGCGACAACCCTGAACGCCAACACCGACAAGCTGGTCGCCGACCTGAAGAACCTCAGTGAGGCCTACACCAGCGGCCTGGCCACCTGCCAGCGCAAGGACTTCGTCACCAGCCACGCAGCCTTCGCCTACCTGGCCCGCGACTACGGCCTGACCCAGATCCCGATCGCCGGTATCGACGCCACCGAGGAGCCCACGGCGGCCCGGATCGCCGAGGTACAGAAGCTGGCCAAGCAGTCCGGGGTGACTACGATCTTCTTCGAGACCCTTGTCTCGCCCGCGGTCGCCAAGTCGATCGCCGGGGACCTGGGGCTGAAGTCGGCGGTACTGGATCCGATCGAGGGCATCACCGCCAACTCGGCCGGCACTAACTACCTTGAAGTGATGCAGTCCAACCTGAAGGCGCTACAGGAGGCGAACGGATGCAGCTAGACCAGCCGGGCTCGGTGATCAGCACCGAGTCACTGCTGGTCGAGTTGGGTGGCTTGCCCATCCTGCGCGAGGTATCAGTGGCGGTCGGCTCGGGAGAGCTGACCGCCCTGATGGGCGGTAACGGCTCGGGCAAGACCACCCTGGTCCGAGCCCTGCTCGGGCTGATTCCCCATCAGCGCGGCACCATCACTCTGTTCGGAACCCCGCTGGAGAGCTTCCGCGATTGGCACCGGGTCGGCTACGTCCCTCAGCGCGGCGCAGTGGTGATCAAGCAGGCCACCGTGCGCGAGGTGGTCTCCTCGGGGCGGCTTGCCCACCGGCGCGCGTTCCGTCCGCTCAGTCCGCGCGATCACGCGCAGATCGAGGCTGCACTCACCGAGGTCGGCCTGCTGGAGCGGGCCAACACACCATTCATCGAGCTCTCCGGCGGCCAGCAGCAGCGGGTTCTGATCGCTCGCGCGCTGGCCACCGAGGCGGAGCTGCTGGTGATGGACGAGCCGTTCGCCGGCGTCGATCTGCGGGTGCAGGACGAACTGGCCGAACTGATCGGACGACTCAACGCCGCCGGCACCACCGTCTTGGTGGTCCTCCACGAGACCGGCGCCCTGGCTCCCCTGCTGACCAACTCGATCGTGCTGCGCGAGGGACGAGTCATCCACACCGGCGCTCCGCCCGAACACCCCGCCCCCCACCACGATTCGCCCGGCCTCACCCGTCCGCGGCTGATGACCGGCATCGGCGAGGGAGTCGCCTGATGGACATCCTGAGCCTCGTCTTCATCCAGCGGGCCCTGATCGCCGCCGTCCTGGCCGGCATCACCTCGCCGGCCATCGGCAGCTACATCGTGCAACGACGGCTGAGCCTCCTCGGCGACGGCCTGGGCCACGTTGCCATCGCCGGGGTCGGCCTGGCCCTGGCCACCGGGACGGCGCCGCTACCGATGGCGGTGATCGTGGCCATCCTCGGCGCGGTCGTGATCGAGTTGCTGCGTGAGTCCGGCAAGGCCAGCGCCGACGTGGCCATGGCCATCCTGTTCTACGGCGGCCTGGCCACCGGCGTCCTGCTGGCCGGGCTGGTCGGCCAGGGCACCGGAAACCTCGGCAACTACCTGTTCGGATCACTGCTCACCGTCAGCCCGGGCGACCTGTGGCTGATCCTCGGCCTGGCCATCCTGGTCCTGGCGGCCGCGATCGGGCTGATGCCGCAACTGTTCGCGGTCTGCACCGATGAGGCCTTCGCCAAGGTGCTGGGACTGCGGGTGCGGGCGTACAACCTGCTGATCGTGATCCTGGCCGCCATCACCGTGACAGTCTCGATGCGCACCGTGGGGCTGTTGATGGTGTCGGCGCTGATGGTGGTTCCGGTCGCCACCGCCAACAACTTGCTGGTCGGCTTCCGACGATCGTTCGCGCTGGCTCTCGGCCTGGGGGTGGTCGCGGCGGTCGGCGGAGTGATCGGGTCCTACTACCTGAACGCAGCCCCCGGCTCGCTGATCGTCGTTCTCACGATCATCGGCTTCATCATCAGCGTCCCGTTGGGCAACTGGCTGCGGTCGCGCCGGGCGGCACCGGTGATCGAGACCGTCGATCCCGAGCCACTGCCTCACGAGGCCACCCAGCCGCACCAGAGCCATGAGCACGGGCCGGGCTGTGGACACCTGGCGCTGACCCATGGCGATCACACCGACTATGTCCACGACGGCCACCGGCACGCCCCCCATGGAGACCACTATGACGAGCACTAACACCCCGCCCCGGCGGACCCGTCAACGAGCCGCCGTCGGCACCATCATGGCCACCCTGGACGAGTTCCGTACCGCCCAGGAAGTCCACGCCATGCTCCGCGAGCGCGACCAGGCGGTCGGGTTGGCCACCGTCTACCGCACCTTGCAGCAGATGGCCGAGTCCGGCCAGGTGGACTGCATCCGGACCCACGACGGCCAGTCGGCCTATCGCGCCTGCTCCACCGGCCATCACCACCACCTGACCTGCCGCTACTGCGGCAAGACCGTCGAGATCACGCCGCCGGACTTCGAAGAGTGGACCCGCCAGGTAGCCCGCGTCCATCAGTTCACCGAGATTCAGCACGAGCTGGAGCTCTTCGGCCGCTGCGCGGCCTGCGCCATCCTCGCCGACTGAGCAGCCGCCCGGGCCGCAGACGCCGGACCGACGAGCCCAGCCTCGGCCGCGTCCGAGCACCCCGGACGCCGCCCCGTAGCCCATCATCGCGGTGGCCTTTCTATCACCGCACCTCGGAATGCAGAATACCCATTTCGCTTACCCAGTTTTCCATTGTGGTGAGCCGCTGCGCGAATGCCGGACTGCATTTTTCCAACGGCGCCGTCTTGGTTCATTCATTGACACTTCTGCGACAACTCTTTCCGGAATGGGCGCGCGACTCCCATGACACCCCCAGGAGCGACGCCGAAACTCGCCGCTGCCAGAATCTCGAACCGTCCCCCTGGCAGCAGTCGCCCCCACCCCCGCGTTGACGGCGGAGAACGGGGCCACCCGGCCCGCCGAGCCGGCACCCGCCGAAGCGGATCCAGATTCCGCGCGCCGATCCGCCGACTCCCGACATTTCTCGTGGATGCGCCTTGAGAACCGCATTCCGGGCCGATGAGGATCGCGCCCAGCCAGCGCTCACAGCATCGAATGCCGTCGGGTGGGGGCTGAATCGACGCAGTGCCGGTCTTCGTACCGCACAAGCGATTAGCTGCGGGCGACGCAGCGGCTATGCGGGCGAGCGGCTTCGCACAATCCAATGCCCCAGCCAAGGCCGGTATCGGCCGCACCTGCCACCGACGAACCGGTTCGACCCTCCGAGTCTGTTGCGACGGCCACCACCAGCTTGGCTGTTAGCACTAACACCGCTGCCAGTGTTTGCGGTCACATCGTTGCAACTCTGTGACCTTCTTGGGCTCTCCATCGCGTTGACGGTCGCGCCGGACGGGTGCAAGCATTGCCGTGTGCAAGCCTCCCGGCAAAGGTTGCCGGGCCGGCCTATTACTAGGTCGTGACTCAAGGATGAGAAGGAGCGCATCTCGAAATGCGACGCTTTGGACTAGCGATCATCAGCATCGTTACCGCACTTACCCTGGCCGCCTGTGGCGGCACCGGTGCCGGCGGCGGGGCAACCCCTGCCGGTAGTGCACCCGCCTCTTCTGCAGCCGCACCCGCTGGGGACACCCTGGTGGGCGTGGCCATGCCGACTCAGACTTCCGAGCGCTGGATCGCTGACGGCAAGGCCGTCAAGGAAGGCCTCGAGAAGGCCGGCTACAAGGTCGACCTGCAGTACGCCAACGACGACATCCCAACTCAGACCCAGCAGATCGACGCCATGATCACCGGTGGCGCCAAGCTGCTGATCATTGCCGCGATCGACGGCACCGCCCTGACCTCGCAGCTGGAGACCGCTGCTTCCAAGGGCATCAAGGTCATCTCCTATGACCGCCTGATCCGCGACAGCCAGAACGTCGACTTCTACGTCAGCTTCGACAACTACAAGGTTGGCGTGGCACAGGCGAACGCTCTGCTGTTCGGCCTCGGCGTGACCGACAAGGACGGCAAGGCCACCGGCAAGGCCGCCAAGGGCCAGGACATCGAGATGTTCGCCGGCTCGCTGGACGACAACAACGCGCACTTCTTCTGGAATGGCGCACAGGACACCCTGAAGCCCTTCATCGCTGACGGCACCCTGGTTGTGAAGTCCAAGCAGACCACCATCGAGCAGGCCGCAACCCTGCGGTGGCTGCAGGAGACCGCTCAGAAGCGCATGGAAGACCTGCTCACCTCCACCTACGGTGGCAAGGGCACTGGCCTGAAGGGCGTTCTGTCGCCGTACGACGGCATCTCCCGCGGCATCATCACCGCTCTCCAGGGTGTTGGCATGGGCCCGTCGATCAAGGATGGCCTGCCGGTTGTTACCGGCCAGGACGCCGAGATCGCGTCGGTCAAGCTGATTGCCGATGGCGTTCAGCAGTCCACCATCTTCAAGGACACCCGCAAGCTCGCGGCCGAGGCCGTCAAGGCTTCGCAGGACTTCCTGAGTGGCAAGACTCCTGAGGCCAACAACACCAAGGATTACAACAACGGCAAGAAGGTCGTCCCGTCCTTCCTGCTCGAGGTCGACACCGTGTACGCCGACAACATTCAGTCCCTGCTGGTCGATTCCGGCTACTGGACCGCTGAAGAGGTCAAGTCCGGCGTCGCTAAGTAAGACGCATCACGGAGGCCGGGGTGGGCTCAGTATCTGCTGAGTCCACCCCGGACGCCCGTCTTCACAAGGAAGAGCGAATGAACCAGATTCTTCAGATGCGTTCGATCACCAAGGAGTTCCCCGGAGTCAAGGCCCTTTCGGACGTGACTTTGACGGTGGACAAGGGTGAAATCCACGCCATCTGCGGCGAGAACGGCGCCGGCAAGTCCACTCTGATGAAGGTGCTCAGCGGCGTGTACCCGCACGGCAGCTACAAGGGTGAGATCTACTTCGAGGGCGAAGAAGTGCGCTTCTCGTCGATCAACGATTCCGAAGCCAAGGGAATCGTCATCATCCACCAGGAACTCGCGCTGGTGCCCTACCTCTCGGTCGCCGAGAACCTCTTCCTCGGCAACGAGGTCAAGGGAATCGGTGGCCTGATCGACTGGAACAAGGCCAACCACGAGGCCGCTCAGCTGATGGCTCGAGTCGGACTCCACGAGAACCCCACCACGCCGGTCTCCCAGCTCGGTGTGGGCAAGCAGCAACTCATCGAGATCGCCAAGGCACTGTCCAAGGACGTGAAGCTGCTGATCCTCGATGAGCCGACTGCGGCGCTGAACGACACCGACTCCGAGCATCTGCTCGAACTGATTCGGCAGCTGAAGGCCGAAGGCATCACCTCGATCGTCATCTCGCACAAGCTGAATGAGATCGCGGCGATCGCCGACAACACCACGATCATCCGCGACGGCCGGACGATCGAGACCATGGACATGTCCGACCCCACGGCCACCCAGGAGCGGATGATCCGCGGCATGGTCGGCCGTGATCTGGAGCACCGCTATCCCGAGCGGACCCCGAGCATCGGAGCCCCGGTCCTCGAAGTGGAGGACTGGACGGTCTATCACCCGACTCAGCCGGGACGGCTGATCATCGACAAGGCGAGCTTCAATGTGCGCGCCGGCGAGGTGGTCGGCATCGCCGGACTGATGGGCGCCGGACGCACCGAGCTGGCCATGAGCCTGTTCGGCCACTCCTACGGTCGCGACATCTCCGGTCAGGTGAAGATGCACGGCAAGGTCGTCGACACCGGGACCGTCTCGTCCGCGATCACTGCGGGAATCGCCTACTGCACCGAGGACCGCAAGCGGTTCGGACTGAACCTTCTCGACGACGTGCGACACAACATCTCCGCAGCCGGCATCTTCAAGCTGGCCAAGAACGGTTGGGTCAACAGCAATGAGGAACTCAAGGTCGCCGAGGACTACCGGGCCAGCTTGAACATCAAGACCCCGACGGTGATGGCCCTGGCCGGAAAGCTCTCCGGCGGCAACCAGCAGAAGGTCGTGCTGAGCAAGTGGCTGTACACCGATCCGGACGTGCTGATTCTCGACGAGCCGACCCGAGGCATCGACGTCGGCGCGAAGTACGAGATCTACACGATCATCAACCGGATGGTGGCCGAGGGTAAGGCGGTCGTGGTGATCTCCTCCGAGCTGCCCGAACTGCTCGGCATCTGCGATCGCATCTACACCATCGCCTACGGACGGATGACCGGTGAGCTGCCGGTGGCTGAGGCCACCCAGCACACGCTGATGGAGCTCATGACCGTGGAGCGCGGAGCCGCGCTTCCGGCCAAGAACGGCAAGAACGTGTTGGCTGAGGCGGCGCGGAGCGGCGCCGAGCAGCCCTCGGATATGGAACTGAAGGGACTCAACTGATGACCGAAACGCTCGCCCCCGCCAAGCCGGCCACGGCTGGCCTCCGGGAGCTTCTGACTCGGAACCTACGCCAGAGCGGCATCGCGATCGCATTCGCGGTGGTGTTCCTGGCAGCCTCGATCGCGAGCCCGAACTTCCTGTCGCCGGGCAACATCAGCAACATCGTCCAGCAGTACTCCTACATCCTCATCCTGGCCATGGGCATGCTGCTGGTCATCGTTGCCGCCCAGATCGACCTGTCGGTCGGCTCGGTGGTCGCGCTGACCGGCGCGGTCGCCGCAGTCGTGGTGATCAAGATGCACATGCCCTGGTACATGGGTGTGCTGGCCGCCCTTCTGGTCGGCCTGCTGGTCGGCGTCTGGCACGGGTTCTGGGTGGCCTTCGTCGGCATCCCGGGCTTCATCGTGACCCTGGGCGGCATGCTCATCTTCCGCGGCCTGACCTACCAGGTGCTCAACTCGATCTCGCTGTCCCCGTTCGGCGGCACCTACTACGAGATCAACAACGGGTTCCAGAACGGCCTGCTCGGTGGCAACGGAATCGACGTCTTCACCCTGCTGGTCTTCGGGATCGGTGCCCTGGTCTTCGCCTATCTGCAGTGGCGGACCCGCCAGGGCCGGCTCGCCTACCAGCAGAGCGTGGAGTCGCTGCCGCTGTTCATCGGCAAGCTGGTTCTGATCGCGGTCGTGGTGATGTGGCTCGGCTTCGAGCTCGCCTCGCACCGTGGCCTGCCCAACGTGCTGGTGCTGGTGCTGGTCCTCTTCGTTGTCTACTCGGTGCTCAGCCAGCGCTCGGTGTTCGGCCGTCACGTCTACGCGATCGGCGGCAACCTCAACGCCGCCCAGCTGTCGGGCGTCCGGGTTCGCCGGATCAACTTCTGGATCTTCGTGAACATGGGCCTGCTCTCGGCAGTGGCCGGCATCGTCTACTCGTCCCGAATGAATGCTGCTCAGCCCGGCGCCGGCAACGGCCTCGAGCTGGACGCCATCGCCGCCTGCTTCATCGGTGGCGCATCGACCACCGGTGGCATCGGACGCGTCGGCGGCGCGATGATCGGCGGTCTGCTGATGGCCGTGATCAGCAACATCATGTCGCTGCTCGGCTGGCAGATGCAGCTGCAGTCGGTCGCCAAGGGCATCGTCCTGCTGCTCGCCGTGGCCTTCGACCTGTGGAACCGGCGTCGTTCCGAGGTCGCTGCCTGATCGCAGCATCCGAGAAGTCTGCATCGCCCCGGCCGGGAACGGCCGGGGCGATGCGTTTCTCCCCTGGCATGGCAGTGCGCAGCTCCCCCAAGCAACACGAAAAGAGCCCGTCCGGCAACGTCGGACGGGCCCTCTCGGCTCAGGTCAGAAGCCCAGGGCCAACCGGTAGTAGGCGTTGTTCCAGCGCAGCTCCTTGAGGAACTGACCGGTCTGGGTGCCAGCCCCGATCAGTGTCAGCTCGGTGCTCAGCATCTCGGCCAGGTCGGTCAGGTGCTCGGCCGTGATGGCCGTGGACAGCACCGTGTGGTGCGGGCCGCCGGCGGCCAGCCAGCATTCCGTCGAGGTGCTGAAGTCGGGCTTGGCCTTCCACACGGCGCGGCCGACCGGCAGCTTCGGCATCTCGGCGAGCGGATGGACCACCGTGATCTCGTTGGCGACCAGCCGGAACCGATCCCCCAGATCGCACATGCCCAGGACGACACCCTCACCAGGAGCCGCATCGAAGACCATCCGGACCGGGTCCTCACGTCCGCCGATCCCCAGCGGGTGGATCTCGATCCGCGGCTTGCCCTCGGCGATCAGCGGCGACACCTCGAGCATGTGGGCGCCGAGGCTGAGCTCCTGGCCGGGGGTCAGGTTGTAGGTGTAGTCCTCCATGAACGAGGTCCCGCCGGGCAACCCGGCGGCCATGGTCATCAGCGTCCTGCCCAGCACGGCGGTCTTCCAGTCACCCTCGCCGGCGAAGCCGATCCCCTCGCCCATCAGCCGCTGGACGCCCAGGCCGGGCAGCTGGCGCAGCGCACCGAGATCCTCGAAGTTGCTGGTGAAGGCGCCGTAGCCACCCTCGACCACGAAGCGGCGCAGGGCGAGCTCGATCTTGGCGCCATAGCGCAGCGAGTCGTGACGATCGCCACCGGGCAGCAGCTCGGGGACGACGTCGTACAGATCGGCGTACTCGGCGATCAGCGGATCGACCTCGGCCTCGGTGATGGTGTCGACGACCGCGGCCAGGTCATTGACCCCGTAGGTGTTCACCGACACTCCGAAGCGACGCTCGGCCTCGACCTTGTCGCCCTCGGTGACCGCCACGTTGCGCATGTTGTCGCCGAAGCGGACGACCTTGAGCGCGGCCAGATCGGCCTTGGCCAGCGCGGCACGCGACCAGACGCCGATCCGGGACACCACCGTGGGATCCGAGACATGGCCGGCAACGGTCTTGCGCGGCACCCCGAGCCGGGTAGCGATGAACGCGAACTCCCGGTCACCGTGCGCGGCCTGGTTGAGGTTCATGAAGTCCATGTCGATGCTGGCCCAGGGCAGCTCGACGTTGGCCTGAGTGTGCAGATGCAGGAACGGCTTGCGCAGCGCGTCCATGCCGCCGATCCACATCTTCGCCGGGGAGAAGGTGTGCATCCAGGCGATCACGCCGACACAGTCGTCATCGGAGTTCGCGTCCAACATCACCCGCCGAATCGCGGTCGCGTCGGTGAGCACCGGCTTGGCGACGACCTCGACCGGGATCTCGGGCGAGGCTGCCAGCACGTTGGAGATTTGCGCGGACTGATCGCGAACCTGAAGCAGGACGTCATCGCCGTACAGGCCCTGGCTTCCGGTCAGGAACCAGATCTGCTTACTCATTTGGAACTCCCTTGTCCATAGACATTCTGATAGCGGTCGAACAGCCGGTCGATGTCGGAGGGCGCAATGGGCACCGGCTGGCCCAGTTGCCGAGAAAGGTGGACGGTTCGGGCGACGTCCTCGACCATGACCGCAGCCTTGACCGCGTCCCGGGCATCGCTGCCGATGGTGAAGGGGCCGTGGTTGGCCATCAGGACCGCCCGGGAGCGGCTGTTGGTCAACGTCTCGACGATCCCGCGACCGATCGAGTCATCCCCGATCAGGGCGAACGGACCGATCGGGATGTCGCCGCCGAACTCGTCGGCGATCATGGTCAGCACGCACGGGATCGGCTCCCGGCGAGCGGCCCAGGCCGTGGCGTAGTCGGAGTGGGTGTGGACGACACCGCCCACGTGCGGCATGTGCTTGTAGACGTAGGCGTGGGCCGCAGTGTCCGAGGACGGGCTGCGGGTGCCCTCGACCAGGTTCCCATCGAGGTCGCAGACCACCATCGAATCCGCGGTCAGCTCGTCGTAGGAGACGCCGGACGGCTTGATCACCAAGAGGTCGGCGCCGGCAACCCGGGCCGAGACATTTCCGGCGGTCCAGACGACCAGGTTGTTGCGAGGCAACTCCGCATGCAGCGCGGCCACCTCGGCCTTGAGCGCCTCCACCTGACTACGCAGTTCAGCGGGAACGCCGGTCATCGAGCAACCCCCTGCCCAGCTGTAACCGATCGGCTGATCACGGTGGTTCGCGGCAGGGTTTTCACTGCTCTCCGACTCCCTTCACGACAGGTGGCGCCATCGCACACCAGCATGATGTTAACGTTATCACCGAGCCCTGTCACCTAGCGTCCACCGGTAACCGAATGCACCCGCAGTGCGGCTCAGACCAGGTCGCTGACCACGGTTTCGGGCCAGTGCCGGGTGTCGTCCAGATGCTGCAGCGAGCGCAGTCCCCGGTCCAGATGCCAGGACATGAACGCCGCCACCAGCCCGCTGCCCAGCCGGCGGGTGCGGGTGCTCAGCTCGCGGGTTGCCACCCAATCGCCACTGAGTGCGGCCACCAGATAGGCCAACACCGCCGGCTCCGGACGGGCGCAACCCGGCGGGCGACAGTTCACACAGACCACCCCGCCCAACTGCGGAGAGAACCCGCTGTGCGGGCCGGCCTCGCCGCAGCGCGCGCAGTCGACCAGGCTCGGGGCGTAGCCGGCCAAGGCCGCTGCCCGCAGCAAGTAGGAGTCCATGATCACCTCAGGGGGACGCGGCCCGTCCGAGGTGCCGGCAGTCAGTGCCTGCAGCGCACCGACCAGCAGCCGGAACTGCCGGACGGTGGGCTGGCCCTCCTCCACAACCAGCCGGTCGGCGGTCTCGATCATCACCTGGCCGACCGTGTAGCTGTGATAGTCCTCCCCCAGCGGTGCGGCGTAGGCGTGCAGGGTGACCGCCTGGGTGATCACGTCGAGGGTGCGTCCGGTGGCGAACTGAAGGTCCACGTGGCTGAACGGTTCCAGCCGTCCGCCGAACTTGGAGGAGGTGCGCCGGACCCCGCGCGCGACCGCCCGCACCTTGCCGTGCTCTTTGGAGAGCAGCGTGATGATCCGGTCGGCCTCGCCCAGTTTGTGGGTCCGCAGGACGACCGCCTCATCCCGGTAGGTCGGCACCCGACCATTGTCACTCAGCGGCGCCACGCATCCGGCCAGGCAGCACCGCGATCAGGCGTGTTACCGCTAGCAGCAACACTGGCTTCCCTGCCATGATTGGCGGGTGGCTCGGCGTAGGACGCGGGCCGGCGAATGGAGGATCAAAGATGATCGACGCAACGGCTGCCTCAGCCATCGCCAGCGGGAACACCGCTTTGGGCATCGAGTTCGGTTCGACAAGGATCAAAGCAGTCCTGGTCGGCCCGGACAATCAGCCGCTGGCAGTGGGGGCCCATGACTGGGAGAACCAGTTCGTCGATCGGATCTGGACCTACTCCACCGAGGCCATCTGGGCTGGCCTGGCCGACTGCTTCGCGAGCCTGGCCGCCGACGTCTCGCAGCGCCACGGCGTCGAGCTGACCACCATCGGCAGCATCGGCATTTCCGCCATGATGCACGGCTACCTGCCCTTTGACGCCGACGGCAACCTGCTGGTTCCGTTCCGCACCTGGCGCAACACGATCACCGAGGCGGCCAGCGCCGAGTTGACCGCGCTGTTCGGCTACAACATCCCGCAGCGCTGGAGCATCGCCCACCTCTACCAGGCCATCCTCAACGGCGAGGCGCACGTCGGGAAGGTCGCCCACTTCACCACGCTGGCCGGCTACGTCCACACCGCACTGACCGGCGAGCGAGTGCTGGGGGTCGGCGACGCGTCCGGCATGCTGCCGATCGACATCACCACCGGCGGCTTCGACACCGAGATGATCGCCAAGTTCGACGCGCTGGTCGCGGGCCGGGTCGACTGGAGCCTGGCCGACTTGCTGCCGGACGTGCTTCCGGCCGGTGCGGTCGCCGGACGCCTCACTGAGGCCGGCGCCCGCCTGCTCGACCCGTCCGGGAAGCTGCAGCCCGGAGCGGTGGCCGCACCGCCCGAGGGCGACGCCGGCACCGGCATGGTGGCCACCAACTCGGTGGCCAAGCGCACCGGCAATGTCAGCGCCGGAACGTCCATCTTCGCCATGGTGGTGCTGGAGAGCCAGCTGCGCGAGCAGCACTCCGAGCTCGACCTGGTCACCACCCCGGCCGGTGACCTGGTAGCCATGGTGCACTGCAACAACGGGGCCAGCGAGCTCAACTCCTGGGTCGGCCTGTTCGCCGAGTTCGCCAAGGCACTGGGCTCCTCGGCCGATAGCGGGCAGATCTTCGAGACCCTGTTCCGCGCCGCCCTCTCCGGCGACGCCGACGGCGGCGGACTGCTGGCCTACAACTACCTCTCCGGCGAGCACATCACCGGCTTCGCCGAGGGACGTCCGCTGTTCACCCGCACCCCGGACAGCAGGTTCACCCTAGCCAACTTCATGCGCACCCAGCTGTTCGCCGCGCTCGGCAGCCTGAGCATCGGCATGGAGGTGCTCCGCGGCGAGGGCGTCGAGATCGACACCATGTTCGCCCACGGCGGCCTGTTCAAGACCAAGGGAGTCGGCCAGCAGATCTTGGCGGCAGCCCTGAACACCTCGGTGTCGGTCGGCGAGATCGCCGGCGAGGGCGGCGCCTGGGGCATCGCGGTCCTGGCCGCGTACACCCGCGATAACGACGGCACCATCAGCCTGGACGACTACCTCAGCGGACGGGTCTTCGCCGATGCGCCGCTGGAGACCGTCCAGCCCGATCCGGCCGATGTGGACGGCTTCGCGGCCTTCCGGAGCCGCTTCGTGGCTGGGCTGCCGATCGAGGCCGCCGCGGTGGCGCACAGCTAGTCGGCGCACTTCCTCCCCTAAGCGAGCGCCCCGCACTACGCTTGCGCAATGAGGACCATCGCGACACTGAAGGTTGCCCCACTCTGCCTGGGTGGCAACGTCTTCGGCTGGACCGCTGACCGGGATTCCGCCGAGCGGATCCTGGACGCTTTCGTGGACGGAGGCGGCAACTTCGTCGACACGGCGGACGTGTACTCGGCCTGGGTTCCCGGCCACACCGGGGGAGAGTCCGAGCGGGTCATCGGCGGCTGGTTGCAGCGACGCGGCAGCGCCAAGCGTCCGGTGATCGCGACCAAGGTCGCCAAGCACCCGATTCACCGTGGACTGCGCCCGGCGAACCTGAAGATCTGCCTGGACGGGTCGCGACGGCGCCTGGGTCTGGACACCATCGACCTCTACTACGCCCACGAGGACGACCTGCACGTCCCGGTTGCCGAATGGGTGGGCGCCTTCGACCAGATGATTCGCGACGGCGCCATCCGCCACTACGGGCTGTCCAACTTCAGCACCGAGCGGATCAGTGAAGTGCTCACCGTTGCCGAGACCGAAGGCCTGGCCGCACCGGTCGCGCTGCAGCCGGAGTACAACCTGGTGCATCGCGCCGAGGTCGAGTCCTCCGGTATGGCGGAGCTGGCCACCGATCGGCACCTGGCCGTCGTCCCCTACTTCAGCCTGGCTGCGGGCTTCCTCACCGGCAAGTACAACCGCGACGAGCCGCCGCGCGGTCCGCGAGCGGCCCGGGTCAAGCACTACGCCTCTGAGGCCGGCTTCGCCGTGGTGGACGTCCTCAATGAGCTCGGCGAGGAACTCGGCGTCGAGCCGGCCACGGTGGCCCTGGCCTGGCTGCGTCAGCAGCCGTCCGTGATCGCCCCGATCGCCAGCGCCAGTTCCGTGGAACAGGTGGCTCCGCTTCTGGCCGCCATCGAACTCAAGCTGAGCCGAGCCCAGGTGAACCGACTCACCAAGGTGTCGGCCGCGTTCGCCTGAGACGGCCGAGCGGCCCGCCGACCAAAGTCGACGAGCCGCTCAGTGGTTGTCGAGTGGACTCAGCTGGCCAGCGAGCCTTCGATCTCAGTGGCGCCACCGGCGTGGGCCACGCTGATCTTGCGCGGCTTGGCCTCCTCGGCCACCGGGATCCGCAGGCTGAGCACGCCGTCGGCGTACTGGGCCTCGATCTTGTCCAGCGCCACCCCGTAGCCAAGGGTCAGCTGGCGGGCGAAGGTACCGGCCGGACGCTCCCGGACCAGCCACTTCTGCGAGTCGGTGGTCTCGACCTTGCGCTCGGCGCGCACGGTCAGGGTGCGGTCGTCGACGTCCACGTCGATCGAGGCGGGGTCGACACCGGGCAGATCGATCCGGGTGACGAAGACGTCACCGTCGCGATACAGATCCATCGGCATTGCGGCACTCGTGGGCGTCCGAGCGGCGTCCGCGAACCAGCGCTCCATCTCCCGGAAGGGGTCGTATGCACGAGCCATTGTGGTACTCCTGTCGTCTAGCGGTTAGCACTCACACCAACTGAGTGCTAACGCCAGTGTGCACCCGGTTTCCGCCGGAATCAAGGAGTTGAGCCCCCAGGACTCAACTCTGTTCGCGGATGGAGAACACGCCTGTGCGCCGCCGCTCTGGCTAGGCTGGCGCCGTGCCAAAACAGGTCGTGCCACCATTCCCGCATCCCAGTGGAGCTCGCCCGCCGGCGATCGATGCGAAGTTCGTCCCGGCTCACGTCGCCATCGTGATGGACGGCAACGGCCGCTGGGCCAAGCAGCGGGGACTCCCCCGCACAGCCGGCCACGCCAAGGGCGAGGAGTCACTGATGGACGTCCTGGCCGGCGCCATCGAGATCGGCGTGAAGCACGTCTCGGCCTACGCCTTCTCCACCGAGAACTGGCGCCGCTCCCCCGACGAGGTGCGCTGGCTGATGCAGTTCAACCGCGAGGTGATCCATCGCCGCCGCGACGAGCTGGACGCCATGGGGGTGAAGATCATCTGGTCCGGACGCAACCCGCGGATGTGGCGCACCGTGGCCAAGGAGCTGGTCGACGCCGAACGGCAGAGCGCCGACAACACGGTGCTGACCTTGCAGTTCTGCATGAACTACGGCGGACGAGCCGAGCTGGTCGACGCCGCCAAGCGGATCGCTCAGGCCGCCAAAGAGGGCCGACTGAACCCCGACAAGCTGACCGAGGAGAAGCTGCGGCACTTCCTCTACGCTCCGCAGATCCCCGACGTCGACTTGTTCATCCGATCGTCCGGAGAGCAGCGGACGTCCAACTTCATGCTCTGGCAGGCCGCCTACGCCGAACTGGTGTTCCTGGATCGGCTGTGGCCGGACTTCGATCGCCGCGACCTGTGGCGGGCCATCGAGCAGTATGCGCAGCGCGACCGCCGCTACGGCGGTGCGCTGCCCAACCAGACGAGCTGAGCGCCGCGCCCGGCCGGTCCGGGTGGGCGCGGCCGGCGACTAGTCGGAGCCGGAGTCCAGGCCGGAACGCAGCTGGGCGGCCTCGATGTCCTCTTCGGTGGACTCACCGGAGGTGATCCCCTTGGCCTGGCCGGGCTCGAGCACCCCGACCAGGGAGGCCACCTCGCCACCGACCAGACCGAGCTGGGCGTACTGCTCCAGCCGGGTCCGGGAGTCGGCGATATCCAGGTTGCGCATGGTGAGCTGACCGATCCGGTCCACCGGCCCGAAGGCCGCGTCCCCGACCCGCTCCATGGACAGCCGCTCCGGGTGGTAGGACAGCGCCGGGCCCTCGGTGTCGAGGATCGTCCAGTCGTCACCACGGCGCAGCCGCAGAGTCACCGAGCCGGTGATGGCAGAGGCCACCCAGCGCTGCAGCGACTCGCGCACCATCAGCGCCTGCGGGTCCAACCAGCGGCCCTCGTACATCAGCCGACCGAGCTTGCGACCCTCGACCTGGTAGTTGGTGAAGGTGTCCTCGTTGTGGATGGCGGTGACCAGGCGCTCGTAGCAGATGTGCAGCAGCGCCATCCCCGGAGCCTCGTAGATGCCACGGGACTTGGCCTCGATGATCCGGTTCTCGATCTGGTCACTCATCCCCAGACCGTGCCGTCCGCCGATGGCGTTGGCCTCCAGCACCAGCTCGACGGCCGAGGCGAAGCCCTGGCCGTTGATGGCGACCGGACGGCCCTGCTCGAAGGTGACCGTGACGTCCTCGACGCCGATCTCGACTGCCGGGTCCCAGAACCGGACGCCCATGATCGGCTCGACGATCTCGATGCCGACGTTCAGGTTCTCCAGCTCCTTGGCCTCATGGGTGGCGCCCCAGATGTTGGCGTCGGTGGAGTAGGCCTTCTCCTTGGAATCGCGGTAGGGCAGGTTGCGCTCGGCCAGCCACTGGCTCATCTCGGCGCGGCCGCCCAGCTCACGGACGAAGTCGGCGTCCAGCCAGGGCTTGTAGATCCTCAGCTGCGGGTTGGCCATCAGGCCGTAGCGGTAGAACCGCTCGATGTCATTGCCCTTGTAGGTGGAGCCATCGCCCCAGATCCAGACGTCGTCCTCGCGCATGGCGCGGACCAGCATGGTGCCGGTGACGGCGCGTCCGATCGGGGTGGTGTTGAAGTAGGTCTTGCCGCCGGTGCGAATGTGGAACGCACCGCAGGCCAGGGCAACCAGGCCCTCCTCGACCATGGCCGACTTGCAGTCGACCATCCGGGAGATCTCGGCACCGTAAGCACCGGCCCGGCCGGGGACCGAGTCGATGTCGGGCTCGTCGTACTGGCCCAGGTCGGCGGTGTAGGTGCACGGGATCGCACCGCGCTCGCGCATCCAGGCGACCGCCACAGAGGTGTCCAGGCCGCCGGAGAAGGCTAGACCGACACGTTCGCCAATCGGGAGTTCGGTGAGGACTTTGGGCATGGGTCGAATCCTATCGGCCGGAGCGGTCTGGGCCGTGCGGCGTCCGAGGTGTCCCGGACGCCGCACGGAGGCTGGTCAGCAGGAGTGACTAGACGCCGGCGGTGGCCAGTTCGCCGTCACGGTCGCGGATGTCCCGGTTGATGGCCGAGACCACGGCCGCCAGTGAGGCGGTGACGATGGACGCGTTGAGGCCCACTCCCCACAGCACCCGAGCGTTGTCGCCTTCGCCGACTTCGGTCTCCACGTAGGCCGCAGCCATGGCGTCGCCGCCGGCGGACAGGGCGTGCTCGGTGTAGTCCAGCACTCGCACGTGGTAGCCGAGCAGGCTCAGCGCGTCCACGAAGGCCGACACCGGGCCATTGCCCTCACCGGAGATCTCCCTGGTCTCGCCACGATCAACCACGGTCGCGGTGATCGCATAGCCATTGCCATTGGCCACCGACTTCACCGTGACCAGGTTCAGCGGATCGGCCAAGGTCAGGTACTCATCGGAGAAGATCTCCCACAGCTGCTGCGGAGAGACCTCGCCACCTTCGGAGTCGGTGTGGCTCTGGACCACCCGGGAGAACTCCATCTGCAGCCGACGCGGCAGATCCAGCTTGTGCTCGGACTTCATCAGGTAGGCCATGCCGCCCTTGCCGGACTGGCTGTTGACCCGGATCACGGCCTCGTAGTTGCGGCCGACATCGTGCGGATCGATCGGGAGGTACGGCGCCTCCCAGGGAATCTCGTGCAGAGACTTCCCCTGGGAGGCCGCCGTCTTCTCCAGCACCTCCAGCCCCTTCTTGATGGCGTCCTGGTGGGAGCCCGAGAAGGCGGTAAAGACCAGGTCCCCTGCGTATGGGTGGCGCGGGTGGACCGGCAGGTTGGTGCAGTACTCCACCGTCCGACGGATCTCGTCGATGTCGGAGAAGTCGATTTGGGGGTCGATGCCCTGAGTGAACAGGTTCAGGCCCAAGGTGATCAGGTCTACGTTTCCGGTGCGCTCACCGTGACCGAACAGGCAGCCCTCGACGCGATCGGCGCCGGCCATCAGAGCCAGCTCGGTGGCCGCCACCGCGGTGCCGCGGTCATTGTGCGGATGCAGCGAGATGGCCACGAACTCACGGTTGTTGATGTGCCGGCCGAAGTACTCGATCTGGTCGGCGTAGGTGTTCGGGGTGGACATCTCCACGGTGGCCGGCAGGTTCAGGATGATCTCCCGACCGACGCCGGGCTGCCAGACGTCGATCACCGCATTGCAGACCTCGATGGCGAAGTCGGTCGGGGTCTGGGTGAAGATCTCCGGGCTGTACTGGTAGCCGAACTCCACGTCGGAGAGGTACTTGTCGGCGTACCTCATCACCAGCTCGGTGCCCCGGGTGGCCAGCTCGATGCATTCGGCCTCGGTGACCTTGAAAACCACCCGACGGAACAGTTCTGCCGTTGCGTTGTACAGGTGGATGTTCGCCCGCTTGGCCCCGATCAGGGACTGCGCGGTGCGATCGATCAGGTCCTCACGGGCTTGGGTGAGGACGCTGATCTGGACGTCATCGGGAATGGCATCGGACTCGATCAGGCTGCGGACGAAGTCGAAGTCGGTCTTGGACGCCGACGGAAAACCGACCTCGATCTCCTTGTAGCCCATCCGGACCAGCATGTCGAACATCTTGCGCTTGCGGGACGGGGTCATCGGGTCGATCAGCGCCTGGTTGCCGTCGCGCAGATCGGTGGACAGCCAGCGCGGCGCCTGAGTGATCTTCTTGGTCGGCCAGGTGCGGTCGGGGACGTCCACCGGCTCGAACGCGTGGTAGCGCTGATACGGCATCGGGGACGGGCTTTGCACCAGCGGAGACTGCGGGCGCGTGGAGAAAGAGAAGATGTTGGTGGTCATGGGATCCTCGCTGTGCGGGCTGAGTGCCAGGCGCGTGACGAACTCCGCAGCGAGGAGGCCTGATCGGATTCTCTAGGCCTCGCTGCGGCGAACAAGCAGGAGTCGCACCCACAACATGGAAGTCATGCTGTCACACGTCTCGGCCCTTGGTAAAGATCGAGCGCATTTTGGACACCTAGAAGCCCAGCCGATCCAGGAACTTCGGCGAGCGCTGCCAGTCCTTGAGGACCTTCACGTGAAGATCCAGGTGCACCGGCATTCCGACCAGCTCGGCGATCTGAGTGCGGGCGGCAGTGCCGACCGCCTTCAGCCGCTCGCCGCGGTGGCCGATGATGATTCCCTTCTGGGAATCCCGCTCCACCACCATCGAGGCGAAGATGTCCAACAGCGGACGATCGGCCGGACGGCCCTCTCGCTGACCCATCTCGTCGATCATCACGGCCACCGAGTGCGGCAGCTCGTCGCGGACCCCCTCCAGGACGGCCTCGCGGATCAGCTCGGCGATCCGAGTCTCGGTGGGCTCGTCGGTCACAGTGTCGTCGGGGTAGTAGCGCGGGCCCTCGGGGAGCAGCTTGACCAGTTCATCGGCCACGTCGTCCACCTGATCGCCGGTCAGCGCCGACACCGGAATGATGCTCGCCCAGCGGATGCCGAGCTCCTCCTCCAGCGAGGCGATCTTGACCAGGTGCTCAGCCAGCCGGGCCTTGCTGACCAGGTCGGACTTGGTGGCCAGGGCCACCAGGGTCGGCACCTTGTCCAGCTTGGCGATCTCGGAGACCAGGAAGGTGTCGCCGGGGCCGATCCGCTGGCTGGCCGGCAGGCAGACTCCGATCACGTCGACCTCCGACCAGGTCTGATAGACCAAGTCGTTGAGTCGCTCACCGAGCAGGGTGCGCGGACGGTGCAGGCCGGGGGTGTCGACCAGGATCAGCTGGGAGTCCTCGGTGTTGCGGATGCCGCGGACCACATGACGCGTGGTCTGCGGCTTGGCCGATGCGATCGCGATCTTGCTGCCGACCAGGGCATTGGTCAGCGTCGACTTGCCCGCGTTGGGGCGTCCGACGAAACAGGCGAAGCCGGATTTCATGTGTTCCTCCTGGCCGACTCGGTGGCCAGCTTGGCAGCGGCCTCCGCGGCCGGATCATCATCAGCGGCCAGGGCGGCCAACACGGTCTGGATCGAGTGGCGGCGTCCACTGCCCCGCTCGGCGGTCAGTTCGATGCCCTCCCAGCGGACCACAGAGCCCGGGATCGGCACCTTGTTCAGCTCCTTGGCCATCAGTCCGAGCACCGTGTCCACATCATCGTCGTCGACGTCGAGCCCAAACAGCTCCCCCAGGTCCTCGATGCCCAGCCGAGCCGACACTCGGAACCGGCCGTCGCCCAGCTCGGCGACCGGAGCCAGCTCCTGGTCGTACTCGTCGACGATCTCGCCGACGATCTCCTCCAGGACGTCCTCGATGGTGGCCAGCCCGGCCGTGCCACCGAACTCGTCCACCACGATCACCACGTGGCTGCGAGTCAGCTGCATCTCGCGGAGCAACTCGTCGACCGGCTTGGAGTCCGGGCAGAAGGTCGGCGGACGCATCAGCGCGTCCACGGCTTCGGAGGTCTGCGCCTGCGGGTTGTCGTACATCCGCCGGATCATGTCCTTGAGGTAGAGGATGCCGACCACATCGTCCACGTCCTCGCCGACCACCGGGATCCGGCTGAAGCCGGACCGCAGCGCCAGCGAAACGCCTTGTCGAAGCGTCTTGGTGCGCTCGATGTAGACCATCTCGGTGCGCGGCACCATGACTTCTTTGACGATCGTGTCGCCCAACTCGAAGACCGAGTGGATCATCTTGCGCTCGTCGGCCTCGATCAGTTCGCGGGCCTCGGCGATGTCGACCAGTTCGCGCAGCTCGGCTTCGGAGGTGAACGGGCCCTCAGCGAAGCCCTTGCCCGGAGTGAGCGCATTGCCGATCAGGATCATCAGCTGGGAGACCGGGCCGAGCACCACCGACAAGACGCTGAGCGGACCGGCCGCAGCCAGCGCGATCGCGTCGGCGTGCTGCCGACCCAGGGTGCGCGGGGCGACTCCGAGGATGATGAAGGAGACCAGCACCATGGTCAGCACCGGATAGGTGAGCTGCTCCCAGAGCTGACCGAAGTGCATGAAGAAGATCCAGCCGACACACACCGTGGCGATCACTTCGAACACGATCCGCAGGAACAGCGAGCTGTTCAGCGCCGGCGCCGGATCCTGGGCGATCAACAGCAGCCGCCGACCACCGGGGCGTCCCTCGTCGATCAGGCTCTCGGCCCGCGCCCGGGAGACCCCGGCCAGGGCGGTTTCGGCTGCGGTCAGCAGCGCGGCCAGCAACACACTGAGAGCGGCTACCGCCGCGAGGATCCAGTCATTCTGGGTCAAAAGGTGCTCACACGCCTCGTCCGGGTTGGTGGAGGCCAATCCTACCGGGCGCGGACCCGATCAGCACTGAGCCGGTTCGACCAGCTCGTCCGGCTCGGCGACCGGCTGGTCCAGCCGGACCATCACCAGCGGCAGGAAGAACTGCACGAGCGGCCCGATGGCCAGCGCATAGACCACGGTGCCGATCCCCACGGCACCACCCAGCAGCCAGCCGATGGCCAGCACGCTGAGCTCGAGGCCGGTGCGGACCAGTCGCAGCGACCAGCCGGTCCGCCGGGCCAGTCCGGTCATCAGGCCGTCCCGCGGGCCGGGGCCGAGCTGGGAGCCGATGTACAGGCCGCCGGCCAGCCCGTTGAGCAGGAGTCCGCCGATCAGCAGCGCCCAGGACACCCGCCAGTCGGTGGCCGGCGGGATCAGCGCCAGGGTCGAGTCGGCCGCCAGTCCGATCACCACGGCGTTGGCGATGGTGCCCAGGCCCGGCCACTGGCGCAGCGGAATCCACAGCAGCAGCACGGCGAACCCGACGCCGATCACGATGGTGCCGAAGGAGACCCCGAGCAGCCCCTGTAGGCCGGCGTGGAAGACGTCCCACGGATCCAGGCCCAGGCCGCTGCGGACGAACATGGCCATGGCGAAGCCGTAGAGCCACAGCCCGATCAGCAACTGCGGCAGCCGACGGGCCAGCTGCCCGGCTCGGAGCTGGGCGAGTGGATCGAGGTCGGCCAGGGCCACGGTCGGACGTTCAGTGCGGGACATGCCTCGATCCTGCTCCAAGATTGGCCTTGTCAAAAATAGCCAATTCAGACACAGTGGCCTGGTGGCAATCCCCCGCATCGGAATGGCTCGGCTGGTCGGGCTGCTCGGCCCGCGTGATCCGGACGTCCCGGCGTACCGATGGCTGGCCGACGGGCTGCGGCTGCTGATCGCCGACGGACGCCTACCCAGCGGACAGGCACTGCCCAGCGAGCGACGGCTGACCGAAGCCCTCGACCTCAGCCGCACCACGGTGACCAGGGCCTATGCCGTGCTGGTCGAGGACGGCTTCCTGCGCGCCCGCCAGGGATCAGGACATGTGGCCACGCTTCCACTGGGCCAACAACGGGTGGGCGTCGGCGGCGCACTGCTGCCCGGCTTCGGCACCGGCGAAGCACTGCTCGACCTGACGTGTGCCGCCGGACGGGCGCCGGTCGGCACGGCGGAGGCCTACGCCAAGGCCGTCCAACAGCTGCCCAGCTATCTGGCCGGCACCGGCTACGCCACGGCCGGACTCCCCCAGTTGCAGGCCCTGATCGCCCAGCGGTACGCGCAGCGAGGGCTGCCCACCGAGCCCGACCAGATCCTGGTGGTCAGCGGGGCTCTGTCCGGAGTGAGCCTGGCCGTCCGTGCCCTCACTCGTCCGGGCGATCCGGTGCTGGTCGAGACGCCGTCCTATCCGAACTCCGTCGATGCCGCCCGGCGCTCCGGGGCGCGGCTGATCCCGATCGCGGTCGAGCCGGACGGCTGGGACCTGGAGGCGATCGCCAGCACCGTCGCGGCCACCCGTCCGGTGGCCGCCCAGCTGATCCTGGACTTCCACAACCCGACCGGCGCCCTGATGCTCGACGCCGAGCGGGAGCAGCTGGCGGCGGCACTGCGCCGGGCCGGGACCGTGGCCATCGTGGACGAGACCATGCTCGAAGTGGAACTGGACGAGGTGGAACGGCCACTGCCGTTCGCCGCCCACCTGTCCCGGACGATTCTGGTCGGCAGCTCGTCGAAGTCGCACTGGGGTGGGCTGCGAACCGGCTGGCTGCGGGTGCCGCGTCCGCTGCTGCCCCGGCTGCTCCAGGCCCGAATCGCCGACGACCTGGGCGCGCCCATCCTCGAGCAACTGACTCTGACCGAGTTGCTCGCCGCGCGCCCGGGGCTGCACCCGGAGAGCCGCGCGGCGCTGCGGGCGTCCCGTCAGGCCATGGTGGACGCGCTGCCCTCGGCCTTGCCGGGGGCACGTTGGACGGTGCCGGCCGGCGGCCTCAGCTTGTGGGTGGAGTTGCCCGAGCCGCGATCCCGCCAGCTCGCCGCGGCCGCCCGTGAGCTGGAGTTGCTGATCAGTCCCGGACCGCAGTTCGCCCTGCAGCACGGCCTGGACAGCTTCGTCCGGCTGCCCTACAAGGATCCGGCCGAGGTGGTCACCGAAGCGATCGGTCGATTGGCACAGGCGTGGCTCGCCGTCCAGGAGAGTCCGGGGCGCCGCGCGGGCTCAGCCCTGCGACCGGTGGTCGCCTGAGCCTCGGCGCGAGTGCGGTGCCTCAGCTGCGCTGAGCGGTCCAGGCCGCGATGATCTTGTCGTTCAGGTCGAACATGACCTTCTTCTCGTCCGGCTCGGCGTGGTCGTGGCCCAGCAGGTGCAGCAATCCGTGGATCAGCAGGTAGTCCGCCTCCTCCTCGGGGGTGCGGCCCATGCTGGCCGCCTGCGCCGCGGTCACCGTGGGGCACAAGACGATGTCGCCGAGCAGGCCGAGCGGCGGCTCCTCGTCCGGCTCCGGCGCGCGCAGCTCGTCCATCGGGAAGCTGAGCACATCGGTCGGACCGGGCTCCCCCATGAACCGCTCGTGGTAGGCGCTCATGGTGTCCTCGTCGACCAGGACGATGGACAGCTCGGCCTCCGGGTGGATCCGCAGAGCGTCGAGCGCGAACGCCGCTAACTGGCTCAGCCGCTGGGTGTCGACGGCCTCGCCGGACTCGTTGTTGATCTCGATCATCAGTTCCTCCTGGGCTGGGGCAACGTCGCCTCGAACCGGTCGTAGGCGGCCACGATTCGTCCGACCAGCCGGTGCCGGACGACATCATGGCTGGTCAGTCGGCAGAACGCGATGTCGTTGACCCCGTCCAGGATCTCTTCCACCATGGTCAGGCCGCTCTTGGTGCCACCGGGCAGGTCGATCTGGGTGACGTCCCCGGTGACCACCATCTTGGCCCCGAAACCGAGCCGGGTCAGGAACATCTTCATCTGCTCCATCGAGGTGTTCTGGGCCTCGTCGAGAATGATGAAGGCATCGTTCAGGGTGCGTCCGCGCATGTAGGCCAGCGGGGCCACCTCGATGGTGCCGGCAGTCAGCAACCGCGGCACCGACTCGGGATCGATCATGTCGTGCAGCGCGTCGTAGAGCGGCCGCAGATAGGGGTCGATCTTGTCGTTCAGGGTGCCCGGCAGGAAGCCCAGCCGCTCACCGGCCTCGATGGCCGGGCGGGTCAGGATGATCCGGTTCACTTCCTTGGCCTGCAGCGCTTGGACGGCCTTGGCCATGGCCAGGTAGGTCTTACCGGTGCCGGCCGGGCCGATCCCGAAGACCACCGTGTGGGCATCGATGGCGTCCACATAGCGCTTCTGGTTCAGCGTCTTGGGGCGAATCGTCTTCCCGCGGCTGGACAAGATGTCCTGGGTGAGCACCTCGGCCGGACTCACCTCCTCGCCGGCCATCCCCAGCACCCGCTCCACGGTGTCGGCGGCCAAGCCCTGGCCGGTGCGCACGATGGTAATCAGCTCGGTGAGCACGTCGGCGGCGCGGGCCACGTCGTGCGGAGACCCCGAGAAGGTGATCTCGTTGCCGCGCACGTGAATGTCGGCGTCCAGCCCGGCTTCGAGGATGCGCAGAAACTCATCTCGTGGGCCGAGCACAGAGACCATGTTGATCGAAACGGGGATGGCGACTCGACGCTCTGCGGTCGACTCCTGCGGCTGGTTCAGCGCGTCCTCCTGGAAAGGTCAGGTGCCAATCGTAGCCCGGCTAGCGAAGGGGCCAGTTGGCGGCGAACCGGTCGGTGGCCGCCACCAGCTGCGTGGCGATCTCCGGCTCGCCGGCGGCATGCCCGGCCAGCACGACGTGGTACTCAGCCTCCGGCCAGGCCCGATGCAGGGCGTCGGCCGTGGTGATCGGACAGGGCAGGTCGTAGCGGCCCTGGACGATCACGCCCGGAATGTGTCGGATCTTGTCCACTTCCTCGAGCAACTGGCCCTCGCGGAACCAGCCGGCGTTGTGGAAGTAGTGGTTCTCGATCCGGGCGAATGCCAGCGTAAAAGCCGGGTCGGAGAACTCCTCGACATGGGCCGGGTCGAACTCCAGCGTCGAGGTGGCCGCCTCCCAGGTCGTCCAGGCGATCCCGGCCGGCAGGTGGACGGCCGGGTCCGGGTCGAAGAGCAGCTCGTTGAACTTGGCGATCCGATCGCCGGTGAAGCCGGCCGGCAGCGGCGCCTCGAAGCTGCGCCACCACTCCGGCGCGATGTTGCCGGCCCCGCCGTTGTAGTACCAGTCCAACTCACTGCGGCGCAGCGTGAAGATCCCGCGCAGCACCAGCTCGGTGACCCGCTGCGGGTAGCTCTCGGCGTAGGCCAGGGCCAGCGAGCTGCCCCAGGAGCCGCCGTAGACCAGCCAGGTGTCGATGCCGCGGTCCGCACGGAGCTTCTCCAGGTCGGCGACCAGATGCCAGGTGGTGTTGGTGCTCAGGTCGGCGTCCGGGGCGGAGGCGTGCGGCGTGCTGCGGCCACAGCCGCGCTGCTCGAACAGCACCACCCGATAGCGCTCCGGGTCGAAGTAGCGTCGGTAGTCATCGACCAGTCCGCCGCCGGGCCCACCGTGGATGAAGACGGCCGGCTTCCCGTCCGGGTTGCCGACCTCCTCGAAGTAGAGGCTGTGCCCATCGCCGACGTCCAGGCGTCCGGTCAGGTAGGGCTCGATGGGCGGGTAGAGCGGGCCGGGCCGCTGCGGGTCAGGCTTCGTCATCGGCGAGTTCATCGATGATGTGCATCGCGGCTTCTTCCGCAGTGGCCGCACCACCGTCGATACCGACATCGCGACCGATGCTCTGGGCTTCGGTGTCCTCGCCCGGCAGGCCTCCGTTGGCGTCCACCAAGCGTCCGGCCCGCTGCGCACCGACCTGGCGGTCCTCCCCCGGCTCGGGACGCCATGGCTCGCCCGGCTCGGTGGCCTCGGGCAGTTCCTGGACCACGCGCATCTCCAGGGTCTCGCCCTGGCGCATCTCGGCCGCCGTGTTGCCGAATCCCTGGGCGGTAGACCAGTTCTCGGCACTGACGTAGCCCTCATCGAGCACGTCGGCGACCCCACGATCCAGCAACGTCTCTTCGGGCTGGAGCTGATCGAGCTGCTCGGCCTCGTCGGGGACTTCTTCGTCAAAGTCGCTCATACCCCTAGCCTGCCACTCGGCACGGCCGGGAGCGAGCGGCAGTGCGGATCGGGTGCCGGGTGTGCGCAGCCGTCCGCGGCGTTCGGCGGACCGGGCTCGCTGGCCGAGGACCGTGCCGACTACACTCCGCACTCGTGCCGCAACTGACGACGCTGGAAACCCGCCCGAACCGCTCGGTCTACGACCTGGTGGTTGCCGCCTTCGTCGGGATGCTCCTGATCTCGAACATCGGAGCCACCAAGCTGATTGCCTTCGGCCCCGACTGGAGCGTCGGCGGAGCTCAGCTGCTGCCGATCCTCACCGACGGCGGCGCGATTCTGTTCCCACTGACCTACATCCTGGGGGACGTCCTGGCGGAGGTCTACGGACTGCGCCGAGCCAACCGCACCATCATCACCGGCTTCGTGCTGGCCGCGGTGATGTCGCTCACCTTCGTGATCGTGGACATCGCACCGCCTTCGCCCGACTGGCCGAACCAGGACGCCTGGCACACGGTGCTGGGCGTGGTCCCTCGGTTCGTGGTGGCCAGCCTGCTGGGCTACCTGGCCGGTCAGCTGCTCAACGCGCTGGTCCTGGTTCGGATCAAGGAGCGCTGGGGCGAGCGGCACCTCTGGGTGCGACTGATCACGTCCACCATCGTCGGCGAACTCGCTGACACGGCGGTCTTCAGCCTGATCGCCTGGAGCACTCTGGGCAACTTCTTGGGCGGCGACGCCGTCCCGTGGCCGGCGGTGATCAACTTCTTCCTGGTCGGCTGGATCTACAAGGTCGTCGTCGAAGCCGTCATGCTCCCGGTCACCCTGCGGGTGATCCCCTGGGTCAAGCGCCGCGAAGCGGCCTGATCCTCAACTGAGCGGCGGGGCCTGACCGGATTTGCCGTCTCGATCGGCATCGGGTGGGCGATCCGTGCGATCTGGGTGATCGAGCCTGCAAATCGCGTCGGCCCTCGCCCGTGGCGTAGTCGACAGCGTCCGCGCTAGCGGGCGCTGGAGTAGAACCGCCCCAAGAAGGCGGCCTTGAACTCGGCGAAGCGGCCTTCCTCGATGCTGGCCCGAATGTCGTCAACCAGCCGGACGGTGAACCGCTCGTTGTGGATCGTGGCCAGCGTCGAGGCGAGCATCTCCTTGGCCTTGAACAGGTGATGCAGGTAGGCCCGGGAGTAGTTGGCGCAGGTGTAGCAGTCACACTCGGCATCCAGCGGGGCGAAGTTGCGCCGGTTGGCCGCAGTGTTCACGTTGAACCGTCCGTCCAGCGTGTAGATCGCCGCGTTACGGGCCACCCGGGACGGCATCACGCAGTCGAAGGTGTCCGCGCCGGCCTCGATGGCAGCGAAGAAGTCGTCCGGCTCAGAGATCCCCAGCAGGTGTCTGGGCTTGTCAACGGGCAGCTCGGAGCACACCCAGCCGACGATGGTGCCCAGGTTCTCCTTCTCCAGGGCACCTCCGATGCCGAAGCCGTCGAAGGACTGTCCGGACGTCTCGAGTTCGGCCAGATCCCGGGCCGCCTTGCGGCGCAGATCCTCGTACTGGGCGCCCTGGACGACGCCGAACAACGCCTGATACGGCTTGCCGACCCGCTCGGCGGTGAGCCGCGCGTGCTCGTCCAGGCAGCGCACCGCCCAGGCCTGAGTGCGGGCCAGTGAGCGCTCCTGGTAGCCGCGGGTGTTCAGCAAGGTGGTGCACTCGTCGAAGGCGAACATGATGTCGGCACCGAGCTGATGCTGGATCTGCATCGACACCTCGGGGGTGAACCGATGCCGGTCGCCGTTGAGATGCGAGGTGAAGGTGACCCCGTCGTCATCGACATGGGCCAGCCGGTTCTTGCCCTCGGCGATCACGTCGTCGTTGGCCAGGCCGGTGGCGTCCATGGCCAGCACCTTCTTGAAGCCGACACCCAGGCTCATCACCTGGAAGCCGCCGGAGTCGGTGAAGGTCGGCCCGGGCCAGTTCATGAAAGCGGCCAGTCCGCCGGCCTCGTCCACCAGGTCCGAGCCGGGCTGCAGGTAGAGGTGATAGGCGTTGGCCAGCACCGCCTGCGCTCCTAACTCGGACACCGACTCGGGCAGGACGGCCTTCACTGTGGCCTTGGTGCCGACCGCGATGAACGCGGGAGTCTTGATCGGTCCGTGCGGGGTGTTGATCACCCCGGTGCGGCCCAGTCCGTTGTCCAGGACGGTGCCGACGGTGAAGCCGAAGTCAGCCACGAGCCGCCAGAGCTTGCAGCTGCGCCAACGCCACCACGCCGGCGCTGGAGGTGCGCAGCACCGCGTCCGAGATCAGCACCGACTTCGCGCCGGCGGCCACGAACTCGGCCACCTCATCATCGGTCAGACCGCCTTCGGGCCCGACGATGAACATCACCTCGCCGCTGGTGGGGATCGCAAGCGTGGCCAGGTGCTCCTCGGCAGCCTCATGCAGGACCAGGGCCAGCGGGGTCTGCTCGATCCGCTGGACGAGTTCAGCCGTGGTGGCCGGGACCGTCACAGTCGGCACCCGGAACCGGCGGCTCTGCTTGGCCGCCTCCCGCGCGGTGGCGCGCCACCGGGTCAGGCCGCGCTCGACTCGATCCGGAGCCCAGCGGACCACCGAACGCTCGGCCGGCCACGGGATGATCTCGTCGACGCCCAGCTCAGTGAGCGTCTCCACGGCGAGCTCGGCCCGGTCGCCCTTGGCCAGGGCCAGCACAGCCACGTAACGCACCGGACGTACCGGCTCGCGCAGCACCTCGGCCACGCTGATGGTCAGGCCGGCCTTGTCCGAGACGGTCACCGGGCCGCGCACCGCAGTTCCGGCGCCGTCACTGATCAAGACAACCTCGCCGACCCGGATCCGGCGCACCTGAGTGGCGTGCCGGCTCTCCTCGCCGGCCAGCGAGACCGCCTGCCCGACCTCGGGGTCGGCGAGCACCGCCAAAAACATCGGCTCGGTCATGAGAACGCCTCCTTCAGCCAGCCCAGGACGCCTTTGCCCTGCTTGGATACTGCCACCTCGGGCTGGGTCTCCTGGCGAACTTCGGCCAGTTGACGAAGGAGTTCGCGCTGGCTCTCGTCCAGCTTGGTGGGCGTCTTGACCACGAAGGTGACGCCGAGATCGCCGCGACCGGAGCGCTGCAGGCGGGGCACGCCGTGGCCGGGAACGGCGATCCGGGTGTGCGACTGGGTGCCCGGCGGGATGACCACCTCGACCGAGCCGTCGGCCGGATCCAGATCGTCCCGCTCGGCCTCCAGGGTCTGCACGCTGACCGTGGTGCCCAGCGCGGCCGCCGTCATCGGCACCTCAACGACCAGTTCCAGGTCGTCGCCGTTGCGGGTGAACACGTCATGGTGCTGCACCGAGAGCTCGACGTACAGGTCACCGGCCGGGCCGCCCCCGGGGCCGGCCTCACCCTGGTGGGCCAGGTGCACCCGGTTGCCACTGGCGACGCCCGGCGGGATCTTGACGTTGATCGTCCTGGTCGCCCGGACCCGGCCTTCACCAGCACATTCGCCACAAGGATCGGCGATCACCGTGCCATAGCCACGGCAGGCAGGGCAGGGCTGGCTGGTCCGGATGTCGCCGATGATCGACCGCTGGACGGTCATCACCTGGCCGGCGCCATGACAGGTGGAACAGGTCACCGGGCCGGTGCCGGAGTTGGTGCCGGCCCCGTTGCAGCGGGTGCAGACCACCTGGGTGTCGGTCTTCAGCGGCTTGGTGATCCCGAAGGCCGCCTCGGCCAAGGTGAGCTTGAGCTCGACCAGCGCGTCCTGCCCCGGACGGACCCGCGACCGCGGCCCCCGGGACGCCGTGGCGCCGCCGAACATGGCGTCCATCAGGTTGGTGAAGTCGAAGCCACCACCGCTGAACCCACCGAAGCCACCGAAGTTGGCTCCGGCGCCGCCCAGCGGGTTGCCGCCACGGTCGTACATGGCCCGCTTGTTTGGGTCGTGCAGGACCTCGTAGGCCTCGCCGATCTCTTTGAACTTGTCCGCCGCGTCCGGTTCCTCAGCAACGTCCGGGTGGTACTTCATCGCCAGCTTGCGGTAGGCCTTCTTGATCTGCTCCGCAGTGGCGTCCCGCGGGACTCCGAGCACCTCGTAGTAATCAGCGCTCACGCATCATCCTTCAACCAAGTAGCGGCCGATGTAGCGAGCCACTGCTCGCACCGCGGCCATCGTCGACGGGTAGTCCATTCGGGTCGGGCCGACCACCCCGAGGTTCGCCCAGATGTCATTGCTGCTGCCATAACCGCTGGCCACCACAGAGGTGGCCTGCAACGGCTCATAGCTGTTCTCGTGTCCGATCCGCACCTTCACCTCGGCGGTCGAACCTACCTCGCCCAACAAGCGCAAGAGCACCACTTGTTCCTCCAGCGCCTCGAGCACCGGACGAATGGTGGAGTCGAACTGGTCGGAGAACCGGGTCAGGTTCGGGACACCGGCCACTGCCACCTGCATGGACGGATCAGTGCCCACCAGGTCGAGCAGCACGGCGATCACCGGTTGTCCGATCGTCTCCAGCTCGGCCGGAAGCCGGTCAAGCAGCTGGGTCAGCCGCTCCACGGCCCGACGCGGGTTGAGCCCGACCAGCTCGGCGTTCAGCCGATCACGGAGATCGGCCACCTGCGCGACCGAACTGCCGAGCAGGTCGATCGGACGCTGGTCCACCCGGCCAGTGGAATCGACCAGGATCAGCAGCCCACGATCAGCACTGAGCGGAACCAGCTCGATGTGCCGGACGGTGGCGCTGGACAGCGCCGGATACTGCACGATCGCGACCTGCTGGGTGATCTGGGCGAGCAGCCGGACGGCCCGGCGGACGATGTCGTCCACGTCGATGGCCCCGGCCATGAAGGTCTCGATCGCCTTGCGCTCGGCCACCGACAGCGGCTTGACCTGACCGAGCCGATCGACGAACAGCCGATAGCCCTTGTCGGTCGGGATCCGCCCGGCGCTGGTGTGCGGCTGGGCGATGTAGCCCTCTTCCTCGAGCACGGCCATGTCGTTACGGACCGTGGCCGGAGAGACGTCCAGCGAGTAGCGCTCGACCAGGGCGCGCGAGCCGACCGGCTCCCGCATCGAGACATAGTCGGTGACGATCGCTCGCAGGATGGTGAGCTTCCGTTCGTCCAACATGGCTCGGCCTCCCGTCAGCTGTTGGCACTCTCAATGGTTGAGTGCCAGCTTACTGCCCGCCGCCAGCGGTCGCACGTCCACCGCGCGCAGCCCGCCTCGGCATCCCGCGGATCGAACGCCTAGGCTGAATGCCATGACCACATTCAGCCTCGGCGATTTCGAAGAGTTGCGCCCCGGAATCCTGGTGGCGGTAGCCGAACCGGCTGGAGTGAACCTCGGGGTGATCGTCGGTGAGACCGGCTGCCTGGTGATCGACACCGGTTCGTCCCCCGCGCAAGGTACGGCGCTCCGAGCTGCCGCAGAGGCCGCCGCGGGCGTCCCGGTGATCGGCGTCCTGGTCACCCACTGGCACTACGACCACCTTTTCGGTCTGGCCGGCTTCGTCGATCTGCCCAGCTACGCGCACGCCAGCGTGGCCGACCGGCTGGACAGCCCTGAAGCTGCGGACGCCGCCGCGAAGCTCGGGGTGGATGTGGCCGACCTGGTCCGGCCCCGCAACGGCTTCCACCTGGCCAAGGTGATCGACGTCGGCGGACGGCGGGTCGAGGCCATGCACTTCGGACCCGGCCACACCGACGGCGATCTGGCCGTGTTCGTCCCGGACGTGTCGGTGGTCTTCGCCGGCGACCTGCTGGAAAGCTCAGCTCCCCCGGCCATCGGTCCGGACTCGCATCTGAAGGAGTGGCCCAGCGCCATCGACGGTATTCTCGGCGTGATCGGCGAGGAGTCCATGGTGATCCCCGGCCACGGCCCGGCCATGGATCGCTTCGAGTCCTTCAAGCAGCGCGCCGAACTGTCCGGGTTCTACGGACAGGTCGAACACGTGATCGGGCGCGGCATCGCTGTGGAGGCTGCCTACGAGGCCGGCGAGTGGCCCTACGAGGAGCAGTACGTCAGAGAAGTGCTGCCCACCGCCTACGCCCAGTTCGCCAGCCACGGAGTGGTGCCGCTACGGCAACTGCCGCTGGCCAAGCCCCTGTCCTAGCCGCCGCCTCCGGCCTTGCGCCGGAACATGCCGCCACCGCCCTGGCGTCCGCGCTCGGCGGGGCCCTTCTCCTTCTGGTGACGCTGGCCCTGCACTCCGTCGACCACGCCCTGCTTGCGAGCCAGCGCAGCCAGCATCTGGGCCTTCAGGTCCTCATTGCCTTGCTCGGTCATCGGCTCTCCTGTCGAGGTTCTGTTCCAGTATCGACAACCAGCCCGCCATAAGCCAGCCGGGTCGACCTCACTCGCCGAACAGACCGTCCCTGGTGGCGATCCACAGTTGCGGGGTGGCCGCGGCCAGCAGCCGCCGTCCGATCACTCCGGCGCCGTACTCCTCGCCGGTGTCGGTGGCGATCCGTCCGCCCAGCTCGGTGAGCATCAGGGCGCCGGCCAGATGGTCCCAGGGGAACATCGAGCGGTAGCTGAGGAAGTCCACGGCGCCGGTGATCAGCTTGGGGTAGTCGATCCCGCAGGAGCCCCAGGAGCGGATCACCTTGACCTCGGCCCATTCCTCTCCGGGCACCGGCAGGTAGGTGGCGCCCAGCGGCACCGTCCGCGGCGAGGCCGGGATGGTGGGCAGCGGCTCGCCGTTGCAGGTCACCCCAGCACCGAGCTCGGCCACGTAGAGCTTCTGATGAGCCGGCTGCCAGATCCAGCCCCGGACGGTCTCGCCGAACCGGGTCTCGGCCAGCATCACGGCGAAGTCGGGCTTGCCGCGGGCGAAGTTGCGGGTGCCGTCGATCGGGTCGATCACCCAGGCATGCGCCACCCGGGAGAGCAGGTCCAAGCAGCGCGGGTCGCTGAAGACGCCCTCTTCGCCGACGATCAACGCGTCCGAGTCGCCCTCGCAGAGCCGACGGCCAAGCTCGACTTCGGCCTCACGATCGGCCACGGTGACCAGGTCACCGGGCTGCTTCTCGGAAATGTCGGAGCTGTCCAGGGCGCCGAAACGCGGCATGATCAGCTGGTCGGCCACCTCAAAGAGGAGGTCGGACACCTGGTCAGTCTGCACAGCGGAACTCCTGATCGTGATCTCGACAACGACGTCAGGCTAGTGACGCCAGGACCGAACGAACTCAGGCGTCCGTTTTTCCGCAATAGTCCAGATTCATCCCAGATCTGTGGTGACGAAGTCGATCAGCCGCTCAACTTCGCGTGGCAAGGCCGGATCCAGATCCCGCCAGTCGCGGACCCGTCCCAGAATCCAGGCCCAGGTCGCGGCGATCTCGGCCGGGTTTCTCGCAGTGCGGCGCAGCGCGACACTCGCGCCGGCCTTCCACTCGATGTCACGCGGGATATCCGGCCACCGCTCCAGCCCGAGTCGTTGCGGACGCACCGCGGCCCAGATGTCGACGAACGGGTGTCCGGTGACCAGGACGAAGTCGGACGAGATCTCAGCCACGATCCGGGACTCCTTGGACCCGGTGACCAGGTGATCGACCAGCACTCCCAGGCGCCGTCCCGGCCCCGGGGCGAACTCGGTAACGATGGCCGGCAGGTCGTTGATCCCGCCCAGCGGCTCGACCACCACCCCGACGTGACGCAGGTCGTCCCCCCAGATCTTTTCGACGAGTTCGGCGTCGTGGCGCCCCTCGACGTAGATCCGCGAGGCGGCGGCCACCTTGGCCGGTTCGGACGGGCCGACCCGGGAGCCGGAAGCGGTGTGGGTCGGCGCACTGGGACGAGTGGCCACCGGCTGTCGCAGCGCGACCGGACGTCCGTCCAGCCAGAAGCCGGGGCCGAACTCGAAGCTGCGCCGGGCACCCTTGCGGTCCTCCAGCACGACCAGGCCGTTCTCCCAGCGGACCACGGCGCCGCAGAAGCCGGAGGTCGGTTCCTCGACCACCATCCCCACGCTCACCGTCACGTCGACGGTCTTCGGCTTGTCGGCGTGGCGCCAGCCGGGGGAAAGGACGTCGTCGGAGTAGCGCACCAAACCACCCTAGGACGCACGAACGCGCCGGCCGGTCAGCCCGGTCCGGCGCGTCCGATGGTCGTGCTCAGTCAGCGCCGAGGTAGGCCTTGCGGACCCGGTCGTCGCCGAGCAGGGCCGCCCCGGTGTCGCTGAACATGATGTGACCGACCTCGAGCACGTAGCCACGGTCGGCCAGTGACAGTGCCGCCTGGGCGTTCTGCTCGACCAGCAGGATGGTCACTCCGTCGGCCTGGAGCTCGGAGATGGTCCGCATGATCGTCTGGGTCATGATCGGGCTCAGCCCCATGGACGGCTCGTCCAACATCAGGAGCTTGGGCCGGCTCATCATGGCCCGGCCGATGGCCAGCATCTGCTGCTCACCGCCGGAGAACAGACCGGCCGCCTCTGAACGGCGCTCACCGAGCACCGGGAAGAGGTCGAAGATCCGATCCATATCCGAGCGGATCTTCGAGGTGTCCTTGCGGGAGAAGGCACCCAGCCTGAGGTTGTCCTCCACCGACATCTGCCGGAACAGTCGCCGACCCTCCGGGGACTGGGCGATGCCGCGCTCGACGATCTTGTGCGCAGCGATGCCGTCCAGCCGCTCCCCTTCGAACCAGATCTCGCCGGAGACCAGCTTCAGCAGACCGGAGATGGCTCGCAGCGTGGTGGACTTGCCGGCGCCGTTGGTGCCCAGCAGGGTCACCACCTGTCCTTGCTTCACTTCGAAGCTGATCCCCTTGACCGCGTTGACTCGGCCGTAGGCGACCACCATGTCCTTGATCTCAAGCATCTGCGACACCTCCGTTGAGGGGATCGGTCGTCGCTGCCGGCGGCGCGGCCGGCGAGCCGATGTAGGCCTCGATCACCCGCGGGTCGTTCTGGACGACGTCGCCAGGACCTTCGACCAGCACCGCCCCGCGGACCAGGCAGGACACCCGATCACACAGATTGAAGATGAACCGCATGTCGTGCTCGATCACCAGGACGGCCAGGCCCAGGTCGCGGATCTTGAAGATCAGCTCCTCGGCCTGTCGGGTCTCCTGAGGGTTCATGCCGGCAGTCGGCTCGTCCAACAGCAGCAGCTTCGGCTCGGTGGCCAGTGCCCGGGCGATCTCCAGGCGTCGCTGGTCGCCATAGGGCAGGTTCCGGGAGAGGGTGTCCCCCACTCCGGTCAGCCCCACGAACTCCAACAGCTCCTGGGCCCGACGCGTGGAGGCGATCTCCTCGCGCCGATGCCGGGGCAAGCGGAAGACCGCGTCGATCGCATTGGTCTTGGTGCGGCTGTACATGCCGACCATGACGTTCTCGATGGCCGTCATGTTGTGGAACAGCCGGATGTTCTGGAACGTCCGAGCCATCCCTTCCCGAACCACCATCCGCGGCTTGGGCGGCAGCGGCTTGCCATCGAAGGTGACCATGCCGAACGTCGGCTTGTACAACCCGGTCAGGCAGTTGAAGAAGGTGGTCTTGCCGGCCCCATTGGGACCGATCAGGCCGACGATCTCACCGCTGTGCACCTGCAGGCTGACGTCGTTGACGGCGATCAGGCCGCCGAACTGCATGGTGACGTTGCGGGCATCGAGCAGGACGTTGCGGTCCATGGTCTGCACCTGCTGCATAGCTTCCTCGACAGGCATTCCCATCAGTTGCCCCCTTCCAGGCGCTCGAAAGTGGTGCTCATAGTTCGAACGCCTCCCGCTCCGGGTTGAGGTGCGCCTTGTGAGCGATCAGCTCTTCCTCGACCTCCTCGGCCAGTTCCTCATTCTCGTCATGGAACTCCAGCTGACGCCTCTCGTCCGCGACGATGCCCTCCGGACGGAACCGCATCATCACCACCAGCAACAGGCCGAACAGCAGGAGCCGGATGTCGGCGAAGAAGCGCAGCTTCTCCGGCAGCAGCTTCAAGATGGTGGCACCGATCAGCACTCCCATCACCGTGCCCATGCCGCCCAGCACCACCGCAGCCAGCAGGAACGCCGACTCCAGGAAGATGTACTGGTCGGGGGTCACCGACACGTCGTGGTGTGCCTTCACGGCACCGGCGATACCGGCCAGGAAGGCGCCACCGGCGAAGGCCAGCAGCTTCAGCGCGAAGGTGTTCACGCCCATGGCCTCGGCGGCCAGTTCGTCCTCGCGGATCGCCACCCAGCCACGCCCGATCCGGGAGTGGTTGAGGTTGGTGAACACCACGATGATCAGGCCGATCACCAGCAGCATCAGCCAGTAGTAGTTGGCGAAGCGGCCGATGTCGACTCCGAAGATGACGTGGGCCTGACCGAAGTTGAAGCCGAAGTAGTCCAGGTCCGGGATGCCCGGGATGCCGTTGGAGCCGTTGGTGATGTTCGGCCCATCGTTGCCATCCAAGTTGTTCATCGTGATCCGGAAGATCTCGCCGAAGGCCAAGGTGACGATGGCCAGATAGTCACCGGAGACCCGCAGCGTCGGGGCGCCGATGATCAAGCCGAGGATCGAGGCCACCACGCCGGAGATCAGCACAGTCACGATGAACGGCGGGTGGAAGTCGAAGTGGCTGTAGGCCGACTCCGACAACACTGCCGCGGTGAACGCACCGGCTCCCAGGAAGGCGATGTAGCCCAGGTCGAGCAGGCCGACCAGACCGACCACGATGTTCAGACCGAGCGCCGTGGCAGCGAAGATCAGCACCTGCGCCGCGATCGACATGTTGGCGTTCGAGCCGTTCTGGGTGAACGGGAACAGGAAGGCCACAGTGAAGGCCGAAATCACCAGGACCCGGTTGTTCGCCGCTGCCGCCATGCCCAACCAACCGAAGACACCGAACTGGCGAAGGATCATCACGATCGCCACCAGGAAGGAGCCCAAGGTGAGGAAGCTCCCAGCGTCCACCTGACCCAGTGCGAAGGCCGCCGCGAAGAGCGCAGCCGCCATCAGCAGCACGATGGCCGTGATCTGCAACCACTTGGGGCTCTTCAGTTCGTCCAGGCGGGGTTCGGGAGAGTCCGGCAGGAACAGCGTGGACGCGACCGCGGCCACTCCACCACCGATGGCCAGCCAGCCGCCGATCTCGACGTTGACCAGTCCACCGAGCTCGACCGCGATCGACGTGACCGCGATTCCGGCTGTGACCAGAGCCGTGATCGATGCCGTCTTGGCCGTTGTGTTCCAGGCCACGATCTTGGCCCAGGCACCGAGCCGCTGCTTGCCGACCAGCGGGATGGTGAGCAGGGCCAGCACCAACACGGCCAGCACCCCGAAGCAGATCTGCAGCGGCGATGGCGACCCGTAGTAGGACATGTCGTCCAGGGCCTTGCCGCCGTAGGACCACGGCAGCAGGATCGAGACCAGCATCAGCACGCCGCCGGACGCACCCACGGCGCGAGCCGGGTAGCGGTAAGCGATCTTGACCTGGTCAGGAATGATGGCTCTCATGCCCGGTCCACCACCTTGGCGCCGAGCAGACCCTGCGGCCGGAAGACCAGCACCAGGATCAGCAGAGCAAAGGCCCAGACGTCCTTCCAGGCTGAGCTACCGAACTGACCGGGGATGAACGTGGTGGCCATAGCCTCAACCACGCCCAGCACGAGCCCGCCGATCACGGCACCGTTGATGTTGCCGATGCCACCCAGCACCGCGGCGGTGAACGCCTTGAGGCCGGCCAGGAAGCCCATTCTCGGATCGATGTTGCCATAGCGAAGGCCGTGCGCCACACCGGCGATGGCGGCCAGGCCGGCACCGACGGCGAAGGCGGCCATGATCACCCGATCGACGTTGATGCCCATCAGCCGGGCCGTATCAGGATCCTGCGAGGTGGCCACCATGGCGCGTCCGGTCTTGGTGCGGTTCACGAAGAACCACAGGAAGACCGTGCAGACCGCCAGGGCCAGCAGGGTGAACAGCGCCGAGGCCTGCACCAGAACCCCACCCAGCGGGATCGAAGCGTCGCTGATCCCTGAGATCGAGGGGAACGGCACCGCACTCTTCGGATCGGGCCAGCCGGGGAGCCGTCCGTAGATCGGTATCCAGCCGTAGAAGAGGCGGACGAACTCCTGCAGGAAGACCGAGACGCCGATGGCCGAGATCAGTGGGGCCAATCGTGGCGCGTTGCGCAGCGGCCGATAGGCGACTCGCTCAGTGAGCAGGGCCACGACCACGGACGACACCACGCCGCCGACCAGCATCAGCGGCAGGACCACTCCCAACGCCATACCGACACTGAGCTTGGCGGGCTGCCCCATCACCATCCAGGTGGCATAGGCACCGAAGGCTCCGACCATGAAGATCTCGCCGTGAGCGAAGTTGATCAGCTGAACGATGCCGTAGACAACGGTGTAACCGACAGCGATCAAGGCATAAAGGGCCCCCAGCGAGAGGCCATTGATTAGTTGCTGAAAGAACAGGTCCACTTGCGTAGTACCCCTTTGTAAGAATGCGCGGGCCCACTGGGGTCTGTCTCGGATAGAGACGGACCCCAGTGGGCTCTAGATCACTTCAGTGAACCGGTCGTCTCGGCCTTCCACTCGGTGCCGTCCACCTTGTAAACGGTGAGCACCCGGGAGACCGAATCGCCGAACTCGTCGAAGCCAACCTTGCCGGTGGCGCCGTCGAAGCTGACCTTGCCGAGGGCGTCCAGGGTGGCCTGGCGAGCCGACTTGGCGTCGGTAGCAGAAGCGAGGCTGACCTTCAGCGCGTTGATGATCGCGTTCGCAGCATCGTAGGAGTACGCGCCGTAGGCGGCGTACGGCTCGGAGTAACCCGCAGCCTTGTAGGCCTCGACGAAGGCCTTCGCCGACTCGAGGGTGTCAACCGGAGCGCCGACCGAGGTGGCCAAGTCGCCGGCAGTACCGCCGAGCTTGATGAAGTTGCCGTCGTAGATGCCGTCGCCACCCATCAGCGGGACGTTGAGACCGGCAGCCTTGGCCTGCTTGGACAGCGGGCCCGCCTGCGGGTACTCGCCACCGTAGTAGATCGCTGCCGGCGCAGCCGTCTTCACCTTGGTGATGACCGCGGAGAAGTCCTTGTCATCGGGGTTGATGGTCTCAGCTGCAACGATCTCGCCACCGCCAGCCTTGAACGCAGTCGTGAAGTTGTCGACCAGACCCTGACCGTAGGTCTTCTTGTCGTGGATGGTCGCAACCTTCTTGATCCCGACGCCGAGCAGGTACTGAGCCGCGAACGGACCCTGAACTGCGTCGGTGGTGCAGGTACGGAAGTAGTTGGCGTAGGGACGCTTGGCGTTGGCCAGGTCCTCGCCCTTGGTCAGGCTGGGGTTGGTGTTCGCCGGGGACACCTGGGCGATGTTCGCGGCAGCGAGAACCGGGATCACGCTCTGCGCGACCGACGAGTTCAGGGTGCCGACCACACCGATCACGGCGTCGTCCGAGGCGAGCTTGGTGGCGGCGTTCTTGCCGACATCGGGCTTGGCCTCGTCATCCTCGGCGGCGAGCTCCAGGGTCCAGCCCGGGATCGCCTTGGACTCGTTGGCCTGCTTGATCGCCAGGTCAACCGAGTTCTTGATACCCAGGCCCAGAGCGGACAGATCACCCGACAGTGGCGCGATCACACCGATCTTCGCGACCTTGGTGGCCGCAGGGGCGCTTCCGGAGGCGGAACTCTCAGCGGACGCACCGCCGCGGGTTCCACACCCAGTGAGGGCCAAAGCGCCCACCACCACGGCGACGCCGGCCAACTTGAACATGCTCTTGTTCACTTTTCCTCCTCGTGAGCAATTTGCAACCCGGCCCTGCCAGGTTGGGCAAGGGTACGGGTGCGCTAGGAATTTGACCATCCCTATGTCTCACTGCTGTTACAGCGAGTCACATTGCTCGACCCGTTACCGGATCGTTGTAGAAGGCCTCAATCGAGAAGATTGCGGATTACCCCATCAGCAAGTAGTCGGCCCGACCGGGTAAACCGAACTGATCGTTCGGTTCTGTCAATCAATCCTGCTCTGACAAGTTCGGGAAGTCGCGCCGCCTCGGATCCGGTGAGGACGTCCAAGGGCAGCCCGTCGATGAGCCGCAGCTCCAGCATCACCCGCTCCACCCGGCGGTCGTCGGGGGTCAGGAGCTCGCGCGCCTGGGCCGGCGAGGAGCCACCTGCCAGCGCAGTGGTGTAGCCGGCAGGGTGTCGCAAATTCCACCATCGGACGCCGTTGACGTGGGAGTGGGCACCCGGCCCGAAGCCCCACCAGTCGTCGCTGTGCCAATAGGCGAGGTTGTGCCGCGCCTCGTGCCCCGGACGCGCCCAGTTACTCACCTCGTAGTTCACCAGTCCGGCCGCAGTGAACGCCTCATCGGCGATCAGGTAGCAGTCGGCCTGCTGGTCGGAGTCGGGCAGCGGCAGTTCACCGCGTCCGATCCGGGCCGCCAGCCGAGTTCCGGGCTCGACGATCAGGGAGTAGGCGCTGAGGTGATCGGGGGCCAGAGCGAGGGCGGCATCGATGGTGGCCCGCCACTGGTCGAGAGTCTCGTGCGGGTTGGCATAGATCAAATCGAGGCTGATCGACTCGAACCCGGCCGCCCGAGCCCAGTCGACCACCTGGGCCACTCGTCCCGGGGTGTGCCGTCGCTCCAGCACCTGCAGCACGCTCGGCACCGCCGACTGCATGCCGAGGGAGAGCCGGTTGAACCCCGCCGCCCGCAGTGTCTCCAGGTAGGCCTGGTCGACGCTCTCCGGATTGGCCTCGGTGGTCACCTCACAGTCCGGAGCCAGACCGAAGGTCTCCCGCAGCCCGGTCAGCAGTCCGGCCAACTCGGTGGCCGGCAGCAGAGTGGGCGTCCCGCCACCGAAGAAGACCGTCTGGAGCGGCGGTCGCGGACCGAGCACCCGAGCCGCCAGGGCGAACTCGGCGCGGGCTGCGGCCAGGTAGGCGTCCTGACCCGAACCGGGCTCAGCGCCCAGTTCGGCGGCCGTGTAGGTGTTGAAGTCGCAGTAGCCACATCGCGAGCTGCAGTACGGGACGTGGACGTAGGCGCTCAGCCGGCGCTGCTCGGTACCGATCAGCCGCTCCGGCGGCAGGGCGCCGTCGGCCGGTGCCGGATCCCCCGGCGGCGGGGTGGAGGGCATCAGGGCAGCGGGAACGGCAGCTTCTGACCGTCGTGGACCCGACGGCAGGTGCAGACCGCGGCCTCGTCGGACTCCGCACCCGGCAGGTCGGCGATCACCCGCAGCAGCAGCGACTTCAGCCGCTCGATGTTGTTGGCAAAGACCCGCATCACCTCGGCGTGGGTCACCTCTTCGCCGGCTTCGACCCCGGCGTCATGATCGGTGACCATGCAGACCGTGGTGTAGCACATGGCCAGTTCGCGGGCCACGGACGCCTCGGGCACGCCGGTCATTCCGACCACGGTGCCACCGGCCGCGGCATGCCAGCGGGACTCGGCGCGAGTGGAGAAGCGTGGACCGTTGATCACCACCAGGGTGCCGCCGTCGACCAGCGGCGTGCTCTGGTCGGCCGCGGCCAGGACGGTGGCCCGTCCGCGCGGGCAGTACGGGTCGGCGAAGGCGGTGTGAATGACCTCGCCGACGCCGTCGTAGACAGTGTGGGCCCGTCCCCAGGTGCGGTCGATCACCTGGTCGGGCACCACGAAAGCGCCCGGACCGAGTTCGGGGACCAGCGAGCCGACCGCGGCCGGGGCGATCACCTGACGCACCCCGACGCTGCGCAGCGCCCACAGGTTGGCCCGGTAGTTCACCCGATGCGGCGGGAACTGGTGCTGGGCGCCGTGCCGGGGCAGGAAGGCGACCGTCCGTCCGCCGACCTCGCCGACGGCCGGAGCCGCGCTGGGAGCTCCGAAGGGGGTGTCCACCTCGATGGTCCGCGGGTTCTCCAGGAACTCGTAGAAGCCGCTGCCGCCGATGATGCCGATCTCTGCGTCCATGACCTGGAGCCTATTGCGTCGCCACGGCCGACGCCGAACCGATGGGGCCGACTTACTTCTTCTTGTCCGGAGACTCGCCGGTGGACAGCGCGGCGACGAAGGCCTCCTGGGGGATCTCCACCCGGCCGACCATCTTCATCCGCTTCTTGCCCTCCTTCTGCTTCTCCAGCAGCTTGCGCTTACGGGTGATGTCACCGCCGTAGCACTTGGCCAGCACGTCTTTGCGGAGCGCCCGGACCGACTCCCGCGCGATCACCCGGGAGCCGATGGCCGCCTGGATGGGCACCTCGAACTGCTGGCGCGGGATCAGCTCCTTGAGCTTCTTGGCCATGGCCACGCCGTAGGTGTAGGCGGCGTCGGCGTGGACGATCGAGCTGAAGGCATCCACCGGCTCGCCGTGCAGCAGGACGTCCACCTTGACCAGCTTCGAGATCTGCTCGCCGGCCTCGTCGTAGTCCAGCGAGGCGAAGCCCTTGGTCCGCGACTTCAGCGCATCGAAGAAGTCGAAGACGATCTCGGCCAGCGGCAGCAGGTAGCGGATCTCGACCCGATCCTCCGACAGATAGTCCATGCCCAGCTGCTCGCCGCGACGGGCCTGGCACAGCTCCAGGATCGTGCCGATGAACTCAGCCGGGGCCAGCACGGTGGCGCGGACGATCGGCTCGTGCACCTCGGCGATCTTCCCGTCGGGGTACTCCGAGGGGTTGGTCACGATGTGCTCGGAGCCGTCCTCCATGACCACTCGATAGACCACGTTGGGCGCGGTCGAGATCAGATCGAGGTTGAACTCCCGCTCCAGCCGCTCCCGGACGATCTCCATGTGCAGCAGGCCGAGGAAGCCCACCCGGAAGCCGAAGCCGAGCGCTCCCGAGGTCTCCGGCTCATAGACCAGGGCCGCGTCGTTGAGCTGCAGCTTGTCCAGCGCCTCGCGCAGTTCGGGGAAGTCGGCACCGTCGATCGGGTAGAGCCCGGCGTAGACCATCGGATGCGGCGGACGGTACCCGCCCAGATCCTTGCTGGCCGGACGCGAGGCGATGGTGACCGTGTCACCGACCCGGGACTGGCGCACCTCTTTCACCCCGGTGATCAGGTAGCCGACCTCGCCGACGCCCAGCGCCGGCGACTTGATCGGCTCCGGCGAGATCACCCCGACCTCGAGGGTCTCGTGGGTGGCCTTGGTGGACATCATCAGCACCCGCTCGCGGTGGCTGAGCTCGCCGTCGACCACCCGGACATAGGTGACCACACCGCGATAGGTGTCATAGACAGAGTCGAAGATCAGCGCCCGGGCCGGGGCCTTGGGATCGCCCACCGGCGCCGGGACGTCCGCCACCACCAGGTCGAGCAGCTCCTTCACCCCGACGCCGGTCTTGGCCGAGACCCGCAGCACATCGGACGGCTCGCAGCCGACCAGGTGGGCGATCTCGGCGGCGTACTTGTCGGGCTGGGCGCTGGGCAGGTCGATCTTGTTCAGCACCGGAATGATGTGCAGATCGGCTTCCAGGGCTAGATAGAGGTTGGCCAGCGTCTGGGCCTCGATCCCCTGGGCGGCGTCGATCAGCAGGATGGCGCCCTCACAGGCGGCCAGCGAACGCGACACCTCATATGTGAAGTCCACGTGGCCGGGGGTGTCGATCATATTGAGCACGTAGTCGGCACCGTCCACCCGCCACGGCATCCGGACGGCCTGGGACTTGATGGTGATCCCGCGCTCGCGCTCGATGTCCATCCGGTCCAGGTACTGGGCCCGCATCGACCGCTCGTCCACCACTCCGGTGAGCTGCAGCATCCGGTCGGCCAGGGTGGATTTGCCGTGGTCGATGTGCGCGATGATGCAGAAGTTGCGGATCATCGCGGGCGGGGTCTTGCCGGGTACGGGTTTCGACATGCGCTTTCTTCGTCTACGGGGCAGCCAGCACACGATACCGGACGCACCCGGTCAGCCGACTCTGGCACAATCGAGGTCAACGCACGTGATGCGCGGACGGACGGTGGAGCCAGCCACGACGATTTGAGGCGGCGAGCCGGTGACTGGTAGTGTTTGCAGTCGCGTCCGCGCGGCGCATTGCATCAATACCAGCGAAGAGAGCTCACCGGCGTGGCGAACATCAAGTCTCAGAAGAAGCGGATCCTGACCAACGAGAAGGCCAGGCTGCGGAACAAGGCCGTGAAGTCGGGCCTGCGTACCCAGGTCCGCAAGTTCAACGAGGCTCTCGAGGCCGGCGACACCGCCAAGGCCCAGGAGCTGGCCAAGGTCGCGACCCGCGCCCTGGACAAGGCCGTAAGCAAGGGCGTCATTCACGCCAACCAGGCTGCGAACCGCAAGTCGGCGATCGCCTCCAAGGCCGCCGCACTCTGATCTTTCCCTCGAACGCCGCTCGGGTGACCGAGCGGCGTTCGGCGTTCCCGGACGCCCTGAGCCGGTCGGCCGGGTTCAGCGCCGGCCGCGGTAGGAGATCACCTTCAGCACCGCCTGCTCCAAGGCGAACCCCGGATCGCTGGCCGCGCCCTTGATCTGCGCATCGGCCACCGCAACCGCCTGAATGGCCTGGGCAACGCCGCCGGGCTTCCAATCCCGGGACAGCCGGGACAGATCCTTCAGCTTCCACGGCGGCACCCCGGCCAGCTTGGCCAGATCCGGGTCGGACAGCCGCAGATCGCGCCCATCCAAGTACTTACCCAGCCCGCGCAGGCTGGACGACAGCGCGCTGGTCACCTGCACCGGAGCCACTCCGGTGGCCAAGGCCCAACGCAGCTTGCCGAGCGCGCCTTCGCCGTTTCCGGCCATGGTGTCGTCGGCCACCGCGAAGCCAGTCACCTCAGCGCGTCCGCCGAAGTAGCGACGCACGGCTGCCTCGGTAATCGTCCGTTCGGCGGAGTCATCGAGCAGTTGCCGGACGGCCGCGGCCAACGCCCGCAGGTCGGTGCCCACGGCGTCCACCATGGCTTCGCAGGCGGCAGTATCGGCCCGCCCCTTGGCTCGGCGGACCTCGGCGTTGACGAACTGGGGCAGGTTCCAGGGCTTGAGGCTTTGGCAGTCGACAAGTTCGGGACGCAGCTTCTTCAGCCGATCCAGCAGGCCTTTGCCCTTGACTCCCCCACCATGGACGATCGCCAGGGCCAGATCTGGCCCCGGATTGCCGGCCTGGGCCAGCAGCTGGTCGTTCAGCTGTTCGGGGAGCGAGGCCAGGTCGTTGAGCACAACGATGCTCGCAGAGGCGAACAGTGAGCCACCGGTGGCCTCGGCCAGTGCCCCCGCGTCAAGGTTGGCCGCCTCCAGCCGGTTCACGGCTGCATCGGGTCGTTCAGCCAGGGCCCGCTCGACGAAGTCGGCCACCGCCCGCTCAGCCAGCAATGACTCCGGGCCGGTAACCAATAGTGAGCATCCGAACGATCTTCCCTGTTCCACGGCGCCTAGCATGCCAGGCTCGTCGGACATGGGCTCACTCCGGGCCGAGCATTTCGGTCACTCTCGACCCGGAAGTGGCTCCCACAAGGAATTAGCGTCGAATTCGGGGAATTCACCGGATCGAGATTCCAAATGCCATCGATCGTCATTCTCGAATTTGCGGCCCCCGCAGACGTCAACACTCGGCGACCAGGCCGAGACGCGACAGCGTCTTCGTCGAAGCCGAGCCCAGATCCGGTGAACCCAGCCCGGCGCACAGCCCCGACCTCGGGCTGACACCCCGCCACACCATCGCCGACCCAAGTCCCCCAAAAGGGTGCCAGCATCAGCCATGTTCCCCCATTCGGGTGACCGGAAACCCGCCGAGTCGGGCCAGAAATGCATCCGAATGATGGATTTTCCAGACTTCAGTTGGACGCGCCACAATTCCACCCTTAGGCTTCGCTCAGGTCGAACGCCGAGCGTCGTGACGACCCCGATTCTGCCGATCTGCGACCCCGGGAGTCGACCGTTGCCCATCCGCCAGCACAGCCTCCGCTCTGCCCTAATCCTGATTCTCAGCCTCCTTCTGATTGCGTTTGGGCTTCCCACAACAGCATTGGCTGAATCAAGCGGCGAGATCACACTCGACAGCTACGTGTCCGGACATGCCAACGACGTCCCCACCATTGGCGCTGGCGACTCCCTCAGCTACACCGTCAATATTCAATGCAGCAGCCCCAACACCGGCGAATGCACCAATGCAAAATTGGCATTCAAGCTGCCCACCCCACTCCAGTTTGCGGATAACCCATTCACCATTTCTCCGGCGGTGGCAAACGCCTCGGTCTCCGGTCAAGACTTGACGGCAACCTTCAGCAATGGCGGTCTGGCGGCCGGCCAGTTGGTGGCGATCACGATCAAGGCCGTCCTTCCGGCCGACACGTCGGCCAACCTGGACGGCTCGACGGTGAACGCCGACCTGCAAGTGACCGCCGACAACACCGATCCGGTCAGAGACACCACCGCAGTGAAGCTGAGCATCCCGCCGGTACTGCGGGTCACCACCAGCAAGGTGGTGAGCCCGACCGCGCTGCAGCCGGCCCTCCCCGGGCGGCCAGTGCGCTACACCCTGACGGCGGCCAACACCTCCAATGTGAGCGTCGACACCGTCCAGCTCGCCGAACCGGCCGACCCGGCCCAGGCGACGCCGTTCGACGTACTGGAGCTCACCGGCATCGAGAGCCTGCAGCCACCTTCGGATGCCGACCGCGTCCAGCTCGACTGGTTCGACGGGACGACCTGGCATGCCGGTACCGCGACCCCGATCCCCAGCGATCCCGGCACGCTGCTGCCGTCGGGCGGCCTGGCCGACATCACCGGGCTCAGGATCAGCTTCACCACGCACGGCTCGCTGGTCGCTCCCGGCTCGTCGGGACGAGTAGTGCTGGCCACCAAGACCCGTGGCACCGCCTTCACCGGCCTGGCCGACGGCGCGTCCCTCACTGTGGCGAACCAGGCAGCTGCCACGGTCAGCTACGCCGGAACGTCCAAGACTGCGACCGACTCGGCGAGTCTCACCTTCAAGAAGTCGCCGGTGAGCGTGCAAATCAGCAAGCAGATTGCCGCCGCCGAGCTGGTCAGCGGCGACTCGACCACCGTGAACCTCACCGCCACCAATGGGTTGGTTCCAGTGCACACGCTGCGGATCGATGAGCCGGCCGCGGCCACCGATCCCGACCTGATCGCCCAGGGCCTGACGTTCTCCGGCTTCGTCACCGGTGCCGGATCTGAGGCCGGCTGGCCCGCAGGCGCAACCTCGGCAGAGGTGACCTACCGCTACGCCGACGACACCACGCAGACGCTCACCAGCACCACTCCGGATACCCTGCCGAGCCCGGCCGAGGGCGCGGTGGTGCGGTCCTTCAGCGTCGTGTTCACCGCTCCCGGCGATGGGATCGACTCACACAGTGCAGCCGTCGTGGTGTTCCGGGTGAAGGCCGGCCAGGTCACCCAGGAGGCCCAGGTCCGCAACACCGCAGCCGCAGTGGCCAGCACCGAGGACACCAGCCTGCCGACCAGCCACGCCACCGAGACCACCAGCGATCAGGTCACCATGCTGCCGCAACGCGTCGCGGCCAGCGCGTCCAAGCGGTTCTCCCGGGCCAGCCTGTGGGCAGCACCAGGGTCGACCATGACCGTGGAACTGGGCGGAGAGGTTGCCCCCTCGTCCACTGTCGGTTCCACTCGACTGAGCCTGACCGACCAGACCCCGGAGTTCTGGCGCCGATTCGACCTGCGGCGCATCGTCTCCACCGACATTCCCGCTGGCTCGACGCTGAAGGTCGAGTACCTCGACGCCGAGTCCGGCACCTGGACGACACTGGCCAGCCAGGCCGGCCCGAAGTCAGGGTGGTCATTCGCGCCGAGCAGCGCATCGGTCGAGCCGGAAGCCATCGCCGGGCTGCGGTTCACCTTCACGGCGACCAACGGCGAGTTGCTGCCGGTCGGCTACACCGTGGCGCCGCGCTTCGAAGTGATGCTGCGTTCCACCCTGCGCGACGACCCGCAGACCTCCACTGACCCGTCCGAGGACCTCGAGGTCACCAATGTGTCCACCGTCGAGGTCGAGAACCCGGAGGCGGCGCAGAGCACCGAGAGCGCCACCTCCCCCACGGCCACGGTGACCCTTCACTCGAGCACCAACGGCGGCGGTTCCGGTGCACCCGACCTGGTGAGCAAGTCATGGCTGACCACCAGCACGATCGACGCGCTGTCCCAGGACCTGCGGACGACCCGACTCAGCTGGGACACCGACGCTCTGCGCATGTCGCGGATGATCATCACCGACGACCCGCGCGGCGCCGAGAACCTGGCCGGCTCCAGCTACGACGCCTTCGACCTGGTGCGGATCCAGCCGATCACCCGCAGCCTGGATCCACTGATCGCCGAGGACAGGGTCAGTGCGGTCGAGCTGTACTACGAGGGCGCCTGGCATTCGGTGACCGACCGGGCGTGCCCGACCAGCAGCGCCTGCGACGGCACCTTCCCCGGCTACACGCTGAGCGCGGACGAGCAGGCCAAGACCCAGAGCATGCGGCTGACCTTCAGCCCCGGTAGCGCCAACACGTCCGGGGCTCTCGCGATCGGCTCCGGCTCGACGCCGAGCCGGCGCATCCAGCTGGACATGCGGCTGCGCAATACGCTGCGTAGCGACCCGTCTCAGTACGTGCTCGGCACCAGCCACCCCTACACCTACAACTCCGGGGATCCCGGGGTGGTGGACAACCAGGTCACGGCGACCGGCGAACTGAGCGTCCCGACCAAGAACGGCGTCGAGTCCTACACCGACGAGGCCTCCGCCGCCGTCACGATCTACGACCGTCCCCTGAATGTGTCGCTGAGCAAGAGCTTCGATCAGGACCTGCTCGGGCTGCCGCAACTGGCGTCCACCGATCAGAGTCAGTACCCGCTGATCACCAGCACACTCACCGCGACCAACACCACCGCCTCGCTGGTCCCCGAGCTGACCCTTGCCGACCCGAACCCACACCTGGGTGATTGGGGCGCCTACAACTACCTGAACCTGTACCAGCTGCGCGGCGGCGAACTGCCCGCCGACCTCGAGCGCGGCCAGGTCAGCGTCGACCTGCAGCACTGGGACGGCACCGCGATCTCCGCCCAGGACGGGCTGAGCCTGGATCAGGCGGAGGCCATGACCCCGGCCGAGCTGGCCGACGTGGTCGGCGTGACCGTCCACTACGGACACTTGGAGAGCCTGCGCGAGCCCTCGGCGAAGCTGATCGACACCGGATCGGTGGCCACCGTGCAGCTCACCTACCAGCTGCGCGCGCGGCTGCGCACCAGCAATGAGCCGGTCGGCCCGATCGCTGCGGTCACCAACACCGCCATCGCCACCATCGTCAGCCCCGGTGGCACCAACGCCAACACCCCGGAGGCCACCGCGAGCGCCAAGTTCGCCATCGCCCAGCCGACCTATGCCGTCGCGGCCGGAAAGACGATCACGCCGGCCAACCGCTACGAAGACGAGTCCAACGAGTACACGGTGGCCCTGTCCGGGCGTCCCAGCGGTACCGCCCGAACCACGCTGCTCACCCTCACCGACGACACCGCGACCTTCTGGAACGCCTTCGACCTCAGCTCGATTCCGGCAGTCGAGGTGCCGGCGCCGGTGAACCAGCTGCAGCTGTCGGTGCTGACCGGCATCGAGTGGTCCTATGACGCCGCGGGCAACGTGCTCGGCTACCAGTGCGCCGGCTCGACGGACCTGTCGGCCTGTTGGCACAGCGGGGACTGGACCTCGGCGAGCAGCGGCAAAGTGACGCTGAGCCTCCCGTCCGGGATCAGCGCCGGCGACGTCCGCGGCGTCCGGATCGGCGCCCGCAGCGTGGACGCCAACCAGCAGGTCGTCCAGTGGGAGCGGCCCGCCTCGCCACGGGTGCAGGTGAACCTCAACGTGACCCGCCGGGCCTCCCTGGTCTATGGCAATGACGGGGGCTCGACCACGGCCGTCCCGACCACTCGTCCGGGGCTGATGACCGCCCCCGGCGAGTCGGTGCAGGGCCAGATCACCAACCGTGTGGTGGCCCAGGCCACCGCCGGCTGGCTGGAGACCGATGCCCCCTACGCGGCGTCGGCGACGAGCACCAGCACCACCTTGCTCAGGCATCGGGTGAACCAGATCTCGATCGAGAAGACGCCGGGCCGGCCCAGCGCCGACGCGCCGGTGCGCGGCTTCGACCTGGGTGAGCCGATCCCCTTCAAGCTGAAGATCACCAACACCGGGCAGTGGAACATCACCGGCCTGCGGCTCCTGGACCAGGTCGGCACCGTCGAGCTGGATCACGGCGTCAGCAGCTCGGCACTGCAGGCGTCCACCGCAGCCGAACCGTTCACCTTCACCGTGGACGGACTGGCGGTCCCCGGTTTCGCGGCATCACTGGACACCGATACCGGCAAGCTGCAGATCACCGTGCCGGAGGGCTTCATCCTGCGACCCGGCGCGGTGCTGTTGATCACCGCGAACCTGAAGTTCCGCGACTACCTGCAAGCCGGAACCATCGTCTCGAACACCGCGACGGTGATCTCCGATCGCCGCTTCGAGACCTGTCAGTACACCGTTGACGGCCTGGCTCAGGAAGAGACCTCCGACGTCGAAGGCTGCACCAGTTCCACCCAGGTCCGGGCTGCCGCATCGACCCCGATGACCGTGACCAAGTCGGTCAAGGGTGTGGCGGCCGGTGACCCGGATGCCACCCAGGCCAATGTCGACGATCTGGGGGTGATCTCCACCGGCAGCAGCACGGCACTGGCCGACTGCGATCAGCCCGACGACGGCTACTACGCCGCTCCCTGCGTGCCGATCACCCGGCCGGGCGGCACCGAACGCTGGCGTCTGTCGATGATCAACGGCGGCAACGTCCTGGCCAACACGATCAGCGCCCTGGACGTCCTGCCCGCCGTCGGCGACACCGGGGTCACCATCGGGACCTCGCGCAAGTCGAAGTTCAGGCCGCTGTTCGCCGGCAACGTCCGGGTGAGCCTGGATGGCTCCGGCTACCGGGTGGCCACGTACTACTCGACGACGGCCGGCTCGCCCTCGTGCAACAAGTCCGACATCCTCAACGACACCAACCCCGACCATGCCGCCAACTGCGGCATCGCCTGGACCCGCTTCGAGAACGCCGACTTCGCCGACCCCACGGGCGCCGACCATGCCCGCGCGGCCAGCGTGAAGGCGATCAAGGTGGTCATCTCCTACGACGATCCGCAGGTCGGCGTCGCTCCCGGTGGAGCCGTGCAGGTGACCTTCGACACGATCACCCCGGCCCACACTGCGCTCACCGATCCGACCACGGTGGAGCCGATCGCGTGGAACTCGGTGGCGGTCGGCTCGCGGACCGCTGAGGTCTCTGCGACGGCGGACACCCCTGCCTACCCGGCTCGCGCTTCACTGATCACTGAGCCGCGAAAGGTCGGTGTGGCGATCGCCAGCGGCAAGCTGAACCTGGCCAAGACGGTGACCGTCCCCGACGGCAGCGCCTGGACCGCTGCCCTGCCGAACTCCTACTCCGGAACGCTGACCTGCTCCGACGATGCCGGCCCGCTCACCCTCTCCGATCCGGCCGCTGGCAGCCTGAGCCTGCCCGTCCCCGGACGAACCGGAACCGGCACCACCGTCGGCTACAACCTCGACGGCTCCAGCAACCTGCCGCTGTTCGCCAGTTGCCGCTTTGACGAGGACTCCGCACAGGGAGCCACCTCCAGCGCAACCTCTGTGATCGCCACCAACAGCTATGCCGACATCGCCAACGTCAGCAATGGCTGGGCCGGTCCGGCTCTGCCCACCCTGGCCGTCACCAACACCTACCGCGATGCCGGGTTCAGCGTCACCAAGACCGTCACCGGCCCGGTGGCCCGCGACGCGGCCGGCCAGCCGGTCTCGTTCAAGGACTTCGGCTACACCGCATCGTGCACGCTCAACGGCACCGAGGTCTTGCCGGCCGTCCAGCGCAGCTTCACTCTGCGCGATGGCGGAACGATGACCTTCGAGCATCTGCCGGCCGGCGCCACCTGCGCGGTGACCGAGCAGGACGTCCGGTCGGCCACCGACACCACCGTCGAGGTCACTGGTGGTAGCCGGCCGGAGACCGACGGGGCAACCGCGCGCTTCAGCCTGGTGGCCGGCGACGCGGAGGCCACCGTGGTCGACTACACCAACCACTTCAGCGTCGGAGCCGTGGAGCTGACCAAGGTCGCCGTCGACCCCACCGGCTTGTGGGATGACGAGGCATTCGCCGCCCAGCTCACCTGTACTCACCCCGATGCGGTGCCCGAGACCGTCTTCGACGGCGAAATCAGCCTGGACAAGTCCGCGCCGGTGAGCGTCACCAACCTGCCCACCGGAGCCAGCTGCACGGTCACCGAGGCGAAGGTTGGCGGAGCCAACTCCAGTGCGATCGTCGGGGGCAGCTTCGTGGTCGGCGACGACCCGTCCGATCCGGCGAAGGTGACCATCACCAACACCTTCACCACCGGCTCGGTGAAGGTCACCAAGACGATTACGGCGAACGGGGCGCCCACCAGCGCCGAGCCGTGGGTCAGCGGCGAGTTCCCGGTCACGTTGAGCTGCACCCGGCAGGTCAACGGCGAGAGCGTGCCGGTCGACGTCCCGCACAACGCCACCCGCACGCTCACCAAGGCCGGCGGATTCACCACCACCTACACCGACCTTCCGACCGGTGCCACCTGCTCCGCGACCGAGGACGGCGCCGGCTCGGTACCCGGCCAGCCCGACCCGACAGTGACCGTCACCGACCCGGTCAGCGTGGGCAATGCCACCACCGCCGCCATCGGGATCACCAACGACTTCCGGGCCGGCAAGCTGCAGATCCACAAGACCCTGTCCGGGGTCGGCGCCGGCTTCTTCAGCTCGGCGAAGTTCGGGGTCAGCTGCACCCTGGACGGCACCACCGTCTTCACCGCATCCAATGTCGCCGTGACCACGCCGAGCCTCGCCTCGTCCGTGATCGGTCCGCTGCCCTTCGGAGCCAGCTGCCAGGTCACCGAGACCGCCACCGGCGGGGCGGACGCCACTCCGGGCGCGAACACCGTCGTGATCACCAAGGACGACGCCGCCTCCGATGTGAACTCCACGAGCTTCGAGAACTACTTCTCGGCCGGCACCGTCACCGTCTCGAAGGTGCTCACCGGGGACGCCGCGGGTGCGTCCTGGGCGACCGGCGCCACCTTCGGTCTGGCCGTGAAGTGCGGCAAGACCGCGACCGGCCCCTACTCCTACGACGGCACCGTCCAGGTGAAGGGTGGCCAGAGCGTCCAGCTGACCGACGGCAATGGGCAGGCCATCCTGTTCCCCTACGGCACCCACTGCTGGGCAAGTGAAACCACCACCAACGGGGCCGTGGACGCCTCGGTGGACAAGGCAGACTTCGATCACGCCGCCCAGGTGCTGGCCTCCCCTGAGGCCGTCCAGAACCTCGGCATCACTGCGACGAACGCGTTCAGCTACGCCGGCTTCACGGTCACCAAGGACGTCGTCACCAGTGGAGCGAAGGACCAGGCCGGCGCCTACCTCACCTACAAGCCCACCTTCACCTTCGCCACCAGCTGTACTTTCAACGGCAGCACGGTGCTCTCCGACACCTTCACGCTGAGCGGCAGCACCTCCAGCGAGACCGGCACCACCCGGTGGGGCGAGAAGACCTACGACCACCTGCCCACCGGAGCCAGCTGCACGGTGACCGAGACCGACACCGGTGCCGCCACCAGCACGGGCATCGTGGTCAAGCGTGCCGGCCAGAGCAATGCCACGGTCAGTGGCGCCACCAGCACCTTCACTCTGGTCAAGGGTGATCCGTCGAACGCCACCGGCGATCCCGCGGCCAACGTCGCAGCCATCACCAACACCTATGGCGTCGGGGCGGTGACCCTCACCAAGGCGCTGGACATCTCGAATGCGGGGCTGCTCAGTGCGGCCAAGGCCTGGGCCTACCAGCCGTTCACGCTTCGACTGACCTGTACCTCTGCGGTCGCCCAGACCGGCGCTGCCAGCTCGACGGTCTACGACGGGACCGTCACTCTCGGCTGGAGCACCAGTGAACTGAGCGGTCTGAGCAGCTCAACCAACAAGAAGTCGTCCACGATCTCGCAGCTGCCCAGCGGGGCGTCCTGCAGTGTCAGCGAGACCGTTGACGGTGGCGCCAACACGACCACCTACACCAACCAGAAGCCCACGGTGGGTGACGGCACCACGGCCACCTCCACGGTGACCAACACCTTCACCCAGGGCATGGCCAAGGTCCAGAAGCTCACCCGGGCCGGAACCACCACCACCTCCAGCGACGTCGCCGGCAAGTTGCCCTGGAGCAGCACCAAGTTCGACGTCACGCTCACCTGCACCCGGGACATCGGCGGGTCGACCGAGACCATCACCAAGTCGGGGACGATCACCGGCGCCAGCAGCCTGTCGTGGTCGATCCCGACGCAGGCCGACTGCACCGTGGCCGAGACCGGCGTGACCTACCCGACCGGCACCCCGACGCAGCCGCCGTACACGGTGGTCGTTCCCAGCAGCCCGACCTCCATCAGCGGTACCGGGACCTACACCCTGAACGTCACCAACTACTTCGGCTACGGAAACCTCAAGGTCTCCAAGTCGGTGGACGGGGACGGCGCCACCCGCTGGGGTGGCGGCACCTTCACTTTCGGCGTGACCTGCACATTGCCACTCAACGGCACGCCGACCACGGTGTTCAGCAAGAGCGACGTGACCGCCAAGCGGGCCAACACCGAAAGCACCTTCGCCTCCGCGGTGGTCGGCCCGGTCCCGGTGGGATCGGCCTGCACGGTGACCGAGACCAATGCCGCCGGCGCGATCCACACAACGCCGGCCAGCGTCAGCCTCGACCCGATCGACAATGTGCTCGACGGTGGCAGCACCAAGACCGCCGCGTTCACCAACACCTTCTCGCTGACCGGCTTCACGGTGACCAAGACTGTCGACAACGGCGGCGCCAAGGACACCAATGGGCTGGGCGTGAAGTACACCCCCAGCTACGGCTTCAGCGCCTCGTGCACCTACAACAACGGGCTCACCTCCACCGCGACCGCGCTGGCCACGAGCACGTTCTCGCTGAAGGACGGGGAGTCCAAGACCTTCACCGATCTCCCGGCCGGCGCCAACTGCACGGTCAGCGAGACCAATGCCGCCAACGCCGCCTCGACGGACTGGACGATCACCAAGAACCAGACGGTCTCCGATTCGGCCACCGGCTCCACCTCGACCAGGTCGTTCACCCTGGTCCGGGCCACCGGCGACCTGAACGACCCCGGCGCCAACGTGGCTGCCTTCACCAACCGCTACACCACCGGCAAGCTGAACATCACCAAGACCACCGACGGTGCCGGCAAGGGCACCTGGGACGGCGGCACCTTCACGCTGCGGGCGGTGTGCACCCTGGCCGGAGCCACCGACAATGCCGGCAACGCGACCATCCTCGACGTCACCAAGCAGCTCACTGCCGGACAGTCGTGGCTGATCGAGGATCTGCCCAACCGGGCCAGCTGTGTGATCACTGAGCCGAAGTCGGCCGGAGCCAACCAGCAGTCCTTCACGGTCGGGTCGACCACCACCAGCAGCCAGGGCACTGCCCTCATCGGCAATGGCACCACCGGCCAGGTGGCAGTGAGCAACACCTTCCACACCGGAACCGTTCGGGTCCAGAAGTCGCTGGTGGTCGAAGGTGGCAACACCACGGCCGAGCCGTGGGCCAGCACCGGCTTCCCGATGACACTGGCCTGCACCAAGGATCTAAACGACGACGGGATCGCCGAGTCGATTCCGGTCACCGACGCCACCAAGACGATCGTCGGCGCCGGCCACGTGGAGTGGTCCGGCCTGCCCGAGGGCGCCTCCTGCGCGGCGACCGAGGGGACGGTGCAGTACCCCACCGACACCCCCGACCAGCCGCAGCTGAGCTCCACCAGCTACTCCGATCCCGTGGTGGTCGGCAACGCCGAGACCCGGACCCAGACCGTCACCAATGAGTTCGGCTACGGCCACGTCCAGATCACCAAGAAGCTCGCCGGTGAGGCCGCGGCGGCATGGGGCGGCGCTCCGTACAGCTTCGACGTCACCTGCACCCTGGCCGGCAGCCAAGGAAACGTCTTCGAGGCCAAGGACGTCACCTTGCAGCGCTCGGGCGACCAGACCGAGTTCAGCTCGGCCCTGCTCGGCCCGATCCCGCAGGGCGCGATCTGCACGGTGACCGAGACCGACAAGGGATGGGCCACCACGAGTTCGGCCCAGGCCGGGCCGGATCTGCAGAGCTCGGGCAGCTCTGTCGACGGCAGCTGGGCCACTCTGAAGCCGGTTGAGGCCGACGCGACCCGCACCGCCGTGATCGTCAACGACTTCACCTTCTCCGGCTTCAGCGTCACCAAGCTGGTCACCAGCGATGCAGTGGACGCCGCCGGCCAGCCGATCGCCTACACCGGCAGCTACGCCTTCACGGCGTCCTGCACGATCGGCGGCACCGAGTTCCTCACCCCCGAGCAGCGCAGCTTCACCCTGGCCGCCAACGGCACCAAGGAGTTCGGCGAGCTGCCCACTGGAGCCGAGTGCACCGTCCGTGAGACCGACGCTCGCGGTGCCGCCGGCACCGCGGTGCGAACCGTCCAAGACGAGGACAGCGTCGACACCGGCACCACCAGCACCGACTTCACGCTGGTGCATCGTGCCGACACTGCGTCCGCCTCTGCGGTGACCTTCACCAACCGCTACACCACCGGCGGACTGGACATCACCAAGGCCACTCAGGGCGATGGCAAGACCGCCTGGGGCACCGGCAAGTTCACTGTGCGCGCCCAGTGCACCTTCGATGCCGACGCCGACGCGTCGAGCCCCGAGGTGACCGTGTTCGACGACACCAGGTCGCTGAGCGCGGGCCAGAACTGGGAGCTCCGCAATCTGCCCACCGGTGCTCACTGCGCGATCAGTGAGGCCAAGAACGGCGGCGCCAACGCCACCACCATCGACCTGCCCAACCCGACCATAGGGACCGGCAACCAGGTCGTGACGGTGACTAACACCTTCAACACCGGCTCGGTGAAGCTGACCAAGGCCATCACCGCCAACGGCACCAACGCGGCCGGGCTGGCCCCGTGGTCGACCGGAAGCTTCCCGGTGACGCTGACCTGCACCAAGGACCTCAACAACGACGGCGTCGCCGAGGACCTGGACCTGGACGCCCGGCTCGGTGCGGGCTTCGCGGCCAAGACGATCACCGGCGCCGGCCACGTCCAATGGGACGGCCTGCCGCAGGGCGCCAGCTGCACGGTGGTCGAGGGAACCTCGAGTGTCACCGACCAGCCGCAGCCCACCGCCAGCGTCGGCTCGGCGACCGTCGGAGACGGCACCGTCGCACAGCTGAACCTGACCAATGCCTTCGCCGCCGGCAAACTGGTGATCCACAAGGAAATCACCGGCGCCGCCAACACCACCTGGGGCACCGGCCCGTTCCGTTTCGACGTGTCTTGCACCCAGGACGGCTTCGGATCGGTGTTCAGCGCCACCGGAATCACGCTCACTCCGACCGCGGGGCAGACCAGCCTGGACTCGGCGCCGCTGGGGCCGATCCCGTTCGGCTCGACCTGCGCGGTGACCGAGTCTTCGGCAGCCGGAGCCACCGACACCACGTCCCCGGATCACCTGACCATCACCGAGAACGCCGAGACGGCGAACGTGACCACGGCGAGCTTCACCAACCAGTTCGACTATGCCGGGTTCACGGTGACCAAGCAGGTCTCCTCGTCCGCCAAGAACGCCGCCGGCGCGGCGATCACCTACAAGGCGGCCGCCTTCACTGCGAGCTGCACGTTCAAGGGCGCGGAGGTGCTCAGCAACGCGGCCGACCGCAGCTTCACCCTGGCCGCCGGCGCGTCGCGGACCTTCAGCAACCTGCCCACCGGCGCCCAGTGCACGGTGGCCGAGACCAACAGCCGCAGTGCGGCCGGCACCGATGTGCGATTCCAGTCCGGCAGCACTGACACGACCAGCGCCGCGACCACAAAGGCCTTCACCCTGGTCAGCGGGGACGCAACCGCAACCCGGCTCACCTTCACCAACAAGTACACGACCGGCTCGGTGAAGATCACCAAGTCGGTGGCCGGCTCCGGCGCGGCCCTGTGGGGCACCGGGACGTTCACGGCGAACCTGACCTGCACCCTGGCCGATGCCAGTAGCAGCACCGTCTACAGCGCCACCCAGGACCTGGCCGCTGGCCAGAGCTGGACGGTGCCCGATCTGGTCAGCTCGGCGAGCTGCACTGTCTCGGAGCCGAAGACCGGCGGCGGCAACAGCAAGACGATCAGTCCGACCACGTTCACCGTGGGCACGAGCGAGCAGGCGGTCAGCCTGACCAACACCTTCACCCTCGGTGCGGTGACGGTGGCCAAGGCCCTGACCGTGAACGGGACCAGCACCACGGCCAGCCCATGGACGTCCGGTAGCTACCAGGTGAAGCTCGCCTGTACCCGTCCCTACAACGGCTCCAGCGTGGCGATCGACATCCCCGGTGACTCCTTCCCGCTCGGGGACAGCCAAGACGGCGTCCGCACCATCAGCGGCAACGGCCAGGCCCGTTACGACAACCTGCCCACCGGAGCCAGCTGTTCGGCCACCGAGGTCTCCTCGAGCCCGACGGCGCAGTCCACATCGATCAGCGCGGGCGTGACCGTCGGCAACAACCCGTCGACTCCGCAGTCGATCACCGTCACCAACGACTTCCATACCCGGACCATGACCATCCGCAAGCAGCTGGAGGGCGCCGGACAGGCATCCTTCGGTGACGGACCGTTCCGGTTCGACGTGTCCTGCACCATGCCGGTCGCCGGCACCAGCACCACCGTCTTCGAGCAGTCCGGGATCTCGCTGCGACGCACCAGCGCCACCGACACTGTGCTGAACTCCGCCGCGATCGGCCCGATCCCGGTCGGAGCAGCCTGCCAGGTCAGCGAAGTGGACTCCGGCAAGGCCGACTTCACTCCTGATCCGGTCACGATCACGATCGACGACACCGCTTCGGCCAACGTGGCAGGCCTGACCAACCAGTTCAGCGCCGGCACGGTCTACCTCAGTAAGGCTCTGTCCGGCGCAGCCGCCGCCGAGCCCTGGGCCACCGAGGCTGAGTTCGGAGTGCAGGTCAGCTGTGAGGCCCTGATCGGCGATGCCCGCACCCCGGTGTTCTCCCGGCAGCTCACCATCCGCGGCGGCCAGCGGGTGAACGTCACCGATGCCGACGGCGCCCCGTCCCGGGTCCCGCTGGGCAGCCACTGCTGGGCCACCGAGACCGACTCGAAGTCGGCTACGTCCAGCGCGGTCGACCGACATGACTGGGACACCGCTGCCGTCGTCACCGCAGGCACCCCGCAGACCCTGCAAAGCCTCGACCTGAGCGTCACCAACTCCTTCGAGTACGCCGGGTTCACCGTCACCAACACCGTCGACAACGGCGGCGCCAAGGACCCCGAAAAGGACGTGGCGCACACCGGCACCTTCGACTACACCGCTCGCTGTGAGCTCAACGGGACGACCGTCTGGTCCAGCACCTTCAGCCTGACTCACCAGGCCAATGGCGAGTGGACCAGCCGCTCCTTCACCGGCTTGCCGGCCGGGGCCTCGTGCACCCTCACTCAGGTCGGTAGCGCCGGTGCCGCCGGCACCGCAGTCACGGTGACTCAGGACGGCGGCACGCCGACGTCCGCCAAGAGCACCGAGACCACCGTCACTCTGGTGCGCGGCTCCGGGATGTTCGGTGCCGACGACCCGGCCGTGAACCGGGTGGACTTCACCAACAGCTACCGCACCGGTTCCCTGGAAGTGACCAAGCTGCTCGCCGGCGCCGGAGCGGACGCCTGGGGCACCACCGAGTTCTCGGTGGACGTGCGGTGCACCGCCGACCTGGACGCGGATCCCGAGACCGACCCGCAGCCGGTGTTCCAGGCCAGCAACACGCTGAGCAAGGACTCCCCGGTCTGGCTGATCGACAAGCTGGTGGCCGGATCGAGCTGCCGGCTCACCGAGACCGCCTGGGGTGGAGCCACGAGCCATCCCGAGCCGCAGACCGTGACCATCGCCGCCGACAGCACCACTCGGGCCAGCATCACCAACACCTTCGCTGCCGGCACCGTCCGGGTGAGCAAGGCGTTCACCGTGGACGGCTCTGCCCCCGGCGACGACTGGGCCACCCAGCTGGACGCTGCGCAGGCCACGGTGATCCTGAGCTGCACCCGTCAGGTCAACGGCGAGGACGTCGAGCTCGAGGTGCCCGGCGGAGCCGAACGCACGTTGAATGCCGACAACCAGTTCCGCGCCGACTACACCGGGCTGCCGACCGGAGCCTCCTGTGAGGTCACCGAGACGGCGTCCAGCCCGGCCGCCAACGGCGTGGGCTTCTCCCCCGCGGCACGCACGACGGTGCCGTCCAGCGGGGTCACCGAGGTGACGGTCACCAACGACTATCACACCGGTTCACTCACCATCACCAAGGCATTGGCCGGACCCGGTGCGGCCTACGGCAAGGGCCCGTTCACCTTCGCCGCCAGCTGCACGCTGCCTGGCCTGGACGAGCCGGTCTACACCAACGACAAGATCTCGCTGACCGACGAGCATCCGACCTCGGCCACGCTCGGCCCGATCCCGGTCGGCGCCACCTGTCAGGTGCGCGAGACCGATGCCGGCGGGGCCACCGAGCCCGCCGACCCGGCCGAGGTGACGATTCCGGATCGTCCGGACAGCGGCAATGCGGCCAGCCTGACCATGACCAATGTGTTCGCGGTCGGGTCGCTGACCATCACCAAGACCGTCGATGCCGGCGATGCGCGCGATGCCAACGGCCTGCCGATCAGCTACCCGGGCGGCTACGGCTTCACTGCCTCCTGCACCTATCGGGACCAGGGCAACCTGCTGGCCCCCGCCGATCGATCCTTCGGTCTGGCCAACGGCGAGACCCGGACGTTCTCCGGGCTGCCGCTGGGGGCGCAGTGCACCGTGCAGGAGAGCGCACCGGGACGGAACTCGGTTGTGCAGGTGGCGGTCGGGACCGCCGAGCCCACGTCGTCCGATACGGCCGAAGCCGGCATCTCAGCCACCCCCGGCAGCCTGGAGTTCATCGACAGGTACGGCTCCGGAGCAGCCACGATCACCAAGAGGCTGACCGGCGACGGCGCCACCGCCTGGGGCAACCAGACCTTCATCCTGCACACCCGCTGCACTCTGGACACCGACCAGGACGATGACACCGCTCCGGCCGTGGTCTACGACGGCACCGACGAGGTCAGCAAGGCCGAGCCGGTCTGGCAGCTGTCCCGGCTTGCCGGCGGAGCGGACTGCACGGTGACCGAGACCGGCACCGGCGGCGCAACCACGGCAGCCGAGCCGGCCACGTTCCGGGTCAGCACCGGGACGGCCACGCCGACCGCCATCAGCATGGTGAACGACTTCCAGCTGGGTTCGGTCCGGGTCAGCAAGGCCATCATGGTGGACGGCACCAGCTCGTCCGCGCAGCCCTACGCCGGCGGGGACTACCGCGTGGCCCTGTCCTGCACGCGGATCGTCAACGGCGACTCCGTGGCAATCGACATCCCCGGAGGCAGCGAGCGCACCATCACCGGCTCCGGCTCGGCCACCTACACCGGGCTGCCCGCAGGCGCGTCCTGCTCGGTGCGAGAGGTCGCCTCCGACTTCGCTCTGCCTGCCGGGCAGGTCGAGATCAGCCAGCCCGACCCGGTCCCGGCCGGCGACGTGGCACAGGCCCGGGTCACCAACGACTTCCACACCGGCCTGCTGACGATCACCAAGAAGCTGACCGGTGAGGGGGCGCCGGATTGGGCCAATGCCGACTCGGTGTTCTCGGTCAGCTGCTCGCTGACCGATGCTGAGGATCACGCCCACTCGGTGTTCTCGGCCGACAAGATCACCTTGTCCCGCGACACCAGCCTGGTCAGCGATCCGCTCGGTCCGATCCCGGTCGGTGCGGACTGCACGGTCACCGAGACCGGCACCGGCGGCGCATCGCAGCCTGCCGCGGCCGCGTCCATTCGGATCGCCGACACCGACGAGAATGCCGTGACGATGACCAACGAGTTCGGACTGGGCTCCATCACCGCTGCGGTCGAGGTCCAACTGGACGGAGTGCCGACCACTGCCACCCCGTTCGCCTCGGCGAAGTTCACCGCGCAGCTCAGCTGTGAGCGGCTGGTCAACGGCACCTGGACGCCGATCTCGGTGCCCGGCGGCAACACCGTCGAGCTCACCGGCGCCGACTCGTTCACCTTCACCGGCCTGCCGCTCGGCGCCCGGTGCAGTCTGGAGCAGACCGATGCCAGCCTGACGCCACAGGCACTCAGCTACCGCACGGCCGACACGGCGACGGCCGGACCGGTGAGTGTCGGTGCCACGCCGGCGACCATCACCGCCATCGACGACTACCACACCCGGCCGCTGGTCGTGCAGAAGTCGGTGACCGGCGACGGGGCGTCCGACTTCGCCACCTACCCGTTCGGCTTCTCGGTCTCCTGCACGCTGGACGAGCGGGGGGTGGACGAGCCGTGGCTGGTCTACCGCAATGATCAGCTGAGCCTCTCGACGGCCACCGGCCTGACCAGCTCCGAGCTGGGACCGATCCCGGTCGGCGCGCACTGCACGGTCAGCGAGTCCGCTACCGGCGGTGCCACCCAGGCAGGCGAGCCGGCGAACCTGACCATCGCCGCGACCGGAGCCAACACCGCGCAGCTGACCAACGACTTCGCCACCGGCTCGGTCCGAGTGACCAAGCACCTGCTGGTCGACGGACAGCCGAGCCGATCCGAGCCGTTCGTGAGCGGTACCTACACCGTGCGGCTGAGCTGCTCGCAGCAGGTGGACGGGCAGACCAAGACCGTGGCGATCCCGGGCGGGGACACTCGGACCATCACCGGCGACGGAACCGCGGAGTTCGCGGCGGTTCCGCGGGGTGCGTCCTGCGCCATCAGCGAGTCGGCCAGCTCCTTGGCCGTCGCATCGGACGAGATCGGCATCGACCAGCCCACCTTCACCGTCGGCGCCGACCCGGTCGAGGTGAATGTGACCAATGCCTTCCACACCAGCAGTCTGCGGCTGGTCGCCGACTTCACCGGAGTGGGAGCCGGCCGCTTCGCCAAGCCGATCACCGCTCAGGTGGACTGCACCCTGGCTGGGGCCTCCGGCAGCGTGTTCTCCACCACGGTCACGATCACGCCGGTGCCCGGTCAGAGTTCGGCCAGCAGTCCGGTGCTCGGTCCGATCCCGGTCGGGGCGCACTGCACAGTGCGTCCGCTGTCGGCCGAGGGTGCCAACGCTCTGCCCAGCAGCGTCGAGGTGACCGGCGAGCAGGGGACGGTGGCGGTGGCCGGGATCGCGGCGGAGTACTCCGCAGGCGAGCTCACGGTGACCAAGAAGCTCACTGGCCCCGGCGCGGTGGCCGCACGCGGGAAGACCTTCACCATGCAGGTCACCTGCCAGCGCGAGGGCACCACGGTTGCAGAAGGTGCCCTGAAGATCACCGGGGCCGGCTCGGCCACCCTGAACGACGCCGAGGGCAACCCCGTGCTGCTCCCGGCCGGCACTCAGTGCTGGGCCCGGGAGACGGATCGGGGCGGTGCGATCACCGTCCGCATCGATCACGACTCCCCCGCCACCGCCGTCTCGGTGACGGCCGACTCGCCGAACACCATGCAGCAGCTCGCGGTCTCGGTGACCAACGAGTTCGCGGGATCCGGCCTGGCCTACACCGGCAACTCGATCGGCTGGTGGGTGCCGGCCGCCGGTCTGCTCAGCATCGGACTGGGCAGCCTGCTGATCCGGCGTCGCCGGCGGGCATAGCGGTCTCGGACGGCTCAGGACGGGCGCTGGGTGGTGACCAGCAGCCCGTCCGGACCGGACGCCACCGCGATGGCTCCGTTGCGGTCGGTGCGGAAGACCCGGGCGCCGGTGGAGCCGACGGTGGACAGGGTGCGGGCCGCCGGGTGGCCGTAGTCGTTGTGTGCGCCGACGCTGATCAGGGCCACCGAAGCGCCGATCGAGCGCAGGAAGCCCTCGGACTGTCGCGCCGATCCGTGGTGCGGCACCAGCAGCACCTGGGCGCTCAGGTCGGCGCCGGTGGCCAGCGCGGCGTCCTGTCCGGCCGGCTCGACGTCGCCGGCCAGCACCACGCGCAGGCCGGGTAGCTCGGCCCGCATCACCAGCGAGGAGTCGTTCTCCTCGGACGAGTCCTGATCATCGACGCCGGGGGCCAGCAGCGGACGCCGGGATAGCACCTGCACCCGGACCTGGCCGGCCCCGATCACCGTCCCCGGACCGGCGACGACGCGCGGCACCTCGGGCAGGGCAGCCAGCGCCTCTCTCCAGTTGCCGGTCGGAGTCTCCACGCCCGAGTAGAGCAGCCGCTCGACGCGGCGTCCCCTGGCCACTCCGGCCACTCCGGCGGCGTGGTCGGCGTGCAGATGAGTGAGGATCAGCCACGGCACCCGGGTGATCCCGAGCTGGGACAAGCAGCGATCCACCAGAGCTGGGTCGGGGCCGGTGTCCACCACGACTGCCGCATCCGGCCCGGCCCGCAACACGGTGGCGTCCCCCTGACCCACATCACAGCTGACCACCAGCCAGTCCTTGGCCGGCCAACCCGGCACACTCGGGGCCCGGATCAGCGCGAACACCAGAGCCAAGCCGACCAGCACACTCAGCCACGGGCGAGCCCACATCAGCGGCGCCGCCAAGGACAGGACGCCACAGCCGACCACCAGCAGAGCCAGTCCGGCCGGGCTGGCCGGCCAGGTGACGGCCGCCCCCGGGAACGCGGTCGCCGCGTGAGCTACCCAGCACAGCACCTGGGCGAAGCCGCCGCCGGCCCAGCCGAGCGCCACCGCGGCCGGCGGGACGATCACCGAAAGCCCGGCCGCCGCGAACCCCAGCACGGTGGCCGGTCCGACCAGCGGCGCGGCCACCAGATTGGCCAGCACGCCGACCACGCTCACTTGTCCCGAGATCGCGGTGACCACCGGCTGGGTGGCCAGCTGGGCCGCGATCGGCACCGCGATCGCCTCGGCCAGCCAGCCCGGAAGCCACGTCGCCAGCACCTTCGACCAACGCCGGGCCCACCAGATGATCCCGGCACTGGCCAGCACCGACAAGACGAAGCCGACCGAGCGGGACAGCCACGGATCGAACATGACCAGCCCGACGATCGCCCAGGACAAGTAGCGCAGCCCCTGCCCGGCGCTGGCCCAGCCCAGGGCAGCCAGCCCGACCAGCCCCATGGCCGCCGCCCGCAGCACGCTGGGCTCGCCCCGGCACAGCACCACGAAGGCGGCCACCGTGAGCAGCCCCAGACCGCGCCGCCACCAGCCGAGGACGCCCAGCCGTCCGCCGAGCCAGTAAACCGCCGCCAACAGCAACATCAGGTTGGCCCCGGACACCGCCGTGAGGTGGGTCAGCCCGGCCACCGTGAACTCGGCGACCAGGGTGGACGGCATCTGCAAGGTATCGCCCAGGACCAGGCCCGGCAGTAACCCCCGCGGTTCCTCGGGGAGGCCGGCCACGGCCGTCCGCAGGCCTGCCCGGACGTGGTTCACCGCGGCGTCCACCGGGCCCGGGTCGGCCAGCACCGTCGGCGGTGAACGCAGGCTGCCCCAGCCGCTGACCTGGTCGATCGGGTCGGTGGGGCCGAGCTTCACCGTGGCCCGGACGGTGCTGCCCACCGGCAGTTCCTCCCACACGTCGAGCAGCGCACCGGTGGCCGATACCCGCAGCTCAGCTCCGGACTGCCACAGCTGCCCGCGTCCCTCCACCGCGACCAGCCGGGCAGTCGCGATCCAGGTCGGTCCGCCGGGCGAACTGTCGCTGAGCTGACCCTGGTGGACCTCGAGATCGGCGACCACCACCGCACCGTCATTGGCCAGTTCGGCCACCGGGTTGGAGTGCACCGACCAGCTATGCAGCGTGGCCAGGCCTGCACAACAGGCCAGCGTGATAGCGACGGCGGCGATCAGCGGACGGCGCCTCAGCAAGGCGGCGAACAACCCGGCCACGGCGATCCCCAGCAGGGCGATCAGGGGCGACAGCCCGGTGCCCAGCCAGGCGCCCAGCCACGCGGCCAACGCCAGCAGCGGCGGTCGATAGTCGATGTCAGAGCCGGACGCGCGCGGCGAGGTCGGCATAGGTCTTGGGGCCGATTCCGTCCACCTCCTGCAGCTCGGTGATGGCGGTGTACTTGCCGTGCTCGGTGCGCCAGTCGAGGATCTTCTGCGCAGTCACCGGCCCGATCCCGGGCAGCGTGTCCAACTGGGCCACGGTGGCGGTGTTCAGCGAGATCTTCGCCTCCGCAGCCCCGCCCGCAGGGCTACCAGGCTCACCAGTGGCACCGGATCGGAGCTCGCCACCGGGGTGCTTCTTGGTGCCGATCTTCAGTTGCGAGCCGTCCACCAACACCGCCGCCAGGTTGAGCTCACCGGGATCGGCGTCGCCGGTCAGGCCACCGGCCGCCGCGATCGCATCCTGCACCCGACTGCCCTCATCCAACTGGACCACCCCCGGCCGGTGCACACTGCCGAGCACGTGGACCAGCACCGATGCCGGACTCGGCGTCGGCGTGGGGGTAGGAGTGGGCATGGCCAGGATCGTCGGAGCCACGGCCGCAGCCACCGGCGTCGTCCGCGCCTGGAACAGGCTGTAGCCGGTCCAGACCGTCCCCACCACCAAGATCAGCACCACCGCGACCAGATGCTCACGCCCGAAGCTCAACACCCGCGCCACCACCGCTGGAGCGGACGCCGCCACGCCCGCCCCAGCGGCCGACTCCCCCACCGGAACCGCAGGCTCCTGGCTAGGGACGCTGGACGACTTCGGAGCCCACGCCCGCCTCGGCTCACCGGTCACGGCAGGCTCCAGCTCGGACAGCAGGTGCTCGAGCCGAGCCCGAACCACCTCGCTCAACTCAGCTTCGGCGGGAATCCTCACGCCCTCACAGTGGGCAGCATGTCTGTCAGACGTTCAGCCGAGCATTGGCTGTGGATGAGCGGCACGGCGATCCACAACCGTTGGCGACTGCTGCACGTGCGGGCGCTCAACAGGAGCTCAGGCGGCGACCTGCGTCGATGATGCTCGCCGCTGGGCAGCCCGAGCGGCCAGCCACGCGACCACGCAACAGCTCAAGCCCAGCACGGCCGTGCAGATCAGCAGCGCGACCAAGGGATCAACGACTCGGAGCGCGCCAGAAGCACCGTAGAGCGGGGTTGCCAGTACGGCCAGGACGGGGATGAACGCCGAGCGGAGCCCCTGCGGGAGGAGCTCTACGTCACGGACGGCGAGCGCGAGCCCGAAGATGGCGAGGACGGCAGCCCACAGGATCGCAAGCGTCCTGACCATCCGACTGCCCGACGTCCAGCCGGCAACCACTGCGAACGCGAACCAGCTCGCTGCATACGCTGCGGCGACCACCGACTCCATGAGGTTGGGGCTACGGCCGGAGATAACCGCGTTCAAGTTCACCACTACGCCAGCGATATGGAGCAGGACAACCAGGGCGAGGAGGCCCGTGCGCGCACGCGCTGCCGAAGCGGGAATCTCTGTCTGCTCAGCCATCTGCGCTCCCTCGGGATGCGTCCTTGCGCCACGCGAAATGCGCTCGATGGCGCGACCGTAGCACCTCAGAAGGCGGCGCAGAGTGCGAACGAAGAAGTCTCCGCCGCGAGCTCCGGGCGCGCACCACGCGCGGCCCAGAGCCCGCTAACGATCAGGCCGGGACGATGCTGACCAGCTTGGGCGCCCGGACGATCACCTGGCGCACGGCGCGGCCGTCCAAGGCCCGCTGCACGCCCGGATCGGCCAGCGCGACCGCCTCGAGTTCTTCGGCGGAGATGCTCGGCGAGACGTCCAGCTTGGCGCGAACCTTGCCCTGCACCTGCACCACACAGGTGACCTGCTCAGCAACCAGCAGCGCCGGATCGACCTTCGGCCAGGATGCCGCGGCCACCGACGGCGTATGACCGAGCAGCTCCCACATCTCCTCGGCCACATAGGGCGCGATCGGGCTGAGGATCACCGCGACAGCCTCGGCGGCCTCACGGACGGCCGGATCAGCGGCACCAGGCCCGGCGTCGATCGCCTTGCGGGTGGCGTTGACCAGCTCCATGATTCGGGCCACGGCCACGTTGAACCGCTTGGACTCCAGCGCTTCGGTGACATCGGCGACCGAGCGGTGGGTGGCCCGACGCAGGTTCAGATCACCGGAGGCCGGATCGGTGTCGACCGGGCTGGCGACGTCCTGGGCCAGCCGGAAGGCCCGCTGCAGGAACTTCAGGGTCGAGCCGGGCGAGACGTCGGCCCAGTCGATGTCGTCCTCCGGCGGGCCGGCGAAGACCACGGTGGTGCGGATGGCGTCCACCCCGAACTCGTCGATCTGCTTGCCCAGGTCCACCCCGTTGCCCAGCGACTTGCTCATGGCCTTGCCCTGGTTGATCACCTGTCCCTGGTTCATCAAGGACATGAACGGCTCCGGGAAGTCGACCAGGCCGATGTCGGAGAGCACCTTGGTGAAGAACCGCGAGTACAGCAGATGCAGGATCGCGTGCTCGACACCGCCGACGTACTGGGCCACCGGCATCCACTTGGCCACCTCGGCCGGGTCGAACGGACCCTCGGTGTAGTTCGGCGAGCAGTAACGGAAGTAGTACCAGGACGAGTCCACGAAGGTGTCCATGGTGTCGGTGTCCCGCTGCGCCGCACCGCCGCACTTCGGGCAGGAGACGTTCACCCAGTCGGTGGCCGAGGCCAGCGGGCTGGTGCCCTTCGGAGCCAGAGCCGCACCGCGCAGGTCGGGCAGCCGGACCGGCAGCTGATCGTCGGGCACCGGCACCTCACCACAGGTGGCGCAGTGGATGATCGGAATCGGGCAGCCCCAGAAGCGCTGCCGGCTGAGCAGCCAGTCGCGCAGCCGGAAGGTGACCGCGGACTCGCCACGTCCCTGCTCGGCCAGGCTGGCGGTGATAGCCGCGATACCGGCCTTCTTGTCGGCCAGGCCCTCCAGCACCGGGGAGTTCACATAGCTGCCGTCGCCCGGGGTGGCCACGAAGGTCTCGGCCGGATCAGGCAAGCCGGTCTCGACGACCACCCGCACCGGCAGGTTGAACGCCTTGGCGAAGTCGAGGTCGCGCTGGTCGTGAGCCGGGACGGCCATCACTGCGCCGGTGCCGTAGTCGGCCAGCACGTAGTCGGCCGCGTAGATCGGCAGCAGCTCGTTGTTCACCGGGTTGATGGCGTGGACGCCCAGGAACACGCCCGACTTGGGACGCTCGGAGGACTGCCGCTCGATCTCGGTGGCCCGCTTGGTGGCCTCCAGGTACTCCTCGAACGCCGGACGCTGCTCGTCGGTGACGATCTCTGCGGCCAGGGCGGCCTCGGGGGCCACCACGAAGAAGGTGGCACCGTAGAGGGTGTCCGGACGGGTGGTGAAGACCCGGACCGGCTCCTCGCGTCCCTCGACCTGGAAGTCGACGTAGGCGCCCTCGGAGCGTCCGATCCAGTTGCGCTGCATGGTCAGCACTCGATCGGGCCAATGCCCCTCGATCAGTGACATGTCATCGAGCAGCCGCTGCGCGTAGTCGGTGATCTTGAAGTACCACTGGGTGAGCTTGCGCTTGGTGACCACGGCGCTGCAGCGCTCACACAGTCCCTGGACGACCTGCTCGTTGGCCAGCACTGTCTGGTCGTTCGGGCACCAGTTGACGTAGCTGTCCTTGCGGTAGGCCAGACCGCGCTCGTAGAAGCGCAGGAACAGCCACTGGGTCCAGCGGTAGTACTCCGGGTCGGAGGTGTGCAGCCGGCGCGACCAGTCCAAGCCCAGTCCGTAGCGCTTGAAGGAGCCGGCCTGGGTGTCGATGTTGGCGTAGGTCCAGTCGGCCGGGTGAGCGTCGCGGGCGATGGCGGCGTTCTCGGCGGGCAGCCCGAAGGAGTCCCAGCCGATCGGATGCATCACGTCGTAGCCGCACAGCTTCCAGTAACGGGCAACGATGTCGCCCATCACGAAGGCCTCGGCATGGCCCATGTGCAGGTCGCCGGACGGGTAGGGGAACATGTCGAGCATGTAGCGCCGCTCACGCGAGCCGTCGTCGAGTGGGGTGAACGTGCCGTCGGCTTCCCAGAACCGCTGCCATTTCTCCTGAGCGGCGGCGGCGTCGTAGCCGACCCGGACCGATTCGGTGGTCACTTTCTGAACTCTCCTCGCTGGTGGCGAAACATGAAAAAACCCCTGCGGGCCGTCAGGCTCGCCAGGGGCCGCCGCGTCTGCCTAAGCAGTCGCGGCTAAAGAAGAAGCAGGGATGCGCTGTGCACAGTGCCCCATGGTATCCGATTGGTCGCCGGACCGGCTTCGCACCGATCTCTGGTGACCACCCCCACGGTCGGCCGGCTCAGCCGCCGGGAGTGGCCGCCGCCCCCACCACCGTGAGGTGGTCGGCGACCGCACTGAGCAAGGCCCGTCGATGGCTCGGCCAGAGGTCGGGCGGCAGCACCCTGAGGTTCAGCCAGTCCAGCAGGGTGGCCAGCGGGCCCAGCGGATCGACCATCTCCAGCTGTTCCAGGCAGATCGTCATCAGCGCGCCATTGCCGGTCAGCCAGGCGGCCATCCCGAGCAGGCCCAGCGGGCCAGGCCGATACGGGGTCAGCGCGCGGCCGATCACTGAGACCCACAGCTCGACCTGCTGCTCGGCATTCTGCCGACTCAGCCTGCGCAGGACGCTCAGCTGCCGGGCCGGCTCGCTGACCAGGATGGCCGCCATCACGGCGTCCTCATCCGAGAGCGGCCCCGCAGCACGCAACAGCCGATCGAGAATGGCCCGCCGCGCCCGTCCGCCACGCTGGTCGAGGAACTCGGCGAGGGTGGCGAAACGCTCGGCCAGGTGGTCGAGGTCGTCATCGTCCGGGCCGGCCACCAACGCGGCCAGCTCGGCTCGGGAGGCCCGGGCCGGCAGCCCGAGCAGCGCGGCTTCGGCCGCACTCGGGCTGGCTCGGACGGCACCGGCCGGACCACCGGGCCGGTCCGCCTCCCAGTAGTCGCCGACGACGGCCACCACCCGGCCCAGCCGGTGCTCACCGACTAAAAGCGCGCAGCGATCCAGCACCGACCAGGACAACTCCCGATCCTCGCTGAAAGTGAGGAACCAGGGCTCGGCCAGTGGGAATCGCAGATCGAGTCTCGACCAGAACTCGGCCAGCGCGGACGGCTCCGAGATCGGCGCCAGATCCACCCGTGCGGTGAGTTCCACTCGTCCGCCGTTGAGGATCATCACGACCAGGGACTCCTGCGGGTGGAAGCCGATCAAGTACGGGACGACGCCGACCAGGTCGTCCAAGTTGCGCACCGATAGCCGGGGCTGCTGCTGCGGGATGCTCATGCCCGGTCATCGTCGGCCTCCGGGCTGAGTCAGGTTCACTGATCCACAAGACGTGCCTCCGAACCCGGTCGCATCCACATCCGAGCCATGGGCTGAACCGGGTAGCCTGGGCGCGATGTCCAACCCGTCAGTGCCGCCGACTGCACCCGAGCCGCAGAGCGGGCGGCCCGCGCCCGACTGGACCCCGGCCCCGCTGGGCTCCAGCGATGATGCCTCCTATGCCAACCGCGGCCCTCAGGCGGCGCCGCCTCCACCCGGTCCCCACTCCGGCGGGTTGCCGAAGGTGCAGGTCGAGCAGTTCGCGCCGGCCCGCTCGCCGTGGCCGATCCTGGCCGGGGTGGCGGTCGTCCTGGTGGCCGCTCTGATCGTCTACACCACCATCTGGCGGCCCAACACCCCGCCGTCGGCCAGCCCCTCACCGACGACGTCGGCCGGCCAGAGCAGCGAACCCGGACGCAGCGCCACTCCTGAACCGGGGCAGCCTTTCATTGCGCCGGGCGGGGATCCGGCGGGCAGCTGGGAAGTGGTTGAGCACCACTGGGATGCCAGCGGACTCGAGGTGTTGGTCCGGATCAAGGTGACCACCGGCATCCTCGACTACTCACTGAACGTGATCGACACCACCGGCAAGGTCCGCACTCCGGCGCAGGTGTCCGCACAGACCCCGGCGCTGACCTTCGAGCCGATCCTCGCAGGCCAGGAAGTGCGCGGCTGGGTGCGGTTCGCCGCCGACCGCGGCGATACGACGCTGGCCATGGTGACGGGAATCCGCGACCAGCTGTCCGCCTTGCCGATCTCGGGCTAGACCGGCTCGTCCACGGCGGCCACCGACGACGGTTCGGACGCCGCCGGAGCCGCAGCCAGATACTTGTGCGACTCGGGATGGAACCGGGAGAGCAGCACCACCCCGGAGATCGCCACCGCCCCCGAGATCAGCATGCCCAGCGATGGCGCCACGGTGAGCAGCGCCCCCTCACCGAGCACCACCATGCCGAAGGTGACCCCCACGATCGGGTCAGTCGTCGTCATCGAACCCACCACGATCTCGGCCGGACCGTTGGCGTAGCCCTGCTGGACCATCCAGCCGCCGGTCGCGTAGCTGCAGAGCAGGAAGCTGACCACCACCCAGAACAGCGGACTGTGCAGGTAGTCGCCGGCGGCGAGCAGCTCTGAGGTCGTCTTCACCAGCGCCGAGGACAGTCCGTAGAAGAACGAGCCGCCGGTGGCCCAGGCCAGGCAGCGCAGCCGGGCCGGACCGAAGCCGCCGATCAGCCCCAGCGTCGCCCCGATCAGGTAGACCGCCACACAGAACACGATGATCATCGTCGGCGGCAGAGCCACCACGGGAGCGGCGAAGCTGGCCGAGATCACGGTGAACGCCACGATGCCCACGATGGTCAACGCCACGGCGATCCAGATCTGACGAGTGGGCTTGAAGCCGTGGATCTTGGCGGCCAGCAGAACCGACCAGGGCACCGCGAGAATGCCGACCGGCTGCACCACGGTCACCGGAGCCATCATCAACGCCACGATGTGCATGGTGGCCCCGAGGGCGACGATCCCCAGTCCGAGCAGCCAGCGCGGGTTCACCAGGAGGCTGAGGAGTTGCCGCAGCCCCATCGACCGGTTCTCGGCACCTGCGGTGACCGTCCGGCCGACCGCGAGGTGCTGGACGGTGGCCCCGGAGGCGAAGGCGAAAGATGCGATCGCGACGATCAGGATTCCCAACCCGATGTTCGGTTCGAACAACCGAACGCCGGGTACGGACAATGGCAGCAGGGTCATGTCGTCCTGTCTGGTCGGGTACGGCCGGGCACAGCCTAGTCACACCCGCCTAAATCGCGCGCTGCCTGGACGCCGAGGTGGACGTCCCGCCTCACCAGGTGCCGCCGCCACCTCCACCGAAGCCGCCACCGCCGGAGAAGCCGGAGCCACCGCTGGTGGCTGCTGTGGCCGCCTGCAGCGAACTGGACATCGTCGAGCCCAGGGAGTTCAGCGAAGAGCCCAACTGGTCCAGCCGGGGCGCGAAGCCGTACCCGGCGTACCAGTACGGGTTGAAGGTGTAGCGACCCTGGTCGGCCAGCTCCTGGAAGATCTTCGTCCAGCGCTCGGCCACCCCGAACACGATCGCGTAGGGCAGGTAGCGGGAGAACACGTCGATGCCCTCCTCGAACTTGATCTGGTCGGCCTCGGCGGTGGTCAGGTAGAGCTCGAAGCCCTTGGTCTGAGCCAGCACCGCCGAGCCGGTCGCGGTGCGACGGCCGAAGTGGTTGCTGCGGGCCAGGACGCCCACGCCGACGATCACCCCGGCCAGGCCGATCAGGCCCCAGCCAAGGAAGCCGGCAAGGAAGCCGAGGCCGGCACCCACCACGATCAGTGCGATCCCGCCACCAATGGCGGCAGCGCGCACGTGAGACGGGTTGGCCTGGTACCACTGCAGATCGACGACCCGCCGGTACAGGTTGCCGCGCACCTCGGTGAGCATCCCGGCATAGCTCTCATTGCGGAGATCCTCGGTGGTCACCCGGTTGCTGCCGGCGAACAACCGCTCCAGCAGCTCCTCTTCGTAGTCGGCGAGCTGATCCTCGGCGTTGAAGCGGCGGATGAAGGTCCACTCCTCGGGAGCGGTCTGGGTGATCTGGATCTGATTGCGGACGGCCAGGTCGACGATCGTGGCGGTCACGTCGCGGTCGTCGGCCACGTTGTCCAGCAGCGTCCCCGCTTCACCGGGACGCACCTCCTTGGGCGGAGTGAAGGCCACTGCCACCGGCGCATCGCCGTCGGCAGCGCCGACCGTCGCCTGCTGGCCCGGAGCCGGGACCACTCCCGGGGTCAGCCCCACGAAGACCTCATCACGACGACGGGTCCGCTTGATCAGCAGGCCCAGGCCCAGCACGCTCAGCAGCGCGGTCACCGAGATGGTGTACGGGTTGGCCGGGAACATGTTCTGGACGGTGTAGCGCTTGGTGTAGCGCGGCGCTACGTCGGTGAACGTGCCGGCCGGGAAGCCGGCCACCACCTGCATGCCGGAGCCATCGCCGAGGTTCTCCGCAGAGAAGGTTGCGGCGGTCCCGTTGTGGGCACTCTGGCACGGGGTGTCGTACAGGCTGCCGGAGAAGCAGCCGGTTCGGGTGACGTCCACCGGGCCGACCACGGTCACCTCGGCCCGATCGACGGGGATCTTCCAGCCATCGCCCAGCGCGTTCCAGTTCACCTCGTCCACGCCGGACGTGGCCTGGCGGGCGGCGATCAGGCCCTTGACCGTGTAGTTCACCTGGTAGGTCTGGATGCCGGTGAAGGTCCGGCCCTCGCTCCCCACCCGGATCACCAGGTTGCCGTCGGACTCTTCGCTCTCCAGCGTCGCGTCCGCACCGCTGGGGCTGGTCACCTGGCCCACCTGGACGTCGATCATTCGCCAATGGTCCAGGTCGCCCGCGATCTCCTGACGCAGCGGGAACACCAGATACGGTCCGTGACCCTCGGTGTCACCGAAGTCCACGCTCAGGTCCAGCTGCACTGCGGCCGTGCCGGACGCATCGAAGGTGGCCACCACCTTGTAGTCGGTGACCCGATCGTCGGAATCGTCGGCGTGCGCGGCCGTCGGCACCGCCGCCAACCAGCCGAACGACAGCAACAACACCAGCAGGGAACGCCAGACCCGGTTCATGCGTCGAGCCTAACAACGCCTGCCAGCCCCGCGAACGAGTGCGCCGCTATTCTGACCGCGGAGGAGGTCGCCCATGAGCGGATACCCGGTGAGCGCGGAGTTGCTCGCCGTTGTCGTGGCCATGCGCAACGGCTCCCCCACGGTGCTCACCCTCGGTGATCCGCCCCGGCTGCCGGCCGGTCCGCTGCTGCCCAGCCATCGCTCGCTGCAAGCTGCCACCCGGGCCTGGGTGGAGGAGCTGACCGGGCTGAGCCTGGGCTTCCTCGAGCAGCTGTACACCTTCGCCGACCTGGACCGCGACGAGCGCGGCGGACGTCCGATCTCGGTCTCCTACCTGGGCCTGACCACGGCCGGACAGCCCGGCATTGGTGGCTGGACCAGTTGGTATCAGCTGTTCGGCTGGGAGGACCGGCGCGGGATGCCGTCCACCCATGTCGATCCGATGGTGCCGACCCTGCTGGCCTGGGCTGACGAGGAGCCGGAACTGCGCCGGCAACGCCACCAGCGGATCAGCATCGGCTTCGGCCTGGACCCGCACCCGTGGCGTCCCGAGCTCATCCTGAACCGCTACGAACTGCTCTACGAGGCCGGCCTGGTGCCCGAGTCGCCCATCGCCGACCCAACCAGGCTGGCCCCCGGCGACCGGATGGCCGGCGACCATCGCCGGGTGCTGGCCACCGGGATGGCTCGGCTACGGGCCAAGATCGGCTACCGCCCGGTGGTGTTCGAACTGATGCGCCAAGACTTCACCTTGCGCCAGTTGCAGGAGTGCGTGGAGGCCCTTTCCGGCCATGAGATCCACACCCAGAACTTCCGGCGGATGATCGAGCAGCAGGCCCTGGTCGAGGAGACCGGCGGACAGCTGGCCGAGACCGGCGGACGTCCGGCCCGGCTCTACCGGTTCCGCCGCCAGGTGCTGGCCGAGCGGCAGGTCGCCGGAACCAAGCTCCCGATCAGCCGGGGCCGCTGACTTTCCACGTGCTGGAATAAACCGGGCCGGGTCTTTTGCTCAGATGTAGCATAAGGCTGCCGGACGGAAGGATCCCATGACCAGCATCGCTGCCGACCTCTATCCCCGCGTCAGTCACGTGGTGCCACTTGCCGAGTGGACGACCATGGGCGACGACGTGGAGGCGATCCTTCGGCTGAAGGCCGAACGCAACGCCGTGATCCTGGCGCATAACTACATGCGTCCGGAGATCTTCCACGGCGTGGCCGACATCGTGGGCGACTCGCTCGCCCTTGCCCGCAAGGCCGTGGACGTGGACGCGGACGTGATCGTGCTTGCCGGAGTGCACTTCATGGCCGAGACCGCCAAGCTGCTGAACCCGTCCAAGACCGTACTGATCCCCGACCTGCGCTCGGGCTGTTCGCTGGCCGAGTCGATCACCCCGGCCGATGTCCGGGCGCTGCGGGCGGCCCATCCGGGCGTCCCGGTGGTCACCTACGTGAACACCTCTGCCGCGGTGAAGGCCGAGTCCGACATCTGCTGCACCTCGGGCAACGCCGTGAAGGTTATCGAGAGCCTGGGCGTGCCGAAGGTGATCATGATCCCCGACCGCTTCCTGGCCGCGAACGTGGCCCGGCAGACCGGGGTCGAGGTGATCACCCATCCGGGCGCCTGCGAGGTCCACGAGCGGTTCACTCCGCTGGACATCGCTCAGATCCGCACCGACTACCCCGGCGTCACCGTGCTGGCGCACCCGGAGTGTCCGCCCGAGGTGGTGGACGCCGCCGACTACGCCGGCTCCACCGCGCAGATGGTCGACTACGTGGACGCCAAGGCGCCCACGCAGGTGGCGCTGATCACCGAGTGCTCGATGAGTGACAACGTGGCCCAGCTCTACCCCGAGGTCGACTTCGTCCGACCGTGCAACCTGTGTCCGCACATGAAGCGGAACACGCTGGGCTCGATCCGGCACGCATTGGAGACCATGACCAATGAGGTGACCGTCCCCGCGGACGTCGCCGAGGCCGCCCGCCGCTCGGTGGAGCGGATGCTGGCGATCGGAGCGGCGAAATGAGCCGCGACATCGAGGCCGGCTGCCCGGTCATCATCGGCGCCGGGCTGGCCGGACTGAGCGCGGCGATCGAACTCAGCCCGCAGCCGTGCATCGTGCTCAGCGCCGGCGCGGTCTCCACCGGCACCTCGACCGGCTGGGCCCAAGGCGGCATGGCCGCTGCGGTGGGCGCGGACGACGACCCCGAACTGCACGCCTCCGACACGCTGGCCGCCGGTGCCGGGCTCTGCGAGCCGAGCGTGGTCTCGGCGATCACCGGAGCCGCACCGGAGGCCATCGCCTGGCTGACCGGCCTGGGCGCCGGCTTCGACCGGGACGCCGGCGGGACGCTGCGACTGGGTCTGGAGGGCGCGCACAGCCGCCGCCGGATCGTCCATGCCGACGGCGACCGGACCGGTGCCGTGCTGCTGGAGACCGTTGTCGACCAGGCCCGCCGGCTGCCCTCGGTGGCGCTGTGGGATCACTCCCCCGCGCTGGCCGTGCTGACCAGGGACGGAGCCGCCTGCGGCGTCCTGGTGGACGGCCCGGACGGACCCTTCGAGGTGCACACCGACACCGTGCTGCTGGCCACCGGCGGGATCGGCGGCCTATTCAGCCACACCACCAACCCGCTGCCCTCGCGCGGCCAGGGCCTGGCGCTGGCGCATCGGGCCGGCGCGGTGCTGCGCGACATCGAGATGGTGCAGTTCCACCCGACCGCGCTGGACGTCGGCATCGACCCGATGCCGCTGGTCAGCGAGGCCGTCCGCGGTGAGGGCGCGATCCTGGTCAATGAGGCCGGCGAATGGGTGCTGCGCAACCCGCTGTCGGCTCGCGACGTGGTGTCCCGCGCCGAGTGGGCCCAGCTGCAGGCCGGCCATCGGGTCTTCCTGGACGCCACCAAGGATCCCGGAGAACGCTTCGCCACGCTGTTCGGTTCGATCTACGCCACCGCCCGCGAGGCCGGCCTGGATCCCACCCGCGATCTGCTGCCGGTTCGTCCGGCCGCCCACTACCACATGGGTGGGGTGCTGGTTGATCTGGCCGGGCACAGCACCGTCCCCGGGCTGTACGCAGCCGGCGAGGTCGCCTCAACCGGACTGCACGGCGCCAACCGGCTGGCCAGCAACTCGCTGCTGGAGGCCGTTGTCTGCGGCCGCTGGGTGGCCCAGGGCTGGAAGTCCACTGGCGCGGGAGCAGGCCTGCCGCCGGCCGTTCCGGCCCGCCGGATCGACGATGGCTGGCAGCCCGACCCGGTAGTCGACCAGGTGCGCACCATCACCAGCCGCGCGGCCGGGGTGCTGCGGGACGCGGCCGGCCTGGCCGTCGCATTGGACGAACTGAAGCCGCTGCGTGAGCACGACGCCGGGCTGGTGGCCACCTTGCTGGTCGGAGCCGCGTTGCGCCGTGAGGAGTCCCGGGGCGGCCACACGCGCACCGACTTCCCGCAGACCGCCGAGACCGCCGAGCACCTGCTCAGCCTGCCCGGCGATCGAGTGGACACCGCACTGGCCCCGGTCGGCGGCCAGCGATGAGGATGCTGCCGCGGTTGATGATCGAGCCGCTGGTCCGCGCCGCCCTCCTGGAGGACCTGGGACGGGCCGGCGACCTCACCACCGACGCCATCATCCCGGCCGACCAGGAGGCCCGGGTCGCCCTGGTCTCCCGCGAGCCCGGAGTGATCGCCGGCGGCGAGTGCGCCCGGCTGGCCTGGGAACTGGTCGATCCGCGGATCGACGTGCACGACCTGCTGCCCGACGGCAGCCGGGTGGCCCCGGGCACCGTGATCGCCACCATCACCGGACCGGCCCGCGGCCTGCTCACCGGCGAGCGGGTGGCCCTGAACTTCCTCGGCCACCTCTCCGGGGTGGCCACCGGCACCGCCACCATCGCCGACGCGATCGCCCACACCAAGGCCCGCGTGGTCGACACCCGCAAGACCCTGCCCGGGCTGCGCGCCCTGCAGAAGCACGCCGTGCTGGCCGGCGGGGGCGCCAACCACCGCTTCGGCCTGGACGATGCCGTCCTGATCAAGGACAACCACATCGCCGCCGCCGGCAGCGTCCGGGCGGCGGTGCTCGCGGCCAAAGCCGGGGTCGGACACCTGGTCAAGATCGAGGTCGAGGTCGACTCGCTGTCCCAGCTGAGCGAACTGCTCGAGGTGGGCGCTGACGCCGTCCTGCTCGACAACATGGGACCCGAGTTGCTGCGCGAGGCGGTGGCCATTGTCGACGGCCGGCTGATCACCGAGGCGTCCGGACGAATCACGCCGGCCAGCGCCGTGCCGATCGCCGAAGCCGGGGTCGATCTGATCTCGGTCGGCTGGCTCACTCATTCGGCGCACGTCCTGGACATTGGCCTGGACTACCTGGCCTGAGTCGGGCGGTATACCGCACCGATCGCTCGGGGGCCAGGCCCCCGAAACCGTCGTGGACTTTGCGGTGACGTTTTCGCACCTGTTACGTGAGTTGGTTACGGTGACCCGCATGAGTAGTGATCAGGTACTGGCTGGCCAGGCTCCGGCGGACGAGACGCCGTCCACCGAGATTCACCGCTATGGGCCGATGACGACGCCCACCCATCCGCTCGCGCTGGCGCCGGTCACGGCGCCGCCGGCCACCGTGGACGGCTTCGTGAAGGAGTTCCTGCGCGAACTCAACACCGGCCAGGGCGTAGCCCTGTCCCGCTCGACCGTGAACGACCAGTACCTGGCGCTGGCCAGGACCGTCCGGCACTACCTGATGGCGCGCTGGCTGGAGACCACCCGGCACCAGCGCGAGACCAAGGAGAAGGCGGTCGGCTACCTGTCGGCGGAGTACCTGCTCGGACGCCAGCTAGGCAACGCGCTGCTGGCCACCGACCTGGGCGAGATCGCCGAGAAGGCCATGGCCGCCTGTGGCCTGGATCTGGTCACCCTGCGCGCCCAGGAAGTCGAGCCCGGCCTGGGCAACGGCGGCCTGGGACGGCTCGCGGCCTGCTTCGTCGACTCGCTGGCCACGATGAGCATCCCCTGCATCGGCTACGGCATTCGCTACGAGTACGGGATCTTCAAGCAGACCTTCGTCGACGGCCGCCAGGTCGAGCAGCCCGACACCTGGCTGTCGCTGGGTGAGCCCTGGGGCTTCCCGCACCCCGAAGCCGCCGTCCAGGTCGACTTCGGCGGCTACACCGAGACCTACCGCGATGGAGACGTCGAGCGGACCCGCTGGGTGCCGTCCTGGAATGTGCTCGGCCTGCCGTACAACTACATGGTTCCCGGCTACCAGAACGGCCGAGTGAACACGCTGCGGCTGTGGAGCGCCCAGGCCACCAAGGCCTTCGACCTGGCCATCTTCAACGCCGGCGACTACGCCGAGGCGGTCCGCGCGCAGACCTTCGCCGAGAACATCACCAAGGTGCTCTACCCCGAGGACTCCACCCCGCAGGGCAAGGAACTGCGCCTGCAGCAGCAGTACTTCTTCGTGGCCTGCTCGATCCGCGACTTCATCAACCAGGTGATGGAGCCCGGCTTCGATCTGCACGACCTACCCGAACGGGTCACCTTCCAGCTGAACGACACCCACCCGGTGATCGCCGTGCCTGAACTGATGCGGATCCTGGTCGACGAGCACAAGTGGGAATGGGACGAGGCCTGGGACGTCACCAAGCGATGTTTCGCCTACACCTGTCACACTCTGCTGCCCGAGGCGCTTGAGGTCTGGCCGGTCGACCTGCTCGGACGGCTGCTGCCCCGGCACCTGGAGATCATCTACCAGATCAATGACGCGTTCCTGGCCGAGGTGCGCGAGCGGTTCCCCAACGACGAGCTGCGGGCCCGCTCGATGTCGATCGTCACCGACTACCCGGACCGCTCGGTGCGGATGGCCTACCTGGCCACCGTGGCCGGCATGAAGGTGAACGGGGTGGCCGCGCTGCACTCCCAGCTGCTGGCCGACAAGGTGCTGCCGGCGTTCAGCGAGTACTGGCCGGAGAAGTTCACCAACGTCACCAACGGCGTGACCCCGCGGCGCTTCCTGCGGCTGGCCAACCCGTGGCTGTCCCAGCTGATCACCGACGCGCTCGGCGTGGGCTGGGTGACCGACCTGGACCGGCTGGCCGAGCTCGAGCCGTACGCCCAGGACGAGGACTTCCGCAAGGCCTTCCGGGAGGCCAAGCAGACCAACAAGGAGCGGCTCTACGCCCTGCTCCGGGCCCGCGACGGGATCGAGCTCTCCGGAGATCACCTGCTCGACGTCATGGTCAAGCGGCTGCACGAGTACAAGCGGCAAACCCTGAAAATCCTGCACATCGTCAGCCTGTACGAGCAGATCATTCACGAGCGGGTCGACCCCACCACGATCACCCCGCGCACCGTCGTGTTCGGCGCCAAGGCGGCCCCGGGCTACCGGCTGGCCAAGGAGATCATCTACCTGATCAACAAGGTCGGCGAGACCGTGAACACCGACCCGCGGGTGGCCGGACGGCTGCAGATCGCCTTCCCGGCCAACTACAACGTGACCCTGGCCGAGAAGCTGATCCCGGCGGCCGACCTGTCGGAGCAGATTTCGCTGGCCGGCATGGAGGCCTCCGGCACCGGCAACATGAAGTTCGCCCTGAACGGCGCGCTGACCATCGGCACCGACGACGGCGCGAACGTGGAGATCCGCCAGCTGGTCGGCGACGACAACTTCTTCGGCTTCGGGATGACCGAGCCCGAGGTGGCCGCTCTGGGGGCGTCGGGCTACCAGCCGGGGTCCTACTACGAGTCGAACCCGCAGCTGAAGGCAGCGATCGATCTGATTGCGTCCGGGGCATTCTCCGGCGGCGACCGGAACGCCTTCGAGCCGGTGGTCTCGAACCTGCTCTACCACGACCGGTTCATGGCCCTGGCCGACTTCGCCTCCTATGTGGACGCGCAGGCTGCCGTCGAGGCTGCCTACGCCGACCAGGAGGCCTGGTCGAAGATGGCGATCCTGAATGTGGCTCGGACTGGCTTCTTCTCCTCCGACCGCTCGATGCGCGACTATCTGAGCCGGATCTGGCGCGCCTGAGCGATCAGAACGGGACGATGGCGAAGCGTCCGACCGCGACGAAGATCGCCAGGAACATCAGCACCAAGGCCGGAATCAGTCCGCGGAACTCGCGACGGCGTAGATGGATCAATGCCGCCCCGGCCATAGTCACGGCCAGGCAGGCGGCGGCGATCGGGGACAGCACGGGAGCGATGTGCACCAGCGGCGGAACGACCAGTCCGATCGCTCCGGCCACCTCGGCGGCCGCGATCAGCTTGACGGCCGCAGGATGGAAGTCCTCCACCCAGCCCATTCCGGAGCTGGCCAGGCGTTCCTTGGGCTGACTGAGCTTGAACAGCCCAGCGGACAGGAAGGCAGCGGCCAGAATGCCGGTGGCCACCCACATCACGATCTCCATGCGAACCTCCAGGTTCGGTTAAGCGATGGCGGCGGCCGGTGTGGCCGCCGCCATGTCACAGCTCAGACGAGGGTCGCGTCCAGGGTGATCTGGGTACCGGCCAGAGCGACCGAGACCGGGCACCCGGCCTTGGCGCCCTCAGCGAAGGTGGCGAACTCGGCCGGGGTCAGGTTGGGAACCGAGGCCTGCACGGTCAAGGTGATGCCGGTGATGCCCTGGCCGGCGACGAAGGTCACCGCAGCCTTGGTGTCGATGCTGGCCGGCGGTGTCCCGTTGCCAGCCAGTGCATGCGAGAGGGCCATGGAGTAGCAGGCGGAGTGCGCGGCGGCGATGAGCTCTTCGGGAGTGGTGGTGGTGCCACCCTCACCGGCGCGCGACTTCCAGTCGACCTCGACGCTGCCCAGGCTGGAGTTGAGGAACTCGACCTCGCCTCGACCTTCGAAGAGGGAGCCTTCCCAATGTGCCTGCGCGGAACTGACCGTCATGTTGATGCCTTTCGTCGGGGCGAGCTGTTCACCACTCACATACCCAAACCGGCCCGGAACCCCACAGATTCCGGCAATACCTAGGATTCGGTAGCCTCGGGAGTCATGAGCCACGCCGAGGTTGCCGTCGTGCCGGAGACTGGCGCGCGCCGTCCGCGGCTAAAGGTGGCGCTGGCGACCCTACTGGTGGTCGACCTGCTGATCGTGATCGGACGCCTGAGCCTGGGCTGGGTCGGCCAGACCGATCTGGCCATTCACAACTGGTTCCTTGCGGTCCGGACGCCGCTGGGTGGGCAACTGGTCACCGACTTCACCAACCTGGGCCGGACCGTCCCCATGCTGATCATCGGGCTGGTCGCCACCACCACGCTGTTCCTTGTCTATCGGCGAGCCTCGATCTGGACGGTGATGCTGATCGTCCCGGTGTGCTCGGTGGGCACCACCGAGTCGCTCAAGGCGATCTTCCGGCTGGCCCGCCCCGACATCGCCGGCGCCGTGGCGCCCTATGAGGACAGCTTCAGCTTCCCGTCCGGCCACACCCTGAACAGCACCGCCATCATCGGCGCCCTGGCCTACCTCACCTGCTGGCTGGCCCGGCGCGCCTGGGTGCGGGTGGTTGCCGTCGTGGTGGCTACCACCTGGATCGTGGCTATGGGCCTGAGCCGGGTCTACCTGGGCCACCACTGGCCCAGCGACGTCGCCCTGGGCTGGAGCCTGGGTGCGACCTGGCTGGTCGCGTTGATCTGGACGCATCGGTCCTGGCTGGCCAGGCATCCACAGCGGTCCGCCGAGGCGGTGAACGGGCTGTGACGAGCCGTCCGGCACGCTCGATTTGGTGTTCTATGCCCTGTGTTGGGTAGAGTATGGCCTCGTCCTCAGGGACTTGGGGCTATGGCGCAGTTGGTAGCGCGCTTCCATGGCATGGAAGAGGTCAGGGGTTCGAATCCCCTTAGCTCCACAACCGCGAAAGCCGCTCCGACTAGGTGAATAATCCTGGTTCGGGGCGGCTTTCTGCATGACGGCCGACGGCGCCCAGTTGGCCGGCTTCTCGTTGCGCAGATCGGGGAGCGCCTACTGCTCATCGCCCGAGGGAAAGGCTCGACACCCATGCTGAAGTCAGCGCACCGATGACCATGCGCAGTCAGCTGGATGTCCAGAGCAGGACCTGGCGGGCCACCACCGCGATCATCGTTGCCGTGATGGCGCTGGCCGGCTGCCAGCAATCGACGGCTCCTTCGGTGATCCCAAAGCCCACCCGCTCGACCTCAGCGCATCCGACGGGCGCCCCAAGTGCGACCGGGCAAACCTGGACGAGCTCAGCAGCCGACATCGCTGCGGCCCGGGCGGCGCTGCCCGCCCTCCAGGTTCGCGAGCCGCGGCGAGGCAATGCCGACTACCGGCGGATCGCCTTCGGGCCGGCCTGGACCGACACCGACCACAACGGCTGCAATCAGCGCGACGACGTCCTGTTGCGTGACGTCGCCAGGTCGGCACCGTATCGGGTGGGGACGCAGCGAGGCTGCGATCACGATCTGCTGGCCGGCACCTGGATCGACCCGTACTCAGGGACGCCGACCACCCTCACCGACGCGAAGTCTCAGCAGCAGGCTCCACTCGTCCAGATCGACCACATCGTCGCCCTCAGCGTGGCCTGGCGGGACGGCGCTCGCGACTGGACCGACGACCAGCGGCTGACCTTCGCCAATGATCTGCGCAACCTGGTCGCCACCAGTGGCGCGACGAACCAGGCCAAGGGTGGCTCCGATGCCGCCTCCTGGCGTCCGATCCCGTCCGCCCAGTGCACCTATGCCGTGCGCTATGTCGGCATCAAGGCCGCGTACGCGCTCGCGATCACCCCAGCTGAGAGCGACGCCCTGGCCGGGATGCTCCATCGTTGCGGCTAGCCGATCGGCCGGACGTCCGGCTGGCGAGCCGACTCGTTCGTCGGCAACGCTCAGGGATTGCCGACGTTGTGGCCGAGAACTGTCTGAGAGTTCGGCAAAGCCGCCACCCGACTGAGGCCCAAGTACTAGAACCGAAGCATGGCCGACTCGCCACGCAATCCCACCGTGTCCCGCTGGACGCCGCTACTCCCGTTCATCGCGCTCGTGGCACTCTCCGGGTGCACCGCGCCACTGCCCACACCGAGCACGCCCACCGCCACCGTCACGGCGACCGTCACCGCGACTGCCACGGTGACCGCGACACCGAGTGCGGAGCCGTCCGACGACCTGCCGGGGCTCCCGGAGGGTGATGCCGCGGCCAGGTCGGCTCGAGCACATACGGCCGAGGAGGACGCCGCCCGATGGCGGCTGGTAGACGACCTCCTGAGCCAGTCGAACTCCTCCGGCCATGCGGTTGTGAAGAGGTTCGACGCGGTGATCCGCAGCGCCAGCTACAGCGAGAACGCCACGGGTGAGCCCCACATGATCTTGACCCTCGACAAAGTGCGCTGGAACCCGGCCTACACCGATGGCGGCGAGGCGGAGGTCATACTCAACCCGAAGGTCACCTGGGAGAAGCTGCGCAGCGGGGACCTGCTGGTCCTGCTCAACCCCGGCGACGGACTCCACCAGGTGCCGGCGGCAGATCTTCCGGCAATGATCAAGGCAGAGGTCTCCCGCTCGAAGGAGGACAACGACGGATGGATGACTCCGTTCAGCGTCTACTTCATCGGGAACGTCCCTGTGGCCCTCGTCGAGTGGTACGTGCCGTAGCCGCGGCCCGCAGGAACGCTGCTACGGCCCGCGACGGAAGCGAACTGGCCGTTCGCTTCCGCCCCAACTACCGGGACGCCGCCACGTAGACGGTCTGCGTGAGGCTGACCCCGGCCTCGGGCAGGGAGAACCTCAAGGTCAGCTGCTCACGCGGCTCCTTGCGTCCGTCCTTGGCGATCGGCACCGACACGGTCAGCTTGGTCGACCCGGCCGCCAGATCACCGGAGATCCACAGCCCCTGCTTGTACAGCGGCTTGCTGGTGCTGCCCACGCCGTGCGCGCGACGCCAGCTCTTGGTGACGTCGGCGCCGGTCAGAGCGCGCACCTTCTTCGGGCCGCGGACCACCTCGACGATGACCGACGTGTCCACGGAGAACGGCTCACTGAGCGTGAACGCCCAGGTGGCGTTCTTGCCCTCACGGACGGTCTTGCGCGCGACGCGCAGGCTCACCTTGGGCAGCGGGTCGTCGTCCTTGATGTCGAGCTGACCGAGGTAGGAGTCGGTCATCACGCCGCGGACGCCCCAGCCGGTCAGGCTGAAGCCGGACACCCCGTCCAGACTGGGCAGGCCATTGCCGGCCACGTCGACCGGGATGCTCCCCTTGGTCTGCCCCGGGGCCAGGTTCACCGTGATCAGGTCGGAGCGCTGGAGCTCGTCATAGGAGGCCACGCGCACCACGAAGGAGCTGCGCTGCCGGGCCTTCTCGTTCAGCGTGAACGGCACCCGCACCGTCCGAGCGTTGGGGTCATTGCCCTCGAGTTCGGTGGCGGTTCCCAACGACACCAGCGGGATCCGCTTGTTCGGCGCGGCCGGCAACTCGGCCGGCACTGCGGCGGCATCGAGCACCCACACCCGGCCCTTCGGCGAGATCGAGACCAGCTCGACCGACACCACCTTGGCCAGGTCGATCCCGGCGGACGAAGGATCCACGGTCAAGGTCTGGGCCCAGAGCCGGGCGATCGTCTCGGTGGGGTCGAAGGCCACCTGTTCGTTGCCCCCGACCGGCACCAGGTCGGCGGAGGCGCCGTCGGCGTCGGTGAGCCGGACGCCGAACTGCAGCGACGGACGCGCCGGATCGATGATGGTGCGCAGCTGAAGCGTCTTCCCGGTGAGGTCAAGCGGCTTGTCGAACAGCATGCCGCCGCTCTGCCCGGTCGCATCCCAGGCGAGTTCCAGGGCCTGGCGCTCGGGAAGCACCTCGCCGAAGCTCGGCCAGTGCGGGGACGCATCGGCCAGCCGGGCGCCGCGCCCGCAGACCGAGTGACCACCGTTGCCATCGCTGACCGCGCGACAGAAGTCGGCGTCCATGGTGCCGTCGGTGGTGCCGGTGTCGACCCCGGGAACCCGGACGTCGCGTCCGCCGCCGACGCTCTCACTGAGCACGACCGCACTTCCGGTGGACGCCACCCGCACCCGCTCGCCGTCCAGCAGGGCCAGGTTGCGGGTGTCGGTTCCGGTGAACAGCTGGACGGCGCCGGCCACATAGGCGAGGCCGACAGAGCGCTGCGCAGGCGCCGAGAGGCGCTGGGGGTGCTTCTCTCCGCAGACGGCGTTCTCGTCTCCGGACCAGTCGTCCCAGGAAGGGGCGGTGCTGCCCGGCGTCCACTCGGAGTTGAAGTAGTTGTGGTTGGCCCCCATCACCATCACCGAGGAGTGCAGTGCGGTGTCATCCGAGACCAGATCCCGGGCCCCATCGGTGAACCGCTGCCCCTGCAGGTCATAGACGTCACCGTCGCAGTACGGCAGCACGGTCAGGGTCGGCACATAGGGCACGGCTTGGCCGGAGAAGTCGGTGGGTGCCAGCAGGACAGCGCCGACCACCCGATAGGGCGCCGACAGCGGAACCTGCAGGGCGGCCCGCGCCACCCCCTCGCCGCCGCGGCTGTGTCCGACCAGGACGACCTTGTCCAGGTCCAGGTGGTGCTCAGTGGCGCGCTCGGCCCAGTAGTCCAGGTGCTTGCGGACCAGCAGTGCGCGGGCGTCCGCCCCGCCGTCGGAGAGCATGTCGTCTTGGGCATTGATGCCGTTCACTCGGATCGACACCGTGAAGTAGCCCTGCGAGGCGAGTCGCTGCTGGATGTAGTCGTAGCCAAGCTGACTAGGGACTTCCTTGGACGGCGCTTGGCAGGGCCAGCCCGACTCGGAGTCCGCCTCGGCGTAGCAGTAGCTGTGCCGCCCGTGCAGGAACAGCACAATCCCCCGCGGACCGGTGTTCTCGCTCAGAGCCGGCTCCACCACATGGCCGACGAACTCGACCGGATGCTCGAAGCCCTTCACCGGGACCGGGTCACCGGTGTAGTCGCTCGTGGTGGTCTGGTAAGCGCCGGCAGTGGCCGGATCGAAGTCCAGCAGCCGGCCCGCGGGGAAGTTCACCGCGGTGTTGCGGATCGAGGCCACGTCCTGGCCGCGGCGAGAGATCCGGTCGCCGGACAGCACCACGTCGAGCTTGGCCGGGTCCGGAGCCTTGGCCGACCGCACGACGGTGGAGACCACCTGCCCATCGGCCACGATCGGGGTGCCGATCGGCGTGGCATCGCGGACGATCACCGGTCGGTCAGAGGTGATCGGCAACCGCTGCGGGGAGCGCCAGCTCACCTTCCACAGATCGCCGGACAGGTTGCGTACCGTCCAGGCGCCGACCCGCGCGCCGTCCGGACGTACGGGCCCGGTGGGCACCGGACTCGCCACCGCGGGAGAAGCACTCCCGGTGATCACCATGCTCAACGCCACCACTCCGGCGAGCACGCAACCAACAGCTGACCGATAGACCCTGCCCATTCAGACTCCGCTCGCCCCGGACGCGCCCGCGCGCACCCGAGCTGAGAATAGTCGCCAGCTGATGATCAGCGGCCTGGTCAGCGAAAACATCTCCAGCTGGTTGCGTGGCTGCAGCGCGATCGGCCAGGCACGGCAGCCGCACCGCACAACTGCCCCCATCGGATTCACGTGTATACACAATGGGTCACCAGCCTGCTAGCTTCCTGCCATGACGAGTGGACGACCGAGCGCGATCACGCCTGAGCCGACCCTTGAGCTTGCCGATGGGATCATCCCGGACGCGCCCCGTCCGCGGCCCCGCCAGGCGCGTCGATGTCGCTGAGCGATCCTCGCCGACTCTGACCCACCCCTGCCCCTGCGGCAGCCGACCGGCACCCCTGCTGCCGATCGGTCGCTCGTCCTTCTCCCGCCGTGACTGGCCAGCGCAGTCACATCCACACCCACGAAAGGCCCGATCATGACCGTGACCGATGAGTACCTCGCCAACAACGCCGCCTACGCGGCCAGCTTCAGTGGCCCGCTGCCGCTGCCGCCCTCGCGGCAGATCGCCGTGGTGGCCTGCATGGACGCCCGCCTGAACGTCTACGCCATCCTCGGGCTCGGCGAGGGCGAGTCACACGTGATCCGCAATGCCGGCGGGGTGGTCACCGACGACGAGATCCGCTCCCTGGCGATCAGCCAGCGACTGCTCGGCACCAAGGAGATCATCCTGATCCACCACACCGACTGCGGAATGCTCACCTTCACCGACGATGACTTCAAGCGCGGGATCCAGGACGAGACAGGCATCAAGCCGGAATGGGCCGCCGAGTCGTTCACCGACCCGGGCGAGGACGTCCGACAGTCCATTGCGCGGATCAAGGCCAGCCCGTTCATCGTGCACAAGGACGCCATCCGCGGCTTCGTCTTCGACGTGGCCACCGGCAAGCTCAACGAAGTGGCCTGAGCGAACAGCAGCGGTCGGGACGCCGCCACGTCCCGACCGCCACAGGCGCTCAGCTCAGGCGAGCGCTGCCACCACGGCGGCCGCGGTGGCCACCGACGACTGCGGGTTCTGGCCGGAGATCAGCCGGCCGTCCACGACGACCGTCTGCGACCACGGGGCACCGGCTTCCACCTGGGCGCCCCGCTCGGTCAGCCGGGACTGCAGCAGGTAGGGCGAACGATCCGCCAAGCCACCCTGGACCTCTTCGGCATCGGTGAAGGCGGCCAGTCGGCGTCCGGCGAAGGCGAAGGTGCCGTCCGGACGGGTGGCGCTGAGCAGACCCGCCGGGCCGTGACAGAGCGCCGCCACCACGGCGTCGCGATCCAGGGCGTCCAGCAGCAGCCGACCCAGGTCCGGATCGAAGGCCAGATCCTGCATCGGCCCATGGCCGCCCGGAATCACGATCGCGTCGTAGCTGTCCCGCTGAACTTCGGCGAGCACCAATGGATGACTCAGCTGATCGGAGATCGCTTCCAGATAGGCCTGGCGCTCCCGTCCGGCCTCGGTGCCCAGGTCGAGGCTGGCCGCGTCGGGCACCGGGACCCGTCCGCCCGGAGTGGCCAGGTCGACCTGATGCCCAGCAGCCAACAGCCCGCGGTGCAGCTCGATCAGCTCCTCGGCCCAGTAGCCGGTCGGATGCTCGGTGCCGTCGGTGAGGGTGAAGTGATCGGCGCCGGTGACTACTAGCAGTGCGCGTGCCATGGTTCGTCCTTCGTCAGATTGCGGCCGCTCGCAGAAGGCGGCGGACTCCAGCTGGAACGACTGACCGGTCCGGCTGATTCCCGGCGGCTCAGCTCAGGCGGCCACAGCCTCCCGCCGAGCGCGCGTGGACGCCCAGCGCCACAGCACCACGCCGCCGATGATCATCGGCAGGGACAGCCACTGCCCCATGCTCATCCCCAGCGATAGCAGCCCCAGGAAGCTGTCCGGTTCGCGAGTGAACTCGACCAGGAACCGGAAGCAGCCATACCCGATCAGGAAGGCGGCGCTGACCTTGCCGCGGGCCGGCCCGCGGCGGGCGAAGAGCCACAGCACCACGAACAGCACGACCCCCTCCAGGACCAACTCGTAGAGCTGGGACGGGTGCCGCGGCACCTGGTCGACCTGCGGGAAGATCATGGCCCACGGCAGCGCCGGATCGGCCGGACGGCCCCAGAGTTCACCGTTGATGAAGTTGCCCACCCGGCCGAAGGCCAGGCCCATCGGCACCGCCGGCACCAGCAGGTCGGTCACCTCGAAGAACGGACGCTTCCGAGCCCGGGCGTACAACCACAGAGTGAGGATCACCCCGAGCGCCCCACCGTGGAAGCTCATCCCGCCGTCCCAGACCGCGAAGATCTCTAGCGGATGGGTCAGGTAGGTCATCGGTTGGTAGAACAGGCAGTAGCCCAGACGTCCGCCGACCAGCACGCCGACGATCGCGTAGAGCAGCAGGTCGGAGATGGCGCCATCGGTCCACGGCGACGGCTCGGTCACCTGGGCGTAGGGCGGCTGAGTGATCCGGACGCGCAGCAGGAAGTAGCCGACCAGGAAGGCCAGGGCGTACATCAGTCCGTACCAGTGGACCTCGATCGGGCCGATCGAGAAGGCCACCGGATCGAAGCCGGGAAAGGTCAGCACGAGAGCGAGCACGGCACATTATCCGCCCCGGGCCTGGCAAATGGCCTCCGGCGGGCCTAGACGGAGGCCACGAGCTAGGCCACCGACCCCGAACTCGGAGACGAAACCGAACCGGCTCCAGTGCGGACGTGCCAGGCCGCCATGCCCATCCCGAGCAACAGCATCGTCACCGCGGCCACCCAGCCGAACTCCCCCAGCAGGGCATCAGTTCCCGAGAACGCGGGCGTCGTCACCTCCCCTGCGGTGGCCGCAAAGGAAGTCGCCACCAGGCCGTTCCAGCCGCCATGAGCGATCACGCTCGGCCACATCGAGCGGGCCCGGTCGGTGATTACGCCCACGAAGAGCACGAAGCCGATGATGGCCACGGTGAAGGCGGGGAGGCCTGCGGTCGATCCGTACCAGCCGATCAGAATCAGCGGGACGTGATAGAGCCACCAGATCACGCCGACGAAGAGGCTCGCCCACCAGAACCCGACCCGCTCTCGAGCAGCCGGCCACAAGAAGCCACGCCAGCCGATCTCTTCACCGACCGCAGTCAGGCAGGCGCTGAGGACCACGATCGGCGACATGGCCAGCGCCAGCCCGAGGACGCCGAGGTCCAGCCGGTACCAGCCCAGCGCCGCACCGAGGAGATAGGACAGCAGGACGGCCAGACACGGCAGCAGGCCGCCGAGGATCCACCAGCTTGGACGTCCCCACTGGATGCGTCCGCCAGCCAAGAAGTGCGCCAAAAAGGCGCCGATGGCAGGGGCGAACATGACCACCACGAAGACGAGTGGCGACGGGGATGCGCCCGGCGCAGGCCACAGGGCCACCACCCCGCCGACGTAGACAACGATGAGGCCGCCGAAGTACCAGGCCAACTGGGCCCCGGCCCGGCGAGGGCGAGTATCAACTTCTCCAGGTTCAGCAGAGTCCGCTGAACGGCGAGGGACCTTCTCTGTCACAGCGAGCTCCCATCATCGGTGCAGCTCCGCCCTTTGCGAGCCGAAGCGCTCCGGATAGCCGCCATGCTAGGCAGCCAGCCGGCGATGTCAATCACCAGCCAGTGAGAAGCGAGTCGCCGGACGTCGGACCCCTCACCGACCGGCACTGCCGCGATCACGAGGCGTCCTGCGGTTTCGCTCGAGGTGCACTCCGTTGATAACTGACTGACATTCAGTCATTATTGAGGAGTGAGTCCACGAACTGCAGATCCGAAGGCCCGGCGCGCCCAGCTCACCGCGGCAGCGGCACAGGTGCTGGCCACCAAGGGCGTCCGCGACACCTCGGTGGCCGACATCGTCAAGGCCGCCGGGGTGGCCCAAGGGACCTTCTACCTCTACTTCGCCAACAAGGACGAGATCGTGCTGGCAGTGGCCGAGTCGGTGGCCGAGCAGATCGTCCAGGCCCTCACCGAGCGTCTCAGCGACCCCGGCCAACCCGCCGTCGAGCGGCTCCGCGGACTGGCCGAGGTGCTGGGCGGGATGACCACCGACCCCGCCTTGTCCGACCTGACCGACTTCATCCACCGTCCGGAGAACCAGCCACTGCACGATCGGCTGGAGGACTACCTGACCCCGGCCCTGTTCACCTGGATGGAGCAGCTCGTCCGCGACGGGATCGCCGAGGGCAGCTTCCACGTGGACGACCCGACCCTGGCCGCCTGGTTCGTGCTCAGTGGGCTGCACGGGCTCGAACTCGCCGGCACCACGACCGCCGAACTGCCGGCGGCCCTCCAGGCCGCCACCACCCTCGCCCTGCGCACTCTGGGAGCCACCCGATGAACGACGTGATCACCACCGAGGCACTGGCCAAGCACTATGGCCGGGTGCATGCCGTGGACGGGCTGGATCTCCAGGTTCGCCGCGGCGAGATCTACGGCTTCCTCGGACGCAACGGCGCCGGCAAGACCACCACGATCCGAATGCTGCTCGGCCTGATCAAGCCCACGTCCGGCACCGTGCGGGTGTTCGGTGAGCCGATCGGCACCGACCAGGAGTGGCTGCGCCGGGTCGGCTTCCTGGTCGAGTCGGCCACGGCCTACCCCAACCTGGCCGTCCGAGAGAACCTCGAGCTGCACCGGCGGCTCACCGGCGCCGCGCATTCGGCCACCGAGACCGTGATCGAGCGGCTCGGCCTCACCGAGTACGCCGATCGCCGGGCCGGACGGCTGTCCCTGGGCAACAAGCAGCGCCTCTCGCTGGCCCGCGCCCTGCTGCACTCCCCCGAGCTGCTCATCCTGGACGAGCCGGCTAATGCCCTGGATCCGGCCGGCATCGTCGAAGTGCGCGGACTGCTGCGGGAGCTGGCCAACTCCGGGGTCACCGTGTTCATGTCCTCGCACATCCTGGCCGAGGTGGCCCACCTGGCCGACCGGATCGGCATCGTCCACGACGGACGCCTGGTCGAGGAGGCCTCCCGGAACGAACTCGCCGCCCGGGCGCGCGCCTACGTCCGGGACAGCTTCACCGCGGACGAACGGGAGCAGGCCCTGCTCACCGCCGACCTGGAGCGCTACTTCCTGGCCAGAACCGGCGACACCGATCCGAAGGAGCTGTGATGTTCACCCAGGTTCTGATCACCGAGTTCGGCAAGCTGCGCCGCTCGAGCGTGCCCTGGGTCACCCTGGCCGTGATCCTGTTCGCCCCGTGGGCGATCGCGCTGTTCATGTGGATCGTCCGCGATCCGGCACGCGCGGCCTCACTGGGCCTGCTCGGCACCAAGGCGAACCTGGCCGGCCTGGAGGCCACCTGGCCGGCCTACTCCGGCTACCTGGCCATGATCGTGGGCGCCTCCGGCATGCTGCTGCTGGCCTTCATCGTCGCCTACCTGTTCGGCCGGGAGTACCTGGACCAGACTGCCAAGAACCTGCTGGCCCTGCCGATCCGACGGGAGTGGTTTGCCCTGGGAAAGCTGGCCGTGGCCGCGGCCTGGTGGCTGATCCTGGCGCTGGCCGCCCTGGGCGAGGGCCTGCTGATCGGCTACCTGCTCGGCCTGCCCGGCTTCTCCGCCGAGGTGCTGGCCAGCACCGTCGGGAACGCGTTGCTCCTGGCCGCGATCAGCTACGCGCTGTGCCCGGTGGTGGCCTGGCTGACCGTGGCCACCCGGAACGTCCTTGCCGCGATCGGGTTCGCTCTGGGCATGCTGCTGATCGGCGATCTGCTCAGCCACACCGGGTGGGCGGTCTGGTTCCCGTGGTCGATCATCCCGTCGCTCTCAGGCATGTCCGGTAGCTCGGGCGCAGGCCTGGTCCCGGTCAGCCTGATTGCGCTGCTGGTGGTGTTCGCTCTCGGAGTGGTCGGCACTGCCGCGCAGCTGCGCTGGGCCGACAACCCCTGAGGCCCCGGCCCTGCCGCTGGGCGGGGCTCGCCCGTCCAGCCAACCTGGGCTAATATCTGAGCATCTGCTCAGATGAGAGGTTGTTCATGGGAACGGTAGCGAGTCTCGACGGCTGCGCTGATCCGGCCGCCCACCCCGAGAAGGTGCGGCTGGCTACTGAGAATGCACCAGGCGCCGAGGAGTTGAGCCGAGTCAGCGCGATCTTCAAGCTGCTCGGCGACCCGACCCGAACCCGGCTGCTCTACGCCCTGCTGGAAGCCGGCGAGCTGTGCGTCTGCGACCTGGCCGCAGCCACCGGCACCGCCGAGGCCACGGTCTCCCAGTCACTGCGGATGCTGCGCGCCTCCGCCGTGGTCAGCGGACGACGCGAGGGGCGCAACGTCTTCTACCGACTGTCGGACTCCCACGTCCGACTCCTGCTGGACGTCACCCGCGAGCACATCACCCATCACGCAGCGGCCGAACCTCAGCCCGGCGCCGCACGATGAGCCATAGCCACAGCTCTGCCGGACGCCACCGCTGGCGACTCGCCGTCGCCTTCGTCCTGGTCGCCGCCTTTTTCGTGGTTGAACTGGTCGCCGGACTGGCGTCCGGATCACTGGCCCTGATCTCCGACGCCGGGCATATGGCCGCTGACGTCACCACCCTCGGTGCGGCCCTGATCGCCACTCGGCTGGCCTCCCGCAAGGACAGCACCGGACGCCGGACTTTCGGCTCGTACCGGGCCGAGGTGTTCGCCTCCGGGCTGGCCGTCCTGGTGATGATCGGCGTCGGGATCTACATCGCCATCGAGGCGATCAGCCGGATCGGCGCTGCCACCGAACTCGCGGCCGGCCCCATGCTCCTGGTCGGCGCGCTCGGACTCGTCGTGAACCTGATCAGCCTGTTCCTGCTCCGGGCCGGCGCAGCGGAGAGCCTGAACCTGAAGGGCGCCTACCTGGAGGTGATCGCGGACACCCTCGGCTCGGTCGGCGTGATCGTGGCCGGGGCCTTGGTGGCGTGGACCGGTCATGCCTGGTGGGACACCGTGATTGCCCTGGCCATCGCCGGGTTCGTCGTGGTCCGGGCGATCCTGCTCGGCCGGGAGGTGATCGCCGTGCTCGGTGAGCACGCCCCCGACGGAGTCGAGCCGGCCGCGATCCTGGCCTCCATGCTCGAGCTCGACGGCGTTACCGGCGTGCACGATCTGCACGTCTGGCGGCTGACCTCGGGGATGGACGTGGCCACCGCCCACCTGGTGACGGCTCCCGGAACGGCACCGGCGCTCGTTCTGGACGCTGCCACCAGCGTGCTGCGCGAGGAGTACTCGATCGCGCACGCCACGATCCAACTCGAAGGAGCCGGCAGCGGTCCGTGCCGTGGCGCGGACTGGTGAACGGCGCCGCACCGCCGATGCGGGAGCGCCCGGCTCGCTAACCTGTCCGGCCCCGCCGTCGCCACGCTAGGCTTGGAGCGACCGGACGGTGCTGGCACCCAGCCGTCCGGTGGGGGAAGACGGACACCAGCCGCAGGGGGCCTGGCTGGGACGTGGAGTCGTTGTGACCGATAACGCACGCCCTGAGGACGTCGCTCCTCACAGCGAGGGCGACGCGCTATCCGGCCTGCCCGAGGACAGCCGGGTCCATCTCGACGACATCGAGTGGCCCGCCCTGGACTGGTCCGATACCGATGAGGTCCCACCGCCACCGCCTGCACCCCCGGTGCTGCGCCTGGTGGCACCGTCCACCGAGCCCGACGGGCGCCCCTCCGCCACCCTGGCTGGGTCGACCCAGCCGACAGCGTCTGCCGCCCCGACTCCACCGGGGCCCACCGTGAACGGCGGCGGCACCGACTGGCGCCCGGCCGTCCCCTTCTGGCTGCGCACGCCCGAGCCGGAGACCGAGCCGCAGCCGGCCGGCGACGACGAGCCGGCCGACTGGCGTCCGGCCGTCCCGTTCTGGCTGCGGATGCCCGAGTCGCAGCCGACTCCCCCGACAGCGGGCCATGACCAGGTGGCCCAGCCCGCACCGGCGGACGACGATGTCGCCGCCCCGCCCGCACTCGAGGCTGAGCCGATCGCCGAGCATGAGGACGCCGCGAGCGCCGCGACCGCGAGTGCCGAGACGTCGCCCACCCCGCCAACCGACGAACTCCCACTCGTGGCTACACCCCAGGCTCCCGTCGCTGCGCCTGCTGCGGTGGACGACCGTGACGACGAGCTGCCCGACGAGGATCTGACTCCGCTGCCCGGCACCACCGGTGAGGCGGTCTTCTTCCCGCCGTCGTCCAGTCGAGCCGCGATGATCCGGCCGGCCTCCGCGGCGAGCCCTCAGCCGCCCACCAGCCCGGAGGCGGCCGAGCCCACTCGGCCCACCGCAACCACCACTCGTCCGAGCCTCGGAGCCGCCCCTACGGCCGCGCGGACACCGGCGCCGGGCCCGTTCTCGGTTCCGGGCGCGCCCTATGCCCAGTACGACTCTCCAGACCGCGACTGGGACTCCCTGCCACGCACGTCGCCATGGGCGGGCCCCGACCAGCCGGCCGATCAGCAGCGAACCTCGTCGCCCAGCCGCCCGGCCCGCGCGCCGCGTCCGGCCGCCGCCCGGCGACGCTGGCTACTGCGGGGTGCGGTGATCGCTTCCGTGATCGGCGCCCTGGTCGTCTCGCTGGTCGTGATCCTGGCCGTCCAGGGTCGGTTCAACAGCGTGGACGGGACGCTCTCCGGGCCACCGGTCGGCACCCCGGACACAGTGGTGTCCGGCTACCTGAATGCGCTGGCCCACAACGACTCCCAGCAAGCGCTCGGCTTCGCCAAGCTGCGTCCCGCCGACCAGCGGCTGCTCACCGATGAGGTCCTGGCGGCGTCCAACAAGGTCGCTCCACTGCGTCAGGTCTCGGTCCGCACCACGGAGCTCTCCGACTACCGCGCCCAGGTCGAAGCGTCCTACCTGATCGGCGGACAGAGGGTGACCCAGTCGTTCACGGTGTATGCGGTGGGCGCGGAGTGGAAGCTCTACGACGTCGCCCGCAAGGTCGATCTCACCTTGCTCAAGACCGGCGATCTGCCCCTGGTGATCAACGGGGCCAGCGTCCCGGTCGGGAGTGTGGAGCTGTTCCCCGGGCACTACCAGGTGGCCACCACCGACGACCGCTACCAGTTCAGCGACGACTCGTTCGTGGTGAGTTCACCGGCCGCGGCTCCGGAGCTGGGCGCTGTTCGCCTGAGCCTGAGCAGCACCGGCATCGAGAAGATCCTCTCGGCGGCGAACACCCGTCTGCAGGACTGTCTGGCCGCTCACGAGCTCCAGCCGGTCGGCTGCGGGTTCGGCGCCGTCGCCCCCAGGGGCACCAAGGTTCAGCTGGACACCGTGCGCTGGAAGGTGAGCAAGGGCCCGAGCACCCTGAAGCTGCTGCGCCCGACGCTGGACCCCGACGACCCGAGACTGGCCACGGCGGATGTGATGATTCAGGTCACCGTGTCCGCCAAGGACACGAAGGGCGGCAACCTCGGCGTCCCCGACTGGATCACGACGGTGCTCGCCGATCTCAGCTCGGACGACGTCCAGATCACCCTCAACTAGGCGGCTCCGCGACCGCTCTGGCGGGCGGCTCAGTGCGCAGCGTTGTTGAAGCTGATCAGCCGCCAGTAGTCGGTGCCCGGCTTGAGGACCGCCCAATGGCAGTTGCCGAAGCCGGCGAACAGCCGCGAATGGACGTACTCCAGCCCCATCAGGTGCATTGTCGCCACCCGCAGAGCCAGGCCGTGGCCAACAATTGCCAAGGTCTCGTCGTCGTCGCAGGCCTCGGCCCACTCTCGGATGGCTGCGGCCACTCGGTTCCCGGTCTCGGTTGCCGTCTCTCCGGTCGGCGAGCGACGGAAGTCCCGGCCGGCCTTCAGATCGTCCCAAAAGGTCGGCTCCAGTTCGGCCACCTGCTGGTTGTCCAGGCCGACCCAACTGCCGACGTTGATCTCCTGCAGGCGGGGATCGGTGACCAGGGGCAGCCCGCAGGCCGCGGCCAGGGCCTGGGCCGTGGTCACTGCCCGAGTGAGGTCCGAAGACACGATTCTGGTGATTCCGGTGTCGGCCAGCACCTGGGCGGCGGCTGCCGCCTGGGCCAGGCCACGATCGTTCAGCGGGACGTCCGCCTGCCCCTGGAACCGTCCGGAGTGGTTCCAGTCGGTGATGCCGTGCCGGAGCAGGACGACCTTGGCCGCCGTCACGAGCCGATCGCCGGCTCGAGCTCACCCAGATCGATGGCCGGGCAGTCCTTCCACAGCCGCTCAAGGGCGTACAGCGCCCGCTCCTCGGTGTGCTGGACGTGCACGACGGTCTCCAGGAAGTCCAGCAGTACCCAGCGGTTCTCCCGGTCCCCCTCCCGGCGCACGGTCTTCACTCCGGCCTCCAGCAGGGCCTCCTCGATGGCGTCCACCACGGCGCCGACCTGGCGCTCATTGGTGGCCGCGACGATCAGGAAGATGTCGGTGATGGCCAGCCGCTCCGAGACGTCGAAGGCGACCGGGTCGAGAGCCAGCTTGGCCACGGCGGCGCGGGCCGCGATCTGAGCGATCTCGACGGCTTTCGGACTTGCAGTCACTGCTCTCCTCTTGGCGCGCGGTAGAGCCCGCGCTTGGCGATGTACTGGACGATGCCGTCCGGCACCAGGTACCAGATGGGCAGCCCGGCGGCCACCCGTTCCCGGCAGGCGGTGGAGCTGATGCTCAACGCCGGCACTTCGAGCAGGGTAACCCGATCCTCGGGGAGATGCGCAATGTCGCTCTCGGCCAACTCGACCCCGGGCCGGGAGACCCCGACGAAGTGCGCCAGCTCGAACACCTCGTCGACACCCTTCCAGGTGAGGATCCTGCTCAGCGCGTCCGCGCCGGTGATGAAGAACAGATCCACCTCGGGGCCGCGCAGGCTGTGGATGTCGCGCAGGGTGTCCACGGTGTAGGTAGCACCCGGACGTTCGATGTCGACCCGACTCACCGAGAACCGCGGGTTGGACGCGGTCGCAATGGTGGTCATCAGGTAGCGGTCCTCGGGCTGGGACACCTCGCGTCCGGCCTTCTGCCAGGGCTGTCCGGTGGGGACGAAGACCACCTCGTCCAGGTCGAAACGGGCCTGAACCTCGCTGGCCGCGACCAGGTGTCCGTGGTGGATCGGGTCGAAGGTGCCGCCCATCACGCCCAGTCGCAGGCGGCGTCCACTGCCCTGGTCCCAGGCGATCGGTGTCTCGCTCACGGCGATCCTTCCCGCAGCCGGTCGCTCTCGGTTCGGCGCGACCAATGGCCGGATTCTATCCAGGTCGGCTCAGCCGCGAACCTGACCGGCACCGTCGACGATGTACTTGGTCGAGGTCATCTCGGCCAGCGCCATCGGGCCGCGGGCGTGCAGCTTCTGGGTGGAAATACCGATCTCGGCCCCGAAGCCGAACTCGCCACCGTCGACGAACCGCGAGGATGCGTTCACCAGGACGGCGGCGGCGTCCACCTCGGCCACGAACCGATCGGCGGCCCGCCGGTCGTCGGTGATGATCGTCTCGGAGTGTCCGGTGCTGTGCACCCGGATGTGCTCCAGGGCCGCGTCCAAGTCAGGGACGATCGCGCAGGCCAGATCCAGCGACAGGTACTCCGCGTCGAACTCGCCCGGGACGGCCGGCACGATCTCCTCGGAGTACGGCAGCACCTCCGCAGTGCCATGGACGGTCACGCCCGCCTCGGCCAGGGCAGCCAGTGCCCGGGGCAGGAAGCTGGGTGCGATGTCGGCATGGACCAGCAGCGTCTCCAGGGAGTTGCAGACACTGGGCCGCTGCACCTTGGCGTTCAGCATGATGGCGATCGCCATGTCCTGGTCGGCGGCCTCGTCGACGTAGAGGTGGCAGTTCCCGGTTCCCGTCTCGATCACCGGCACCTTGGCACCGTCCACCACGGCGGCGATCAGGCCGGCCCCGCCGCGTGGGATCAGCACGTCCACCAGGCCGCGGGCGGCCATCATCTCGGCGGTCACGCTGCGATCACCCTCGACCAGCTGGACGGCCTCGGCCGGCAGTCCGGCCGCGACCAGCCCGGCATGCAGGGCGGCCACCACGGCCCGGTTGGAGTTCAGGGTCGAGGACGAGCCACGCAGCAGCGCGGCATTGCCGGCCTTCAGACAGATGCCGGCAGCATCGGCGGTGACATTGGGCCGCGCCTCGTAGATGATCCCCACCACGCCCAGCGGCACCCGCACTTGGCGCACCCGGACGCCATTGGCGTTGGTCCAGCCGCGCACCACGTCGCCGACCGGGTCGGCCAGTCCGGCCAGCGCCCGCAGGCCTTCGGCCATTCCGGCCAGCCGCGACTGGGTCAGCGCCAGCCGATCGATCAGCGACTCGCTGGTGCCGGCCGCGCGGGCTTCGGCCACGTCGACGGCATTGGCGGCCAACACCTGGTCGGAGGCGGCCAGCAGGGCGTCGGCCATGGCATGCAGGGCGGCGTCCTTGCGTCCACGGTTGAGGGTGGCCAGCTCTCGGCTGGCTCGCTTGGCCGCTGCGGCCTGCTCGGCGAAGGTCATGCCGGTAAGGATAAATCCTCAACTATCTCGCCGGTCCCGGGGACCACGACTGCGTGTGGCCAGAAAGCTCGCAGGCCGAGCTTGCGGAGCACCCACCACAGCAGGTTGAAGCCGGTGATCAGGCCGGTCACCGATGCCGCGATGATGGTGCCCGGCTCGGGCACCAGGATCCCCCACCAGGTCCAGGAGAGCTGGGTGGCGAAGCCGGCGATCAGGGTGGCCACCGACACCCCGTGGACGACCGGGGCCCGCACCAGCTCCACGCTCTGGCCGATGTTGACCAGGATGGCCGGGATGATCGCCAAAGTGCCGAAGATCGCGCTGCCGAAGGCCAGGTCGGCGATGGCCATCAAGGCACCAGTGATCAGGCCGGGGATGGCCACGCGGAACAGATTGAGCTTCAGCACGCTGGCCATCAGGAAGAGCACCGATCCGGTGGTGATCAGCCCGATCAGGTTCGGCACCCAGAGATTCACCTGACCAACCAGGAAGCCGTGCGACATCCAGCCGAGGTTCAGGCCGAGCAGAATCTGCCAACCGAACAGGGACAGCCCGTTCACATCGCGGGTCCGGAACAGTCGGGCCAGCTGCGGCAGACCGCTGACGATGCCGATCAGTGCCGCCGCCCAACCGACCACGAAAATCAACGTCACGACGCCTTCTTCTTCCGCTGCTTGAGCACGAGATCATCGCGGTGGACGACCTCGCGATCGAAATGTGCGCCGAGAGTCTCGGCAAGCTCTTTGGTGGATCGGCCGATCATCGCCGGCAGCTCGTCGGAGTCGTAGTTGACCAGGCCGCGAGCGATCACCTGCCCGGCTTCACTGACCAACCGGACCGGGTCGCCGGCCTGGAACTGACCGGTCACCGCCACGATCCCGGCCGGCAGGAGGGACGCCTTGCGATCGATCACCGCGCGCACCGCGCCGGCATCGAGGACCAGTTCGCCCTTGGTCACCGAGGCGTAGGCCAGCCACAGCAGCTTGCGGGAGCGCCGCTTACCGGTGGCCAGGAACAGAGTGCCGACCGGTTCACCGGTCAAGGCCTCGGCCACCGCGTCCGCCGAAGCCAGCACCACCGGAATGCCGGAGGCCGTGGCGATCCGGGCCGCCTGCAGCTTGGTCTCCATGCCACCGGTGCCGACCTCGGAGCCCTTGCCGTTGGTGTCGACGGCCAGCTCGTCCAGATCGGCCACCAGGCCGATCCGCTCAGCATCGGGCGAGGACGGATGGGCGGTGTACAGCGCGTCCACGTCGGAGAGCAGGACCAGGGCGTCCGCGCCGACCAGGTGAGCGACCAGAGCGGCCAGCCGGTCGTTGTCGCCGAACCGGATCTCGTGGGTGGCCACGGTGTCGTTCTCGTTGACGATCGGCACCACGCCCAGCTCGCTGAGCCGGGTGAAGGTGCGCAGGGCATTGCGGTAGTGATCCTGGCGGGCCACGTCCTCGACGGTCAGCAGGACCTGGCCGACTACGAGTCCGTGCTTGGCGAACAGCCGTCCGTACTGGCCCACCAGCAGGCTCTGGCCGACCGAGGCGGCGGCCTGCTTGCTGGCCAGGTCACGGGGACGATGCCGCAGCCCCAGCGGCAACATGCCGGAGGCCATGGCGCCCGAGGAGACCAGGACGACGTCCTGGCCGCGGCTGCGGGCGGCGGCCAGCGCGTCCACCAGCCGTTCGAGGCGGGTGGGATCCAGGCGTCCGGAGGCGTCGGTGAGCGATGAGGAACCGACCTTGACCACCAACCGGTGGGCGGACGTGATCTCCGTGCGCAGCCGCGCTGCCTCAGTCATCCTCGTCGTCTCCCAGGCCCTCAAGGGCGATCAGGGGGTAACTCGCGGCCTCGGCCTGCGCCGCCTTGGCGGCGTGATACTCCGCGTCCATCTCGCGGCGGCGCCGGGCGGCCGGACGCTGCGTGATCAGCCGCTGATCCTCACCGCGGCGGGCCAGCATCTCGGCGCCGATCTCGATCTGCGGTGCGAAGTCGAAGACCACGGGGTTGTCGCCGCCGCCGATGGCCACCGCATCACCGGCGATGGCCCCCAGGGCGAGCAGCTCCTCCTCGATGCCCAGCCGGGCGAACCGGTCGGCCAGATAGCCGACCGCCTCGGGGTTGTTGAAGTCGGTCTGCCTGACCCAGCGTTCGGGCTTGTCGCCACGGACTCGCCAGACCTTGCCGCCTTCGCCGTCGCCCTGCCGGACGATGTGGAACTCGGGGCCACCGGCCACCGGAGTCGGCCGGATCACGATCCGCTTCGGAGCCGGAGCTGGCGCCTCGGCGCGACGCTTGGCCACCAGTTCGGCCATGGCGAAGCTCAGCGCGGGCAGGCCGACGCCGGTCTTGGTGGAGACCGCGAAGACCGGCAGGCCACGGGCTTTCAGCTCGTCGATGACCAGGGCGGCCAGCTCGGCGCCGTCCGGAACGTCCACCTTGTTCAGGGCGACCATCCGGGGACGATCCTCCAGGCCACCGTGGGCCTCGAGTTCGGCTTCGATCACGTCCAGGTCGGTGAGCGGGTCGCGTCCGGGCTCGTAGGTGGCGCAGTCGATGACATGGACGATCGCCTGGCAGCGCTCGATGTGACGCAGGAAGTCGTGACCCAGGCCGCGTCCCTGGCTGGCGCCCTCGATCAGGCCGGGGACATCGGCGACCGTGAAAGTCGTGGCACCGGCCACCACAACCCCCAGGTTCGGGATCAGCGTGGTGAACGGGTAATCGGCGATCTTCGGCCGGGCTCGGGAGATCGCCGCGATCAGGGAGGACTTGCCGGCACTCGGGAAGCCCACCAGACCGATGTCGGCAACGACCTTGAGCTCGAGCTGGATCTTGCGGGCCTCGCCCTCTTCGCCCAGCAGCGCGAAGCCAGGCGCCTTGCGGGCAGAGGATGCCAGCGCCGCGTTGCCGAGCCCGCCGCGTCCGCCGGCCGCGATGACGACCTCGGACTCCGGGCCGATCAGGTCGGCCAGCAGCTCGCCGGTGTCGGCGTCGGTGACCACGGTGCCGTCCGGGACGTCCAGCACCACGTCTTCACCGTTGGCGCCGTTGGCGTAGTCACCACGTCCGGGCTGGCCGTTCGCGGCGCGGCGCACCGACTGCCGATGGAACTCGACGAGCGTGGTCAGCCCGGGGTCCACTCGCAGGATCACTGAACCGCCGTTGCCGCCGTTGCCGCCGTCGGGGCCACCCAGTGGCTTGAACTTCTCGCGGTGCACCGAAGCGCAACCGTGTCCACCGTTGCCGGCGGCAACAGTGAGGACGGTCTGGTCGATGAAGCTGGGAATGGCCACGGGAGAACCTTGCAGATTGGGAGTCGGAGGGCAGCCCACTGGCCGGCACCGACCCCTAATCCTACCGGCAGCGGTCGACTCGCCGCTTGGCCCCGGCTCAGCCCGGTGGCGGCGCCCAGGTCGAGGGGTCCACGACGGAGCGCCGACGCTCGCCCACCACCGGCGGCGCAGGCTCGTCACGGCCGCTCCAGAAGGCGGCATCGTCCGGACGGGGCGAGCTCTCGGCGTCCGTACCGGCCGGGAAGCCCTCCGGTGCCGGCCAGTCGATCGCCACCTGAAGCCGACGCCGTCGCAGGCGGATCAGCCAGATCACCAGCAGGGTCAGTCCGACGCCGGTGAGCAGTCCTGCGCCGGCCGCCCACTCGACCTTGGACGGACCGAACCCCGACCGGCTGGCGATGGTGATCGCGGGGATGTCCTCGTAGCCGTTGTAGGCCACTCGAACCTCGTCGGGCCCGACCTGCTCGGCACCCTCGACCTCCGTGATCGGACCGGGGAAACGCACCTTCAGGTCCACGGTATTCGGGTTCCACCAGGACATCCCCTGAGAGGTGGACAACCGGTAGCCGGACTCATCATGAGTCACCGTGACGCCCAGCACCGCAGCCAGCCCCGCCCCGGCCGTGCCGGTGACCCGGCAGGAGCCGACATCATCGAGCTTCTCGATGGTGAGTCCTTCGAGGACCGACTGGGTGAAATCCTGACTGCAGACGTCAGAAGAGTCCTTGACAAGCAGGTTCACCGTGAACGTGCCCTGCTCGGTGACTGCGATGTCGCCAGTGAAAGTACAGGCGGCCAACAGCGGAGTGATCACTACTGCGGCGAACGCCAGTCGGATCCGCCGCGCACGAGTCATGATGCGATCCTAAACGGCGGGCAAAGCGAAACGGCGGGAAAGTCCGAAGACTCTCCCGCCGTTCGCGAAGTCGTTGCGGTGTTACTCAGCCGCCGCCTCGATGGCGATGTTCACCACGCGGCGTCCGCGCCGGGTGCCGAACTCGACCTTGCCCGCGCGGAGCGCGAACAGGGTGTCGTCGCCACCGCGTCCCACGCCCTCGCCGGGGTGGAAGTGGGTGCCGCGCTGGCGGACGATGATCTCGCCGGCGTTGACCTGCTCGCCGCCGAAACGCTTCACACCGAGCCGCTGCGAGTTGGAATCGCGCCCGTTACGAGACGCCGATGCGCCCTTCTTATGTGCCATCTCAGCTGCCTCAGCTCTCGATCCCAGTGACCTTGACCTGGGTGTACCGCTGGCGGTGACCCTGGCGCTTCTTGTAGCCGGTCTTGTTCTTGTACTTAAGAATGTGGATCTTCGGACCCTTGGTCTCGGCGATCACCTCAGCGGAGACACTCACCTTGGCCAGCTTCGTGGCGTCGGCGGTGATCTTCTCGCCGTCAACCAACATCAGCGGGGTCAGCGCAACGCTGTCGCCAGCCTTCGCCTCGACCTTGTCGATCTCCAGGACGTCACCGACAGCAACCTTGTGCTGGCGGCCACCACTGCGCACGATCGCGTACACGTCCGACCTACTTCCCTAAAAGCTTCGCCGACAAGCGCACCCCTACCAGCTGGTGTGGTTGCACTCTTGGTAGTGCTCGCGAGCGACTGTGGGCCGACTTCAGCGAACACCGAAGGTCAAGACTACGTGGCGGGCCCCGGGCCGGTCAAACCGCGTCCATCGCGAGCGGCGACGGGCGACTCGCGCCGTTCGTTACCGAATGGCCGGCCCCATCGAGCCCTCGACCGGTAACCGCGGATCTGGTTACCGAATGGACGCCGATCCGGCGCTCTTTCGGTAACCAAAGCCGCGGCAAGAGCCGCGACCTGCGGCAAGCGTACCGACTGCGCAACAAACTCCGCGAAGTCAGCCATCGAGCGCCCGGGCGATCCGGTCCACCACGAGCCGAGGGTGGCCGATGATCTCGCGCCCGGTCCAGCGGACGATCCGATAGCCGAGATCGCGCAGGACCTGCTCGCGTTCCTTCTCCGCGATGATGGCATCGGCGTCGCCGTACTTGACCCGACCGTCCGCCTCACCGATCAGCTGTTGCCGCTCCCAGTAGAAGTCCGGGAAGAAGGTGCCGAAGGGGGTCGGGATTGGGTGCTGACAGACGGGCAGCGGCAGTCCGGCCAGGATCAGCTCGGCGTAGGTGAGGGACTCGATCGGACTCTCCCGGGCAGGACTCGCGTGCGCCAAAGCAGCCACAGCAGAACTCATGCCGCGCCGCTGCATCGCCTCCCGAACGGGCGTCCGAGCACCCTCGATGAGTCGCTCGTTACTGAAGTCGGATCGACGAGGATGGCTCACCAGCTCCGCGCAGAGCAGGCGTAACGCGGCGTCGAGCACCATCAGACTCGTCGGCAGGTCAGCGCCGACACTGAGATCGGCAGCGGTTCGGGCGACCGACGTGACCCGGAAGCCGATGGGGGCGACCGCCACCTGGTGAGGCGGCAACTCCGCAACCTGCCGGACCAGCCCCGGCCGACGGCCGGACCGGAACCCGCCCCTGGCGGCAGCGTGACCCACACCGGCTCGTCTGCCCAGCTCGCCTGCGGTATCGGCAAGCCCCAGAATGCAGCGGCCGAGCGATGGGACACCACTGCGGCCGGAAGGTTCGCCTGCTCGGCATGAGCCCGGACGAGGTGACGGCCGAGCTCATCGTCCGGCCACCGAGCGGGGTCGAGGTAGACCCCGCGTCGGACCCTCAGGAGTCGACCGGACGACGCGGCCGCGGCAAGGCGTCGCCGACTGACCCCGAGCGCGACCAGGTCACGCTCGGCGGTGGGCACGGCGGGCAGCAGGAGCGGCAACGGCGTCCTCATGCCGAACATGGTGGGGCCGCTGCCGCTCGCGCGCCGGAGGTCGGTGGAACGGTGGACGACCATGCCCGGGTACCCACAGCCCGCAACTCGATGGAGCGCGACGCCCACCCGCGAGCGGTCGGTTACTGGACGCCCACCGCGAGGCGACACAGCCACGATTACGCTCCGAGCCCAGGAAGGGGTGCCGATGAGCTGGGCCTTCGTCGTGACCACACTGATCGTGGTGGCCACTCCGGGAACCGGAGCGGTGTTCACCATCTCGGCCGGGCTGTCCCGAGGACGTCGCGCCGCCTTGATCGCCGCGCTCGGCTGCACGCTGGGCGTGGTGCCGCACCTACTGGCCGCGATCACCGGGTTGGCCGCGCTGCTGAACGCCAGCGCCCTGGCCTTCCAGAGCCTGAAGTGGGCCGGCGTCGCCTACCTGCTGTACCTGGCCTGGGCCACCCTGCGCGATCGGTCGAACCTGATCGCGGAGGCCGAGGCGACCGCCGCCCCGGCCTCGGCATGGCGGACGATCCGGACCGCGGTGCTCATCAACCTGCTGAACCCGAAGCTGACCATTTTCTTCTTCGCCTTCCTCCCCCAGTTCGTGCCGGCCACCAGCCCGGACGCCACCTGGCAGATGGTCTGGCTCAGCCTGATCTTCATGGCCGCCACCTACGTGGTCTTCGTCGGCTACGGACTGTTCGCCGCCGGGCTGCGCGACCAGGTGCGACGCCGTCCGCGGATCCTCACCTGGCTGCGCCGCAGTTTCGCCGCCACCTATCTGCTGCTGGCCGGACGGCTGGCGCTGGAAGAGCACTAGACCGGCTGTCTGGCCCACAGAATGGGGACAGTCCCCTTCTACGGCGCGGGAGGACGACAGATCAGCCATGTCCGATTTCCGCTAGAACGTGGCTCGATCGACTGCCATGCTGGCGGGCATGGACTTCGAGCAGCGCTACCGAGCGGTGGCCACCCGGGACGCCCGCTTCGACGGCGCGTTCGTCCTGGCGGTGCGGACGACCGGGATCTACTGCCGTCCGTCCTGTCCGGCGCGGACGCCCAAGCCGACCAACGTCGAGTTCTTCGCCACCAGCGCGGCCGCCCACACCGCCGGCTACCGGGCCTGCAAGCGATGCCTTCCCGAGGCCGTCCCCGGCTCACCGGAGTGGAACCTGCGCTCCGACGCCGCCGCCCGAGCCATGCGGCTGATCGCCGATGGCGTGGTCGAGCGGGAGGGCGTCCCCGGGCTGGCTGCCCGGCTCGGCTACACCACCCGCCATCTGAACCGCCTGCTCACCGCCGAGTTGGGAGCCGGCCCGCTGGCCTTGGCCCGGGCCCACCGGGCGCAGACCGCTCGCGAGTTGCTGATCTCCACCGAGCTTCCGGTGGCCGATGTCGCCTTCGCCAGCGGCTTCGGCAGCATCCGGCAGTTCAACGACACCATGGCCGCAGTCTTCGACCGCACTCCGGCGCAGCTGCGGGCCGGCGGCCGGCACCCGCGCAGCGGCGGCTCGGCCACCTTGCACCTCAGCCTTCCGGTCCGGGAGCCCTTCGATGCGGCCGGGGCGTTCGCCTGGCTGGCCGCCCGCGCGGTCAGCGGCGTCGAGACTGCCGGCCCCGACCACTACGGACGCACTCTGGCTCTGCCGGGCGGCCCGGCCAGCTTCGACGTCCGGGCCGAGCCGGGCCAGCTGCGGCTGACGGCGCGGCTGAGCCGACTGGAGGACGTCACTCCCCTGCTCTATCGGGTGCGCCGGTTGTTCGACGCCGATGCCGATCCGGTGGGCATCGATGCGGCTTTGGCCCAGGTGCCCGAACTGGCCGCCTCGGTGGCGGCCACTCCGGGCATCCGCCTGCCCGGCGCCGTGGATCCGCAGGAGATGCTGCTGCGGGCGCTGGTCGGCCAGCAGATCTCGGTGGCAGCGGCACGTACTCAGTTGAACCGGCTGACCGAGGCGCTCGGCACTCGGCTCGCCCACCCGGACGAGGCCGGTCGCGACCGGCTGTTCCCCACGGCCGCCGCCATCGCCGAGGGCGGCCGGACGATCCTGGTCGGCCCCCGGCAGCGGATCGACAACATCCTGGCGATCACCGCGCGCCTGGCCAGCGGTGAACTCAGCCTCGGCTTCGCCGACGACCCGGACGAACAGCGTCGCCGGCTGCTCGCTGAGCCGGGAATCGGCGAGTGGACCGCCGACTACGTGGCCATGCGGGTGCTCGGGCACCCGGACATCCTGCCGGTCGGCGATGTGGCCGTGCGCACCGGCGCGAAACGACTCGGCCTGCCGGACCGTCCGGCCGCGCTGCGCGAGTGGGGTCGCACCGTCTCGCCGTGGCGAAGCTATGCCAGCCTGCAGCTATGGCGCGTGAGCGCCACGAAGGAGCAACGATGATCACCACGATCGACACCCCCGACGGCCCGTTCACCCTGCTGGCCGAGGACGGCGTTGTGCTGTCCTCCGGCTGGACCGACGACCCGCAGGCAGTGCTCGATCGGCTGGCTGCGGGCAGCCGTCCGGCCGCATCGACGCTGGTCAGCCCCGATCATCCGGACGTGTCCGCGCCGGTCGAGGCGGTGGCCGCCTACTACGCCGGCGACCTGGCCGCCATCGATCAAGTGCCGGTTCGCCAGTTCGGGACGGCCTGGCAGCTGGCCGGATGGACGCGGCTGCGCCAGATCGTCCCCGGCCGGCCACTGAGCTACGCCGAGTTCGCCACCATCTTGGGCCGGCCTAGTGCGGTGCGCGCGGCGGCCTCGATCTGCGCTCGCAATGCCCCGGCGCTCTTCGTGCCCTGCCACCGCGTGCTCCGCGGCGACGGCAGCCTGGGCGGCTTCGCCTGGGGCGTGTCGGTCAAGGCCTCGCTGCTGGCCCGAGAAGCCCTTGCCGGCTGAGGAAGTCCAGCACCGCACTCACGATCAACTCCTGACGAGCCAGCACGACGTCGGCCGGAACTGAACGGGCCGGGGCCAGCGGATGTTGGGCGCCCGGGACGGCCACCAGCTCGATCTGGGCGGCTCCCGCGATCACCGGACGCACCTCTTCGGCTCGCCCGAAGGTATCCAACTCGCCTTGCACCACCAGCACCGGCCCGGCCACCCCGAGCAGCTCTCCGGCCCGCGACTTCGCCGGCGCACCCGGTGGATGCAGCGGGAAGGACAGGGCAACTACCCCGGCCTGACCAGGCGCGAAGCCACGGCAGGCGGTGCGGGCTCCGGCGCTGTGGCCACCGGAGACCAGGGGCAGGTCCGGCCAGCTCTCGGCGACCGCGGTGAGCGCGGCAGTCCAGCCGCGATCCAGTGACGCCGTCGAGCCGGGCAGCTTCCGACCGGCCACCCGATGTGGTTGCCGGTAGCGAACGACACTGACCCCGCGTGCGGGCAGTCGGTCGGCGAGCAGGGCCAGGTCCCAGCCGTCCACGTCGCTGCCCGCCCCATGGCCGAGCAGCAGCAGTCCGGTGGCGTCCGCAGCGGCCGTGATCACCAGCTCACCCGGGCCGTCCGCCGTGTTCACCTGTCGCGTCTGCATAGGGCGATTCTGCCGCGCCCCCGGACGTCCCGCTGCCGCCGGCCAGCGGTCGTGGCATGCTGGCACCGATGCCGAAGCGGGAGCGTGCGATGGACTTCTACAACCTGTACAACCACGGGTTCGCCCGGGTGGCAGCGTGCACGCTGCCCATCACCCTGGTCCAGCCGCGAGTGAACGCCGAGGCGGTTCTCGCTCAGGCGACGCAGGCCGCCGCTGACGGCGCCTGCCTGGTGGTGTTTCCCGAACTGGCTCTGAGCGGCTACTCGATCGAAGACCTACTGCTGCAGGACACCCTGCTGGCCGCCGTCGAGGACGCCCTGGAATGGCTGGTTCCACAGACCGTCGACCTTGGCTGCATCATCGTCGTCGGAGCCCCGCTGACAAGCCTCAACCGGATCTACAACACCGCCGTGGTGATCTATCGCGGCCAGGTGCTCGGAGTCGTCCCGAAGTCGTATCTGCCCAACTACCGGGAGTTCTACGAGCGTCGCCAGATCGCCCCCGGCGACGATGTCACCGGCGAGATCCGGGTGGCCGGCCAGGACGTCCCGTTCGGGACCGACCTGCTGTTCGCGGCCGACGATCTGCCCGGCTTCGTGCTCGGGGTGGAGATCTGCGAGGACATGTGGGTGCCGATCCCGCCGTCGGCCGAGCTGGCTCTGGCCGGGGCCACCGTGCTGGTGAACCTGTCCGGCAGCCCGATCACAGTGGCCAAGGCCGAGGCCCGCAAGCTGCTGTGTGCGTCCGGGTCGTCGCGGCTACTGGCCGGCTACCTGTTCGCCGCGGCCGGAGAAGGCGAGTCGTCCACCGACCTGTCCTGGGACGGGCAGACCATGATCTACGAGAACGGCGCCCTGCTGGCCGAGTCGGAGCGATTCCCGAACGGCCCGCGGATGAGCATCGCCGATCTCGACCTGGGCTCGCTGGTGCAGGAACGGCTGCGGCAGGGCACGTTCGACGACAACCGGCGCACGCACGCCGAGCGGATCGGTCAGTTCCGGACGGTCAGCTTCACGCTCAACCCGCCGAGTGGCGATCTGGGGCTGCGCCGGGAGGTGGCCCGGTTCCCTTTCGTCCCCGCTGACCCGGCTCGGCTGGCCCAGGACTGCTATGAGGCCTACAGCATTCAGGTGGCCGGGCTGGAGCAGCGGCTGCGCGAGATCGGCCAGCCGAAGGTCGTCATCGGTGTCTCCGGCGGCTTGGACTCGACCCACGCGCTGATCGTCGCGGCCCGGGCCATGGATCGGATGGGACGCCCGCGCAGCGACATCCTCGCCTACACGATGCCCGGCTTCGCCACCAGCGACCACACCAAGACCAATGCCACGGCACTGGCCACCGCGCTCGGGGTGACCTTCGCCACGCTGGACATCACCGGCACCGCCAAGCTGATGCTCGACGAGCTGGATCACCCCTTCTCCGAGGGCAAGGACGTGTATGACGTCACCTTCGAGAACGTCCAAGCCGGACTGCGCACCGACTACCTGTTCCGGCTGGCCAACCACCGCGGTGGGATCGTCCTGGGCACTGGGGATCTGTCCGAGTTGGCGCTGGGCTGGTGCACCTACGGGGTGGGCGACCAGATGAGCCACTACAACGTGAACGGCGGGATTCCGAAGACGCTGATCCAGCACCTGATCCGCTGGGTGATCGCCGCCAACCTGTTCAGTGACGAAGTCGGAGTCACCCTGCAGGCGATCCTGGACACCGAGATCAGCCCGGAGCTGGTGCCGGTGGCCGCGGGCGAGAAGCCGCAGTCGACCCAGGCCAAGATCGGCCCCTACGCGCTGCAGGACTTCACCTTGTTCCACGTCCTGCGCCGAGGCATGAAGCCGTCGAAGATCGCGTTCCTGGCCTGGCACGCCTGGCGGGATGCCGGTGCCGGCGCCTGGCCGGAGGGCTTCCCGGACGACGAACGCGTCGCCTACGACCTGGCCACCATCAAGAAGTGGCTGGGCGTGTTCTGCTCGCGCTTCTTCGGATTCGCCCAGTTCAAGCGCTCGGCACTGCCGAACGGACCCAAGGTGGTGGCCGGCGGCTCGCTGTCACCGCGCGGGGATTGGCGGGCACCGTCGGACACCTCCGCGAAGCTCTGGCTGGACGAACTGGAGAACGTCCCCAACGATTGATTTCGAGCCCCCCGGGGCCGCGAAACGGTGAAATTCCCTACGTAGGGTCAATCATGTTCAGGGCCGGTTTCGCCTCGCTAGCATCAATCGTGACCACCACCCTGCCTCGTCGAGCCTGGCCGATCCTTGACCGCCCGAGCGAGATTGCGGCGATTCGCGACAGCTTGGCTGGCGACCGACTCGGGGTGGTCGTTACCGGCGAGGTGGGTGTCGGAAAGACGACCACGGCGCTCGCAGCAGCCCGAGCCGCGCACAATCGGTATGTTCACATTCACGGCAGCGAGACTGCCCGTCAGGTGCCGTACTCGGCCCTAGTCCCGTGGCTGTCCCCGTTCGCGCCCGCGTCGGGGCTCGGCGACGTTTCGGCAGTGGCGGACGCGCTGAGCCAGGCACTGGCGGTGATGGAAGGCTCCGGACGTCCGGTCATCGTCATAGATCCGGCACCGCTGGTCGATGACCTCAGTGCCCATGCCCTGACCCAGGTGGCCAAGACCGGCTTGGCGCACCTGGTGATCGTTGCCCGGACCCTTCCCGATCTGCCCGAGCCCTTCCTGGAAATGTGGCGCGATGGCTTGCTGGGCGAGCATCGGGTCGAACCCTGGCAGCTTGGCGAGGTCGTAGAGCTCCTCACTCGCCATCTCGGCGCACCCGTGGCGCTGTGGTCGGCGCAAGAGCTCGCTCGGGTCGCGGGCTACCAACCGCTGTTCCTGCGCTACCTGGTGGACGACCAGCTTGCCGCAGGCACCTTTGCTCTCCACGACGGCACCTGGGTGCTCTCCAAGCCGGCCGGATTGGGCTCCACCCAGATCGCGACGGTGATGCGCGCCCGGCTCGACGAGCGCAGCGCCGAGGAGCGCAGAGTCCTCGAACTGGTCGCTCTGGCGGGAGAACTCCCCTACGCCGTCCTTGAGCAGTTGGCTGACCCTGAGGCGCTGGAGAGCCTGCTCGACACCGAGCTGCTGGAGGTGGAGTCCGCTGCGCCGGCCCGGGCCCGGCTGCGGCACCGCGCGATCGCCGATCTCGTGCGCGGCTCGGTGCCGTTCGCGCGACGACGTCGGCTGCGCGCGGAGGTGCTCGCCGGATTGGGGGCCGCTCTGCCTCAAAGCGGGACCGCGCTGCTCAGCTTCGCCGTGTGGACTCTGGACTGCGGAGAGGAGCTTCCACCGGAGGTCGCCCTCGAGGCGGCTCGTCAGGCCAACCGCTTCTCCGACCCCAACCTGGCACTGCGAATGGCCGAGTTGGTCGTCGACCCGGCACTCAGGTTGCCGGCGCAGATCGAGTCCTCCGTGGCTCTGCGGATGCTCGGCAAAGCCGAGAGTGCCACCGCAGCCCTCTCCCCGGTAGTCGGACCCGAGCTGGCCAACCTCGATGGCAGCCTGCTCAGCGCGCTTGCCGAGGAATGCGTCCTGGTGGCTGTGATCGACCCGCAGGCGGTACCCATCGCGTCCGCCGCGCTGCGGCTGGCCCACGCGGCTCCGGGAGTGAACCATCGCCGGCTGACCGGACTGGGGTTCGAGTTACTCGCCGCGCAAGGGCGCTACCAGGAGATGCTGCCCGAGCTGGAAGCGTGTTGTGGGCCTCACCAGGCCAGCGAGGAGTGGCTGCTGTTGGCCGGCTCGCTGCTGGAGGCACTCTCGCTCACCGGACGCCAGCAGGACGCGCTGACCCTGGCCGGCGAGGTAGCGGCGACTATCGGTTCGTTCGAGGTCACCCGCACCACTTTCGACGTCGTGCACGCCGCGCTCTTCGGAGTGTTCATGAAGTGCGGGCTGCTCAGCCAGTCTCGCCAGACCCTGCTGGACGGTGCTGTCGGCTTGGAAGGACGGATGCTGCTGATCGGCGCTGCGACCGACAGCGCGATCGGAATGACCTACGTGTTGGGCGGCTACTCCGATCAGGCGCGCCATCATCTTGGCCAGGCGCTCTCACAGAGCCGGGTCAGCGATGCTCGGCGCAGCCGTCCTCAGATCGCCGCCGGGCTGGCCTACGCGGCGGCACTCCAGGGTGATCAGGCCGCAGCCCGGGCGGCTCTGGCCGAGTGGGCCGCCGGGCCTCGGACGTACTGGAACATCTCGGCCTCGGGCGATTACCTCGCCACCGCTGCACGCGTACTCCTCGATGGTCTCGACAACACTGCCGCGGATCTCTTCGCGCTCGCCGATGACCACCACCGGTTGGGCATGGTGATCGACGAACTGTTCGTCCTCTCCGCCGCGGCCCGAGCCGGCTCCACCGAGGCGGTCGAGCGGATCCTCAGCCTGCAGATCGCTCAGCCCGGCCCGCTGGCAGCGGCGATCCTGGCGTGGGCGCACGGCGTCCGCGACTCCAAGCCCGCGCCGTTGATCGAGGCCGCTCAGCAGATGCTTACGCTCGGCAACCCGCTGTTCGCTCGCGAGGCGGCATCGCTGGCGGTCGCCTTGGGAGGATCCACGCTCGTCCGAGCCCGCACCGTGGCCCAGCAGGCCGCCGCGATGATGACCCATCAGCCGCACAACTCGCCTCTGGACGGGCTCACCCCGCGTGAACGCGAGGTCAGCTATCGTGCCGCCCGCGGGGATTCCAACAAGGCCATTGCTGCCGAGCTCTACCTGTCGGTGCGCACCGTCGAGAGCTACCTGCAGTCGGCGTTCACCAAGCTCGGCATTCGTGGACGCGCGGAGCTCAGCACCCTGCTCGAGCAGCCGTAGCCCCGCAGTAGCGGCCCGGAACACCGTAGTCCACGGTCCGCAATACCGTGGTCGACCCGGTCCCGTCCGGGGATGGTCATTTCCTAGGTTCGATGTCGTGCCCGCAGCGTGCGGGTCGACGACAGGAGAACTGCCATGGGACTGCTCAAGAACCTCAAGGACATGAAGGACATGGTCGCCGCGGCGCCCGGAATGATCGAGACGGCGAATGCCCTCGGCGCGCAGGCACAGGCGCAGGCCGCAGCGGCTACACAGGCCGGTGGCCAAGCCCAGGTGAACGCCCTGAACACCGCCAGCTACGGGCAGCCGTCCGCTGCGGCGCTCGAGCCGATCGCCGGAGTCAGCCTGGAGACCTACACCGCTGTGGTGAAGGGGATTTCGGCCTTCGGCTACGACTCCGATCGTCTGCCGGAAGTCGCCGCGTCGATGGGGATCAGCGCAGCCGACTGGGCGATTGCGCAGCCTGGCTGGGGCGAGCGGATTCAGGCCGACCGGGCCCTCGGCAACCGCTTCAACGTGCTCTACACCCAGGCGTGATGATGGGTCTGTTCAAGGATCTGGCCAAGCTGCAGAAGATGGGCAACCAGCAGCTGGCGAGCATGGACGTCAAGGGCCAGCTCGCTGACGCCCAGTCACGGATGAACGCGATCCTGGCCAACCAGCCCAGCCCAGCAGCACTGCCGGACGGTCTGGCCATCACCGCCCAGGCCACAGTGGTCAGTACGCGGGATACCGGGGTGATCGTCAACGGCGCGTCGGTGATCGAGGTGGAGCTGATGGTGCTCCTGCCCACCGGCGTCCCGGTCCAGGTCACACGCAGTGTGACCGCGCTGCCGCTGCACCTGTACCGCCTCCAGCCCGGCCGCCGAGTGGACGTCCGGCTGGATCCCGCCGACCCGCAGAACACCCTCCAACTGACGTTGTGAGCCAGCTACTTCGAAAGACGATCATGACACCTCACCGGCTTCACCGGATCCTCAGCCTTACCGTCGCACTGGCCCTGGCCACGGGCATCACTCTTGCCTCGGTCACGCCGGCACACGCGGCCGCACCCTCCAACGACAACTTCGCCGACGCCGTCACCCTCAACCCGGCGGTCACAGGGTCCACCGATGTCTACGGCACGACTGTGGATGCGACCACACAGGCCGGCGAGCCGTCACACGACCCGGATGGGGCCACGCCGACCCCCGGCAGCATCTGGTACAGCTACACCTCGGCGTTTGACGGAAACCTCACCCTCTCCGTCACTGCGGACGCCGACTACGACTCGGTAATCGCGGTCTATGTCGGCTACGCCGTCGGGTCGCTCACCCGCCTTGCCGCGAATGACGACCGATCCTCGACCAGCACGGCAGCGTCGATCGTCTCCCTGCCCATCCATGCAGGCTGGGACTACAAGATCGCGATCGCCGGCAAGGCGGGAGTGCGCTCGTTCACCAAACTCACCTACAGGTTCTCCCAGCACCCGACCAATGACCCGGTGTCGAGCCCGGAGACTCTGGGAGTGAACTGGTCGCAGACGCGCTGGAACGTCAATGCCACTGCCGAGGCCGGGGAGATACCTGCGATCGCCGGCCAGGCTGCCTCGAAGTCGGTCTGGTGGCGCTACCAGCCCGTGCACAACGGCACCCTGTCGCTGACCACCAGTGGCAGCGGTTTCGACACCGTGCTCGCGGTCTTCCGTCAAGAGGCACTCCCGTTCAGTTTCGGCAGCCTCACTCGACTCGCGTCGAACGACGACGCCAACCCCAGCACGTCCACCAGCGCCATCTCCGGGTTGGAGTTGAAGGCGAACAAGACCTACTGGATCTGCGTGGACGGCTACCAGGGCGCAACCGGCGAGATCACCCTGACCGACGCGTGGGTCCCCTCATCCAGGCCCGACAATGATGACTTCGCTGACGCGACTGCGCTTAACGCTGCGTCCGACCTTGTCGGCGACAATGCGACGGCCACCCTCGAGCCGGATGAGCCGCAGCATCTGACCGGCGGCAACGCCAGCAAGAGCCTGTGGTACCGGTTCGTCCCTCCGACGAACGGCGCCGTCACTGTCGATCTGCGCGGGACCGCCTTCGATTCGGTCCTCAGCCTCTATCGCGGGACGACCCTGTCCGGCCTTGTGAAGATCGCAGAGAACCACGGCACGCAGACGCCGCCGATCGTCTGGAGTCGCCTCAGTCGGGTCAGCGTCCAGGGCGGCGTGCACTACTACCTCGCAGTGTCCGGCGCGGACGGATCCTCCGGAAGCGTGACCGGCACCTTCCGATTCAGTACTCAGCCCTCGGCGGTGTCGCTGACGCCGGACCATGGACCGGCGGCGGGAGGTAACTGGATCGAGGTGCACGGCAGCGATCTGGACGGCAGCAACACTCGGGTGTACTTCGGAGACACCCAAGCTCAGGTCGAGGTGCCGAATGAAGAGACTCAATCGACTCTGGTGCGAGCCAAGGTGCCCGCCGGGCTGCCGGTGGGCCCGATCACCGTCACGGTGGCCACCAACGGCGGAAATGCCGGGACAACCCTCAGCTACATCGTCGGGGTGCCCGAACTCACGGCGCTATCGGCCCGATACGTCCGCGTTGGCGGCGGGCAGCGGGTCCAGGTTGTGGGCGCGGACTTCCTCGGCGTTCCCAGCGTGAGTGTCGGTGGCATGCCCGCGACCGGTGTCGCGGTGTCCTCCCCGACGTCGCTGAGCTTCGTCACCCCGAAGCACTCCGCTGGCGATGCCGAGGTCAGGATCAGCACATCGGTCGGCCAGAGCAGCGCGTCGACGGCCGGGTGGCTGACCTACCTTGACCCCCCGAAGGTGTCCAAGCTCTCTCGGAAGAAGGGGCCACGCAAGGGTGGATACCACGTGGTCGTCACCGGCAAGGGCCTCGGCGTCGTCTCCAAGGTTCTGGTGGGGCCGAAGAAGGCGAAGTTCGTGCTCAGTGCCGGCCGAATCGACGTCATCGTTCCGAAGATCACGAAGAAAGCCACCGTGTACATCCGCGTTGTGACGCCGGTTGGCACCAGCCCCAAGGCGAAGGCGGCCAGGTTCCAGTACCGCTGAGTTGGGCGTGGATGGGAGCGCCTGCCAGGTGGTCGGCGCCCCCTCCACGTCTGATCAGGACTCGGCGGGCTCCAGGACGTCCTCGGCGACGGCCGGCTCGGGCTCGGGCGCGACCTCGACGTCCACCGGGGCAACCAGAGACTCGGCGGGCACATCCGTAACGACCTCGACGACCGGCTCAACCGCAACGGCTACGACCGGCTCGGCCGGGGTCTCGACGACCAGCTCGACGACAGGCTCCACGATCGGCTCGGCCGCCGACTCAGCCGGCTCCTTGCGGGTGCGAGGGTTGCGGCGCGACGTCGCAGCTACGACGGCCGGACCACGGCGCCGGGACTCCCGGTCGCCGCCATCAGCCGGCGCCTGCGAAGCCACCGGAGCGTCATGGACGTGGTAGCCGCGACCCTTGCAGGTCTCGCAGGCCACGGTGAACGCCTCAGCCAAGCCGGTGCCGATCTTCTTGCGGGTCATCTGCACCAGACCCAGCGACGTGACCTCGGCCACCTGGTGGCGGGTGCGGTCGCGTCCCAGGCATTCGACCAGCCGGCGCAGCAGCAGCTCGCGGTTGGCCGGCAGCACCATGTCGATGAAGTCGATCACGATGATGCCGCCGATGTCGCGCAGCCGCAGCTGACGGACGATCTCCTCGGCCGCCTCCAGGTTGTTGGAGGTGACCGTGGCCTCGAGGTTGCCCGAGGTGCCGGTGAACTTGCCGGTGTTCACGTCGATCACCGTCATGGCTTCGGTGCGGTCGATGATCAGCGAACCACCAGAAGGCAAGAAGACCTTGCGCTCCAGCGCCTTCGCGACCTGCTCGTGCACGCGGAAGTGATCGAAGAGGTCGCCGTCGGCGTTGCGATCCCAGCGCTGCAGCCGGTCGCCCAGGTGCGGCGCGACATGCTGGACGTAGGCCTCGACAGTGGCGTGGGCGTCGTCCGGGCCGCCGTGGCCGTCGACGATCAGCGAACCGAAGTCCTCGGTGAACAGGTCCCGGACGATCCGGACAGTCAGGTCGGGCTCGGAGTAGAGCAGCTGGGGTGCCTGGCCGCTGGCGGCCTTCTTCTCCAGCACCTCCCACTGCGCCTTGAGCCGGTTGACGTCGCGAACCAGCTCTTCCTCGCTGGCACCTTCGGCGGCCGTGCGCACGATCACCGAAGCGTTCGGCCCGATCAGCTCGTCGAGGATGGTCTTGAGCCGCTTGCGCTCGCTCTCGGGCAGCTTGCGGGAGATCCCGGACAGCTGGCCGCCCGGCGAGTAGACGATGTAGCGCCCCGGAACCGACACGTGCGAGGTGAGCCGGGCACCCTTGGCGCCGACCGGGTCCTTGCTGACCTGGACCAGGACCGACTGGCCGGACTTGAAGACCTTCTCAACCTTCTTGTCGGAGCCGGTGGCACCGAAGGAATCCCAGTCAACCTCGCCGGCGTAGAGGACGGCGTTGCGGCCACGTCCGATGTCGACGAAGGCGGCCTCCATGCTGGGCAGGACGTTCTGCACGCGGCCCAGGTAGATGTTGCCGATCATCGAGGTCGCCGAGGCCCGGTCGACGTAGTGCTCGACCAGAATCCCGTCCTCGAGTACAGCGATCTGGGAGTAGTCCTCGACCTGGCGAATCAGCATCTTGCGGTCCACCGACTCGCGGCGGGCCAAGAACTCCGACTCGCTCAGGATCGGGGTGCGACGGCGGCCGGCAGCCCGACCTTCACGACGACGCTGCTTCTTGGCCTCCATCCGGGTGGAGCCTTCGATGCCGGTGACCTCATCGGAGACGCTGCCGCGGCGACGGGGCTCGCGCACCCGGACCACGACGTCCACCGACTCGTCCTCCGGCTCACCGGAGTCCTCGCCACGACGGCGACGACGACGGCGACGGCGGGAACTGCCCTCGCTGACCGGCTCGTCAGTGGCCTCAGTCTCCGCCTCTGCGTCATCGGACGCCTCGGCATCCTCATCGCCGGCCTCGGTGCCATCGCCGGCATCCGCGCTGCCGCCACGACGGCGACGGCGTCCGCCACGACGGCGACGACGACGGCGCGGGGCGCCCTCGCCTTCCTCACCGTCGGCAGGATCGAACTCGGCAGCCTCGACGTCACCGTCGATGGGCACCTCGTCCTCGTCCTCTTCGGCGTCCTCGGTAAGCCCGCCGATCGCCGCGGCCAGCGAGTCCAGCACCTCGTCGGGGCTGGCCTCATCGCTGAGCCCGAAGGTCTCGGCGCGCACCGTGCGCGGTGCCCGCTCGGGGACGTGGCTGGCGAGCTCGGCGAGCGAGGCCGCCACTTCGTCGGTCGCGGCGGCGTCCGACTCGACCAACGGCTCCTGTGCAGCAGCGGGCTTGCGGGCCCGAGTGCGCTTGCGAGCCGGGGCGGCCGGAGCCTCTACCGGTGCGACCGGTGGCTCCACTGCAGCGGCTTCCGCCACGACCGGCGCCACGTCAATAGTGGGCTCCTCCGGTGCGGGAACGGGTGCCGCCGCAGTCTTGCGAGTGGTCCGCCGGGTTCGCTTCGCGACCGGCTTCGCAGCCTCGTCCACGACTGCCTCAGGCGTCGCGGACGGTGCCGACTCACTCGGTTGCGCCTCAACAGGCGCAGGGGCCGCCGCCACTGGCGGACCAGCCGGACGGCTGGCCGAGCGACGGCGCTTGGGGGTCTCGGGCACGTCCGAGACCGGATCAGGGGTTTCTGAATCGAGCATGGAGCTCTCCTTCAGCGGCCGGGGTTGGCCGCGTCCAGCTGCGCATGGCAGCAAAGCCTGTAGTTGAGCGGTGCCCGGCGTCTTTCACTCCCGCGGTCGCTGTGCGTCGCGGTGAAGGAGAAAACGTCCGGGTCGAGCTGTCACCCCGCCCTTGGGCACCGGTTTAGTTGGGAGTCTGGATGACCTCAACTGAAGCAAGTATCCCACACGAACACGGTCGGCATGCGCCGACCGGCCGCAATTGTCACGAAATGGTCTCAAAAGGAGGCTGGACGCGCTCGCCGTCCCACGTGCCCTGCTCGAGCCGATGAGCCAGTCCGGGCCCCACCTCGGCGAGCCGCGGACGGAGCTGCTGCAGCGCTGCGACTACGTCTTCTGGGCGGACCAGCGGCTCGCCGATGGCCGAGATGACCTCGAATCCGTCCTCGGTGGCGATCAGCCGGTGGATCGCCGGACGGACATCGAACTCTCGCAAGCCGGCTTTGGTTTGCCGGGTGACCAGGTGCTGGGACTCGGCCAGTAGTTCTCGCACCGCCGCGGCCACCTCGGACGGGTCAGCGCCGGCCAGACGAACCTGCCAATGCGCGGCCTTGAGCCGGTCGGCCAACCCGCTGGGCGCGTCCACCACGGCCAAGATCTCCAGGCCGTCGGGAAGCGCGGCATTGAGGGTGTCCCGCAGCCAGCCGGGATCCACTTCCTTGGCCAGGCCGACCACCATGTACTCGGCCTCGGTGGCAGCGCCGGTCGGTGAGGCGTTCAGGTAGCTGATCCGCGGGTGCGGGTGGAAGCCGGACGAGAAGGCCATCGGCACCTCGGCGCGGCGCAATGCCCGCTCGAAGGCACGTCCGAAGTCCCGGTGGGAAGCGAACCGCGCCCGTCCGCGCTTGGCATAGCGCAGGGCCAGCTTCTGGACGGGCGGCGCTTGCTGCTCGGGCTGTCGGCGTGGGCTCACGGGGGGACAGCTTAGGCGAATCGACCCCGGGTACGCCTCGGGCCGGCGCCGATCAGGCCACGCAGAACTCGTTGCCCTCGGGATCGGTCATCGTGTACCAGCGGTACGGCCCTTGGCTGGCCTCGTGCACGAAGGTGGCCCCGCGGGCCAGCAGGGCGTCCCTGGCTGCATCCAGGTCGCCGCCGGCAGCCACCAGCCGCAGGTCCAGATGCACCCGGTTCTTCACGGTCTTGGCTTCGGGCACCTGCTGGAACAGCATCCGCCGGCAGCCGACCACCTCGCCAGCTTCGGGCAGGCCGATGGCTGCGCCGGTGGCCCACCAGAGCTGACCGCGCCACTGGCGGGTCTCGGCCTCGGTGGCGTGACCGAGGTCGACCATCTGCCGGATGAACTCCTCATTGGTCGGCTCCAGTTCCCACGCCAGAGTCTCGGCCCACCAGGCCGCCAGCTCGTGCGGGTCGGCACAGTCCACGGTCACCTGGAACTCGATCGGCATCGGACGTCCTTTCACTGGGGTTCTGCGGGGGTCGCGGCCCGGCCCGGTGGCCCCGATGAGCCAGCCTCGCACCAGGCGGTGAAGGCGGCAACCGCTGTGGGCAGGGTGGGGAAGATCCGATCGGCGCCCACCCGGTCGAGGAAGCCGCCGACGTTGAGTTGGTCGCGCAACTCCATCTTGACCCGGGCCATGGCAAAGACGATCCCGCGCTCGGTCAGGGTGGCCCGCAGTTGCTCGAGGGCGTCCAATGCGGTCAGGTCGATCTCCACGTTGGCTTCGGCATTCAGCAGGAACCACTGCGGCGGAGCCGGTGCCCGATCGACGCCGGCCAGGGCCCGGGTCAGGAAGTCGTCGGCATTGGCGAAGAACAGCGGCGAGTCGTAGCGGTAGACCACCAGGCCCGGCACCTGGGCGGCGTCCGGGTAGTCGTCGATGTCGTGCATGCCGGCCAGGCCGGGGACGTAGCCGAGCACCCCGTCGTGAGGATGGGCGATCCGCCGGATCAGATCGAGCAGGGACAGAGCCACGGCGATCGCGATCCCGTTGAGCAACCCGACCACCAGCACCGCAGCCATGGTGACCAGGGCCAACACCAGCTCGCTGAGCCGGAACGCCGCGATCCGGCGCAACTCGGCCAGATCCACCAACCGCAGCCCGGCGTAGACCACCAGGCCGGCCAGCGCAGCCTGCGGGAACGCGGCCAGGACCGGCGAGAGGAAGAAGATGGCCAGCACCACGGTGGCTGCGGCGACCAGCGAGTGCAGCTGCGTCCGGCTCCCGGCCGAGTCGCCGATCACGGTCCGGGACGCCGAGGACGACACCGGGATCCCACCCAGGAAGCCGTTGGCCAGGTTCGCGGCGCCCAGCGCCAGCAGCTCGGCGTTGGCGTCGATCCGCTCCTCGCGCCGGGCCGCGAAGGCTCGTCCGGTCAGGATCACATCGCTGTAGGCGACCACGGACACCCCGAGGGCGGCCTGGATCAGCGGCAGGACGCCCACCGAGGTCACGTCCGGGAGCGCCCATCCCGGCGGGGTCTGGGGCAGGGTGCCGACCACGGCCAGCCCGAGCGACCCGACCGGGGTCAGCCCGACCAACGCCGCCGAGGCCAGCATCACCAGGAGCGGGCCGGGCCAGCTCGGCGCCCACCGCCGCAACACGAACAGCACCACCGCCACGCTGAGCCCCAGGATCACAGTCGGGACGTGCACTGCGCCCAGCTGCCCGAGCAGTGAGGCGGTCTGGCTCCACGGGTTGGCTCCCCCGATGGCCAGGCCGGTGAGGTTGCCGTACTGGCTGATCACCATCAGCAGGCCGATGCCGGCCAGGTAGCCGACCAGCACCGGCCTGGACAGCAGGCTGGCCAGGAAGCCGAGCCGGGCCACGGCCCCGATCAGGCAGACGACTCCCACTGCCACGGCCACCAGCGCGGCCAGGCCGGCTCGCCTGCTCGGATCGGTGCCACCCAGCGCCAGGATGGCCGCCGCCGTGAGCAGCGCCGTCGTGGACTCCGGGCCGACCGACAGCTGTCGGGAGGTGCCCAGGACGGCGTAGAGGATGACCGGCGCAACCACGGCCCACAGCCCGACCTGTGGCGGGAGTCCGATGATCTCGGCGTAGGCCATCACCTGCGGAATCAGGTAGGCGGCCACCGTGATGCCGGCCAGGAGGTCACCGCGCAGCCAGGACCGGTCGTAGCGCAGCAGCACCCCGAGGCCGGGCAACCATCGCCGCCAGCCGGAGGCATCCGCGCGAGACATGGCTCCACGCTAGTCCGGCCGCGGTTCGGCGGGCTGCTACTTCCCGGTGATCTTGCTGACCCAGGCTCCGGGCAGGCCCAGCCGGGTCCGCCAGGCTTCGGAGGTCCGGGATGGCAGGAGGACCTGGGCACCGGACGCCGTGGTGTAGCTGATCGTCTTCACCAGCCCACCGCTATAGGTCTCGGCCACTGTCGCCGAGCGAATCGGTTCCGTGACGCCCAGCGCGGTGGCCAGCTGCGCCTGAGTGAGCGTGCGCGTCCAGGACGTATAGGGGTTGCCGGGCGCGGACGCGGAGGCCGGGTCGGCGATCGAGACCAGATACGGCAGCGGGGGCGTCCCGAAGGCGTCGGCGTTGTTGGCCGTGCCGCCACCCTTGCCCGACGAGGCGAAGAACGGCGTCTCGGCAAGCCCATTGAGGGGGTCTCGCAACACCTGGACCTCCGATCCGAGAATCGTGGCCTTCACCGCATCCACCCACGGCTTGCTGGCCGTGGGCCCGGCCTTCTTCCAGCCGGTGAAGTTCTGGCTGCGCTGGTCGTCGAAGACGTGGCAGTCGCAGGCGGGGTCGACGTCACCCAGTCCGTCGCCGGAGTACCTGTCCTTCAGCGCAAGTACTCGCTTGATCACGTAGGTGCGGGCCACGATTGCTTGGGCCCGCAGCGCCGCCGCTCCCTTGCCTGCGGCCGAACCCCACGAGGCCGGCATTTCGTCGATGCCGTAGAGGTAGTCGGTGTTCATGGCCAGCTCGTTGACCACGTTCGGACGTCCGGAGCGCACCGTGACCTGCAGGTTGCCGGCCTTGTAGGAACCCTGTGCGCCGTCAACGGTGACCGGGCCGCCGGTCCAGGTGAGGGTCAGCCGGCTGCTGGATGGCAGGTTCTGGTTCTTCACCTTGCCGTTGGCCAGCGTCACCTTCGCCGTGACCTTGGAGCCACTGACACCGATGGCTACCTTGCCCGGGGTCGGGTAGGTCTTCAGCAGCTTGCCATCACCGGTCACGCTGAACCCGCCGGAGCCAATGGTGAGCGTGGTGGTCTTGCGGGAGTCGGACGGCGGGCCGAGGACCTGCACCTTCACCGTCCTGGGATTGTTGTTGGCCGTGCTCAGAGAGGCCCCGGTGTAGTAGTGCTCGAGGATCTGCTCGGTGGTGAGCCGACTGCTACTCGCCAGTTGGTAGGCGCCGTACTGGGACAGCCCCACCCCGTGCCCGGCCCCGGACCCGCTGATCGTGAACTTGGCCGGCACCACCCGCACCACGAACTCCGCGCTGGCCACTCCCGAGATGCTGAACCGGTAGCGCCGGTCGCCGACGGCATGCTTCACCGACACCGAGCCCTTGCCCCGCTTCACCGTGACCTTCTTCTCGGTGGCCCAGGAGTTGCCCTTGCGGTACTGCAGCAGCACGGTGGCCTTGGCCACGGCCTTGCCTGCCTTGGTCACCGTGACGGTGAGCTTGGCCGCCTTGTCCGAGGTGGTCACCCGAGTCCCGCCGGCGGTGAGCTTGTAGCCGGCCGCCGCAACTGCCGGGACGGCTGTCGCCATCGAGAGCGAGCCGACCAGGGCGAACGAGCAGATCAGGGCGAGCAGCAACCGAACCGGATGAGAGGGACGCACCCCTCCACCATGCCACGCACGGCGGGTCGCCGCGCGCGATCAACTGGTCTGGGGCACCTTCGGCCAACCAACAGGAGCCGCGAGGGCCAGTCGCCCCCACGCAACCGCCGCGCAGAGAACGAGAGTCGCACCCGTCGAGCTCACACCCGAGTTTGGCCCCGATCTGGGCCGCTCACGGAACCACTCCCCGCTCACACCCGATTTTGGTACCCGATCCGGGTTGCGCAACTCCCCAGATCGGGACCGAAATCGGGTTGCACCTCCGGCCCCCCGACCAAGCCTCCGATATCGGGACCTTTCTCGGGTTTGACCCGACTCCGACGGTCAGAACCAGGACAGGCCGCGCGCGCCAGCCCAGCCGTCCGCCGCACCGGCAAGGATGGGCCCGTGGAGATTGATTGGAAGGGCATCGCGCGCTCGGCGCGGGCGATCAGTGGTGGGCAGGGAGAGAACCTGCTGCTCTTGGTCACCGAGGACGTGGTCGACGGCGACACTCTGAACGAGTTGATTCCCGAGTACGACGGCGAGTTTCCGGCCAGGGGCGTGTGGTTCCCCGGGCCGGATGGCTGGATGCTCGAGACCGACGGAATGCCCCGCGAGATGAGGCCCGCCCTCGAGGAACTCGCCGCGAAACTCGCCGCCGCCGGGGTCCAGGGCACCCTCACCGGGGCCAAACCCGTTGGCCGGCCTTCATGGCTACGCAAGATCGAGAACCTGCCGAACTGGCGCGCGGGGCTCGCCTACCGACCGGAGCAAGGTGAAGGCCAAGACACCGGAGGCGCCTGGCCAGGCGACCCTGCCCTGTTCCAGCGAGTCCTCACCCACCTGATCGAATGGGCTGCCGACGGCGACGACCAGATCCTGGTCAACCTCAACCTCACTGCAAGCTTTCCGTTCGACCTCGAAGGAGCGAAGTCTGCCATCCTCACAGAGGCCCGCACCAGCACCGTGTGCCTAGCCCAGGCCAGGCACCAGAAGCGCAACCAGTACCGATACCTGACTGTTGGTGCTCCAGGTTACGCCGAGATGGCTCTCGGCCCGGCCGAACAGAACTGGGTCGCCATCATCGACACCCTACGAGCCGCCATGCGCACCGCACCGCTCGACGACCTCGCCTACGGCATGCTCCACCACCACAGCTGGTCCGACTTCCTATCGATGCAGCCCGACTACGACAACCGGGTCTATCGACACCACCCCGAACTGTGGGCCCAGTACGTCCCCACCCCGTGCGGCATTCAGATCCTCACCGACGCCCACCTCAGCAACGCCCACAACCTGGACAACTGGAACACCACCCGACTCGACAACACCCACTACCTCGTCCAAGCCACAGACCTCGGACCCTGGTACAGCGAACCCCTCACCTACTACGAAACCCAAGAGCCCGAACTCCTGAACCAGGCACGCAAAGACTTCGGCAACATGCTGTTCACCCACGACACGGCCACCCGACTCGGCATCAACTCGCCAAACCGCGCCACCAACCCCAGCTGACCGACCGCGAGCCGGCGGCGGGCTCAGGCGGAGTGCTGGACCACCGTCAGCGGCAAGAGAGACCGTCCGGTCGGCCCGATCTGGATCTCGGTGCCGAGTTCGGGGCAGACCCCACAGTCGTAGCAGCCCGACCAGCGGCAGTCGTCCACGCCGGCCCCGGCGATGGCATCGCTGTAGTCCTGCCACAGCCAGTCGCGGTCCAGCCCGGCGTCCAGGTGATCCCAGGGCAGCACCTCGGTGACCGGACGTTCCCGGGTGGTGTACCACTCCAGGTCGATGCCGTGCGGAGCCAGCTCAGCCTCGGCGGCGGCCACCCAGCGGTCGAAGGAGAAGTGCTCGCTCCAGCCGTCCATCACGCCGCCGGAGCGCCAGACTCGCTCGATCACCGCGCCGACCCGACGGTCGCCACGGCTGAGCAGGCCCTCGATCATGCCCGGCTTGCCGTCGTGGTAGCGCACCGAGATCGCCCGACCGAAGCGGCGATCCTCGCGCACCTTCTCGCGCAGCAGGCGCAGCCGCCGGTCGATCGTCTCCGGGTCCGCCTGGGCGGCCCACTGGAATGGCGTGTGTGACTTGGGGACGAAGCCGCCGATGCTGATCGTGCACCGGACGTCTCGAGTGCCAGCTGCCCGGCGGCCCTCCTCGATGACCCGGGCGGCCATGCCGGCGATCGCCACCACGTCCTCATCGGTCTCGGTGGGCAGGCCGCACATGAAGTAGAGCTTCACCTGCCGCCAGCCGGCGCCGAACGCGGCCGCCACGGTGTGGATCAGGTCGTCCTCGGTGACCATCTTGTTGATCACCTTGCGCAGCCGCTCGGTGCCGCCCTCGGGAGCAAAGGTGAGGCCGGAGCGGCGGCCATTGCGGCTCAGCTCGGCGGCCAGGTCGATGTTGAAGGCGTCCACCCGGGTGCTCGGCAGCGACAGCGAGACGAAGCTGTCGGAGTAGCGCTCGGCCAGCTGCTTGGTGATCGGGCCGATCTCGGAGTGGTCGGCACTCGACAGGCTCAGCAGGCCGACCTCTTCCAGCCCGGTGGCGGCCAGCCCGGCCTCGACCATCTTGCCGACGGTCTGGATGTTCCGCTCCCGCACCGGACGGGTGATCATCCCGGCCTGGCAGAACCGGCAGCCCCGGGTGCAGCCGCGGAAGATCTCCACCGAGTAGCGCTCATGGACGGTCTCGGCCAGCGGCACGATCGGCTTGGCCGGGTAGGGCCACTCGTCCAGTTCCATCAGGGTGTGCTTGCGCACCCGTGCGGGGATCCCCGGACGGGCCTGCACCGCGGCGATGGCGTGGTCGGGGCCGTAGCTGACCTGGTAGCGGGACGGCACGTAGGCCAGACCGCGCTGGGCCAGCTGGTCGAGCAAGCCGTCGCGTCCGCCCGGACGTCCGGAGAGCTTCCAGGATCGGACCAGCTCCGAGATCCGCATCGACGCTTCCTCGCCGTCACCGAGCACGGCGGCGTCGATGAAGTCGGCGATCGGCTCGGGGTTGAAGGCGGCGTGGCCACCGGCGATCACCAGCGGATCGTCCTCGCCGCGATCGGCGCTGTGCAGCGGGATGCCGGCCAGATCGAGGGCTTCGAGCAGATTGGTGTAGCCGAGCTCGGTGGAGAAGCTCACCCCGATCAGGTCGAAGGCCTTGATCGGCAGGTGGTTCTCCAGGGTGAACTGGGGCACGCCGTCCCGGCGCATCAGCGCAGCCAGGTCCGGCCAGATCGAGAAGCTGCGCTCGGCGAGCATCCAGTCGGGCTCGTTGAGCAGTTCGTAGAGGATCGCCATCCCCTGGTTCGGCTGGCCCACCTCGTAGGCGTCGGGGTACATCAGCACCCAGCGCACCTCGGCGGTGTCGAAGTCACGGGTGACCGAGTTCACCTCGCCGCCGATGTACTGCACCGGCTTGCTGACCTGGGCCAGCAGCGGTTCCAGCCGCGGATACAGGGACGTCACGTGGGCGCTCATAGTTCGCTCAGCCTATGCAATCGTCGGGTCAGGGCGTAGCCGGGCCCGGCTAAGCACAATCCTGGCGTCGGTGGACGCTCAGTCGTCCAGCGGCTGGTGCGGCGCGGCGTAGTCGACCACCAGGTCGGCCCGCTTGGCCGGATCGCAGGAACGCAGGTAGAGCAGCTGACCCTGGTAGTACCGGGCGTTGCGCGGATCCTCGGGATCTGCGCCCAGCTTGGAGTCACGCTCGGAGGCCCGCTCGAAGGAGGTCTCGAACGGCACTTCCAGCCACACCGAGATGTCCCAGACCTTGCGTCCGGGCTGCCGACAGAGTTCATTGCGGTGAATGAACATGCCGTCGATCACCACGACCGCATCATCGGGGGCGATTCGCCACGGCGACTTGACCTCGGTCTCCGAGTTCAGGTCGTAGGACGCAGTGCGGTAGCGACCGCAGCCGTCCTGAGCCAGCGGCTCCAGCACATCGTCGGTGAACCGCTCGTAGTCGTAGCTGTCCTCGAAGAAGCCCTGCGCGGACGCCCGGCCCTGGGCGTAACGGCGTGACTGCGGGTTGAGGTAGTCGTCCATCGAAATGCGAATCACCTCGAGGCCCGACTCGCGCAACATGGTCGCCAAATCGTCGGCGAATGTCGTCTTTCCGGCACCGTCGACACCGTCGATCCCCACCAGGGTCCGGCCGGTTCGGGCGCGGATCCGAGCCCGCAGCCACTTCAGTCCGGTTGCAGCGTCGACCGCACTCAGCACATCGTTAGTCATCTCGTACCTTCGTCAGCGAAATTGCCGCAGGATTTCAGGATAACTCGGAAGTCGCAACATCGGCCAACGGGGCCGCAGTCGTGCTGAGCTTGCGGCGGCGAGCCCACCAGCACATCAACGCACCGACGACCGCGATCATGCTGATCTGGATCAGGACGCCCGGTCCGGCCACGCCGGCTTGCCGATCCATCATGTGTTCCAACGCCCCGAACGGCAGGCTGATTTCCCCGATCAGGTTATTCACCACATGCAGGGCGATGGCGGCCTCCAGCCCGCCGGTGCGCCAGGTGACCACGCAGGCGATCACGCCGAAGGAGAAGTAGAACAGGTTGAGCCACGGATCACCGGCCACATGCATTCCCATGAAGACCAGCGAGGACACCACCGTCGCCACCGCGAAACCGAGCCAGCGATTGGCGAACCAGGAGCCGACCGAGCGGGCCAGCAGGCCGCGGGCCATGTACTCCTCACCGGCCGCCTGGAACGGGGTGGTGAGCACGATGGCCACGATCAGGAACAGCGAGTCGGCGTTCCAGGTCAGGTCACCCAACCCGTCCAGCAGCAGAGAGATCGACAACGGCACCACGGCGATCAGCGCGAACTGCCAGAACAGCGCCCAGCGGAAGCCCCCGGTGATCGAGGTCAACCACCGCGGACGCTGCCCGTACACCAGCCAGCTGGTGAGCACCGCCATCGGGATGAACAGGGCCAGGCTGACATTGTTGGCCGTGAACATCCACGGCGTCATCTTCGTCATGGCCTCCCAGACCGAGGAGAGCCTCCCGGTCGCGACGTCGTAGGCCATGGCCCCGCCGACCAGAGCCAGCGAGACTGTGAACCACACCGCCGCCAGAAGCGCGATCGCCGCCAGCGGCTTCCACCAGCGGAAGCGCGGCGCGCGGTAGAACTCGTGGAAGGCCTTCGGTTCCACCGGCAGCGCGGACGGACGTGGAGGCTCAGCGGCCGGATACGGCGGCTGGTAGGCAGCCCACTGGTCACCAGGCGTAGCCTGACCCCCCGGCCCTGCCGGATAGCCGACCGGGCCGCCGCCCCACAGATACCCCGGCGGCGGATAGTCCGGTGGGACGGGATAGCCGGCCTGCGGCGGGTAGCCGGCCTGCGGCGGACAACCGGGTGGAGGCGGGTAGCCCGGCGCGGTGCCCGGCCATCCCGGAGCAGCCTGCGGAGCGTCCGGCCAACCCGGGGCCACTGGCGATACCGGCGGCAGACCTGCCGTCGCTGGGTTCTCCGGCACCGGTGAACCCGATGTCGGAGTCTCCGGGACGTCCGGCGTCACACCAGGTTCGGGAACCACAGCGCGATCTCCTTTGCTGCGGACTCGGGTGAATCGGAGGCATGCACCAGGTTCTCCCGATTGGAGAGTGCGAAGTCACCGCGGATGGTGCCCGGAGTAGCGGCGATGCCGTTGGTGGCGCCGTTGAGGCCGCGCACCACCTCGATCACCGACGGCCCTTCCAGCACCACGGCTACCAGCGGACCGGAGGTGATGTAGGTGCGCAGCGGCGGGTACCACGGCTGGTTCACGTGATCGGCGTAGTGCGCATCGGCCTGGGCGGCATCGACGTGGCGCAACTCTGCGGCCACCAGCGACAGGCCCTTCGCCTCGTAGCGGGCCAGGATCGTGCCGGCCAGCCCGCGACGAACGGCGTCCGGCTTGAGCAGCACCAGGGTCCGTTGAAGATCAGTCATGCCCGAAACCCTACCGGGAGCGACCAGCCGATCAGTCGTCGGCTTCCGAAGCTGTGGACGAGTTGGCCAACAGCGTCCGCGCCGCTCCGGCCAGGTACACCGAGCCGGCGATCAGAATGCCGGCGCCCGGGCCGGCCTCATCGGCCAGCTGGACGGCCATCTCGATCGCCTCGGGCAGTTCTTCGGCGACCCGGACCCGGTCATCGCCGAGGACTCCGATGGCAGTCTCGGCCAGCTCGACCGCGCCCAGTGCCCGCGAGCTACCCGGAATCGTGGTGCAGACCACCACGGTGGCCTCCTCGGCCAGTTCCTGCAGCACACCGGGAACGTCCTTGTCGGCCATCATGGCCAGCACCACGATCAGCGGCGAGAAGGCGAACGACTCGGTCAGCGCAGCCAGGGTCGCCCGGACTCCGTGCGGGTTGTGGCAGGTGTCCAGCAGCACGGTCGGCGAGCGCCGGACGATCTCCAGGCGGGCCGGTGCTCGCACCGCGGCCAAGCCCTCCTCGATCACCTCGGCCGGCAGCGGACGCCCACCGAGGAAGGCCTCGGTGGCGGCCACGGCCAGGGCGGCGTTGTGGGCCATGTGGGCACCGAACAGGGGCAGCAGCAGGTCACCGAGCGGTCCGTCCGCGGTCTCGACCCGGATCACCTGGCCGCCGACGGCAGGAGCCCGCTCGATCAGCCCGAACTCGATCCCCTCGCGGCGAACCTCAGCGCCCACCTCGGAGCTGCGGGCCAGCAGCACCGCCCCGGCCTCGGGGGTCTGGGCGGCCAGCACGGCTTTGGCGCCAGCCTTGATGATGCCGGACTTCTCGATGGCGATCTCGGTCAGGGTGCTGCCCAGAATGGCGGTGTGGTCGTAGTCGATCGGGGTCACGACGGCGACCTCGGCATCGGTGATGTTGGTGGCATCCCAGGTGCCGCCCATCCCGACCTCGACCACGGCGACGTCCACCGGCGCGTCCGCGAAGGCGGCGTAGGCAAGAGCGGTCATCACTTCGAAGAAGGTCAGCGAGATGCCATCGAGCTGCTGCGCATCGACGATGTCGATCATCGGCTGGATCTGTTCGACGAGCTCGTCGAACACGTCGTCGGCGATCGGCTCACCGTCGATGCAGATCCGCTCGGTCAGGTTCACCAGGTGCGGGCTGGAGTAGCGTCCGACCCGCAGTCCCAGCGACCGCAGCAGTGTGTCGATCATGATGGCCGTGCTGCCCTTGCCGTTGGTGCCGGTGATCAGAATCACCGGGCAGGCGTCCTGCGGCGACCCGAGCAGATCGCACAGTGCGCGGACGCGCTCCTGGCCGCGGCCGACCTGGTGCTCCGGCCAGCGGGACTGGAGAGCGTTGACGATCTCTGCGTGGGTTCGACTCATAACTATCCAAGCCTAGCCGGACCCGGCTTCACACAGAGGCGTCCCCCTATACTGACCGGGTGCGTGAAGAGGCCACAGCCGGGCCGAAGAAGGGCTGGCAGCGCTGGGTGACCTTGGTCGCCCGGCTGGTCCTGGGACTCACTTTGATGATCGCCGGCGCGCTCAAGATCACCTCGATCGATGCCGCCATCAACTCGGTCCGCGCCTACAAGCTGCTGCCCTTCGAGATCACCTGGCTGGTCGGCACGGCGTTGCCGATCGTCGAGATCGTGATCGGCCTGATGCTGGTCACCGGCACCTTCACGCGGATCGCCGCCGTGCTCGGCTCGGCCCTGATGCTGGCCTTCATCATCGGCATCATCTCGGTGTGGGTGCGCGGCATTTCGATCGACTGCGGCTGCTTCGCCCCGGGCGGGGCGGTCGATCCGAGCCAGACCCAGTACCCGCTCGAGGTCGCCCGCGACGTCGGGCTGCTCCTCCTCGGCGTCTGGACGATCTGGCGCCCCACCTCCGTTTTCGCCCTCGACGCCTGGCTGTTCGCCGCCGCCGAGCCCACCACCGTCGACGACCAGGAGAACCTTCGATGACCCAGAACCGGCGCGAGCAGCTGCGCAAGGCGGAGCAGGCCAAGGCCAATCAGCAGCGCCTGACCCGGATCATCGGCGTCGGCGCCGGCCTGTTGGTACTGGTGATCGTGGCGGTCTTCGCGGTCGTCCTGATCTCGCAGGCGAACAAGGCCACGACGGCGGCCCCGTCCGCCGAACAGATCAGCCCGCCGAACGCGCTGGCCAATGATCAAGGCATCCTGCCCTACCCGGGTGCGGCCAAGTCCGGCGTGCCGGCGGTCGAGCTGTTCTTCGACTACCAGTGCCCGATCTGCAACCAGTTCGAGACGATCTACGGCGACGCCCTGGAGCAGCTGGCCTCCTCCGGCCAGATCGAGCTGCACTACCGTCCGATGATCTTCCTGGACGTGAACCTGCAGAACGACTCCTCGCTGCGGGCCGGCATCGGTGCGGCCTGCGCGGACGTCGTCGGCCAGTACCGGCAGTACCACGACCAGCTCTTCGCCAACCAGCCCCAGAAGGAAGGCGCCGGCTACGCCGACTCGGTGCTGCGAGATGCCATCCCGGCCAAGCTCAGCCTCACCGGCGACAAGCTGACCACCTTCCAGAAGTGCTACGACGGCAAGCAGACCCAGAAGTGGGTGCAGGCCCAGGACGAGTCCGGCGCCAAGGCCGGCGTGACCGGGACGCCGACCTTCCGGGTCAACGGTCACGACGTCGCGCTGAAGGAGTTCGCCAGCCCCGACCAGCTCGGTCAGCTGATCAAGAAGTTCAGCTGAGTCGAGGCGGCGCCGTGGGCCGATGTGACGGGCCTTCGGCACCCTCAATATGATTCAGCCCATGACTGCAGACGCTCAGAAGACCGCACCGATCGCTCCCGCTTCGGCCAGCGGCGGTGTACCTGAGCGTCCGGTGCTGGAAGGTCTGGAAGCCAAGTGGGTGGAGCGCTGGCGCGACCAGGGCACCTACACCTTCCACCGGCCGGAGTCTCGCGAGCAGGTGTTCAGCATCGACACCCCGCCGCCCACCGTGTCCGGTTCGCTGCACGTGGGCCACGTGTTCAGCTACACCCACACCGACGTGATCGCCCGCTACCAGCGCATGCAGGGCAAGCAGGTCTTCTATCCGATGGGCTGGGACGACAACGGCCTGCCCACCGAGCGCCGGGTGCAGAACTTCTACGGGGTGCGCTGCGACACCTCGCTGCCCTACGACCCGGACTTCACTCCGCCGGCCAAGCCCGACCCGAAGCGGCAGGTGCCGATCAGCCGGCGCAACTTCGTCGAGCTGTGCCATGAGCTGACCGCGGTCGACGAGATCGCCTTCGAGAACCTGTGGCGGACGCTCGGGCTGAGCGTGGACTGGAGCCAGCTGTACGCCACCATCTCCACCGAGTCGCAGCGGATCAGCCAGCTCGGCTTCCTGCACAACTACGCCCGCGGCGAGGCCTACCTGTCCGAGGCGCCGACGCTGTGGGACATCACCTTCCAGACCGCGGTCGCCCAGGCCGAGCTGGAGGCCAGGGACTACCCCGGCGCCTACCACCGGGTCGCCTTCCATCGTCCCGATGGCGAGCCGATCTACATCGAGACCACGCGTCCGGAGCTCATCCCCGCCGTCTGCGCGCTGATCGCCCACCCCGACGACAAGCGCTACCAGCACTTGTTCGGCACCACGGTCACCTCGCCCATCTTCGGCGTCGAGATCCCGGTGCTCGCGCACAGCGCGGCCGAGCCGGACAAGGGCGCGGGCATCGCGATGTGCTGCACCTTCGGTGACCTGACCGACGTCCAGTGGTGGCGTGAGCTGCGGCTGCCGACCCGCACCGTGATCGGCCGGGACGGACGGATGCTGGCCGAGACCCCGGAGTGGCTGACCGACTCGTCGGCCTATGCCGAGCTGGCCGGCAAGACCACTTTCAGCGCCCGCGAGGCGGTCGTGGCCATGCTGCGCGCCTCCGGCGACCTGGACGGCGAGCCGAAGCCCACCCAGCGGATGGCGAACTTCTACGAGAAGGGCGACAAGCCGCTGGAGATCGTCTCGACCCGGCAGTGGTACATCACCAATGGCGGTCGCGATGACGAGCTGAAGGAGCAGCTGCTGGCCCGTGGCGAGCAGCTGGCCTGGGTGCCCGATCACATGCGGCACCGCTACTCCAACTGGGTCAACGGCCTCAACGGCGACTGGCTGATCAGCCGGCAGCGCTTCTTCGGCGTACCCTTCCCGGTCTGGTACGCCTTGGACGCCGAGGGCGAGCCCGACTTGGAGCACCCGATCACCGCAGCGCCGGAAACTCTGCCGGTCGACCCGTCCAGCGACTGCCCGCCCGGCTACACCGCCGAGCAGCGTGGTGTGCCCGGCGGCTTCATCGGCGATCCGGACGTGATGGACACCTGGGCCACCTCGTCGCTGACCCCGCAGATCGCTTGCGGCTGGGAGCGGGACGAGGAGCTGTGGCGGCTCACCTTCCCGATGGATCTCGCCCCGCAGGCCCACGACATCATCCGCACCTGGCTGTTCTCCCGGGTGGTCCGGGCCCACTTCGAGCACCAGGAACTGCCCTGGCGCCGGGCCGCGATCTCCGGCTTCGTGGTCGACCCCGACCGCAAGAAGATGAGCAAGTCCAAGGGCAATGTGGTGGTGCCCACCGACATCCTGGACCGGTTCGGTTCGGATGCCGTCCGCTGGCGCGCGGCCATGGCCCGCCCGGGGATGGACTCGCCCTTCGACGAGACCCAGATGAAGGTCGGCCGTCGCCTTGCCATGAAGATCCTGAACGCCTCGAAGTTCATCCTGGGCTTCGGCGAGGCTGCGGACGCCGCCGTCACCGAGCCGGTGGACCTGGCCATGCTGGCTCAGCTGGTCGAGGTGGTTCGCGCGGCCTCGGCGGCCTTCGAGGCATTCGACTACTCCACGGCCCTGGAGGCCACCGAGAAGTTCTTCTGGCAGTTCTGCGACGACTACCTGGAACTGGTCAAGGAGCGCGCCTACACCGAGGGCGCCGGCGCCAACTCGGCGCGGGCTGCCCTGCGGCTGGCGCTGGGCGTCCAGCTGCGGCTGTTCGCGCCGTTCCTGCCGTTCGTCACCGAAGAGGTCTGGTCGTGGTGGCAGGACGGCTCGATCCACCTGGCCGCCTGGCCGACCGTTGACGAGCTGCCCAGCGACGGCGTGCCCGCGCTGCTGGACGACATCGCGGCTGCCCTGATCGGGATCCGCGGCGCCAAGTCCCAGGCAAAGGTCTCGATGAAGACCGAAGCCACCTCGGCCACCTTCACCGGCCCGGCGGACGTTCTGGCCCGGCTGCAGCAGGCCGAAGCCGACCTGCGTGCGGTGGGCCGGATCCTCCCGGCCATCGACTGGGTCGAGGCGGACGCTCCGTTGAGCATCGCCGTGGAACTGAAGCCGGCCGAGGAGAGCTGAGCCATGCGGGCCTGGGTGGCCGTCGCCGCTGCTGCGGTGCTGCTGGCCGGCTGCGCCGCGCCGGTGCGGGACCCGTCCGGTCGGCTCACGGCGCCCACCACGGCGGACGCGTACGCGATCAGGGCCGGCGACTGCGTCGGAGAGCTCGGCACCGGGTCGGTGACCAAGCTCGAGTTGCTGCCCTGCGACCAGGAGCACTACTGGGAAGCGTTCCTGCTCACCGAGCTGGAGGGCACCGACTACCCCGGCGATGTGGCCCTGGCCAAGCAGTCCGAGCAGCGTTGCACCGATGCCTTCGCCGAGTTCGTCGGAACCCCACTGAAGAAGTCGAAGTACAGCTTCACCTACCTGAGCCCGACCGAGCAGACCTGGAAGAGCGCGAAGGATCGCGCCCTGGTCTGCCTGGTCGGACTGCCCAACGGCGGAGTCACCGGCAGCCTGCGCGGCGTCGCCAAGTAGCTCAGATCAGGTCGGCCAGGATCGGGTCGGCGATCGCCAGCACGGCGCGCTTCGCCTCTCCTGCGCTGGTCGCAGCCCGGGCGGCCGCAGCGAACTGCTGACACTGCTCCCGGGTGTGAGCGGCCAGTACGGTGCGTACCGCGGCCACCTTGCTGGGAGCCATCGACAAGCTGGTCACGCCGAGCCCGACCAACACCAGCGCCAAGCCGGGGTTGCCGCCGGCCTCGCCGCAGACACCGATCGGCTTGCCCATGGTGTGGCCGCCTTCGCAGGCCATGGCGATCACGTCGAGCAGGGCCGGCTCCCACGGGTCGAGCAGAGACGCCAGCTCACCCTGCATCCGGTCGGCAGCCATCGTGTACTGCTGCAGATCGTTGGTGCCCAGCGACGCGAAGTCGACGTGGTAGAGGATGCCGCGGCTGCGGATGGCAGCGGACGGCACCTCGATCATCACGCCCACCTTGGGCAGGCCCAAGGCCCGGACCCGCTCGGCGAACCAGACCGCCTCGGCCTGGGTGGCCACCATCGGGGCCATCACCCGGACGTCCGCGCCGGTCGCGTGGTAGGCCGCAGCCAACGCCTGCAGCTGGGTGTCCAGCACGTCGGTGCGGATCATGCCCAGTCGGAGGCCACGGCGACCCAGGGCCGGGTTCTCCTCCGGACCGAGATCGGCGAACTTCAGCGGCTTGTCCGCGCCGGCGTCCAGGGTGCGCACCACGACCCGGCGCTCGCCGAAGGCGGAGAACACCTCGGTGTAGGTGGCGGTCTGCTCCTCCAGGGTCGGCATGGTGTCGCGATCCAGGAACAGGAACTCGGTGCGGAACAGGCCGACCCCCTCGACCGGCTGGGCGGCCGCGCGGCGGGCGTCCTCGACGGTGCCGATGTTGGCCAGCAGGGCCACCGGGTAGCCGTCCTTGGTGCAGCCCTTGCCGGTGCCACCGGCCAGAGCAGCCTCGCGGCGCCGCTTGCGCTCAGCCAGCAGGGCCACCTCTTCGGCGGTCGGGTCGACGGTGATCTCGCCGACCCCGCCGTCCAGGGCGACCGTGGTGCCGACCGGCACCGAGAGGATGCCGACGGCCTGGACGACCGCGGGAATGCCCAGCTGGGCAGCCAGGATCGCGGTGTGGCTGGTCGGCCCCCCGGCCTCGGTGATGATGCCCAGGCAGGTGTCGGCGGTCAGGGTCGCGGTCTCGGCCGGAGCCAGGTCGTGCGCAGCCAGGACGGACGGGACGCTCAACGCGGGCACCCCCGGCTCGGGCTCACCGAGCAGCCGGGCCACGGCGCGATCACGGACGTCCTGAAGGTCGGTGACTCGCTCGGCCATGTAGCCGCCCAGCGACTCGAACATCGCGCAGTACTCGGCCACGGCAGCGGCCACGGCATGGGTGACGCCTAGTCCGGCGCCGAGTTGAGTCTCGATGCCGGCGGCCAGTCCGGGGTCGCGGGCCATCATGGCGCCGGCCTCCAGGATCGGCTTGGCGTGGGCGTCCGCAGCGGCGGCGCGAGCCTCCAGGCCGGCCGCCACCTCCTCGAGCACGGCCTGGACCTTGGCCCAGGCTGCGGCGGCGTCGGTGGTGGGCGCCTCGTCGGCGGGCGGCTGCGGAGCCGGCCGCACCAACACCAGCGGCCCGACGGCGGTACCGGCGCTGACGCCGATCCCGTGGAAGGTGTGCGCCAGGTCGGTGGTCATCGGTTACTCGGCGTCGAGATCGCGGGAGAGCAGCTCGACCAGCGAGTCCAGGGCGGCGTCGGCTCCATCGCCCTCAGCGGAGAGGGTGACCGTCTCGCCATGCTTGGCACCCAGTGCCATCACCATCAAGATGCTGCGGGCATCCACCGGCTTGCCGCCTTCCTTGGCGATCGTGATCGGCAGGCCGGCCGCAGTGGCAGCCTGAACGAACAGCGAGGCAGGACGGGCGTGCAGGCCAACCGAGGAGGCGATGGCGACGTGACGGGTGGGCATAGGGAACTCCTTGTGCGAACGACCAACTCCGAGGCTCAACAATGGCATACCCGCGGGCCGCGATGGCAATCACAGCGTCGATCTACACCAAGCTGAGACCTTGGGTGCCGAGAGCCTCGGCACCGGTTCCGGGACGGCTCAGGCCGAGCGCTCCCGGCGTTCATTGCGGACCAGCTGGGCCCGAGTGAGCATCTGCGGCGAGGCACCCTCGTTGACGACTGCCGCATTCACCACGACCTGAGCGACCTGTTCGTCGCTGGGTACGTGGTACATCACGTTGAGCAGGATCTCTTCCAGGATCGAGCGCAAGCCGCGGGCGCCGATGCCGCGCTTGAGCGCCACCTCGGAGATGGCCTTGATGGCGTCCTCGGTGAACTCCAGGTCGACCCCGTCCAGCTCGAAGAGCTTGCGGAACTGCTTGATCAGCGCGTTCTTCGGCTCGACCAGGATCCGGACCAGCGCCTCTTGATCGAGCTGCTCGACGGTGGAGATCATCGGGAGTCGTCCGATGAACTCGGGGATCAGGCCGAACCGGTGCAGATCCTCCGGCCGGACCTCTTCGAACGGATTGAGCGAGGCCGGACGGCGAATGGCCGCATCATTGTTGAAGCCCAGCGGACGCTTGCCGACCCGGGCGTTGATGATCTCTTCCAGGCCGGCGAAGGCACCGCCCACCACGAACAAGATGTTGGTGGTGTCGATCTGGATGAACTCCTGATGCGGGTGCTTGCGGCCGCCCTGCGGCGGCACCGAGGCAGTGGTGCCCTCCAGGATCTTCAGCAATGCCTGCTGGACGCCCTCGCCGGATACGTCCCGGGTGATCGACGGGTTCTCGCTCTTGCGAGCCACCTTGTCGATCTCGTCGATGTAGATGATCCCGGTCTCGGCCTTCTTCACGTCGTAGTCCGCGGCCTGGATCAGCTTCAGCAGGATGTTCTCGACATCCTCACCGACGTAGCCGGCCTCGGTCAGCGCGGTGGCGTCCGCCATGGCGAAGGGCACGTTCAGCATCCGGGCCAGGGTCTGGGCCAGATAGGTCTTGCCACAGCCGGTCGGGCCGATCAGCAGGATGTTCGACTTGCCGAGCTCGACCAGCTCGTCGTCGGCGATCCGGCGACCGGGAGTGGCCGCCTGCGCCTGGACCCGCTTGTAGTGGTTGTAGACCGCGACCGACAGCGCCTTCTTGGCCTTCTCCTGCCCGATCACATAGGTGTCGAGGAAGGCGCAGATCTCCTTGGGCTTGGGCAGCTCATCGAGCAGCCCGGTGTCCGGGGTCTCGGCGAACTCCTCCTCGATGATCTCGTTGCACAGGTCGATGCACTCGTCGCAGATGTAGACGCCGGGACCGGCGATCAACTTCTTGACCTGCTTCTGGCTCTTCCCGCAGAAAGAGCACTTCAGCAGATCCGAGGTCTCTCCGATTCGTGCCACGATGCCTTTCCCTCCGTGTCGGTGACTCACCATAACGCCGGCTTCCTGGTGCAACCAGGAAGGTCCGGCGGCGGGTCAGGGCTGGATGTCCTTCAACGAGGTCAGGATGTCGTCGACGATGCCGTACTCAACGGCCTCCTCGGCGGTCAGGTACTTGTCCCGCTCGATGTCCCGGCTGATCTTCTCCACACTCTGGCCGGTGCTCTCGGCGAGCATGCCCTCCATGAGCGAACGGATCCGCAGGATCTCCCGGGCCTGGATCTCCAGGTCGGAGGACTGCCCGTAGCCGCCTTCGGTGGCCGGCTGGTGGATCAGAATCCGGCTGTTCGGCAGGGCGAGCCGCTTGCCCTTGGTGCCCGCTGCCAGCAGCACGGCCGCAGCCGAGGCCGCCTGACCCAGGCAGACCGTCTGAACGTCCGGCTTGATGTAGCGCATGGTGTCGTAGATCGCGGTCAGCGCCGTGAACGAGCCACCGGGCGAGTTCAGGTAGATGCTGATCGGACGCTCCGGATCCATCGACTGCAGACACAGCAGCTGGGCCATGACGGCATTGGCGATGTCGTCGCTGATCGGGGTGCCCAGGAAGATGATCCGGTCCTCGAAGAGCTTGGTGTACGGGTCGACCCGACGCATGCCGTAGGAGGTGCGCTCCTCCCACTGCGGGATGTAGTAGTCCATGCTGGGGCCGACCGGCGCCAGCCCATGGGGCAGGGTGCTCATGAGGTTCCTCACTGGTTCGGGGCGTCGGCGATCTTGATCTGCGCGGCCCGCTCGTAGACGTGGTCGATGAAGCCGTAGGCGAGAGCTTCCTCCGCGGTGAACCAACGGTCCCGATCGGAGTCCTTCTCGATCTGCTCCACGGTCTGACCGGTGTGCTCTGCGATCAGCGAGGACATGGTCTTCTTGATGTGCAGCGACTGCTCGGCCTGGATCCGAATGTCGGAGGCCGTTCCGCCCAGGCCACCGGACGGCTGGTGCATCATGATCCGGCTGTGCGGCAGCGCGAACCGCTTGCCCTTGGCACCGGACGAAAGCAGGAACTGGCCCATCGACGCGGCCAGGCCCATGGCCACAGTGGCGACGTCGTTGGAGATCCACTGCATGGTGTCGTAGATCGCCATGCCGGAGTCGACCGAGCCACCCGGGGAGTTGATGTACAGGTAGATGTCCTTGACCGGGTCTTCGGCGTTCAACAGCAGCATCTGCGCGCAGATGGCGTTCGCATTGTCGTCCTTGACTTCGGATCCCAGGAAGATGATCCGGTTCGCCAGAAGCGACTGGTAGACCGAGTCGGACATGCCGACTCCACCGGGACCGCCCGCCATGGACGGGCCGTGCTGATTGGCTCGGTAATCGTTCACGGAGGCGAACCTACCCGCTGGATCGCCGAAATCGGCATGGTTCCAGGCCCTGTTCGCTGTGGGCGCAGCCGCGCGGAAGGGCCCGAAATGCGGCAGCGGCACCGCCCTACTGGACGATGCCGCTGCCGGTTGATTCAGCTCACTCCTCGGGGAGGGTGTCCGCCGCCTCCGGAGCGGTCAGGGTGACCTTCTTGCCGGCGGTGTCGACGATCTTGGCCTTGTCCAGCACCAGGCCCAGGGCCTTGTTCCGACGGATCTCGCCCAGCCACTCGTTGGCGTGGCCGTGCTCCATCATGTGCTGCAGCTCCTGCTCGGGGCTGGTGCCGTTGGCCGCGGCCTTCGACACGATCAGCTGAGTGAGGTCGCTCTGCTCGGTGGTCACCTCGTTGTCCTCGGCGATCTTGTCCAGGATCAGCTGCGCCTTCAGCGCGCGCTCCAGGCCCTCGTCCTGACGCTTCCAGAACTCCTCCGGAGTGCCGGCGTCGTCCTGCGACTGGGTCAGGTAGCGCTCGAGGGTCAGCCCGGCCTGAGCCAGCTGGGTCTCGATCTGAGAGCGCTGAGCGGCCAGCTGGCTGCTCAGGAAGGTCTCCGGCAGTTCGAGCTCGGCCGCGGCGACCAGCGCCTCCAGGACCTTGTTGCGACCCTCGGCCTGCTGCTCGTTGGCGAGCAGCTGCTCGACGGCCTTGGCCAGGTCGTCCTTCATCTCCTCGACGGTGTCGAACTCGGAGATCATCGAGGCGAACTCGTCGTCCAGCTCGGGGAGCTTCTGCTCGTTGACCTTCTTGACGGTGACCTTGATGTCGGCCGGCTCGCCCTCGAAGGCGCCACCGACAAGGGTCGAGGAGAACTCGGCAGTGTCGCCGGCCTTGAGACCGATCACGGCCTCCTCCAGACCGTCGATCATGCCGCCGGAGCCGAGCACGTAGCTGACCCCGTCCGCAGTGGCGTCCTCCAGCGGCTCGCCGTCGCGGGTACCGACCAGATCGATGACGACCTGGTCGCCGTCGGCGGCGGCGCGGTCGACCTCCACGGAGGTGGCGAAGCGACGACGCAGCAGGTCGATCCGCTCGGCGACCTCGGCCTCGACCTCACGCAGCGGCTCGACGGTGGCCTTGAGCTTGGCGAAGTCCGGCACGGAGAACTCGGGGCGGACGTCGGTCTCAGCGGTGAACTCGATGACGTCGCCGTCCTCGAGCTTGGTCACCTCAATGGCCGGCTCGCCCAGCGGGACGATCTCGGACTCGATGATGGCCGCCTCGTAGGCGGTGGGCAGTGCGGCGTTGATCGCCTCCTGCAGGACTGCGGCCCGGCCGAAGCGCTGGTCGATCACCAGGTTCGGCACCTTGCCCTTGCGGAAGCCCGGGATGGACACCTGCGAAGCGATCTCGCGGTATGCCTTGTCCAGATGGGGCTTCAAATCGGCGAAGGGGATCTCAATGGTGAGCTTCACCCGGGACGGATTGAGCTGCTCGACGGTGCTGGGCAATGCGGGCTCCTGGATCGGAAGGTAGACAGACCTGCTAATCCTAGCCAGCCCGCTCGGCGTGGTCACACTCGCCGAAGTCAGAGGCACGCGGGACGACGCCGATGAGCGTTCTCGCGCAGCTCTGAGCTAAGGTAACCACCGCGCGGATGTAGCTCAATGGTAGAGCCCCAGTCTTCCAAACTGGCTACGCGGGTTCGATTCCCGTCATCCGCTCCACAGGCGGCGTGGGCCGACCCAGGATCAGCGATCGGGTCAGGCAGTCAGCCAGTACTCGTTGGTGAGCAGCGCGGCCACCAGCCCAGCGGTCACCAGACCGACGAACAGGCCCTGCAGGCCGACCGCAGCGAGCAACGGGTGAAGGAAAGAAACGCCGAACACCAAGTTGGCCACGATCACGCTTGCGACCACAACGACGCTGACAACGATGGCAACACGAAACAGATACTTCATGATGATGAGCGCCCCCGAGCTCCAGTTGTAGCGATCCCCCCGATCGCTAGCGACCCGATTCTACGGCACGCGAGCGGGGTCTCAGATGAGCAATCCGGCCACCCTCTTGCGGGTGACAAGGGCACTCAGTGCGAGCCCTGATCGCAGCGGGCCGGGGTTGGCTGGCTGCCGGCTGGGTACAGAAGGGGTGACAGTCCCCCTGTGAAAGGCACTTCATGACTGCACAATCCATGCGTCCCTCGCGCATGACCGAGACCCCGGTACAGACCGCGGCGCTGATCTTCGGCGTGGTCTTCGGGGTCGTCGGGATCCTCGGCTTCATCCCCGGGGTCACGACCAACTACGACCAGCTGATGTTCGCCGGGCACGGCTCGGGAGCCATGCTGCTGGGGATCTTCCAGGTCTCGATCCTGCACAACATCGTCCACTTGCTGTTCGGAGTCGGCGGCTTCGTCTTCTCTCGGATGGCCACGTCGGCCCGGTCGTACCTGATCTGGGGCGGCGCGGTCTACGCGGTGCTGCTCGTCTACGGACTGGTCGTCCCGCACGATCACGGCGCCAACTTCGTCCCGCTGAACAACGCCGACAACTGGCTCCACCTCGTGCTGGCGGTCGCCATGATCGCCGCGGGCTTCCTGCTCACCCGTGACCGCAGCGCACACATCGCTCCGCCGTCCCGGCAGCTCTAGCCACCACTGCACGCGGCCCCCGTCCCCGGTCTGACCGGGCGGGGGCCAACCCATAGCAACAAGGAGGCGCTCATGGCGTCAGCATCGAAGTCGATCTTCACCGAGTTTGCCGAGTACCTAGAAGAACAACCCGTCCTGGGACGGCTGAGCGATCGGCTGGAGCTCCCCCTGCGTCACCTGCTCGGCCATGGGCCGGCCAGTGACTTGCTCCGCGGACGAGCGCTCGGGCACGCATTGCATCCAGTGGTGGTGCAGTTGCCCATCGGTGCTCTGACCAGCGCGATGATCCTGGATCTGACCCAGGGCCCGGGAGCCGCCCGGCAGAGCAGGCTGCTGACCGGACTGGCCTGTCTGGCCGCCCTGCCTGCGGCCGCCACCGGTCTTGCCGAGTGGACGCACGCCGATCCGCGAAGTCGTCGAGTAGGAGTCGCCCATTTGGGCCTGAACCTGCTGGGCGTGGCCGGCGCCACCACGTCCTACCTGCTGCGGCGGCGCAACTGGACGCCGGCGGCAGCGGTGTGGAGTGGCCTGGCGATGGCAGCAGTCGGACTGTCAGGTGCCCTCGGCGGGCACCTGACTCTGGTCCGCAAGTACGGCTCTCACGACCAGCCATCAGATGGCCTGGGCGCGAGCAGCGCTGCCTTCGGATCCGCGACCGATCCCGAAGAGCACTCGCCCACCGAATAGCTCAGGCGGTGAGCCAGTACTCCTGGGTCAGCAGCGCCCCCACCAATCCACTGGTCAGCAGACCAATGAAAAGGCCCTGCGAACCGACGGCAGCAAGTGTCGTCTGAACCAGGGCCGAACCGAATGCAAGGTTGGCGATCAAGGCGCTGCCGACAACGACAGTGCCGAGAACCAACAGGATTCTGAACACATACTTCACTTGCGCTACCCCCCGATGCGGCAAGTTCGCTCCGGTCCCCCCGACCGGAAGCGCTCCCATTGTAGCGGCAGCCGACGGCGTCGGCTAGTCGATCGGCTGGCGACGAGACGAACCCTCGTGGACGCGCGTCAGCCCCGCAGCGCGGGGCGCGCTGCGGGGCTGACGGAGAGGGCTAGCTCACCGGAGCTGGAAGGTCGCCGACAGCGTCGACGCATCCTGAGTGGTGAGCACGATCCGGTAGCAGGCGGCGGTGCGGACCGGCTTCTTGCCCTTGGCCTTGGTCACCGACAGCGGTGCGCTCAGCTTCGGGGTCTTCCAGTTCTGGTGGAACCGGCCGTCGTAGTAGCGCAGTCGCTGACCCTTGCGGTCGGCGGTCACCGACACCGGGTCACCGACCAGGGCCAGGCTGGCGCAGTCGAAGCGCTGCGCGGTGATGCTGGAGACCACGCTGACCGACTTCGCCTTGGTTGCGCCCTGGTAGACCCGGAACTTCAGCGGCACGGTCGAACCGGCCTTCACCTTGTTCACGACGTTGTTCTTGACCGGCCGGTCGAAGCCCTTCAGCCTCCAGGCGGTCACGGTGTACGTCCGAGTGTCCACGGTGGTGGTCACACCGTCGCTGGCGACACCGGTGGCGGTGAGCACCTGGGTGCCGACCGCAGCGGAGTAGCCCTCGACCGTGCAGGTGACCGGGACGCCGTCCTCGGTCGCGGTGCAGGTCGGAGCGCTGGGCACCTCACCGAAGAGGTAGCTGGCCCCATTGACGATCTGGGAGTCCCAGGTGATCACGGGAGCCGACGCCGCACTGGCCGGAACCAGTCCGATGCTGCTCAGAACGAGAGTGAGACCGACCCCGATCAGGGTGCGGGCCAGACGGGCTTTGCTCATCGATACCTCCTGAGAGTCTTGTGGAGAACACCGGGGGGATGGCCTCCTGACCGGTAAACCGCCGCGGCCGTGCTGGTTGTTACAACTGCGGGCCGCGAGGTTTCGAAGGGGCAATGCCGGGCGGCTGTAACGTCAGGACGACGCGCGGCGGTATCTGGGGTGGAGGTGAACGTGAGACTCAGCAACTCAGCGACCGAACGACTGCTTGCCGGCGACCCGTCGGCCGACCAGGCCGACCTGGCGACCGTTGCGGCGTTCCTCTCCGACCTGCCCAAGACCCTCCCCCCCGCCGAGGTGGGTGACGTGCGTGAGGCGCACCTTGATGCGATCACCCGCGAAGCCCGCATCGTCGCTGCGGCAGCCCCGCCCCGCGCCCGCCGCAGCACTCGCAGACTGGTCGTCACCGCCGTGGCCGCCGGACTCGGCGTGCTGACCACGGGAGTCGGGGTTGCTGCGGCCGTCGGAGCCAACCCGCTGGGCTTCCTGCCGAACCTGTTGCCCATCCCGGCCAGCTCGGTCCGCGTCGACCACCCCGCCTCCCTCGAGCCGAGCGCACACGAACCCTCCGGCCCGCCGGTGCCGCCGCCACCGACCCATAGCCCCCAGAGCACCGGCGCACCCGGTCAGCCGGCCGGCGAGGACACCCCTGGCGGCAGCCAGTCGAACAACGGCAGGTCGGACGAGGCCCGATCCGACCACAGCCCGACCGCCAAGCCGTCCCACCCGAACAACGGCAAGTCCGGGGAGAAGGGCGAGCATGGCAGATCCGAGGACAACCCCGGCAAGGGCAAGCCGACGGCCAACCCGGGCAAGGGGAAGCCTGCGGCCACCTCGGAGGCGACCAGCCACGCCCGGACCGATCCACCCGGCAAGACCACGTCAGGCAACTGAGCAGCTCCCACTCACCCGGCGGCCCGGCGGGGTCGCCACAAGTCCTGAAAGGTGCAGTCTGGGCACCGTGATCCACCAGCTTCACCAGGTGAAGCCGTTCGATCCTCCGCCCGGTGGCAGTTCACCGGCCGCGGCCGCTGGACGTCGTCCGTCCTCGCCGGTTCGGGGCCAACAGTGAGCGCTGCCAACGACTTCGATACCACCCTCGCGGCGGCCAAGCAGGGCGCCGACTGGGCCTGGACTGCGATCTACGACGAGTTCGCGCCGGGCCTGCTGCGGTTCATCACCAGCCAGGGCGCCGCGGAGCCGTCCGACTGTCTGGGCGAGTGCTTCGTCCAGGTGGTTCGCAATCTTCCCGGCTTCACCGGCGACCAGGCCGCCTTCCGAGCCTGGTTGTTCCTGCTGGCCCGCAACCGAGTGGTCGACGAATGGCGAGCTGCCCGGCGCCGACCCAGCTCCCCCACCGACGATGTGGAGCGGCTGCACGAAGCCCGCCACCAGACGTCGGCAGCCGACGCCGGCGTGGGTGAGGATCAGTCGGTCCAGCAGATCCTGGCCGCATTGCCACCCGACCACCGAGCAGTGATCACCCTGCGCGTCCTGGACGGGTTCAGCGTCGAAGAGACAGCCCAGATCATCGGCAAGTCGGCCGGCGCCGTCCGAGTGATCCAACACCGAGCGATCAAGCGACTGAAGAACGCTCTCGCGCGTCGCACCCAGTAAAGAGGGCCTCGGGTTCGACGTCCTCGCGGACTTCTCGAGGCGACGGCCAAGAATGGGCTCAGCACCCTGTCCCGAGGCTGTAGCGTTCGAGCAGAGAACCGACCACCAGAAGGCCCGATATGCGCAACTCCGTCCTCGCCGGCATCGCCGCCACCCTCATCCTGTTCACGGGTTGCACCTCGGCGGCCGCACCGTCCAACTCATCGTCTCCGGCCGCGAGCCAGCCCGCGCCCGCCGCCAGCGCGACCTCCGCCGCGCCCACCTCGGCCGCACCCTCCGCGTCCGCGACCGCCGAGTCCGACCTCACCCGCGCAGCGGCGTGCCTGGAGATCGGCAAGACCGCGAACGAGGCAGCGACCACCCTGAACACGGCCCTGAAGGACATCGGCTCGGACCCGAAGAAGTCGCTCTCGGCCCTGAAGGAGTTCAGCAAGACCATGAACGCCTCCATCGCCAAGCTCGAAGACCCCGCCGTGAAGGCGCAGAGCGAGAAGGCCGTTGCCGCCGTGGAGGAGGTCTCGGCCGCCCTCGAGAAGCTGATCAAGAACCCCACCGCGGACGCCCTGAACAAGCTCAGCGAACCGCTGGCCAAGGTGGACGCCGAGTTCACCGCGATCGGGACCGTCTGCGGCGGCTGACCTCGGCGGCTCGCCGCGGGTACGCGTGACGCCCCTCCGCAACCGCCCGGCCGGCATCACGCCCGTCGCTACGCGGGGTCCCTCAGTGGCTCGAGGGCAGCCAGGACGAGGTCGAGTCCGAAGGTGAACTCCTCGGCGGGGTCATAACCGACCGCGACGAGCGCCGCAGCGGACTCACTGAGGAAAGGGAACTCCTCAGCAGGGAGCTGGGGAAGGTAGACGTCCTCGACCATGTCCGCGAGTTCATGGGCGGTCTCGAACGGCAGGCTGGCGGCCTGCAGGGCGTACCCGTAGACATAGCTGTTGAGCAACCAGTTGGCGTGCGTCGCCATGAGGGGCGAGAAGCCGGCCTTTCGGAGGCAGGCGGTGAACGCTTCGCGGTGGCGGAGGTTGGCCGGCCCCGGCGTCGTCCGTGACTCCATCAGGCTGATGGCCCAGGGGTGGCGGGCAAGAACCTGGCGAGTGGACAGCGCCTCCCGGCGCATCGCCGACTGCCAGTCGGCTTCTGCGGACGGCAGCTCGATCTCCTCGAAGACGACATCGATCATGGCGTCCAGCAACTCTTCCTTGCTCGCCACGTAGTAGTAGAGCGACATGGCACCCGCGCCGAGCGTGCTGGCCAGCCGGCGCATGCTCAGCCGGTCGACCCCCTCGCGGTCAGCCATACGAACCGCCTCGGCCACCAGCCGCTGCTTGCTCAACCCCGCGTCTGAGGCGACGTGGTGTTGCTCCTTTTCGGACACGGATCTCCTTGCTCGACTGCTTGACAATCGTACACCGTACTAGTCATAGTACGGTGTACGAAGCGAACACCAAGGCTCGCGACGAGGAGGCTTCTGTGGGAACCGAACAGCGATCAAAAGCCGCGGCGGACCCGGTGCCGGGGACGCACAAGGCGAGGACGATGCGCGCTGCCGTCCAGCACCGCTACGGCCCGCCCTCAGTGCTCGAGTCGTCCGAGATCGAGATCCCAATGCCTGGTCGCGGGGAGGTGCTCGTCCGGGTCGGCGCGGCGTCGATACATCCTGGCGACTACTTCATCATGACCGGGAGGCCGTACGTGGTGCGCCTGGTGTTCGGGCTCCGCCGACCGCGCAACGGCATTCCTGGCAGGGATCTGGCCGGCGTGGTCGCAGCAGTCGGGAAGGACGTCACCGCACTCCGCCCCGGCGACGAAGTGTTCGGCTGGAGCACCGCGGGAACGCTCGCGGAGCACGCCTGCGTGCCCGTAGACAATCTCGTCCCCGTGCCCGCGAACCTGTCGCTCGCAGAAGCGGCAGCTGTGCCCACCTCGGCCATGACGGCCTTGCAGGCGTTGCGCAATATCGCGAAGGCCCAGCCGGGCCAGACAGTGCTGATCACGGGCGCGTCGGGTGGAGTCGGCTCCTTCGCCGTCCAGATCGCCAAAGCACTCGGTGCCGAGGTGACGGCGGTGTGCAGCACCCGCAATGTCGACCTGGTTCGATCGCTCGGCGCCGACCACGTCGTTGACTACACGACGGCGGACTTCACTCGCACCGGACAGCGCTACGACGTCATCCTCGACAACGTGGAGGCCCAGCCGCTGTCGGCTGTTCGCCGAGCACTGACGCCCACCGGCACGCTCATCCCCAACAGCGGACACGGCGGCCGCTGGCTCGGCCCCATCGGCCGGATCATCACAGCGCATGTCCTGTCTGGGTTCACCCGTCAGCAGCTGAAGCCGTTCACGTCCGTCGAGACGCGCGATGACCTGCTCACCCTGGCCGACCTGCTCGCGACTCGGCAGCTCACGCCCGTCATCGACCGCACCTACCGCCTCGACGAAGCAGCTGACGCTCTGCGCTACATCGGGGCCGGCCACACCCAAGGGAAGGTGGTGATCACCCTCTGACGACCAGACCGACAACAACCCACCTGTGCGCATGCGCACCCTGACAGGCCGCCACTGGGGCGGACAGACCGATCCTCATGAAGGAAGACCAATGACTATCCGAACCGACACTCCGCACCTGCTCGACAACCCGACGATCCCCGTGCAGGCCAAGCTCGCCGCAGCCTGGACCAGCCTGATGTTCCTCGTCATCTACATCGACTACTTCCACCTCTACCAGCCCGGCGAGATCGATGAGATCCGCGGTGGCACCATCTTCGCGTTCAGCATCAGCGGGACATTGATGAGCATCTTCTTCGTGGTCATCACGATCCCGGCCCTGATGGTGATGCTCTCCATGGCGCTGCCCGTCCGCGCGAACCGAGCGACAAATCTCGTCGTGGCGGCTTTGTACATCCCGGTCATGGTGTTCAACGCGGCGGGGGCGACCCGGGATTACGCCTTCTACTACGCCCTCACCATCGGAGTCGAGGTGCTGATTCTGGCCTTCATCCTCCGCTCCGCCTGGGCCTGGCCCCGAACTTCTATCGTCCCGGCCGCCCCCGCGCCGACCGCCTCTCGACACCAGGGATCGATGTAGGCACACCCCGGAAGGCCCGCGGCGTGAAGCCGTCCGCCGCGGGCACCGGGTCGACCAAGACCAGCTCAATTGAGGTGGGTATGGAGAAGCCCCGCCTGGCGTCGGCATCCCCGACGGCGCAGCTCTACTGCTTGTCGTTCCGTGATTCGCTTGGCGAGGAGGATGGCTTGTCGCCCGCCACTTCGGCGAGGGCGGTCAGGTAATGGGTGCCTACCTGGACGTTGGTGATCCGCAGCGTCCGGTAACCAAGAGGCTCCGCGGCCCAGGACCCGTCCGGCGCAACCTCGTGGAGCCAGACCCACTTGCGTCCGGCCTTGTGCAGGCTGCCGATCCAGATCGCGCTGCGCTCGTTGGCCTTCTCGATGCCAATCAACGGTGACCAGGCGGCCAGCGACCTCACCACGCCCACCGTGGAGTCAAGACCGAACGGTGGCGGCGAGGGTGGCCATTCTGGCCGAGTTCGGGCGAACCGTCCCTCAAAGCTCTTGTCGCGGCGAACTCGGTCGACGTCCTTCAGCCGGAAGGCCTGGTAGCCGTCGAAGTAGCCGCCGTCCATCGTGGCGGCGACGAGACCCCACTTCTTACCGATGCCAACCACGAAGCCGTCAACACGCTCGGAATGTCTTGGGCAGAGATCGATCCTGACCATGGCTTGCTGGGCGAGTGCGGCGGCCAGACGCTTGCGGGTTCCCATGACTACCTCCCAGTGGCTTCATCTTCGCAGGCATCACCGTGGAGCGCTGGAATCGACGCCCCCTGGCAGGCGATCACGCGCCGCTTGCGGGCCAGCGATCCCAAGTGCGATCCGATCGTCAAACAAGCCGCATGATGGCTCGGGACGAGCCGTTGCGCGACGAAAACACAGTGGTCGGGGCGACAGGACTCGAACCTGCGGTGGGTGTCGCCCCACCTCGCCGTTCACTAGGGGCTTTACTCGAAATTGGCACAGTCTTGGAACGAGTTGGGGCTTATCTGGGGCAGAGGAATCCGTCGAGTTCCCGTGGTCTTCGGTGCCGGGCAAGGTGAAGCTGCGTGCAGCGAGCTGTGACCTCGGAGGGGTGCAGGTGAAGCAAAGCAATCCCGCGGAGACTCGCCGCTGGTACGCGGCGATCCGCTTCCAGTTCGTCGTCGCCGACCATGGTTAGCCCCAGTCACTGCGTCAGGCTCCCGGACGCCGCACATCCGCTTCTTGGCCGAAGTGAGTGCATCACCTTTCGGTGAAGCGTGCCGTCGACTGGGCACCGCGCTGACCTGAAGGATCTCGCTTCCTGAGCGGGCTGCCCCCTATTCGTCCTTTCCTGGATCCTCTGTTTCCTCCAGGATCCGGTGCCAACTGTCGTCCAGCGCCTTCTGCTGCTCTGCGACTCGATCGATCAGGGTCTGGACGATGGCCTCCGTCTCGCCTTTCGCAAGACCCGTGAGAGTGATCTCATTGTCGCCCGACTTCATTGTGATCGAGCGATGCTGGTTCTTGTGGAAGAAGGCGGTAAGGACGGCGGCGAGCCCACCCAGGCCGCCGGCGGCCGTTGCGACCGACGCTATGGCGATGATTAGGTCCTCGGCACCGAACGCGAACTCGAGGGCCCATGAGGTCTTGTATCCGCTTGCCTCCAGATCCGCCTTGAGGTCCTCCGCCACGTCTGGTGTGACGTAAATCGTGATGCCATCCTCGTCCGGCGCCGACGGCGCCAAACGAATACGCAGGGATGTGGTCATGGGGTCTCCAAACTGTTGGAATTCCGAATGATTAGTGCGGATCGGTGCCGCTCACGAGTCAGAACACGGAGACTCTTCGCGCATTGTCCCAGCGTCCAGGTCCCACCCCAAAACCATGCGGGTGCAATCGCTCGCCAATATCCGGCTTGATTGCCGTGTCGACTCGGTCGCCGAGAGGCGTCACCTCCGGCACGATGCTCGAAGCGTCACCGGGCACCGTGAAACTCGAACTCGCCGGCAAGCCAGCGTACGAAGCGGGCAGACCGATCCACGTAGGTGTGTACCGAGTTCTCCTTCAACCCTGCCGCCCTCGCAGCACGTTCAAACCGAATGAGTTCCTGCTCAAGGTCATCGATGGACCACCGCGTCTCTGCCATGCCTCAAGTGTGGATGTGACCTGTGGGGTCTTGTCTAGAAACACCACCCCGATGATCACATCGTCGACCACAGCCATCACATATCCCTGCCTCTCACCTCGCTGAACAATGGTTTGGCGAGGTGGGCAGCGCTACGACGAGCTGGGCAGTCCCCTCTTGAGCCACTAGCCGCGCAGGCTGGGGCGACCCTCCTAGAGCTGACGAAGCGGCTCAGGTCACTCCAGTGCCCAGCCGCGCTTCGCTACCAGCACGTCACTCGAGATCGGGATGCCGAGATTGCCGCCGCGATGCGCAGGCGCGCCGTCATCTCCTGACCCACCCTTGCGCCGCCACAGGAAACGACTGGCGTCCGCACCCGGAAGCTGCGTGGCAGCTTCAAATCCCGTCACCGCGACGCACGGCAAAGTGCCTCTGGCTAGCAGCATTGCTGGCTAGAGGCACTTCTGCTTCCAAAGTTGGGCATAACTAGGGCATAACGCGGGTCCGGAAATGCCCAGTAGGACGGCCCCAGGCTCCTTGCGGGGAGCAGTCTCGTGGCTGGCCACAAGAGCGACGGACCATAGCTGAGCTCGCAGATATGAGACTCTGCGACTGCTGTGTTGGGCCGAGCTTTCCGACTGTAAGGTCACGCTGCACCGCATGTCGATGACACGATCGACATATGGAGTTCGACCCGATTGGACAGACCGGCGACACGATGTGTCTCGGACACATCACAGATCCGCATCTTCTGCGCTGCGTCGAGGAGTTCGCGACGAGGGGTGCCTGCACGATCTGCGTCATTGCGAGTCTCACGCCGACCGGACAAGTCATCAATCTGGAGCACTTGGCAAGAGTCGTCCACGACTTCGCCAAACGCAGATACAACCACTATGGGTTTCCGGCGGATGATGGGGAGCAGCTCATGCCGCCCTTGGATACAGACGACGTCGTGGAGCGGCTGCTCGAGGATGCTGTCGAACCCGCTGCGCTGGACTCCGTGACGAGGCGGACGGCCGGACTCATCAACGAGGCTCAGGACTGGTTCGAGCCGTTCGACGAGGATCGACAAGCGGGAATCCAGTTCGAGTGGGACGACTTCGAGCAGAGCATCAAGCACGAGTCACGGTTGCTTTCGCCCGCAGTCGGCGCGCGGCCCGAGACAGCACCGGAGAAGAACTACGCCTTCGTGAGGTCTTTGCTGGTGCTCGCAGAGGAACGAGCTGGGTTGATTCGCACCCTCCCCAGAGGCAGGAAGCTGCACCGTGCTCGCATCGAGCTTGATGCTCGCGAGCTAGAGCTGAAGGCGCGCGACTCACCTTCCATCGCCCTTGGCCCGGCGCCCGCCGAACGGGTGACCGCCGGGCGAATGAACGCTCAGGGTGTGGCCATGCTGTACGTCGCCCTAGACGCAGAGACAGCATGTGCCGAGGTGGCGTCGCACAGCCCTTACGACGAGGCCGTGGTGGGAACGTTTATCCTCCAGCAGCCTTTGCGAATTCTCGACCTAACACAGGTGCCGCCGCCCCGGAGTGTCTTCGATGAAACGTCCGACGAAGGCGCCGAACGTCTGAACGCCCTGAGCTTCTACAGAGATCGCATTACACGCCCTGTCATCTTGGACGGGAGTCATCCGGTGGACTACGTGGCCTCTCAGATGTTGACGGAGGCGTTTCGGTGGTGGACGACCCCACACCTTGACGGCATCGCGTACCCATCGCGAGTTCGCGAAGGCGGGACCAACGTCGTTTTGTTCTTTGGGGACCCCATCTGGTTTGAGGCACTCGGTGAGCCAGCATCCCGCTTCGCTCGGTTCCTACGGCAGAATGACCGAGGCACCGCGGCTCCGCTCTTTGTGATTGACCACAAGACAGTTCGGCGCTATCGGGTGAAACGCGCCCTATCGGTCGAGCGCAGCATTCTCTGACGCGGTCTCTCGCCGAGTCGAGCCTCTGCGCGTTCGTTCGCGCGACGAGGATGCCGGCTCCCTGACCGACGATCGCCTCCGTCCGTCCCTGTGATCCGGCCTAGGAGACTGAACACATATTCGCCGGCGCCCGTCCGAATGGCGCGGCCCTCTCAGGCTTAAGGGCGTGTGGAGGTTCCGCGGGGTCTGCTGATTGAACAGCCGCTGGCCATGGTGGTGGTGTAGGTGCTGGATGACGACTCCAGGGTTCACGTCGTATCGGTCGGCGAAATCCACCACATCCCGACTCGGATTGATGCAGAACAACTCCTCGCGGATCGCGGGCAGGATCAGTAGGCTCTGCCCGCTGACCACCGAAGGAGAAACGGATGCAGACTCAAGGCGATGGCGCGAAAAAGTGGTTGCGGGGAGGATCGGTCTTTGCCGCCGGCGCCTTGGCTATGGCTGTGATCAGCAACGCCGCAAACGTTGTCACGTTGGTTGGATGGTCTACTGGGAAGTCGCTGCCCGACATGCTTCCATCCGCGTCTGCCGGCATTCCCGAACAGGGCAGCCAAGCATCCGACGACTCCTACAAGGGTGGATGGGGACCAGAGCGCGAGACATTCACTATGGGGAATCCAGCGACCTACGTTGCGCTCAACTCCATCACTGACAACCCCAACTGGGGAGACGAGCGTAACTTCGTCGCCCTTAGGGGGAGCGACCGAAACATCTTCTCTGCGGACGAAGTCACGGCATGTCCTGGAGACACCGTTGAAGTGACTACCTACCTCCAGAATGACGCTGCCGACAACCTGGATCAACTCGACATCCAAGGCCTCAGGATGAGAATGGCGCTGTTCGACGGAGCAACGCGCTCCGCCCCTGCGTACGTCGCCGTAACCTTGGATGCCAAGAACATCAAGGAGATTTGGGACGGCGCCGCCGTTGTATGCAAGGAGCACAAGGTGAAGCTAACGCTCGTTAATGGCAGCGGAAGAATTCACAGCTGCTGCAGCCCCCAGGACGGAATCGGCCTTCCTGAACTGGCTTCGGGAGAGTGGCAGTCGCTAGGTTACAAGGCGACGGATGGCTCACTCCCTCTTGGCAAGGAGAAAGGAACCTACACAAGCATAATCCGGGTCGTGTTTGAGCTGGCGGTAAGCGAAGAGGACTAATGCCCCCACGGCGGTGACCCTACGCCCCAAGCGGACAGCGGCCACGGGGGGAAACGACGTCACTGTAGGGTCCGACTTGCCGTGAGCTAGTGTCTCGCAGGTCTGGAGGCTATCTGCACACTCAGCATGAGCCCACCCGCACCACCGCGACGCGAAGCGCGTTCCAGCCGCACCACACGGGCGTACACCGCGTGTCACCGCGATTCGCGTCCTCGGACCCCTACCTTTGGTCGCGATGAGCCCACCGTCGGAGTCAGTGTTGGTTGACGCGGCCCGCCACCTGCGGCGCTGGTCGGCCCTTCATCTTTCCCGAGGCTGGCCTTGCCATGGGCACGATCCAGGAGGCGCTCAGTGGCATCCGGGGCAAGGGCAGCCATGCGATCGAGGTGAGGCCGTCTGTAGGAACGCTGCTGGTGTTGGCCCGAACGCTGGAACTGACGCCAGACCAGTTCCGTAGATGTGGTCGCGAGGATGCCGCAGTCGCGCTTGAGCTGCTCGGTGACGAGTTCGACCTGTCACGGGTACCCATCGCAATCCTCGTAGGCGAACTGACCAGACGAAGTGGCGGCCCAGCACTGGGATCCTGGACTTGGGTGCCCAACTCCAGCGAGACGGATCGAAGGTAGCCGCGTCACTACTCCGAACGGGCTTCACCGGCGCCCCAAGCCGACCCAGGGGTGGACGACCGGGTTAGCTCAACGCCCTGGAGACGGAAGTAGAACCCACTCCCAGAACCCGCCGATCCCCGCGAAGCTCTTCCTTCTGCTCTCATCCGACGCGCCTGCTCGATGCGCTCCGGGGTCATGACTGTGGGCCGGCGACTCACGCGCATTCAGCCCTGGCCGGCGCCAAACCCAGCATGGTGTTCTGCCTGATGGTGTCCGCACGCAGCTGCGCGAACATGCGACCATCCCGAACAGGGCTCGCCCCATCGGTGTCGGGGTGTCCATGTCCGGCTCTGAGGCTTCTGATGTTGACGCCGCGCTCCGCCCAGTCGGGCCGTCTCCGGTATGCCTCATATTCGGCGATCGCAACATCAGAATCGCCTGTCGCCGTCGGCTGTGAGGTCTGGGCTTGGCTACTAGCGCCGAAGGGTGTAGCGAAGCTGGGTCGGCCGCAGGGCTTGGTCCTCGGGAACCCAGCTGCTCCACAGTCGAATGCGTCCTCCAGACGTGACGATCTCACCGTTTCCAGCCTTGGTGACGCGAACTCCGTCAACTACGAAGAGGTCAGTTGGCTGCCACTTCCGAGCATGATCGACCTCGCCTTGTGTCACCTGAACCGCCTCGATGTCCACGCCCATCGATGCTTTCACTTCGACATGGCGCTCCTCGCCGTTGAGCACGACACGAAGGTCGAAGGGCTTCCCGAGCACTTCTATCTCAGCCGCGCCGGCACTGCTGTAGTGGTCATTGGCCAAGCGCACGGCATGCAGCTCCAGAGCTGTCCTGACCGCGGCGTCCGCCAGGAATCCTTGGGTGTGTCCAATGCGCGCCGTCTTGCTTCGCTCACTGGGTGAAGTAGTTCGCGCAGGGTTGGCCGGCGGTACAAACAGGAGATCCACAAGCGCCGCGGGGAACTCCACCAGATAGGCCTGATTCGCACGAAGTTCGCGATGACCGTAGTCCTGAAAAGGTCCATAGACGGGCTTTCCAACCAATGCCTCGAGTTCATGCTGGATTTCGAGGATCTTCAAGCGCTGCCCGTTCACTACAGATCTCGTAATCGGCCGGTCGAGCCGGGTGAAGTTCTGGAGAGCCAGGTGCCAGGCAGGGCCGGTGGTCGGCACCCCTCGGGCGCGGCCTCGTGTGCCGCGGGCCTGCCAGCTCATAGAGATCGTGTTGAGCGGGCCTGCGGCCTCGGACCAACCGACGATCGCAGGTTCTCCGAGAAGTGATGTGTGCCAGTGGAAGACGCGATCTCCAGGTTGCACGTACGTCAGGAGACTGTACGACCAGTTTGCACGACCAGACGGGTCACTCTTTGGGGCCTTGAGGTCGGAGCCGAGGTCGGGGCGTCCTGTTATCTCCATCCAGTAGTGCTCTGCCGGGTCACCATCCCACCAGTTGTTGATCGCCATAAGGCGACCCTTTCACTACTCCCCCGCGTCGCGCGGGATCGGGCACCAGGACACTCCCACGGGCCTAAGGGGGTCGGGCTGTTCCGGGCGACCACACCTTGTCCCAGCGTGGGCAAGCAGCGAAGTACACCCACACCGTGGTGGAATAGCCCTCATGCCCGTATCGTCCCCCGAGACCAAGCCAGGATGGCCACCTGAACCCGCGTCGGGCAGGGGTCGGAGTCACGGCACGAGCGGCGTGGAGCCATTCGATCGATGGTTCCGATACCCCGCCGGGTTCGCGAGCGACTACGCGGCACTTTTGTTGGACAATCTCGGACTAACCAGCGGGACTGTTGTCGACTGCTTTGCCGGGTCAGGGGTGACAGGGACTGCCGCCCGCTCGCGAGGCCTCAACTTCGTGGGCATCGAGGCACATCCGCTTGTCGCCGAGCTGGCCACGTTGAAGCTTTCACCCATCGCAACTTCTGGCGAGGTACGCGAGCTGAGTCAGAAGGTAGTCGCGAGCGCGCACCAACCCCTCTCTGGCGCGACCCCTGATCTTGAAGATGAACCAGACCTGGTGAGGAGGTGCTTTTCCCCCTCTGTACTAGACCAACTCGTTCGACTCCGGCATCTTGTACGTGCTCACGCGGACACACCAGCGTCGAGTTACCTCAAGTGGGCGCTTCTCGGCGTACTTCGAGACGTAGCCGACGTGAAGGTCGGGTGGCCCTACCAGCGACCCGGCGTGACACGCCGAGCCCCCTATGCGGACCCCATCGCGCGATTCACCGCCAGAGCCGAGATCATGGCCAGCGATCTCGAGTCGATCGCCGATTCCGAGACACACGCGGAAGTTCTCATTGGCGACGCCCGCGACGGCGGAGTCTGGTCCCGAATCCCAGAACCAGCTGCCGCTTGTGTCGCATCGCCGCCGTACCTGAACAACTTCGACTATGCGGACGCCACCCGACTTGAGCTGTACTTCTGGGGAGAGGTGACCACTTGGGGCGGAATGTGCCGCGAGGTGCGCGCCGACATGCTCACCGCCACCACCCAACAGTCCTCCGTTGGGGAGAAGGCTGCGGCCTTGGATTGGCTGCGTAATCACACCACGGAGACCGGCGAACGCATCCTCAGCTTGGTGGGTCTCGTCGAGGAGGCGCAAGCAGCCCGCGGGAATCGCGCTAAGGAGTACGACCGAGTTGTGCCTGCGTACTTCGCCGCGATGGCCTCGGTACTGGGTCACTTACATGACCATGTTGAGCCGGGGGGTGCCGTCCTATGGCTCGTCGGAGACAGCGCTCCCTACGGGGTTCATGTCGACACCCCGGCCCTAGTTGGTGGTCTCGCGCAAGACGCCGGATTTGACTTCGCCGAAGACGTTCGACTCCGGATCCGAGGCAACCGGTGGCCTTCGAACGCGGACCGGCATCAGGTTGAGCTCTCTGAAAGGCTGATCGTCCTTCGACGCGCTACGACCGCGCAACCGTGACTCGCGGCGAGCCTGCCTCCTGACCCCTAGAGTCGTCCCTGTGATCACACAGCGCCAACGAAGTTCACAAGTCGCGATAGAGGTGATGGACGCTCTGATCGCTGAACTCGGGGAGTCGAGCGAGCAACAGCGGCTTAGGCGACAGGCAGAAGCACTGACTCGTCTTGTGACGCCTGAGGATGAGTTCTCGGTCGAGCAGTACCTTCGCGATGAGGTCAGCCGTGCATTGGCGGATTGATGCGCACCCAACTGGGGGACTGCAGGCAATCAGTGAGATCCCGGACATCAGTCCGTGCTTGATTGAAGGTCCTAACGGAATTGGCAAGACAGTAGCGATCCAGTTGCTGCAGCTTGCTTCCGGCACGGTGCCTAGTGCTTTCACGGCTCGTCCTGAGCTCTGGAAATCCTTCCGCGACCGCCTTGGCAATGCTGAGCTGACTGGCAGTGGCCTCAACGGCGCCACCGACATCCAGTTGAAGATGGTTCCATCGCAGTGGCCGGATCAACCGGTAGAGCCGTCGGAGTGGATCGGCGAGTGCCGGATCGATGGCGCGCGCGCATCTTTTGCCGATCTCAGCTCACTGCTCGACGTGAACCACATCTCTGGAACCGAAGACCTCGTTCAAACACTCGCGCGTCACATCGAGACGTTCGAAGGGCACCTGCGTGACGTGAGCGGCCTTCTTCGCAAGCGTCACCTCGACGTGAGAGGGCACGCGGGTCCGGCCATTGAACTACTGAGCCGTTTCGAGCCGGGGCAGTCAGCTCGTGATCACGATGCCGTCGTGCGATGCGACGACAACCTAGTTAGCGCGATTGAGGCGGCGCGGCAAGCCGACGATTCCCTTCGCGCCCTAATGCGGGGCATCGAGCTCCTCAACAAGGTCGCGTCGCTAGACGCAGACGCCGACGCGCTGCTCTCCCAACGGCGGGCCGTGGCAGCCCGGGTTGCCGAGCTTGAGCAGCGCCTGGAGGGTGCCCGCGCGAACGCCGAGACATTGAGTTCGGCTGTTGCGGCACAGGGAGACGCGGGCCGGCGCCTCGCCGCGGGACAGCGTCTGCTTCGCACCCGCAGTGCCCGTGCGGCCAAGACGCGAGCTGAGATGGAAGCTGAAGCTTTCGTTCTCGACCTTGAACCAAACCAATCTGCGATCTCCAGGGCGAAGGACGACTGCTTGGAGCAAGTAGGTCTCACGCGGGCGCGCCTTACCTCTCTAGACACCGCTGGCGAGGTACGCGAAGTCGTCGAACAGACTCTGGGGCTCCTCAGTGCGACCAGCGACTCCGTCCGCGATGAGGAACTAGCCCAGGGGTTCGAGCCACGACTTACGGTGAGAGCTGCATTGGACGCGCTCGGGGCAACGAGCCGAAGTTTGCGGGACCAACCGACACCGGCCGAGGTACGCGAGCTCAACTCGCGCGTGAACGATCTCGCCGTCAGGCTCCGAACGATTGATCACCTCGGAGCCCTCGTTGAGCAAGCTCACCGGGAGGAAGAACTCGCTGACGAGGCCGAGCAGGATCTCGTCCGTCTCGAGGAGGAAGCCGACGATGCGGGCGCAAGCAGTGAAGCGTCCAAGGAAGCCCAGCAGTCCGTGGGTGCGCTGGAGAACGAGCTCGGCAAACTTCGCATCGAGCTCGCCGCCCTGGACCGAGCCGCTGCCGCTCGAGGAATGGTGTCGCGAGAGGACGCAGAGCTCGACCTCCTAGAGATCGAAGATCATCTAGGGGTTCTGCGCACAGAGTGGCTGCGCGTCGAGCCGGACTATAGACGGAACCTCGCACGAGCAGACGAGGAGGTCATGTCCGCAACGACGTCCCTAGATCAGGCCCGTCGTCGTCAGTCTGCGCACAGCGCGGAGACAGCCGAGTTGGTTCGCAGCATCGCCACAGACGACCGGTTCGCGTGGATGCTGACCGTCGAGGGAGGTGATTCGACGGCACCCTTGGCCGACAGGCTGGAGAGAGTGAAGGCAGCCGTCAACGAGGCCGTCAGCCTTCCGGACGACCTCGCAGACCTCATGCTGACACTTCAAGGCGTTGCTCAGTCCGTCCTTCAACGAGGCCTCAACGACTCCCCTCTCCTCGACTCTTCGCGGCACCTGATCAAGCCGCTTCGGCGGGTGTTGGGAGCCCGTCTCACCGCAACTCTGAACACTCCCGCCATCCGGGCGAGGGTTTTCGAGAACGCGACGATCACTGACATCGATCCCGCCGACGGAACGGTGTCACTCATGCTGACGGATGGCTCCGCCGACATCCGAGCACTCGCGAGCTATTCCACTGGAGAACAGGCGTTCGCGTTCACCCAAGCCCGCATCGCAGATATCGAGCCGAGCGCTAAGCCGAATCGCCTGCTATTCCTCGACGAGTTTGGCGCCTTCGTTTCCGCCGACAGGATGCCCGACCTTGCGGCGTTCCTATCGAGCGGCATAGTCAAGCAGGTGGCCGAGCAGGTGATAGTGGTCCTGCCGCTGCAAGTCGACTATGAAGCCGAACTTGAGGACACCCGCGGAAGCCTTCGGGCGAAGTACGAGGAGCGCAGCAGGCAGATCAAGCAACGCGGGTACAGCGCCGTGGAGTTGTCGTGAGCGACCAGCCACAACGCCTCGGAGCACTCCTGGGCTCATTTGACTCACTGTCTTCGGAGCAGCGCGAGGCAATCGTCACCTACCTCCGTGAGGCATGGATCGCGCAGACCGGATCAGCACCAGGTGGTTTCTCAGTCGACCTTGAATCGCTGCAGCGGGTCTTCTCGCCAGAAGTCACACCCAAGAGCATTCGAGCGGCAGCACAGTCGCTCATCGCCGTTCCGCGGGAGCGGCCCAACATCCCAGCGGAGCTATACCTTCCAGTCACGTCGAGAGCAGGATTCGTGACACCAGAGGGTCGGTTGCTTCTCGAGCTCGGTGACGATCGCGAAGTGACCCATTTGCTGGACCTCACTCTCCGGCTCGTAAGGTTCTACGGTTCGACCCATCGAAAAGTCGTTGCGCGAGCGGTGAGTATTGGTGGTGACCTGCGTCCACAGACGCTGGGTTTCTACTATTTCCTGCTGCTGAACGGTTGCCTTGGGGAGTCTCATGCGTTGATGGTCCCGAAGGACCGCCGAGATGAGCGTGAACTCGCAACAGCGGTCATGCGCGTGGCGGAGGCGTTCTCCACCTCGATAGGCGGGAGTCCAGTCGCTACACGTGAGCGGACTCGCCTGACGAGCAACTGGATTGTCACCGAGGCGCATCGCCAATCGATGGGCGCGGTGCGCCTCGAGGACATTCAGGGAACGACCCGGTGCTTCGTCGTCGAGAGTCGGCGAGGGCAGCTTCTGGGGATGATCTCGGCATCGCTTGCCAAGCGACGCGCGGTGGACCTCACGAGGGTACGACTTGCCGCGGAAACGGCGCAGTCTACCTACTCGGACATCCTGCCGCGGCTCAAGAGCTGGGGCCTAACTTGGGAACGCTCTGTTCGCGACCATGACCTCGGTCTTGAACTTGAGACTGCATACGTGAAGAGCCTGCAGGTGCCCAAGTGACGATCGCAGGCATGGACTTCCTGGGCCGGATCATCTCGATTCACCTCGACCGCCTCGACGTCAACACCCCGATTGTTCTGCCATGCGTTCACGATGACGCAGACGGCTTTGCTGATGTCCTCGAGGCGGTTACACGGCACTATGGCGGAGCGTTCAGATGGTGCGGCGAATCACCGACTCTCACCCACACCCCTCCTGCCGGGCCGCTCAACGAACCGATGGCCAGATACCTGGAGTCGCTATGCAGCAACCGGGGAGTCGTCGTCGCCATCGCGGAAGAGGGCGATGGTTTGCACGTGACTGTCAATGGCTCGCGCGAGCTCACCGGATCGACAGCAACTCTCGGAGATGTGCTGGCCATGCTCTCCTCCTCAGAGATGTCAAGAGAGTTGGTTCTATTGACGTACTCCCTGGTCGATCTGGACGAATTGCGAGCGGCCCTGATCTGGGATGCGATCTGCCTTGGCTTGCAGTTCGCACCTCCGGAACTCAAGACGCTGGTCCCGATTGCCTCCGGAGCAGTGGATGTCCCTTCGCACTGCAACCGTCAGGAGGGTGCAGTGCGCCTGGTGGTCCGAGGGGAAGAGTTCATTGAGCGATCAGCCCCAACAGATCTGCAGCCGCGCCTGCACAACATGCTCGACTCCGTCGATCGCCGAGTTGTGCTGTTCCTCGGAGCGGGAGCGTCGGCCAGCTGCCGTATCCCGCAAGGGGACTACCTCCGGAACCTTGCGATTGCCCACCTGACAGGCCGGCCCACAACCTCTCCGGACTTGCTTTCAGGGTTCCGCGACTGGCTGGAGGCCAACCAGCGATGGATGGCTGAGGAGCGCGACATCCCGGCGGCACGCTTCGAGCGCGGCCTGACGCTTGAGCGAGTCCTGCGTGAGGAGTTCTTCGCTCTCAACGGTCGTCCGCGCTCTGAGTCGTCGACATATGGACGAATCAAGTCCGACTGCGAAAAGGCGCTGGAGCGCACGCCCGCCGGACGAAGGGCTTTGTGGGAACTTCCTGCCCTTCTCCCCAAATTGGTCATCGCGACTGTGAACTTCGACGAACTCATCGAGGACGGCATGGGCGCCGAGCACCGAGTGATCGTCGGAGATGCGCAGTTCAGCGAGAGTGCCGACCTAGTCCGAGCTCGCCTCCACGGCGAAGAGTCCTGCGTTCCAGTACTCAAGATTCATGGCACGGTGCAAGAACCCGACAGCATGGTCGCAAACATTAACGACACATCGCGAGGTCTCCCGCGGAGCGTGGAGCAGGTACTTGACGCCATCACTGAGGATGGGGAAAGCGTCCTTTGGCTTTGGGTTGGGTGCAGCATGCGCGACCAAGACCTTCGCCAATGGCTCGCAAAGCAACAAGCCAGTCTCCTCCACGAGTACTGGGTGGATCCCCTGCCACCCGTGTCGGTGAGGCATTACGCGCAAGACATCCGGCGCACGCAATGGGCGGCCCTCGAGCAGGATCTGGGTCACCGTCAGATCACGGAAAGCTCTGACCTCTTCCTCCCTGCTCTTGCCGCGCACGCTCGTGCTCTCTCCAGCGCCGGCCTGTAGGGCCGAATGCACACCATTGGAAGCGTGGCCAGTTAGGTCCACCATCCGCATTGCCGCCGCAACAGACGACCTGCTCGTTCCCTCCATGAGCATCATCGGTCCGACCGCAAAATGAGGGATGGCGGCAGAGGCCCAACCAGGTCGCTGGGCGTCCAGCATCAGTTCCGTCGACCTCGGTCGAAACGTCGGCTGCGTCGGACCGGCAAACCTCCCCCGGCGGGTCGGACACTCAGGTCAGACCACCGATGAAGCGCGAGACGTGGAGTGCGACACACCTCAGGCACCGACCCTGCTTCCGCGTCGCCGGCTGCACGACGGCCTTCCGCCTCCGCTCCCCCCTCCACCGCCGATGCTCTCTTCCGCGCCTCCCCTACGCCGACGCTCTCTTCCGCGCCTCCCCTACGCCGACGCTCTTCCCTCCCTCCCTTCACCTCCCTACCCTCCCCCTTGCCTCTCCTCCCCCGCTTGCCTGTCCTCCCTCCGATCGCGATACACAATGGGCATTTCCGGGGGCGTAGTCCGGAGGACCGCTTCAGACGCCGAGGCGACCGCGGATCAGACGGTTAAGTGACATGTGCTGGTCGGCGGCCTCGATGACGAGCTGGCGGAGCAGTTCTGGCGGGGCGCGGACCACGAACTAGCCCGAATAGGTGCGGTCCGCGATCACGTCAGGCGGGTTCTCTCCCCCGCGCGACCAGCTCCGGCACGATGTCGACGGTGAATTGCTGGGCGCGCGAACGCCCCAGCTCGGTCGATGGTCAGCCCGGACAGGGAGGCAAGTCGCCCGAACCGACTTCGGGGTCGGCTTCCACGTCCTTCTGTGGCGGCCGCCACTCCCAGCGCACGATCTCTCTGTGGATCTCGGCCAGCCAGTACTCGGCGTCGATCTTTGAGAGAAAGGCGTGCGGAGCTTCGTAGTGCCCCTGGTCAGGTCCCCAATAGCGGGCGAGGAAGAACCCGGAGCGCTGCTCGATGCTGCAGTACGACCGCCTCCCGTGAGCCATCAGGCACCTCTGAGGCCCGGGAACTCTGGCTTCCAGCCCGATCTCGCTGACTAGGGGAAACGCGCGCCCTAACGATCACTTCTCAGAGCCCATTTGGGGTGAAGGGTGTCCGTGAGAGGCATGTTCTGATCACTCGTGATACTGCCGTTCGGACATAGCCCTAGTGGCGGAGCAGCAATCCCTAGGCACATCGGCAGTGCCGAAATGGTCGGGGCGACAGGACTCGAACCTGCGGTCTCCTGCTCCCAAAGCAGGCGCGCTAGCCACTACGCTACGCCCCGGATCGCGGCCACTCTACGGTGAGCCGACCCGGCCCACCAACTATGGCCACCCGACTACCTAGCCAGCGGCGACTAGTTCTGGAGTGAACAGCAGCCAGGCCAACGGCTCGGGGTCGGTGATCTCGCCGTCCAGGTAGGCGCACAGGATCTGTCCGCGGGCCTTCTCGGCGGCCTGGGCGTAGTCGACGGCACCGGGCCATTCCGGCGGGCAGAGCTCGAGCAGGCCGACCAAAGAGGCGATCTCGGACCAGGACAGCAGCGGGGCGCGTCCGGGCAAGGTCCCACCGAGCCGGTGGTAGACGCCGGCCAGTTCGGCTTGGCCGAAGTCGATGCTGCGGTAATGGAGCAGCGAGCTCTCCAGGGCCGCGGTCCGGCCGACGGCGGGACGTCCGAGCAGTTCCAGGCAGCGCTCGCGGGCGTCCAGGCCCACGCTCAATGAGGCGAGCCAGCCGGCCATGGCCAGCCGTCCGAAGCCGACTCCGGTGGCCCGGGCGCCGAGCACTCTCAGACCGTCCGAGACCACTGCGGCTTCGCCTTCACTCCGGCCTCTGGCCAGGGCGAATGCTGCCGCAAAGATGGAGTCGTCATTGGCCCAGTCGAAGCGGTCCAGCCGATCGTGGGCGCCGGCCTCCAGCCAGACCGCATGCCGCTCGGCGGCCCGCTGAATGCACAGGGCGGCCGCCCCACTCAGCGGACGGGCGGAGTCCAGCGCGGCCACCGCCACCTGATGCAGGACCTGCTCGGCCGGCGGTACCCACTCCACCGGGATCCGGCTCAGTCCGCGCGGAGTGTGCACCTCGATCAGGCGCCGTCCGGGTGGCCCGTCGAGCAGTACGGCGCCCTCGCTGAAGCCCAACTCGACGTCGTCAGGGGCGGTGATGCCGAAGTCGGCGAGATCTGCGCGCCACGGGCAGCCGTGATCCAGCTGGGTATCGCCCAGCCAGGCGGGCAGCCGGGTCTCCAGGGCAGCCAGGTTCGGCTGCCAGCTGCCCTCGATCACCGTGACCAGTCGCTCGCCGGTGCCCAGCATCGTCCCGGGAGCCGCGATCTGGAACTCCGCGGCCACCCGTCCGGGCTCGGGATCGACGAGCTCCAAGTGGCCCTGCTCCAGCCGCAGGCACAGCACCGGGCCGGCACCGTGCGCCGGCGCGATGGCTAGCAGGGCGGTGACGCCGGTGGCCCAGCTCCACAAGGTGTACTCGGGTCCGGGCTGGACCCGCAGCCGCTCGTCCACTGCCTGATCGCCGCCGTGATCGCGGACCAGCACCCACCGCGTCCGCCAGGTCTCGGCGACGGTCACCCGTTGCAGCAGCCGCGCTCCCCCGGACGCCAGGACGTGCTCAACCTCGTCGTCGGCGATCAGCTCAACTGAGGACGGAGCCGCGCCCACCCAGCTCAGCTCGGCGACCAGTTCCTTGCCCCGGATCAGCCGGGTGGTCAGGCCGTCGGCGGCCACCCGCACTTCGCCGCCACCGAACAGCAGCACAGCGGGGCTCACGGTGGGTTGCACCCCTACAGCTTGCGGCACCAAGCCTGTTCACGGTGGCCGCCACGCCCAACGAGATGCGCGTCGAGGCCCGTCCGGGCCGTCAGCGTCCACCCTTGTCACAGCTTCGGGTTTGGGGAGGTCGCGACACTGCTAGTAACCTCCGGCCCGCAGCACCACCCACTTTCTGCGGACCCGCCAGTTCACCGAAGCATCTCAGCGAGGCTCCATGTATCCAGCGAATATCACCCGCGAAGAGGCGGCCCGTCGGGCCCGGCAGATCCGCTCCCACAGCTACCAGGTGAGCGTCGATCTGACCGGAACGGCAGACGTCCCTGGCGGCTATGACGCGACGGCCACCTTCTGGTCGCGCTCGGCCGTACGCTTCGCCAGCACCGGCGGCGCCAGCCACCTCGACCTGATTGCCGATCGCGTCCTCTCGGCCACCTTGGACGGGGTTCTGCTGCCGGCCGAGGCCTTCAACGACCACCGGGTGGCCTTCGAGGCTGCCGCCGGCGAGCACGAGCTGGTGGTCACCGCGCTGTGCCGCTACAGCCGCACCGGCGAGGGCCTGCACCGCTTCGTCGACCCGGTCGACGACCTGGTCTACTGCTACACCCAGCTGGAGACCGCGGACGCCCGCCGGCTGTTCGCCTGCTTCGAGCAGCCCGATCTCAAGGCCACCTTCGCCCTGGACGTCCGCGCCGACGCGAGCTGGACGGTGCTGTCGAACTCCCCCGAGGTCGCCCCGGTCGACCTCGGCGACGGGACCGCACACTGGACCTTCGCTCCGACTCCGCCGATCTCCACCTACATCACCGCGCTGATCGCCGGGCACTTCCACGTCGTCCGCGACGCCCACCAGGGCAAGGCCGCCGAGATCCCGCTGTCGCTGGCCTGCCGGCGCTCGCTGGTGGACTACCTCGACACCGACCGGCTGCTGGCCACCACCAAGGCCGGCTTCGAGGTTTTCGAAGAGCACTTCGGGATGCCGTACCCGTTCGCCGACTACGCGCAGGTGTTCGTCCCCGAGTTCAACGCCGGGGCCATGGAGAACGCCGGCTGCGTGACCATCCGCGACGAGTACCTTTACCGCTCGCGGGTCACCCAGGCGTCCTACGAGACCCGGGACAACACGATCCTGCATGAGCTGGCCCACATGTGGTTCGGCGACCTGGTCACCATGACCTGGTGGGACGACCTGTGGCTGAACGAGTCGTTCGCCGAGTTCGCCTCGCACTTCTGCCAGGCCGAGATCCGGAACAAGACCGGCGTCGGCGACGACCCCTGGTCGACCTTCACCAACGCCCGCAAGAACTGGGCCTACCGGCAGGATCAGTTGCCGTCCACCCATCCGGTGGCCGCCGACATGGTCGACCTGGAGGCCGTCGAGCTGAACTTCGACGGCATCACCTACGCCAAGGGCGCCTCGGTGCTGCGGCAGTTGGTGGCTTTCGTCGGCCAAGACGCGTTCCTGGCCGGAGTGCGGGCCTACTTCGCGAAGCATGCCTGGGGCAACACCCAGCTGTGCGACCTGCTGAACGCGCTCACCGAGGCTTCCGGGCGCGATCTGTCCTTCTTCGCCGCCGAATGGCTGCAGGTGGCCGGGGTGAACACCCTGCGCGCCGAGTTCGAGGTGGACGCCGAGGGCCGGTTCACCCGCTTCGCGCTGCGCCAGACCGCGCCGGACCAGTGGCCGACCCTGCGTCACCACCGGCTGGCGATCGGGCTGTACGACCTGGTGGACGGACGGCTGGTCCGACGGGACCGGGTCGAGGTGGACATCGCCGGCGAGCTGACCGAGCTTCCCGAGCTGATCGGACGTGCGCGCGGCACCCTGGTGCTGCCCAACGACGACGACCTGACCTACGCCAAGCTGCGCCTGGATCCGGAGTCGCTGGCCGCACTGGTGGCCTCGATGGGCACCATCGACTCCGCGCTGACCCGCGCCCTGTGCTGGGCCGCGGCCTGGGACATGTGCCGGGATGCCGAGCTGCCGTCCCACGACTTCGTAGCCCTGGTGCTGGCCGGGGTCGGCGTCGAGACCGACCTGACCGCGGTGGGTTCGGTACTCGCCCAGGCCCGCACGGCGATCGACTACTTCACGCCCGAGGCCGACCGGGGTGAGCTCAACGAGTTCTTCGTGGACGGGCTGAGCAGGCTGCTCGCAGAGGCCGAGCCGGAGTCGGACCACCAGCTGGCGCTGGCCCGCGCACTGGCCACGTCCGCGGAGTCGTCGGCGACGGCGGCGGTGCTGAACACCTGGCTGGACGGGTCGGCGGTGCCGTCCGGGCTGGCCGTGGACACCGACCTGCGCTGGCACCTGATCACCAACCTGGCCCGGCTGGGAGCGATCGGGGCCACGGAGATCGAGGCCGAGTTGGCCCTCGACCCGACCGCCCAAGGCGCCGAACGCGCTGCCGGGGCCCGAGCCGCACTGCCGAGTGCCGAAGCCAAGATCCAGGCCTGGCGGCTCGCCACGGCCGACGATGACGTACCGAACGAGACCCACTACCAGATCACTTCGAACTTCTGGCAGTTCGGGGCAGACGCGGTCCTGAAGCCCTACCTGGGCGCCTATCGCGAGGTGGCCGAGGCGATCTCGGCCGGCCGGGACGGCTGGGCGGACCGCAGTTCGGCGTTGCGGCAGCACGTGCTGGGACTGCTCTTCCCCCGGACCCTGATGGATCGGACGGCGCTGGCCGAGCTCGACGCCTGGCTGGAGTCGGTCTCGCTGACCGATGCCGTGGCCCGGCAGGTGCTCGAGCGTCGCGACGACGCCGAGCGGGCGCTGCGCTGCCAGGAGGCGTTCAGCTGAACGCTCCCGGCGCCGGCGACGGTGCTGAGGCCTGCGGAGGGCTCCTGAGGGCTTGAGTGAGCGGCTTGTCGGGGCTCGCGAGGGTCTGATCGGGCATCTCGTGAGAGCCGCTTGAGGGCGCGCGCGGGTGGGGCGAGTTCACGTTTCGTGGAATCTGTGGATGGCATCTCCGGTTATCCACAGATTCGAATCTGTGTTCGATTTTGTCCTTGCTGTGCGGGACACTAGATGCGTGGACGAACACAGCATGGTGACCGCCGGCGAGGCGCTGGCCAGGATCGAGCAGTCGCTCGATCTGGTCGATCCTCGCCGCGATGACCTCGCGCCGGAGACCCGGCTGGCCTGGCTTCGGCTGGCCCGTCGGGTACAGGGCCGGGTGCAGGCGCTGACCGTCCAACTCACTGCGGAGGCCGAGCAGAACCAGGCGTCCGTGCGCGCCACCGGGACGCCGCTGGCGTCCTGGCTCGGCATCGGCGAGAACCTGTCCCGCCGCGAGGCGGCGTCCGCCGTCATGCAGGCGCGGACGATCGCCGACCACCCTCGGCTCGGCCAGGCGGCCACCGACGGACAGGTCAGCCCCGGGCAGGCGCAGGCCATCGGACGGGTGCTGGCCGAGGTCGCACCCCGGCTCGCTCCGGAGCGTCGCGCCGAGGCCGAGGACCTGCTGGTCGGGTTGGCCGAGCACCTCGATTCGGCGGAGCTGAGTCGGTGCGCCGACCGCGTGCTCGCCGAACTGACCCCGTCGGCCGAGCAGAGCCAAGAGCAGCGCCTGCAGCAGCTGGCCGAGGCTGCCCATCGCCGACGCAGCCTGCGCTTCTTCCGAGAGCCCGGAGTGATCCGGTTCGAAGGAGTGCTGCCCCAGCTCGAAGGGGAAGCCTTCGTGGCGCTGGTCAGCGCGCACGGAGAGGCCCTGAGGCGTACGGCCATCGAGGCTCGGGATGCGTTCAGCGAACTCAGTCCCGAGCAGCGCCGGGCCGACGCGCTGATCTCGCTGCTGCGCGCTGCCCGACAGACCCGGCCCGAGCCGGGAGTCGGCCAGGCCCGAGTGGTCGTGCGGCTGGATTACGCCACGTTGCAGGCGGCTGCGGCCGGCGCCGGGCTGATCCGCGAAGGCGAAGCCCTCAGCGCCGGCGAGCTGCGCCGGATCTGCTGCGAGGCCGATCTGCTGCCAACTGTGCTCGGCACGGCCTCCGAGGTGCTCGATGTGGGCCGGGCCAGTCGCCTGGTGACTCCCGGTATCCGGGTGGCTCTCGGCCAGCGCGATGGGGGCTGCACCTTCCCGGGCTGCGACGTCCCGGAACAGACCTGTGAGGCGCATCACCTGACCCCGTGGTGGGCCGGAGGCCGAACCTCGCTGTCGAACCTGGCACTGCTCTGCCATCACCACCATGCCCTGGTCGAGCCGGCCACCTTCGGCACCCGCGACCAATGGGAGATCCGGATCGCTCAGGACGGGCTACCGGAGTTCATCCCGCCGGCCCGGCTGGATCGATCGCGAAGACCGGTGCGCCACCGGCGGCTCGGCGGCAGCGGACGGCTGGCGGATGGTCGAGCGCCGGCGGGAGCCCGCGGGGACCCGGCACTGTGCGCCTGACTGGATAGCGACACCAGCGATGGCAGCGATAGCAGGACAACTGCCGGCACCAGCGATAGCAGGACAACTGCCGGCACCGTCGGGCAGCCACCACGTCGCAGGCGGGCAGGCGCCGGCTACCGGTTGTGGCTGCAACTAGATGCTGGGCTCTATCTGCCGGCTGAGAGCTCCTAGGCCACCGGCTGCCCACTGACACCTGCTGGTGGCTGTCTGCCCGCCCGCTGATACCTGCGGGTGGCCGATGGACGCTGGTGGACGCTGGGCGGGGCCTGCCTGCTGATGCCGCTGGTGGTTGGTGGCTGAGAGCTCCTGGGCGCTGGGGCTGGCTGTCCGCTGGCGACTGCCTTCTCTTGATACTCGCTCGCTCCGCCTGCCCAGCGGTGGTCGAGGCCTGCTGGCTTCTACGGCCGCCGACCTCCACTACCGGGAACCGACGTCGGCTTGGCCGCCAGGGCAGTACGGTTCCGCCACGCTGACCTGGCCACCACGCGCGGGTTCGCCCGTGTGTGCCACCGCCACACGTCGGGCGGCGGCACTGGCACAAGCAGAGTCGCGGCACCGACACAGACCGGGCAGCGACAGCGGTCGGTCGCTGGGTCCGATAGATTGGCCGCTCGAAGCCTGGTGGCCTCGAGATGGCGCCCGGCTCACGACCGAGGAGCGCTGCGTGGCTGATCCAGCAACCGACACCCCGACTCCCCAGTTTTCCCGAGTGGTGGCCGACGAGTCGGAAGTTGCTCGGGCATTGACCCGAATGGCTCACGAACTCCTCGAAGCCAACCACGGCGCGGAGAATCTGGTGCTGCTCGGCATTCCGACCCGAGGGGTCCCACTGGCCAAGAGACTGGCCGCACTGATCGAGAGCGTCGAGGGGCGTCCGGTCCGGCAGGGCGAACTCGACATCACCATGTACCGCGACGACCTGCGGGCCAACCCGACCCGCAACCCCGGGCGCACGGCGATCCCCGGCTCGATCGACGACTCGGTGGTGGTGCTGGTGGACGACGTCCTCTACTCCGGACGCACCATCGGGGCCGCCTTCGACGCCCTGCGCGATTTGGGCCGACCGCGGGCCGTCCGGCTGGCCGTCCTGGTCGACCGGGGGCACCGGGAGCTGCCGATCGCCGCCGACACCGTGGGCCGCACCATCCAGGCCGCCGATGACGAGCGCGTGGCCGTACAACTGGCCGAGCTCGACGGCACCGACGCCATCACGATCACCCGAACCGGGAAGGAGTCCTGATGCGCCACCTCCTCGGCTGCGCCGACCTCTCGGCAACCGATGCGAATGCCATCCTCGACCTCGCCGAAGAGATGCAGCAGGTGCAGTCCCGTCCGGTGAAGAAGCTGCCTGCATTGCGCGGCCGCACCATCGTGAACATCTTCTTCGAGGATTCCACCCGCACCCGGACCAGCTTCGAGATCGCCGGCAAGTGGCTGTCCGCCGACACCATCAACGTCTCGGCCAAGGGCTCCAGCGTCAGCAAGGGCGAGTCGCTGCGCGACACCATGCTCACCTTGGACGCCATGGGCGTGGACTGCTTCGTGATCCGACACCCCTCCTCCGGCGCTGCCGCCCAGGTGGCCAGCTGGGTCCGAGCCCAGGTGGTCAACGCCGGCGACGGCCAGCATGAGCACCCCACCCAAGCCCTGCTCGACGCCTACACGATGCGCAAGCACTTCCGCAGCCTCGGTCGCGAGGGCTTCGCCGGGAAGAAGATCGCCATCGTCGGCGACCTGCTGCACTCCCGGGTGGTGCGCAGCAACGTCCTGCTGCAGAACCTGCTCGGCGGCGAGGTGGTCCTGGTCGCGCCGCCCACCCTGCTGCCCACCGGGGTCGAGAACTGGGGCTGCCAGGTGACCAGCGACTTCGACGCCGTGCTGCCCGAGGCCGACATCGTGATGATGCTGCGGGTCCAGCGCGAGCGGATGGCCGGTGGCTACTTCCCCACCGAACGCGAGTACACCGCCGGCTACGGCCTCACCGAGGAACGGCTGCGGGCGCTCAAGCCGGGAGCCGGCATCTGCCATCCCGGGCCGATGAACCGCGGCGTCGAGATCTCCAGCGCCGCCGCCGACGCGGCCAACTCGCTGGTCCTGGATCAGGTCGCCTCCGGCGTCGCGGTCCGGATGAGTGTGCTGTACCACCTACTGGGTTCTGACGAAGGAGCGATGCGGTGAGCCTGCTGATCAACGGCGCCCGACTGGCCGATGGGACGATCACCGATCTCTACCTGAAGGACGGTGTTCTCGCCGACCCGGCCAGTGCCCCGGCCGGCGTGGAGCGGTTCGACGCCGCCGGGCTGCTGGCCATCCCGGGTCTAGTCGACCTGCACACCCACCTGCGCCAGCCCGGACGCGAGGACGCCGAGACCGTCGACTCCGGCACCGATGCCGCCGCCCGCGGTGGCTTCACCTGCGTGCACGCCATGGCCAACACCAGTCCAGTCACCGACACCGCAGAGGCCGCCGAGTACGTCCACGCCCTCGGCGAGCGCGAGGGCCACTGCCAGGTGCAGGTGGTCGGCGCGGTCACCAAGGGGCTGGCCGGTGAGGAACTCGCCGAGCTCGGCATGATGGCCGACTCCAAGGCGAAGGTGCGGGTCTTCTCCGACGACGGCAAGTGCGTCTCCGACTCGCTGCTGATGCGCCGAGCGCTCACCTACGTCAAGGCCTTCGACGGCATGGTGGCCCAGCACTCCCAGGATCCCCGGCTGGCCGGCTCGACCGCCTGCTGCCACGAGTCCGAATGGTCCGGACGACTCGGCCTGCCCGGCTGGCCGTCCCAGGCCGAGAGCGTGATCGTGGCCCGCGATGTCGAACTCGCCGCGCTCACCGACTCCCGGGTGCATGTGTGCCACGTGTCAACCGCCGAGAGCGTCGAGATCATCCGTTGGGCCAAGAAGCGCGGGGTGAAGGTGACCGCAGAGGCCACTCCGCACCACCTGCTGCTGGACACCCCGCTGGTCGCGTCCTACGACACCACCTTCAAGGTGAACCCGCCGCTGCGCACCTCCGAACACGTGGAGGCGATCCGGGAGGCGCTGGCCGACGGCACCATCGACGTGGTCGGCACCGACCATGCCCCGCACGCCCGTCAGGACAAGGACCACCCCTTCGACATCGCCCTGCCCGGCATGCTCGGCCTCGAGCAGGCGCTGGCCGTGGTGATCGAGGTGATGATCAACACCGGACGGATGGACTGGCCGACGCTGGTGCAGCGGATGTCGTCCACTCCGGCCGCGCTCGGCCAGGTGCCCGGCCAGGGCCGTCCGCTGGCGATCGGTGAGCCGGCCAACCTGGTCCTGGTCGACCCGACCGCCCGGGCCGCTGTTGATGCCGCGGCGTCCAAGTCACGGTCCCGGAACAACCCGTACCACGGACGGGACTTGCCCGACCCGGTGGTGGCCACCTACTGGCGGGGCCGGCAGACCTACTCCCGCTAGGCGCGAACCGCGCGAACCGCCGGCCAGGCCGCTGCCGAGTCGTGCATCACCTTCGGCAGTGGAACCGGACGTCCACTCACGTCGCCGCTGACCAGGACGGTATGCGCCCTTGCCAGCACGCGATCATCGAGCGGGTCCTGCACTTCGGCGACCAGCGTGGCCGACGTGCGGCCGAGCTTCGCGACCGCGGTGCGCACCCGATAGGGCTCGGGGCGCTGGACGATCTGGCCGAGATAGTCGACGTCCTGCCGGGCCACCATCCAGGTGAGCTGCTCGGCGGCGGCCTGGGTCATCCGATCCGGTCCCGGCTCGGGGGTCAGTCGCACCCTGGCCTCGGCGAAGTAGTCGAAGACTCGGACGTTGTTCACGTGGCGGTAGGCGTCCTGATCGGACCACCGCACGGTGAAGGTGTGTTCGGAGGCGTCCGGACCCACCCGCCAGCCGTCGATCGCCCGGAACGGCTCGAGGGCCACGGACTGGGCGGCGAACCACTCCCGCTCGGCACCGGTCATCCGTCGAATCCGGGCCGCCCGATAGTCGTACAGGCACAGAGTGCTGCGAGCCCGGGATACCAGTCGCTCGTCCTGGAACACCTGATAGCCCAGGACGAAGCGAGCCGCACCGACCACTCCGACGTCCAGGCTGACCCGCAGCGGCGTCGTGGAGAAGAAGACCGGACCGAGGTACTCGACCTGATGGGAGACCACCATGGTGGCGTCGCCGAGCAGATGCGCGTTGGCGCCGGACTGCAGCCAATCGACCCGGGCTTCCTGCAGGTAGTCCGCGATCAGGGCGTTGTTGACGTGGCCTTGGGCATCAACGTCCACCCAGCGCAGCGGAACCGAACTGTCGAAGCTCACCTCGCGTCAGGATCGAGGTACTCAGGCTCGTCGGAGTCGTAGAGCGACTCGACCACGTCGGCGTAGCGGTCGGTGATCACCTTGCGCCGCACCTTCATGTTCGGCGTCATGCCGCCGTCGTCCATGCTGAACTCCGATGGCAGGACCGCGAACCGCTTGACCGTCTCCCAGCGCTCCAGCTTGGCGTTGGCCGAGTTGATGAAGCGCTCCAGGGTGCGCCGCAACTCCGGATGCTGGGTGAGCGTCTCGTAGGAGATGTCGGACAATCCCTTGCGGGCGGCCCACTTGGCCAGGTTGTCCCGATCCATGGTGAGCAGCGCCGAGATGTACTTGCGGCCATCGCCCACGGCGACCACCTGGGACACATAGGGAATGGTGGCCGCAATCACGCCCTCGACCTTGGCCGGGGCGACGTACTTGCCGCCGGAGGTCTTCATCAGGTCCTTCTTGCGATCGGTGATCTTCAAGAAGCCGTCGGCGTCGAACTCACCGATGTCACCGGTGTGGAACCAGCCGTCCACCAGGACCTCGGCGGTACGCTCGGGATCGTTGTGATAGCCGCGCATCACCGCCGGTCCCTTGATCAGGATCTCGCCGTCCTCGGCGATCTTGACCTCAGTGCCGGGCAGGGCCGGGCCGACCGTCCCGAACCGCGGCGGCAGCGGCAGGTTCACGCAGCTGACCGCGCCGGTCTCAGTAAGGCCGTAGCCCTCGGCCACGACCAGGCCGGCCGAGTAGAACCAGGACTGCACCTGCGAGTTCAGCTTGGCCGAGCCCGAGATGAAGAAGCTGATGTTGCCGCCCATCCGCTCCTTGAGCTTGCTGAACACCAAGTGATCCGCCACGGAGTAGGCGAAACGCTGCACCGGCGGCAGTTCCCGGCCGGCCAGCCGGTCCTCCCGGGACGAACGTCCGACCGAGAACGCCCAGCGGGCGATTCGGCCCTTGATCCCGCTGCGCGGCGAGGACAGCATCACCGCAGCGCGGACCTTCTCGAAGATGCGCGGAGCCCCGCACATGAAGGTCGGATGCACCGCACCCAGGCCGGGCACGATCTGGTCGATCCGGCCGTCCACGGCCGTGCTGAAGCCGATCGCCAGCTGAATGGTGAGCAGGTCCTTGCCGAACACGTGGGACAACGGCAGCCACAGGTACTGCAGGTCGCTGTCGGAGATGATCTCCATCTGGTCCAGGACGAATGCCTGGTAGACCCAGCAGCGGTTGGTCAGTTCGACGCCCTTCGGACGTCCGGTGGTGCCCGAGGTGTAGATCAGGGTGGCCAAGGTGTCCAGGCCGCTGCCGCCGATCGACCGGTTCACCAGCTCAGGGTCGGCGACCAGCGCCGTCCGGCCGCGCTCGGCGAGCTGCTCCAGGTCGAGCACTCGATCGCCGTCGCCGTGACCGTCGATGAGGATCACATTGCGTACCCCTGCGGACGCCTCCGGGTTCGCATCGAGCTTGGCCAGCTGCTCGGCGTTCTCGGCGACCAGAATCACCGAGCCTGAGTGGGTCACGATGTAGGTGAAGTCGTCGCCCTGGGTGTTCGGGTAGATGGTCGTCGTGGCGCCACCAGCGGTGTTGATCGCGTAGTCGATCAGGATCCACTCGATCCTGGTGTTCGCCACGATCGAGACCCGCTCCTCCGGACGCAGCCCGAGGGCGAGCAGGCCGGCGGCGAACTCGTCCACCCGCTTGCTGGTCTCCGCCCAGTCGATAGACAGCCAGTCACCGTTCGGACCTGGGTAGCGGAACGCCTCCTTGGCAGGCGTCTTGGCTGCTCGCCACCGGAGCATCGCTCCTACTGATTGCGGCGCCTCCCGCAAGGTTGCAGCGACGTCGATCATGAAAATCCCCTCATCCGCCCTTGGACTCGTCATGGCAGTCTAGAGCGGGTGGCGCTCCGGACAAGGCAAGCTACCGGCCCGGTTCACTGATTGGTGGGATTCACGGTGGGTCGCCGCAGCGGACCGGTTGCCGACTGCGCTAGGTTTGTTGAAACCGGTACAAGTTTGAGAGAATGTGCTTATGGCAACCGAGATCGTCCCGCGCTGGCTCAGCGAGGACCAGCAGCGGATTTGGCGGCTCTACCTGAACGGCGTGGCCAAGATCACCGAAGTACTCGACGCGGAGCTGCGTCAGTTCGGCCTGGATCTGGGCGAGTACGAGATTCTGGTGCACCTGTCGGAGTCCCCCGACCACCAGTTGCGGATGTCCGATCTGGCGTCCCGGGTCCGGCAGTCCCGTTCCCGGCTGACCCACACGGTGGCGCGGATGGAGACAAAAGGCCTGATCAGTCGGCTGTCCTGCCCGTCCGATCGGCGCGGCGTGATCGCGAACATGACCCAGGCCGGCTACGCGCTGTTGGTCGAGGCTGCTCCTTACCATGTCGAGTCGGTCCGTCGGATTCTGGTCGACCCGGTCTCGAAGGCCGACTTCACTGCGCTCGGTCGCGCCATGCAGGCCGTACTCAGCGTGACAGACTGAGGACGTGCCGGCCGGAGCGAACACTGCCCTGGACCGGCTGGCTGCCCAAGGGTTCGACCTCGATCGGACCACGCTGACCCGAGCCCTCTATGGGGGCGACGCCTCCCTGTATCGAGTGATCCCGGCCGCTGTGGCCCGTCCGACGTCGGTGGACGAACTCGCCCGGCTCACCCGGGCCGCCCTCGATGCCCGAATCGCGATCACCAGCCGAGGATCGGGCACCTCGATCGCTGGCAACGCGATCGGAACCGGCCTGGTGATCGACTGCTCGAAGCTCACCCGGATCACCCATCTGGATCCCAGCGGACGAGCCGCCATCGTCGAGCCCGGCGTGGTCGGCGGACGCCTCAACGCCGCGGCCGGACGGCACGGACTGCGACTCGGGCCGGATCCGTCCACCATCGACCGCTGCACGATCGGCGGGATGATCGGCAACAACGCCTGTGGAGCCCGCGCGCTGGGCTACGGACGCACCAGTGACAACCTGCTCGGCCTGGAAGTGATCACCGGCACCGGCGATCGGCTCAGCCTGGGGGCCGGACAGCCGCACTCACCGATCCTGGACGCCCTGCAGCAGCTGGTAGCGGCCAACCTCGGCCTGATCCGCACCGAGTTCGGGAGGTTCTCCCGGCAGGTCTCCGGATACGCACTGGAGCACCTGCTACCGGAGAACGGCTTCAACGTGGCCCGCTTCCTGGCCGGCTCGGAGGGCACTCTGGCCGTGGTGCTGGGTGCCCGGCTCCGGCTGGTGCCCGTGCCGAGGCTGACCACCCTGGTCCCGATCGGCTACCCGGACATGGCTGCAGCGGCCGACGACGCCGCACTGGTGACCGGCTTCGGCCCGACCGCGATCGAAGGGCTCGACCGGCGGCTGCTGCAGGCTGCCGGGGACCGGCTCGGCCCCGGGTTGCCACTGCCGCCGGGCGACGGCTGGCTGCTGGTCGAGCTGGCCGGGGACGACCCCGCCGAGCTCCAGGAGCGAGCCCAGTCGCTGAGCCGGGCGGTGCACGGGCTTGCCGGGAGCCCGATCACCGATCCCCGGCAGGCCGATGGGCTCTGGCGGCTCCGCGCGGACGCCGCCGGGCTGGCCGCGATCAGCGGGGCGCGTCCGTCCCATGCCGGCTGGGAGGACGCGGCAGTTCCGGTGGCCGCGTTGGGGGGTTACCTGCGTGCCTTCGAGCGGCTGCTAGCCGCGCACGGCCTGCACGGGGTGCCGTACGGACACTTCGGTGAGGGCTGCCTGCACGTCCGGATCGACTTCGCGCTGAGCAGCCCGGACGGGGTGGCCGGCTATCGACGCTTCGTCGAGGAGGCCGCCGATCTGGCAGCCGAGTTCGGCGGATCGGCCTCCGGAGAGCACGGGGACGGCCGGGCGCGCTCAGAGTTGTTGGCCCGGCAGTACTCCCCCGCGGCGCTGAACCTGTTCGCCGCCGTCAAGCAGATCTTCGACCCGAACAACCTGCTGAACCCCGGAGTGTTGGTCGAGCCGCGTCCGCTCGATCTGGACCTGCGCCGACCGCGGGCCGAAGCCTCGCGGCTGCCGCGGCTGCGTCCGGAGTTCGTCGAGCAGGCGCACCGTTGCACCGGGGTCGGCAAGTGTCTGACGCCGGACGGTGCCATGTGCCCGTCCTACCAGGCCACCGGGGCCGAGCAGGACTCGACCCGGGGCAGGGCTCGGGTGCTGCAGGAACTGATCGACGGTGAGCTGATCGCGCCCGACTGGCGCTCGGCCGAGGTCGCCGAGGCCCTTGAACTCTGCCTGTCCTGCAAGGCCTGCGTCAGCGAGTGCCCGACCGGCACCGATCTGGCCGCTGCCAAGTCGCAGGTGCTGGACGAGGCCTTCCGCGGCCGGCTGCGGCCACGGGTGCACTACAGCCTGGGCCGGCTGCAGACCTGGGCCGGGCTGATCGGCTCGCTCCCCGGACTTCCCGACTTGGCCAATGCCACCCTGGCCGCGTCTGGACTGCGTCGCCTGGTGGCTGCGGTCGCCGGGGTCGACCACCGCCGCCGGCTGCCTCGGTTCAGCCGTCGTCCGGCGCACCGCAGAGTGGGACTGCCGTTCGTGGACCGGACCGAGCTGAGCACGGTGCCGCGCCCGGTGGCGATCTGGATCGACCCATTCACCGATGCGGCCGAGGCTGAGCAGCTCGTTGCGCTGACCCAGGTCCTGGGTCAGGCCGGGCTGACCCCGTTGCTGGTGCGCCGCCGGGTGGACGCCGGGGTCGCGCTGATCAGCACCGGGCAGCGCCGGCGCGCGGCCAGAGCGCTCCGCCGCACGCTGGACGTGCTGCATCCGATCGCCGCGGCTGGGGTACCGATCGTTGGCTTGGAGCCGTCCGAGATCGCCGCGCTGCGCCACGACGCTGCCAGCCTGATCGCCGACCCCCGGCTGGAGGCGGTTGCGGCCGGCGTGCACACCCTGGCCGAGATCCTGAGCACCAGCGACTGGACGCCGCCGGACCTGAGCGGGCTCACCGTGGTGGCTCAGCCGCATTGCCACCATGCCGCGGTGCTGGGCTGGGCCACCGATGCCGCGCTGCTGGCCCGCACCGGAGCCCGCCTGGTCACCATCGAGGGCTGCTGCGGAATGGCCGGAGACTTCGGGATGACCCACTACGACACCTCGGTCGCGGTCGCCGGACTGCATCTGCTGCCGGCCATCGAGGCCGCCGGGCCGGATGCCATCGTCCTGGCTGACGGGTTCTCCTGCCGCTACCAGGTGGCAGATCTGCGCGGTCGGTCGGCCATCACGCTGGCTGAGCTGCTTGTCGGTGGGCCGACGTCGGGAAGCTGAGCGGGACGCTGGCATACTGGACGCCGCCCAACTAGCGAGGAATCATCACATGCCTGAGTTCGTGTTCACCATGCACAACGTCCGCAAGAAGCTGGGCGAGAAGCTGGTGCTGGACAACGTCACCCTCTCCTTCTTCGAGGGCGCCAAGATCGGCGTGGTCGGCCCCAACGGTGCCGGCAAGTCGACAATGCTGAAGCTGATGGCCGGCATGCTCAAGGCCGACAACGGTGATGCCATGCTGGCCAAGGACAAGACGGTCGGCATCCTGCTGCAGGAACCACCGCTGACCGAGGGCAAGACCGTCCTGGAGAACATCTACGAGGGCGTGGCCGACACCAAGGCGCTGCTCGACCGCTACAACGAGGTCTCCCTGGCCATGGGCGAGCCGGACGCCGACTTCGACGCGCTGCTGGCCGAGATGGACAAGCTGCAGACCGAGATCGACCACCGCAACGCCTGGGACCTGGACTCCCAGCTCGAGCAGGCCATGGACGCCCTGCAGTGCCCGCCGTCGGATGCCATCGTCGATGTGCTCTCCGGTGGCGAGCGGCGCCGGGTGGCGCTGTGCAAGCTGCTGTTGGCCCAGCCCGACCTGCTGCTGCTGGACGAGCCCACCAACCACCTGGACGCCGAGAGCGTCAGCTGGCTGGAGGGTCACCTGAAGAGCTACCCGGGCGCCGTCCTGGCGGTCACCCACGACCGCTACTTCCTGGACAACGTCGCGGAGTGGATCTGCGAGATCGACCGCGGCCAGCTGCACCCCTACGAGGGCAACTACTCCACCTACCTGGAGACCAAGCGGTCCCGGCTGCAGATCGAGGGCAAGAAGGACGCCAAGCGCGCCAAGATCCTGGAGAAGGAACTGGAGTGGGTGCGGGCCAACCCGAAGGCCCGCCAGGCCAAGAACAAGGCCCGCCTGGCCCGCTACGAGGAGCTCGCAGCCGAGGCCGAGCGGAACCGCGCAGTCGATCTCGCCGAGATCAACATCCCGCCGGGCCCGCGCCTGGGCTCGGACGTGATGGAGGCCAACAAGCTGACCAAGGGCTTCGGCGACCGGGTGCTGATCGAGAACCTCAGCTTCACTCTGCCGCGGGCCGGCATCGTCGGCATCATCGGCCCCAACGGTGTGGGCAAGACCACGCTGTTCAAGATGATCGTCGGCCAGGAGCAGCCTGACTCGGGCAGCCTGAAGGTCGGCGGCACCGTCAAGTTCTCCTATGTCGACCAGGGACGCTCCGGGATCGACCCGAACAAGAACGTCTGGGAGGTCGTCTCCGACGGCCTGGACCACATCAAGGTGGCCAGCTTCGAGATGCCGTCCCGGGCCTATGTGGCCTCCTTCGGCTTCAAGGGCCCCGACCAGCAGAAGCTGGCCGGCGTGCTGTCCGGTGGTGAGCGGAACCGGCTGAACCTGGCCCTCACCCTGAAGCAGGGCGGCAATGTGCTGCTGCTGGACGAGCCGACCAACGACCTGGACGTGGAGACCCTGCAGTCACTGGAAGATGCGCTGCTGGAGTACCCGGGCTGTGCCGTGGTGATCTCCCACGACCGCTGGTTCCTGGACCGGGTGGCAACTCACATCCTGGCCTGGGAGGGCACCGACGCCGACGACGCGGTCTGGTTCTGGTTCGAGGGCAACTACGCCGACTACGAGGAGAACAAGGTCGCGCGGCTCGGAGTGGACGCGGCGCGTCCGCACCGCACCGCGCACCGCAAGCTCACCCGCGGCTAGCCGCGAGTTTCGCGCGCGGAGCGCGCAGTCGGGCGATCGCGAAGGCGAGTAGTCCGAGGTAACAGGCGACCGCCAAGCCGGACATGCCCAGCGGGAAGTGCTCACCGCCCACCAGGCCGGTCAGGCCGTAGACCGGTGCGGCCAAGAGCAGTGAAGTAATGGCGAACGCACCTTCGGCCGCGTTCTGGCCGGTCAGCGGCAGGCCGACCAGCGAGGCGGTCAAGGCGCTGCCGGCGATGATCGCCGCCCAACAGGCGTTCAGGCGTCGCAGCGTGGCCAGCCGCTGCGGGCGTCCGGCCGCAGCCAGGTAGCCCACCCACGACACCACGAAGAGCACCGAGGCGATCACCCCCGGCCAGCCCGGACGCTGCCCGGATCCGATCGCGGACGAGTTGAGCCCGCCGGCAACCAGCACCGCGACCAGCACGAGGGCCGGCGACCACCACCGCCACCTGCTCGGCTGATCGGAACCTGAAGCGACCGCGCCTAGGGGCACGGCCGGAATGACGGCCCTCCGGGGCGCCCCCGGTCGTGGCAGCACCACCGACATCGGCCGAGGATCAGCTGTCACGCGGCTCGCCATGGAACGACGGGCGACCGGGCTCCAACCCTGGCCAGCCCGAGCGCCCTGCCGGGCCAGGCCCGGAGCCGACTCATCCAGCAAGACAGACATCAGACAACTCCTCGGGGTAAGGAGCAGTGGCGGCTTCAGTCGGTCAGGTGCCGGGCTTCGGCGAAGTTACCCTCTCAGGAGCTGCGGCGGTGTGACTTCCTGGAGTCGGATGCGTCGGCTTCCCGCGACGATCCACCTCGATGGAAGCACACCGGGTGCCCTACGACGCGGCAACGCGCTGTACGCGAAGCGCAGTCGTACGACCCCGGCGGCGGGCCTCGGCCGCCGACTCGGAGCCACTCGAGGTCTGCCGTCCCTGCCTCAGGAACCCGCCAACCTCGCCCCACAAGCCAGTCGACCCAGCCCCACGCCCCAGTCGAACCCGCCTCATGGCCCTGTTGGCCCGCCTCACGGCCAAGCGATCCCGACCCCACGAGCCCGACATCGCGACCCAGCTGGTCAACCCGGCTCGCGGACCCAGCCCACGGCCCAACCGATCCAGCCCCACGCCCCAGTCGAACCCGCCCCACGCCCCAGTCGAACCCGCCCCACGCCCCAGTCGAACCCGCCCCACGCCCCAGTCGAACCCGCCACAGGAGCCAGCCCGCCCGCCACACAACTCAGCTGCTCGGCCCAGCCCGGGGCTCGGTCGAACCAGCCTCACGCCCGAGGCGCTCCCGCCCCACAGCACGAGGTTCGCTCCAAGAGCGGGTGCGCCGCGGGGGCGGGCCGACGCTGTCCCGCGAGCTCAGGCCGCCGGCTCCCGCCCCGGACTCAGGCGGCCAACGCCGTCCCCCGGACCCAGGCAGTCAACGCCGTCCCGCGGTCTCAGGCAGCCGACTCCGTCACCTCGGTCACCTCGGCGACCGGCTCGGCCTCCGGAGTGGCCCGACTGGCCCGACGGAACACCGACGTCCCCCGGCTCAGGTCGTGGCCGACGCTGAGCGCCTCGATCACCAGGCGCTCGTGCGATCCACCCTGGCCGTCGGTCCAGCGGTCGGTGCGCAGCTTGCCGGCCACCACCACCGGGTCACCCTTGCCGATGCTGGAGCGGACGTTCTCGGCCAGCCCGCGGCTGCAGCTGACCACGATCCAGGTGGTCTCCGCGTCCACCCACTCCCCGCCCCGCCATTGCCGCGGGGTGCAGGCGAGCCGGAAGCTCGCGAAGGTGTACTCCTCTTTCACGGTGCGGAACTCCACGTCACCGCCGACGTAACCGGTCATCCAGACCATGGCATCCATGTCGATCCCTTCCTCGGATGCCCTTCACAGTGGGGGGTGAGAGCTCCTCACGGTCAGCGAACTGGGCTGCCTGTGGACGAGCCGAACCGGCTGTGGATCCCGCACGCAGCGCAGGATCAGGACGATGCCGCGGTCCGCAGCTGCCGACGTACCTCGTGGTAGCGGTCCAGCTCGGCCTGCAGCGGTGTGATCACCAGCTCGGCGACCACGGTCGTCACCGCGGCGGACAGCTCGCGCCGGGCCTTGGCCGCGCGCCGGGCCGCACCGGCCCAGACCAGCAGCCGGGACACTCCGGCCAGCACCAGGCCACCGCCGACTCCCCCGGCCAGCAGCCAGAAGCCCAACGGGTAGCCGTACCAGGTCAGTGCGGGCAGCGGCGGAACGCCCCATGACGTCAGCGTGGAGCCGGCGAAGAGGAACAGCGCCCCGGCCACGGCCGCGATGATCAGCACCCACTGGAGCAGCCCGATCAGCGGCCACCACCAGGCCCACCGGCGCCGGTCCAGGCTGACCTCGGCCACGGCCTTGTCCAACCGGTCGGCCAGGATCGCGTCGTTGGCGTGCGCGGCGGCCTCGACTGCCCGCGCCCAGCCGGCCGGAAGCCCGGTGCGGGCATGGTCGACCAGCAGCCGCATTCCCTTGTCCACCAGCGCCTTCTGGACGGCCGTGGCCGGCGGCAGCGACGTCCGGTTCACCTCGGTGGGCTGCGGCTCGGCCGGTGCCAGCTCGAGCCGGAACCGCTTGAGCGGGTCGGGCTTGATCCGTCCGATCCAGCTGACCAGGGGCCAACCGGTGGCGATCGCGCCGCGCCGGCGCCAGGACGTCCGGGTCGCCTCGACGACCAGGGACACCCCCGCAGCTTCCGCGAGCGCCGAGTCCACCTGCCGCACCAGGCTCGGGTTCACCCGGGCCGGCGCCTCGGGGCCGAGATCGCGGGTCAGGGCCTCGGCGGAGACGGTGACGTCGGCGGCCAGCCGCCGGGTCATGGCCTGCTTGTTCGCCACGGTCTGGGCCAGCGAGTCCCGCAACTGCCGGACGCCGCGTCCGGTGGCCGCCGACACCGCGATCAGCGGGGTGGCCCGCAGGCCCTCCTCGTCCAACAGCCGACGTAGGTCGGCCACACAGTTGTCCAGCTGGTCCGGTGGCAGCAGATCCACCTGGTTGAGCACGACCAGCATCACCTCGGCATGGCTGGCCAGCCGCCGCAGGTAGCCATCGTGCAGAGCCGCATCGGCATACTTCTGCGGATCGACCACCCAGATCATGGCGTCCACCAGCTCGATCAGCCGGTCCACATTGAGCCGGTGGCCGAGGTCGGCCGAGTCGTGGTCGGGCAGGTCCAGCAGGACCAGATCGGACAGCTCCCCGGGCTCGGCGGCGATCAGATGCCGTCGGGTGATGTCCAGCCAGTCGAGCAACTCGTGGGGCAGCTTGGTCCCCCAGCTGGCCGCCATGGCCTTCGAGGTGGTCGGACGGCGCAGCGCCACTTCGGCCAGTTCGGTGCCGCTGATGGCGTTGAACAGGCTCGACTTGCCCGAGCCGGTTGATCCGGCGATCGCGATCACCGTGTGTGAGCCGCTCAGCGCGACCCGGGTCCCGGCCCGCTCGATCACCTGACCGGCCGCGGTCAGCACGGCCTCGTCGCTGCGCCCGGCAGCCAACTCGGTGGCCGTACGCAACGCCTCGATCCGACGGTTCAGTCGGTCTTCACTCACGAGTGCTCCACCTCTTCGACCGGCGTCGACTCCTCGTCCCGCTCAGCCGGCTGCGGCTGCGGACGACGCGTCACTTCCGCAGCCAACGCGGCCAGCTCGGTGGGCACCGGAATGGCCGGGGCCTTCGGCACCGGAGCGCTGGTGAAGCGGTCGGCCTCGGCACGGGCCCGATCCAGTTCGGCCACGGCGGCCCGCAACTCCTCCGCCTGGCCCGGACGCACTTCGATCTGATCGAGGACAGCCTGGAACCGCGCCGACTCCGGTGCCAGCACCTGGGCGGTGCGGGCGTCCAACTGCTGCTTGGCCTGCCGGGCCAGGCGTCGGACGGCGTCCTCCCCGAAGACCGCTTCCAACAACCGCTGGGCCAGCACCGCGGTGCCGCCGGCGATGCCCACCTCGGCGCCGATCAGGCCGCCGGTCTGAGAGAAGACCACGATCATCAGGGCCACCCCGATGCCGTTCAGGCCGAGCGCCAGGTAGCGCGCCTTCGCCTTCTTCTGCTGGCCCTCGCTGGTCACCAAAGTGAGCACATCGCCCTGCCAGTCGCGGACGGCCTGAGCCGCGGCCGGGCCGAACTCGGGCAGCGTGCGCCCCAACTCCTCATGCTCGGCCAACAGCCGGCGTCCGGCCGGGTGGGCCTGCCAGCTGGCAACGACGCGGCGGACGGCAGCCTCGCCCTCTTCGCGCAGCAGGATCTCCAGCCCGGACTCCACGGCGATCTTCAGTTGGGCGGCCTGGCGAGGCTCGCCCTTCACGGCGGCGGTCAGCCGGTCTCGCATCCGGCCGATCTTCTGCTCGACCGCACGGAAGAACTCACCGGTCCCGACGAAGTCCTGCCAGCGGGCCAGCACCTCACCGCGCAGCATGGTTCCGTCCGCGGTCTGGGCCGAGATCGACTCGGCAGCCATGGCGAAGATCGACTCCACATCGCCACGCAGCGTGGCCACGGCATCCTGCTGGGCCTCAACGGCCTCGGCCACCTGCGGGGCCGCCGCAGCCAGCGCGGTGATCGCACCGTCCAGGGTCTGCACGACCACCTCATTGCGGCGCACAGCACTGTGGGCCAGTTCGGCCAGCCAGGAGCGAATCGGCGCCACCGCAGCGGCCGGCAGCAGCCCGTCGGCGTCCACCTCGGTCTCGGGCACCGCGAACAGCGGCGACTCGGCCAGCCCGCGCTGGCTCATCATCTGGCCCAGGTGGGCCGGGATATCGTCCACGGCTGCTGGTGGCAGCCGGTCCAGGACCACCGCGACCACGGCCTTGCGCTCGGCGGCCGAGCGCAGGTAGTCCCAGGGCACGGCATCGGCGTAGCGGGCCGCCGAGGTGACGAACAGCCACAGGTCGGCGGCAGCCAGCAACTGTCCGGCCAGCGCCCGGTTCTCGGCGACCACCGAGTCCAGGTCGGGAGCATCCAGCACGGCCAGCCCGCGAGGCAGGCTGGGCTCAGCCACCAGTTGCAGCGCGCGGACGTCCTGCGTCGGCCCGTCGCTGCGGGCCAGCCCGGGCAGCACCTGGGACGAGGTGAACCAGGCGGCATCGTCGGGATGATGCACCAAGACGGCGGCCCGGGTGGTCGGACGGATCACTCCGGCTGCGGTCACTGGACGTCCGATCAACGAGTTGACCAGGGTCGACTTGCCGGCTCCGGTGGAGCCGCCGACCACGGCCAGCAGCGGGGCGTCCAGTCGTCCAAGTCGGGGCAGCACGTAATCGTCGAGTTGAGCAGCCTGTTCCCGGGCCCGGCTCAGCACGGCCTGCGCGTCCGGGAGATCCAGCGGCAGCCGGACCGCACCCAAGGCTTCCCGCAACCTGACGAGCGCAGCCGAGAGGCTCTCCACGCTCATCGGTTCCTCCTAGCCTTTCGGCGGTCCCCAGCGGGGATCCACGGCCGAATACCCAGGTGATCCTAGCTGCGACGACTGGCCCGGCGCTGGCCAGTTCCCGCCAAGGCCGGCCGGACCGGGGTAGTTCGGTGGCTGGTAGGCGCTCGGCTGCCGTCGGCGCAGCCGAGGCAGGTTCAGCCGGCGCCCACGCGGATCGGCGATCGCCACCGGACGCAACTGGTGGGCCAGTTCGATCAGCTCCCGGGCCCGCACAGTGGCGGCCTGGTCGTAGAGGCCGCGCACCTGACCGTCACGCAGGTAGGCCAGCTCGGTCAGCGTCCGCTGCAGCCGGACCGTGGCCCACCAGACCCTGGGCCCGTGGGTGATCCCGATCAGCAGCGCCCAGGCCCGGGTGCGCAGCTTGGCGTTGACCAGCTGGTCGGCGGCCGGCAGCCAGCCGAGTTGGACGTAGTCGCCGAGCCGGGTTCGGATCCGCCGGCCCTCGGCCAGGATCTGCCGGATCACGTAGACCAGGGCGCCCAGCACCATCGGCAATGCGATCACGAAGTAGAGGACCATCTGGGTGCGTCCGTCGGCGAGGGTGGCCTGTGAGTTGAACAGCATGTGCAACCCGGCTGCGGCCAGGTAGCCGGCCAGCGGGGCCAGCACCCGGACCACCTTGCTGCGCGTGCGCAGGGCGACGGCCAGGCCGATCCCGGTCATCATGGTGAACAGCGGGTGCCCGAAGGCGGTGAGCACACCGCGGAGCAGCACGATCTGGGACAACGCGGCGTCCGCGTCACCGACCCCGATGTTCTGTGAGGAGAACACGATCACTCGCGAGTAGTAAATGATGTTCTCGGTGAAGGCGAAGCCAGCCGCCGACAGGCCAGCCAGGACGATCGTGGAGACCTTCGAGGTGAGCCGGTAGCGGGCCAGGATGGCGATCCCGAAGAGCACCGTGGCCTTGGCCGCTTCCTCGACGAAGGGCGCCACGAAGATCGCCGCCCGCGCCGAGCTGGCCGGATCCCCATCGCCGGCGATCGACAGGTGCTGGCCGGCCCAGGTGTTGGCGTAGATCGAGAGGAAGGTGGCGATCGCCGCCCCCCAGCCCAGGGCCAGGTACCAGATGGCGAACCGCTGTGGGCGGTAGCGATCAGCGAGCAGGAACAACACCGTCCAGACCGCAAGAGTGGGCAAGGCCAGCCAGGCAGAGGTGCGGATGGCAGAAGCATTCACTCCCTCGATGACGCCACCCTCGACCGGAATGTCCGCAGTGAGGAGCTGCCATTGGGCGGCCAGGGCGGCCACGAAGACCGCGGTGGCGCCGAGCAGGAGCCAGGTCCAGCCCGAGCGCAGGACGCGCTGCCAGAGCGGACCGGTCGGTGCGGCAGTCGTGCCCGGCAGGCCATTACGGCGCCTGGCCAGCTCTGCCACCGATTTGGTCATGCCGCACAGCCTACTTGGGCGTCGGGACGGCTCTCGTGGCGCACCCCTTGCACGAATCAAACTGTACGGTACAGTTTGATTCGTGACTGAGGGCCTCAGTGAACGACAGCGGGCGAAGCGGGCGCAGATCATCGATGCGGCGCATCGGATGTTCCTGGCCAACGGCTTCGCCGGCACCTCGATCGACGCCATCGTGGCCGAGGCCGGGGTGAGCAAGCAGACCCTGTACACCTACTTCCCCACCAAGATCGAACTGCTGGCTGCAGTGCTGTACGGCGGAATCAGCGAGATCAGCCTGCCCAGCGGCGAACCGGTCGCCCTCAACAGCCGGGACGACTTGCGGCGACTCCTGGTCGGCTTCTCGGTGCAGATCACCCGCAACCTGCTCGAACCGGAGGCCATCGCCCTGGTCCGCCTGGTGCTGGGCGAGGTGTTCCGAGTGCTCGAGCTGCGCAAGGTCTTCCGGGACGCCCTGCCGGGCCAGCTGTTGGCTCAGGTCCAGGCCATCCTGATCCGGGCTGCTGGGCAGGGTCTGATCCGACTGTCCGATCCCGACCTGGCCGCCCGGATGTTCGTCGGCCCGCTGATGACCTACATCGCTCTGGACGGGTTCCTCAGCGCCGAACCGGCCAACCCACCCAGCGTGCGCCAACTGGAGAAGATGGTCGACGCCTTCCTGACGCTGGTGGAGGCCTGATGCACCAGCCCACTCTCGTCCTCGCGCTGGCCGCCACCGTGGCACTGAGCGGTTGCGGCAGCAGCCCCGAGCTGCGCGTGATCGGCAACGTCACCGACGAGCAAGACGTCGTCGCCATGCCGGCCCTGGCCATGCCCGCGGTGAACCTGGATGCCGGCTTCACCCGCGCGTCCGGTCCGATCGACCCGGTGAGCGGACGCCAGGCCCAGACCACCAGCGGGGTGGCCGCGCGCTACAGCCTGGGCACCACGGCCACTCTGGACGAGCTGAAGGTGGCCGTCGGTGACCACGTCCGTACCGGCCAGCCGTTGGGCTCGGTGGATACCGCGGCCTTGGCCGCCCAGCTCACCTCGGCGAAGGCGGACGCCGCCGTGGCGTCGGCCCAGATCGGGGTGCTCCAGGCAGCCATCGACAGCACCTACGACGCCCAACACGACCTGGCCGATGCCCGCGCCAAGGTGAGTGATGCGATCAGCCAGCTGGAGTCCACCCGCAGCAAGCTGCTCAAGACGCGTCCCACGCTGCGCCACAAGCTCAGCCAGGTCGAGGACGGACTGGCTGCGGTGCAGCAGGCCATCGCTGCGCTCCCGCCGGGGATGCCGGTGCCACCCGAGCTGATCGCCAAGCAGCAGCAACTGACCGCGGCCCGCAGCCAACTGAAGGCCGGCCTGAAGAAGATCGACGCCGCCCTGCCGAAGCTGGCCGCCGGGCTGAAGAAGGCCCGCGCCGGACGAACCCGACTCGACAATGCCCGGGCCAAGCTCACCGACGGCCGAGCCAGCCTGTGCGATCTGCTCGGACTGGCTCGGATCGGTGCCGACACCATGAAGGTCCCGGTAGACCTGACCTCGGTGCAACTCGATCTGGCCGAACTGGTCGCGCCGCGCGCAGGGGTCGTGGTCTGGGTGGCGCAGCCCGGTGAGCAGCTGGCCGCTGGCGCCGATGCGGTCGCCATTCGTCCAGACCGGCCGAGCACCGTGACCGCCTGGCTGTCGCCGTCCCAGCTGGCCACGGTCTGCCTCGGCGATGCGGCGGACGTCCATGCCGACTGGTTGGCCGGCGACACCACGATCGCCGCCACCCTGACCCGGATCGCCCCCAGTGCGGACTACCCGCCGTCCAGCACCGGCACCGATGAGATCCACCTGACCAGAGCCGTCCAGGTGGAGTTCACCGCCACCGACCAGCTGCCGGCCGGCAGCCCCGTCGAACTCAGCATCCATGGCTGCCACCCGGCAGCAACTCTCGAGATGGACAGGTGACCACAATGGCCAAAGCGCGCAAGCACCCCCCGATCCCGGTGATCATCCTGGTGGTCGCCCTGCTGGCCGGAGCCGGCGGCTGGTGGTGGTGGAGTTCCACCCAGCCGAACCCGTCCACGACCGGACTGGACTTCACCGGCGCCGTGGAGAGCAACCAGTACCAGGTCGGCTCAGCGCTGGCCGGGCGGATCACCGCGGTCAAGGTCAGCGAGGGTGACCAGGTGACCAAGGGCCAGCCCCTGGTCGAGCTGGACGCTGCCGCGTTCACCCTGCAGAAGCAGCAGGCCCAACAGGGAGTGGTGGCCGCCAAGGCCGCGCTGACCAATGCCAAGAACGACGACGACTCCACCAAGGCCGACATCACCGCAGCGAAGGCGCGGCTCAGCCAGGCCGAGGCTGCCGTCAAACTGGCCGACGTTCAGCTGGGCTACACCAAGATCGCCGCTCCGCGCAGTGGCGTGGTGATCTCGGTGACCGCGAACACCGGCCAGAACGCCGCCCCCGGCAAGACTCTGCTCACCATCGCCGATCCGACCGATCTGTTCGTCCGAGTGTTCGTGCCGGAGACCCGGATCGGTCAGGTGAAGGTCGCAGCGCCGGCCACGGTCAGCACCGACTCCCTCAGCACCCGGTTCACCGGAACAGTGAGCTATGTGGCCAGTGAGGCTGAGTTCACCCCGAACACCGTCCAGACCGCCGAGCAGCGGGTGAAGCTGGTCTACGAGGTGCGGGTGAAGGTCAGCGACCCGTCCGGTGGCCTGAAGGCCGGCATGCCGGTGGACGTCAGCCTCGACTGAACATGACCACTCCGACCAGCCCTCCTCTGGCTGTCCGGGCCTCCGGCCTGGGCCGCAGCTTCGGTGACACCGTGGCCGTCGCCGAGCTGGATCTGGACGTCCCCCGCGGCGCGGTGTTCGGCCTGCTCGGGCCGGACGGGGCCGGCAAGTCGACCCTGATCCGGATGCTGGCCACGGTTCTGCTGCCCGACACCGGATCGGCGGAGGTCTTCGGACGCTCCGTGATCACCGAGCGGGACGCGGTCACGCCACTCATCGGTTACATGTCACAGAGGTTCTCGCTGTACCCCGACCTCTCGATCGCCGAGAATCTGGAGTTCTTCGCCCGGGTCCGTGGCGTCGGCCGCAGCGAGCGCCACCGCCGGGCCGCGTCCCTGCTGGAGAGCATGGGCCTGGCCGAGTTCGCCGATCGCCAGGCGCAGCACCTGTCCGGAGGAATGAAGCAGAAGCTGATGCTGGCCACCACCTTGATGCACTCCCCCGAGCTCCTGCTGCTGGATGAGCCCACCACCGGCGTCGACCCGGTCTCCCGGCGCGAGTTCTGGCGGATCCTGGCCGGCCTGCATCAGGACGGCACCACGGTGATCGTGGCCACCCCCTATATGGACGAGGCCGAACGCTGCACCCAGATCGCCTTCATCGACCGCGGCCGAATCCAGAATCAGGGCACTCCGGCCCAGATCAAGGCACTGGTGCCGGGCCGGCTGCTGGAAGTGATCGCCGCCGATCCGCGGGCCGCTCTGGCCGCCCTCCGCACACTGCCCGAGGCCGCGTCCCCGCATCTGTTCGGCGATGTGGTTCGGGTGCTGTGGCAGCAGCCGGACGATCCGGCCGCGCTGCTGATCCCGGCGCTGGCCAGGGCCGGAGTGCCCGGGGCCACGGTCCGGCCGGCCGCCATGGACATGGAGAGCGCCTTCGCCTTCCTGGCCGAGTCGTCGGCCCACTCGTCCCAGAGCGCTGGTGCGGCATGAGAGCGTCCCTGGACCGGATCGCGGCCATCGTGATCAAGGAGTTTCGGCATCTCGGCCGGGATCCGCGAGCACTGCTGGCCGTGGTGATCACTCCGGTGATCCAGTTGCTGCTGTTCGCCTACGCCATCAGCTTCGATGTCGATCACGTCCCGACCATTGTGGTCGACCTGGATCGCACCACCCAGTCTCGTGACTATCTGCGCTTGTACGAAGGCTCCACCTTCTTCACTGTGGTGTCCGAAGCCGACACCATGGACGCCGTGGATCAGGCCTTCGACCTGAACCAGGCCCACCTGGCGATCGTGATCGAGGCCGGCTTCGGCCGGCAACTTGCCAGCGGCGGCACCGGCCAGGTGGCGGTCCTGGTGGACGGCAGTGAGCCAACCTCGGCGCGGATCTCGCAGGCCTACACGGTCGCGGCCAACCAGCTCTACAACCAGCAGCTGACCCGCCAGTGGGCACAAGCACAGGGGCTGGATCTGTCCAGCCTGGGCGGCCTCGAGCCGCGAGTGCGCACCTGGTACAACCCGGAACGGCGATCCTCGGACTTCCTGATCCCGGGCCTGATGGTGGTGATCATCGCGATCGTCACCGTCCAGCAGACCGCGGTCACCCTGGTCCGCGAGCGGGACTTGGGCACCGAGGAGCAGCTCGACGTCAGCCCGCTGCGCAAAGTCGAGCTGATGGTCGCCAAGCTGCTGCCCTGGACGGCGATCGCCTTCCTGGACGTGGCGGTGATCATCTGCCTGGGGCAATGGCTCTTCGACGTCCCGTTGCGCGGCGATATCGGGGCTCTGGCGGTCGGCTCAGCGCTATTCGTCTTCGCCGCCCTCGGCCTCGGCCTACTGGTCTCGGCGATCGCCCCGACCACCGACACCGCCAACATCCTGGCCCTGTTGATCGCCTTCCTGCCGTCCTTCCTGCTGTCCGGGCTGGCCTTCGCCCTGGATCAGATCCCGGTTGTCCTGCAGTGGCTGAGCTACGCCTTCCCGGCTCGCTACATGGTCACCATCTCCCGAGTGGTCTTCCTCAAGGGTGGCGGCTTCGCCGAGGTCTGGCCCGAGCTGTTGGCCCTGGCCGGCTACGCCACCGTGATGATCCTGGTCTCCAGCGCCCTGCACGGACGGAGGGCCCGGCGATGAGCGGCAAGCGCATTCGACTGTTGATCTGGAAGGAGTTCCTCCAGCTGCGCCGCGACCCGATGCTGATCCGGCTGCTGATGCTGATGCCGGTGCTCCAGCTGATCCTGTTCGGCTATGTGGTGGCCGTCGACATCCGCAACCTGTCGACCGCCGTGGTGGATCTGGACCACAGCGCCACCTCCCAGAAGTTGGAGGCGGCCTTCACCGGCTCGGGCTACTTCCGGATCGTCTCCCACCCGGCCAGCGAGAACGAACTGCGTCCGCTGCTGGATCGCGGCACGGTGACGGTGGCCATCGTGATCCCGGAGGGCACCGAGGACCGACTGATCACCGGCCAGACGGCGCCGGTCGGCATCGTGGTGGACGGCTCGGACTCGCAGATCTCCGCGGTCGGCTCGGGCTATGCGTCCCAGATCATCGCCGGCTTCAACGCCGAACTGCGGGACGCGGCCGGGGTCAGCCTCAGCCCACCGGGCGTGGACGCCCGGATCCGGGTGATGTTCAACCCGACCATGGATCCGGTGAACACCATGATCCCCGGGCTGATTGCCGTGATCATGATGATCTCGCTGATGGCCATCCTGTCCCAGGCCGTGGTGAAGGAGCGCGAGTCGGGCACCTTGGAGCAGATGTTCGTCACCCCGATCAAGGCCGAGGAGTACCTGATCGGCAAGGTCACCCCCTATGCCGTGCTGGCCACCGCCCAGATGCTGGTGGTCGCCGTGGTGGGGATGCTCTGGTTCCGAGTGCCGTTCAGCGGCAATGTCTGGGTCGTGCTCACCGGCCTGGCCCTGTTCATGCTGACCAACATCGGGATGGGCCTGTTCGTCTCGCTGGTCTCCCGGACCCGGCAGCAGGCCCAGCAGGCCATGGCCTTCTTGATGATCCCCACCATGATCCTGTCCGGCTTCATCTTCCCGATCGAGTCGATGCCGGACCTGATCCAGCCGTTCACCAAGCTGATCCCGATGACCTGGGCGCTGATCGTGCTGCGCAACTCCTTCGTCAAGGGCAGCGACTTCGCCGCCCTGACCGTGCCACTGGTCGTACTGGCCGGCTTCGCCGTGGTGATCTTCACCGCGGCCGTCGTGGCCACCCGTCGTCGGATCTCGGACTGAGGAGGGCCGATGAGCAACGAAGAGCGGACCGAACGCGGCGGGCTGACCTCCCGCTTTCGCCGGGAGGCACCGACCACGGCCACCGAGAGCGAGCTGGCCATCTCGGTGCACGGGCTGACCAAGACCTTCGGTGACTTCACCGCCGTGGACGGGATCGACCTGGACGTCCCGCGCGGCCAGGTGTTCGGCTTCCTCGGCCCGAACGGCTCGGGGAAGACCACCACGATCCGGATGCTGACCGGGAACCTGCGGCCCAAGGCCGGACGGGCGCGCGTGCTCGGCGAGGACGTGATCCGGCACCCGGACCGGGTGCAGCGCCGGATCGGGTACATGAGCCAGAAGTTCTCGCTGTTCGAGGACATGACGGTGGCCGAGAACCTCAAGTTCTACGCCGGGGTCTACGACCTGACCGATGAGCAGTTCGCCCGGCAGCGGGAGTACATCTTGGAGATGGCCGACTTGAACGGACGCGAGCACGAGCTCACCCGGAACCTGTCGGTTGGGTGGCGGCAGCGGCTGGCCTTGGGTGCGGCCACTATCCACGAGCCGGAGTTGCTGTTCCTGGACGAGCCGACCTCCGGGGTCGATCCGGTCGCCCGGCGTCAGTTCTGGGATCTGCTCTACGAGCTGGCCGGACGAGGAGTGACCCTGTTCGTCACCACGCACTACATGGACGAAGCCGCGCACTGCAATCGGCTGGCCTTCATCTACCGGGGGCGCATCATCGCGTCCGGCAGCCCCTCCGAGATCCGCTCGACGTACTTCGACCAGCGGATCCTGGCCATCTCGACCGCGGACAACGAGGCCGCATTGTCCTGGCTGGAGCAGGCCGACGGGATCAGTGAGGCCTATCTGGCCGGCGCCTCGTTGCGGGCGGTGGTGCCGGCCACCTCGACGTTGCAAGCAGCGCAGCTGCAAGCCCGGCTGGCCACGGCCGGCCTTCCGGCAACGGTCAGCGCCACCGAGGCCAGCATCGAGGATGTGTTCTTGAGCCTGGTGGCCCGGCAGCGCTGAGGCTCAGCGCAGCAGTCCGGCCAGATCAGGGAGTAGTAGGACCGCACCGCCGAGCAGCGCGGCCACCGTGACGCCCAGCCAGCCCAGGCACCAGACCAAGCCGGGCACCCTGGTGATCGCAGCCAGCTGCGCGGCGTCCGAGCCGGCGCCGCGGTGGCCGATCAGTTCGATCACCGGACGCGGCCCGGACCACAACAGCAGCCAGGCCAGCAGGCTGGCGAGCACCCCGAGCAGCAGCGGCTGGGCATACCAGGAGGCCGCCGCGATCCCGGCACCGAGCAGGGCCACCACGAACAAGCCGTACAGGTTGCGGGTCCAGACCAGGACTGCGGCCAGTCCGAGCACGGTCAGCCACAGCGCCGCGGCGGCATGCCCGATGCTGACCAGCCAGGCCAGGCCCAGGCCGACCAGCCCGGGTGCGGCGTAACCGGCCAACAGGGTGGCCACCATTCCCGGGCCGCCCGGACGTCCGCGCGTCACCGTAAGCCCGGAGGTATCGGAGTGCACCCGGATGCCGGACAGCCGGCGTCCGCAGAGCCGCGCAACCAACGCGTGGCCCGCCTCGTGACTGATGGTGGCCAGCAGACGGACGGCCGGCCAGGCGACCAGGACCAGGGCAAGCGCCACCAGCCCACAGCCGAGCGCCCACTCCAGCGGGAGGCGCGGTCCGAGCTGGGTCAGCCGACGCCAGAACTCGATGACCAGATCCACGTCCCCAGTGTGCCGTGCCTGCGGCGCCCAGAGCACCGGACCGAAGTTCAGGCCAGCGACACCGCATCACCGAAGCTCAGCCGCGGGTTGCGCGGGAAGCTGCCGCCGTCGGCCACGTGGCCGATGTTGACCACCAGGATGGTCTTCAGCGAGGTTCCGGCGAAGAACTCCTGATCGATCCCGGCCGCATCGATGCCACCCATCGGGCCGGCGTCCAGGCCGACCGCGCGGACCGCCAGGATGAAGGCGCCCGACTGCAGCCAGGCGTTGTTCAGCGCCATCTGTGCGCGGCGCTCGTCGTTGGCCGCCAGGCCGTCCTTGGCGCTCGGGTTCTGCGGCAGCAGCACGGGCAGGTGCTCGTGGAAGTCGGTGTCGGCAGCCAGAATCGCGATCACCGGGGCCGACTCGGCCTTGGCCCGGTTACCCTCAGCCAGGAGCGGGAGCAGACGCTGTTTGCCGGCCTCGGTGCGGACGAAAGTGATCCGCAACGGCTGGCTGTTCATGGCGGTGGGCGCGAACTTGGCCAGCTCGTACAGATGAGCCAACTCGGCGTCGGTGACCGGTTCAGCGGTGAAGCTGTAGGCGGTGTGGCGGTCGGTGAAAATGCCCTCGGCGGTGGGCTGATTGCCGGTGTCGATCATCATGCTCCGTGATGTAGTTGAGAACTAAACTATATCTCAATCGTACTCCGCTCGCATCGCGGCGGGATGGTTTGACAACGTCGTTCGAGCCGGAGTCGAATGGACGATCGGCGAAGCCGCGTCCGCTCTGCACTGGCCGAACCTCGCCATTCCCGTGACCTGAGGGTCCACTCCTCCCAGGACGGAGTTCGCAGTGCTTCGGCCAGCCGCCACCACGACGCCACAGCGCGCCCGGCTGCTGCTGATCGCCGCCTTCGCCATCACCGGGATCGTGGCGTTCTCGTGGATGGCCCGGATCCCCTCGGTGATGAGTGCCCTGGGTCTGACCGCACCGCAGTTCGGCGCCGTGCTGCTGGTCGGCTCGGTCGGCTCGGTGGTCACCGTGGTCGCCTCCGGCGGCCTGCTGAACCGCTTCGGGACCGTCCGACTGTTCGCCTTCGGCACCGTGATCAATGCCCTCGGCATCGCCCTGATGGGCGTTGGCCCGGCGCTGGCCTCGGTCTGGGTGTTCACGGCCGGAATCATCATCAGCGGCATCGGCGGTGCCCTGCTGAACGTGTCGGTGAACCTGGAGTCGACCCGGATCGAGCAGGCTCTGGGTCGGACGGTGATTCCGCACTTCCATGCCGGTTTTTCGATCGGCGCCGTGCTGGGCTCGCTGATCGGGGCCGGAGCCTCGTCGCTGAGCATTCCGGTCGGCACCCAGTTCATCGCCATCGCCGTGCTCTCCGGCGGCTTGCGACTGGCCGCCCTGCGCACAGGCTTGGTCCTGCCCGGACGGAGCCTGGCCGCCCACACCGACGGCCGCTGGCACGTCAAACTGCGCGCCGAGCTCTCGGCGTGGACCGAGAGGCGGACGATGCAGATCGCCCTGGTCGCCTTCGTGGCCGCCTTCAGCGAAGGCGTCGCCAACAACTGGCTGACCGTCTCGTTCGTGCAGGACTTCGCCGAACCGGAGGCCATCGCCGGCCTGGCCCTGGGCGTGTTCATCGGCGCCATGACCCTGCTGCGGGTCTTCGGCTCGCGGCTGATCGACTGGCTCGGACGCGCCCGCACCCTCCAGCTCTCGCTGATCGCCTCGGTGGTCGGACTGGCCCTGTTCGGCCTGGCCAGTTCGGCCGGGCTGGCCGTGGTCGGCACCGCCCTGTGGGGCCTGGGGGCCGCGCTCTGCTTCCCGATCGCCGTGGCGGCCGCGTCCGACGAGCCCAGCCTCGCTGCCGGCCGCGTCTCGGTGGTCGCCTCCATGGGTTCGATCGCCGCGCTGGTGGCCGCTCCGATGGTCGGCTTCATCGCCGCAGCCCTGGGTGCCCAGCACTCGATGCTGGTGGTGCTGATCGGCCTCCTGCTCGCCCTGATGGTCAGCCCCCGGGTCGACCCTCCGACCGTCGGTTTACCCCTCGATCAGCCTCTTTCGCGTTCGTAACACAGCCGTCAGATCACCGGACTACCCTGCCTGCATGGCAACTCCGGTCCGCGCCACCATCATCCAGCCCGACCCGCACGTCCCTCTGGATCGATTCGGCCATTGGCTGGGAATCAACCGGATCATGGTCCGCGGCGTCCCGCTGTGGAAGGTGGACGTACCGAGCCTGGCCGAGATCGGCGACGGCGTGCTGCTGCTCGGCGGCACGATGAGCGCCCATGACGGCGCCACGTTCTCCTGGATCGATCCGCTGAAGAAGCTGCTGGTCCAACTGGTCGAAGCCGACGTGCCGGTGCTGGGCATCTGCCTGGGCCACCAGCTGCTGGCCGAGGCCTTCGGCGGCCAGGTGACAGTGTCCGATCCGGCCGGTGGCGAACACGGCGCCTACGAGGTCTCCTGGCACCCCGGCGCAGCCGAGGACCCCGTACTGGGGAGGCTGGCCGACCACGGCAGTTCCCTGCTACTGGAGTCGCACGACGACGCCGTGACCGTCCTGCCGCCGGGATCGACCACCCTGGCCAGCAGTGAGTTGTACCCGAACCAGGCGTTCCGGGTCGGTTCGGCACTGGGCGTCCAGTTCCATCCGGAGGCATCGCCGGAGCTGATGGGTCGCTGGACCGAGCTCGACGGCGGCGACGGACGCGAGATGCGCCGCTCACTGCACCGAATGGACACCGACCTGTCCCGCAACGGGCGCCTGCTCGCTCAGGCGTTCGCCGGGCAACTGCGGTCACGGGCCCTGGCCGCCTGAGTCGACCGCTTCGCCGATGGCCTATCTTTGGAGACAGGCCAAGGAGGTTCGATGCTTCGCGTGCTACCGGTGATTGCCGCGCTACTACTGCTGGTGTTCAGCTTGGTGGACTGCGCCCAATCGCCCGATGCCCGGGTCCGCAACCTGCCCAAGTGGGTCTGGCTGCTGCTGATCCTGCTGGTGCCCTTGGCCGGGCCGATCGCCTGGCTGTTCGGCGGACGTCCGATCGTCGGCACGCCACCGAAGGCTCCCACCGCCGCACCACGTCCGCCGCGGGCCCCCGACGACGATCCCGACTTCCTGGCCAAGCTCAAGCCGCAGGCCGACCATGAGCGGCTGCTCAACCAGTGGGAGGCCGACCTGCGCCGGCGTGAAGCCGAACTGCGGGAGACCGAGGACCAGCCGCCGGATCAGACCCCGGAGGCCTGAGGCAGGGCCGGCTCGGTGGCGGCCACCACCACCGGACGCCGAACGGCGCCGATCAGCACCCCGCCGACCACGATCAGTCCACCCAGCAACTCCAGCCAGTTCGGCCACTCGCCCAGCACGAGCGCTGCGGTGAGGATGCCGACCACCGGCACCAGCATCGAGAACGGGGCCACCACTCCGGCCGGATGCCGGGCCATCAGCCAGGTCCACAGCCCCGAACCGACCACCGTTCCGATCAAGCAGGTGTAGGCCAGTCCCACCCAGGCCGGCACCGCGGCCATACTCAGCGAACCGGCCAAGGCAGCCCCGATCTGCGCGGGACCTTCGAAGATCAGCGACAGCGCGAGCATCGGCAGCGGTACCACCACCGACATCCACATGGTCAGATGCAGGGGGTTGGGCGGCTTGGCCAGTCGCGAGGACAGGTTGCCGAACGCCCAGCCCAGCGCCCCGATCAACACCAGCAGGAAGGGAAGCAGACTGGCCGCCTGGGCTCGGGACCAGCCGACCAGAGCCATTCCGGTCACCGCCACCGCGATCCCCAGCCATTGCATGGCGGTCACCTTCTCCGACAGCAGGATCGCGCCGAGCACAAGGGTGATCGGCCCGGACGCCTGTAACACCAGCGATGCCAGCCCGGTCGGCAGTCCCGCGGCCATTCCGGCATACAGGAAGGTGAACTGGATCACCCCGAAGCCCAAGCCGTAGCCGATCAGCCAGCGCAGCGGGACCTGCGGTCGGGGGACCAGCAGCAGGGTGGGGATGGCCAACAAGGTGAACCGGATGGCGACCAGAAGGAAGGGCGGGAAGCTGCCCAGCGAGGCGTGGATAGCCAGGAAGTTCACTCCCCAGATCACGGCAACGGCAATGGCGATCAGGCGGTGGCGAACGGGCATGTCCCCATCCTTGCCGCAATGATGTTGAAGGTCCATCGCGGAATCTCGAGCTAATGCTTTAGTCTTCCTTCATGGACTTGCAGCATCTGGAGTTGCTCCGCGAGCTGCGGGACCGCGGCACCATCACCGCTGTGGCCGCAGCCGGCTTCCGCTCCCCTTCTGCGGTCAGCCAGCAGTTGCGCACCGCGGAGCGCGCCTTCGGGCTGCGCCTGGTCGAGCCGGACGGGCGCCGCCTGCGGCTCACCGAGGCCGGCCGGCTCCTCGCCGACGGCGCCCAGCAGGTGGCGATCACCTTGGCCATGCTGCAGGCACAGCTGGACGAACTCCGCGGAGAGGCGCAGGGCACCGTCCGGATCTGCGGACTGCCCAGTGCCACCGAGCTCCTGGTCCCTGAGCTGATCGGACGACTGGCCCAGACCCAGGTCCGCATCAACCTGGCCGACGAGGACATCGCCGAGGCGGACTTCGCCGGTCTCACCGCCGACTACGACCTGGTGATCGCCCACAGCCTGGCCGCGATCCCGTCCGGGGCCGGCGACCGGCTGGTGGTCACCTTGGCCACCGAGCCGCTGGACGTGGCCGTGCCCATCGGCCACCGGCTGGCCGGTCGACGCCAGCTCACCCCGTCCGATCTGGCCGACCAGGACTGGATCGGAGTGCCGATCGGTTTCCCGTTCGACACAGTGCGGATCGCGATCGAGAACCGCTGCGGGCGCAGCCTCAACGTGGTGCAGCGGGTCCGGGACAACCGACTGGTGGAGGCCCTGGTGGCCAAGGGGATCGGCTGCGGGCTACTGCCCCGGTTCTCCACCCGCCCGCGGCATGGCGTGGTCACCATCCCGTTGGCCGAGGTGCGGTCCACCCGTCAGATCGTCGCGATTGCCCGCCCCGACCGGGTCGAGCGGGCCGCGGTCCGGCTCGCCTTGGACCAGCTGGCCGCGATCGGTCGGGAGCTGCGCTGACCCGCGACCACTCGGCCGCGCGCGATTCGGTGCTGGTAGCCTTGAGCTATGCACAGCTGCCCCCGAGTTTCGGCAATCGCGGAATCGGTGCGCGCGCTGCGGTGTTGTTGTTGCGGCTGACCTCGCAGTACCCGGGCCCGTCCATGCCGGTCACCCCGACCGCCAGCACCAACCGAAGAACACCACACTCGACGATCACTCCCCGCTTGGCGGGCACCGCCGAATCACCGCAGAGGACGCATTCATGACCACCAGCCGCGACGAGATCTGGAACCGGATCCGCACCGAGGTCGAGGCCGACGCCGCCAATGAGCCCGCGCTGGCCAGCTTCTTCCACGCCACAGTGCTCTCCCACCAGCGCCTGGAGGATGCGCTCAGCTTCATCCTGGCCGAGAAGCTCGGCAGCCCGAACATCACGGCGTTGAGCCTGCGCGAGTTCATTCGGGAGGCCTTCGACTCCGACCCGTCGATCGGGGTGGCCTTCCGCGAAGATCTCCGGGCGGTGCTGAGCCGGGATCCGGCTTCCCGCGGCTACTCCGCGCCACTGCTCTACTTCAAGGGATTCCACGCCCTGCAGGCCTACCGAGTCGCCCACTTCTACTGGACGAACCAGCACCCGACCCTGGCCCGCTATCTGCAGAGCCGGATCTCGGAGGTGTTCGCCGTCGACATCCACCCCGGCGCGCGGATCGGCAAGGGCATCATGTTCGACCACGCCACCTCGATCGTGATCGGCGAGACGGCGGTGGTGGAGGACGACTTCTCGATGCTGCACGAAGTGACCCTGGGTGGCACCGGAAAGATCGGCGGCGACCGCCACCCCAAGATCGGCAAGGGCGTCATGATCGGTGCCGGCGCAAAGGTGCTCGGCAACATCCGCGTGGGCGAGGGCGCCAAGATCGGCGCAGGCTCAGTGGTCCTGGAGGACGTCGAGGCGTTCACCACCGTGGCCGGGGTTCCGGCACGTCCGGTGAGCTACCCGGTGCACGGGCTACCCGCGCTCGACTTGGAGGCCGACCCGATCGACTGAGGCTTCGAACGCCGTTGGGGGGCGCCGGGATAGGGGATTCCGAAGCTGGGGTGATCGCGCGGCCGTCCAAGCCGCTACGGGTTTAGGCGCCAATCGCGAACGAGAAGGCGAACGAGACTTCGTGGACCGCGGTGGGCCAGTTCACGACTACCAACGCAGCCGCAGTGGCCAGCAGGGCCAGGCCTGCTACGACAGTCCATCCGATGGGGTGCCGCCGGGCAATTACCCGACGCGAAACTACCGTCATGTCAAACTCCTCCTGATCCCGGGGGGCGGGAATCGGTGTGGCCGGGGGGGCCGAGAGTCATCGCTGAGCGCGGCCAGCTATGAGATCTCTTGGGGAAAACGCTACTCCACGCTCAGCCGATTGTCTGGAGTCCCCAAGCGGGTAACACCTTGTGCCCCCCGGATGAGGGGCATTTCACGGCCAAAATTGGTCCAAGTGGACACCCGAACGGTCACCCGATGGGGGGACAAATCGGCCAGAAATGGGCTATTTCACGGCCGTATCAGCCACCACGATTTTCTCAACCAGTGGTGGAGACTGCGCTCGATCAGCCGAACTGATGCGTCCGGGCCACCTGCGAGTACCACAGCGCACTGGCCTTGGGCACCCGGTTGAGGTCGGCGTCCATGGCCACGATGCCGAACTTCTTGGCGTAGCCGAAGGACCACTCGAAGTTGTCGATCAGCGACCAGGTCAGGTAGCCGCGCAAGTTCACCCCGGCGTCGATCGCCTCCCGGCAGGCGATCAGGTGATCGCGCAGGTAGGCCAGTCGGGTGTCGGTGTCGTCAACGAAGCCGTCGGCGTCGGGCTCCTCGGCCCAGGCGCTGCCGTTTTCGGTGATCACCAGGGCCGCTCCGGCCGGGCCCACGTACTCCTCCTGCAACTGGACCAGCAGGTCCCGCAGTCCGCCCGGGTCGATATCCCAGCCCATGTCGGTGACCGGGAGCCCGCGGGAGACGTAGGCGGCGTCCGGCGCCAGCAGATGCGGCCCGCCCCAGGACGGCTCACCGGCCCGGAACACGCTCGTCGAGTAGTAGTTGACCCCGAGGACGTCGATGGGTGCGCTGATCGCCGCCAGGTCGCCGTCCTGCACCAGGTCCGCCGGCCAGTACGCCTTGGCGTCCTCCAGCAGATCGGACGGGTAGGCGCCGTGGAAGATCGGCTCGGTGAAGATGCGGAAGAAGGTCTGGTCGATCCGCCGGGTGACGTCCCGATCAGCCGGATCGTCGGTGGCCGGAAGCGCCGGGGAGAAGTTCAGCGTGATTCCGAGACTGGCCTCCGGATCAGCCTGGCGGAGCGCCTGGATCGTCCAGCCGTGAGCCAGCAGCAGATGATGCGCGGCCTGGAATGCCTCCACAGGATCCTTGTGGCCGGGGGCGTGCTCACCGCTGCCGTAGCCGAGGAAGGCCGAGCACCACGGCTCGTTGAGGGTGGTCCAGGTCCGGACCCGATCACCGAGCCGGTCGTGGACGGCCAGGCTGTAGTCGACGAACTTCTTGGCGGTGTCGCGGTTCGTCCACCCGCCCGGCAGGTCGGCCGGCAGATCCCAGTGATAGAGGGTCAGCCACGGGTCGATGCCCTTCTCCAGCAGCTCGTCGACCAGTCGGGAGTAGAAGTCCATGCCGGCCGGGTTGATCCGGTCGCCGTCCATCACCCGAGGCCAGGAAACCGAGAATCGGTAGGTGGACATCCCCAAGTCCGCCATCAGCGCGACGTCCTCGCGGTAGCGGTGGTAGTGGTCGCAGGCCACGTCCCCGTTGTCACCGTTGGCCACGGCGCCCGGAACCCGGCTGAACACGTCCCAGATCGATTCCTTGCGACCGTCGAGGTCGGCCGCGCCCTCAATCTGGTAGGCAGCGGTTGCCGTTCCGAAGAAAAAGTGGTCAGGGAACTGGATGGTCATCGTTGATCCTCACTGATGGACGTGCAAGCCCACGACAGCCGGCCGAACCGGCCGTCGATGCTGCGGAAGGAGCCTCAGGCAGGCGTGGAGTCGTCGGGCTTGGTTTCGTCGGCCGGCTTCGGGAGCTGCTTGTCGCCCACGCCCGACTCTTCCTTGAACTCGCGGATCGCCTTCCCCGCGTTCTTGCCGAAGGTCGACAGCTTGGTGCCACCGAACAGCACCAGCGCAACCACAGCAAGGACGACCCATTCCCAACCGCCAAGACTCGGCATCAGGCTTGCTCCTTCCACGCCAGCGCCCCTGATGGGTTCCGGCTGCAGTTTCACCCATTGTGGGCCATCGCCAAGGCTACGCCAGGCGCGAAGCGGGATTTCGGTACGCCACCCGCGCACTCCGGGGCGGTCGATCCGCCCGAGATCCGGCCTGCCCCTAGCCTCACAGCCGGCTCTCAACCCTCAACGGCCACCTCAGCCGAGACTTCCTGGGGAAATCATCAAAACCCCTAGTCAGCCGCTACTCAAGAATTCAAACTCTCAAGTAACACCGCAGGGTGGGGGTTGCCGATCCCGGCCACGATAGGTACGAAAGCCCTTGTGAAGCCGTCACGAGTACTTGCCGTTGCCTTGGGTTGGTCCCTGGCTGTCCTCGTCGCGTTCACGAACAGCACCCCCGCCAATGCTGCATCTGTTTCGGACTCCGCCAAGAAGTCCTTCATCGCTAGCGTGGTCAGCGCGGCTCAGTCGAGCCAGCGCGCGTACGGGGTGCCGGCTTCGGTCTCTATCGCCCAGGCCATCGTGAACAGCGACTGGGGCACCTCCACCCTGGCCAAGTCCGCCAACAACTTCTGGGACACCCGCTGCACCCGGTCGCTCACTCCGAGCCAGTTCGCAGCCCTGGCCGACGCCCAGGTGGGCAAGGCCTATGTGTTGGGGGCCGAAGCCCTGGCCAGCAACCCGAACCCGTCCAAGTTCGACTGCTCCGAGCTCGTCCAGTGGCTGTACTCCCGCTCCGGCAACAAGATCACCGACCTGGCCGCTGCGCAGTACAACGCCACCAAGCCGGTCAGCGGCAGCCCCAAGGTCGGCGACCTGGTCTTCCTGCGCAACAACCCGGCCCGCTCGAACGGCATCGGTCACGTGGCGATCCTGACCGGCAAGCTCGCCAATGGCGACTGGCGGATCATCGAAGCCCGCGGACGCGCCTACGGCGTCGTGCGGACCACCTTGTCCTACTGGAAGACCCGGAGCTACTACGCGGGCCTTCGCCGCTCGTCCAACTTCATCCTGGCCGGCACCGAAGGCGTGGTGCTCGCCGCCAACTCCTACAGCCAGCAGTCCGGCTGCATTTCGATCACCAGCGGCGGCAAGACCATCCGCTACAGCAAGTACTCCTCCCCCACCTACTCCTTCGCCGAGCACGCCGATCAGGTCGTCAACTCCCCCGATTACGCGGCCGCCCGTGCGGTGATGGACGACAAGTCCGCCTTCATCGACGCGCTCGCCACGATCGAGGAGCCGAAGGGCGCCGGCGACTACGCGAAGAAGCTGCGCGCGGTGATGGCCGAGTACAACCTCGGTGACTACGACGTCGTCCCGTTCAACCTGGTCCTGACCTCCGGCAAGACCGGAGAGAAGGTGACGGCCCTGCAGTACCTGCTGAAGAAGGCCGGCGTCAGCGTGTCCGTGACCGGCAAGTTCGACTCGGCCACTGTGGCCGCAGTCAAGAAGTTCCAGTCGAGCAAGAAGCTCGGCGCTGATGGAGAGGCCGGCCCGAAGACCTTCGATGCGCTGTTCGGCAGCGTGAAGTCCGGTGCGTCCGGCGACGGCGTCAGTGCGGCCAAGACTCTGCTCACCCTGGTCGGCTACCCGGTCGCGAGCGGGACGAAGCTGGCCGGCGACACCGCTACCTCAGTGAAGGCGTTCCGCACCGCCCAGGGGCTCAGTGCCAGCGGCGATGTGGATGCCAACACCTGGAAGAAGCTCTTCATGTCGATCACGCCGGCCCCACAGCCGTTGCTGACCGGCACCCCGCAGGTCACCAAGACCCTGCAGGCGGACCCCGGGACCTGGCTGTCGGGTGCCTCCCTGCGCTACCAGTGGTACCGCAACGGGGCCGCGATCAGCGGAGCCACCGGTACCAGCTACACCCTGCAGCCCGAGGACGCCGGGACCGTGGTCACCTTCGCGGCAACCGGCTCCAAGCCGGCCATGACGTCGGTGACGCGCAAGGCCTCCAGCCCGGCGGTGGCCAAGGCCAACCTGAGCACTACCCCCACCCCCACGATCACTGGCACCGCCAAGGCCGGCACCAGCCTCACCGCTGTGCCCGGCACCTGGGCCCCCGCTCCGGTGACCTTCGGCTACCAGTGGCTGCGCGACGGCAAGCCGATCAGCGGTGCAACCGCAGCCACCTACCAGCTGCAGCTCTCCGACATCGGTGCGGTGATCAAGGTGGCCGTGACCGGGAACAAGGCCGGCTACAACTCGGTGACCAAGACCTCGGCCGGCACTGCCAAGGTCGCTGTGGCCGACCTGACCACGACCCCTCAGCCGAGCATCACCGGGACGGCGAAGGTCGGTAGCACACTGACCGCCACCGCCGGCGCCTGGGCTCCGGCTCCGGTCACCCTGAGCTACCAGTGGTACCGCGGCAACACCGCGATCAAGGGCGCCACCAAGAGCACCTACAAGCTGGCCACCGAGGACAGCGGCAAGACCATCAAGGTTGCCGTGACCGGTTCCAAGGACGGCTACAAGACCGTCCGCGTCGAGTCCGCCCCGCTGGCCTCCGTGGTCAAGGCCACCTTCGAGTCGGCTCCGGCTCCCACCATCAGCGGTACGGCCAAGGTCGGCTCCACTCTCACCGCGACGGCCGGGGAGTGGAAGCCAGGCGGCGTCACGCTGAGCTACCAGTGGTACCGGGGCAGCTCGGCGATCAAGGGCGCCACCAAGGCCAGCTACAAGGTGTCCGGCAGCGACGGCGGAAAGTCGCTCACGGTCGTCGTCACCGGAACCAAGTCCGGTTACGCCACCACCAAGGTCTCCTCGGCCCCGACAGAGATCACCTTGGAGCGGCTGAGCGCCACTCCGAAGCCGAAGGTGGACGGGATCCGTGGGGTGAACCACCTGCTGAAGGCCAAGGTCGGCAGCTGGAAGCCCGGTGGTGTCACGCTGAAGTACCGCTGGTACCGCAACGGCACCGCGATCACCGGGGCCACCAAGACCAGCTACATCACCTCGACCGCCGATCGCGGCAAGACGCTGACCTTCAAGGTAACCGGCTCGAAGTCCGGCTACCAGACGGTGAGCGTGACGGTGAGCGTCAAGATCAAGTAACGGCTGGTCACCACTCCTGATCGGCGCACTTCACAGTGGCGCCGAACGGAATGATCTCGGTCGTCTTGGTTCCATCGGAGTCGATCTCGACGGCAGTGGTGTTGCCCGAGATCCGATAGGTCGAGCCGTTCACGACCAGCTTGGCTGAGGTGCCCTTGGCCGGCTTGGACGAGTTGTAGCTCAGGTGCCAGGTGATCTCTTCGGAGTCCTCCCCCGTCTCGACGGCGAAGGAGAGCAACCGATCCTTTGCCGGAGCGAGTTCCGCGGTCAGAGTGACCTTCGTGAAGAAGTCGTTGGCCTCGTCGGTGACGGTGATCACCGGTCGGCCGTCCTTGCGGGTGCAGGTGCCCTCCATGGCCGAACTGACCTCGGAGTAGAAGTTCAGGTTGCCGGTGGCCTTCACCCCGGCTGCGCTCGGCGTCGGGGTGGTCGGGGTAGGAGTCGGCGTCGCCGTGGTCGGGGTGGGGGTCGGTGTGGGGCTGGTTTCGGTGACAGTGGGTGTCGCCACCGGCGTCTGCGGGCCAGCCACCTGAACCCCGAAGTAGGAACATCCGCTCAGGGCCAGGCCCAGTACCCCGACGCCCACCAGGGCACGGGCGCGCACGGCGCGACGATCAGGACGGCTCGAGACTTCGGTGTTCACAAGGTCAATGGTGCTGCCTGGGACAAGCCGATCCCCGAATGACGCGCCCAATCCGGCCAGGTCAGCCTTCCGGGGACATCGGGGTCGGCGTCGGCGCCGGCACCTCCGACTCGGCCTCCGGGTCGGGATCCTCCAGGCGAAGCTCCATTCCGGAGACCAGATGGCTGAGTCCACGATGGCTACGAGTCGGGCCGAGCAGCACCACACTGGCCACCACGAAGCCGAACCCGAGCAGCGGCACCGGAATCGACACATTGGTCACGGCCAGGTAGCCACCCACGCCGAAGCAGAACTTGAGCACCCGGGACGCCGGCTCGGCCAGCGAGCCCGGGACCGGATGCAGCTGTACCGCAGCCTCGCCGATCGTCCGCCCCCGGACGATCACCCAGTAGCCTTCGACGACCGCCGGGACTCCCACGCCCAGAACGAGGTCCACCCAGCCCGGAAGCTGATCCAGCGACCAGCCCAGGATCCCCGAGCAGAACATCCGCCAGGCGACGGTCAACCCGGCCCCGATCACCGCGATCACGGTCAGATCGACCACGATGCCGATCACCCGGCGGCCCAGCGTCACCGCGGTCACCGCAGCCGGTGGCCGGCGACGCTGCAGAACCAGCACCACCGGGATCGCGACCAGCGATCCGACCAGCGCTCCGACGGTGTTCAGCATCAGATCGTCCACGTCGAAGACCCGGTAGGCGCAGCGATAGAAGCCCCACACTCCGGTCTTCTGGGTCAGCTCGATCAGCAGCGAGATGACCGCACCGCTGGCCGTGGCCACGATCCAGCCCCGCTTGGCCAGCACCCGCAGGAAGTAGCCCAGCGGGGCGAACAGGACGACGTTGAACACCGCCTGCAGGAGGGCGCGGTTGCGCCAGGGCGTCCGGCCGTCCTCGGCGATGTCGGCGACGAACTGGAACGGGTGCAGCTGGGCGCTCATGCAGCTGAAGTGCTTTGACTCCGGGAGCGGAATCAGCGTGTAGCTCCACAGCGCCACGGCATAACAGGCGACCAGCACCAGGGTGACCACGTCGAAGAAGCGCAGCCGTCCGTGCCGGCGGTAGCGGTAGACGGCCACGGGGACGAAGGCCAGGAAGGCCAACCCGATCCCGACGAAGATCGCCACGAAGGTACTGGGTCCGAACTGCTTCAGCATGGCCGTCCTGTATGCACAACCCCACGCTAGCCGGTTCGGCGTGCGCGTCCGGCGACTCCGGCTGGCTACGATCGGGGATCGTGTCTGAGCAGCGCGTGATAGTGGCCACCGACGGTTCCTGCCTCGGTAATCCGGGGCCCGGCGGTTGGGCCTGGGCCTGCCCGGACGGACGTCAGGACTCCGGCGGCCACGCGGTGACCACCAACAACCTGATGGAACTGCGTGCGGTCTACGAGGTGCTCGGCGCCCACTCGGCCAGCACTCCCCTGCTGATCCAGGCCGACAGCCAGTACGTGATCAACATCTTCACGCGCTGGATCCGCGGCTGGGTGGCCCGCGGCTGGCTGACCGCCGATCGCAAACCGGTGGCCAACCGAGAGGCCATCGAGCTGATCGCTGACCGGCTGGCCGGGCGCGATGTCGTGTGGGAGCACGTCAAAGGCCACTCCGGGCATCCCCTCAACGAGCTGGTCGACAGCCTGGCCCGAGCCCAGGCCACCGCACTCCGGGACGCCGCCGCCGGTTGAGCCGAGCGTCATGACCCCGGACCGACGGCCGGGTTCGGTCGCGGTAACGTGAGCCGGTGCAATCCGCGTCCCTCGATCTCCTCGACGCCTGGGAGAAGCCGCTGTCGGGGCTGAGCGGACCAGTGAGCCTGCACCTGCGCTCAGCCGGCCAGGTGGTCGCCGAGCGCCGACCCGATCACCGACACTATGCGGCCAGCACCATGAAGCTGACCGTGCTGGGGGCGCTGCTGCAGTCCCGATCTCGCTCCGGCTTTGCGCGGCAGCTCGTGGTCACCGATCAGTTCACCTCCGCCGTAGGTGGTGGGTTCACGCTGCTCCAGGCTGACGACCAGGACGACCTGACCTGGGCCCGACTGGGCGAGCCGGTCGAGGTCGACCAGCTGGCCGAGCGGATGATCGTGCTCTCCTCCAACCTGGCCACCGATCTGCTGCTCACCGAGCTCGGGTTCGAGCCGATCACCCGCTTCCTGGCCGGTGCGGGGCTGAGTGAAGCGGTGGTCGTCCGACGGTTGATCGGTGACTCCAGCGCCGAGGCGTCCGGCATCTCCAACACGGTCACTGCGGCCGGCCTGGCCCGGCTGGTGGCGGGTCTGACCGACGGCTCGCTGCTGGGCGAGGACGACACTCGTTTCGCGACCCGACTGCTGGCCGGGCAGACCCACCAGGAGATGATCCCGGCCGGGCTGCCGGTCGGAACCTGGAGCGCCAGCAAGGGCGGCTGGGTGGACGGAGTCAATCACGACGTCGCCCTTGTCCGTCCGGAGTCAGCCCCCGACTACGTGTTAGCCATCTGCACGAGCACCGGACTCAGCCATGATGCGGGCTGTGCGCTGGTCGCCGAACTGAGCCGCATCACCTGGGAGCACTGGAACAGATGGCACAGCTAGTCGAGGTGGCGATCGCCACGTTGACCCGTCCGCTGCACACCGAGTTCGTCACCGCCCTGCGCCGGACCGGCTTCGTCTACAGCATGGCCGTCCGGCTGACCGACGCCGACGGCGTGGTCGGCTACGGCGAGGCGCCACAGATCTGGCGGGTCACTGGCGAGTCGCTGGCCAGCATCGAAGCCTGCGTGCTCGGCCCCCTGGCCGAGGCGCTACTCGGCCTCGAAGTGGACGACGCCGCCACCGTGGCCGCTGCGCTGGACCAGGCAGTGGCCGGCAACACCGGAGCCCGCGCAGCCTGTGAGATCGCCGCCCATGACCTGGCGGCCCGCCGGCGGGGGCTGTCGTTGGCCGCCAGCCTCGGGGCGGTCGCCACCGAAGTGACCACCGACGTCACCATGGCCGCCGCCACCGCCCCCGATGCGGTGGACGAGGCCCCGGCCGGCTTCACCGAGGTGAAGGTGAAGGTCGGCCTGGATCCCGATGACGTCGACCGGGTGATCCGGATCCACCAGAACTCACCGGTGCCGTTGTCGATCCGGGTCGACGCGAACCAGGCCTGGGACGTCGCCACGGCCGGTCGGGCCGTCGAGAGCTGGCTGGCCGCCGGAGTCGACCTCGGCTTCCTGGAGCAGCCGCTGCCCGCCTGGGACCTCGCCGGGCTGGCCGAGCTGCGCCGCCGGATCCCCACCCCGATCGTTGTCGACGAGTCGGTTTTCTCGATCCACGACCTGCGCCGGACGATCGACGCCGAGGCGGCCGACATCGTCAACATCAAGCTGGCCAAGTGTGGCGGCCTACGCCCGGGACTGGCCATCTCCGATCTCGCGAAAGCCTCAGGGCTAGGGGTGATGGTCGGGTCGATGATGGAGTCCGAGCTGGGCGTGAGCGCGGCGGCCGCACTTGCCGCGGTGATCGCCCCGGCCGGAACCCATGATCTGGACGCCGCCTGGTGGTCGATCGATCCGGCCACCGACCCCGGCACCCCCTATCGCGGCGCGCAGCTCCAGGTGGCCGCCAGCGTCGGCCTGAGCTCGGCCGTGGAACGGGTCAGCGACAACCTGGGCGAATGGACGGCCCGGCGCCACTGTGCGTCGTAACCGAATCGTCGTTCTCGGAGGCGGGACGGCTCCGCCGCAACAGGTGATGAATTGCTTAGGATCATTTCCGTGTTGCACCACGGCGAAACAAGACCGGCTTCGGCCGCGTCCCTGACGGTATCCCCGTCCACAGGATTGCCGATTCGGATCGTCCGGTGAGGCCCCCGGCCGGCCCCGACCAGCGCAAGGTTCGCGGCGAGCTGCGCCGCGACCGCATCCTGCAGGTAGCCACTGTGCACTTCGGGCGACGCGGCTACGGCGGTGCCCGATTGGTCGACATCGCCGCCGAGGCCGGAGTCACCGACGCCGGGTTGCTCCATCACTTCCCCACCAAGAAGGCCCTCTTCGAGGCCGTGGTGGCTCGCCGGGACAGCACCTACGCAGGCATGTGGGATCCGGCGAATGTGACCGCCCGTCAGATGTTCGACGCCTACATCGAGGCGGTGCGGATCGCCGCGGCCGACCGCGATCTGACGCGATTCCGCGGCACTCTCTCGGCAGCTGCACAGCTTGAGGGGCACCCCGCCGAGGGGTACTTGGCCGGCAAGCTCGAGCAGGCCCTGGCCGGGCTGGTGCCCTTCCTCGAAGCCTGCCGCGATCGCGGTGAACTGCGCGCAGATCTGGACCCCACCCAAGTCGTCCTGGAGGTCTTGGCAATGAACAGCGGCCTGCGGGAACTGTGGCTGCAGCTGCCCGAGAAGGTGGACTACCCGACCGCGCTCGCGACTGCCGTCAACGGCATCTACGAGCGGATCCGGGCCACCGACGCCGCCGAAGACTGACGCGCCCCCGCCAGGACTCGAACCTGGGACCGACAGATTAGAAGGCTGCTGCTCTATCCGCTGAGCTACGGGGGCCGAACTGACGCGACCAAGATGGTATCTCGCCTGGGCGCCCGGCTGGTTCACCGCCGAGCGCGGACCGACCTAGAGGAGCTGTCCGCGCTCTCGAAGGTCCGCAACGATTCGGGCGTAGAAGGCCTCGTCAATCCGGTACTTGCGGCGGTAGATCAGGTAGCTGATCACGATCAGCACGGCCGGCAGCAACAGCATCCCGGCCTTGATCGTGAACAGGCCGGCCGCTGAGGTGTCGGCCGGGCGGTCCGGGATCACCCCGGCGAGCACGATGGCCACCGCGACGATCTGGGTCGACAGCGCGGCCCCCACCTTGTTGATGAAGGGCTGCAGCGCGAAGGTGACCGCGGTGTTGCGCCGACCGAGCTTCCAGTGCCCGTACTCGATGGTGTCGGTCAGGAAGACGAGCATCAGCAAGGTGATGAAGGCATCCCCCACGAAGATCAACAGCCCGGCCACGGCGATGAAGGCGATGTTGACCGGGCTGAAGAAGAAGATCAGGTAGCCGAGCAGGATCAGCGCGATCGAGAGGCTGTACAGCCGGGCCCGGGAGAACCGGCGGCTGAGCAGCGGGAAGATCCCGTAGCCGAGCAGTTGGCTGGCCACCAGCACTGCCCCGAACGGGGAGTACATGGCCTCGTCGCCATACACATACTTGAAGTAGTAGGTGCCGAAGGTGGTGGTGGTCAGGTAGCCGGTCATGAACAGCACCATGGCGATCGCCGTCCACAGCAACTGGTCGTTGCCGAAGACGGCCCGGACCAGGTCACGGACGCTGGTCCGCTCCTGCTCGACGGCCAGCTTCGGCTCTTTCACGCCGACCAGGGTGACCAGCTGGCCGAGCAGCATGATCACCACCACGCCCACGGCGAAGATCGTCCAGGCCGGCACCTCGCCGACCACCGGGGCGAGCGCCTTGGTGACCGGAATCACGGCCACCACGACCACGAACAACCCGACGGTTGCGAAGATCTTGGCGATGGCGCCGAAGCTCTCCCGCTTCTTCTGATCGACGCTCAGCGCCGGCAGCAGCGCCCAGTAGGGAATGTCGTTGGCGGTCCAGGACAGGCTCCAGGCGAGGTAGACCAGTGCGAAGCCGACCACGAAGGCCACTCCGTGAGTGCCGAAGTCGGTGAACATGAGCACGGTGAAGATCGCGGAAGCCACCACTCCGATGGCGATCCACGGCTTGTACTGGCCCCAGCGGGTCCGGGTGTTGTCGACGATCGCCCCCATCACGATGTCGGCGACGGCGTCGAACAGCCGAGCCACCAGGATCAGTGAGCTCGCCCACAGGAACTCCTGCGTGGACGGCTTGAGCACGTCGCTGAGGAAGAACACCAAGTACATGCTGACCAGGGTGTAAACCATGTCCCGGCCGACCGTGCCGATCCCGAACGTCCACTTGTTGCGCCGTTCGGTAGAGCTGAGCGGTTCACTCATCGGGCTCCCCTGTTGGTCGGGTAGGTCTGGCCGGCCACCCAGCGGGCATAGGCGTCCTCGGTGACCCCGCGGTGGCTGATGATGTCGGCGAAGAAGCGTCCGGAGTCCTTCACCGTGCGCTGCTGACTGGGGTAGTCGGTGTGGACGATGCCGAACCGGGCGGCCTCTCCCTCGACCCACTCCCAGTTGTCGGTGAAGCACCAGTGGTAGTAGCGCTGAATCGGCAGGTCACTGGCGGCAATCTGGGCCAGGTGCTCGTACAGGTAGCGGGAGCGGAAGGCGTCGGTGTTGTCGCAGGTGCCGTTCTCGGTGATGTAGATCGGCGCCGGGTACGCCTCATGGACCCAGCGGCAGACCTCGATCAGACCAGCCGGGTAGATCTCCCAGCCCAGGTCGTTCACGTCGACATCGGCGGCCACCCCGTCCCCGATCGAGCGGACGGTGCTGCGGGTGTAGTAGTTCACTCCCTGAAAGTCGTAGTAGCGGCCCGGACGCACGCCGCGCGGCTGCCGGAAGGGCAGGCGGAACTGCCCGGTGTTCATGGCGTGCAGCTGGGCCCGCTGGAACAGGTGGTCGGTGAGCCGGGCCGAGAGCCGATGCCACGGATTGCGTGGATTGGCCGGGGCGAACACCCGCAGGTGGGAGGCCGAGCCGACCCGTGCCTCGGGCTGCAGCTGGTGGATCAGCTGGTAGGCCCGAATGTGGGCCTGGGCCAAGGCTGCCATCACCGACAGCGTCCGTCCCAGCGAGCGCTGACCCGGCGGCCAGTCACCGAACAGGTAGCTGTTGGTCGCGTACACATTGGGCTCGTTGATCGGGATCCACTCCCTCACCCAGGGCGCCAGTTCGGTGACCAGCTTGGCGACCAGCCGATCGAATCGCTCCAGGGTGGTGGGGTTCAGCCAACCGCCGGCCTCCTCCAGCCAGCCCGGCAGGTTGAAGTGGTGCATGGTCACCAGCGGACGCACTCCGGCTGCGACCAGCCCGGCAACCTCATCGCGATAGTGGGCGATCGCCGCCTCATCCCAGACGTCCGCGCGGGGTTCGACCCGCGCCCACTCGACTCCCATCCGATAGTGCCGGATCCCCAGCTCGGCCAACAGTGCGGTGTCCTCGGTGACGCGCTGCCAATGCCCGGACGCCCGGGCCGGCGACGAGCCGTCGCTGATGCGCCCGGCCGCGGCCCAGCGGTGCCAGTTGGTGTCGACGTGGCCGCCCTCGATCTGGGTGGCCGCCGTGGCCACGCCGAGCTCGCAGCCGGCCAGCTCGAAAGCTCTCATATCGCCGCCTATCTTGCGGATTCACCGCGACGCTATCGCAGCGGCCCACTGGTTCGGCAGAGCGCGCCGCACCAATCTGCGACACATCTGGCGGAGGCGGCGCACTGGATTTGCATTCATTGCAGTAATGGGACTAACGTGTTCGACGCACGTCACCCACACGAAAGGAGGTCGGCCAGATGGAGTTGAAGATCAACAGAGGTTGGACGGGCAACCCCGCAACCGCAGTCGCCGACCTCATCGGCGTGACCGCTGGCAGCGCCAAGCAGCGCTGAATCTGGCCCCAACTAGGGGCAATAGCGGTAGCCATGTGAGGCTCAGCGTCTCCGCGCGACCAATCCACGTTACCTCGACCTGACCACGTCGTCACATTTGGTCGTCGTTTCTGCACGCATTTTTCAATGCGCTCTGCCATGCCCGAAAACAAGCCTAAAGGCACAATCATGTCCATTCTCAGCGACTCCACCCATCCGCCTCTATTCCCCGCACGGCGCCAGGCCGTGTACCTCATCGGACGCCTCGGCGCAGCCCTGTGTGACTGGGCCCAGCGCACTGCCGCCGCACATGAGTTCCGGCTGACCACCGAGCGAGAGCGGGCCGTCCGGGCCCTGGAACTGCGCCGGGAGTTGGCCGAGGCCGACTTCCAGCGGGCCATGGTGCTCTCGTACCTGCGGGCCAGTCACCTCAGGTGAGCTGCGGATGTTACGAAGCGACCACCCGCGGTAACGAGGTCGTTAACGACCTCGGACCCGGCTTCTGCCCTGGTCAGGCGGGTCTAGCGTCCAAGAATCGGCGTCGATACATCGGCGCCGATTCTGCATATTCGGGCCAGGTGAAGGAGAGGAACACACATGAGTACGGTCACCGACAGCGACTCTGACACAGTCGCGGTATCCGGGGTCACCTATCAGCGCGCGGAGGCCGACTACTTCGAGAAGCGGAAGCTGAAGCGAACCGCCGGATTCTGGGGACTGTGGGGCATGGGCGTGGCCGCGGTCATCTCCGGCGACTTCTCCGGCTGGAACACCGGTATCGCCAGCGCCGGATGGGGCGGCTTCGTCCTGGCCGGCCTGATCGTGGTGGCCATGTACGTCCTGATGATCGAGTCGATCTCGGAGATGGCTTCGGCCATGCCGCACACCGGCGGCGCCTACTCCTTCGCCCGGGCCGCCATGGGGCCATGGGGCGGCTTCATCACCGGGCTGGCCGAGACCATCGAGTACGTGATGACCGCCGCCGTGGTGATCTACTACTCAGCCGGCTATGCCGACTCGATCATGAAGACCCTGACCGGCTTCAGTCTGGCTGAGGCTGGCCTGGTCTGGGTCTGGTGGGCAGTCCTCTTTGCCGTCTTCGTAGCGCTCAATGCCACCGGCGCGCAGATCTCCTTCCGGTTCGCCGTCGTGGTCTCCTTCATCTCCATCGGCATCCTGGTGCTCTTCGGCGTCATGGCCGCTTTCTCCGGGCAGCTCAACCTCGGCTCGTTGTTCGACATCGCACCGATTGACGGAAACTCCGCCTTCCTGCCCTTCGGCTGGACCCCCGTGCTGTTCGCCATGCCGTTCGCCATGTGGCTGTTCCTGGGCATCGAAGAGCTTCCGCTGGCCGCCGAGGAGGCGCACAACCCCGAGCGCGACATCCCTCGCGCCGGACGTGGTGGCCTGCTCACCTTGATCCTGACCGGGGCGATCGTGGTCGTGCTCAACCCGGGCGTGCTCGGCTCGTCGGCCATCGGCGCGTCCACCGAACCGCTGCTGGACGGCTTCCGCGCCATGGTCGGCGAGCAGGCCGCTGCCGTGCTGTCGGCCTTCGCCCTGATCGGCCTGCTGGCCAGCGTCCAGGGCATCATGTACGCCTACGGCCGCAACATGTACTCGCTGTCCCGGGCCGGCTATTACCCGAAGGCACTCTCCCTGACCGGCAAGCGCCAGACTCCGTACCTGGCCCTCATCGTCGGCGCCGTGATCGGCTTCCTGTCTCTGTTCGTCGTGCGGTACGGCAGCACAGAGGCCGGTTCGGTGGTGCTGAACATCGCGGTCTGGGGTGCGGTGCTCTCCTACCTACTTCAGATGACCTCATTCGTCATCCTGCGGTTCAAGGCACCCAACGCCAGCCGTCCGCATCTGAGCCCGTTCGGCATCCCGGGCGCCGTGATCGCCGGCCTGTTGGCGTTGGCCATCTTCATCGGTGTGCTGGCCAACCCGGCCTACACGATCGCCATCTACACCGTGGTGGTGCTGTACGTCCTGGCACTGGCCTACTTCGCCATCCACGGACGGCACGTCCTCGTCCTGTCCCCCGAAGAGGAGTACGCACTCAACGGCGGCCTGAACACCGACGACTGAACAACGCAGTGGGGCCGACCGAAGCCGGTCGGCCCCACTGTCGCGTCCGATGGGCAAGTCCCGACATCAGCGCGACGGTCAACTCACATCTGCAGCAGGCCGGCGTTGCGCGCGCTGCGGACCAGCTCGGTTCGGCTGGCCGCCCCGAACTTCTTGCGCAGGTTGACCACCTGGGTGCGCACGGTGTTGGGCGACACATGCAGGCTGGCCGCAATGTCCGGAACCGCGTCCGCGCTGGCCAGCAGCGGTAGCAGGAGCTTCTCGCGGCGAGTCAGCCGCACCGGAGGAGCTGCGGAGGACGACAGCGGAGAGACTGCCCGGAGCCGCTCCAGCAGAACCGACTCGACCGGCGACATCACCGCGGACTGCGCCCGGGAGAGGTAGGTGGCGATCATCCGGGAGCGCAGTTCCACCGGCAGCAGCGCGACCGGCAACAGCGAGTGTCGCTTCAGGCAGATCGCGATCACCTCCTGAACGGCGTCCGCTCGAATGGACTCACCGGCAGCCGGATCCAGCAGTTGGGCACCGACCCGGATCGCCCGCAGCGCCAACCGATCCCCCAGCCAGGTGCCGGCATCGAAGATGCCTTCATCGGCCACCCGCCGCGCCGCGTCGTGGTCACCGGCCCAGATCAGGCAGCGGGCCTCGGCCAGTGCCCGCCACTCCGGCGAGAGCTCTCGGGCCGCCGAACGGGCGGTGGCGGTCGCTCCGAGTCGCTCCAGCAGGGTCACCCGCGCCCGCTGCAGCAGACTCCGACCCAGCGGCTCGAGCTGCTCCACCGATCCCATCGAGTGCTGGGCTCGAGCGTCGTCGAGTTCAGCCAGGGCCCACTCCGGATCGCCCCACAGAGCCGCCTGGAGCGACTCAGCGAACAGCACCACCGGCCACAGGGTGGCACCGGTAGGCATGGTCCGCAGCTGCGCCATGGCCCGCTCGGCGGCCTCTTGATCGAGAGTCCGAATCGCGCGCAGCGCCTCTGCCAACACGGCGGCGCGGGAGTCCGCAGCGGAAAGGCCACGGGGCAACTCGTGATGCAGGTCGGCCCGGTCCCGTCCCGGCTGCGCCGCGACGTCCCGCCCACCGGCCAGTTCCCGGGCCAGGGCGGCGACACCGTCGGCGATGGCCGCCGAGATCTCCGGATCGAGCATCGCCGAACGCTCGGCCTCGATCACAGCGCGCTCAAGGTCGCCGCGGGCCAATGAGATCTGCGCCGATGAGGCCCGGAAGATCGCTTCGGCACGGCCACTGAAGCCGGTCGCCTCCGCCCGGCGGCGCTCCAGGAAGAGCGCAGCCTCCTTCTGCCCATCCCAGGCCAACTCCAAGGCACTGGTGGGATCAATGCCGGGCACCTCGCGCTGCGAGTTCATCCAGAGCGACGCGCTGAGCAGCATGGCGTCCAACCCGTCGGCCTCGCGCCAGCGCGCATGCAGGAGCGTCGCGTCGGCGAGCTGATCCCGCTGACGCTGGCGCTCACCCGCACTGCCACCCAGCGCCTGAGCGCGGGCTCTGGCCCAGGCGATCGTCAGCAATGGACCCTTCCGTCGCGCTTCCGGCGGCAACCCGGACAACAGCCTGATCACCTCGGGGTCTCGCCAGCTCCCGGCCGGCAGTAGCTGGCCGAGCCACAACTCGCTGAGCTCCGCCCACGCACGAAGTCCGATCGCCCAGGCCACCGCATCGGCCGCAAAACTCGGCTCGGGGTGAGCAACCCAGCAGTTCAGAAGCAGGCGGTAGGCCTGGCGGGACGTCGGGTCCAGCTCCTGGCCGGCGCGAACCGTCGGCACCACTTCAAGCTCATTGCCGCCCCGCGGGACAGCGATTCCGCTGCCCAGAGCCCAGGCCCGGTACTCCGGCCAGCCGAGCGGCGGGAGCTGATCCCCCATGGCCGATCGAATCAGCCGGAAGGTGGCCGGTGTGACACTGCGCCAGGCCGCGGTCACGGCCGACAATGCGGTGCCGGTCAACTGGTCGGAAAGACTCTGCCCGATGCTCGCGTCCGCACGCTCCGAGGCGACGATCAGGACCTGTTCCGCTTCCATGTTCGGACTCCCTTTCCTCGTCTTCCCGCAACCCGGCTGTGTGCGTCGCGTACGCGGCGCTGCTGGAGTTCAGATCCTCGGGACGGCCGCACGTACGCCTCTGCACCCACCGATAAGGGGTAGCCAGCCCAGGGAAGGCCGAAACGCACTGCACTGTGCCCCGGAACCCGCATCGCTCATCGATGGCCACCCGCTCCGCCCACATCCCGGTGAGGTGACCAGACTCTCAGACGTCCAGAACTCTAGGATCCGGCTGTGAGTAGGCCAATAACTCACCTTCATGACCTGTGCCCCAGTCGGGGCTAAAAACGGGGCTAATCCAGTCATCATCCCCCACCCAATTGGCCGTGAGCCGGGGCGTCCTGGACCGGCCCGAGCGAAACGCGAAAGTGGGGGGCGGAACCTGTCCGCCCCCCACGATCACAGTGAGGTCAGTCTGACCTTATTACGACTACTTCACCTTCGCGGAGGCCTTGGTGGCGCTCCAAGCGGAGTAGTAGTTGACACCGGCGACGGTCTTGTAGGACCGCACCTGCACCTCGTAGACCTTGCCCTTCTTCAGCTTCTTGATGGTCACGTTGGACTTCGAAGCCGAGACCGACACTGTCTTCCAGGTCGAGGTGCCCTTCACCCGGTACTGGACCTGGTACTTGGACACGCTCTGCGAGGCCGAGACCTTCTTGTAGGAGACCTTCACGCTGCCCTTGCCCGCCTTGGCGCTGGACACGCTGGTCTTCTTCGGGACGATGTTGAACTCGAGCACCTTGGTGCCGGAGTAGTCGCCCTTACCCACAATGGTGATCGAGCCCTTGCCGATCTCAGTGTTGGCACCGGCCGTGCTGGTGGCGAAATCGACACCCTCATAGAGCCGCTTGCCGTCGATCGTCACGCTGAACCCGGAGGTGATCGGCGAGCCGGTGTAGGCCTTGTCCACAACGGTGAACTTGGCGTTGGCCGCATCCAGGGCAGTGCGTCCGCCGGTGGACGGGGCGCTGAAGATCGCGTCCAGAACCTTGGCGGTTGCAGCCTGAATCTGCTCGACGGTCGAAGCCGGATCGGCCGCCACCTTCTTGGCGTCGTCCAGCGCGGCCTGAAGGGCCTTGAAGGACTCGGCGTTGAAGGTGGTCGGATCGATGGCCTCCGCCTTGGTGATGACGCCCTTGAGCCCGGCCACGGCTGCGGCACGCGCAGACGGGGTATCGATCAGGACGAGCTTGTCCTGAGCCGCGGCAACCGCGTCACCCAGGAGGCCCAGAGCCTTGTCCAGCTCCTTCTGATCGGTCGAGTCAAGAGCAGCCTTGGCGTCCGCAATGGCCGACGGCAGTCCACTGGCCTCGGCTGATTCCGGGGTAGAGGACTTCACCAGCGCCTCGGCAGCCGCGATGGCAGCCTTCAGAGCGCTGTTGTCGGCAGCCAGAGCGCCATCCTTGACGATGGTGACCTCTGCGGCGCCGGAGACCTTGACGCCGTCCACGTCACCGACAGCGGTGACTCGGACCTTGCCCTCCTTGGTTGCAGTGAGCACACCCTCAGCGGTGATGGTCGCACCGGCGCTGTTCTCATCCATGCCCGCGATCAGGTAGGTGATCGAGGTTGCCTGAGCGCTCTCCGGCACCAGGGCCAGCTTCGCGTTCATCGGAATCGAGGCAGCGTTATGCAGCTCAACCGTCTGATCGGCCATGTTGATGATCGGAGCCGGCGACGAGGCCGGACCGTTCACCACGACGGCGAAGTCGTCGGTCTTGCTGGAGCCCAGCGCGGTGACCTTGCCGGTGATGGTGGCGACACCCTCACCCTTGGCCGAGACCACACCGTTCTTGTCGACTGCGGCAACCGACGGGTTGGAGCTGGAGTACTCCACCTTCACACTGCGGCTGTCGAGATCGAGGAACGACTGGTCGTTGCGGGTCGCCGACAGGTTGGAGTGGATGACAGTGTCCGGAGCAGCGGTGTTGAGCACCGTGCCGTCGTTCACTGCAGCCACCACGTCCAGGTACGGCGTCGGGTCAGCGGTCAGGTTGAAGGCCTTGGTCGGACCGGAGTTCGCCTGAGGACCAACCTGCAGCTTCCAGGCGCCCTTGTCCCAGACCTTCTTGTTGGCGTCGGCATCCCAGAACCACAGCTCCTTGACCGGAACCTTGATGGTCACGGTCTTGGTCTCCATGGAACCCAGGGAAACCTTGGTGAAGCCCTTGAGCTGACGCTTCGGCCGGTCGTAACCGTCCGCGTTCGGAGAAGAGACGTACAGCTCGACAACTTCCTTACCGGGCACGGTCGAGGAGTTCGTCACGTCCACCTGGGCGGTGATGGTGTCATCGCCGGTGTAGGAGGACTTGTCGATGTTCAGGTCGGAGTAGCTGAACTTCGAGTAGGACAGGCCAAACCCGAAGTTGTAGGAGACGTCACCGTTGAAGTACTCGTAGGTGCGGCCCTTGATGCTCGTGTCCGTCTTGCTGGGCGTGATTCGGTAATCCCAAATCGTGCCGAGCTGCTTCGCGTTGGTGTACCAGGTGAAGGGCAGCTTGCCGGACGGGTTGACCTTGCCGAAGAGGATCTCACCGGCGGTGATGCCCTGCGACTGGCCGTTGTAGTTCGACCAGACGATCGAGGGCACCGACTTGTTAGTGCGGAATGCCTCGATATTCATCTGACCGACGGACTGGATCCACGAGATGGTACGCGGGTTCAGGGCGGCGATCTTGCTCGTCATGACGTCCTGGAAACGCGGCATATCAATGTTGGTCCGGTCCATCTCCTCTGCGGATTCGGCCGTGTTGGTGCCGGTCACGACGATGACTGCGTCAGCCGCCTTGATCGTCGCCTCCTGGTCGGTCGTCAGGTTGTACGCCCACGGATGTCCCTCGGTGCCGGCCGTGCCGTAGTCACCCAGGGTGCCCGGGTTGTACACGAAGTACAGATCGTGCACGCCACCGGTCGCGGCTGCAGCCAGTGCGCTGTCAGCAACGGTGCCACAGGTGGACGCCGCGCCCTCAGCCGGGATGCTCGCCACCTTGGTGCCGGTCATCGAGTCCAGGAAGACGTCGAAGACGCCACCCTTGGGTGCGGTGGCGGCATTGCCGGACTGGGTCACACAGACGGAGTCGACAGTGCTGGGCAGATCGGTACGGACCTGGATGTAGCCACCCCAGACCGAGCTGGCCCGCATGTAGTCGTTGTAGCCCCAGTTGATGCCCATCCAGCCTTCCCACTTGATGAACTGGCCGGGGGCCGGGTTCGCCTGGGTGTTGGTCGGGTAGCCATCCTGAGTGTCGGACGCCTTGATGGTCTGCACCACGGTGCCGGCGCTCTTGAAGGTGACGTTCTGCACGCCCGGCTTGCCGGACGAGCCCGCCGGGGTCACGCCGTCGCCGATGTAGGTGACGGTGGCGGCCGGGTTGACGTCCTTGGCCACCTGGGTGATGCCGTCGATGATCTTTCGGCTATCGACGGGAGAGTATCCCGAGTAGCCGCCGGCATTGAAGGCATTGCCGATGTAGCCGACCACGGCGATGTTCTTGACATCGCTGCCCAGCGGCAAGCCGCGGTGGGTGGTGCTGGTGACCAGGTCGTTCTTCAGCAGAATCGGGGCCTCTTCAGAGGTCTGCAGTGCTGCCTGCTGGTTCTCCGGGGTCGCGAACTTCGCGGCCTTGCTGTAGTCGGCGCCCTTGAACGGCACCTGGCTAGCCGGGTCGAACTCTCCCAGCTTGAACCGGCCGGTGAGCAGCGAGGTCAGCTCGGAGTCCAGGTCAGCGTCGCTGACCAGGCCCGCGTTGTACGCGCCCTGCAGGTAGTCGCGGTAGCTGAAGCCCTGGCAGTCGATGTCAGAGCCGGCCTTCAGCGACCAGGCGGTGGCCTCCTGCGGGGTCACGTTGTGATCCCAGCCCTCCGGGACCCACTTGTGCCGCTGGAACTCATCCTTGATGGCCGAGCAGTCGGTGGTGACGAAGCCCTTGAAGCCCCAGGTCCGCTTGGCCAGCGTCTCGATGTACTCCTTCGAGGCAGACATCGGCACGCCGTTGACCCGGTTGTAGGCGGTCATCACCGAGTAGGCGCCGACCTCGGGGCTCAGCGCGTGAGCGAAGGCCGGGGTGTAGTACTCGCGCAGTTCGCGCTGGGTGATCTCGGAGTCGCCGCTGCGACGGTTGGACTCGGAGTTGTTGGCCATGAAGTGCTTGGGGGTCGAGATGACCTTCAGGTACTTCGGATCGTTGCCCTGCAGCCCCTTGATGAACTGCTCGCCGATCTGGCCGACCAGGTACGGATCCTCGCTGTAGGACTCGTCGGCGCGGCCCCAGCGGGGGTCACGGTAGATGTTCAGAGTCGGCGACCAGTAGGTCAGGCCCTTGTTCTGGGTGTTGTTCAGAACCCGCGCCTCGTCGCTGATGACAGTGCCGAGCTTGGAGACCAGGCCGCGGTTCCACGTGGACGCGATGCCGGTGGCCGAGGGGAACATGGTGGTTCCCGAGGCCATGACGCCGTGCAGAGCCTCGCTCCAGTAGTTGTAGGACGGCAGGCCCAGCCGGGTGATGGCCGGGGCGGTGTCGCGCAGCTGGTTGATCTTTTCGGCGACCGTCATCTGGGAAACCAGAGCAGCGGCGCGCTCTTCGAACGAAAGCGACGTGTTCATCCACGTCGGAGTGTCAGCCGCCTGTGCTGTTTGCACAAGCGGAGTGCCCGTGAAGGTCAGGCCCGCGGCCACCAAAGCGATGACCAGTGCCCTTCCTGACTTAGGGCGCAGAGTGAATTTTGGCAAACTCATTTCTCCAGCTTCCTTGTAGGGATGTTGTCCGTCCACCGGGTCTGACGACCCGGCCCAGCCCTGGCGCTACTTCTTCTTTGAGTGTTCGGCCAGGGCTCCGCACCGGGCCATCGGAAAGGACGGGCCGGGCCGGTGCGGAAGACCTGCTATTTGACGGTGACGGTGTACTTCTTGGACTTGCCACCGGCCTTGATGGTGATGCTCGCCTTGCCCTTCTTCTTGGCCGTCAGCGCACCCGCCGCGTCCACAGTCACCACCGACTTGCTGGACGAGGAGTAGGTCACCTTGGCGCTGGGGGCCGAGGTCGGTGAGTACTTGCCGGTCACGTAGGCGCGGGCGCCGACCTTCATCGTCTTGGGGACGCTTCCGGAAACCGACTTGACCTTGGTCTTGGACTTCTTCGCCAGCACCGTGATGCTGATCGAGGTGCTCTTGCCGCCGGAGGTCGCGGTGACCGTGGCCTTTCCGGCGTTGATCCCCTTGATCGAACCCGAGCTCGACACGGTGGCCACTGCGGCGTTGGATACCGACCAGGTCACCGCCACCGACTGGCCGTTGGCCAAGTAGCCATAGGCCGAAATCGCGACGCTCGACCCCTTCACCAGGGTGAGGGTGGTCTGGCCGGCCCTGATGTCGACCACCGGCACCGGGGCGACGGTCAGCGAGACCTTCGCCGTGGCGGTCCGACCGTTGAAGTTCGCGGTGATGGTGGACTGGTAGTTGCCCACGGCCAGTCCGGCCGCCGGAGTCACCTTCACCTTGACCGAACCACCGGGCTGAATGGCTGCCGAGCTGGTGGCCACCGCGAACGCCGAGCTCGAGGAGGTCACGCTGGACAGCGTTGCCGGGGCCGAGCCGGTGTTGGTGATCGTCAGATCCTGGCCGACCGGGGTGTAGGCACCCACGGTGACGTTCGGGAACGACGGTGCCGTCAAGGCCAACTCCGGAACTCCGTTGACCGTGAAGGAGAGCGGAGTGGTGAGGGTTCCCGCGGCAGAGGTGAGGGTCAGCGTTGCCTCATGGACGCCGGCAGCGAGTCCGGTCACCGGGGTCACCGTGATCGAGGAGTTGCTGCCACCGGCCGGCACGCTGACCGTTGCCGGCTTGTCCACGGTGAAGGCACCGCTCGGGCTCACCGAAGCTCCGGTGATCGTGGCGGCCGTGCCGCCGGTGTTCTGAATGGTCACTGCCTGCGCAGCCTGAGCGGAGTAACCCCAGGTGGCCGGCTCGAAGGTGACACCAGAAAGGGAGAGCTTGGCCGGGTCCGGAGCGGGTACGTAGGCGGTCGCGTCCGCGCCCGTGCTCTGCGTGACTGCCCGATAGGTGGTGGTGTTGCCACCGGCCGTCACGGCGATCGAGTAGGTCTTCGGATAGGGCAGGTACAGGTACAGCGCCGCGTCACTGGGGTGGTTCGACGACACCGCGAACGGAGTCGCGACGCCGCCCTCCGGGGTCACCACCACCTGCGAGACCGAGGCGGCGTTGTTCACCTTCACCTGGGCCAACATCGCGGGGCCGTTCTTGGGATCCGGCTTGAGGTCCGAGGCCAGGCGGGGCGACAGTTTGACCGAGCCGCCGGTGATGATGAGCGTTCCGGGAGCACCATTCGAGCCCTGGTCCTCGGCGCCGCCGCCACCACCACGGCCACCGCCGATGGCAGCCGAGTAGCGCAGTTCGGACTCGCCGGTGACGGTGCTTCCCGCGGAGGTCGCGGTGACCGTGCCGCCGGAGATCGTCACGTTGCCGCCGGCGCCGCCCGGGGAGTCCTTCAGATAGCCGTTGGCGGCATCCTTGCCGATCCCGCCGCCGATGCCGGCGCCAGCCTTGCCGGTGGCGTTGACCACACCGCCGCTGATGTTCACGGTGCAGCCCGAGCCGAAGCGTCCGCCGCCGATGGCTGCGCCCGTGCCGGAGTCGCTGCCGATCAGAGCATTGATGGTGCCGCCACTGATGGTGAGGGTGCCACAGCTCGCACCGGCAAGACCGGTGATGGTGATCGGCTTCACAGCTGGCTCGGTGAGCACGGCGTTGCCGTCGCCCCCGATGGCCGCCGCATTGCCGGTGCCGGTCACGTCGATACGCCCGGTCAGGCCGGCAGCGGCCAGCTCGGCCCCCGCACCCACCGGAATGCCCAGCCCGGGACGAGTGTCGGAGCCAGCCAGGCCGCTGGTGCCCACCAGGGTGAACTTCGCGAATGCGCCTGCGGCAAGCTGGATCGCGGCGCTGTCGGCGCCGGCGTGAGCGGTCACCGCCTGCAGGGTGATCTGTCGGGGGGCGCTCGAAGTGCCGCCGGAGATGGTGATCGTCCGGCCGATGGGTGCGGTACCGGTCAAGGTCACGTCACCGCTGATCGTCAGATCATCGGTGGCGGTCGGTCCGGACACGCTGAAAGCCCCGCCGCTGGACGAGGCGAGTGAGGTCAGGTCGACTGTCGAAAGGTCGATGGAGCCGGCGGCCTGGGCCGGCACTGCAGTGACCACTCCTCCGGCCAGAGCCAGCGCGGTGATACCCGCCACCAGGCTCAAGCGTGTTGATCTTCTGCGAAGACTAGCCATCACTACGACGTTCCTCCTTGAACCCCAGGCCACTGAGCGCTCCAAATGGCCGTATTTGTGGTGATCCAAACCATATTCATCGGGGGTACGACCGCCAATCGCCCAGCTTCATGATCTCTGCGTGAAACGGGATGAAAAACGCGATGAAACTCCAAGCCAGAGAGCTTCATTGACGGGCACGGCGGCCTGCCTTTCGGGCCCTGGACGCCCTCACACGGACCCGGCGGAGAGGCTGGGAGTGGCGCCATCAGGGGCGTTTGTTGTCATGCCCGACTAATGGCTGAGCGGTGACGAGCACAGCAAAGCGGCTTGTGCGGATGAAGTCTCGCCCAGCCCGGACGGCGGCGAGACAGGTGGTCAGCCAGGTACGGCGCGGAGGAACCCACGCCGTACCTGACCCCCACCACCCTTGCTCGAGGTCGTGGAGCCTCGAGCGGAGTGGGGAGCGGCAAGGGGCCGCTCCCCACGATCACTACTGGACTACTTGACCTTCGCGGAGTACTTGCTGGAGCTCCACTCCGAGTAGTAGTCCACTCCGGAGACGGTCTTGGAGGACCGAACCCGAACCTGGTACACCTTGCCCTTCTTCAGCTTCTTGATCGTCACACTGGACTTCGAAGCCGAGACGGTCACGCCCTTCCAGGAAGACGTCCCCTTCACCCGGTACTCGACCCGGTAGGCCGAGACTTGCTGACCGGAGGACGCTCGCTTGAAGGAAACCGTCACCTTGCCCTTCGCCGCCTTGGCGCTGGAGACGCTGAGCTTCGTCGGCAGGATCTTGAACTCAAGCACCGCAGTGCCGGAGTAGTCGCCCTTACCGATGATGGTGATCGAACCCTTGCCGACCGTGGTGTTGGCGCCGCTAGTGCTGGTCGCAAAGTCGACACCTTCGTACAGTCGCCGGTCACCCAGGGTCACGGTGAACCCGGACTTGATCGCCGAGCCGGTGTACACCTTGTCGTCCACGACGAACTTGGCTTCCGGATCATCGAGCGCAATCCGAGTGTCGGTGACGACACCGGCCAGGCCGGCCAGCGCTGAGGCGAGATCCGTCAGTGCGGAGTCCACCTGAGCCTGAGTCGCCGACGCATTGTCGAGGACGGACTTGGCAGCGGTCATCTTGCCCTGCAGGGCACCCCAGGTTGCACTGGTGTACTTGTCCGCAGACAGAGCCATTGCCGCGTCATAGGTGTGCTGCAGAACAGCCTTGTCGATCACCGGATCGGCAACCACCAGACCGGCCAGCGCATCGGTCAACTCACCGGTCGCGGTGTTCACCGCAGCCTGAGTCGCCGAAGCGTTGTCCAGAACCGTCTTCGCATCGGTCAGCTCGCTCTGGAGCTTCGACCACGACGTGCTGGTGTACTTCCCCGTGCTGTTCGACAGCGCCTTGCCAGCGTCATACGCCTTCTGCAAGACCGTCTTCACAACCGCAGGATCAGCAACCACCAGACCGGCCAGCGCGTCAGTCAACTCCTGCGCTGCAGTGTTCACCGCAGCCTGAGTCGCCGAAGCGTTGTCCAGAACCGTCTTCGCATCGGTCAGCTCGCTCTGGAGCTTCGACCACGACGTGCTGGTGTACTTCCCCGTGCTGTTCGACAGCGCCTTGCCAGCGTCATACGCCTTCTGCAAGACCGTCTTCACAACCGCAGGATCAGCAACCACCAGACCGGCCAGCGCATCGGTCAACTCACCAGTGGCGGTATCAACCGCAGCCTGAGTCGCCGAAGCATTGTCCAGAACCGTCTTCGCATCGGTCAGCTCGCTCTGGAGCTTCGACCACGACGTGCTGGTGTACTTCCCCGTGCTGTTCGACAGCGCCTTGCCAGCGTCATACGCCTTCTGCAAGACCGTCTTCACAACCGCAGGATCAGCAACCACCAGACCGGCCAGCGCATCGGTCAACTCACCGGTCGCGGTATCAACCGCAGCCTGAGTCGCCGAAGCATTGTCCAGAACCGTCTTCGCATCGGTCAGCTCGTCCTGGAGCTTCGACCACGACGTGCTGGTGTACTTCCCCGTGCTGTTCGACAGCGCCTTGCCAGCGTCATACGCCTTCTGCAAGACCGCCTTGTTGATGTCGGCGTCCGCAACGACCAGGCCGGCCAGCGCGGTGGTGAGCTCCTTGACAGCGGTGTTCACCGCGGTCTGCGAAGCCGTCCCATCGTCCAGCACGGTCTTGGCCGACGTCACCTTGGTCTGCAGCGCAGACCACGATGCGGTGGTGTACTTGCTGCTCGACATCGCCACTGCTGCGTCGTACGCACTCTGCAGCACCGACTTGTCGACCGCCGGATCGGCGACCACCAAGCCAGCCAGCGCCGCCGTCAGCTCCTTGGCAGCAGTATCCACCGCAGCCTGGGTTGCCGACGCATTGTCGAGCACCGTCTTGGCAGCCGTCAGCTTGGTCTGGAGCGCACTCCAGGACGTGCTGGTGTACTTGCCAGTGCTGTTCGACAGAGCGAAGACGGAGTCGTAGGCACTCTGCAGCACCGACTTCTCCACCACCGGGCTAGCGACCACAAGGCCGGACAGCGCGGTCTGGAGAGCGGACGCAGCCGCATCCAGGTCCGCCTGGGACTTGTCATCGCGAGCCGCGTAGACGGTCTGGGCAGTGGTCAGCGCGGTCGCCAACGCATCGGTGGAAGCCGAAGTGAAGTTGCCGAGCTTGCCGTTCAGCGCCGTAGTGGCACTGATCAGCGTGGCCAGAACCGTCGGATCGCCCTTGTACACGAGCTTGGCCATGGCATCGATCAGCGATGCCGCTGCTGCCTCGACCTCTCCCTGAGTCGCCGCCGGGTTCTCAGCGACCTGCTTGGCAGCTGCAGCCACCGTGGCCAAATCCGCCGCCGCCCACGAGCTCGTGGTGAAGACGGAGGAGTTGAGTGCGGTTGCCGCACTCACTGCCCGCTGCAGGTCGGTGGTGTTGAGCACCGCAGAGACCCTGATCAATGCCGACTCAGACACCTTCACGCTTGCAGCATCCGTAGCCGTGACCGTCACCCGGACCTGACCGGACTGCTTGGCGGTCAGCACACCGTCGGTGGTCACCTTGGCCTTGGCACTGTTGGTGTCCATCGGGGCGATCTGGTAGCGGTAGGTGACCCCGTTCGCAGCCGGAACCAGGTTCGAGGCGAGCTTCACACCGGTGACGGCCGAGTCGACCGGGATGGTCTTGTCGGCGAAGTCCACCCTGGCGGTGTGAGTGTTCGGGAACTGGGTGTCGGTGGCGTCCGGGGCGCCGGAGGTGACCACGACCGGGAAGGTCGTCGACTTGGTTTCGCCATTGGCCGTGGCCGTGGCCTTGATCAGAGCAACGCCCTTGCCCACAGGTGCGACAGCGCCGGTGGCATCCACGGTGGCAACCGCGGTGTTCGAGGACGAGTACTCGACGGTGAGCGCCGGGTCGGCCAGCTTCCAGAAGGTGAGGTCGTGCTTGGTCACCGAGAGCTGGGCATTGATCCGGTTGTCCGGGGTATCCAGGCTCAGTTCGGTGCCATCGGGCTGAGCCGAGACGACCTCGACGCCAGCGGTACGCGACCCGGTGACCGTCAGGGTCACCGACTTCAGATCGGCGTCAGCCGAGCTGGGGCCGGCCATGATGGTCCAGTCACCGTTCGGGAAGACCTTCTTGTGGTTCACGTCATCCCAGAACCACAGATCGCCGGCCTTGATGGTGACCTCAGCAACCTCGGGCGTTCCGGTGATCACACCGGTCTTGACGAAGCCCTTCAGCTGCTTGAGCGGACGCTGGTTTCCATCTGCGCCTTCAGGAGCCTTGGCGTAGACCTCGACGACCGCCTTGCCCAGGTAGTTGGCTACCAGGTTGCTCACCGACACCGAGACCTTCACCGACTGATCAGGGCTGATCGTCGAGGAGGACAGGGTCGGAGCGCTGTAGGCGAACGGCGAGTAGGACAGGCCGTGACCGAAGACGTAGTCCGGAGCCGCGCAGTTGTCGCCCACCTGGTAGTACAGGTAGGTGCGACCACACTTGGCGCCTTCGGCCTTGGTCATCCGGTAGTCCTCGATGCCCCGATCCGGAGCAGCGGCCGGGCCGAGCTGGGCGTCCACATTGGAGTACCAGGTCAGCGGCAGCTTGCCGGAGAAGTTGGCGATCGCGGTGCGGCCGTCCTCAAGGGTCACGGTGTCGTTGAACAGCAGCTGAGCCATCGCCGCACCCTGGTACATGCCGTTGAAGGACGACCAGACGATCGCACCCACCTCGGGCAGGTCCTTGAACAGGCTGAGATCAACCATGGTCTTGGCCTGGATCCAGACCACGACCTTCTTGTTGTACTTCTTGGCCAGCGGAGCGACCGAGTCACGGATCAGCTCGGCCTGCATGCGGGGCATGGTGACCGTGCTGCGGTCGGTACCCTCGCCACCGTCGTTGTTGCGGTGACCCACGACGACAACGATGTTGTCGGCCTGGGAGATCCGGTACTCGGCGGTGTTGGCGTCGGCAGTCGGATCACAGGGATCAGTGGCGCACTTCGAGGTGGTGATCGCGGTGCCACCGGAGTTGATGGCGTCCGGGAACACTGCCAGGTGATCGGACAGGAAGGGCGTAGCCGCACCAGAGGCGATGTCGCTGGTCGCGCCACCGGTCTCCGCGGCCAGAGCCTGAGCGAAGGTGGTGCTCACCGCGGTCGGCCCGGAGTAAGAGCCGGACTGGAACTTGTTGAGCGTGTCAACGTGCCCCAGAGCGACCGTCTTGCCGGTGGTCGCGCCAGTGAACGGAAGGGTGTCGCCGACATTCTTCAGCAGCACCGGAGCTTCCAGGGCGGACTCGTGCGCAACTGCACGGTGTGCCGCCGAAGCCAGCTTGACCTTGGCGTCGCCGCCCTCGGACAACGAGTAGGACTCGCTGTTCCACGGCACGTTGGCGACCGGGTCGAACTCGCCCATCTGGAACCGAGCAGTGAAGGCCCGGACCAAGGCGATGTCGATGTCAGCCTGGCTGACCAGGCCCTGATCCTGAGACACGGTCAGGCCGGTGGCCGACGGGTAGTCACTACCGGAGCAGTCCAGGTCAGTACCGGCCTTGAGCGCCCAGGCATTGCCCTGCGCCTTGGTCAGCTGAGTGGTCCCGCCGAGCTGGATCGGCTGCCAGGAGTGGCCGCGGGTGCCGTTGCCGTACACGCGGGTGATGGCATCGCAGTCGGAGACGACGAAGCCGTCGAACCCGAAGGAGCGACGCATCAGGGTCTCGATGGCATAGCGGCTACCGGCGGCCGGCGTACCGGGGGTGCCACCGGTGGTGGCATTGTCGCGCGGGCTCCACAGAGTCGGGAAGCTGGCTGCCGACGGGTAGTCGGTGGAGTAGCTCTCGACCATGTTGAACGCGTTGTAGGCGGTCATCAGCGAACGAGCTCCCGCGGCACCGGCCGATGCGGCGAACGGCTGGACGAAGTACTCCAGCATCGTCCGCTCGGTCAGGTTCGAGGTGCCGTAGTTGCGGTTGGCCTCGGAGTTGTTGGCCAGGTAGTGCTTCGGGGTGGCCACGGCCTTGATGTAGTCGTTCGGGCCGGCCGGAACGGTGTCTACGCGCGAAGCCGTGTCGCCCTGCATGCCCGTCACGAAGGCGCTGGCGATGCCCGAGGTCAGTTCCGGGTCCTCGGAGTAGGACTCGTCTGCACGACCCCAGCGGGGATCGCGGTTCAGGTTCTGGTTCGGCGACCAGTAGGTCAAGCCGTAGCAGGCACCACCGGTCGGGGTCGGGTTCGCCGTGCCGGGCGGGCAGGACGTGTTGTAGGTGACCCGCGCCTCGTCGGCGATGCCTGAGGCGATCTGCTCGGTCAGGTCGGTATTCCAGGTCGACGAGATCGAGGAGCTCTGCGGGTACTGGGTGTAGTTGCTGTTGCCCGAGATCACCGGGAAGTAGATGCCGTGGTTGGCCTCACCCCAGTAGCCGTAGGACTTCACGCCCAGACGCGAGATCACCTTCGGCTTGGCGGCCCAGGTGGAGTGCGGCTGCATGGCCCGCAGCTGGTCGTACTTCTCTTCCAGCGTCATTCGCGAGACCAGATCGGCCGCGCGCACACTGAACGGGAGCGCGGTGTTCTGATACGGCAGTGTGTCGTCCGCGATCGCCACAGTTGGAGCGCCAAAGGCTGCAAAGCCGCTGGCGATCACAGCCATGGAAGCAGCAAGCGCCAGGCTCTTGCGCCTGGCGAGATGTCGTCCGCCTGCCCCACTACTGGGTGCAGGTCTAGTTTCTACCATCGAAGGTGTCCCTCATTCCGTTACGGTCAACTGATTTCCGTTTCGTAGGGCCGTCGCAACGCGCGGCAAGGCGGCCGCGACACCTGCACAAAGCTGCAGGGACATCGGTCGCCCAATGCCGGAGACGCTGAAGGCAGCTCCGCTGGGGATGCCAGGAAGGCGAGCTCGCAAAGAGCCCGACTCAGTGGTTGGGCCAACTGGCACAACCACCATCGACGTCGGCCACCGCGAAGTGACCAGACCACAGGTTCGACTCCAGCCGCCTATGGCTGGAGCCTGGCCATTGGCGCGACGTTCCCCCTTGAACACCCTGACCAGCCCACGTTCCAGTCCACGAGAAACTGGTTTTGTGGTGGTTCACACCATATTTCTGCAGCCATCAGGCAGCCATCATGCAGCGACTGGATCCGGGATGGACGGCTAATGAAAAACGGCATGAAAGACCCAGTCAAACCGCCTAAGCGAGAGATGAGCCAGCTCCAGGAGGGCGAGTCCGGATCCCACCCCCGCCACTGCCCACGGAATCCAAAACGGCCAGTCAGAGCCAGTTTTGTTGTGGTTAGCGCGAAAGCTGCCCCGACATGATCAGCCGCCGAGTTCGGCGGACGGGCCGGTGTCCTTCAACGCCACTCCGGAGGCCCCGAGAGCGCGGGCACCGCGGACCAGTGCGATCGCCGTCGCCGCGGCCGCTGCATAGCCGAGCCCTTCGGGCGGGTGAATGTTCGAGATGCAGTTACGTTCGGCATCGGTGCGGCCCGGCCGAGGTGCGTGGGTGAGGTAGATGCCCAGGCTGTCGGCCACCGACAGCCCAGGTCGCTCCCCCACCAACACCAGGACGGTCTTGGCCCCCAGCGCCTCACCCACCCAGTCACCGATCGCCACCCGGGCCTGGGTCACCAGCACCGGCGGCGCGACCGTCCAGCTCGGGTCGAAGCCGGCGATCAGCGCTTCCAGGGTCGGGACGGCGTGTGTGCTGACCGCCTTGGACGACAAGCCATCGGCAATCACCAGGGCGAGATCCCAGTCGCCGGCCGGCAGCCCGTCCAGCCCGGCCGGGGCCCGGCCCAGGTCGGGGCGGCGCAGATAGACACTGCGATCCGGGGCCTGAGAAGCCAGGACGATCGGCTCGCCGAGCCCGAGGCCGGCGAGACCCGGGAGCAGCGCCGGGACGTCCAGGGGCACATGCACGGCGTCACGTGCGGCGGCCAGCGCCTCCTGCAGCTCCAGGACGGCCGAGGTCGGCAGGCTCATTCCGGCCCGACCCAGGCCGATCCGAGCCTGCGTGGTGGCCCGCAGCGGAGCCCAGGGGTCGGGCGTGAGTTCGGTGCTCATCGGACGACTCCCGCCAAGGACAGCAGGGACGAGCCGGCCAGCTCCAGACCGCGGACCGTGCCGTCCGGTTCGGCGATCCCCTGGGCGGCCAGCCAGGTCTCGAACTCCGGGGCCGGTTTCAACCCCAGCGCGTGCCGGATCACCAGCGCATCGTGGTAGGCCAGCGACTGGTAGCCGAGCATCACATCGTCGGCCCCGGGGACGGTGATCACGAAGTTCACTCCGGCCGCCGCCAGCAAGGTGAGCAGGGTGTCCATGTCGTCGAAGTCGGCCTCGGCATGGTTGGTGTAGCAGACGTCCACCCCCATCGGGACGCCGAGCAGCTTGCCGCAGAAGTGGTCTTCCAGCCCGGCCCGGATGATCTGCTTGCCGTCGTAGAGGTACTCCGGGCCGATGAAGCCGACCACAGTGTTCAGCAGCAGCGGCGAGAACTCCCTAGCCAGACCGTAGGCGCGGGCCTCGAGGGTCTGCTGGTCGACCGGATGCCCTCCGGTGCCCAGGTGCGCGCCGGCGCTCAGCGAGGAACCCTGGCCGGTCTCGAAGTACATCAGGTTGTTGCCGACGCTCCCGCGGCCCAGCGATTGCCCGGCGGCCATGCCTTCGCGCAGCAGATCGATGTTCACTCCGAAGGAGGTGTTGGTGCCTTCGGTGCCCCCGATCGACTGGAAGACCAGATCGACCGGAGCACCGGCCTCGATCAGGCCGATGGTGGTGGTGATGTGGGCCAGCACGCACGACTGCATGGGGATCTGGTAGCCGGTGCGGATCTCGTCCAGCATGCCGAGCAGGTCGGCGGCCACCTGTGGTGAGTCACCGGCCGGATTGATGCCGACCACGGCGTCGCCCTGGCCGAGCAGCAGCCCGTCCAGGATGGACGCGGCCACGCCACGCAGGTCATCGGTGGGGTGATTCGGCTGAAGCCGGGTAGCCAGCCGTCCGGGCAGCCCGAGAGTGGTGCGGAAGGCCGAGGTCACCCGGCAAGCCCGGGCCACCGCGATCAGGTCGGAGTTGCGCATGATCTTGCTGACCGCGGCCACCATCTCCGGAGTCAGGCCGGGGGCCAGCGCGGTCAGAGTGGCGGACGGCTCCGGCCGGCTGATCACGTCGAGCAGCCAGTCGCGCAACCCGCCGACGGTCAGGTGCGACACCGGCGCGAAGGCGTCCGCGGAGTGCGAGTCGATGATCAGCCGAGTGACCTCGTCGGTCTCGTAGGGCACCACGTCCTCGTTCAGGAAGGTGCGCAGCTCGACCTCGGCCAGCGCTCGCTGGGCAGCGGCTCGTTCCGCCTCGGACGATGCCGCAGCGCCGGCCAGCTCGTCCCCGGATCGCTTCGGGGTGGCCTTGGCCATCAGCTCCACCAGCGAATCGAACTGGTAGCTGTGTCCGTTCACGCTCTGCCGAGCGAACATGACCCTCCTCCTGGTCGAGCCTGACTCGACACCATCAAGGAGTACCGCCGCCGTGTTATGGACGGGTTACCGACCAGTTTCGCGGCCGAGAAGGGTCGGCCCGCCACCCGGCAGGCCGAAGCGTCACCCGCGATGAGTAGGGTTCGGCGCATGATCTCACCGACACGTCTTGCTCAGATCGGCGAGCTTCCGCTGCGTCCGGCCGAGCTGGGACGACTCGCTGAGTTGGCCGGCGGCACGCTGGCCGAGGCCGGCCCGGACACAGAGGTCGCCCTGATCTCGACGGCCACTCCGCTCACCGAGGATGCCCTGGCCCGACTGCCAGCGCTGCGACATCTGGCCCTGTGCGGGACGTCCTACGGACGCATCGACATCGACGCCATCCAGCGCCGCGGCATCTCCACGTCGAACGTCGCCGACTACAGCGACGAGACCACGGCCGAGGTGATCTTCATGCAGCTGGTCGCCGTGGCCCGCGGGTACGCACCCGTCCAGTGGCGGGCCGAGTCGCACGAGCTCTTCGGCAAGCGGCTGCTGATCGTCGGCCTGGGCGCTCTGGGCTCGGCCGTGGCACACCTCGGCCTGGCCTACGGAATGCAGGTGGCCCACCTCTCCCGCTCGGCCAAGCCGGAATGGGAGGCCAAAGGTGTGCGGCGGGCGGTCCGTCCGTCCGCGTTCGGCGAGGCCGACGTCGTCGTCGTGACCGGCCCAACCGGCGCTCCCCTGATCAGCGCGGACGATCTGGCCCGGCTGCATGACGCGATCCTGCTGCAGGCATCGGGTGGTCGAGTCATCGACGATGCCGCCTTCCGCGACTGGATCACCCGCGGGCACAACGTCGCGATCTTCGATCTGGCCGCCGGCGAGGACGTCTTCGCCGACTACGCCGAACTGCCGCGAGTGGTCTTCCCCCGGGCGATCTCCGGACTGAGCGACGAATCTCGCCAACGACTGGGCGAACAGGTGATCGCCAACGTCGAAGCGGCCATGGGCCGCGCCTGACGAACCGCGCGAGCGAGCCCACCCGCACCGCGTCAGGCCGACCCCGCAGCGAACTCGGCCTCACTGAGCTCAAACTGGCGATAGCAGCTTCGGATGCCCAAGAACTCGGCTTCCGCACCGAGGCCGGTCTCCCGCATTCCGAGTCGGCGCAGGATCGCCACCGATGCAGCATTGGCATCGACTGCCTCAGCCCAGATCGTCTGCAGCCCTAGGACCTCGAATCCATAGGCGAGGCCAGCTCGCGCGACCAGGGTCCCCAGACCGCGGCCCCAGCGATCCCGTCCGCCGATCAGGTAGCCCAGCTCGCGTCGATCCGGCTCTGACCCATGCAGGTCGATATAGCCGACGACTTCGCCGGACACACATGCGGCACGGCGGATCAGGTCCGGTGGGGGCTCGGCGATCATCGCTCGCCACCAGTTGCGGCGTCCGGCGGCGGACGTGCCCAGCGACCAGTCCGCGTGTTCGCAGAAGACTCGATCCTTGCCCCAGGCCGCAAAGACGACCGCATCGGCAGCTACCAGGCTGCGGAGCTGCACCTCGGGCGATAAGTCGTAGCGCACACCTTGACGGTATCGGCGGCAAGGATCCGGAGCACGCCGACCGGCTCAAGGACTTCGCCTACTAGCGGTGGTTTTGGGAGAGGCTGTCCTCGGCGCGAGCCTTGATGCCCAACAGCATCTTGCGGAACATGGGGAAGTCGCCGAGCTCCAGGATCGGGGCGAAAGCCAATCCACTAGGAGAGTTGTAGCCGATCCGGATCCGGCTGATCAGCCGGGTGCCCCCACCCGCGCGAGGGCGCAGCACCCAGACCCAGGTACCGGCCGCGGCGTTGCGCCACAGCAGCGTCTGGTTCGGCTCAACCAGCCCCACCGTCCACGGCGAGTCCTCGATCGGGCCGAAGGGGTTCATCGAGGCCGCCGGGTCGCCGACCGCGACCTGCTGCCACTCGTCCAGGAGTGCGGTGGCGCTGGGACGTCCGAGGTTGTCCAGCAGGTCGTAGGAGTACCAGCCGGCCTTGCCGGTGCCGATCTGGACGATCCAACCCCACACCTGCTTCGGCGCAGCGTCGATGTCGATGGCCCGAGTGGCGCGCATACCGAAGGCCGAGACCGGCAGCTCGTCGCCGGGCAGGGGCTCGCTCCGCTCGTCCGGAGTCGCACCCCAGCCGGTATGCCAGCTGCGGAAAGCCGCAGCCAGACCGAGCACCACCAGAACTCGTCGCAGCGTCTTCATGTGGCAACGCTACCCGGCTCGCAGTTCCGCCGAACGGGTGTCGAGATCAGTGCACGAGACGCGGGCGTCAGCCCAGCTGCTTGGTGCGCCGGCCCAGCCGGACGGCACCGAAGATCATCAGTAGGGCCACCGCCAGTTCGACCACGAGGCTGATCACCGAGATGGTGGTCGCGAGCCGGGCGAACTCCGGAGTGGCCACCTGCGCGGCGGTGTAGCCGCCCACGATCATCCCGATCAGCGGACCGCGAGCCGTACCGACCACCCAGGTCAGGACGAGGCCCGCACCGATCATGGCCAGCGCCGGACGAAGCTCGCGCGGCCCGGCCACCCAGCAGATCACCACAGTGATCACCACCACGATCGAGGCCACGATCAAGATCACGTTCAGGGTGCTGAGGATCGCGACCCACGCTTGAGCGAACTGCTGCGGGTTGTCGCGCGCCAGCAGAGCAGAAAGTGGGCTCCCCACGAAGCTGGCCACGATGAACAGCAGCAGGACCACCCCGACGATCCAGGCGGCCCAGCGAAGCGTGGAGTTGGCGATCGCGACCGAACGTGCGGGGATCCTCTGCGATGAAGCGGCTCTGCTCATGGGCTCATCATGACGCAGCCGGCGGCCTTCGATCCGCAGCGACCAGGTTCGCCCAGCCCGAACGAATGAGCTAGTCGGCCTTGATGTCCCGGGCACGATGGACGATCCGAGGATCGGGCGTCCCGACCACGTCGTAGTTCTTGTCCTCGTACTCGAACTGGCTGAGGAAGAACTTCATGGCGTTCAGCCGGGCCCGCTTCTTGTCGTTGCTGCGCACCGACATCCACGGCGCATGGTCGGTGTCGGTGGCCGCGATCATCGCGTCCTTGGCCGCGGTGTAGGCGTCCCAGCGGCCCAGCGACTCCAGGTCCATCGGGGAGAGCTTCCAGCGCCGTACCGGGTCGATCTGCCGGATCGCGAAGCGCGTCCGCTGCTCCCGCTGGGTGACCGAGAACCAGAACTTGGTCAGGTGAATGCCGGCGTCCACGATCATCCGCTCGAACTCGGGTGCCTGCCTCATGAACACCTCGTACTCCTCGTCGGAGCAGAAGCCCATCACTCGCTCGACGCCAGCCCGGTTGTACCAGGACCGGTCGAACAGGACGATCTCGCCCTCGGTCGGGAAGTGCTGGATGTAGCGCTGAAAGTACCACTGGCCGCGCTCACGGTCGTTCGGCGCGGCCAGGGCCACCACCCGAGCAGCACGCGGGTTCAAGTGCTCGGTGAAGCGCTTGATGGTGCCACCCTTGCCGGCCGCATCGCGTCCCTCGAAGACGATGATGTTGCGTAGCCCGGTGTCCTGGCCCCAGTACTGCAGCTTGAGCAGCTCGATCTGAAGCAGATACTTCTCCTGCTCGTAGGTCTCGCGATCCATCAGCTCGTGGTAGGGGTAGTCCTCCTGCCAGGTGAGGACGGCCCGGCCACCCGGGTCGATCAACTGCGGGTCGGCGCCTTCGCCGCCGGTCACCGAGTAACCCTTGGCGACCAGTTCGTCGATGAACTCGCGCAGGTTGACCTCGAGGTCGAGCGGCGTCGCATCCAATGCCGGTTTCTTGGCCATGACGGCTCGCGTCCTCTCAGTTGGTCAGCGCTCAGCCTAGCGACGAGGGGTTCTATTCTGATCGGTCGTGGCCGCGACGACCACACAGATGGCAATAAGGTGGACGAGTGAACGACAAACTGGTCTGGATCGACTGCGAAATGACCGGTCTCGATCTGCACACTGACGCGCTGATCGAGGTGGCCGCGCTGGTCACCGACGCCGAGCTGAATGTGCTGGGCGACGGCATCCAGGTGGTCATCAAGCCTCCGGAGCAGGCCCTGGAGCAGATGTCCGACTTCGTCCGTGGCATGCACGCCAACTCCGGGCTGCTGCCGCTCCTGGAGAGCGGCCTGGAGATGGCCGAGGCCGAGGAGAAGGTGCTCGACTACATTCGCGCGCACGTCCCCGAGGTGCGCCGGGCGCCACTGGCCGGCAACACCATCGGCACCGATCGGGCCTTCCTGGCTCGCGACATGCCCACGCTGGAGGCACACGTTCACTACCGCAACGTCGACGTGTCGAGCTTGAAGGAACTGGCCCGGCGCTGGTACCCGCGGACGTATCACAACGCTCCGGCCAAGAACGGCAACCATCGGGCACTGGCCGACATCACCGAGTCGATCGAGGAGCTGCGCTACTACCGCGAAGCACTGTTCGTCCCGACCCCCGGCCACGCCACCGACGTGCTGCGCGAGATCGCGGCTCGGCATCAGGGTTCACTGGCCGGCGAGCGCTCGGCTCCGTCCGCCGACTGACCACCTGCCCGTACCCGCTGGGCCACACACGCTGTGGGACGGCGGATTTCTGCTCAGCCGGGGCATACCGCTAAGCTAATCCAGCCCTAACGGGCAGGCAGTACATGGTGGGTATAGCTCAGTTGGTAGAGCACCTGGTTGTGGTCCAGGTGGTCGCGGGTTCGAGTCCCGTTACTCACCCCATTGGCGGCGTGAGTCGCCGACCCACCTGATAGTCCCCTCGCCGGCGTGAGCCATTCCCGATCAACGCCGGGAGTCGGCCTGCCGCTGGGCATCGGCGGCATCCTGCTCGCGGCCCTGCCTTCGGAACAGCGCCGTGAGATCGTCCCATGGCTCGGCCGCGGAGGGACGCAGCTGGGCGGCTCGCCGGAAGGACTGCTCGGCGGCGGACGCGTCATCACTTTCGGCCTGCGCGATCCCCAGCTTCAGGAGAGTGTCGACGTTCATCGGATCCAGCGTCAGGGCTCGCTGCAGCGCCCCGACCGCCGACCGCGGATCGCCACCCAGCGTCAACGCGTCCCCGAGGGCTTGGAGACACTCGGTGGAGTCCGGCACCTGGTCGCAGGTGCGGCTCAGCAACGCCACCGCGGGTGCCGCGTCCGATCCGCCCTGCTCGGCGAGCTGATTGATCGCCCGGCCGGCACGAACGGCCAGATCAGGATCCCAGGACCGGGTCGCGGCCACGTCCGCGATGGCGGCCGGATCGGGCTGTGCAGCCGTCACCGCTGCGCTCAACCGGGCCTCTGCCAGCAACGCCGAGCCGTACAGGTAGCCGGCGGCAGCCAGCCACGCCAACACGAGGACGGGCCACACCCGGCCGAGCCGAGGCCTGTCTCCAGGCGGGTCGGCAACCGCACCACCCACGGCCAGCAGAACCACGATCAACGTGACCGGATCGGTGTAGGAGAACTGGTAGGTCACCGCGACCCCGAGCGCCGCGGTCACTGCCGCTGCCTGAGCAACCGACCACGGACGCCGGCGCCACATCGTCCAGCCGATCACGCCGACCAGCGCCGCGACCGCAACGAGGCCGAGCCAGCCCGTCGAGGCCAGCAACTGAAGCTCCAGGTTGTGCGGCGAGTCCGGCGGCGCGTAGGGGCCCACGGCAGCCGCCCACTGCGTGGTGTGGAACAGCCCGAGGGCATCGACGAAGCGGGACGGGCCCACCCCGAGAATCGGATGCGCCGCCACCAACGACAGCGAGTCGCCCCACAACAGCAGGCGTCCGCCGATCGTGGCTGATGCGAACGGAGTGGATCCCACCAGGCGCGCCTGACCGGACGGCAGCAGGAAGATCACCGCAGCGAGTCCGGCGAGGGCGGTGGCGACGATCCACCAGCGTGGCGCCTGCTCGGTGAAGCGCCGAAGGATCAGTACCGCCAGCAGCGCGACAGCCGCGCCCGCCCAGGCCGCCCGGGACGCCGACAGCGCCAGCGAGATCACCGCACCCGCGAAGCCGACCAGCCACAGCACTCGGCGTTCGGCGACCAGGCGCCAGCCGAGGATGCTCAGGGCAGCGACGCACCAGGCCCCCAGGATCGAGGAGTTGCCCAACAGGCCGATGACCCGTTCGTCCGGGCGCACGATGGCCTGAACGGCGCTGACTACTGCAGTGACTATCGCGGCGACGGCCATCGAGTCGGCGAAGATCCGGCTGGGCGCCGACAGCGTCGGGCCGAAGATCCGAGCTCCGACACTCAATGCCAACCCATAGCCGGCGACGGCCACGAGCCCGTCGAAGCGCGGATACCGGCCGAGGAAGGACAAGAGCGGCGTCGCGCTCAGCGCACAGGCCACGGCGAAGGCCGCGAGCGCGGCCAGCAGGGCGTAACTGACCTGACGAGGCAGGGCGCCACGGGCCGCAGCGAGCGATCCCAGGACCAAGCCGATGGTCGCCACCAGCAACCATGCCGCCATTGTCGAGTCGGTGGGCGAGAAGCTGGTCGCCAACGGCAGGACGCCACCGATCACCACCGCAGCGGCGACCGCGAGGCGGGGAGTCAGTGGCTGCCGCTTTGGTCTACCTGCCACGACGTGGAGCCTAGTGGGCGAAGCCAGCCGACCGAGCGGACACTTCCATGACGAAATGGGAGGCCCCGTTGCTGCTCCAGAACGCCAGGTGGAGCATTCGTACGGAATCCCATGGGCGTTGAGTTCGGAGGACGGAAATGCACAACATCGGCAAGCAGACCCTACGTGCACTCGTGGGTGGGCTGACCACCTTCGCCATGCTGGTCACGCTGAGCCCCAGTACCAACGCAGCGAGCGACCCCCGCTTCAGCCTCCCCACGCAGCCGAACCTGATCGGGATCATCGCGGCGTCGGGCAACAACATCCTCGCCAGGATGGATTACGCCTTGAAGATCTCGCACGACGCCGGCAAGACCTGGAGCGCCTCGGCGATCACCGCCGAGGCCGTAGACCTGGAGCCGTATGCCGTGCGGGACGCGAAGCTCGTCTATGCCAACTTCAGCACGCTCTACGTCTACGACCTCGCGTCGAACACCGTCACAACGACCTCCGTCACCGATGGCGGCGTTCGTGACGCCACCTCCACGCTCTACCTGGACGGCTCCGGCGAGACCACCGTGGTTCGCTCGATGAGTACCGGCAGCGCCGTCCGAAACGTCAACTTCACCATGCCGTCATGGACCGAAGGGAGCGGCATGTCGCTGGCCACCGATGGTTCCGTGGTGGTGCAGCTGTCCGACGGGGACGAGTATCGGTCCTATCTGGTCTCCAAGCCCGATGGCACGGTGAAGACGCTTCTCGGAAAGACTCGAGTCGAGGCCGACGCCACCCTCGGCAACACCGTCTGGTGGATGACCAGGAGCGGCTCGGTAGCGACCGTCTGCCGCCGAGACATCTCCGCGGCGGCATCGTCCTGCGCGACCGGAAGCCTCGGCACCAGCAAGCGGCCTGGGTACGTCACCCTGCTGCCGTCCACCGGCGGAGCCCTGATCGACGTGACCTGGGACGAGACCGCAGGAGCCAAGCGTCAACTCAAGTGGTTCGCCTTCAGCGGGAGTTCCCTGAAGAAGGCCGTCGATGTGAAGACCGGAGCCTGGGACGTCTCAGTCCCCAACGGCGGCAGCCAGGAGAAGACCTTGCCGATCCTGTCGGCGGTCGACAGCAAGTCCAGCTTCCTGGCGCGACTCAACGCCAATGGCAGCGTCACCCGGCTGAACCCGGTATCGGGCACCGTCCAGCCGGTTGAGCTGGTCAGCCTGGCGCTGTCGCCGACCACCGTTCTGGGCAGTGACACGCGCGTCACCGCGGCCACCATCACCGGGTCCCAGGCGAGCACCAACTGGAAGCGCTCGGTCGGAAGCAGCGTCGGCACGGAGTCCGCACTGGCAACCCTCAACGGCCGAGCCACTGTGCTGGCGTCGGCAGGGCGTTGGGCGGTGGCGGTCGCCGGGAAGGCCGTCCTCTATGACGGTGGGAAGGCCACGACGGTGACCATCCCGAACAGCGCCAGCGCGGCGCGCCTGAGCGGTCCCTACCTGCTTGCCTCCGACGGCCGCGTCTTCGGCACGAACGGGAAATGGAAGGTCTACGACTCAGACACCCGCGATCTGTTCGGAAGCTTGGCGTTGATCGTCTCTGAAGACGACCACGGCAAGACGACCTTCACCGTCCGCGACCTTGCCGGACGCCTGAAGGACGTCACCTTCAGCCGCACCGATGTCGACGGCTGGCAAAGCCAGATCTGGGGCGACTGGATCGCCACGGCGATCCGGATTGGCTCTGGCGACGACGAGGTGTACGCCACCTTGCTGTACAACTATCGGACGAAGGAGTCCAAGACCTTTGACGGCAGTCTCTTGGCCCTCGGGGATGGCGTCGTTGCCACGCAGGACGGCGACTCGGTCAACGCCTGGCGAGTCGAGGCCGGCACCAAGCTGGAGCTGGCCGTCGGGAACCCCGTGGTCACGTTCGACGGTGGCCGGCTCGCGTACAGCTCCGGGGGCTACGACACCCAGCAGGAAGGACTCGCCGGAGGAGAGGTCACCATCACCCGAGTCTCCGGCGCCGGCGCGAGCGCGCCGCGGGTCCTGGGAGTGGTGGCCGCGAGCAGCTTCACGTCGGGATCCTGGTCACCGAAGATCGACCTGACTAAGCCGACCAAGGCCGGAACGCTGGTGATCAAGGACGCCAAGGGCGTCACCGTCCGCACCCTGACGGTGAAGGCGAGCGCGGACGGATCCATCCGCGGGGTCAAGTGGGACGGCAAGAACAACTCCAAGAAGAAGGTCGCCAAGGGCAGCTACACCTTCTGGCTGGAGGTGGCGGCCGCCGACGGCTCTGGTACCGCCACCAGGGTGGACGGTAGCTCGGGAGCGCTCGGAACCGTCAAGCGGGCATAAGCAGGGCGCCTACCGACTCAGGCGAGCATCCAGCCACTCCAGCAGTGGACGGTAGGTCCGCCACTGATCCGCGACCTGCGCGGCCAGTTCGTCGGTCTCCAGCCAGTCCGGAATGGCGTGCTCGACGCTGGCCAGCAAGGTCTTGTGCCGAAGCAGCTCGATCCGCGGATGGCCAGGGTCGACACCGCGCGGGGCGGTCTTGAGCCGCTCCCCCACCAGCTCGACGCCCTCGCCTTCCAACTGGGCGGCGATGCTTGCCAGCTGCGAGCCGCTGTCGTCGTCGAGGACGGCGTCCCGGTAGGCCGCGATCTGCTCCGGGACGGGCTGGTACCAGCCGCCGCCGGTGAGCAGCCCCTGGGAACTGACCTGGACGTAGTAGCCGACCCCCGGTGAGGTCAGCACGACCGCACCCTGGTGGGTCTTGTACGGCGACTTGTCCGCGGAGAACCGGACGTCCCGGTGCGGGCGGAACAGCTTGGCGTCCCCGAACTCGTCGGCGAGCTCGTCGCAGAGCCGCTGCATCGGGTCGCGGACGACTCGGCGCCAGCGCTCCTGGTTGGCCGTCCACCAACCGCGATCGTTGTTCAGTTCCAGTTCGGCGAAGAAGTCCACCGCATCGACAGGTATGCCCATCGCCACACTGTGGCACCGGCCCGGACCGGCAGGAAAGGGGTCGCCGCCCAACTGTGGACAACCCGTGCCCGAAACCCGAGCCGGGCGGAGACCGCCCCCGTGGGGGTCAGCTGCCGGTGCGCACCCGATAGCGAGTGCAGACGAAGTCCCGGTTGCGGGCGACGTCGATCAGGTCGAGTTGGAGGGCGCGAGTGAACAGTGGCTTGCCCGAACCGAGAGTGACCGGCGCGAACTGTACCCAGAGCTGGTCCAGCAGGCCCGCCTCAGCGAACTGGCCGGCGAGATCGCCTCCGCCGACCACCCACACGTCCTTGCCGCCAGCCGAGGCGACGATGTCGTCAAAGACCTCGGTGGGATCGCCCTTCACGAAGCGCACATCGGCATCTTCGGGGGCCGGCAAGGCCCGATGAGTGAACACCCAGGTCGGCTGGGCGTACTCCCACGTCTCCTGGTTTCCCCGCAGCCACTCGTAGGTGGACGCTCCCATCACCAGCGCGCCGATCCCCTCGATGAACCCCGGGTAGGCCATCGGCCCCTGCTGGTCGAAGTCCTGCGCGAACAGCCACTCCAAGGAGTGATCATCGGTGGCGATGAACCCGTCCACCGAGGCTGCGGTGTAGAAGTGTGTGGCCATGCCCCCATCGTAGGAAGCGGTACTGACCGAAATGCCGACCACCGGCCGAAGGCTCCGAGGGCCGCGCTAGGTTGGCATCGACTCATAGACAAGGACGGTGGCAGGTGACGGCGACTCCCCGGTGGCGCTCCTTCGTGGCGCTCGGCGACTCGATGACCGAAGGCCTCCAGGATCTCGATCCGAACGGCGCTCCCATCGGCTGGGCCGACCGGCTGGCCCAGCACTTGGCCGATCGGGCCGGCGAGCCGATCCGCTACGCGAATCTCGCCATCCGCGGACGGCTGCTGGGCCAAATCCTGGCCGAGCAGATCGAGCCGGCGCTGGCTCTGAAGCCGGACCTGGTGTCCCTGTGGGGCGGCGGCAATGACATGCTGCGGCCCAGCGCCGATCCCGACCAGATGGCCGCCGAGGTGGAGCAGGCCGTGATCCGGTTCCGCGAGGCGGGCACGGACGTCCTGCTGGGGCTCGGCTCCGATCCGCGGGAGTCGCCGGTGATCAAGCTCACCCGTCCCCGGGTCGCGGTCTACAACCTGAACTTGGTCGGCATCGCGCGCGCCCACGGCGCCTACCTGGTGGACGGCTGGAACCTGCAGGCGGTCCGCGACTGGCGGATGTGGCACGAGGATCGGCTGCACCTGACTCCGGCCGGCCATGAACTGATCGCCCAGGCCGCCCTGGTCAGTCTCGGGCTGGAGCCCAGCCGCCCGGATTGGGACGCCCCGCTGCCGCCGGTACCACCACTGAACTTCCGCGAGTCCGTGGACTGGAACCTGGTCTGGGGCCGCGATCATCTGGCGCCCTGGCTGGGCCGTCGGCTGCAGCACACGAGCTCGGGCGCGGGTCGCACCGCGAAGTACCCCGACTACATCCAGGTCGCGCCGGTTGAGCACGCTCGCTGAACCGTCGGGCACAATGGGCGACATGACCCGCACGCTCAGCACTCGTGGCGTGCTCGCACCGCCGAGCCTGCCGAACCGGCTGCGGCTGAGCGCGGCCATCCTGGCCGGCAACCTGGCCGCCTTCGGCTCGCGCCTGGCCGGAAAGGGCTCCGGCGCCTCGGTCCGTGGTCAGATCCTGACCCGGCTGGCTCCGTCCGCCTTCGCCGATCTGCTCCGCGGCCGCCGGGTGCTGGCGGTGTCGGGCACCAACGGCAAGACCACCACCACACACCTGCTGGCGGCTGCCGTCCGCGCTGGCCTCGGCGCCGACGCCGCTCGGCTGGTCACCAACGCTGACGGCGCCAACCTCGGCTACGGGATCGCCTCGGCGCTCAGCCAGGCCCGCAAGGCCGATATCGCCGTGATCGAGACCGATGAGCGGGTGGTCTCGGCCATGATCGAGCATGCTCGTCCGGAACTGCTGGTGTTGCTGAACTTCAGCCGCGACCAGCTCGACCGCCACCACGAGATCAAGGCACTCGGCCGGGCCTGGCGAATCGCCCTCGAGAGGGCCGGCGAGGCCGGACCGACCATCATCGCCAACGCCTGCGACCCGTTGGTCACCTGGTCTGCCGGGACGGCTGCGAAGGTGATCTGGGTGGAGACCGACACCGTCTGGCATGCCGACGGCGCCCTGTGCCCGGCCTGTGGCTCGCTGCTGGTCCGGGTGCCGGCCACCGGACGCGACCGCTGGGACTGCCCCGGCTGCGAGCTGAGCCAGCCCGTCGCCGACTATCGCGTTGCCGGCAAGACCATCATCCTGCCTAGTGGCGAGGTGGTTCAGCCGGATCTCCAGGTCCCCGGATCCTTCAACATCTCCAACGCCGCCTGTGCGCTGGCCGCCGCCCTGGAGTTCGGCGTCCCGCTGGAGGCGGCCCTGGCGGGAATGCACACCGTCACCTCCCCGGCCGGACGTTTCGCCACCACCACCTTCGGCAGCACCACTGCCCGGCTGCTGCTGGCCAAGAACCCGGCCGGTTGGGCAGAGGCGCTGCCTCTGGCGACGTCCGACCCGGTGATCCTGGCCATCGACGCGGTGGCGGCCGACGGCAAGGACGTCTCCTGGCTGTGGGACGTCGACTACGAGCAACTGGCCGGCCGGCACGTGGTCTGCACCGGGCCCCGGGCTCAGGACCTGGCCGTCCGCCTCAGCTACGCCGGAGTCGAGCACGAGATCGAGCCCGACCTGCGAGCCGCCCTCGGCGAGCGCAACGCCGCCGTGGACGTGATCGCCACCTACACCCCGTTCCAGGCACTGCTGAAGATGGCGGGGTTGCGATGACGCCGGTGAAGATCGTTCTGGTCTACCAGTCGCTGCTGGGCATCTACGGTGACCGCGGCAATGCCATGGTGTTGCGTCAGCGGCTGCTGCGCCGCGACATCGACGCGACCGTGGAGATCATCGAACCCGGCGATGCCGTGCCCGCCGACGGAGCGATCTACCTGCTCGGAGGCGGCGAGGACGCCGCACAGGTGTCGGCCGTCAACGGGCTCAAGGCCGATGGCAACATCTTCGGTGCGGTCGAGCGCGGCGCGGTGCTGTTCGCCGTGTGCGCCGGGCTGCAGATCGTCGGCAACACCTTCACCGTGGGCGACCATGACGAGGTGATCGAGGGCCTGGGATTGATTGACGTCGACACCCGGCGCGGCGACGTCCGGGCGGTCGGTGAGATCCTCACCCACTGGACCAAGCCGGACGGCACCGAGTCGCTGATCACCGGCTTCGAGAACCACGGCGGCTTCACCACGCTCGGCCCGCTGGCCCGCCCGCTGGCCCGGGTGGAAATCGGGATCGGCAACGCCAACGACGGGGTGGACGGTGCCGTCCAGGGCACCGTTATCGGCACCTACCCGCACGGCCCGGTGCTGGCCCGCAACCCGGAACTGGCCGACTATCTGCTGGAGCTGGCGCTGGGACGCGAGTTGGAGCCGCTGCCCGACCCCGAGCTCGACGAACTGCGCCGCCAGCGGATCACTCACATCCGCAAACACGGACGCGGCTAGCCAGGGCCTACTTCTCGGCGCCGGCTCGCTGACTGCGGCGGCGCTGGATCAGCCATACTCCGATCAGCACCACGGCGGCCACCGCCACCGCGACCAGGTCCGGCACGCGGGAGGCACCGGCCAGCACCTGGGCTTCCAGGTTCACCTGGCTGTTGGCGTCCAGCAGGCCGGGAGCGGCCAGGGTGCCGTCGGTGACCAGCAGCAGGATGCCGAGCAGCACGGTCACTGCACCGCCGATCACCGCGGTCCAGCTGTTCCGCCATCGGCCGATCTTCAGCTCGCGCGGACGCAACAGCCCTTGTAAGCCAGGGATTCGCTCCCACAGCAGAGCCAGCAGGAACAGCGGCAACACCATCCCGGCTGCGAACACCAGCAGCACGATCCCGCCATAGAGAGCGCTGCCTCCGATCGCGGCCAGGGCGAGTACCGAGCCGAGGATGGGACCGGCGCAGATGCCGGCCACCCCGTAGACGGTGCCGAGCAGATAGACCGCCAGCCCGGACGTCCCGGCCAGCTGACCGGCCCGGGCCAGGCCCGGGATCGGGACCCCCAACAGCTGGACCAGCCCGAGCACGATCACCAGCACCGAAGCCACCAGGATCAGCAGATCGCGGTGCCCGGCGATCAGCGCCCCGAAGCCGCCGGCCAGCAGGCCCAACGGCACCAGAGTGGTGATCAGACCCAGGTAGAACAGCGTTGTTCGCGAAGCCATCGCCCCCAGGCTGGTGAACGCGTAGCTGAAGAACGCCGGCAGGAGCAGCACCGAGCACGGGCTGAGCAGGGTGAGCACCCCACCCAGGAAGGCGCCGACCAGGCCGACGTCGGTCATTTGGCCGCAGCCAGCTCTTTCTCGATCACCTGCTGGAAGGAGGCCAGCGGCTGAGCACCGTCCATGGTCTGGTTGCCGATCACGAAGAACGGGACGCCGCTGACGCCCATCGACTGGGCCAGCGTCGTGGACTCGGTCACCTGGGTGCGCAGGGCCTTGTCCTCCAAAGCGGTGGTGAACTTCGCCAGATCCGGAACCCCGGCCGTCTTGGCGAAGCCGACCAGCTTGTCCTTGGGCATGTCCGGGTGCCCCGAGGGCGGTGCCGCGGCGTAGAGGGTGGTCATGAACTCCCGATACTTCCCCTGGGCGCCGGCGGCCCGCGCGGCCACGGCGGCGTCCACCGAATGGTCGCCGAAGAAGGCCACATCGTGGATCTCGAAGCGCATCTTGCCTGACTTCACGTAGTCCTCGTAGAGCACCGGCAAGGTGCCATTGGCGAAGGCTGCGCAGAACGGGCAGCGGAAGTCGGTCCACTCGACGACCAGAAGCGGCGCGTCCGGATCGCCCCAGGCCATCGGGTCGTCCTTGAGGTTGCGCGCCACCTTCTGGGCCAGCGGGGTGGCCGGCGCAGACGGCTCGGCAGCAGCGCTGGACGTGGTGGGCGCCGCGGCCTGACTGGTGGCGGCCGCTGTGGGGGCCGGCACGGCCAGCCGAGTCATGCTGTTGCTCTGCTGAGCGATCACCACCATCAACAAGAACAGCACCACCACGGCGAGGGCGACGTTGAGTCGCTGTGCTCGCTTGAGTCGTCGTCCAGTGTCTACGGGTTGCGGTTCACTCACCGGTCCAGGCTATCGTCACCGCTGGTCACAGCCGGGTCGAATGGCTCGGCTGGCCGCTGTTCGGCCGTCCGCCACCGAGCCCGCAGCGCCGCGGAGGCCAGCCCATCGGTCATCTGGCCGGCCGCCCTGACCGGCCACGAAGCCACGCATCTGCGCAGCAGGCGGCCCGATTTCGCACCAGGGCCCGGGTTGTTGTAAAGTCTCTTTCCGCGCGCCGCTAGCTCAACTGGCAGAGCAGCTGGCTCTTAACTAGCGGGTTCGGGGTTCGAGTCCCTGGCGGCGCACGAAAAGGTCCCTGGCTACGTCATATAGCCAGGGACCTTGTCTATTCAGTGACGGAAGTACCCACTTAGGTACCCACTTGAGGGATTTCGCTACATCAGTCCCACCGTCAAAGGAGAGCGGCTAGCTCTGCCTTGTTCCCCCGCAGGTCGCGGCCGAGGTAGACCCTGGCCGTCATCGCTGGGTTAGCGTGGCCGAGCTGATCTGCGATGCGAACCAGCGGCGCGTTGCTCTCGTGAAGGATCGTAGCCACGGTGCGCCGGAAGGTGTGCGAAGTCGCCCACGGCAGTCCAGCATTGTTGAGGACCTTGCGAACCCACTTCTGGAGGTTCGAACTATCCATGGGTACATGCGACGCAAGCTCGACGGTCGAATCCGGCCCTTGCAGCGACGGGGCCGGGAAGACCATGCCTTCGGTTCCGCCGACGCTCGCGCGCCGCCGTAGCCGTTCGAGAAGCCAGCCCGGGGCAGTGAGTCCGCGCACTGAGCTGAGGGTCTTTGTCCCGTGGATCTCGATGGCACCATCCGAAAGGCTGACGTGCTCCCACCGGAGCAGGCGAGCCTCGGAGATCCGAACGCCCGTGCCAGCAAGGAAGGCGATCAGATCGGCCACCGTCTCCCACTTGCGGGCGCTCCGCGGGTCCGCCCACTCCTGCGCCGCAAGAGCGTCGGCCGCCTCCATGGCCTGAATCCGCTCATCGGACGTAAGGCTTCGGCGAATGTCACGGGCACTGGCCCGGGGATTGATCGCCTTGACAGCGCCCGTCTGCAGAGCGGCGTTGACAGGCAACACTCCGCGCCGAAGAGCCATGCCCAGCACCCCGGACAGCACCGTGCGCAGCGTCTTCGCAGCCCCGGACCCATGTTCATCCGCTACGCGCTGGAGCAGCGCGAGCAGGCGCTGAACATCGTTGGCTTGAGCCAGGGTGAGTCCGCGGAGGTGACAGCCGTCGGTGTCGATGTAGCGGGCGAACGCGCCACGGTAGGCCTCCAGCGTCTTCGCCGACTTCCCAGCCTCGGGCCGTTCGATCTGCTTCAGCCAGACGCGACCCGCCTGGATGAACGGCGTAGAAGGCTTCAGCGAGTCGTCCCCGGAACCAGCCGACGCATGGCGCTTATCGGCAACCGCCTCCCGGACAGCCTGAACCGCAGCTTGTTTCGTCCTGGCATACCTAGTGACGTCCTCCCTCACCCCGTCCAGCGACCGGTACTTGCACCGCGCCCGCCACATAGTGGCCTGCCGAACGTTCGCCGCCTTCACTCGCTTGTTGTTCTCATCACGGCGGTAAGGCACCGCTTCGATTTCTGAGTGTTCGCCGGGAGCGAGCCTCGCATATGCCATGACTACGAGGGTACTCTCTTCGCGGTTCGACTCAACGCGGTTCCGAATCGGCCCCGGGAGGCCGAACCCCGTGAGAACATGCTGCCCATCGCCTAGGGAGGAACGTGGACGAAGACACCTATAGGGACCAGTTCAGCATCCAGGTGGCCAGCGGAGAGGAGTTCTGGTCGTTCGTAGGTGCGGCCCAGGAGATCGTCGATCGCCATGCAGGGGTGCTAGGCGTTACCCCGACTCCCGACCCTCAGGTGAGTGTCAGCTTCGCGAACGCCAGGTACGAGCGGCCGAGCCTGGCGAGTACCTTCGAGGCACTCGACGCGGACCAGAAGAGAACCGTCCCATTAGCCTTCCGTTGCCGGTGGTCTATTCCTCGACTCACCATCATCTTGACGGACGGGTTCTCCGATGACTTGACCAGCCCTTTGACTCGAACGCTCAAGGTCGCCGCCGAAAGCCCCGATCAGCTTCTAGCCACGCAGAATCGGGCCAGCCTGGAGGCCGAGTTCGGGCTTGTCGCTAAGGAACTGGAACGACTGAGGCCGTCGAGCACACCCGCAACGCCTAACCCCAGCACACCTACCCCGGCTTCGGAGCCCGCACACCGCTTCCATCTCCCGGAATGGACCAACAACGCCCTGGTCGGGAGCTTGATCGGGAGCCTGTCGGCCCCGGCCATCCTTGCCGTCATCGGGTGGCGGGCCGACCTGGATGCCACCACGTCAGCAAGACTCCTCGCAACTGCAGGCTTGCTGGGCGGGACGGTTTTCATGCTCGTTGTCGGCATATTGCTGGGCGCCGCGGTCAGGCGGCCAGCCAATCGCGCAGACTGGTGGAAGCTCGTCCGGATAATGGCCCTGTGCTTGTTCGCCACTTGTGGTGTCGTCCTCTACATCCTCTGCCTATGGCTAATTTGGACGCGAACCCCACCCCCATAACCCCGACACAAGCCCTCTTTCTGACCCGCCGTCCACAACCAGGAGTGAACCTGCCACGGTTTCGAAGTCGCCGCGGGACGCATTGAGCGGCTCACCACTGGGGTCGCCAATGCTCCGATGCAACGCGTGGGCCGCCTTCACGCCCGTAAGCTGAGGCAGTGCTGTACGACGTGTTCATCTCGCATGCGAGCGAGGACAAGGATGGCTTTGTCCGGGATCTGGCAGAACGGCTTCGTGACTCCCACATTGAAGTCTGGTACGACGAGTTCAGCCTGAATATCGGGGATGGACTGCGCCGTTCGATCGACAGGGGCCTGACCCAAGCACGGTTCGGCGTCGTCGTGCTCAGCCCACACTTCTTCGCGAAGCAGTGGCCACAGTGGGAACTGGATGGGCTTGTGGCAAGGCAGAATGATGGCGACCGCAACGTGCTGCTCCCGATTTGGCACAACGTAACCAGGAGCGACGTGCGCGCATTCTCACCTCCTCTGGCCGACAAGGTCGCAACGCTCTCATCGGAGGGGCTGGACGCTGTCGTGAAGAAGCTCGCCAAGGTGATTCGGCCCCAAGGATCATCGTTGATCGAAGCGCGCGATTACCTAATTGAAAGGGGATGGGAAAGCCCACCGGTCATCTCCGACGATTGGTGGCTCGACATGGCGTCCGAGGCGAGTTACGACAGGTCCGGGGTTTGGGAGCGGTGGGAGTTCCCGCTGCCGCCTTGGGACAACGACGCACGTGCCCGTGGGCACCGCATCGCTCAGGCAGCTCTTCAGAACGCATGGCGGTCAGCGGCCAACGATCAGCGGATCAGCCAGCTAACCCCACCAGAGCGAGTGCACGAATTCATCCGCTCCCACCCCGGGCTACTCGATACCTGCCTCAAGCATGTGAGTTTCGTAGTCGAGTACGCGCCGCAACTAGCCATCACCGGCTTCGGCGGGCCACTCGAACAAGAGATTGAGCGTAGCTACCAGGTCGCCGTGGAAAGGGGCCGGCGATCGGTGTCCGAACAGCTCGCGCTTCACGCACCAGACTTCTTCGGGATGGACCCCGCCTACGTCGCGTGTCACTACGTTCAGGGCTCACTCATGGGACCGAGCACATCGTTCTATGAGCCCATCGATGTAGCTCTGTGGCTACTGTCGGATACCAGCACGTGGTTGCCTAGCTCCACTCGTGCGTTCCTGACACAAGGGATGATCGAGTGGCACATGTGGCCGTGGGACGCCAATAACCTCCGATTTGCGAACGACTTCGGCTTCCGCGGGATACCCGCAACGGGTGCCCTGTTCGAGAGGCTTTACCAAGCTCGGTCAGCCGAGACAGTCCGGATCACGCAGGCGATCCGGAGCGACATGGAGCACCGATTCGGATTCACTTCACAGCTGCTCAACCTTCCGGAAACTGGCAGCGAGCTGACGCAGCGGTTCATTGATGCGAGGTTCATCGAGGGTTGGTTCGAAGGACGCCGCAAGACCCGGGCGCGCTGATGGCGCGAGGCATCGGCAGTGCCAAAGTCGAAACTCCCGTCACACCGGAGGCCGCCGCCTCTTGCTGACCCGGTTGTCGCCCGGGTACCTGCCCATATGAAAGTGCCTCCGACAAGGCACTTGCCCAGATCGCCCGGATTGGCCAGGTAATCGGAGTACGAGGCCGGCCGGGGGTATGGCGGTGCCCGCGTGGTCGGTTTCGGAGGGTTGGGGAAGTGTTGGGTATGACCTGCGTTGACTGAGCCTTGGGTCGGTCCCTACGGGCCGCTATCGCCCGGCATTTCACTGTTGTCGGGCACTCCGACAAGCTTCCATGCTCGGGCCATGTCGGCCAGGCAGTAGCCACGCGATCGCTCACCATCGGAGCCCCAGCGGGTTGGTGTGATCCCGTAGAAGCGCTTCAGCTTCCCGGACAAGGCCTTTGCCGTGAGGGGTCTACCGGACGGCACGCCCCACAGGCTCGGGTTATGCGCAGCCAGCGCATCGACCAGTGCCTTGCTCGACATCCGGTTATGCCCGGAAGGCCAGATGGCCCACACGTCCCACATGAGTTGCTCATTGGGCGGCAGGTCGGAGGCATCGGTCTCAGCCTTGCGGCGGTCACGGTCAACCAGGGCGAGGCGTCCAGCCGTGGCAAGCCACCGGCCGCCTGCGGCGTGGGCTGCGGAGAGCATGATCGACCAGCGATCACGGTCACGAGCGGCCAGGCCCGGCGCTGGTGGCTTCCTGACGAGCCTCTGACTAGCCGCGTCCATCGCCCATGCCGCCAGCCGGGCGCGAAGCCGGTCATCCACGCCGCTCAGGTGCTCAACCCAGTCAACCTCCGGGGTGTCTTCTGACCGGACCAGTCGCACGGTGAGGGTGCGTTCCTCGGTATCCGGAGCGAGGCGCACGCCATTGCCCGCGAACGCCACCGGCATGAACACATCAACCTTGGTTGCTCGCCAGTCCTGCCCGACCGGCACCGTCAACCTCGCAGTGGCCCCACGCTCCCAGCCCGCGTTGAGGATTGCGGTAGCTCCCTCGTTCTCCGGTCGCAGAGTCTTGTCTGCCTCGTCGAAACACAGCGTGGAGTAGCCCTCATCCTGCGCGATGCGGGTAATCGTGGAGTTGGTGACTGTGCTGCCGATCACCTCGCCGCGATGCGACAGCCGGGCCACGAACCTGAGCAGAGTCGACTTACCAGCACCGTAGGACGGGGCCACGATGGCCAGCCTCGGAATCGCATGCCCCACCCCATGGGCACCCAAGTGCGTGGCCGCAATCCACAGGGCCACCGTGTCCAAATCCTCATCAGTCTGGGCAGACACGAAGTGCCCGAGCATCTCGCGAACATCCGAGAGCGGATCATCCGGCAACCCCAGCGCCCGCCGTGCGAACGCCCTGATCTCCCAAGTCGCCTCCGGGGCAAAACGTCGTGGAGCGAACCCGGTCGGCACCGGCTGCGACTCGCCCCGCCGCTGCCGGGCGTACATCTTGTCCCACCTCACATGGCAGGACTTGCAGCGTGGCTGGTAGTGCCCGGTGTCCAGCGAGTAGGCCGCGCCGTAGTTCGCCCTATCGGCCGCGTAGCGCTCGTCAGGGTCCGCGTGGTCGTAACTCCACTCCTGGGCCAGCCCATCGCAGTCCACGCACTTGTGTAGGTAGGCAGGCAGACGCTCGTCGGCCACCCGCTCGTGGGCTGCCCGGTACCCGACAGGCGCGGCACACACGGGGGTCATTCCCAAAGCGGTCACGCCGCCGCCCCGGTCCACGCGGCCAACTCATGGGCCGCGAAATGCTGGACCTCCCCCTCCATCCACGCCACCACGTCGGCCGCCCGATAGAGCACGCGACCACTCGGGAGCTTCACAAACTGCGGCCCCTTGCCCTGCCCCCGCCAGTACTCCAGCGTCCCGGGCGCGTGGTGTGCGAACTCCGCCGCCTCCGCGGTAGTCCAGTACTCAGCCATGCACATCCAACCCTCCTGACGGCCTCTTGGCGTCCGTGCCCGAGGCGTCCTCAACGGAGCACCCACGCTAGGCATCAGCCATCTCTGGAAGCAATGTCGACACGCCGAGCATCGCACCCGCTCATAGAGTCGATGTGGGTACCGATCAGTACCCACATTGGTACCCACCTCTCCCGTGTAGGCGCGTGAACATGAGTGGAGGTATTCCCTCTCCACTAGCATGTTTAACTCGTAGCGGGTGAGCGAGTATGGACACGCATGGAGCGATGTGGACGCTGCGACTAGACCTAGCGGGTTCGGGGTTCGAGTCCCTGGCGGCGCACAGAGAGTCCCCGGTGATCCACCACCGGGGATTTTCGTTTTTCCGGGGGTAGTCGTCACCCAGGACGAACGCGGAAGGCGGCAACCGCCCGCAGCATCGGACGGCAGCAGGACCGCCCCTACCGGCTCAGCGACGCAACAGCGAGCGGACGACCGCGAAGAAGGCGATCGAGCCGGCTACGGCCGCACCGATCAGGGCTACCCGCTCCACTCGCAGCGAGCCGTCCTCATTGGTCAGCTCCTGCTTGGCGGCGGCCACCTGGGCCGAGCCGAGGGCCTTCACGTCGGCGACGGCATTGGACACGATCGCCTTCGGATGCAGCTGGACGAACAGATCCTGCACGGTTTCGGCGAGGTGATCGCGGGCCGCGGCAATGTCGGCCTCGATGGCCTCCTTGCTCCTGATCTCAGTCATCTGGTCCTCCTGCGAATCCGATGCCCCCAGCCTATGCCAGGCCTCCGCATACCGTTGAGCCCCGGGTCGACACCCGGGGCTCAACGGCTGCGTCGATCAGCCCTTCACGCCACCGGCCAGCAGGCCGCGGACGAAGTAGCGCTGCAATGCCAGGAAGACGACCACCGGGACCGCCATCGAGATGAATGCGCCAGCCGACAACAGGTACCACTTGCTGCCGAAGCTGCCCACCATCTCGTTGATGATCCGAGTGATCGGAGCATCTTCGGCGGCAGCGAAGGTCAGCGAGACCAGCAGATCGTTCCAGACCCAGAGGAACTGGAAGATGCCGAACGAGGCAATAGCCGGTACCAGCAGCGGCAACAGCACCTGGAAGAAGACCCGGACGTGTCCAGCCCCGTCCACCCGGGCCGCCTCGATCAGCGAGCGCGGGATCTCCTTCATGAAGTTGTGTAGCAGGTAGATCGCCAGCGGCAGGCCGAAGATCGTGTGCGAGAGCCACAACGTCCACAAGGTGTTCTGCAGGTGCCAGGCCGTGTACTGGCCGAGCAGCGGCACCAAGGTCACCTGGATCGGCACCACCTGGAGTGAGAACACGAAGGCGAACAGGATGTTGCGCCCCTTGAAGTCGATCCAGGCGAAGGCGTAGGCAGCCAATAGAGCCAGGATGATCGGGATGATCACCGCCGGAATCGTGATGATGAAGGAGTTCACGAAGGACATCCCCAGGTTGTGGGTATCCAACGCTTCGGCGTAGTTGTCCAGCGAGAAGTGCGGGTCGGTGAACGGCATCAACCAGCCCGAACTGCTGAAGTTCAGCGGATTCTGTGCGATTGCCTCACCGAAGGCCTTCATGCTGAAGTCCGGGTTGGAAACCGCCGTCCACCAGCCCGAGCGGCTGATGTCCAGCGGCTGGCGGAATGAGGTCACCAGAAGCCCGGCAGTGGGCGTGGTCCACAGGATCGCGACCAGGATCGCAATCACCGATGCGGCCGGTGAACTGAGCCGGTTCTTGGCGTCGATCTGACGCTGCTCCTTGCGGGTCAGCTTTCGCTGCGCCTCGACGCGAGTGTCGTCGCTCATCGCTCCCCCTCCGAAATCCGCATTTGCCGAAGGTTGTAGATGATGATCGGCGTGATGATCAAGAACAGGAGCACCGCCAGCGCATTGCCGATGTTCTCACCGTTGCGGCCGAAGCTCTGGGTGTAGAACTCGTTGGCGATGACCGACGTACCGAAGTTGCCACCGGTCATCGTCTTCACCACATCGAATGCCTTCAGGGTTCCCATGGCGATCGTGGTGAGCACCACGATGATGGCCGGACGGACGCTGGGTACGGTCACCCAGAAGAACAGTCGCAGGCCGGTGGCGCCGTCGACGTTGGCAGCCTCGATGGTCTCGTCCGGGATGGCCTTGATTGCCGCTGACAGCACTGTCATGGCGAAGCCGGCCTGGATCCAGATCATCACGATGATCAGCATGAAAGTGTTCAGTGGCGGGTTGGTCATCCACTGCTGGGGGGTTCCGCCCAGCCAGACCACAATCTGGTTGAGCAGACCGACCTGCGGCCGAGTGCCCTTCACGCCGGGATCGCGGAACTCGTAGACGAACTTCCAGATGATCGAGGCACCCACCATGGAGATCGCCATCGGCAGGAAGATCAGCGTCTTCGCGAACTTCTCGAACCGGGAGCGATCCACCAACACTGCGTAGACCAAGCCGAGGGCAGTGGCGATGCTGGGCACCAGCAGCACCCACCAGAACGTGTTCAGCAGGACGGTCAGGAAGCCGGAGTCGGTGAAGATGATCGCGTAGTTCTCCAGACCGACGAAGTCCTGTCCGCGCCGGTCATAGAAGGAGTTGCGAATGGTGATGACGCCCGGCCACAGCAAGCCGAAGGTGATCAAGAGCAGGGAGGGGCCCAAGTACCCGGTGACCGGGATCCACTTGGGCAAGCGCGGACGATCCACTACCGCCAGGACGAAGCCCATGACGAGCGCGAAAAGCGCGATCGCCAAGACCATGACCAGCAGCTTCTCGGGAATCGACTCGGGCTTGAGCAGCCACATCATTGGAGTCTCTCCTATAGCCAGCAGTGAGCGTTGGGCCCGGACCCGCTATCAGCGGAGCCGGACCCAACGCATCTGTTCGGGACCTAAGCCGTTACTTCTTCGGCCAGGACTTCTCGATGGCGTCAGCAACCTCCTGGGTGCTCTTGCCATTGATCCAGTCGGTCATGCCGGTCCAGAACGAACCCGCACCAACCGCACCCGGCATCAGGTCGGAACCGTCGAACCGGAAGGTGGCCTTCGGGTCGGTCAGGATCTGGTAGGACAGCTTGTCGACCGGCTGAACCAGCTTGTTGGCGTCGAGCTTCTTGTTGGCCGAGAGCCAGCCACCGTTGGGGGTGGCGTCAGCCTTGGCGTTGCTCCACTCGGGGCTGGCCAGGTAGGCCTGGAAGGCCTGGACCTCGGGACGATCGGAGAACGCTGCCGCGAACTCGCCGCCACCCAGAACCGGCTTGGAATCGGCGCTCATGCTCGGGAAGTAGAACGCCCACACGTCGCCGTCCTCGCCGACCTTGGTGCCCTTGGGCCAGTTGGCCTGGTAGAAGGACGCCTGGCGGTGCATGAAGCACTGGCCATCAAGGATCGGGTTACCGGCCTCGGTGAACGACGTGGTCGCGATGGTCTTGACGTTGCCGTAGCCACCGTTGACGTACTTGTCGTTCTTCAAGATGGTGCCGACCTTGTCGATTGCCGCAACGACCTTGGGATCGTTGAAGGCGATCGAGTGGTTGACCCACTGATCGTAGACATCGGTGCCGTTCACGCGCAGCATGACGTCCTCCACCCAGTCAGTGGCCGGCCAACCGGTCGCGCCACCGGACTCGATGCCCGCGCACCACGGCTTGACGTCGCTGTCAGGGTTGTCGGCAACGATCTTGTCGGACAGAGCGATCAGCTCGTCCCAGGTGGTCGGCACCTGGTAGCCCTTGTCGGCGAAGGCCTTCGGGGAGTACCACACGAACGACTTCACGTTGGCGCCCACCGGCACCGCGTAGAACTTGCCGTCCACCGAGCCGTAGGTCTTCCAGGCCGGGTCGTAGTAAGTCTCGACGTTCTTGGTGGCCAGATCGCCGGCCGGGAACACCTTGCCCGGGTAGTCCTTGACCAGGGTGGCCAGCAGACCGGGCTGCGGGATGTAGGCGATGTCCGGGGCATTGCCGGCCTTCAGACGAACCGGCAGCTGCGCCTCGAAGTCACGGGAGCCCTCGTACTTGATGGTGGCACCGGTGCACTCCTCGAACGGCTTGTAGGAGTCGGTGTGCGGCTTGGCCTCGGAGTCGCTCGCAATCGAGGTGAAGACCGAGATGGTCTTGCCCTTCAGATCGCCGTAGTCCTTGTAGGCCGCGCACTTGTCGTCAACAGCAGCGCTGGTCGTACCCGAGGCCGGCCCCGACGCGGACGGCGTCGCGGCGGTGCTGCAAGCAGCAAGGGTGAGCAGGGCGGTTGCGGAAGCGGCGGCGACCAGAGCGCGTGTCACGCGTGCATGTGACATGTGTCCTCACTTCTCTGTGATCAGACCCCCCGGTTGGGGGATGTTCGGACTGTAGCCCCTGAACTGTCCGGGTGGACCGGACCGGGCAAATCGTTATTTTGCTGTAACCTTTTAGCAGAGAGTAATCCCTAGTCAAAGGCACCTTGCTGACGGCAGAGTTCCGGCCTCTGACAAGCCCATTCACCACCTGTGGAAGCGCTCCAACCGGACCACCGGCTGGGGCTGCGAACCGAGCCGCGCGACAGCCTCTACAGTGAGGGTCATGGCTGAACTGACCTCGGGAGATCTCGCTCCGGACTTCACTCTCGTCGATGCCGATCAGCGACCGGTGTCGCTGTCGGACTTCGCCGGAAGCCGGGTGATCTTGTACTTCTATCCGGCCGCGATGACCCCCGGCTGCTCGCTGGAGGCGGTCGACTTCAACGCTGCCATGACCGACCTGGCGGCCGCCGGCTACCAGGTGGTGGGCATCTCCCCCGACCAGCCGGCCAAGCTCGACACCTTCCGATCAAAGGAGAGCCTGGGCTTCCCGCTGCTCTCCGATCCGGAGCGGACCGTCCTGGACGCCTACGGCGCCTACGGGACGAAGATGCTCTACGGCAAGCAGGTGTCCGGAGTGATCCGGTCCACCTTCGTGATCGATGTGGATGCCAACGGGGCGGGCACCATCGAACTGGCCCAGTACAACGTCCGCGCTACCGGGCACGTGGCCCGGCTGCGCCGCGAACTGGGCGTATAACCGGGAAGGTGGTGGCCGGTTGTGCCTTGCCGACCACCACCCCAGTGAGCCCGGACGGGCCCACGTCTCTTACCGGCTCAGGCTGACGGCTGAGCCGAGTTCGCCGCCGCCCGCACCAGTGGACGGCAGGCCTCCCCCGCCGCCCAGACCAGGGCGATCCCGACGGCCATAGCCGCGGTGAAGCTCCAGTAGCCCAGGTCATTGGTGCCGAGCTTGGGCATCAGGGCGAAGAAGAAGGCGGCCATTCCGCCGGCCCCGAAGGCGGCCAGCGCGGCCGGGGCCACCACTGAGACCAACCGCACCCGCGAGTGCAACTGCAGCGGCACCCCGAGGTTGCTCAGCTGGCGCAGCTCCTGCTTGCGGTCCAGCACCGCCGAGGCCTGATTCAGCAGCGTGGACGCCGCCGCCACCAAGAAGGCGATGGCCACGGTCAGGTAGGTGCCGGTCTGGATGTCGGCGGTCAGGATCGCGGTCAGCGGATCCGGGTCGTTCATCCCCGGCACGCTCATCAGCGCGGCCCCGGTGAACCCGACGAACGCCAGTCCGGAGACCGAGCGCCACGACCCCTTCGGATCGGCCAGCAGGCGCCGTCCGGCGATCAGCAGGCTCGGCTGACCGAACCGGCTGAGCAGCAGCCCGAGCAGCTGCAGCAGCCACGGACCGACCAGGTTGATCACTCCCATGAAGATGGCCAGCGCGATCATGGCGATCGAGGCCGCCATGGTCAGGTCGCGGGAGAAGCTGAGCAGTCCCGAGACCACCAACCAGGCCACCAGCGCAGCCGGCACAGCCAGGAACCGCCACACCTTCAAGCCGGGACGCGGCTCGCGGCGAGCCACCCCCAGCGGCGAAATCCGTAGCCGGAGCAGACCGGTCACCGAGCTCAGCCCAGCCAGCGCGACCTGCAGGACGATCACTGAGGCGATCGCCGCCGGCGGCAAGAGCATCTCGGTCGCCGATAGCGGGGTGGCCTCGAACTTCAGCAGCGCCCACCCCGGCAGGGTGATCAGGTAGCCGATGGTGCCGATCGCGGCCCCCAGCAACGCCGACAGCATGGTCTCCAGCGTGCTCAGCGCCACCGCCTGGCCGCCGGTCACCCCGAGCAGCCGCAGCGTGGAGAGCCGCTGATCGCGGCCGAGCGCGCCCATCCGGGCCGCCCCGGAGCCCAGGCTCATCACCGGGACGATCAGCAGGACGCCGGCACAGACCGCCAGCCAGGTCCAGAAGACCAGCTGGCTGATCCCGAGCGCGGCGTCCGGGCCGAGCGCCTGGACGAAAGCGGTGGGCGGCACCAGCTGGCGCTGGTAGAAGGTGTTCACTCCGGCCAGCACGATGAGCAGCAACCAGCTGCTCAGGGTGAAGGCCGCGATGGCGAGCAGATCGACCAGGCCGTGGCCGGCCGACACCCGTCCGCGCAGCAGCAGGGGGGCGACCTTGGTGAGCTTGGTCATCAGGCGGCCGCGATCCGCGCGAAGTCGGTCAGCACCTGGCCGTCGACGATCTCGATGTGCCGCTCGCACCAGGCGGCGACCTTGGCGTCGTGAGTGACCACGACCAGGCTGGCCCCCACGCCCTTGGCGGCCGCGGTGAGCACCCGCATCACCTCGGCGCCAGTGGCCTGATCGAGGGCACCGGTCGGCTCATCGGCCAGCACTACGGCCGGAGATCCGACCAGTGCCCGAGCGATCGCGACCCGGTGCGCCTGGCCACCGGAGAGCTGCCCGGGACGCCGCCGCTCCAGCCCGGCCAGGCCCAGCCGACCCAGCCACTCGGTGGCCCGGCCGAATGCCTCAGTGCGCGAGCGACCCTGCAGCAGCAGCGGCAACGCCACGTTCTCGACCGCCGGCAACTCGGGCAGCAGCTGGCCATCCTGGAACACGAAGCCCATCCGATCCAGGCGCAGCCGGCTGCGGGCAGCGTCGCTGGACAGAGACACCGGATCACCGCCGAGGCTGATGTCGCCCCGATCGGGCTTGAGGATGCCGGCCAGGCAGTGCAGCAGGGTGGACTTGCCGGACCCGGACGGGCCCATGATGGAGACCGACTGGCCGGCCGGGATGTCGAGGCTGACGTCCACCAAGGCGTGGACATCGCCGAAGCTCTTCGAGATCGAGCGCGCAGAGAGCATGGAGTTGCTGTTGGTCATGCCTCCAGCCTCGTCCCTGACAAGGGCGGACGCACTGGCGCCCAGTGGCGTCTTGACGGTAGTGCTGGCACTACCTCCCGGTAGTGCCCGGGCTGCTGTCCGGCGTCGTCGGCGCGGCTAGGGTGGCCATCGTGAGCGATCCGAGCCAGCAGGACGTCCGGGTCATCCTGACGCCACCGCGCAACCCACTGCGGATGCTGATCAGCCCGCTCGGCTGGCGGGCCGTCTTGTACTGCGCGACCGCGATCGCGGTCGGGTTGTCGGCACTCCTGGCCGCCGTCGTCGGCTTCTTCATGCTGCCGTTGGTGGCCTGGGCGACTGCGAACGTCGAACGGGCGCGGGTGATGGTGCTCGGGCTGCCCCGGCTGACCCCACTGCCCCGCTCCGGCGTGCGGCATCCGTGGGACACCCAAGGTTTCGGTGAAGGCAACCTGGCCGTGTGGGGGCTCACCGTCTTGTTCGGACTGCTGGACCTGATCCCCGGCCTGATCCTCAGCGCGTTGGTGCTGGGCACCGGCCAATGGGCCTGGCACCGGGTCAACACGTTCAGCCTGACCATGGACACCGTCTGGGCGATCACCTCCTTCCTGGTGATCCTGGTGATCGGCCTCTACATCGGCTGGGCGCTGGCCGCCGCCCAGGCCACGCTGGTCGACCAGCAGCTGCGCCCCTACTCCGAGCTCAACCGCAAGGTGGACGAGCTGCGCGAGTCCCGCCGGGAGCTGGTGGACGTGTTCGCCCAGGAGCGGCGCCGGATCGAGCGAGACCTGCACGACGGCGCCCAGCAGCATCTGGTGCTGCTCAGCCTGCACTTGGGCGAGGCCGAGTATGCGCTGGATCAGGGCAAGACCGCCGAGGCCAAGCAGGCGTTGGCCGCTGCCCAGAGCTCGGTGGAGGCGGCCATGGTGGCGCTGCGCGAGACCGTCCGCGGCATTCACCCGCAGATTCTGTCCGACCGCGGCCTGGCTGCCGCCGTCCATGAGCTGGCCTCCCGGCAGCCGGTGGCGGTGGACGTGGTGGTCAGCGGCCAGGACGAGCCCGGCGAGGCCGTGGCCCTGGCCGCGTACTACCTGGTCAGCGAGGCATTCACGAATGCGGCCAAGCACTCCCGGGCCACCCGGCTCCGGGTCGAGCTACGGCTCACCGATCCGCTGGAGCTCGAGGTCTTCGACGACGGTGTGGGCGGTGCCCAGGTGGTGGCCGGCCATGGGCTGAGCGGGCTGATGGAGCGAGCCCAGGCGGTCGGCGGCCAATGCTGGCTGACCAGCCCGATCGGCGGACCGACTCATCTGCGCGCGGTCTTCCCGAACCCGGCACCCGAGCTGCCCACTGACCTACGCTGAGCGGGTGGGAGAACGCCGATGAGACTGCTGGTCGCCGATGACGCCGCGCTGATCCGGGCCGGCCTGGTCGGGCTGCTGGAGCGAGCCGGGCACCACGTGGTCGCCGAGGCCGCCGACGCCCCCGAACTGCTCGCCCAGTGCCGCCGACTGGCCACCGGCGACGGGCTGCCCGACCTGGTGATCGCGGACGTCCGGATGCCACCGACCATGACCGATGACGGGCTGCACGCGGCCGTCCAGCTGCGCGCCGAGTACCCGAGCCTGCCGGTGCTGATGCTCAGCCAGTACGTGGCACCGGCCTATGCGTCCACCCTGCTGGAAGGCGGGGCATCCTCGGGGCTGGGCTACCTGCTCAAGGAGCGGGTCGGTCGGGTCGCGGACTTCCTGGCCTCGGTGGAGCTGGTCGCCTCCGGCGGAGTGGTGGTCGACCCCGAGGTGATCAGCCAGCTGCTGAACTCCCGGCGCGGCGACCCGGTGCTGGGTCGGCTCACCCCGCGAGAGCTCGAGGTGCTGTCCCTGATGGCCAACGGGGCGGCCAACCAACAGATCGCCGACAAGCTGGTGATCAGCACTGCGGCGGTAGCCAAGCATGTGGCCAACATCTTCACCAAGATGGGACTGGGCCCTGACGAGGACAATCGTCGCGTTCGCGCGGTGTTGGCCTACCTGAACCGCTAGCTCTGCTGCCCGCCGGCCCGGTGGTTGCGAGCCACCGTGTGCGGCAGTGGCCGTAGCGCCCACTGGGAGGCCAGCAGTACCGCCACCCGCAGCTCTTCGCGACTGGGCCGGGCCGCAGCCGGCAGCTCCACCCGGAAGTAGCCCAACTGAGCGCCCTGCTGAGCGATCGGGATCGCACAGTAGCCGTCGGGCCCGGTCGGCAGCCCGCGCCGAGCCACGTCCACCACCCCGCCATGGCGGCGGAAGGTGCCGTCCGGCTGAATGATCACCGCGCTGGCGTCGTGCTCGCCGCCCACGAAGCTGACCGCATCGGCGCTGAGAATCCGCCGGATGCCGTCCGCCGTGCGCTCCAGCCCGTCCTGCGTGGACACGCTGCCACCGGCCAGGGCGGACGCCTCCAGCGCGTCCTGGACGAAGCCGGACTGCTGGTTGGCCACCATGCTGCGCCGGATCCCCCAGGACGCCAACTCGCTGACCGCCAGGCCCACGGCCAGCAGCAGCACGGCCAACTCGATATCGCCGGGGTCGTCGATCCGCAACTGGAAGTAGGGCTGGGTGAGGAAGAAGTCGAAGCCCAGGGCGGCCGAGGCCGCGGCCAGCACGCCGGCCAGCCGATCCCCGGTGGCGGCAGCGCCGACCACCGCCAAGACCAGGATCAGCGCAGCGGAGGTGTTGGTGATCACGCTGAGGGTGAGCTGCAGCCCACCGGCCACGGCCAGCGGAACCAGGGCCGCCAGCAGGCGGACCCAGCCGAGGTGGCTGCGGAACCAGGAATGTTCCATGCCTCCAGCCAAGCAGTCTGCGGTCGGCGAGGGTAGAGCGTGGCCGTCAAGCTTGCGTAAAGGACTCGGGCCTCAGGAGCCGACCAGCCGGTAGCCCAGCCCCGGTTCGTTGATCAAGAGCCGCGGATGGGCCGGATCCGGCTCGAGCTTGCGGCGCAGCTGGTTGGCGAAGACCCGCAGGTACTGCCATTCGGTCTTGTAGTTGGGCCCCCACACGGCCCGCAGCAGGTCCTGGTGCGAGACAACCCGTCCCTCATGCCGGGCCAGTTCGGCCACCAGGCGCCACTCGGTGGGGGTCAGGTGCACCTCCGTCCCCTCGCGCAGCGCCCGGTTGTTGCCGAAGTCGAGCAGGACGGTGTCGGTCTCGATGGTGGCCGGGACCTCCACCTCGGGTCCGGCCCGGCGCACCGAAGCCCGTACTCGGGCCAGCAGTTCGTCGATGTTGAACGGCTTGCTGACGTAGTCGTCGGCACCTTCGTCGAGGGCTTCGACCTTGTCGTCAGCCTCCTGCCGAGCCGAGAGGACGATGACCGGCACCGCCGAGCGCCGACGCAGCCGGCGCAGCACCTCGACTCCGTCCAGGTCGGGCAGGCCGAGGTCGAGAATGATCAGCTCGGGCTGCTCGGCGTCGAACAGCTCCAGGGCCTGGCCGCCGGTCCCGGCCAGCAACACCTCGTGTCCGCGGGCGCGCAGGTTGATCCGCAACGTCCGCTGCAGCACCGAGTCGTCGTCGACCACCAGGATTCGGGTCATCGTGCGGCCTCCTCTGCTTCCGATCCGGACCTTATGTCGGCCGGCAGCGATACCACCAGGGTCAGCCCACCACCGGGAGTCGGTTCGGCCTCCACCGAGCCACCCATCGCCTCACTCAGCCCGCGGGCCACCGCCAGGCCCAGGCCCAGGCCATCCCCGGCCGGTGCGTCGCCATGGCGCTGGAAGGGCTCGAAGATCCGCTCCTGATCGGCCTGCGGCACCCCGGCCCCCTGATCCGCCACCCGGATCTCAACCCGGTCGGCCACCCGGCTGGCCCGAATCGAGATCGGCGGGCCGGGCGGTTGGTAGCGCAGCGCGTTCTCGGTGATGTTCGCCAGCACTCGCTCCAGCAGCCCGGCGTCGGCGACGGCCACCCGGGCGTCCGGATCCACCTGCCAGGCGAACCGCTGCGGTGCCGACAGCCCGTCCACCATGGCCGGGATCACCTCGCCCAGGTCGATCGGCGTCGGGTGAGCCACCAGGGCGCCGGCCTGCAGCCGGGACAAGTCCAGCAGGTTGCCGATCAGAGCTTCCAGGCGGTCGGCCGACTGCTCGATCACGTCCTTCAGTTCGGCTTCGTCCTCGGCCGACCAAGCCACTTCGGTCGAGCGCAGGCTGCCGATCGCCGCCTTGATCCCGGCCAGTGGGGTGCGCAGATCGTGGGAGACCGCCGAGAGCAGCGCCGTCCGGGCCTGGTTCTCCTTGGCCAACGCCTCGGCCGAAGAGGCCGAGCGGGTCAGCGCCTGGCGCTGCAGGATCGCCCCGGCATGGGCGGCGAAGGCGTCGAACAGGCGACGCTGACCGGCGGCGAGGCCGGGCGGCTGGAGGACGAGCTCGTGGTTGGCGTCGGCGTCCTCATGGTCGGACACGGCCAGCGGATCGAACGGCCCGACCGCGGCGACCACCACCGGCGGGCCGATCGGCGGCCGACTGACGATCGCGGCCGCCTGGACGCCGAACATGTCGACGCTGCGCTGCAGCAGCAGTGGCAACTGGTCGGTGGAGCCGAGCAGGGTGTGGGACAGCTCGGTCAGTGCCGCCGACTCCCGCTGCGCGGCCTGAGCCTGCTCGGTGCGCCAGGCATTGCGATGGACGATCAGGGCCACCAGTACCCCGACCAGGACGAACACCAGCAGGGCCAGTGTGTTCTCCGGGTTGGCGACGGTCAGCGTCCCCACCGGCTGGACGAAGAACCAGTTGAGCAGCAGCGAGGAGACCACCGCGGCCACCACAGCCGGCACCATGCCGCCGATCAGCGCCACCAGCACCGTGGCCAGCAGGAAGATCGGGATGTCCAGGGGAAGATCGGAGGTGAACGGGTCGGCAGCCAGGATCGCGGTCAGAACCGGCGGCAGCAGTACCGCGGTGATCAGTCCGGCGATCAGCCGGGAGCGTCCCAGTCCGCGCCGACGCTTGGCCGCGAAGCCGCGTCCGGCCAGCTTGTGGGTGACCACGTGGACGTCGATATCGCCGGCATCGGCGATGATCCGCTCGGCCAGGCTGTGGCTGAGCAGTCGTCGCCACGGCGCCCGTCCTGAGGTGCCGACCAGGATCTGGGTGGCGTTGACCCCGCGGGCGAACTCGAGCACGGCGTCGGCCGGGTCGTCCCCGGTCACCGCGTGGAACTCGCCCCCGAGTTCCTCGGTCAGAGTGCGCAACTCGGCCACCTGGCTCAGCGGCGCTCCGGCCAGCCCGTCGGTGCGCGAGACCAGCACAGCGAGGAGCTGCCCCCCGGCCAGCCGGGACGCGATCCGCGCCCCGCGGCGCAGCAGCACCTCGCCCTCAGGTCCGCCGCTCAAGGTGACCACGACCCGCTCCCGGGCCGGCCAGGCCTGGGTGATCCCGTGACTGTTGCGGTAACTCTCCAGACCGGCATCGACCTTGTCGGCCAGCCAGAGCAGAGCCAGTTCGCGCAGTGCCGAGAGGTTGCCCAGCCGGAAGTAGTTGGCCAGGGCCGCGTCCACCTTCTCGGGACGGTAGATGTTGCCGTGAGCCATCCGGCGGCGCAGCGCCTCCGGCGCCATGTCCACCAGCTCGATCTGGTCGGCGGCCCGGACCACCTCGTCCGGCACGGTCTCGCGCTGGACCACGCCGGTAATGGCGGTCACCACGTCGTTGAGCGACTCCAGGTGCTGGATGTTCACCGTGGAGATCACGTCGATCCCGGCCGCCAGCAACTCCTCCACGTCCTGCCATCGCTTCTCGTGGGACGAGCCAGGCACATTGGTGTGGGCGAGCTCGTCCACCAGCACGATCTGCGGAGCGCGGGTCAGAATGGCTGCGGTGTCCATCTCTTCGAGGACCGCGCCCTTGTACTCGACTCGCCGGCGCGGCACCACCTCCAGGCCGGCCAGGAACTGGGCGGTGTGCGGCCGGGCGTGCGTCTCGCACAGCCCGACCACCACGTCCGCGCCCCGATCGAGGCGGCGGTGGCCCTCGTCGAGCATCGCGACAGTCTTGCCCACCCCCGGTGCCGCACCGAGGTAGATCCGCAGCCGTCCGCGACCCATGACGCCTACTCTCTCACCGCTGTTCCAGGGCCAGGTTGAGCCGAACCACGTTCACACCGTCCTGGCCGAGGTAGCCCAGCGGGGCCGGCTCGGTGGCGGCGGCGATCAGCCGTTCCAGCTCGTCCGCGCCGATGCCGCGGGCCGCGGCCACTCGAGGTACCTGCCAGCGCGCATAGGCAAGCGAGATGTGCGGATCCAGCCCCGACGCGGACGCGGTCAGCGCATCCTCGGGCACCGGGCCCACTGCGTCCGGGTTGGCCGCGATCAGCGCCTTCTCCCGGGCTGCCCGGGCGTCCTGCTGGGCCGATGAGACCGGCGAGAGGTTGCTGCCCCCCGAGGTCGTCCCGGCGTAGTCGGAGGCGGACGGGCGCGACCAGAACCACTGCGGGCCGGTGAAGGACTGGCCGATCAGACTCGAGCCCACCACCTTGCCGTCGGCCACGATCAGCGAGCCGTTGGCCTGGGCCGGCATGGCCTGGGCGGCCAGGGTGACCACCAGCGGATAGCCGATGCCGAGCAGCACGGTCATCACCAACAAGATCCTGACCGCGGCCAGCGATTGACGAAGGAAGGACATCATTCACCCCAATCCTGGGATCAGGGCCACCACGAGGTCGATCAGCTTGATGCCGATGAACGGCGCGATCACCCCGCCCAGCCCGTAGATAAGGAGGTTTCGGTTGAGCATGGCCGAGGCGCTCATCGGCCGATAGCGGACCCCGCGCAGCGCCAGCGGCACCAGCGCCAGGATCACCAGCGCATTGAAGATGACCGCCGACAGGATCGCCGAGGACGGGCTGTGCAGCCCCATCAGGTTGAGCGCCTGGAGTCCCGGGAAGACGCCGACGAACATGGCCGGGATGATGGCGAAGTACTTGGCCACATCATTGGCGATCGAGAAGGTGGTCAGCGCACCACGGGTGATCAGCAACTGCTTGCCGATCGCCACGATGTCGATCAACTTGGTCGGGTCGGAGTCCAGATCGACCATGTTCCCGGCTTCCTTGGCCGCGGACGTCCCGCTGTTCATGGCCACTCCGACATCGGCCTGCGCCAAGGCGGGAGCGTCGTTGGTGCCGTCCCCGGTCATGGCCACCAGGCGCCCCCCGGACTGCTCGGCCTTGATCAGCGCCATCTTGTCTTCCGGGGTGGCCTCGGCCAGGAAGTCGTCCACGCCGGCTTCGGCGGCGATCGACTTGGCGGTCAGCGGGTTGTCGCCGGTGACCATCACGGTCCGGATCCCCATCGCCCGCAGCTGAGCGAAGCGGTCGGCCATTCCCGGCTTGACCACGTCTTTCAGCTCGATCACACCGAGGGCACGCGGGGTGCCGTCCGCGGTGCGGGCGGCCACCACCAGCGGGGTGGCCCCGGCGGAGGAGACCTGGTCGACGATCCCGGCCAGGTCGGACGCCGTGGCACCACCGCCGTCGCTCACCCACTGCGCCACCGCAGACCCGGCCCCCTTCCGGATCTGGGTGCCGTCAGCCAGGTCGATCCCGGACATCCGGGTCTGCGCCGTGAACGGGACGAAACTGGCCCCGATCGGCGTGACCTCGGTGTGGTCGCCGGGGTCCTCGCCCCGCTCGCCAGCCACGAAGTCGAGGATCGAGCGGCCCTCCGGAGTGAGGTCGGCCAGGGAGGAGTCGCGGGCCGCGGCCAGCAACTCGGCCCGGTCCACCCCGGCCAGCGGGAACACCTGCGAGGCGCGCCGGTTGCCGTAGGTGATCGTCCCGGTCTTGTCCAGCAGCAGCGTGTTCACGTCCCCGGCCGCCTCGACGGCCCGTCCGGACATGGCCAGAACGTTGTGCTGCACCAGGCGATCCATGCCGGCGATCCCGATCGCCGAGAGCAGGGCGCCGATGGTGGTCGGGATCAGGCAGACCAGCAGGGCCACCAGCACCACCAGCGAGAGGTGGTCGCCGGAGTAGATGGCCTGCGGCTGCAAGGCGATCACGGCCAGCAGGAAGATGACGGTCAGGGTCACCAGCAGGATGCCCAGAGCCACCTCGTTGGGCGTCTTCTGCCGGGAGGCGCCCTCGACCAGGGCGATCATCTTGTCGATGAAGGTCTCCCCCGGCTTGGTGGTGATCTGGACCACGATCCGATCGCTCAGCACCGTGGTGCCACCGGTCACTGCACACCGGTCACCGCCGGCTTCCCGGATCACCGGGGCAGACTCGCCGGTGATGGCCGACTCGTCCACGGTGGCGATGCCTTCGACAACGTCCCCGTCGCCGGGGATCAGCTGACCGGCCTCGACCACCACCCGATCGCCGGGTCGCAGGTCGGTGCCGGGAACAGCCTCCTCGGTGCCGTCGGCGGACAGCCGCCGAGCCGTGGTCTGGGTCCTGGTCCGGCGCAGGCTATCGGCCTGCGCCTTGCCGCGGCCTTCAGCGATCGCCTCGGCCAGATTGGCGAACACGATGGTCAGCCACAGCCAGATGGTCACCGAGATCGAGAACAGGCTGGGGTGCAGCACCGACAATACGGTGGTCAGCACCGAGCCGACCCAGACCACGAAGATGACCGGGCTCTTCACCACATAGCGGGGGTCGAGCTTGCGGACGGCCTCCGGCAGCGCCGCCCAAGCCGTAGCCAGCAGGGATTTCGGCTGAGCCGATGCACTCTTGTTCACTGCAATGCCTCCGCAATCGAGCCAAGGGCCAGGGATGGGAAGTAGGTCAGCCCGGTGATGATCACAATCACCAGGACCAGGAAGACCACGAAGCTCAACGAGTGGGTCGGCATGGTCCCCGCAGTCGCCGGACGCCGCTGCTGACGTCCCAGGCCACCGGCCAGGGCCAGCATGGCTGCGATCGGGACGAACCGGCCGGCCAGCATGCACACCGCCAGCGCCACGTTGAGGAAGGGCTGGTCGGCGGACAGACCGGCGAAGGCCGAGCCGTTGTTGTTGGCCGCCGAGGCGAACGCATAGAGCATCTCGGACAGCCCGTGCGGGCCGGTGGTCGACAAGGCGCCGGCCGAGGTCGGCAGGACCAGGGCGATGCCGGTGCCCAGCAGCACCAGGGCCGGGGTGATCAGCATGGCCAACGCGGCCAGGGTGATCTCACGGCGTCCGATCTGCTTGCCGAGCAGTTCGGGGGTGCGTCCGACCATCAGCCCGGCGATGAACACCGCCAACACCACCATCACCAGCATCGAGTACAGGCCGGTGCCGACCCCGCCCGGCGAGAGCTCGCCGAGCATCATGTTCAGCAGGGCCACCCCGCCGGACAGTGGCTGCAGCGACTCGTGCAGGCTGTTCACCGCACCGGTGGACGTGCTGGTGGTGGCCGAGGCGAAGATGGCCGACCAGATCGGGCCGAAGCGCTGCTCCTTGCCCTCCAGGCTGACCGAACTCAGTTCCGACCAGGCCATCAAGGCCATAGCGCCGATCCCGAGGAAGCTCATGGCTCCGACCATGGCCAAGCCCTGCCGGCGATCCTTGACCATGAGTCCGTAGGTGTAGGGCAATGCCGACGGGATGGCCAGCAAGAGCAGGATCTCCAGCAGGTTGCTCACCGGGTTCGGGTTCTCGAAGGGGTGTGCGGAGTTCGCGTTGAAGAAGCCGCCACCGTTGGTGCCGAGCTCCTTGATCGCCTCCTGCGAGCCGACCAGGCCACCCTGAACCACCTGCTGACCGCCGGCGATCGTGGTGATCGTGGTCGGCTCGGTGAGGTTCTGAATCACCCCGGTGGCGATCAGGGCGACCGCGGCCAGCACTGACAGCGGCAGCAGGATCCGCAGCGTCCCCCGGGTCAGGTCGACCCAGAAGTTGCCCAGTCGATCGGTGTGTTCCCTGGCCAGGCCGCGGATCACCGCGATGGCCACGGCCAGTCCGACCGCCGCCGACAGGAAGTTCTGGACGGTCAGGCCGACCGTCTGGACCAGGTAGCCGGTGCCGGCTTCACCGGCATAGGACTGCCAGTTGGTGTTGGTCACGAACGAGACCGCGGTATTGAAGGCCGTGTCGAGGTTCATCGAACGACCCAGCGACCAGGGCAGGAAGCCCTGCAGCAAGATCAGCAGCCACAGGGCACCGATCGACACCGCTGAGAAGGCCAGCACCGACAGCAGGTAGACCGACCACCTCTGCTCGGAGTCGGGATCGACCCCGCTCACCCGATAGACGGCCCGCTCGACGCGAGTGTGCGCCGGTGAGGTGAACACCCGATGGATCCAGCTCCCGAGTGGCACATGGATGGTCGCCAGGACGGCGACGATGGTCGCGATCGATGCGACCGCACTGAGCGTCGTAGGCACGGCGTCCACCTAGAACCAGTCCGGGTGGGCCAGAGCCAACCCCAGGTAGCCGAGCAGCGCCACGGCAAGGACCACAGCGACAAGATCTTCAATCACGAGACCGAGCCTGCCGGGCCCCGGAGGCCCACTGGGACAACCTGACGGCTTCCTAACCGATCTTGACGTTTCCCTTATGCGCCTGGCCCGACGTGCCGGAGAAGGGACTTGAACCCTCACGCCCGAAGGCACAGGAACCTAAATCCTGCGTGTCTGCCAATTCCACCACTCCGGCCGGCGACCCCGTGCAGTCTACTGATCAGATATCGCCACCTCGACCTGCCACCGGCCGCTGGGCCGCTGGGCCGCGGGGCCGCCAGCGACCCGGCTTGGTGCCCCGGGCTAGCCTGGCGAGTAATGGACACTGGAGCAGGGAAGCATCCCGGTGGCCTAACGCTGGGAGTGATGGGCCACTCACGCAAAGAGAACGAGCGCCGGCTCGCCATCGATCCGCGGCATTTGTCTAGGATCCCTGAGCAGCTGCGCCCGCGGGTCTTCGTGGAGCACGACTACGGAGCCGACTTCGGTTTCACCGATCCGGAGCTCGCCGAATGGGTCGGTGGCTTCGGCACTCATGCCGAAATCGTGGCCGGATGCGACGTGATCCTGCAGCCCAAGCCGGTGCTCGACGACATCGCCGAGCTGCGCCCGGGCCAGGTCTTCTGGGGATGGCCGCACTGCGTCCAGGACGCCGAGCTGACCCAGCTGGCCATCGACAAGCGACTCACCCTGATCGCTTTCGAGGCAATGAACCACTGGAACGCCGACGGCTCGTTCTCGCTGCACGTGTTCCACAAGAACAACGAACTGGCCGGCTACAGCTCGGTGCTGCACGCCCTGCAGTTGACCGGCACCGACGGCCACTACGGACGCCGGCTGAACGCTGTGGTGATCGGCTTCGGGGCCACCGCCCGCGGCGCCGTGACCGCCCTCAACGGGCTCGGCATCAACGACGTCGACGTGCTGACCCGCCGCGGCGTCGAGGCCGTGGCCGCACCGATCCATTCGGCGCGGATCGTCCACTTCGACAACGACTTCGGGCTCACCGGACCCGACGACGCTCTCGACAACGGCGATCCGGAGCCGATGGCGGCCTTCCTGGCCGGCCACGACATCATCGTGAACTGCTCGCTGCAGGATCCGAGCTCGCCGATGATCTTCCTCACCGAGGACGATCTGCCGGCCTTGGCCCCGCACACGCTGATCATCGACGTGTCCTGCGACACCGGGATGGGCTTCAGTTGGGCCGAGCCGACCACTTTCGAGGAGCCGATCATCCGGGTCGGCAACGGGATCGCCTACTACGCGGTCGACCACAGCCCGTCCCACCTGTGGGCCTCGGCCACCCTGGAGAACAGCAGCGCACTGCTGCCCTTCCTGGACGTCGTGCTGGGTGGGCCGGACGCCTGGGCGGCCGACAACACCATCACCCGGGCCATCGAGATCCGCGACGGCGTGGTCCAGAACCCGAACATCCTCTCGTTCCAGGGACGCCGTCCGGCCTACCCACACGGCCTGATCGCCAGCTAGGCCGGCTCGGAAGCAGGCTCCGGCTCTGCGGCCGGCAGCGCCCTGGACAGGGCCGGATCGTCAGCCGCGAAGGTCCGCACCGGCCCCGGCCCGGTGGCCGCCGTCTCGAAGCGGACGGTCACCCGACCCAGGCCCGATCCCCAGATCCAGCCCGGCCCGTACTGCTCGTGATAGACATCCGCCCCGGCCGGCCAGCCCGCGCCGCGGCTGGGCACCGGCAGCTCGGTCTCCTCCAGGACGCGTCCGACCTGGGTGGCCTCCAGTTCGAAGAGCGGCTCCTGCGCCACCTGGACCAAGCCGGACACCCCCACCCCGAGCAGCCGGACGCCCTGGCTGACCTCCAGTCCGTCCAGCAACTCCTTGGCGATCTGGGCCACCACGGCCACCCGGTCGGTGGCGCCGTTCAGGGTCCGGGAGCGGCTGACCGACGAGAAGTCTGGCCAGCGCACCTTCACGGTCACGGTCCGGGCGAACAACTCGGCTTTGACCAGGCGATTCACTACCTGCTCCGCGTGCCGCTCGGCGATCCCGGCGAGCAGCGCCGGGTCGGCGATGTCGTGTTCGAAGGTGTCCTCCACCGAGATCGACTTGGTCTCTCGCTCCGGCTCGACCGGACGATCGTCGTCGGCCCAGGACAGCCGGTGCAGGTGCTCGCCCGACGACTTGCCGAGCTCGCGGACCAGCTCGGCCGGACTGAGTTGCTGCAGATCGGCCACCGTGACCACGCCCAGCCGGGAGAGCCGCTCCATGGTGGCCGGCCCGACTCCGGGGATGGCCCGAGCCGGCAACGCGGCGATGGTCTCGACCTCGGTGCCCGGGCTGACCAGCCGGATGCCGTTCGGCTTGGCCAGTTCGCTGGCCACCTTCGCCATGAACTTCGAACTGCCCAGGCCGACCGAGGCGGTCAGGCCGCCGGTCTGTTCGGTGAGCCGGGCGCGCAGGTCGGCGGCCAGGTCGAGCAGCGCCGGGCCGTCCAGCGGACGCTCCACCGCGGCCAGATCGACGAAGGCCTCGTCCAGGCTGAGCGGCTCGACCAGCGGCGACAGCTCACCCAGCAGCCGCATCACGATGGCCGAGGTCTTCCGGTAGGCGTCGAAGCGTCCGGACAGGAAGGCCGCATGCGGGCAGCGCCGCCGGGCTTCGGACATGGCCATGGCCGAGCCCACCCCGAAGGTGCGGGCCTCGTAGGAGGCGGTGGAGACCACGCCGCGCAGGCCGAGCCCGCCGACGATCACCGGCTTGCCGCGCAGCGACGGCTTGTCTCGCTGCTCGACAGCGGCGAAGAAGGCATCCAGGTCGAGATGCAGGATGCTCGCAGTGGCGCGCATCTGAGGCCGATCAGCTGCTGATGCGTCGATAGCCGACGAAGTCGAAGCCGTCGTGCGGCTCCCGCGACACCTCGAGCCACTGTGCAGGATCGATCTGGGGGAAGAAGACCGTCCCCGGCGCCGTGGCGTGCACCTCGGTCAGGTCGAGATTGGTCAGCCGATCCCAGGCCTGGCGATAGATCGTTCCGCCACCGGCCACATAGACCACGCGGTCCAGGCGCAGGGCCGCGTCGATGGCCTCGTCCACCCCGGAGACCGCCATCCCCCGGGCCCGTTCGCCGTCGGGAAGCTCGACCGACTCCGGACGAGTGGTCACCACGATCGTGGTGCGATGCGGCAGCCAACGAGCGATCGCCTCATGGGTGCGTCGGCCCATGATCAGCGGGTGCCCACTGGTGACCCGCTTGAACCGGGCCCAGTCCTCGGGGATCTCGAACGGCTGGTGTGCGCCGTCTCCGATCACGCCGTTGGCGCCGACGATCGCGATCCCAATGAGCTGCACGCTGCGATGGTAGGCCACGTCAGACCGAAATCGGAGCCTTGATCCCCGGGTGCGGGTCGTAGCCGACCACCTCGATGTCGCTCAGCTCGATCGAATCGATGTCGCGGATGGCCGGGTTGAGCACCAGGGTGGGCAGCGGCCGGGGCTCGCGGCTCAGCTGCAACCGGGCCTGGTCGAGGTGGTTCAGGTAGAGGTGGGTGTCGCCGAGCGTGTGGACGAACTCGCCGACCTCCAGCCCGGTGAGCTGGGCGATCAGATGGGTCAGCAGCGCGTAGGAGGCGATGTTGAACGGCACCCCCAGGAAGACGTCCGCAGAGCGCTGGTAGAGCTGGCAGGAGAGCTTCCCGTCGGCCACATAGAACTGGAAGAAGGCGTGGCAGGGCGGCAGCGCCATCTCCGACAGTTGGCCGACATTCCAGGCGCTGACGATGTGCCGGCGGCTGTCCGGGTTGGTCCGGATCGACTCGATGACCGCCTTGATCTGGTCGACGTGGCCGCCGTCCGGAGTCGGCCAGGAGCGCCACTGGTAGCCGTAGATCGGGCCCAGTTCACCGTCCGGGTCGGCCCACTCGTCCCAGATCGAGATGTTGTTCTCGTGCAGCCAGGCGACGTTGGTCGAACCGCGCAGGAACCACAACAGCTCACCGAAGATGCTGCGAGTGTGCAGCTTCTTGGTGGTCAGCAGCGGGAAGCCCTCGGCCAGGTCGAAGCGCATCTGGTGGCCGAAGACGCTGATCGTGCCGGTGCCGGTGCGGTCGGTCTTGGCCACCCCCTCGTCGAGGACGCGCTGCATCAGGTCGAGGTACTGCTTCATGATCCGGCCTCCAACACTTCTCGCAACAGCGGGACGATCGCGCGGACGGCCTGGCCGCGGTGGCTGATGGCGTCCTTCTCGGCCGGGCTGAGCTCGGCATTGGTGACGGTGTTGCCGTCGGCAACGAAGATCGGGTCGTAGCCGAAGCCGTTGCTGCCCCGCGGGACGAGCACCAGGTGGCCGGGCATCACGCCGCGGACCAGGTGTTCGGTGCCGTCCGGGGTGACCAGGGCCATGGCGCAGACGAACTGCGCGGTGCGATCGGCCTCCTCGGTGTCGGTCAACTGGGCGATCAGCAGGTCGAGATTGGCCTTGTCGGTAGCGTTCGGCCCGGACCAGCGGGCCGAACGGACGCCCGGCATCCCGTTGAGCAGATCGACCGCGATCCCCGAGTCATCGGCCACCGCGATCTGCCCGGTGGCCGCCACCGCAGCCCGAGCCTTGATCAGCGCATTGCCCTCGAAGGTGCGCTCGGTCTCGGCCGGCTCCGGGTAGGCCGGCAGCTCGTCCAGACCCTTGACCTCGGCGTCGATGCCGGCCGCGGCCAGCACCCGATGCAGCTCGGCGGCCTTCTTGGCGTTGTGGGTGGCGACGACGACGATGCTCATCGAGCCAGTGCCTCCTGCTGGAGCCGGGTCAGGTCGGCGCACCCGGCCAAGCCGAGGTCGAGCAGCTGGTTGAGCACGTCGCGGCTGAACGGCTTGCCTTCGGCGGTGCCCTGCACCTCGATCAGCTCGCCGGTGCCGGTGGCCACCACGTTCAGATCGACTTCGGCCCGGGAGTCCTCCTCGTAGGGCAGATCCAGGCGCACTTCGCCGTCGATCACTCCCACCGAGATGGCCGCCACCGAGCCGATCAACGGCTCGCCGGCCAGCGAGCCACGGGCTCGCAGCCAGGAGACCGCATCGGCCAGCGCCACGTAGGCGCCGGTGATCGAGGCGGTCCGGGTGCCGCCGTCGGCTTGCAGGACGTCACAGTCCAAGACGATGGTGTTCTCGCCAAGGGCCTTGTAGTCGATGACGGCGCGCAGGCTGCGTCCCACCAACCGGCTGATCTCGTGGGTGCGGCCACCGATCCGGCCCTTGACCGACTCGCGGTCGCTACGGGAGTGAGTGGCTCGGGGCAGCATGGCGTACTCGGCGGTGACCCAGCCCAGGCCGCTGCCCTTGCGCCAACGCGGGACGCCCTCGGTCACCGAGGCGGCCACCAGGACCCGCGTGGCCCCGAACTCGACCAGCACCGAGCCCTCCGCGTGATCGAGCCAGTTCCGGGTGATCCGGACCTCTCGAAGTTGGTCGGCTGAACGTCCATCGGCTCTGGTTGCAGGCATGGCATCAGCCTAGCGAGGGCTCCGGACACCACCGGATACCGGCTCTAGGTATTCTCTCGACAACGCGGGGTTGCCAGGTCGCATACCCCCTGGGGTATGCTCGTCACATCCAATCAAACGAGGAGTGAGTGCGAAATGTGTAGTCCGGTCACCTGCAGGGTTTGCGGCAAGACCACCTGGTCCGGCTGTGGCCAGCACGTAGCCCAGGTCAAGGCCATGGTCCCAGCCAGCCAGTGGTGCGGCGGCCAGCACAGCGACGCCGAGCTCTCCGCGGCAAAGCCCAAGGGCAAGTTCGGCATCTTCGGACGATAGGCCCGCTGCGCAGGGCGGACGGTGCGGCTCGGCGTCCGGGAGGTCAGACCGTGTAGACCTGCTCCACCTGCTCGACGAAGCCACCCATCAGCCGGCGGCCGATCCCGGCGAACAGCTCCGGGCTGCCGGTGGTCAGGAACCGCAGGTGAGCCTCCCGCGGCTCGGTACGCAGCCGTCCGGTGTCCAGCAAGGTGGCGTAAACCTCCTTGGCGCACTCGTCGGCCGAGGAGACCAGACTGACCTCGTCCCCCATCACATATGAGATGACACCGGACAGCAGCGGGTAATGCGTGCAGCCCAGGATCAGAGTGTCGATGCCAGCCTCGCGCAGCGGCAACAGGTAGCCGCGGGCCGCGTCCATCAACTCGGCGCCACCGGTCACCCCGGCCTCGACGAACTCCACGAACAGCGGACAGGGTGCCGTCACCAGCTCCACATCGGGGACGGCGGCCAGGGCGTCGTCATAGCTGCCCGAATGCGCGGTGGCCTCGGTGCAGATCAGCCCGATCCGCCCGCTCCGAGAGGCCCGGACGGCCCGGCGCGCGGCCGGCAGGATCACATCGATCACCGGGATGTCGTAACGCTCCCTGGCATCGCGCAGCACGGCGGACGACGCCGAGTTGCAGGCGATCACCAGCGCCTTCACCCCGGTCCCGGCCAGATAGTCCAGGCACTCCAGTGCGTACTCACGGACCTCGCCCAGGCTCTTGGTGCCGTACGGGGCCCGGGCCGTGTCACCCAGATAGACCATGTCCTCGCCGGGCAGCTGGTCGCGCAGCGCCCGCGCCACGGTCAAGCCGCCGAAGCCGGAGTCGAAGACCCCGATCGGCGCATCGGTTGTCGTCACGTGCACCGACTCTAGGACGGGGGCAGACTGGTTACCAATCACCGCAACCGCAGTGCCCAGACAGGAAGCCCGAACCGATGAGCCAGCCGCCGATCGATGTCACCAAGCTGGTTCTACGCGGCCTGCGCGCCATGGACGACGCCCGGCGCGGCCTGGAGAAGGGCTGGCAGCGGCTGACCGGGACGGCCACCCCGTCCGAGCCGCCACTGGATCGGCGGCGGCCGCCCGGAATCTGGTGAGCCGGCGCTCAGCGCGCCAGGGTGAGTGAAATCAGCCGTGGCCCGGCTGCGCCACAGCCGTCGACCAACGGACAGCTCGAGCAGCCTTCGGGTCCACACTCGGAGCCGAGCGCGGCACGGGTGATCCGACCGGCCCGGACCAGGTGATCCAGCGCGGCGCGCACCACGGCCTCGTCCAACCCCTGGTGGCGAGCCATTTCGGGCACCGAAGAGGTACCGGCCGCGACCTCGGCCATGACTGCGCTCAGTGGCCCGCTCACCAGAACAACCTGCCGATCTGGAAGGTGGCCACCGCCAGAGTCCAGGCGACCACCAACTGCATGGCCACTCCGAACAAGGTCCAGCGTGGACCGATTTCACGCCATTGTGCGGCCAGCGTGGCCACGCAGGGCGTGTACGCCATCAGGAAGATCATGAAGGCCAGCGCGGCCGGGATCGGATGCCCACCAGAGGACTCGGTGAAGGTGGCCAGCACCGCCGAACCGAGGTCACCGGGGGTAGCCGAATCGTCCGGCTCGGCCACCGCGTAGGTCTGCGCCCAGGACGAGATCACCGCTTCCTTGGCCACGAAGCCGACGATCAGGGTGGACGAGCTCTGCCAACTGCCGAAGCCGGCCGGGGCGAACACTGGAGCCACGGCGGACGACACCGCGCCGTACACCGAGTCCTCGACCGGAACCTCGCCGAAGTTCTCCCCGGCGTGCACCGGGATTGACTGGAGCAGCCAGACCGCAGCCACGGTGACCACGATGATCCCCGAGGCCGTTTGCAGGAAGCCCTTCAGCCGGGTCCAGGTGACCGACGCGGTCAGCCGCAGAGTGGGGACCTGGTAGGCGGGAAGATCGATGACCAGCGGCTCGATCGGCTCGCCGCGCCACAGCGTGCCGCGCAGCGCCAGGCCGACCCCGATGATGATCAGGATGGACGCCAGGTACATCCCGAAGACTGCAGTGCCGGCGTAGGGGCCGAAGAAGACCGCCCCCATCATCACGAAGACAGTGAGCCGCGCCGTGCACGAGGTGAACGGCACCAGCAGCGCCGTCAGCAGCCGGTGCTTGGCGTTGGGCAGGATCCGGGTGCCGCTGATCGCGGGCACATTGCAGCCGTAGCCGACGATCAGGGGCAGGAAGGCACGCCCAGGCAGCCCGATGGTGCGCATCAGCCGGTCGGTGACCACCGCGGCCCGCGCCAAGTAGCCGGAGTCCTCCAGCACGGCCAGCGCCACGAACATCAACGCCATCAGCGGGACGAAGGTGAGCAGCATGCCGACGCCGGCGATCAGGCCGTCCACAATCAGCCCCTCGACCCAGGTGCCGGACAGCCCCATGGCGGTCAGTGCCCAGGTCGCCCCGTCAGTGATCGGGCCGGAGACCAGGCCGCCCAGGAAGTCCTGCAGCGGAGCGGCGAGAGTGGTGGTCAGCTGGAACAGCAGCCACATCACACCCAGGAAGATCAGCGGGCCGACCACCGGTGCAGTGACCCAGCGATCCACCTTGTCGGAGACGGTTCGCAGGCTGCCTCCGGAGCCGGAGACGCCGTCCTCGATGGCCTGCGCGATCCAGGTGAACCGGTCGTCGTCGAGGACCAACCAGTCCGCATCGGCGGGTACCGGACGAGCCGGCGCGGCCGGTCGGCCGAGGTTCTCCCGAACAGTGGTGGCCAGGGCGTCCAGGCCGGACCGGCGGCGCGGGTCGATGGCGACCACCGGGCAGCCGAGCCGCCGGCTCAGCGCCGGAAGGTCGAGTTCGGTGTCCCGCTTGCCGGCCACGTCCAGCATGGTCAAGGCCACGACCACCGGCACAGCGTTCTCGCGCAGCTGCGCCACCAGGTACAGGCAGGCGGCCAGCCGCGAGGCGTCGCAGGCCACCACAGTGAGATCGGGACGATCCTCCACCGGGCCGGCCAGCAGCAGATCGCGGGTCAGCGCCTCGTCCGGAGACTGCGGATCCAGGGAGTAGGCACCGGGCAGGTCGATCAGGGTCAGATCCAGCCGTCCGTCCTCCGGCCCGCACTCACAATCGTCGCAGTCGCAAGCCGCCTCCTGGCGGTTGGTCTTCCAGACGCCGCGGGCCACCTCGACGGTGGTGCCCGGCCAGTTCCCCATGGTCACCCGGGCACCAGTCAGCGCGTTGAACAGGGTCGACTTTCCGGTGTTCGGGACGCCGGCCAGGGCGACCATCGGCGCGGACGGTCCGGCCGAGCCGTTGTCCGCGGGGGCGCAGCAGGCCTTGGCGCCGATCAGCGGCGCCTCGAGCAGGGGCAGCTCAGTGGCACGAGTGGTCATCAGCGGACCACCTCGGCCGACAGCTGGGTGAGCAGGCTCTTGCCCAGGGCGACCCGGGTGCCGGAGACCACGGCCACCCGTCCGCCACCGGCGGTGCGGGCGATCAGCGAGAAGGTACTGCCCAGTCGCAGCCCGAGCGAGGCCAGCCGGATCCGGCTTCCCTGATCGACGCGGGAGTCCACCAGGGTGAGCTGCTGGTTCAGCGGAGCTTTGGTGAGCTCAGTCGCTAGGCAAATGTTCGTACCGTCCGGCATGTTGGTAAGGCTAACCTAACTCGCCATCGGCCACCAAATCTCGTCCGCATATTGACGACGAGTGCGTTTCTTAAATCTCAGGCCAGGCCGATGAGGTTCTCGGTGAGGTAGGCGATCCACTCGTAGACGCGGTAGATGTACAGCCGCGGATCCTCGTCGGGAAGCTGATCCAGCTCCTCGGCGTCGGAGGTGGTCTCGATCCCCAGCCGCACGGCCAGGCTCAGCCGAACCGCAGTGAGGGTCTTCAGCCAGGCGTCCAGCTCGATCACCCGCACCTGCACCGGATGCCGGCCGCCGTCGCAGTCCCGCAGCGCAGTGAGCACGATCTCGGCCTCGGTCAGTCGGGTGTCCCGCTGCCGGGCCTGGGTGAACCGTCGGAAGTCGGCCGAGGCCCCCGGGTCCTCGGGATAGGCGTCCGGGAACAGCCGGGCGATCACCGGATCGGAGGTGTCCAGCTCGGGTGCCACCGACTCGGCGGCCAACCGCTCGAACGGGTCGGACGATTCCAGGGGCGCCGAGCCGTCCTCGAGCAGCCCGCTGAACTGGTCGACCAGCGACTCCAGCAAGGTGGCCTCGTAGTCGGTCAGCTTCATCTTGATCAGCGGCCCGGACCGCTTGAAGTCACGCATCAGGCCTGCTCGAGAGTCGCCCACAGGCCGTAGCCCTGCATGGCTTCGACATCGGTCTCCATCCGTTCCCTGGTGCCGTGCGAGACCGCGGCCTTGCCGTGGTTGTGCACGCGCAGCATCAGCTCGGTGGCCTTCTCCTCGGGGTAGCCGAAGTAGGTGACGAAGACGTGGGTGACGTAGCTCATCAGGTTCACCGGGTCGTCCCAGACGATGGTGACCCAGCCACCGACTTCCTGATCGGCCGGACGCTCCTCGATCGCGGTGGCGCCCCCCGGCTGCTGCGGAGCAGATGGTGTGGACACCCGGCCATTGTGTCAGACACCCCCAGCCCATCCCGCACTAGGCTGCCAAGCATGACCCTGTTGACGTCGCCGTCGGGTGCCCTGCCGAGCACGGCACTGCTGACCGACCATTACGAGCTCACCATGGTCCGAGCAGCGATGCGCTCGAAAACCGCCGGCCGCGCCAGCGTCTTCGAACTGTTCGCTCGCCGGTTGCCCGAGGGACGCCGCTACGGGGTGGTGGCCGGGGTGGCCCGGGCCCTGGAGGCCATCCAGGCCTTCCGGTTCGACGAGTCCGCGCTGAACTTCCTGCTCGAAGAGAACGTGATCGACACCGACCTGGCCGACTGGCTGAGCCGCTACAAGTTCCGCGGCGACGTGTGGGGCTACCCCGAAGGCGAGGTCTACTTCCCGGGCTCGCCGCTGCTGGTGGTCGAGGGCAGCTTCGCCGAGGCCGTCCTGCTGGAGACGCTGCTGCTGAGCATCTACAACTACGACTGCGCAGTGGCCTCGGCGGCGTCCCGGATGACGGCCATGGCCGGCGATCGGCCCTGCATCGAGATGGGCTCGCGCCGGACCAATGAGTACGCGGCAGTATCGGCGGCCCGGGCCGCCTATCTGGCCGGCTTCCAGGCCACGTCCAACCTCGAGGCCGGACGCAGCTACGGGATCCCCACCACCGGCACGGCGGCTCACTCGTTCACCCTGCTGCACGACACCGAGGAAGAGGCGTTCAAGGCCCAGCTGAAGACCTTGGGGAAGTCCACCACGCTGCTGGTCGACACCTACGACATCGAAGAGGCGGTGCGCACCGGCGTCCGGCTGAGCAAGGGCAAGCTGGGCGCCATCCGGCTGGACTCCGGCGACCTGGCCGAGCTGGCCACCCAGGTGCGCGCACTGCTCGACTCGCTGGGCGCCACCAAGACCAAGATCATCGTCACCTCCGATCTGGACGAGTACCAGATCGCCGCGCTGCGCAGCGCTCCGGTGGACGGCTACGGGGTGGGCACCTCCTTGGTCACCGGCTCCGGCGCACCGACCTGTGGCTTCATCTACAAGCTGGTGGCCCGGGCCGAGAGCGATGCCAAGGACGCCCCGCTGATCCCGGTCGCCAAGCGCAGCCCGGAGAAGGCCACAGTGGGTGGCCGCAAGTACGCGCTGCGCCGGCTCGGCCCGGACGGTCGGGCCCAGGCCGAGGTGATCGGGATCGGTACTCCCCCGGTCGACGACGGCAACGATCGTCCGCTGCTGGTGCCGCTGATGAGCAAGGGCAAGGTGGTCTACCGGGAGCCGCTGGAGGCCGCCCGGGAGCGCCATCAGCAGGTCCGCGCCGAGCTGCCACTGTCGGCATCGAAGATGAGCAAGGGCGAGCCGTCGCTGCCCACCCTGCTGCTGGACGAGGCCGGACGCACCCTGGAGAGCCCCTACCTGAGGAGGCCGTCATGATCAAGGCGTTGATCGTTGTCGACGTGCAGAACGACTTCTGCGAGGGCGGCTCACTGGCCGTGGTCGGCGGTGCCGGTGTCGCGAGCCGACTCGGCAAGCTGCTGGCCGTGCCGCACCGCTACGACCATGTGGTGGCCACCCGTGACCACCACATCGATCCGGGCAGCCACTTCTCCGACACCCCCGACTTCGTCGACTCCTGGCCGGTGCACTGCGTGGCCGGAACCCCCGGCGCCGAGCTCCATGCGCCCTTGTCAGAAGCGGACTTCGAGGCGGTCTTCGACAAGGGTGAGTACGCCGCTGCCTACTCCGGCTTCGAAGGGACGTGCGCCGGAGTCGGGCTGGGCCAATGGCTGGCCGAGCGCGGTGTCGACCAGGTCGACGTGGCCGGGATCGCCACCGACTACTGCGTCCGAGCCACCGCGCTGGACGCAGTCAAGGCCGGTCTGGACGTGCGAGTGCTGCTCGACCTGACTGCCGCCGTGACTCCGCAGCGCCTGGATCTGGTGCTGGACGAGCTGGCCGACGCCGGGGTGGCCCTGGCCGGCTCGGGACTGGCCTGATGAGCTGGCCCGGACGCTGGCTGAACCCGCCGGCCGAGGCCGTCGAGGACGGGGATGAGCTGCTGGTCACCGCCCTGGCCGGTTCGGACTCCTGGCGGCACACCAGCTACGGCTTCGTCCATGACAGTGCGCACGCACTGCTGAGCCCGCTGGCCGTCGGCCAGGCCCTGGAGGTGGACTTCCGGGCCGACTTCACCGGACAGTTCGATCAGGCCGGGCTGATGATCCGCGCCGATGCCGAGCACTGGGTGAAGGCCGGCTGCGAGTTCGCCGACGGCGTGCTGAACCTGGGTGCCGTGGTGACGCTGGGCAAGTCCGACTGGTCGACCGGTGCCGTCGACGACTGGAATGGCCGCCGGATCACCGTGCGGGCCAGTCGAGCCGCCGACTCGATCACCGTCCGGGCAGCCGTGGACGGTGGCCCGTTCCGCTTGGTCCGGGTGGCGCCGTTCGTGGCCGGTGCTGCCGAAGCCGGTCCCTACCTGTGCGCGCCGACCAGATCGGGCTTCCAGGCCCGCTTCCTGGCCTGCCGGATCGGTCCGGCCGACGCCGCGCTGCACTAGCCGCTCGTCGGCTGGGCAGGGCGGAGATGCCCCTGCCCGTCCTCTGCGCCTACCGTTGTCGGGTGGATGATCTTCGGCTGCTCCCCGGACCCGGCCTTCCGGACGGCCTGGTGATCCCCGACGCCGAACTTGTAGAACGGTTCTCGCACGCCTCCGGTCCGGGCGGCCAGGCGGTCAACACCGCCGACTCACGCGTCCAGCTCTCCTTCGATCTGGCAACCACCAGGGCCTTCACCGACCTCCAGCGCAGTCGAGCCCTGCATCGCCTGGCGAGCCGGCTGGACGGCACCGTCGTGACCATTGAGGCCGCCGAGTTCCGCTCCCAACACCGCAACCGGATCGCAGCCCGAGAGCGCCTGGCCGAACTACTGCGGGCGGCGTTGGCGCCGCCACCCCCGCCTCGCCGACCCACCCGGCCCAGCCGCGGCTCAGTCGACCGGCGGTTGAACAGCAAGACCAAGCGCGGCCAACTCAAGCGTCAACGCAGGGCGCCGACCGCCGAGTAGCAAGGGCGGTACCAACCGAACCGGACTGCCCGCGGGGACACGACGGCGGCGGACGGCGAACTCCCACCCCGATATCCGGCAAGCCATTGACTCCAGGAGTGACGTGTGAGCAGAATCAGACATCACGACGTCGTGACGGCAGGAGGTCATGATGGCAGAGCCCTTATACCTGCGGGTGAAACGGGACATCGCCGATCGCATTGCGCAGGGTGCCTGGCCAGCGGGCACCTACATTCCGAGCGAGCCTGACCTCCAGGAGCGCTACCGGGTCTCCCGGACCACCATTCGCAAGGCCGTCGAGGAGCTCGTCGGCGAAGGGCTGCTGACCATCATTCACGGGATGGGCACCCGGGTGGTCGCCCCGCGGCTGAGCCTGAAGCCGGCCACCCTGATGAGCTTCACCCAGATGATGCTGGCCCAGGGAATCACCCCCGGGCGTCGCGCCGAGGAGCTCGCCACGGTGCCGGCCGGAGCCGAGGTGGCCCGCAATCTCGGGATCGCCACCGGAGTCGAGGTCGTCCGCTTCCCCCGGATCCGCACCGCCGACGGCGCACCGGTCTCTCACAACGTCTCCTACCTGCCGGTGGCCCTGTTCCGCGGCTACGACATCGACAACCTGCTGGGCGGGGAGTCGCTGTACGCCCAGCTCGAGGACGCCTTCAACCTGGTCGTCCAGACCACCGAGGACACCTTCGGCCTGGCCAAGGCGGACGCGGAGGTGGCCGCCATGCTCGAGGTGAAGCTCGGCGAGCCGCTGCTCGCGATCGCCCGTCACGGCTTTGACAAGGCAGAACAACCGATCGAGTACAGCCGGACGATCATCCGCTCCGACCGCTACCACCACACCATCACGTTGAGGAGGAAGTCGTGAGCGACATCGTCGGCCTGGGCACCCTGGCCATGGACGTGCTGATCCAGGTGGATCGGCTGCCCGGCCCGGACGGCTTCGCCGTGGTCACCGGACGCAGCTATCTGCCCGGCGGTTCGGGCACCAATGTGATCGCCCAGGCCGCCCGGCTGGGCGCCGCCGCGGCCTACATCGGCAAGGTCGGCGACGACCAGCTCGGCGGCCAGATCATCGACAGCCTGCAGGCCGAAGGAGTCGACACCGCCGGTATGCGGGTGCTTCCCGGCGGCACCTCGCTGAGCACCACCGTGGTGGTGGACGCGGCCGGCGACCGGTTCATCCTGCTCGACCTGGGCGATGCCTTCGGCTCGCTCACCCCGGGTGAGGTCGATCTGCACACCATCAGCACGGCCAAGGTCTTCTACACCGACCTGGTCCCCCGGGACGCCGCCCTGGCCGGTCTGGCCGCAGCCACCACCTCCGGAGTGCCGGTGGTCTTCGGGCTGGAAGTCGGCATGGGCACCATGGCCGGTCTGGGGGTGAGCCGCGAGGACGTCCTGGCGGCCGCAGCCAAGGCCACCGTCTTCCTGCCCTGCCGCGAGGGGCTGACCGACCTGTGCGGCAGCGACGACGTCGAGACCGGCCTGGCCTTCCTGGCCGCGCACTGCCCCGGGCTGTCCATCGTCACTCTCGGCGGCGACGGCGCCATCGCCGTATCCGGCTCGGGCGAGCGGATCACGGTCTCCGGCTACCCGGTCACGCCGGTCGACACCACCGGGGCCGGCGACGCCTTCGCCGGTGCCTTCCTGTACTTCCATTTCATCGACGGTCGCGATTCGGCCGATTCCATTCGGTTGGCCAATGCGGTCGCGGCAGCCTCCTGCACCCAGCTGGGCGCACGCTCCGGACCCGACCTCATCGGGCTGACCTCGTTCCTCGCAACAGCTACAAAGGAGTAGAAAGATGTCCCTCTCGGATCGTTCACCGGACCAGGCCACAAAGTCGCCGGTGTCTGCCCGCAAGCTGGCCATCATGGCGATCTTCATCGCCCTGAGCGCCGTCGGCTCGTTCATCAAGATCCCCAGCCCGCTGGGCTCCATCGGCCTGGACTCGGCTCCCGGCTTCTTCGCAGCCATCGGCTTCGGCGGCTGGGTCGGCTTCATCGTGATCGCGGTCGGCCACCTGCTCTCCTCGGCCATCGTCGGCTTCCCGCTGACCCTGCCGATCCACATCGTGGTCGCGCTGGCCATGGGCGGTTGCGCGCTGGCCTTCCGCTGGCTGGGTCGCAAGGGCCAGATCTGGCTGGTGGTGGCCGTCGTGGTCACCTCGATCCTGAACAGCTTCGTCCTGGGCCTGGTGGTCCTGCCGATCGGCGGCTGGGGCATGTACGCCGCAGCCACCCCGTCGCTGCTGGTCGCCTCGGTCGTGAACCTGGTGATTGCCGCCGTCGCGTACTACGCGGTCCGCAACAGCAAGCTCCTGAACTGACGACATGCAGCAGTCTTTGGATGTGGTCGGGGTCAGCTATCGCTACCCGAAAGCTGACTCCGACGTCCTCCGCGGGATCGAGTTGAGCCTGAAGGCGGGGAGTTTCACCGTGGTGATGGGCCAGACCGGGGCCGGCAAGTCGACCCTGCTGATGGCGCTGAACGGTGTGATTCCCCACCTCAAGGAGGGGACGATGACCGGCGAGGTGATCCTCGACGGAACCAGCCTGCGCGACTTCCGGGTGCAAACCATCACCGAGTACATCGGTCTGGTCCTGCAGGATCCGGAGAGCCAGATCCTGGGCCGCACCGTGGCCGAGGATGTCGCCTTCGGGCCGCGCAACTATCTCGTCCCGCGTGAGGAGATCAACCGCCGGGTGAGCGACTGCCTGGCCCAGGTGCAGCTGAGCGCCTTCGCCGAGCGGGAGACCTCACAGCTGTCCGGCGGGCAGAAGCAGCGGCTGGCGATCGCCGGCATTCTGGCGTTGAAGCCGGAGGTGCTCTGCCTGGACGAGCCCACCTCGGAACTCGATCCGCAGGGCCGCGAAGAGATCTACGCGACCGTCGACCGGCTCCGGCACAGTGACGACGCCACCATCATCGCCGTCGAGCACGCCAGCGCCGATGTGGTGCACCGGGCCGACCGGCTGGTGGTGCTGAAGGACGGTCAGGTCAGCTGGCAGGGGGTGCCGGCCGACTTCTTCCGGAACCTGGAGTTGGTCGAGGAGAACCTGGTCAAGCCGCTGCCCCTGACCGTGGTGGGCGACCACCTGGTCAGGGCAGGCCTGATCGGCCGCGACGAGATCCCGCTCGACCTGGAGTCGGCGGTGGCGCTTGTCGAAAGACTGGCCACCGGCCGTCCGCTGCCGGCCCCCGAGCAGGTTGCGGCCTCGTCGGACGCCGCCCAGCCGGTGATCGAGATCCATGACCTGGTGCACACCTACCCCGGCGGCCATCGCGGCCTGTCCGGAGTGAACCTCAGCATCCAGGCCGGCGAGTACGTGGCTCTGGTCGGACGCAATGGCGCCGGCAAGACCACCCTGGCCAAGCATCTGAACCGGATCCTGCAGCCCACCTCGGGCCAGGTGATCGTCAACGGGGTGGACGCAGCCACGCTGCAGTCCTGGGAGCTGGCCCGCCACGTGGGCTACGTCTTCCAGAACCCGGATCACCAGATCTTCTGCGCGTCGGTCGCCGAGGAGGTCGCCTACGGCATGAAGACGGTCGGCATGCCCCAGGCCGAGATCGACGCCCGGCTCGACGAGGTGCTCGGCTTCACCGGGCTCAGCGCCGTCCGCGACGAACACCCGTTCTCGCTCGGCAAGGGCGAGCGGCAGCGGATCGCGGTGGCCTCGATCCTGGCCCTGCGTCCGCAGATCCTGGTGGTCGATGAGCCGACCACCGGCCAGGACTGGGCCGGGGTGCAGGCAATGATGAAGCTGATCGACGAGCTGAACGCTGCCGGCACCACCATCGTCATGGTCACCCACGACATCGATGTGGTGGCCCATCACGCCCGCCGGGTCGTGGTGATGAGCGACGGCCTGGTCGCCGCCGACGGTCCGACTGCGGACGTCCTGGCCCAGACCGAGGTGCTGGCTGCGGCTGCGGTCACCACGACCGACACCGTGGCGCTATCGCGCCGGCTGTGGCCGCAGGCCACCGCCTGTCTGGACGAGTACGAACTCGGCCGCCATCTGGCGTCCGTCCTTGCCGGAGGTGCCCGATGATCCTCGAGCGACTGGACGTCCGGATCAAGATCGCCGTCTTCGTGGTGATCATGATCGCGCTGTTCATGTTCTCCCACCCGCTGGGGAACCTGGCTCTGCTGGTGATCCTGCTGGCCGCGCTGATCGCGGTGCGCACCCCGATGGGTGGGCTGTGGGCCATGCTGCAACCGCTGCTGCTGGTCTTCGTGCTGATCGTGGCGGTGACCATGTTCACCAGCTCGCAGTACACGTTGCCGGAGAACGCGCAGGTGCTGTTCAGCCTGTGGGGCTGGCCGGTCACGCTGGGTGCGCTGCTGGTGGGGCTGAACTTCGTGGCCCGAATCCTGCTGATGGTGGTGGCCACCTATGCCTTCACGGTGAGCACGCCGATCGATGACCTGCTGGTGGTGATGTCCAAGATGCACGCGCCCTACTGGCTGTCCATCCTGGTCACCACGGCGCTGTCGTTCATTCCGACGATGGTGCACAAGAAGGACCTGATCGTCGAGGCCCAACGGGCCCGCGGCGCGCGGATCAAGGACACCGGGCCGGTCGGCCAGATCGTGTCCTTCGTCCCGATCATGGTGCCGCTCATCACCAACTCGATTCTGTTGGCCGACAACCTGGCCGTGGCAATGACCAACCGCGGCTACGGGGCGACCAACTCGATGACGGCGATGAGTGATTTGAAGTTCCGTACGGTCGACATTGTGGTGCTGGCGGCAGCGGTGCTCACCCTCGTGGTGGTGTGCTGGCTGCGGTTCGGCCTCGGATATGGAGTTGTGTGATGAGTGCTGTTGTAGATCGTGCGGCGGGCTGCCTGGCCGGCTTGGCTCTTGGCGATGCCATGGGGATGCCGGGCGAACTGTGGGTTCCCCAGAAGATCCGGGACACCTTCGGCTGGCTGAGCGGCTTCCACCCCGCACCTCCCGGTCACGAGATCGTGGACGGCTTCCGGGCCGGCCAGGTCACCGACGACACCCAGCAGGCCTTCATGCTGGCTGCCACCGTCCGGGATGCCGGCGGCGAGGTCCGGGCCGAGGATGTGGCTCGTGAGCTGGTGGCCTGGGCGGACCGAGTGAACGCCAGTGCCGGCAACTTCCTGGGGCCGAGCTCGGCCAAGGCCATCGACCTGCTGCGCTCGGGTGCCGATCCGCGCAGCACCGGCGACGGCGGCGAGACCAACGGTGCGGCCATGCGGATCGCGCCGATCGGCATCGTCCGGCGCCCCGACGACCTGGACGCCCTGGTGGACGCCGTGGTCGAGGCCACCGTGATGTCGCACAACACCGGAGTCGCGGTCAGCGGCGCCTGCCTGGTGGCCGGGGTGATCTCGGCCGGCATCGAGGGGGCCGACCTGGCTGAGGCGGTCGAGGTCGGCATGCGTGCGGCCGATCTGGGCCGGGAGCGCGGCCAGCAGACCGTGGCCGCCGCAGTCTCGGCCCGGGCCCGGCTAGCCATCGAGCTGGCCGAACGTCCGACCAGCGACCAGGAGTTCCTCACTCAGCTGTACGACCTGGTCGGGGCCTGGGTGACCACCACCGAGAGCGTGCCGGCCGCACTGGGCCTGGTGGCCCGGACCCACGCCGACCCGCACCGGGCCACCGAGCTGGCCGCCAACCTCGGCGGCGACACCGACACCATCGGGGCCATGGCCGGGGCCATGTGCGGCTCGCTGAGCGGCCTGCAGGGAGTGCCGGCCGACATGCTGGCCCAGCTGCGGGAGGTCAACGGCCTGGATCCGCAGCGCCTGGCCGCCGAGCTGGTCGAGCTGCGCAGGTAGCCGACCATGAGTGCACCTTCGTCGGGCGCCCGCCGCGTGCGGGATCTGCTGCTACTCGGGGACGACCTGGTGGTGGCCACCGATTCGGTCGGCGGGATCGGCCCGAAGCCGGCCGACACCGTCGCCTCGGATGCCGCCACGGTGGCTCACTTCGCGCTGCGGGTGCCGCTCCTGGAGGTGCTGTGTGCGGGAGCCGAGCCGATCGCGGTGATCGATGATCTGTGTGTCGAGCTGGAACCGCTCGGCGCGCAGATGATCGCCGAGATCTGCCGGCTGGCCGCCGAGGCCGGGGTGGCCCGCGAGGCGATCACCGGCAGCACCGAGGACAACGTGGCCACCGTCGCCACCGGGATCGGCGTCACTGTGCTGGGACGGCGGCGTCCCGGACGTCGGGTCGGCGGCGGCTCGCAGCCCGGTGATCTGGTGGTCTGTGCCGGGCTGCCGATCTCGGCTCCCCGCCATGAGGTCTACATCGGGCATCCCGATCAGGTCTCGGTGGCGGCCGTCACCGCGGCGCTGGCCAGCGGGGTCGTCCATGATGCACTGCCGGTCGGCTCGAAGGGCCTGGCCTGGGAGATACCCCAGTTGGCCGCGGCCGATGGCCTGCGAATCGACTGGAGGCCCGAGCACGGGCTGAGCCTGACTGACTCCGGCGGACCGTCCAGCTGCGTGCTGTTCAGCTGCTCCCCCGACGACCTGGACGTGCTGCGCGGCCACCTGGGCGACGCCCCGGTCACCGTTGTCGCCGAGCTCGGCTGAGCCCGTCCCTGCTCGTCCCCGCTCGTCCCCGCCCGGCACTTCGCTACCCTTCGACGCACCTCGCTACCCTTCGGCGCACCTCGCTACCGTTCGGGCTGCTTCGCTACCGGTAGAGGGGTAGCGAAGCAGGCCTAGCGGTAGCGAAGCGACAGTTGCGGTAGCGAAGCGAGCCAGGGTGGGTCAGTCGAGTGGGCCCGGTGGTCAGCCGAGCGGGGCCAGTTCCGCCTCGTCGGGCGGGTTCAGCGGGACGGCGAAGTCGTTCATGATGGTGGCCAACCGGAACGAGCGCTCGTTGCGGTAGAGGTCCTCCAGAGCCAGCGGACGCCCGTCCGGACCGCTGAGCGGTACCCGCCAGTTCGGATACTCGGTGCTGGTCCCGGGCTGGTTCTGGGTGCGTCGGTCCCCGACGGCGTCGGTGAGCGCCGCACACAGGATCCGGGACGGCGTCGCCACCAGGTAGCGGTGCAGGGCTTCGACCACGTCCTGGGTGGAAGCCGGATCGGCACTCAGGTAGCCACCGGCGCGCAGGCTGGCGATGAACGCCTCCCGCTCGGCGGCGGCATTGCCCAGTTCGGTCTCCAACGACTCGGTCAGCAGGCCCAGCCGGTGCTGCAGCCGGACGTGCTCATCGGCCAAGTAGCCGGCGGTCGGCGGCAGATCGTGAGTGGTGACCGACGCCAGGCAGTACTCCCGCCAGGCCTGCGGCGGCAGCGGGCAGCCCTGGTCGTCCCGCTCGAACCAGGCCACCGAGGTGCCCAGGATGCCGCGGCGACGCAGGTACTCACGCACCCACGGCTCGACCACCCCGAGGTCCTCGCCGACCACCAGCGCCCCGGCCCGAACCGCCTCCAGGGCCAGGATGCCGACCATGGCCTCGTGGTTGTAGCGGACGTAGCTGCCCTGGGCCGCGCTCATCCCTTCGGGGATCCACCACAGCCGGAACAGCCCCATGATGTGATCGACCCGGATCCCGCCGCAGTGCCGCAGGATGCCGGCCACCATGCTCCGGAACGGGGCGTAGGACAGCTCGTCCAGCCGATCCGGACGCCAGGGCGCCTGCCCCCAGGACTGCCCGGTCTGGTTGAAGTGATCCGGCGGCGCACCCACGCCCATGCCGGAGGCGAACAGGTTGGAGTAGGTCCAGGCCTCCGCACTCTGCGGGCCGACCCCGACGGCGAGGTCGTTCATGATCCCGACCCGCATCCCGGCGTCGTGCGCCGCGGACTGGGCCGCGCGCAGCTGGTCGTCGGCCACCCACTGCAGCCAGGCAAAGAAGCTGATCAGTTCGGCGTGCTGGTCGGCGAACTCGGCCACGGCCGGTGCCGAGGGACGGTGGTACTGGCTGGGCCAGGTGCGCCAGTCGTGACCGTGGACGGTGGCCAGCGCCGACCAGGTGGCGAACTGCAGCAGGCTGCGTCCCTCGCGGCGCAGGAAGTGGTTGAGCGCCATCCGGCGGGCCGGACGCAGCCCGCGGGCATGCACCACCTGCAGCGCCCGCACCTTGGCCGCCCAGATCAGATCGCGATCGATCAGCTCGGCCCCGACCAACGCCGCCCGCAGCTCGTTCTTGGCCTGCCGGATCTCGGCCCGCTCAGCCTCGCCGAGCTCGGCGTACTCCGGAATAGCTTCCGGGCGCAGATACAGCGGGTTCACGTAGCGACGCGAGGTGGGCAGGTAGGGCGACGGTTCGATCGGGGCGTCCGGCTCGGCCGCGTGCAGCGGGTTCACCAGGACGAAGCCGGCGTACTGCTGGCTGGCCGACCAGGTGGCCAGATCGGCCAGGTCGAGCAGGTCACCGACTCCCCAGGAGTCGGCCGACGACAGGCTGTACAGCTGGACGGCGTAGCCCCAGGCCCGCTTGTCGCCGAGGCTGTCCGGGAAGCCCAAGAAGCTCGGGGTGACGATCAGGCTGGTCTCCAGCTGGGCATCGGCGGTGATGGCCTGCAGCCGGTGGTAGCCCAGCGGAAGGTTGGCGGGGAGTTCGAAGGACGCCTGGCCGACCAGCACCCCGTCCACCCAGCGCGGGGCCTCGAAATCGTCCACCTGGCGCAGATCGCGCAGCCCGCCGTCCTCGAGCCGGACGCTCAGCTGCACCGGCTCGCCGTCGGGCACATGCACCTGGACGCTGTCGACCGTCCCCTGCTCAGTGACCACGCAGGGTGGCAGCAGCCGGCTCCACGGACGAAGCCGCACCTGCTCCAGGGCGGCGGCCGCAGACTCCGGGTCGGCCGCGGAGACGTCCAGTGCGGCCAGGATGGCGATCACCGTCTCGTCGGTGACCTCGGTGAGCCGGCCCTTCCAGTCCCAGAACTCGGTGGCGATCCCATAGGCCTGCGCCAACTCGGTCAGGTACTGATTCGACAGGGCCATGAGTGGGCTTCCGGTGGGGCTGGCAGGACCCGGCCAACGATACCGGCGCGGCTCAGCTGCGCTCGAACGGCGCCAGCAGACGGCGCAGCAGAGTGGCCAGCTGGGCCCGCTCGTCCGCCGAGATCGCCGACAGCACGTCCCGCTCGAAAGCCAGCAGCTCGGTGAGGGCGGCCTGGACGCCGGCCCGCCCGGCCTCAGTGAGCCGGACCACCACTCCCCGGCCGTCGTCGGGGTTGGGACGCCGCTCGACCAATCCTCGCTCGACCAGGCGGTTCACCCGGTTGGTCATGGTCCCCGAGGTGGACAGCGTCTGGTGGATCAGTTCGCCCGGCGACAGCTCATAGGGCGGGCCTTGGCGACGCAAAGCGGCCAGCACGTCGAACTCCCACTGCTCCAGCTGCTGGCCGGCGAAGGCCTGGCGGCGAGCCCGATCCAGATGCCGGTCCAGCCGACTCATCCGGGAAAGGCTGGCTAGTGGGCTGGTGTCGAGTTCGGGCAGCTCGGTGGCCCAGGCGGCCAGGATCCGGTCGACCTCGTCCATGCCACCCCCTGATCTCTCGATGTCGAGATACTACTCCGCCCGGTCATCGAGGCCGCCGAACCGGGCCGCGATCACCGGCAACAGCGGTCACAACGCAGCCAGATCCCAGGAACCGGGCCGCCGCACCCGTCCAGCGGTCAAGGCGGACGCCCGCTCCCGCTACGATCCCCTCAACGACCGCCCACAAGGAGCCGCAATGACCGATCCAGAGTCCACGGAACCGGCCACCGGCCCCGACTTCGTCGAGGCGGTAACGCCGGCACAGCCGCCCACCTCGCCGGTGGTCGTCCCGCCGGAGCCGAGCCAGTTCAGCTACCCGGCCCCGACCCCGCCACTGACGAACGCCTTCCCGGCGCCGGGCATCGAGCTGCCCCCCTACGCCGAGTCAGCGAGCGCTCCCGGTGTGCCAGCCGCCGCGGCCGCAGCCGCGGACACCACCGAGGGATGGTGGAAGGAAGCGCCGGTCCACGAGCGGGTGGGCCGCGGTCTGCTGTTCTCGCTGGGCGCCATCGTGGTCGGCGTCGTGCTGACCATGATTCTGTACAAGGTCGGCTTCATCGCCTCGATCACCAGCTTCGCCATGGCCTATGCCGCGATCTGGCTGTACACCCTTGGCGCCGGTGCGCCGCCCCGCAAGGGCGTATGGGGAGTGCTCGTCGTGATCGTGGTCGGGGTGGCCTTGTCGATCGTCTCGATGGTGGTGACCGACGTGCTGGGCTTCCTGGCCACGGAGCTCCCGGACGCGGCCCTGGCCGACAAGCTGGACACCATCATCTACAACCTGGGTCGAGGTGAGGTGTGGAGTGAGTACACCACCGACATCCTGATGTACGTCGTGTTCGCCGCCTTGGGTACCTTTGGACTGGTTCGGCAACTCGGACGTGCCCGGAAGGCCGCCTGAACCGCAGCATCCTTTGGAAAGAGGCCTCGATGACCAGTGAGAACCCGCAGACGACCACCATCGTCAAGGAGCACACCGAGTACCGCCTCGACGAGGGCGATCACGAGCGGTTCTCGCACTACGTCCCCAAGGCCAAGCTGACCGAGGCCATGGTGATGGGCACCCCGGTGATCGCGCTGTGCGGCAAGGTCTGGGTGCCCTCGCGCAACCCCGACCGCTTCCCGGTCTGCCCCGAGTGCAAGGAGATCTGGGCCTCGCTGCAGCCCGGCGGCGGCGCCGAGAGCTGACCCGTCGCGGCCACGGCGCGCACCGCGCCGGGATCTAGGATTGCGCCATGGCTTCGAAGACGCTGCTCGTGATGCGGCATGCCAAGTCGTCCTGGCAGACCACCGGTCCGGACTTCCGGCGTCCCCTGAACGAGCGCGGGGTGGCTGACGCCGCCGAAGCCGGACGGATCTTGGCTGGCTACCACCTCGACGTGGCCCTGGTGTCGGAGGCGGTCCGGGCCGAACGCACCTGGGCCGCGGCCGAGGCGGCCGGCGCCCGCTGCCCGGACGTCCGCTACACCGAGGCCGTCTACCACGCCTGGCCCAGCGAGTTGCTGGCGCTGGTCAACGACTTACCCGAGGACGCCCCCACGGCGCTGCTGATCGGCCATCAGCCCACCCTGGGCGAGCTGATTCTGAGCCTGGCCAAGCCCAATGAGCTCACCATCCAGGTCCGCGACAAGTTCCCGACCTGCGGGCTGGCCGTGCTCACCTACCGCGGCGCCTGGAAGACCCTGGACGAGGGCAAGGCTCAACTGAAGAGCTTCCAGATCCCGCGCGGCTGAGATGCGCTGGAAGGGGTTGGCCGCCGGGGCAGCAGTGCTGATCTGCCCCGTGCTGTGGTGGCAGAGCACGGCGTGGGCCGAGCGGGCCGACACCGCCCCCGCGCCAGTGGTGACCTCGGCCGGCGGACGAACCGGCGCCACTGCTGGCCCGTCCACTCCGGCCGCGGTGACTCCGCCTACTCCCTCTGGCCAGCCCACGAGCTCCACGGGGCCGGAGCGAGCCCCGGCCCCGCCGGCCAGGGACGTCCGCACCTCGAAGGCCCAGCCCTACCAGGTGGACGGCATCGCCGTGATCTCCAAGAAGTTCCGGGTGAACGCGAAGTACTCCCCCCGGCTGGTAGCCACCGCGGTGTCGTCCACCGGGGCCGGAAAGGTGAGGCTGCAGCCGTCGGCCTCCGCGGCTGTGAAGGCCATGTTCGGCGCAGCCAAGAAGGCCGGCTACCAGCTCACCGTCCGCTCGGCCTACCGCAGCTACGCCAGCCAGGCGGCCTGGTATCGCGGCGGCGACCACAACCTGGTGGCGCCACCGGGAGCCAGCGAGCATCAGTCCGGGCTGGCCGTCGACCTGGCCTGGCGAAAGGGCACGCACCTGGTCCGAGGCACCGAACTGGGCCGCTCCAAGGCAGGTGCCTGGCTGAAGCGGCACGCGGCCGAGTTCGGCTTCATCGTCCGCTATCCATCGGGCACTCAGCGGATCACCGGGATCAGCTTCGAGCCGTGGCACTTCCGTTATGTCGGAGTCGAGGCAGCCAAAGGCGTAGCCAAGACCAAGAGCAAGACCCTGGAGGAGTACCTGGGCCTGGCCGGCTGACCCGGCCCGACCTCAGTAGCGGTAGAGCTCGGTCTTGAACGGGCCCTCGACCTCGACCCCGAGGTAGGCGGCCTGTTCGGTGCTCAGCTCGGTGAGCTCGACGCCCAGGGCACCCAGGTGCAGCCGGGCCACGTACTCGTCCAGCTGCTTGGGCAGGGTGTAGACGCCGATCGGGTAGGCCTCGGTCTTGGTGAACAGCTCGATCTGAGCCAACACCTGATTGGCGAACGAGGTGCTCATCACGAAGCTCGGGTGCCCGGTGGCATTGCCGAGGTTCAGCAGCCGGCCCTCGCTGAGCACGATCACCGAGTGGCCGTCGGCGAAGTTCCAGCGGTCCACCTGCGGCTTGACCGGGGTCTTGGTGATCCCGGGCACCTGCTCCAGGCCGGCCATGTCGATCTCGTTGTCGAAGTGGCCGATGTTGCCCACGATGGCCAGGTGCTTCATCTGGCTCATCTGCGCCGCGGAGATCACCTTCAGGCAGCCGGTGGCGGTGATGAAGATGTCGGCGGTGCCCACCACGTCGTCCAGGCGAGCCACCTGGAAACCGTCCATGACGGCTTGCAGGGCGCAGATCGGGTCGACCTCGGTGACGATCACTCGGGCGCCCTGGCCGGCCAGCGACTGGGCACAGCCCTTGCCGACGTCGCCGTAGCCGCAGACCACGGCGGTCTTGCCGCCGATCAGCACGTCGGTGGCCCGGTTGATGCCGTCGATCAGCGAGTGCCGGATGCCGTAGCGGTTGTCGAACTTGGACTTGGTGACCGAGTCGTTGACGTTGATGGCGGCGAACAGCAGGCCGCCGCGCTTGGCCATGTCGTAGAGGCGGTGGACGCCGGTGGTGGTCTCCTCGGTGACGCCCAGGATGCTGCCGGCGATCGAGGGCCAGTCCAGGGTGGACGCCCGCAGGGTGTCGAGCAGGACCCGGTACTCCGCCGAATCGCTCTCGGCGGCCTCAGGGACGGCGCCGGCCTTGGCGAACTCGACGCCCAGGTGCACCAGCATGGTGGCGTCGCCGCCGTCGTCGAGGATCATGTTCGGACGCTGCTCGCCCCAGTCGAGGATGCGCTGAGTGCAGGCCCAGTAGTCCACCAGGCTCTCGCCCTTCCAGGCGAAGACCGGGACCCCGGCCGGGTTCTCCGGGGTGCCGTCCGGGCCCACCACGATGGCCGCGGCGGCCTCGTCCTGGGTGGAGAAGATGTTGCAGGAGGCCCAGCGGACCTGCGCGCCCAGCGCCACCAGGGTTTCGATCAGCACCGCGGTCTGCACAGTCATGTGCAGCGAGCCGGCGATCCGGGCTCCGGCCAGCGGCTTGCTGGCACCGAAGCGCTCGCGCAGCGCCATCAGGCCGGGCATCTCGTGTTCGGCCAGACGGATCTGCTCACGTCCGTAGGCGGCCAGGGTCAGGTCTGCAACTTGGAACTCCACGTCGGCAAAGCCTACGCGAGTCTGCCGTCGGCGGCCTGCTCACCGCCGTCAGCCGGGCGCGCTGATCGGGACCCGGCCTGTCCGCGACATCGAGTGCCGCAGGGTTTAGCCTGGTCAGCGTGTCAATCACCACCACCAAGCTGCTCGATCTCAGCCTGACCGAGATCACCCTCGACGCCCCGCTGGACCACCGCAATCCGGCCGCAGGGACCATCGAGATCTTCGCCCGCGTGATCACCGCCGAGGGTGGCCAGGACCTGCCCTACCTGGTCTTCCTGCAAGGCGGCCCCGGCCACGAAGCGCCTCGGCCGGCTCCGGCCGCTCCGGCCTGGCTGGAGCGGGCCCTGAAGGACTTCCAGGTCGTCATGCTCGACCAGCGCGGCACCGGCAACTCCAGCCCCATCAGCGGCCGGGTGGTTCGCGAGGGGAGCACAGTGAAGGCCGAGGTCCGCGCCCCGCTGGCCGGCCTGGACGCGTCCGCACAGGCCGAGTACCTCAGCCACTTCCGGGCCGACGAGATCGTCAACGACGCGGAGCTGATCCGCGAAGCCCTGGGCGCGCAGAAGTGGACGCTGCTGGGCCAGTCGTTCGGTGGCTTCACCAGCCTGCACTACCTGTCGGTGCATCCGGAGTCCCTGGCCGGGGCCATCATCACCGGTGGGCTCAGCGCCGTCCAGCACCCGATCGATGACGTGTACTCCACCACCTGGCAGACCATGATCGCCAAGTCCGAGGACTACTACCGGCGCTTCCCCGGCGACCGGGAGCGGATCGTCCAGCTGACCAGGCTCTGCGAGCAGGGCAAGATCAGCCTGCCCAACGGCGATGTGGTCTCGCCCGAGCGGTTCCGCACCCTGGGGCATCACCTCGGCGGTCAGCACGGAGCCCTCGAGTTGCACCGGCTCCTCTCGCTCCCCCACGACAGTGCCGGCTTCGCCCACGATCTGGCCGGCTCGCTGCCCTTCGAGGGCCGCAACCCGCTGTACGCCGTGCTGCACGAGTCCAGCTACGCCGACGGCGTGGTGACCAACTGGTCGGCCGAGCGGACCATGCCGGACCGGATCCGGGAGGATCCGACCCTGCTGGCCGGCGAGCACATTCACCGCTCGGTCTTCGCCGAGGACTTCGAGCTGACCCCGTTCGCCCCGGTGGCCGAGCTGCTGGCCCAGCACGAATGGAACCAGCTCTACTTCCCCGAGAAGTTGGCCCAGGCCGACGTCCCGGTGGCCGCCTCGGTCTACTACGGCGACGCCTACGTGCCGCTGGAGTACTCGATGGAGACCGCCGCACTGCTGCCCAACTGCCGGACCTGGGTGACCAGCCAGTACGAGCACAACGGCCTGCGGATGGGTACCGACGTCATCGATCACCTGATCGGCCTGCTCAAGGGCAGTCGCTGGCTATGAGCCCCCCGTCGAGCGGTTCGGCCGGCCGAGGCTAGCTGAGCCGCTCGATGGTCTTGGCGATCCGGTCGGCGCGGGTCTGCTCGCGCTTGGCCTCGGTGATCCAGCGGACGTGCTCCTTGCGATGTGACGGGGCCAGCTCGGCGAAGGTGCGGGCGGCGTCCGGTGCGGCAGCAAGCGCCGCGGCCAGGTCGTCGGGGACCTCGACGGTTCGCGGGCTGGCGTCCGCTGCGATCACCACCGCGACGGTGTCGCCGAGTTCGACGCCGGCTTCTGCGCGAGCGGCCTTGCTGAGCCCGATCAGGTTCTCCCCGCCCATCCGGGTCAGCCGCAAGGCAACCGATCGATCCCCGATCGTGACTCGCACGGGGAACGCCTTGGCTCCGTCGCCGAGCACGGCCACCTGCTCATCGGTGAGCACGAAGGCACCGGCCGGGCCGCGGGGCACCACGGTCAACTCCAGCTGCAACTCCTCTGCCATGGCCGCAGAGCCTACGCCGGCCACCCCGGCCAAGAACCGCCGGTGAGCAATAGCCCGCCGTCGCTGGGCTCAGGCGCTGACGCCCCGGTCGATGTCCGGCTCCAGATAGAGCGCCGTGACCTGCGGATCGGCGGCCCGAATCGCCACCTCGGCGGCGTCGATCACCTCGGCCACTCGGCGTGCCGAGGTGGTCGGCTCGACCGCGATCTTGGCCGCCACCAGGACCTCCTCGGGCCCCAAGTGCAGGGTGCGCAGGTGAATCACGCGTTCCACGCCCTCGGTGCCGGCCAGCGCGTCCACGATGGTGCGCACGGCCTCGGGACTGGCCGCCTCACCCAGCAGCAGGCTGCGGGTCTCCACGGCCAAGACGATGGCCACGACGATCAACAGGGCGCCGATCAGGCCGGTGCCGATGGCGTCCCAGATGCCGTCCCCGGTGAGCAGGGTCAGGCCGACCCCGAGCAGCGCGAAGACCAGTCCGATCAGCGCGGCCGAGTCCTCCAACAGCACCACCGGCAGCTGCGGCGACTTGGACGTCCGGATGAACCGGAACCAGCTCTGAGAGCCCTTCACCGGGCGCGACTCATGGACCGCGGTGCGCAGGCTGAAGCCCTCGGCCACGATCGCGAAGCCGAGGACGGCCAGCGGCACCCACCACCACGCACCCTCAAGCAGCTCATTGGGCTTGTGGTGGAGCACTTCCTGGTACTTCTCAAGGGCCTCGTAGATCGCGAACAACCCGCCCAGGCTGAACAGGATCACCGAGACCATGAAGGCGCTGATGAAGGGGGCCCGGCCGTAGCCGAACGGATGCTCGTCGGTGGCCTCGCGCTGCGCCGTACGTCCGCCGCGCAACAGCAGGACCTGGTTGGCGGTGTCGGCGACCGAATGCACGCCTTCGGCCAGCATGGAGGCGGCACCGGTCAGCGCCCATGCGCCGAACTTGGTGACCGCGATGAACAGGTTCGCGCCGAGGGCGGCGATCACCGCCCGGTTCCCGGAATGGCTACTCACGTCGGTCATCTTTGCAGACCTGGACGGCACCGGCTGCCGCACCCGAGGGCGCGGCGGAAGGCCGGATCACCGGGGCGCCGTCCCCAGCCCAATGCTCAGATAGGCCGCAGCGAAAAGCCCTTGCTGCAGCACGGTCGCGTACCGCTCGACGACGCTGCCCTCGGTGTGGCTGAGCCGGGAAATCTTGATGTCCTGGGCGTCCGCGATCCGGGTCAGCCGGTCGCGTTCCTCGGCAGCCAGTTCGTCGTCCCGGTCGTCGTCGATCAGCACCAGACCGGGACGGCACACCGACGCCACCTCGTCGAAGGGGTCGGCGAACGGATCTCGCGGAGGCGTGGTGGTGAGCAGCGGCTCCAGGGCGCTCGCGTCGGCAGCCAGCCCTATCCGTCCACTGGCGGCACGCAGGGCTTCGGCGATCCGTCGGCTGGCCCGGGCCGCCAGGACCGAGCCGCCCCACACCAGCGGCTGCGCCTCGGCCAGTTCCAAGGCCACCAGCTTTGCCGGGTTCTCGGTGGCGTCCAGCCGCGCCGCGCAGGTTTCGGCCACCCGGTCCATCGCGGCGGCAACGCCGTGCGGGTTGACGGTCGGCCCGAGACCGAGCCGGTTCAGCCCGGCCAGGGCCACCACGGCCGCGGCCAGCGGATCGCCGGTCGAGGTCGGCAGCAGGGTGGTCGCCTTCGATGCCGACTCCCGGGCCAGCGCCGACTCCGCGGGTGCAGCCACGAGCAGCTGACAGCCCCGTCGGACGGCCTCGAAGGCCGCAGCGAGGCTGGTCCGATCACCGCCGCCCAGCACCACCACGATGTCCAGCGGACCGACCCAGCCGGGCAGGCCGAGTCGGGGCCAGGCAACCAGCGGCACCGGACAGGTCGGTTCCAGGACGGAGCGGACCAACCGGGCCTCGGGGCCGAAGATGATCAGGGCGCGGGGACGATCGGCACCGTCCAGCGTGTTCAGCGGACCCTGGGCGGCAACGTCCTCACGACGGATCCGGGCCCCGGCCTCGGCCAGCGGACGCAATAGCCCATCGGCCGCGGCCAGCACGTCCGGGTCCTGCAGCCGGGAGTCGTCGAAGGTGAACATGTCAGCCGACAGTGGGCCGCCGGGCCTCATCCACCAGCAGGATCGGAATCCCGCCACGGATGGGGTAGGCCAGCCCACAGCCGGCCCCGGTGCAGACCAGTTCGGACGCCTCGTAGTCCAGGGCCAGCTTGGTGTGGCAGGACGGGCAGACCAGCAGCTCGAGAACCTCGGCGGGCAACTCGCTCATCAGGCTTCCTTTCGGATGATCCGCAATGCCTCATCGCGCAGCCGGTCGACCAGGTCCTGGTCGGGAGCCTCGACGTTCAGCCGCAGCAACGGTTCAGTATTGGACTCCCGGACGCTCAACCACCAGTCCGGCCCACTGGCCAGCAGGCCGTCGGTCCAGGAGATCTCGCCGCGTCCCTCGAATGCCTTCGCCACCTCGGCGGTGATCGCGGCCGGATCGGCCACCGAGGTGTTCAGCTCGCCGGAGGCCGCGTAGCTGGGCAGGGCGGCGGCCAGCTCGGACATCGTCTGAGTACCGTGCCCCAGCATGGCCAGCACGTGCAGGCCGGCCAGCATCCCGGTGTCGGCACCCCAGAACTCACGGAAGTAGTAGTGAGCGGAGTGTTCGCCGCCGAAGATGGCGTGATGCTCGGCCATCTTGGCCTTCATCCGGGTGTGGCCCACGGCACTGGTGACGATTCGCCCACCGGCAGCGGCCACCACTTCACTGACCGCCCGGGAGGTGATCGAGTTGATCACGATGGCTGCACCCGGCTCGCGGGCCAGCTCGGCCTTGGCGATCAGCGCGGTGATCACCGACGGCTGGACGACCTCGCCGCGCTCGTCGATGATGAAGCACCGGTCGGCGTCACCGTCGAAGACCAGCGCCAGATCAGCCCCGTGCTCGCGGACGGCGTTCTGCGCGTCCACCAGGTTGGCCGGCTCCAGCGGGTTCGGCGGGTGGTTCGGGAAGTCGCCGTCCAGGTCGGTGAACAGCTCGATCAACTCGACATTCAGCGGGCCCAGGACGGCCGGAGTCGTGTAGCCGGCCATGCCGTTACCAGCGTCGACCACCACCTTGAGGCGGCGCCAGCCGGTGGTGTCGATCAGCGAGTGCAGGTGCGCGGCATAGCCGCCGAGCAGGTCATCGGTGCGGTAGCTGCCCGGGACGGCCGTGCTGGCCGGAACCTCACCGAGCGAGTACTCCTTGATCTTGGCCATCAGATCCGGGGTGATCGGTGCCGCATCGGCCAGGCAGAACTTGACCCCGTTGTAGTCGGACGGGTTGTGCGAGGCGGTGAACTGGACCCCGGGCAGGTGCAGCGCCCCGGAGGCGTACCAGAGGCCGTCGGTGCTGGCCAGCCCGATGTCGGTGACACTGGCTCCGGCGGCCATGGCCCCCTCGGCGAAAGCCCGGCTGAGTTCCTTGCCGCCTCCGCGCATGTCGCGCGACATCACGAACTCGGCCCCGGCCAACTCGAAGGCGGCCACGAAGGCCGCTCCGATCTTCCGGGCACCCTCTACATCCCACTGCGGCTGTGCTCCGCGGACCACGCCGCGGATGTCATTGGCCTTGAAAACCCCTGAGTCGATCACGCTGTCGAGCTTATCGGCTGGGGCCGTCCGGTGGGTCGGCGAGCACGGCCAGGTGACCCTTGCGCCGGGTCACCGACAGCTCGGCCGGCGGCTCGGCGGTACCCAGGCCCACCTGGCGAATGGCGTCGGCCAGTGCGGTCAGATCTCCGCCGGCGGCGCGCGGGTCGGGCTGCCCGCTGGGGAGCCGGATCACCTCCCAGCCGCGCGGGGCGCTGAGTCGCCCGGCGTGCTCGTCGCACAGGTCGTAGCAGCCCGGCTCGGCGCGTAGCGCCAACGGGCCGAGCACCGCGGTGGAGTCGGCGTAGACATAGGTCAGCGTCGCCGCAGCCGGACGACCACAGCCGGCCCGGGAGCAGCGACGGGAGATCACCAGGTCACGCTACCGCCGACACCGCCGGGGGCGAGGGAGCCCGGCCCGGTGTCGGCTCGCCCAGTGTCGAAGCCCGCGGGGACGGCTAGGCTGGCGAACATGGGCCGGCGCGATCGACATGGACGTGGGCTGCGCGGCCCGTTGGCCCAGGCCAACCCCTTCACCGGAGCTCCGGTCCGGCTGCCGCAGCGGCGCACCGGCGCCGAACGGTTCGCCGACTACCTTCGCGACGCGATCGCCACGACCGCCCGAGTCTGCCCGCAGGCGCTGATCGGCGTCGAGATCGGCTTCGAGGACGTCCCCGCGGCCTCGCCGCAGTGGCGTCCCGATCGCGTCCCGCTGGCGGCCGCGATCCCCGGCCAGGCGGGTCGGCGCGCGCAAGTTGTGTTGTTCCGGCGGCCGCTGGAGCATCGTGCGGACAACTCTGGTGAGCTGCGCCGGCTGGTCCGCCGAGCACTGGTCGAGCAGCTCAGTGCGCTGACCGGGATCAGCCTGGAGGATCTCGACCCGGGCTACTCCGACGGGGACGACTGGGACTAGCCGGTCCGGTCCGACCTCGGTGGGAGCGCTGGGCGCCTTCGACGGGCTCAGGAACCGCCCCACGCGATCGAGGAGTTCGCCGCGGCGAGTGGGATCAGCTGCCCAGATGCGGGTCGTAGCCGACCTGGATCGGCTCGGTCCTGCCCTGCCCGGCCATCAGCACCACCACGGCCAGACCCTTCACCTTGCCGACGGTCTGCCGAACCACCACCGCGGCCCGCAGGGTGGTGGCCTGGGTCCGGATCCGGATCGAGGACGCCGACGACTTCGGGACGGCGAAAGTGACCGTGCTCTGAGCGGGGATCTTCACCGTGCTGTCCTGCCCGGTGCCGCCGGAACCCAGGGTGACGGTGGCCGTGACCGCCGCCGACTCCGGGTTGGTGAAGGTGACCACAGCGGTGGCCGACTTGGCCAGCGCCAGCGGCCAGATGCCGTCGTCCGGCAGCGCGTCCGCCGCGGCCGCCGACGCGGGATCGATCTCGTTCTCTGAACCACCGGAGTCAGCCAGCAGACCGGCGGTGATCGGCTGATCAGAGCTCAGGTGGACCCCGGCTGCTCCGCCGCCGAGCCCGGCGCTGAGCTCGACCGCCTTGGTGGTCCCGGCCAGCACCTCGACGTTGACCGCCCCGACCACATTGGTCGGACCGCTCGCGCTCAGCACATCCACCTTGACCACCGCGGTGCGGTCGCCCGGGTTGCCCAGCACCAGCGTGCGCCGGCCGGCGCCGTCCGGCACCCCCGGCACCACCAGGTCGGTGGCCGGTGCCGCCGAAGCGGGCAGCCAGTCCGCACCCAGTGGACGCGTCGCGCCCCAGCTGCGCTGGCGGAGGAAGGCGGCGATCCGGCCCTCCGAACTGGTCACTCGCACGGTGATCGGCTGGTCACCACGCTGGATCAATGCCAGCGAGACCTTCTTCTCCGCACCCGGGTCGACCACGACTCCGCGAGTTGCCGCCAGCTTCCCGGACGGGCCGTAGGCGGTCAGATCGACGACGGCGCGGGTGCCGTCCAGGTTCACCAGATCCACCTCGGATCCGGAGTTCGTGCCGACCAGGACGCCGGTGAACCAGTACTCCGGTTGCGGCAGCAGACAGCGGGCCATGGAGAGACCGCGATCGCTGCCGTCCGCCGCGGTCACGGTCGTGGTGGCGCCGAACGCTCCGGTCCGCTCCGCCGAGACCCGAACCGGTTCCTCTGAGTCGCTGAGCCGGACCAGCCCAGTTCCGGTCTTCGGATTCTGCGGAGCGGAGAGCTTGGCCAAGCGCAGGTCGGACTGGGTCGACGCCGCGATCACCGTGCGGGTGGCGGTCGCCGAGGCGAAGCCGGGGCAGACCAGCGTCGAGCGAGTGGCCACCGTGGGCACCTCGGTGAGCGGGAGCGCGGCCGGCGCGACCAGCGAGCCGGCGACGGTCAGGCCGACGACCACGGCGATCGAGCCCAACGACAGCAACCAGCGGTTCATCGGGCACCTCCGGCGAGTCGTTTCGGCCCGGTCTCATCGCGACGCTTCAGCGATGGAGCGGTGAACAGGACGAGCACGGCCAGGCCGGCCAGCTGCACCCAGGCCCACCAGTCCGATCCCGCCTCGAGCTCGACCGAGAGCGGGCCGGTCGCGTCGCCGAGCAGGAACTGGGTACCCGGGCCGTCACCGGCGAGCTGGTTGAGCGGACGACCGCCCACGCTGGCTCGCCACCGCGGATCGGCCGGCTCGGCCAGGCGAAGGATCCGCCCCGATCCGCCTGGCGCAATCTGGGCACCGGGTCCGGCGACCGTGCGCTGGTCACCGTCCACTACGACCAGCCGGGCCGAGTCGGGCACCGGCCACACGTAGAGGTCGGCGTTGCCCGAGCCCAGTTCGAGGCCGGGCACATTGTTGATCGCCATCCGTTGCGCCTGGTCGCCATCGGCCAGGGTGATGTTGGTCACCCCGAGGCTGACCAGGTCGGGAAGCAGCTGGTCGTCTCCGCTGTCGTCGAGCAGCCGTCCAGCCACCGAGGCGGCCAGTCGGTGAGCGGCCGGGTCACCGTCGAAGGCCAGCCCGCGCTCGACGCCACCGAGCCGGGCGAAGTCGCCTTCCAGCAGCGACCAGGTGGCACCGTGTTCACCAACGTGAAGGGCCAGCGTCCGTCCCGGGGTTGCCGAGAGCTGGTCGTTGCGGACGAAGGCGGGGACGTCACCGACCGGGCTGCGGCTCAGCTGGAGCTGCCCGGCCCAGACCCACCAGCCGGTTCCCAGCACCAGCACACCGACGCTGATCAGGGCCAGGGTCAGGCTGCCCAGATGGCGCAGGCCGAGATCGTTGCCGCGCAGGTCGGTGATCACGCCGTCCAAGCCGACCACGGCGCCCAGGACCAGCAGGGCACCGAGCAGCAACAGCCACTCCAGGCCTTGCGGACGGGCCCAGTCCCCACCCGGGATCTGGACGGCCAACCGGGTGACCCCGATCGCCGCCCCAGCCGCCAGCGCAGCGGCCAACAGCACCAGACCGGACGGGAGCGGTCGGCGCAGTGCTCCGACCAGGGCGGCCACCCAGCAGACCCCGAAGAAAGCGATCGCCAGCCACAGCGGGGCTCCGGCCTCAGGCAGCGCGGCACCGACCAGCAGCCGCCAGGGTTGCGGGGCGTCACCCGGAGCCAGCGCAGGCTCCACTCCGGTGAGCAACCGTCCCGGGTAGGCCAGCATGGCCGATCCCCAGGGGCCGACCAGCAGGAGCAGGGGCGCGGCCAGGACGAACAGCCACTGCAGCGCGGCGGCCAACCGGCGAGTGGCCAGGACGCTGACCAGGCCGACCAGCAGCGCACCGGCCCACCAGGCCGGCACCAGAGAACAGGCCAGCACCAACCAGAACGCGAACGCGCCCGCAGCTCGCCAGCTCCAGCGCGGTCCGGACAGCCAATGCCACCCGGCGTAGCCGAGGATGGGCAGCAGGACCGACAGCACCACGGTGCCGAAGGCGCCGACGTTCGCCGCACCGATCAGTGCGGGCACTAGGGCATAGCCCAGAGCACCGATGCCGGCCAGGCGCTGATCACCCAGCAGCGCGCGGAGCAGACGGAAGGCGACCAGCCAGGCCAGCGGCACACAGCCGACCATCACCACAGTGACCAGCCATTCCGGACGACCGGCGGTGAGCAGGGCGAAGATGCCGGTGAGGGCGGTCCAGGGTGCGCCGGCGGACTGGCCGGCGCCGGCCACCGGCCGCAGGTAGTCGGCCAGCAGATCGGTCCAGGAACTCGGAGCGGCCAGCAGTTGGGCGCCCACCAGCGAACCGTCGCCGAAGCTGCCCCGGACCGCCACCAGAGCGGCGATCACCAGCCCGAGCAGACCGGTGATGGCCAGCGGGATCCGATGGTCGGTCGGGCTGGTCTCGGCGAAGTCGTCGCCGGTCATCTCGTCGATGGTGGCCGCAGTGCCGCGGCCGGTGAAGGTGTGCAACCAGTCCAGGAACCGGGCGCTGCCGGCCTCGATCAGCCGGCGCACGCCGGCGCCGGGCCGCGGACGCAGCCGCCGGACCACGGCCCGGTAGCCGGCCTTGACCGGAAGCCGGTCACGTTGATCGCGCAGCGATCTGCGCAGCGGACGGTTGGTCAGCCAGCCGGCCAGCCCGCGCAGTTCGTCGCCGCTGCGCTGCGGATCCTTGCCCAGCAGGTAGCCCAGCGCCATGGCCAGGCTGACCAGCACCAGCCGGAGCCGGACCAGCCAGCGTCGTCCGCGCGGGGCATGGGCCGCCACCAGGGCCAACCCGGCGGCCCGCTCAACGGCCGGATCGTCCGGCTGTGAGCGGTCGACCAGCTGAACCTCGGGGTCGGCCAGCACCGGGTAGCCGGCCAGGTTGGCTCGCCAGCCGAAGTCGAGGCCCCAGTAGCTGCGCGGCAGTTCGGTGCTCAGCCCGCCCAGGAAGCGCCAGGCATCGCCCCGCACCAGCATTCCCGAGGCCGGGACGCCGAGCGCCGGGCCGGCATTGAGTTGCCCCTGATAGAGCTCCCCCGGTTCGGTCAGCGGACGGAGGATGCCGTTGGCGGAGATTGTCTGCGCCCAGTCGCGCACCATGGTGCCGGCGCCGCGGCGCCGCGGCTCGATCAGCAGCCCGCCGACCACCGCCGCCGACGGTTGGGCCATCACTCGCCGCAGTAGAGCAGCCAGCGCACCGCGGGTTGGAGTTGCGTCGTCCGGGACCACCCAGATCCAGTCGCCGGCAACGTCTCCAGGGAGCTCGTCAACGATCTGATCGACCTCGACCTCCTGGCTGCGGATCGCGGCCAGACAGGAAGCTCGGTCGCCGCCCACGTCCAAGACGCCGACGGTTACCCGAAATGCCGAGAAGTCAGGGGCGTCGTTCTGCTCAACCTCGTAGAGCCACGACCAAGGGTCCTGACCCGACTCCGTATCGCTCACCAGCCATCCTTCGCTACCGTCCGCAACCGGAGGCCAAGCCTACCGGTGGCCGAAACGGCTCAGATGGCGCGCTTCTTGAGGCGACGGCGCTCGCGTTCACTCAGGCCGCCCCAGATGCCGAACCGCTCATCCTTGGCCAGGGCGTACTCCAGACACTCCGCCCGAACTTCACAGGAGAGGCAGACCTTCTTCGCCTCGCGGGTGGAACCACCCTTTTCAGGGAAGAACGCCTCTGGATCGGTCTGCGCACATAGCGACCGGTCCTGCCAGCTGAGGACGCCTTCGCTGTCCGGCTCAACAGCCAGGATCAGCTCTTGCATGTGATTCTCCTCGACCCTGGGTTCACTTTGGGGGTGTGAACTACTTGAATGGAATTACACGCCTGTCATTACTCAGAAGTCAACCCCGTATGCGTTACCCTTTGCGATCCCCGGTCGAGGTCACCCACTCGGGGGACCTGAGCGGACGCCGCCGCCCGGCACCGCATCGGACGCGCTGAACTACTCGGCGCTGACCGGCGGATCGGGCTTGAGCTGCGGCTTTCCGGGCTGTCCGGACGCGGCCTCGGCGGCACTCCCCCAGGCGGTCCCGACCGCCTCCTCGCGACGCCAGGTGGTCGGCGCCGACGGGGTCGCCGGGTCCGACTGATCCTCGCCGGCCACCAGTTCAGCAGCCGGCTCGATCCGTCCGGCGCTCACCCCGCGGGCCAGCAGCCACAGCGCCCCGGCGGCCAGTGCCTTCAGCACCAGGTCGAGCAGGCCGCCGATCAGATCCATGGCGATGTCCAGCGTGCCGGTCCCGGCGAACAGGCCCAGCAGGTTGGCCACCAAGGTGAGCAGCACCCCCAGGCTGACCACCCCGGCAGCGACTCGAGTGACCAGCAGCGCATCGCGGGTGGCCGGAGCCGCGAACAGACAGGTGCAGACCAGGCCGACCAGCGCGAAGACCACGGTGAGGTTCATCAGATTGCCACCGAGGGACTGCAAGGTACCCAGCAGTGGTGCTCCAGAGGCCACCTGCAGCCAGATCTGGACCACCCCCAGCACCAGGCCGCCCAGCAGCACGGCCGTCACCGCCCAGGTGAAGGGTTCCCGGAATCGCTTGATGTTCTCGATCATGCTGTTGTGGACTGACGGCGAATCAGGTGTACTGCTCGCCGGCCAGGCCGTTCACCTCCGCAACGAGTTCCTTGATGCGCTCGGCGTACTCCCGACTGGCCACCAGGGTGGCGGTGTCGGTTCGTACCACCACCAGGTCGTCGACGCCGAGCAGGCCGACCACCGTCTGGTCCTGGCTGTTCACCACGATATTGCCGGACGCGGCCAGGGCGACTCCCAGCCCGGTGATCACGTTGCCCCGATCGTCGGCCGGGAACAACTCGGCCAGCGAGGCGAAGCCACCGACGTCGCGCCAGCGCACCGGCAGCGAGACGGCGACCACCTGTGCCGAGCCCTTGCCGGCCGAGACCGGCTCCATGACCGCGTAGTCGACCGAGGTCTTGAACAGGTGCGGGAAGATCTCGTCCAGCCGCTCGGGGTGCTCGGCGAGTTCGAGCACCGAGTCATAGGTATCGGGCAACAGCAGGCGCAGTTGCTCGAGCAGGGTCTGGGCGCGCCAGACGAACATCCCGGCGTTCCACCAGTACTCCCCCGAAGCCAGGTAGGCCTCGGCCGTGGCCAACGCCGGCTTCTCGGCGAACTCCACGACCTCATGGACGCCGCTGAACCCGGCCAGCTCCGCACCGCGATGCAGGTAGCCGTAGCCGGTGTGCGCCGAGGTGGGCACCACACCCAGCGTGACCAGCGCGGACGGCACCGTCTCGGCCACCTCGAAGGCGGTCTCCAGCTGAGCGGCGAAGACCTCCAGCGGTTCGATCAGCTGATCGGCGGTCACCTGGGCGATCACCGCGTCCGGATCGATCCGGTGCAGCACGGCGGCCGGCCAGGCCACGGCGTTCAGCGAGTCTCGCCCGATCGGTTCGCCCAGGATGTTGGCCGCCGCCAGTTCCGGCAGCTGGGCCGCGACCTCGTCGGCATAGCCGGCCCCGGTTACCACCAGGATCCGCTCGGCCGGCACCGAGGCCAGCGATCGTTCGAATGCCAGACGGAGCAGGCTCTTGCCGTCGAAGAGGGTGAGCAGCTGCTTGGGCGTCCCCTTGCGGGACAGCGGCCACAGCCGCGTGCCGGAGCCCCCGGCCATGATCACTACGTAGCGCACGAACCGAGCCTATGGCACCGCCAGACCCGGCTCGTCCCCGGGGCACCTAGAATTCGACCATGCCGAGTCCCGTGATCAAGACCCTCAGCCAGGCCGTGGTCACGCGCGGCAGCGAGCCGCTGCTCACCTGGTACGACCCGCTGACGTCGGCGCGCACCGAGCTGAGCGTGCGGACCTTCGCGAACTGGGTAGACAAGACCGCCAACCTGCTGCGCGAGCTGGATGCCGCCGACTCGGTGGTGGCCGGAGCGGTGAACGTCAGCCATCCCGGGCATTGGATGAGCCTGATCTGGCCGCTGGCCGCCTGGCAGGCCGGCTGCCGCTACACGACGATGCCCTCCGGTGCCGCGGAAGTGATGGTGACCGGGCCCACCCGTCCCCAGCCGTTCCCGGTGCTGACCACGATCGCCTGCTCGCTGCATCCGCTGGGGCTGGGTCTGACCGATCTGCCCGAGGGAGTCATGGACTTCACCTCCGAGGCGCTGGCCCAGCCCGATCAGCACCTGGCCAACCGAGTCGATCCGGACGCCATCGCCTGGGTCGATGCCGAGCGGGAGGTCCGGCATCGCGAGCTTCTCGCCGATCCGATCGGCGAGCGCATCCTGGTGGTGGCCGGCAAACCCTGGCAGACCCTGCGGCAGGCGGTGCTGCGTCCACTGGCCGGCGGTGGTTCGGCGGTCATCGTGGACGGCCCCGCGGACCGACAGCTGCTGGACCGGATCGCCGCCAACGAGCACGCCACGATGGCATGATGAGCAGGCTTTGGAGTAGACAGGAACCCCGGATGACCCGTCCCACCGGCCGCAGGATGATCCTGCTCGGCCTGATCACCGCACTGGCGACCACCTTGGGGGCCTGCACGGCCCCGGTCCGGATCCCCGAGCCGAGCCCCTCACCGACCGGGACGATCCCCGCGCAGCTCGATCAGGCGCTGAAGACCATCTCCGGCGGCAGCGACAAGTTCGGGGTGTACCTGGAGGATCTGAAGTCCCACACCACCTACAGCTACCGGGGCGACTACTCCAGCCAGAGCGCGTCGATGGCCAAGCCCATGATCGTGGCCATGGCGCTGCGCAAGGCCGGCGGGGTGGCCCAGCTCAGCCCCGAGAACCAGGAGAACGCCCGCAAGGCGATCACCCACTCCGACAATGACGCGGCGCAGGCCCTGTGGGACTACGCCGGCGGCGGACCGGCCTACACCGCACTTGCCGCCGACCTGGGCATGACCAACACCCACCTGGATCAGGCCAAGCCGACCCAGTGGAGCTGGACCTGGACCACCCCGGCAGATCAGATGAAGCTGCTGGACGTCCTGGCCGGCGGGACCTCGTCCGCGCTGACCGCCGAGGAGGCGAAGTTCATCTACGACCTGATGGGTCAGGTCGAGGACGACCAGACCTGGGGGGTCGGTCAGCCGAAGTCGGGGACGGTCAGCGTCCACCTGAAGAACGGCTGGGTGCAGTTCAAGTCCAGCGATGGGCTGTGGGCGGTCAACTCGATCGGCACGGTCTCCGGTGACGGCCGCGACTACCGACTGGCCGTGATGACCCGGGACACCGACTTCGACACCGGTCGGGAACTGACCAGCATGGTCGGCAAGTGGGTCTTCGCCATCGAGGGCAGCGCCACCAAGTAGAACTCCGCGGCCCGATCAGAACCCCGAGCGGGCCGGCGACTCAGGCCTTACAGATCGCGTCCAGATTGTCGGTCTTGTTGGTCTTGCTGGTCTTGATGGGCTTGGTCGGCTTCGGGCTCGGCACACCGCCGGCCGAGGTCGGTGCCGAGTTCGGCGAGGCCGTCTGTGGCGGAGCCGTCGCCTTGATGTCGGCCTGCTCGCTGGCGGCGATGGTGTCGGCCACCGTTTGCTTGATCAGGGCGAAGTCCGGATCCCAGGTGACGATCATCGGCGGCGCGAAGCTCACCGACGCCATCGGCAGCGACTTGGCCTTGGCGGCCAGTTCGAGCATGGTGCCCACCTCGCTGGTGGGCAGGTTGGTGGCGACGATCTGGCCACCGGCTTCGGCGATCTCGCTGAACCTGGTGAACACCGTGGTCGGGTTCAGCTGCTTGAGCATGGCGTTCATCACGCACTTCTGCCGGATCATCCGGGCGTAGTCGGTGGACCCTTCCCGGGAGCGGGCGAACCACAGGGCGTGCCGGCCGTCCATGTGCTGGCCCTTGCCGGGCTCGATCCACTCCTTGATGCCGCCCTTGGTCTCCTTGCTGCCCATCGGCACCCGCACGCCGACGTCGAGAGTGATCCCGCCCACGGCGTCGATCAGCTTCTGGAAGCCGGCCAGGTCGACCATGGCCCAGTAGTTGATCTTCAGCCCCAGGGTCTCCTCGATGGCGCTCTGGGTGGCCGTGACGCCCGGATTCTTGTCTCCGGGGAACAGGCTCTTGTGGGTCATGGCCAAGGTGTAGATGCCGTTGAGCATGCAGGCGTTGGCCAGGTTCTTGACGTGGCAGTAGTAGCCATTGGGGTACAGCTTGTGCAGCGGCGAGTCGGCCGGGAACGGCACCTTCTGCAGGTTGCGGGGCAGGCTGAACAGCACCGTCCGCCCGGTCTCGGCGTCGATGCTGGCCACCGTCATCGAGTCCGGACGCAGTCCCTCACGACCCTTCCCGGCATCCCCACCGAGCAGCAGGACGTTGATCCGGCCGGCGTTGGCCTTGTTCGATCCGCCGCCGATCAGGACCGAGTCCGACAAGCCGGCCAGCGAGCCGACGCTGCGGGAGATGGCCACCGCGGCCGTCCCGCCACCTGCGGCCAGCGCGACGGCCAGGGTGCCCGAGATCAGCTTGCCGGCCACCGACATCACTCGCGGGTTGGCCAGCCGCCACGCGTCGACCAGCAGCGCCACCCAGACCAGCGCCCAGGCCAGCACCCCCCACTGGATGATCCGCAACGGAATCGAACCCAGCAGGAAGCCCAGCAACAGATTGCGCAGCGGAGCGATCAGTGCGGCCAGCAGCCCGACCACGACCAGCACGGCCACGACGATCAGCAGGAAGCGCAGCACGGCCCGACCGAGCCTGCGGTTGCCCGCCACGACCTGGGCCGAACCCGGCAGCAGGGCACTGAACAGGGTGAGCACCACGCCGCGGCGTAGCGCAATGCCCTGGCTGCGCACCGTGGGTGATGGCAGCGCGCTGGCGTTCTCCGACATCGGCCTCCTAGCTCGGGGGAGCTTGTCCAGTATTGCCCGGCGACCGAAGCCGCCGAAGTCAGCCGCGCCGGTGGCGTCCCGGCCGGACGGTCAGCCGCGCTGCTGGCCGCGGACGGATGCGCCCTTGGCCCGGGCGCTGGCTCGCAGCTCGTCCTGGAACTCCAGCATGGCTGCGGTGAGGTCCGGATCGCCGGCCGCAAGGATCCGGACGGCGAGCAGTCCGGCATTGCGGGCATTGCCGATGGCCACGGTGGCCACCGGCACACCCGAGGGCATCTGGACGATCGACAGCAGCGAGTCCATTCCGTCCAGGTGCTTCAGCGGGACCGGCACTCCGATCACCGGCAGCGGAGTCAGGGCGGCCAGCATTCCGGGCAGGTGGGCCGCCCCGCCGGCACCGGCGATGATGACCTTCAGGCCACGGGTGTGCGCCTGGCGTCCATAGGCGACCATGTCCTCGGGCATCCGATGCGCGGAGACCACGTCGGCCTCGTAGCTCACCCCGAACTCAGCGCAGGCGTCGGCTGCCGCCGACATCACCGGCCAGTCCGAATCCGAGCCCATCACGATCCCGACCAGTGGCTGTTCACTCATCGCCTGCTCCCATCAGGTAGTTGGCGGCCCGCCAGGCCCTCTCCATGGTGGCATCGACGTCCTCGCCGACCGCGGTGACGTGGCCGACCTTGCGACCGGGGACGACCTGCTTGCCGTACAGCTGCACCCGCAGGCCCGGATCGTCGGCCAGGACCTTGCCCAGGCCGGCGACCAGATCCGGACGGCTGCCGCCGAGCACGTTGACCATCACCGCGACCGGGGCCGTCATGGCCGTCGAGCCCAGCGGCAAATCGGCCACCGCACGCAGGTGGTTCTCGAACTGGCTGGTCCGAGCCCCGTCGATGGTCCAGTGACCGGTGTTGTGTGGACGCATGGCCAACTCGTTGACCACGATCCGTCCATCGCGGGCCTGCATCAGCTCCACGGCCAGCACGCCGACCACGCCGAGCGCCTCGGCGATCCGCAGCGCCATGGCCTTCAGGTCACGCTCCTGATCGGCTCGCAGCCCGGGCGCCGGGGTGACGGTGGCCGTGCAGATCCCGTCGGTCTGGACGGTCTCGCTGACCGGGTAGGCGACCGCCTGGCCGCCGGCCCGCCGGACCACCAGCACACTCAGTTCGCGGGCGAAGTCGACGAACTCCTCGGCGATCACCACCGCGTCCCGGCGCAGCCCCTGCAGGCCGTCGAAGGGCACGGCGGCATCGGCCGCGGAGTCCAGCTTCCAGACGCCCTTGCCGTCGTAGCCACCGCGGGAGGTCTTGGCGATCACCGGCCAGCCCTGCTGGTCACCGAAGGCCACCAACTCCGCGGCATCGGCGACCACGCGGTAGGCCGGGCAGGGCACCCCGAGCGCGGTCAGCCGGGAGCGCATCACGGCCTTGTCCTGGGCGTGCACCAGCGCGTCCGGACCGGGGCGGACGGCCACGCCGGCCCGCTCGAGGTCGTGCAGGATCGCAGTCGGCACATGCTCATGGTCGAAGGTGACCGCATCGCAGCCGGCGGCGAAGGTCGCCACCGTCGCCGGGTCGGTGTAGTCACCGACCGACACCTCCCGCACCACTTGGGCGGCGGACACGTCCGGGCCTTCGGCGAGCAGCCGCAGCCGCAGGCCCAGGCCGATCGAGGCGGCGTGCATCATGCGAGCCAATTGCCCTCCGCCGATCACCCCGATCGTCGCAGCAGTTTCACTCACCCGGCAGAGCCTAGTTCGTCCGTGCACCACTACCGGCTTCTGCCAAGATGGGGGCATGACTGCGCATCTGGTCGCGATGGGCGGAGGCGGCTTCTCGATGTCGCCGCTCGGCGCCCCGACCAACCTGGATCGGTACCTGGTCGAACTGACCGGCAAGCGCTCGCCGCTGGTCTGCTTCGCCCCGACGGCATCGGCCGATGACCCGCAGTACATCAACCGCTTCTTGCTGGCCTACGGCACCCTCGGCGTGCGCACCATGGTGCTCACCTTGTGGCAGGGCGGCTCGGCCGGCTCGGTGGCCCGGCTGGCCGACGTCGATCTGCTCCTGGTCGGTGGCGGCCACACCGTGAACCTGATGGCCTTGTGGCAGGCCCATGGCGTGGACGCGGCGATCCGCTCCCGCTACGCGGCCGGCGACGTCGTCCTGGCCGGGGTCTCGGCCGGCGGTGCCTGCTGGTACTCCGGCTGCATCACCGACTCCTTCGGTGACTTCCGCGCCTGGCGCGGCGGCCTGGGCCTGGTCGAGGGCAGCTTCTGCCCACATTTCGACGGCGAGGCCGAGCGGGCCCCGGCCTTCACCGATGCGATCGCCTCCGGTGCCCTGCCGGGCGGCTTCGGGGCCGATGACGGCGCCGGGATCCACTACGTGGACGGGGTCGCCACCGAGTACCTGTCGGAGGCGGCCGGAAAGAACGTCTACCAGGTGCTGCCCTCGGATCTACCCACCTCGTCCGGCGTCCTGGTGGCCCCGCAGCCGATGACGGTGCTCTAGCGGAAGATCAGGCTGCGCTGCACCACGAAGTTCACCGTGGTGGCCACACCCTGGGCGATCACGAAACCGCCGATCCGCGCCCACGCATCACTGCCCGTGGTGGCCAGTAGCCACGGGTAGCACAGCGTCCACAAGCCCACTTGGACGGCGAAGGTGAGCCCGTAGAGGGCCACCACGGCCGCGAAGCGCCGCTTGGACGGGTCGGCCTCGAACGTCCAACGCCGGTTGATCAGGTAAGCGGTGGTGGTGCCGGCGATGAACGAGAGCGCCTTGGCCAGGCTGGGGCCGAGGCCGACAGCCATCAGCAGGTTCAGCAGTCCGAAGTCGACGACGGCCGAAATGCCGCCGGAGATCACGAACCGGGTCAGCTGCCTGGCCAGCGGGGCTCGGGCAGGTGCCTGGGGCTCACTCACCCGCGCGTTCACTCGTCCTTGAGGACGGGCTGCTGGATCGGGTCGATGCTGGAGAACAGCAGTTCGGTCATCATCACGTGGACCCGCTCGACATCGGGGATGTCGTCGAGCACCACCGGCTCGTCGGCGGCCGTGGTGAGTTCCAGGGTGCCGCAGCCGAAGATCCGGTCGACCAGCGAACGCCGGTAGGCCACGTTGTTGATCCGGGTCAGCGGCAGATCATGACCGCTCTTGTTGATGATCCCCCTGCGGGTGATGATCCGGCGGTTGGTGAAGGTGTACGTGCAGGTCAGCCAGCGGAGGAAGGGCGCGAGCACCCACACCACGAGAACCACCAGCGCGACCACGACCAGCACCCAGCTGGCCCACGGCTGGACGGTGGGCGGCAGAATCGCCAGTCCGCTGGCGGTCAGCACCACCAGGAAGATCAGCACCAAGGCCGGCGGGATCAGCGCCTTGGCATGCGTCCGCAAGTGGAGCACCTCGACCTCGCCATGGCCGAGGAGTTCAGCCGGTAAACCCATGGGTCCAATGGTGGCACAGCCCAGACCTCGAACCCGTGCAGGACGAGCACAAGCCCGCTTGTCGGAACCGATCAGCGCAGATGAACCACGTCGCCGGCCGCGAATGCCTCCAGGCCGATCGCGGTGCGAACCAGCAGCCGGCCGCCCCGATCGATGCCGACGGCCTCCCCCCGGCGGGACTCGTCCGGCCCGAGCTCGACCCGGACCTGGCGTCCGATGGTGGCGCAGACCTCCTGGTAGGCGACGCTGAGGTCGTCGCCGGCCTCCCAGCGCTGATACCAGCCCCGCAACGCGGTGAGGACGGCGGCGGCAACCTCGCCGTTCGACGTCTCGGCACCGGCCAGCAGCAGCGAGGTGGCGGTGGGCACCGGCAGCTCCTCGGCGCGCAGCCGGGTGTTGACGCCCATCCCGATGACGGCGGCGTCCCCCACCCGCTCGACCAGGATGCCGCAGACCTTGCGGTCGTTGATCAGGACGTCGTTGGGCCACTTCAGCCGGGCCGGGACTCCGGCCGCCTGGTGAAGTCCCTCGGCCACGGCCAGGCCGGCCACCAGCGGCAGCCAGGTCCAGCGCTCCAGCGGGATCGATGCCGGCGGACGCAGCAGCACCGAGATGGCCACTGCCGCTCCGGGTGGGGCCTCCCAGCTGCGGGTGAACCGGCCACGTCCGCTGCGCTGATGCTCGGCGATCAGCACCGTCCCGCTCGGGGCGCCGGCGCGGGCCGCCGCACTCAGGTCGGCGTTGGTGGAGCCGGTGGCGTCCACCACGTCCAGAGCCGACCACCAGCCGGCCTGCTCGCCAAGCCGTTCGGTGAGCCATTGGCGGTCAAAGCTGGTAATCACGCGTAGACCATATGCCACCGCAGAATGCCCGCCGATATGGTCAGCATCATGTCGCAGGAGACGCACACCACCAGAGGCAAGCTCGCCGATCTCGGCAGACGCAAGGCCCAGGCGCTGAACCCCTCTCCGGCCGCAGCCGTGGAGAAGGTGCACGCCCAGGGCAAGCTGACTGCCCGGGAGCGGATCAACGCGCTGCTGGACGAGGGCAGCTTCACCGAGTTCGACCGCTTCTCCCGGCATCGCTCGACCGCCTTCGGCCTGGACGAGCGACGTCCCTACACCGACGGAGTGATCACCGGCACCGGGGCCATTCACGGCCGCCCGGTCTGCGTGTTCAGCCAGGACGTCACCATCTTCGGCGGAGCGCTGGGCGAGGTGTACGGCGAGAAGATCGTCAAGATCCTCGACTTCGCCATCAAGACCGGCTGCCCGATCATCGGGATCAACGAGGGCGGCGGCGCCCGGATCCAGGAAGGCGTGGTGTCGCTGGACCAGTACGCCCAGATCTTCCGGCGCAACACGTTGGCGTCCGGGGTGATCCCGCAGATCTCGCTGATCATGGGGGCCGCGGCCGGCGGCCACGTCTACTCCCCCGCCCTGACCGACTTCGTAGTGATGGTCGACCAGACCTCGCAGATGTTCATCACCGGACCGGCCGTGATCAAGACCGTCACCGGCGAGGACGTGACCATGGAGGAGCTCGGCGGTGGCCGGACCCACTCCACCCGCTCGGGCAACTCCCACTACCTGGCTGCGGACGAGACCGACGCGCTGGAGTACGTCCGGCAGCTGATCACCTACCTGCCGCAGAACAACCTGGAGGATCCGCCGGTCTTCGAAGAGGACGAGGCCGATCTCACCGTCACCGAGCACGACCTGGCCCTGGACGACGTCATTCCCGACTCGCCCAACCAGCCCTACGACATGCACGAAGTGATTCGTCGAGTGCTGGACGACGACGAGTTCCTCGAGGTGCATCAGCTCTACGCGCCGAACATCATTTGCGGCTTCGGACGGGTCGAGGGCCGGGCCATCGGCGTGGTGGCCAACCAGCCGATGGTCTACGCCGGCTGCCTGGACATCAAGGCGTCGGAAAAGGCCGCCCGGTTCGTCCGCACCTGCGACGCGTTCAACATTCCGGTGCTCACCTTCGTCGACGTGCCCGGCTTCCTGCCCGGCACCGACCAGGAGTGGGACGGGATCATCCGGCGCGGCGCCAAGCTGATCTACGCCTACGCCGAGGCCACCGTCCCGCTGCTGACCGTGATCACCCGCAAGGCCTACGGCGGCGCCTACTGCGTGATGGGCTCCAAGCCGCTGGGTGCCGACGTGAACCTGGCCTGGCCCACCGCCCAGATCGCCGTGATGGGTGCCGAGGGCGCGGTGAACATCCTCTACAAGCGCGAGCTCGCCGACGCCGACGATGCCACCTCTCGGCGCACCGAGCTGATCGAGGAGTACAACGACGAGCTGGCCAACCCCTACATCGCCGCCGAGCGAGGCTATGTGGACAAGGTGATCTACCCCCACGAGACCCGGGCCCAGGTGATCCGGGTGCTGCGACTGCTGCGCACCAAGCGGATGCAGCTGCCGCCCAAGAAGCACGGGAACATCCCGCTGTGAGCGCCCCGGCACCCGAGGACCTGGTCCGGATCGTCAGTGGCGAGCCGACCGAGGAGGAACTGGCCGCGCTGGCCGCGGTGATCGTGGCCGTGCGTCGGCAGCGTCCGACTCCACACCCGCCGGCGACCGGCACCCTGGCCGGCGGCTGGCGCTCCTACTGGCACACGGTGCGCAACCCGCTGCTGCCCGGCCGGGATGCCTGGCGCAGCACCTTCCGGCGCTGAGCCAAGTTCAGCCTGGCTTGCCCCTCCACCGGATGGACGTGACATTCTGGAGGCCTGCGCTTCGACCAGAGAGGACCGACGATGGCTGTGATCGCCGACCCGACCGGATCGAGCCTTGGCTGCTGAGCAGGGGCCGCGGCTGATCCTGGCCTCAGCCTCTCCGGCCCGTCAGCAGGTGCTTCGCCAGGCGGGGCTTCACCCCGACGTCGTGGTTTCCCAGGTGGACGAGTCCGGCTTCACCGCACCGGACGTGATCTCGCTGGTCGCCGTCCTGGCCGAGGCGAAAGCCACCGATGTGCTGGCCCAGGTGCCCGATGAGGACGTCCTGGTGGTCGGCTGCGACTCGCTGCTGGAGTTCGCCGGTGAGCCGTTCGGTAAGCCCGCGGACCTGGATCAGGCCAAGCAGCGCTGGCTGCGGATGCGCGGTGCGTCCGGACAGCTGCACACCGGGCACCACGTCTGGTACCGACACGATGGACGCATCGAGCGGGCCTCGTCGGTGGCCACCACCGAGGTGATCTTCGCCAACCTGGACGAGGCCGAGATCGATGCCTATCTGGCCACCGGGGAGCCACTGAAGGTGGCCGGCGGCTTCACCATCGACGGTCTGGGCGGTGCCTACGTGACCACTCTGTGCGGCGACCCGCACAACGTGGTCGGGATCAGCCTGCCGCTGCTGCGCAGGCTGCTCAGCGAGCTGGGAGTCCCCTGGCACAGCCTCTGGCGAAGCTGAGCCAGGGTGGCCGCAAACGGTAGCCTGGGGCCGAGATGACGAGCCAAGATTCTGCGAACGCCGCACCGAAGAAGTCCGCCCTGCCGGCCTGGTTGCGCGCGATGCGTCCCAAGCAGTGGGTGAAGAACGTCCTGGTGCTGGCCGCCCCGCTGGCCTCGGGCCGGTTGTTGGAACCTGGTGTGCTGCTGGCCAGTGCTCTGGCCTTCGTGGCGTTCAGCCTGATCAGCGCCTCGATCTACCTGATCAACGACGTCCGCGACATCGAAGCCGACCGACTGCACCCGAAGAAGCAGTTCCGGCCGATCGCCGCCGGTGAGGTGTCCCCCCGGACGGCCTGGATCCTGGCTGCCGTCACCGCGGTGGCCGCCTTCGCCGTGGGCTTCTGGACCACCCCGATGCTGGGCGTGACCCTGGCCGTCTACTGGGTGTTCCAGCTCGCCTACTCGTTCTTCCTCAAGCACCAGCCGATCATCGATCTGGCCATGGTGGCGGCCGGCTTCCTGCTGCGGGCCGTGGCCGGCGGCGTCGCCTCCGAGCTGCCGCTGAGCCAGTGGTTCTTGCTGGTGGCCTCTTTCGGCTCGCTGTTCATGGTGGCCGGCAAGCGCTACTCCGAGCTGAAGGAGCTGGGCACCGAGGCCGGCACCCGAGCCAGCCTGGAGCGCTACACCAAGTCCTACCTGCGCGAGGTCTGGTCGATCTCGATCGCCGTGGTGATCATGTCCTACAGCCTGTGGGCCTTCGAACTGCCCGGAGTGCAGCCGCTGGGAGTCAGCTGGACGGCCATCTCGATCGCACCGTTCACCTTGGCCCTGCTCCGCTACGCCATGAAGGTCGATCAGGGCAAGGCCGGCGAGCCGGAAGACGTTGTCATGGGCGACCGGACGCTGCAGGTGCTGGCCGTGCTGTGGGTGATCCCGGTGGCGATCGCGGTGTTCGGATGAGCCGCCCGGTTGCGCTGGTCACCGGTGCTTCCAGTGGCATCGGACGAGCGATCGCCCTGGCCCTGAGCAGCACCCATCACGTCCTGGTCGGTGGTCGGGACGCCGACCGGATCGCTGAGACCTGCGCCCTGCTGGAGTCGTCCGCGCCGTTCTGCGTGGACCTGGACGATGAGGCTGCCGTCGCGGCGGCCGCCGCCGGCATCGAGCGCCTGGACGTCCTGGTGCACTCGGCCGGACTGGTCGCCTACGGCACCCTTGCCGAGAGCACCACCCAGGAGTGGCAGCAGGTGCTGGCCACCAATGTGGTCGCCCCGGCCACCCTGACCCGGGCTCTGCTGCCGGCACTGCGCGTCGCCCGCGGCCTGGTGATCTTCATCAACTCCGGTGCCGGGTTGACTGCCCACGCCGGCTGGGGGGTCTACGCGGCATCCAAGTTCGCCCTGACTGCGCTGGCCGACTCACTGCGGGCCGAGGAGCGGGGCGCCATCCGGGTCACCTCGCTGCACCCGGGACGGGTGGCCACCCCGATGCAGGTCCAGCTCAACGAGTTGGAGGGCCGGACGTACCGTCCAGAGCGCTATCTGGACCCCGACTCGGTGGCTCGGGCCGTCCGGTTGGCGGTGGACCTGCCACCGGAGGCCAGCCTGGACAGCCTGCGGATCGCCCCGGTCTGAGCCGAACACTTACCCACGCCGAAGCCCGCACTGGCGGTCGCTGACCGCGGCGATGGCAGAATCCAGAGCATGGAACCAGAGCTCGTGACGACCCACGACCACGGTGGACCCGTCCGAGCCAGCCGGCACACCCAGCTGATCCTGGGCATCGTGATGGCCATCCTGGTGGCCGCCACCGCAGTCGGGGCGGTGCTGCTGTGGCCCCACGATGTCCCGGCCAAGCAGCCGTGGCTGGATCCTGGAGCAACCCTGGTCACCGGCTCGGTGGTTGAAGTGGTCCCCAACGACGGGCAGACCGGGCATCTGGTCGTCCAGCTCGACGACGGCAGCCGCGTCGAGGTGCCCGGCGACCCAAGCGCGCCGCTCAGCGAAGTCCACCTGGGCCAGCGAGTGCAGGCCATGACCCTGCCCGGACAACCCGGCGCCTACTTCATCGACTACGAGCGGACCGCGCCGATGCTGGCCCTGCTCGCCGTCTTCGTTGCCGTGGTGATCGCCGTGGCCCGCTGGAAGGGCGTGGCCGCGCTGGTCGGGCTGGCGGCCGCGCTCACGATCGTGTGGACGTTCACGCTGCCGGCGCTCAGCATTGCCCGCAACCCGCTGGGGGTCGCCCTGGTCACCGCTTCGCTGGTGATGTTCGTCGTGGTCTACCTGGCCCACGGCATCTCGGTGAAGACCACCACCGCCCTGATCGGCACCTTCCTCGGCATCGCCGTGGTGGCCGGCCTGGCCTGGTGGGCGATCCCGGCGACTAGCCTGACCCCTCTGCAGGACGAGGTGATGGGTCAGCTCCCGTCCCAGTTCCCCGGCATCGATGCCCGCGGGATCCTGCTGTGCGGCATGGTGCTGGCCGGGGTCGGCGTGCTGAACGACGTCACGATCACTCAGGCCTCAGCGGTCTGGGAGCTGCGCGAGGCCGCCCCGACGGCCAGCCGCCGGACGATTTTCGGCAGCGCCATGCGGATCGGCCGCGACCACATCGCCTCGACCGTCTACACGATCGCCTTCGCCTATGTGGGGACGGCGCTGGCGCTGCTGCTGCTGTCCTCCCGGCTGAACTTCACGATTCTGCAGCTGCTCACCTTCAACACCGTGGCCCAGGAAGTGATCGCCACCCTGGTGGCCTCGATCGCCCTGGTGGCAGCGATTCCCCTGACCACCGCACTGGCCGCCTGGCTGGCCGCGCCGATGCCACCCGAGCCTGCGCCGGCTCGGGCCATCATCGACTGAAGCTCATCAAGAGTCCGTCCACCCGCCGCTCTCGATCCTGACTCACGCCACCGAACCCTCACTCCTTCACATCGCGATCAGGTGGCTTCGTCGTCGCTAAGAGGACAGAAGACTGACAGAGTTCGCCGAGGGCTGGGTTTGGGCTGGCTGCGCCCGCTAGCGTGCGAACATCCTCACCCCCTTTGGAGGCAGGCGTGGAGCTGTCAGCTCACCGCAAGAATGCGTTGTCCCCGCGCAAGCGGCAGCCGTCATGGCATCGACCCGCTGGACTGGTCTCCCTGCTTGCCGGTATCGCTATGGCCCTTTCGGGCTGTGCGGCCCCGCGGCTGGCGGCGGCTGAGGTGCTGGATGGCTCTCAGACGGCTGAGGCTCGGTCGGCAGCGATCGCCCGGGTGGAGCAGTGGCCCGCGGGCTTGTCGGTTCCTGGGGTGAGCCTGGTGGCCAGACGCACCTACACCACCTGTCGCGAAGGCCAGAACAACTGGAAGGTGAAGGACGGCTACCGGCTGCAGTGCAAGGCGCATTCCTTGGTCTTCTTCGGTTGGGACGGGGACTACACCGCCGGGCGAGACACCATGCTGCAGGCGATGGCGAGCTTCTGTGTGCTCGCCTCAAGTGGCGATGTGGCGGATGGATCGCCGAGCGACACCCTGCCCGTGCCGGGGCCCAACTATTCCTGTTCGCCCGATCTTGAAGGCTATTCGCAACTCCTGAGTGGCCAGGCGGCCACGGTGCTAGTGACTCCGGAATCGTGGCTGACGACCTTTGTTGAACAGCGTTTGGTTTCTGGGCCTGATGACGCGCAGTTGTTGGCGAAGTTAAGGACTCGAAGGTGGTTGTTCGCAATGGACGTGAACTCGGTGTTCTTCCAGGACCAGCCGTAACCATCCTGCGTGGCCCGATTGGGACTGGCGACGCCTTTCCTGTGATTATCTGTACGACATTTCTCGGGACATGAGCTGAGGGCCAATTCGGGGGAAGAAAGTGTCAGTGGGGCTGGTTAGTGTGGGGTTATGGATGAGAGCTTCGCCGAGCTGACTGATGGCCAGTTGTTGGCCGTTATCGGTGCTGCTCTTGATGCTCTCACCGATGATCGGCTGCGGCTACCGTCCGATGCGGAACAGCTCGCCAATCTGAGAGTGGCGCTGCGGCTGGATGCCCGGCTCCAGGCCTGGCAGCAACAACTCGCCGCCCGCATCGAAGCGACGGAGGCGGCCTGGCGGGAGTACCGCACCTCGACCACCACCTGGCTCACCGATGCCGCCCAACTCACCCCTCGCGAGGCGAGGCGGCTGATCAAAGCCGGACAAGGGCTGGCCCAGTTCGAGGTCGTCCGGCGTGCTGCCGCCGCCGGAATGGTGCTGCCCTCCCAGGCCGAGGCGATCACCTCCGTACTCGCCGACCTACCCCGAGAGTTCGACCAGGCCACGATCATCCAAGGACAAGAGTTGATGGTTGGTTTCGCGGCCAGCCACGACGCCGCAGCCCTGCGTCGGCTCACCACACACCTGGTCGAAGTACTCGCCCCCGACACCGCCGACACCCTCGAAGCTGCCAGGCTCGAACGGCAACAGCGAGCCGCCCGTGCCCGCCGGCATCTGGAGTTCGTCGGCGACGGGCACGGCAGCATCCACATTCGTGGCAGCCTGCCAGTAGCCGATGCCGAACCGTTCATCCGGATCATCGACGCCTACGCCGCCGCCGACAAGCGAGCCTCCCTCGAAGCCCGAGATCCACTCGTTGAGCTTGTCACACCCACCATGCGCCGAGCCGACGCGCTGATCACTATGGTCAACCGGCACTGCCAAGAAGCACTCGCCCCCGCCAACGGCGGCGACCGGCCCCGCATCGTGATCACCTTGTCCTACGACAAACTCGCCAAGACCGCTACCGACGCGGGGCTGCTGACCGGCCACCTGACCGGCAGCAACCAGCCGATACCGGCCGGAGTCCTGCGGCGACTGCTGTGCGACGCGGACCTGCTACCCGCAGTACTGGGCAGCCAGTCCGAGATCCTCGACGTCGGACGCACCCAACGACTCGTTGCCGCCCCGATCAGAGCAGCCCTCGAACTACGCGACGGCGGATGCGTGTTCCCCGGCTGTGACAAGCCGCCTCAGGAGTGCCACGCCCACCACATCGTCCCCTGGTGGGCGGGCGGATTGACGTCACTAGACAATCTCGTCCTGGTCTGCGCGCACCACCACGGCATCGTCGAACCGGGCCACGACCCGACCGCCGATCGCTGGCAGGTACGACTGCGAGCCGACGGCCGAGCGGAGATCATCCCGCCCCGACGCGCCGACCCCACCCAGCGACCACGAATCCACGCCCGCTTCCTCACCCCCATGCGCGCATAGGCCGACCACGGCTTCGTCACCCTGTGGTCACTGCATTTGTCCTCACCCCATGCGCGCCTGAGCATGGCCACGTCCTGCAACATGCACGCGAATACGAATCACGGCCCAAGTGATTTCACAATCGGCCGCAATGAGAACGGGAGGGATTCTCGGTTGCCCGTCTACCTCGAAATCACAGCAGGCCACACAGAAAGCGCAGGCCCGGCTGGACGAACTCGCGGATCACCTGTTCGAGGTGACGCGTCCTGGGCAACGCGATGCCGCCAGTCGGCTGACGCGGCCCGTAACCCCTCAGCGCTCGAAGCCGAGGACGGCCGCGAAGCCGGTCATGGCCACGCCCGCGGTGGCGTCGACGATCCGGCCGCCCCGACGGCTGGTCAGATAGCGGCGCATCGGGCCGGCCGCCAGGATCACCACGGTGAACCAGGCCATACCCATGGCCCCGTGGATCAGCGCCAACAGGGCTCCGATCGCCGCCGGCGGGTAGCCGGGCGGCAGGAACAGCGGCAGCACCGACAGATAGAAGACGGCGATCTTCGGGTTCAGCAGGTCAGTGAGCAGCCCCTTGATGAACGCTTCGCCGGGCTTGTCCACCGGGGTGCCGGCGACCTCCAGCGATGGTGAATCACCGCGCCACGCAGAGCGCAGGTAGCTGAACGCCAGGTAGAGCAGGAAGGCCACTCCGGCCCAGCGCAACACGTTGTAGGCGACCTGCGAGGCCACGAACAACGCAGCCACACCGGCCGCCGCGGCCACTCCCCAGAACACCACTCCCAGCCCGATCCCGGCCGCGGCCGCGAAGGCCGGACGAGGTCCGCCGCGCAACACCTGCCGGAGCACGAAGACGGTGTCCAGGCCGGGAGTGACGGTCATCACTGCAGCCAGCAGTGCGAAGCCGAGGACGGCCTGGGCCAAGCTCATGGACGCATCGTAGGGCGCGGCGCAGCCGGCCCGACATCGCCGAGACAGCCAGGAATGATCTAGATCCAGTCGAACTTCCGGAAGACTGCGAACAGCCCGACGCTGCCGAACACGATCAGCACGCTGGACTGGATCAGGCCGGAGACGGCCGAGAAGCCCGGGTAGGGCAGGTTCTGGCCGAACCAGCCGGTGATCGCGGTCGGCACCGCGATGATGGCGCCCCAGCCGGCCAACTTCTTCATCACCTCGTTCAGCCGGGCGTCCTGCAAGGAGAGCTGGGTCTCGAAGATGCTGGAGACCATGTCGCGCAGGCTTTCGGTCCACTCTGCGGCCCGGATCACATGGTCGTAGAGATCGTTGAAGTTGCCGTCCAGGTCGGTGGCCAGCGGTCGATCGCTCTCCGAGCGGAACCGCATCACCGACGTGACCACCTCGCGCATCGGCAGCACCACCCGGCGCAACTCGACCAGTGCCTTGCGCATGGCGAACACCCGCTGCTGAAGGATGGACGTCTTGCCGCTGGGCTCGAAGAGCAGGTCTTCGAGATCCTCCAGCTCATCGTCCATCTTCCCGATGGCTTCGAAGTGGCCATCGACAAGGTGATCCAGCAGCCCATGGACGAGTGCAGCCACGCCGCTGTGCAGCAGGCCGTCCTCTTGCCAGCGGCGCAGAATGGCGTCCATATCGACGGTGTCGTCCGGGCGCACGGTGATCAGACCGTCCTTCAGCAGGAAGGCCGAGACCCGGCCGGTGATCAGCCGCGCGTTGCGCGTGCCAGTCTCGATCGTCGTCGAGTAGCAGGTGAGGAAGGAGTGGGTGGCGTGCCGGGTGGCCTTGGGCCGCTCCATGGGCTCGACGGCGTCCTCGACGGCCAACTCGTCCATGCCGAGTTCGTCGCGCAGCACGGCGAGGTCCTCAGGGCTGGGGGCCAGGATGTCCAGCCAGACCAGGACGTCCTCACGGCCCAGCCAGGCGTCCAGATCGGCCAACGGAAAGTCGACGGCCACTTCGACGCCGTCGCGCCAGGCCCTGCTGCGAATGCTGCTCACGGCGTCCAGCATGCTCCGTCCACGGCGTCGGGTCCCGACAACCTCAGCCGACACGCAGAACACAGCAAAGCTCAGCAAAGCGGCTTAGTCCGCGCCTCGGGGTCCAGACCTTCTCACTAGACTCCGCAGCGACGCCGCAGGTTCCAGGGAGGGTCGATGACGATTTCGAAAGTGCTGGTCGCCAACCGCGGCGAGATCGCGGTGCGGGTGATCCGGGCTGCGCGCGATGCCGGGATCGGCAGCGTCGCCGTCTACGCCGACCCGGACGCCGACTCGCTCTTCGTCCGGCTCGCCGACGAGGCCTTCGCACTGAACGGAATCACCCCGGCCGAGACCTACCTCGACATCGCCAAGCTGCTCGCCGTGGCCACCCGCGCCGGGGCCGACGCCGTCCACCCCGGCTACGGCTTCCTGGCCGAGAACGCCGCCTTCGCCCAGGCCGTGATCGACGCCGGGCTGACCTGGATCGGACCGCCGCCGGCCGCCATCGAAGCCCTCGGCGACAAGGTGCAGGCCCGTCATATCGCCCAGAAGGTGGGTGCTCCCCTGGTTCCCGGCACGGCCGACCCGGTGGCGGACGCCGCTGAGGTGCTCGCGTTCGCCGAGCAGCACGGACTGCCGATCGCGATCAAGGCCGCCTTCGGTGGCGGCGGACGCGGCCTGAAGGTGGCCCGCACTCTGGAGGAGATCCCCGAGCTGTTCGAGTCGGCCACCCGCGAGGCGGTCACCGCCTTCGGTCGCGGCGAGTGCTTCGTCGAGCGCTACCTGGACCGTCCCCGGCATGTCGAGACCCAGTGCCTGGCCGACGCCCACGGCCACGTCGTGGTGGTCTCCACCCGCGACTGCTCCCTGCAACGACGCCACCAGAAGCTTGTCGAAGAGGCGCCTGCACCATTCCTGAGCGAGGAGCAGGTGGCCAGCCTGTACGCCTCCAGCAAGGCGATCCTGGCCGAGGCCGGCTACGTGGGCGCCGGGACGTGTGAGTTCCTGGTCGGCCAGGACGGCACCATCTCTTTCCTCGAGGTGAACACCCGGCTCCAGGTGGAGCACCCGGTTTCCGAAGAGGTCACCGGACTGGATCTGGTCCGGGAGATGTTCCGGATCGCCGACGGCGAGGAGCTCGGCTACGGCGACCCGACCCCGCGCGGGCACTCGATCGAGTTCCGGATCAACGCCGAGGACCCCGGACGCAACTTCATGCCGGCCCCCGGCACCCTGACCGCCTGGACGCCGCCGTCCGGCCCGGGCGTCCGGGTGGATGCCGGCTACCTGCCCGGAATGGCCGTGCCCGGCTCGTTCGACTCACTGGTGGCCAAGCTGATCGTCACCGGGGCCGACCGGGCCCAGGCCATCGAGCGCAGCCGCCGGGCACTGGCCGAGACCGTGCTGGAGGGAATGCCCTCGGTGATCCCCTTCCATGCCGCAGTGCTCACCGAGCCGGCCTTCGTGGCCGCCGACGGCAGCTTCGGCGTCCACACCCGTTGGATCGAGACCGAGTTCGACAAGCGGCTGGAGCCCTACACCGGCACGCTGGGCAGCACCGAGGGCGAGGACAAGACCGTCTACGTGGTCGAGGTGAACGGTCGCCGGGTCGAGGTCCGGCTACCCAGTTCGCTGGCCGCCCCGGTCCTGAAGCAGCCCTCTGCGCAGCGTCCGACCCGTCGCAGCACCGGGGGCGCGAAGGCCAAGGCGCCCTCGTCGAACGAGCTGACCGCCCCAATGCAGGGCACCATCGTCAAGGTGGCCGTGATCGAAGGGGACGAGGTGGCCGAGGGCGACCTGGTCCTGGTGCTGGAGGCCATGAAGATGGAGCAGCCGATCACCGCCCATCGGGCCGGCATCGTCTCCGGGCTTTCGGCCAAGGTCGGTGCCAGCGTGGGTTCGGGTCAGGTGCTCTGCGAGATCGTCGATCCGGCCTGAGGCTCAGCCGACGAAGGGTGCCGTGCTGGCCCGGATCACCATGGTGGCCGGTAGCCGCAGGTGCTCTTCCTTGGACTCCCCGTTGAGCAGTTCCATGAGGATCCGGATGGCCTCGGCACCGATCTGATGCATGGGCTGGGAGACCGTGGTCAGCGCCGGGGTGGCGTTCGCCGCCTCCGGGACGTTGTCGAAGCCGACCACCGACAGATCCTCGGGCACCCGAAGACCCAACTCGGCGGCCACCTCAAGGACCCGGATCGCGGACAGGTCGTTGGCCGCGAAGATCGCACTGGGCCGGTTCGGCAGGCTGAGCAGTTCGTGAGCGGCATCGGTGGTCTCCACGGCGCGATAGCCGCCCACCCGCACCAGCTCGGGGTCGTAGGGCAGACCGGCGGCCTGGAGGGCCTCTCGGTAGCCCTGCTCGCGCTGCTCGGCAGAGACCAGGTCCGTGCGACCGCGGATGTGCGCGATCCGGGTGTGGCCCAGCTCAATGAGATGCTCGGTGGCGGCCCGGGCGCCGCCGATGTTGTCCACCTCGACGGTGCTGGGTCCGGTACGTCCGGTGTGCGGGTCGATGGCCACCACCGGAATGGTCGCCGTGGTCACCGCGGCAGTGGGGGCCACGATCACGGCACCGTCGATCAACGTGCCGGCCAGCCGGGACAGCGAGCGGCGCTCCCAGCCGATCTCGTTGTGGCTGAGATCACCGGAGTAGGCCAGCAACTCATAGCCGGTGCCTTCGGTGGCGGTCGAGATGCCCTTGAGCAGCTCGGTGGAGAACGGTTCGAACTGCGGCACCAGCACCCCGACCACATTGGTGCTGCGCCGCCGCAGGCTGCTGGCCACCAGGGACGACTCGTAGCCCAGGTCGGCCACGACGCTCATCACCCTGTCATAGGTCTCGGCCGCGACGCCGTCTCGGCCGTTGATCACCTTGGACACCGTGGAGACCGAGACTCCGGCCGTCCGGGCCACATCGACGATGGTGGCCCGCTCGACAACCGGCCGCTCGGCGGTACGTCCGGATCTAACAGTGTGGGTCACGGCGGTAACGCTAGCCCATGCCGAGCCGGACGAGATCCAGGCGCAACTAAAACGTTATCGAAAACGTTTGACAGGCCCGGATGGCGATGAAAGTATCCAGAACAGGCAGGAATCCCTGCCGCACGGTCAAAGAGGACTGAGAGGTCTGTCGTATGCAGTGGAAAATGAAGGCCCCGGCGCTGGTCGCGCTGGGTGCAAGCGTGGCGCTAGCCCTCGCCGGTTGTTCCGGCGGAACGTCCGGGACCGCAACCACCCCGGGCGGCAGTTCATCCGCACCGTCGCAGAGCGCAGCTGCTCCGGTGACGATGACCTTCTGGCACAACTCCACCACCGGTGACGGCAAGAAGTACTGGGAAGACACGGTTGCGGCGTTCACCAAGGAACACCCGAACGTCACCATCAACATCCAGGCCATCCAGAACGAGGACATGGACGGAAAGCTGCAGACCGCCCTGAACTCCGGCCAGGATCCGACGATCTTCATGGCCCGTGGCGGCGGCAAGCTCGCTGACGTGGTCGCAGCCGGTCAGGTGATGGACATCACCGACAAGATCGCTCCCGACGTCAAGACCGCTCTGGGCGACGGCATCTTCAGCGCCTTCACCGTCGGCGGCAAGATCTACGGCATGCCCACCTCGGTGCTGCCCGGCGGCATCTACTACAGCAAGGATCTGTTCAAGGAAGCCGGCATCACTGCTCTGCCGACCACCTTCGAGGAGCTCAACGCTGCGGTGGCCAAGCTGAAGGCCAAGGGCATCTCTCCGATCGCGCTCGGCGGCAAGGACGCCTGGCCGGCCGCGCACTGGTACTACTTCATGGCTCTGCGTGACTGCTCCAAGGACGTCATGGACAAGGCCGCTGCCGAGAAGGACTTCTCCGATCCCTGCTGGCTGAAGGCCGGCGAGGACCTGAAGGCGTTCGCTGACACCGATCCGTTCAACAAGGGCTACCTGACCACCTCTGCTCAGCAGGGCGCAGGCAGCTCCGCTGGCCAGATCGCCAACCACAAGGCCGCCATGGAGCTCATGGGTGCCTGGGAGCCCGGCGTGGTCAAGGACCTCACCCCGGACAAGAAGTCGCTGGCCGACCTGGGTTGGTTCCCCTTCCCGGCCGTCTCCGGCGGCGCTGGCGATCCCACCGCAATGATGGGTGGCTCGGACGGCTTCGCGTGCCGCCAGGGTGCCCCGGCCGAGTGCGTCGACTTCCTGAACTTCATGGCCAACAAGGCCAACCAGGAGGGCTACGCCAAGGCGTTCCAGACCCTGCCCGCTAACAAGGACGCCAAGGGTGTCGTGACCGATCCTGCTCTGCAGGACGTGCTCGCCTCCTACGACAAGGCCGCCTACGTCAGCCTGTGGCTGGACACCATGTACGGCCAGAACGTCGGCAATGCTCTGAACGGTGGCGTGGTCAACATGCTCGCCGGCAAGGGCACCGCTGCTGAGATCGTTGCTGCTGTGAAGACGGCTGCGGCGAAGGGCTAGTCCAAGAACCTCATGAGCGAAACAGTGAATGCACTGGCCACGCGCTCGTCAGGTTCGAAGTCGGCCCGAGTCGATGCTTCGGCATCGGCTCGGGCTGACCGAGCCAGGGCAGAATGGCGCAAGCGGCTTGAAATCGTGATCCTTGCCGGACCGGCGATCCTGATGTTCCTGGCTTTTGTGATCCTTCCCGTGTTCATGGCCGCCTACTACGGCTTCTTCAAGTGGAAGGGCTTCGGGGTTCCCACGAACTTCGTCGGGTTCCAGAACTACATCACGATCTTCACCGACCAGAACTTCCTTGATGCGCTGACGCACAACGGGATGATCGTGGTGATGTCGTTGATCATGCAGGGGCCGGCGGCCATCGCCTTCGCCCTCCTGCTCAACCAGAACATCAAGGGTCGTTCGTTGATCCGGGTGCTGATCTTCGTCCCGTACGTGATCTCCGAGGTCATCGTGGGCACCGGCTGGAGCTTGATGCTGCAGTACCAGGGCGCCCTCAACGACCTGCTGACCAACCTCGGCATGGGCTGGGCCACCGCCGACTGGATCGCCAACCCGAACACGGCGATCTGGACCCTGATGGTCATCATTTCGTGGAAGTACCTGGGCTTCGCCGTGATCTTGATGCTGGCCGGGATGCAGGGCATCCCCGACGAGCTCTACGAGGCGGCGGCCATCGACGGCGCGTCCTACTGGCGGATCCAGCGTTGGATCACCTTGCCATTGCTCGGCCCCACGGTCCGAGTCTGGGCGTTCTTGTCGATCATCGGCTCGCTGCAGCTGTTTGATCTGGTCTACATCATCTGGGGTCAGTACGTCTCTTCGACGGCTGGCACCTCCACCATGGCCACCTACATGGTCCGCGAAGGTCGGCTGGCCGGTAACTACGGCTACGGCAACGCGGTCGCGGTGGCGATCTTCGTGATCTCGCTGGTGATCGCGCTCACCTACCAGCGGTTCGTGCTGCGGCGCGACACCGAAGGTGCGCTCACCGACGGCCCGGAGCGGAAGGCTCGCTGATGTCTCAAGTCGCACTCACCGCCAGTTCTCGGCGAAGCGGACGCAAGCGCGCCTCGAAGTCCGGGGCCACCTGGGGCAGCCCGGGCACCTACCTGATCGCCACGGTGCTGATCGCGATCTGCATCGCGCCGGTGCTGTACATCATCATCGGCGGCTTCCGGACGAACTCGCAGATCACCGTCGACCCGTCCGGGCTTCCCAACCCATGGGTCTTCAAGAACTACGCCGACGTCCTGGCCAGTCAGCTGTTCTGGCAGCAGTTCACCAACTCGGTGATCTCGGCAGTGTCCACCACCATCGGCACCGTGGCCCTGGCTCTGATGGCCAGCTTCGTGATCGCCCGGTACGACTTCCGCGGACGCAACGCCATGTACTCGCTGTTCGCCGCGGGCCTGATGTTCCCGCTGACGGTGGCGATCACCCCGCTGTACCTACTGCTGAAGAACATGAACCTGGCCAACAACCTGCTGGGGGTCATCCTTCCGCAGATCGCCTTCGCCTTGCCGATGACGGTGATCATCCTGGTGCCGTTCCTGGCCGCCATCCCGAAGGAACTCGAGGAGGCCGCCTTCATCGACGGCGCCAGCCGACTCGGCTTCTTCTTCCGGATGGTGCTGCCGCTGTCGTTGCCGGGCGTGATCACCACCGCGATCCTGGCCTTCGTCGGTGCCTGGAACAGCTACATGCTGCCCCTGTTCATCCTCAACGAGTCCAAGATGTACACCCTCCCGTTGGGCGTGCAGGCGTTCTCGTCCGAGCACTCGGTGGACACCGCAGCCGTGCTGGCCTTCACCTCCTTGTCGATGCTCCCGGCGCTGTTCTTCTTCAGCATCTTCGAGCGTCGCATCGTCGGCGGCCTCACCGGCGCCGTCAAGGGCTGAGCACACGCTCGGCCCACAACCATCAAGCCCCTGCAATTCGAAGGAGACGGACCCGGTGTCCACATCCCCTAACGGCATTCCCGCCATGCCCACGGTCTCCGAACGCGTCCGTTCCCTGGCCGCGAGCATGACCTTGGAGGAGAAGCTGGCCCAGATCACCGGTTACTGGCTGGACCAGGGCGGCAATGTCGTCGCACCGATGCAGAGCGAGATGGCCGCCGACCAACGGTCCTCCGGCCAGCTGGCCGAGATCACCAAGGACGGCATCGGCCACTTCACCCGGGTCTACGGCACCCGTCCGGTGGATCCGGTGGAGCGGGCGAACTGGTTGTGGGCCGAGCAGCGCCGGCTCAAGCGTGAGACCAGGCTGGGCATCCCGGCGCTGGTGCATGAGGAAGTGCTGACCGGCCTGGCCGCGTGGAAGGCGACTACGTTCCCCACGCCGCTGGCCTGGGGGGCCTCCTTCGATCCGGAGCTCGTCGAACAGGCCGGTGCGGCCATCGGGTCATCGATGGCTGCGCTCGGCGTCCATCAGGGCCTGGCTCCGGTGCTCGATGTGATTCGCGATCCCCGCTGGGGACGCGTCGACGAGTGCATCGGTGAAGACCCGTACCTGGTCGGCACGGTGGCCACGGCCTTCGTCCGCGGCCTCCAGTCGGCCGGGGTACACGCCACCCTGAAGCACTTCCTGAGCTACTCCGGCTCGACGGCCGGACGCAACCACGCCCCGGTCAGCGCCGGGCCGAGGGAGATCCTGGACGTGTTCCTGCCACCGTTCGAGATGGCCATTCACGACGGTGGCGCCGCTTCGGTGATGAACTCCTACACCGCGATCGACGGTGTCCCGGTGGCCTCCGACCCGTCCATCCTGACCGACCTGCTGCGCACCAAGATCGGCTTCGACGGCATCGTGGTGGCCGACTACTTCGCGGTCGCTTTCCTGCAGGTCATGCAGGGAGTGGCCGCCACCCGCGGCGAGGCCGCCCGGCTCGCCCTGATCGCGGGCATCGACGTCGAACTGCCCACCGGCGACGCCTACCTGGCCCCGCTGGCCGAGGAGGTGCGCTCCGGGCGCCTCGACGAGGCCTACCTGGATCGCGCGGTGCTGCGAGCACTGGCCCAGAAGGAGGCCCTCGGCCTGCTCGAGCCGGACGCCTTCGAGGCCGACCCGCCCAGCGAGGTCGACCTCGACCCGATCGAACACCAGGAGATCGCTCGTCGGCTGGCCGAGCACTCGGTGATCCTGCTCAGCAATGACGGAGTACTGCCGCTGGTAGCCGGCCCGGCCCCGGCGAAGGTGGCCGTGATCGGCCCGAACGCAGACCGCACCGCTGCCCTGCAAGGCTGCTACTCCTTCGCCAACCATGTACTTGCCGCTTTCCCGGATTATCCGGTGAGCATCGCCATCCCGACCGTGGCGGAAGCGCTGGCGGGCGCTTTCGCCACGGCCGGGCTGCCCGAGCCCGAGCTGACCTCGGCGCTGGGCTGCGCCGTGGAAGGCGAGGACCGGTCCGGTTTCGCCGAGGCCGTGGCGGTCGCCACCGACGCCGATGTGGCGATCGTGGTGGTCGGAGATCAGGCCGGGCTGTTCGGCCGCGGCACCGTCGGCGAGGGCAACGACACCCAGTCGCTGGAGTTGCCCGGGGTGCAGCGCGAGCTCGTCGAGGCCCTGGTCGCCACCGGCACCCCGGTGGTGATGGTGGCCATCACCGGCCGGCCCTACGCGATCGGCTGGGCGCTGGACGGACCCGGCCCGCGGCCGGCTGCCGTGCTGCAGTCCTTCTTCCCGGGCGAAGGCGGCGGCCTGGCCATCGCCGACGTGATCACCGGGTTGGTCAACCCCTCGGGTCGGCTGCCGGTCTCCCTGCCCCGCTCCGCCGGCGCCGAGCCGTTCTCCTACCTGCAGCCGATCCTCGGCGGTCCGTCGGAGGTCACCTCGACCGACCCGACCCCGGTTCGTCCGTTCGGCTTCGGGCTGTCCTACACCAGCTTCGGCTACTCCGAGGTGTCCACGGTCTCCGAAGTGGACACCGGCGCCCACTTCGCGGTCGAGGTAGGTGTGACCAACACCGGATCCCGGGCCGGCGCCGAGGTCGTCCAGCTCTACGGACGGGACGTGGTCGGCTCGGTGGTCCGCCCGGTCGTCCAGCTGCTCGGCTACGCCCGGGTCGAACTGGAGCCCGGCCAGTCCCGGCGGGTGCGCTTCGACGTCCCGACCACGCGGTTCGCCTTCACCGACCGCAGCCTGCGCAAGATCGTCGAACCCGGCGATGTCGAGGTCTGGGTCGGCTCGCATTCGGCGGCCTCCGGCAACGGGCTCCCCAGCGTGAGCACCACCAACGGCGCCATCTCGAACACCGGCTTGAACGTCGCCGAGCCGGTGGTCGGCCATGCCACCCAGCGAGCTCGGATCGAGCTGACCGGCGAGGTCTACCCGGTCACCAATGCCGATGCCCGCCAGGTGCGGGTGGAGGTCGTCGACTGATGGGCATGGTTCAGAACCCGGTGCTGCCGGGCTGCTACCCCGATCCATCGATCTGTCGGGTCGGTGAGGACTATTACCTGGTCAACTCCACTTTCGAGTACTTCCCCGGGCTGCCGATCTTCCACAGCACCGACCTGGTGCATTGGACGCAGATCGGCCATGTCATCACCCGCGCCGATCAGCTGGACTACTCCGGGATCGCCTCCTCCGGCGGGTTGTATGCCCCGACGATCCGCTACCACGACGGCTTGTACTGGCTGGTCTGCACGATGGTCTACCCGGACCAACCCGACCGGCCGGGGAACTTCTTGATGACCGCAACCGACCCGGCCGGCCCCTGGTCGGATCCGATCTGGTTGGGGACGGCGGGCATCGACCCGTCCATCTTCTTCGACGACGACGGACGCATCTGGTTCCACGGCACCCGGTTGGCGCTCGAGCCGCAGTGGCACGATCAGACCGAAGTCTGGGTCCGCGAGTACGACCCGGTAGCCCAGCGCCTGGTGGGCGACGAGACGGTGATCTGGCGGGGCGCCCAGCTCGGCGTCGTCTGGGCCGAAGGGCCGCACCTGTACAAGGTGGACGGTCGCTACTACCTGATGACTGCCGAAGCCGGCACCGAGATCCATCACTGCGTGTGCATCATGCGCGCCGACTCCGTCACCGGGCCGTATGAGGGCAACCGCGCCAATCCCGTCATGACTCATCGCCACCTCGGCCGTGAGGTGGACGTCGTGGGCGCCGGCCATGCCGATCTGGTGCAGGCCGCGGACGGCAGCTGGTGGGCCGTCCTGCTGGCCATGCGGATCTACGGCGGCTACCACTACCCGCTGGGCCGGGAGACCTTCCTGGTGCCGGTGACCTGGCAGGACGGCTGGCCGGTCTTCGCACCCGGAGTAGGCCGGATTCCGGCCGCCGTCGAGGTGCCGTTCGCCGACGACACGCCGCTGGGCGTGACTCAGGGCGCGATCGGTGGCCCGGTGCTCCCCGGCGACCCGTGCTGGAACTCGCTGCGCGGTCCGGCCGACTTCGCCACTGCCGACGGCGATGCCTGGCGGCTGCGTCCGACCACGGACACGCTCAGCGACATCGGACAGCCGGCCTTCCTGGGCATCCGTCAGCAGCACCGCTGTGCGGACTTCTCGGCGACCTTCTCCCCCGCCCTGGCCGATCAGCAAGAGGCCGGGCTGGTGATCCGGCAGGGCGAGCGCGATCACGTCCGGCTCGCCATCAGCCCATCCGCCGATGGCTACACCGTCACCGCCGTGCACCGGCAGGCCGGCGTCGAGCATCACCTCGGCCAGGTCAGCCTCACTGCGGGCTCGGTGCGGTTGGCCGTCTCGGCTCGGGGCCGCGACTACACCCTGACCTGCATCGGCGCCGACGGCGCGCAGCAGGTCGTCGGGCACGCTGACGCCTCCACCCTGGACACCATCGCCACCGGCGGCTTCCTGGGGCTGTGGCTCGGCATCTACGCCCACGATGGCGGACGACCCGGGGAGGGCAGCGTCCGGGTCGATAAGGTCGAGTACCTTCCCGTACCCGACAGCGAGGGGTAGCCATGCCGCTGACCGATCTGACCCTGCCCGAACTGGTCGACTTCCGTCCGCAGGTTCCAGAGCCCGCCGACTTCGACGCGTTCTGGGCGCAGACCCTGGCCGAGTCGGCGGCCATCCCGCCGCGGCTGGAGCGCCGCCGGATCGAGGGCCCGATCACTCAGGTGATCGTCGAGGACGTCGAGTTCGCCGGCTATGCCGGGGATCCGATCAAGGCCTGGATCATTCGTCCGCTGGACGAGCGGCCGCGGCCGGCTGTGGTCGAGTTCATCGGCTACAACGGCGGACGCGGGCTTCCGGCCGAGCATCTGCACTGGGCGGCGGCCGGCTACGTCAACGTGATCATGGACACCCGCGGCCAGGGCAGCGGCTGGGGCGGCGGCGGCAGCACGTCCGATCCGCACGGCAGCGGCGCGGCCCTGGACGGCTACATGACCCGGGGCATCGAGGATCCTCACGACTACTTCTATCGACGAGTCTTCGTTGACGCCGTCCGGTTGGTCGAGGCAGTGCAGACTCTCGAGTTCGTGGACCCGCAGCAGGTGGCGATCACCGGCGGGAGCCAAGGCGGAGGAATCACCCTCGCCGTTGCAGGCCTGGTGGGGAGCAGGGTGGCGGGGGTGATGCCGGACGTTCCGTTCCTGTGTCACTTCCGCCGCGCAGTCAGCCTCACCCCGAGCCGACCGTTCACCGAAGTCACGCAGTACCTGTCGATCCATCGCGGCAGCACCGAGCAGGTGTTCACCACGCTGTCCTACTTCGACGGCGCCAACTTCGCTCGTCGGGCGACCGCCCCGGCGCTGTTCTCCGTGGGCCTGATGGACGACATCGTGCTGCCCTCCACCGTCTTCGCCGCCTACAACGGCTACGGCTCCAGCGACCGGGAGATCGCGGTCTACGAGTTCAACGGCCACGAGGGCGGCCAGTTCTACCACTGGCAACGCCAAGAGGCCTGGCTCGCGGCACGCCGCTGAGCCAGGCCTCTGTGGTCGATCAGTACCGAGCGGCCGCAGCCAGGTAGTTGGCCAGAATCTCCGGATGCGAGTCCACAGCCGGGGACGCCACCATTTCCACCGGCCAGGTCGGCCGCTGCCCGGTGAGCGCCCACGCTGCCTGGCGAGCCGCACCGTCGGCGACGTACTCCCCGGGGCTGGGCACCTGGACCGGCACCGAGAAGACCTGTCCGGCGATGGTCTGGACGGCCGGATTGGCCGCCGCGCCGCCGATCAGCAGGATCCGCTTCGCCTCGACGCCGAGCTCCTGCACCGCGCTGACACCGGCGGCCAGGCCGCACAGCATGCCCTCGACCGCAGCCCGGGCCAGATTCGGCCGGGTGGTCGAGGCCAGGGTCAGTCCGGAGAAGGTCGCGGTGGCGTCCGGCAGGTTCGGGGTGCGTTCGCCCTCGAAGTAGGGCACCAGCACCGCACCGCCGGCCCCCGGCTCCGCAGCCAGTGCCAACTCGGCCAGTTCGTCGTGGTTCACGCCCAGCAGACCGGCCACCGCGTCCAACACCCGGGCCGCGTTCAGCGTGCAGACCAGGGGCAGGAAGCCGCCGGTGGCATCGGCGAAGCCGGCCACGGTCCCGGTGGCATCCCCCACGGCCACATCGGTGGCCGCGAAGACCGTCCCCGAGGTGCCCAGCGAGACGGCCACATCACCAGGATGTGCATCCAGGCCGAGGGCGGCCGCGGCATTGTCGCCGGCACCGGGAGCCAGGACGAAGCCCGGTCCGGGCACCGACTCGGTGGCGCCGAGCACCCGCGGCAGGATCGCGTCGTGGCCCAGGGCCAGGATCAGCAGTTCCCGGTCGTAGGCATCGCTCTTGCCGGAGAAGTAGGCGGTGCCGCTGGCATCGGAGCGGTCAGTGACCAACTCGTGCAGCTGCGGGCCCAGCGGCGACTCGTCGGCCGGGCCGTAGCCCCGCAGCCGCCAGCTCAGCCAGTCGTGCGGCAGGCAGACCGCAGCCACCTTGGCGGCGTTCTCCGGCTCGTGGTCACGCAGCCAGCGCAGCTTGGTGGCAGTGAACGAGGCCACCGGCAGGACCCCGGTGCGCTCGACGAATGCCTCAGCGCCCACCTCGGCGATCAGGTCCAGAGCGGCCTGCGCCGAACGGGTGTCGTTCCACAGCAGCGCCGGACGGATCACCCGGCCTTCGGTGTCCAGGACCACCATTCCGTGCTGCTGGCCGCCGACGCTGACCGCGTCGGCCTGCTCCAGGCCACCGGCCTGCTCGAGCGCCTGGTTCAGCGCCGTCCACCAATGGGCCGGGTCGACCTCGGTGCCGTTCGGGTGACTGGCTCGGCCACTGGCCACCAACTCACCGCTGGCAACGTCGCGGACCACGACCTTGCAGCTTTGGGTCGAGGAGTCGACCCCGATCACTCGCGCCATGGCGAGCCCTCCTTGGAGTTTCGTTGGATAGGCCAGAATCTCGGACGGCCGAAGCCGTCCGAGATTCTGGAGTAGGTCAGGTCAGCGAGCGCCGAGCAGGTGCTCGGTGGCCAGCTGCTGGAGTCGGACGAAGCCGAAGCCGTGACCATTGAAGTAGGCACCGGAGTCGAAGTTCTCGTAGGACTCGGTGTCGGCGATCAGTTCCCGGTAGCCCTCGCCCTCGGCCAGGGTCGGCACCGCGAGCTCGGCCACCTTGGCCGCAGCCAGGGCTTCCTGCACCTCGGGATCGGCCCGGAACGCCTTGGCCCGCTCCTTGAGCAGCAGGTAGGTCTGCATGTTGGCCTTGGCCGACTCCCAGACACCGTTCTCGTCCTCGGTGCGCGACGGCTTGTAGTCGAAGTGACGCATGCCGGTGTAGGCCTGGCCACCGTTGGGGCCACCGTTCTCCAGCAGGTCGACCAGCGCGAAGGCGTTGTGCAGATCACCGTGGCCGAAGACCAGATCCTGGTCGTACTTGATGCCGCGCTGACCGTTGAGGTCGATGTGGAAGAGCTTGCCGTGGTACAGCGCCTGAGCGATGCCGGCCTGGAAGTTGAGGCCCGCCATCTGCTCGTGCCCGACCTCCGGGTTGAGGCCCACCATCTCGGGGTGCTCAAGGGAGTTGATGAAGGCCAGCGCGTGACCGACGGTCGGCAGCAGGATGTCGCCGCGGGGCTCGTTCGGCTTCGGCTCGATCGCGAACTTCAGGTCGTAGCCGGCGTCCAGGACGTACTCGCTGAGCAGGTTGACCGCTTCGCGGTAACGCTCGAGAGCGGAGCGGATGTCCTTGGCCGCGTCATACTCGGCGCCTTCACGGCCACCCCACATGACGAAGGTCTGAGCGCCGACCTCCATGGCCAGGTCGATGTTGCGCAGCACCTTGCGCAGCGCGAAGCGACGCACAGCGCGATCGTTGGAGGTGAAGCCACCATCCTTGAAGACCGGCTGGCTGAACAGGTTGGTGGTGATCATCGGGGTCTTCAGCCCGGTGGCCTCACAGGCAGCCTTGAGCCGGTCGATCTGCGTGCGACGCTCGGCATCGGTGGAGCCGAAGGCGAACAGATCGTCATCGTGGAAGGTCAGACCGTAGGCACCGAAGGAGGCCAGCTTCTCGATGACGTGCACCACGTCCAGCGGGGCCCGGGTCGGTCCACCGAAGGGGTCGCCACCGTTGTAGCCGACCGTCCACAGGCCGAAGGTGAACTTGTCAGCAGGAGTTGGAGTGAGAGTCATTAAGACATCCGATCTCTCGTCGTTGAGGAATGTTGTGGGATACAACTTATCGCAGAGGCCCGTCGCTGTCCATCGCATCCACGGCCCCGCAAGGCCTCTCGCCCAGCCCCGTCCGAGCGGCTCGGAGAGCCCCCGGACCGAAAACGCTCTCCGCCTCAGCGAGAGCGCTATCACCGTGACCAGATCAGTTACCAGATTGTTATGCGTCGATCTTGCCGCCCCACCTCGTGCGAAGTTATGTTGCCGTCATCGACAAATGGTTGCCCGTCAACCATGCGCCCCCGACGGTCACACAGCTGTGCCATTTGGGGCAATCGGCGACAAGATCATTCAGAGAGGAAGGACATATGTCGCACAAGTCCCGCATCATCGCATTGGCCGCGGCCGGCGCTATGGTGCTTTCGATGGGCGCGTGCAGCGCGGCCGGTGGCACCGGCGGTGCCGCGACCGGATGCAATGTTGGCATCACGATGCCGACCCGGAGCCTGGAGCGGTGGATCAACGATGGCGAGCAGCTGAAGAAGCAGCTGGAAGAGGCCAAGTGCACCGTTGATCTTCAGTACGCCGATGACAAGGTTGATCAGCAGATCAGCCAGATCCAGAATCAGATCGCCGGCGGCGCCAAGATTCTGGTCATCGCTTCCATTGACGGCACCGCGCTCGGCCCGGTCCTCGACACTGCGGCCAAGCAGAAGATCAAGGTCATCGCTTACGACCGCCTGATCAACGGCAGCCCGAACGTCGACTACTACGCCACCTTCGACAACTACAAGGTCGGCCAGCTGCAGGGCAACTTCCTGAAGGACCAGCTCAAGCTGGACTCCGCTTCTGCTCCGATCAACTTCGAGCCGTTCGCCGGTAGCCCCGACGACAACAACGCGAAGTTCTTCTTCTCCGGCGCGTGGGATGTTCTGCTTCCCTACGTCACCAAGGGCACCCTCGTGGTCCCCAGTGGCAAGGCTCCGAAGAGCAACGACGAGTGGACCAAGATCGGCATCCAGGGCTGGAAGTCGGCCAACGCTCAGTCCGAGATGGACAACCGTCTGTCCTCCTTCTACGCCGGTGGCAAGAAGGTCCAGGCCGTGCTGTCCCCCAACGACTCCCTGGCAATCGGCATCGAGGCTTCGCTGAAGTCGGCCGGCTACAAGGTCGGCACCGACTGGCCGATCATCACCGGTCAGGATGGCGACAAGGCCAACGTCAAGGCGATCCTGGCTGGCGAGCAGTCCATGACCGTCTGGAAGGACACCCGCAAGCTGGGTGCCCAGGTGTTCAAGATGATCCAGCAGATCACCAAGGGCGAGAAGGTCGACGTCAATGACGAGAAGACCTACAACAATGGTGTGAAGGTTGTTCCTTCGTACCTGATCGAGCCCGAGGTCGTCACCAAGGACCAGGTTCAGTCCAAGCTGATCGATTCCGGCTTCCTCAAGGCTGCCGACGTCGGTCTGTGACATCTAGCCGGTGGGGTGACGGTGCGAGAATCACCGTCACCCCACTGGTGTGTCCATCTTCAAGAGTCATGAGGTGAAGCATGGTTGAGAACGAACCGATCCTGCGGATGCATGAGATCACCAAGGATTTCGGCGGTGTCCGCGCCCTGGATCAGGTCTCCCTGGAGGTCGCCCGCGGCGAGGTCCACGCGATCTGTGGTGAGAACGGCGCTGGTAAGTCCACGTTGATGAAGGTGTTGTCCGGGGTGCACCCGCACGGCACGTACTCGGGAACGATCGAGTTCAATGGGGTTGAGGCGACTTTCGCCGATATCAACTCCAGCGAGTCGGCCGGGATCGTCATCATCCACCAGGAGTTGGCGCTGAACCCGCTGCAGTCGATCGCAGAGAACATCTTCCTGGGCAACGAACGCGCGACCCGCGGCGTCATCGACTGGAACCAGACGTCCATCCAGGCTGCGGCGCTGCTCAAGCGCGTCGGCCTCGATGAGAACCCCTCAACCAAGATTTACGAGATCGGTGTCGGCAAGCAGCAGCTGGTTGAGATCGCCAAGGCCATGGCCAAGGACGTCTCCCTGCTGATCCTGGACGAGCCCACTGCCGCCCTCAATGACGAAGACTCCAATCACCTTCTCGACCTGATCGCCGGCATGCGTGATCACGGAATCACTTGCATCATGATTTCGCACAAGCTGCGCGAGATCCGTCGGATCGCTGATCGGGTCACGGTGATCCGTGACGGCAAGACGATCGAGACCATCGACATGCGCGGCCCCGACGCCACCGAGGCCCGAATCATCAAGTCCATGGTCGGCCGCGAACTGAACAACCTCTTCCCCAGCCACGAGTCGAACATCGGTGAAGAGCGGTTCCGAGTCGAGGACTGGACTGTGTATCACCCGGTCGACACCTCACGAGTGGTTGTCGATCACGCGAGTTTCAACGTCCATGCCGGCGAGATCGTCGGCTTCGCCGGCCTGATGGGCGCCGGCCGTACCGAACTGGCCATGAGCCTGTTCGGAAAGCTGTGGGGCATCAACATCTCCGGCCGGGTCTTCAAGGACGGCAAGGAGATCAGTACCGCCACCGTGGACGAGGCGGTGGCGAACGGGATCGCCTATGTGACCGAGGACCGTAAGCGGTACGGGTTGAATCTGATCGGGATGATCAGCACCAACATCACTGCCGTGGCACTGGCCAAGTTCGCCAAGTGGGGGGTCATCGATCGCAACCGCGAGTACCTGACCGCCGATGAGTACCGACGCAGCATGAACATCAAGACCCCGAGCGTGTCCGAAGTGGTCGGTCGGTTGTCCGGCGGCAATCAGCAGAAGGTGGTCTTGTCCAAGTGGCTGGCTGCCGGACCTGATGTGCTGATCCTCGACGAGCCCACCCGCGGCATCGACGTCGGCGCCAAATACGAAATCTACGGGTTGATCCAGGCCCTGGCCGACCAAGGCAAGGCCGTCGTCATGATCTCCTCCGAACTGCCCGAACTACTGGGCATCTGTGATCGCATCTACACGATCTCCGAGGGCGCCATCACCGGTGATGTGCCGCGTTCGGAGGCCACCCAGGAAAACCTCATGTACCTCATGACCGCAGGAAAGGAAGCTCTGCGATGAGCACTCCGGCTCCGACTACCCCGGCTCCCAGCAAGGCCGCTGAGACCTCCCGCAACCTCGCGGTGGACTTCCGCCAGTACGGCATTCTGGCTGCGCTGGTCGTCATCATCTTGTTGTTCGAGGTGCTCACGGGTGGACGCCTGCTGTTGCCCGGCAACGTCAACAACCTGATCCAGCAGAACTCCTACGTGCTGATCCTGGCGATCGGCATGGTCATGGTGATCATCGCCGGCCACATCGACTTGTCGGTCGGCTCCGTGGTCGCCATGGTCGGCGCCGTGGCCGCCCTCGCCATGAGCGAATGGCACCTGCCCTGGTGGATCGCCGTGATCATCTCGCTGCTGGTCGGTGCCCTGGTCGGCGCCTGGCAAGGCTTCTGGGTCGCCTTCGTCGGCATCCCCGCGTTCATCGCCACCTTGGCCGGTCAGCTGCTGTTCCGTGGCCTCACCCTGATCTTCCTGCACGGCGGCACCATCGGCGGCCTGCCCGCCGAGTTCGTCGCCATCGGCGCCGGCTGGCTCCCCTCCTGGCTCGGCAGCATCGGCACCACCGACGTGCTGACCATGGTGCTCGCGATCGCGTCCTGCATCCTGCTGGTGTTCTTCCTCAACCGCTCGCGCGCCGGACGCAAGAAGCTCGGTCTGCCGATTGAGAGCGCCATCCCGTTCTGGGGCAAGATCATCGCCGCCGTCGTGGCGATCCTGGGTATCGCTTGGCAGCTGGCGAACTACTCCGGCACCCCGATCATCTTGATCCTGCTGGCCGCCCTGATCCTGGGCTACAACTTCCTGCTCAACCGGTCGGTGTTCGGACGCCACATCTATGCCATGGGTGGCAACCTGTTCGCCGCCATCATGAGCGGCGTCAAGACCAAGCGAGTGAACTTCGCCCTGTTCGTCAACATCGGTGTGCTCGCCGCCCTGGCCGGCGTCGTCTCCACCGCCCGTGCCGGCAGCGCAGTCGCCTCCGCCGGCAAGGACTACGAGTTGGACGCCATCGCAGCCGTGTTCATCGGCGGCGCAGCCGTCCAAGGCGGCGTCGGTACCGTCACCGGAGCCATGATCGGCGGCCTGGTCATGGGCGTGCTCAACATGGGCCTGTCCATCCTCTCGGTCGACGCCGCCTGGCAGATGGCCATCAAGGGACTCGTCCTCCTCCTGGCCGTCGCCTTCGACCTCATCAACAAGCGCCGAGGAGGCCGCTGAGCCGATAGTCTTCGTAGCGAATCGGGCCTGCCCGGACTTCTGATGCGGGAGGTGTCATCGTGAGCGTGGCAGGCACGACCGAGGACGTGCGACGGACGAACCTGGCTGCCATCCTCGGCATCCTCTACCGGGACGGGCCCGCGTCGCGGGCAGTGCTGAGCAAGCGCACCGGCCGGAACCGGTCGACGATCGCCAGCTTGGTGTCCGACCTGGTGTCGCTGGGGCTGGTCTCCGAGCATGAGCCGGCCACCATGGGTCAGGTCGGTCGCCCCTCCCCGGTGGTGGCGGTTCGTCCCGAGGTGACCGCGATCGCGGTCAACCCCGAGATCGACATGCTCACCATCGGCCTGGTCGGGCTGGACGGCAACGTCCGCCGAGTGATCCGCCACGAGTACGACCGGATTCCCAGCGCCTCGGAGGCGGTGACCATCACCGCGTCCGTCCTGGCTGGAATGCAGGTGGAACTGGACGGCCTGCTGGTGGCCGGGATCGGTGTCGCGGTACCCGGTCAGGTCCGGACCGGTGACGGACTGGTCCGCAACGCGCCGCACCTGAACTGGCATGACGATCCCTTCGCCGAGCCGCTCAGCGCGGCAACCGGCTACCCGGTGCTGGTGGCCAACGACGCCGCCCTGGGGGCGCTGGCCGAGCACGAGTTCGGGGCCGGCCGAGAGCACGACAACGTGATCTACGTCAACGGCGGCGCCTCCGGCATCGGTGCCGGGGTGATCACCGGCCGGACGCTTCTGGGCGGGGCCAGCGGTTACGCCGGCGAGCTCGGCCACGTCCGAGTCTCCGACGCACCCGTGGTCGACTCGGCCGGAATCAGGGGCACCCTCGAGGCCGAGGTCACTCGGGCTGAGCTGCAGAAGGCGCTGGGCCTGCCCCGCGCCGAACCCGGCCAGCTGGAGGAGCGGCTACTCGCCGACCACTCCCCTGCAGTCGCCGAAGTGGTCGGACGTCAGCTCACCCACTTGGGGACGGCGCTGGGCGCCGCGGTGAATCTGTTCAACCCGGAGGTCATCGCGCTGGGCGGCTTCTTGGCGGCCCTGCACAGCTACGATCCCCAGGCATTGCGGCGCAGCATCGCCTCCGCCGCACTCGCTCCGTCACTGGAGGGGGTGCAGATCACTCCCGCTGCTCTTGGATCGGACCTGCTGATGGTGGGGGCGGCCGGGCTCGCGTTCGGACCGCTGCTGTCCGACCCGAGTTGCGCGGCGAACTAGGCCAGTCGATCTTCGACCGATAACTGCTTCCTGATGAATTGGGAAACGTTATCGATATCGTTGCTCAGCGGGCTTACACTCAGCTCGTGCCCACCCGCGTGAATGCGACCATCGTCGATGTGGCGCGCTCGGCGGGGGTGTCGGTCTCAACCGTCTCCAAGGTGATCAACGCCCGCTACGGCGTGTCCGAGCGCACCGCTGAGCACGTCCGCCGGGTGATCGCCGAACTGGGCTACGAGTCCAGTCTGGGTGCCCGCAGCCTGCGCTCTCAGCGCACCGGCGTGCTGGGCGTGCTGGTGGCCGAGTTCGAGCCGTTCAGCACCGAGCTGCTCAAGGGCCTCGGCCAGGCCGCCGAAGGCAGCGGCTACGAGTTGCTCGCCTACTCGGGTCGGATCGGGCCGGACCCACGCTACGGCTGGGAGCTTCGTTCGCTGGCCCGGCTGAGTGGGACGCTGATCGACGGGGCCGTGCTGGTCACGCCGACCGTCTCCGATCCCGACTACCGGATCCCGGTGGTGGCACTGGATCCACACGCCGGTTCGAGCTCGATGCCCACCATCGATTCCGACAGCCTCACCGGCGCCGAACTAGCGGTGAACTACCTGCTCAGCCTCGGCCATCGGCGGATCGCCATGCTTGCCGGACGCCCCGACCTCAACTCGGCTCAACTGCGCGAGGCGGGCTACCGCCGCGCGCTCCAGGCAGCGGGCATCCCGGTCGACCCGACGCTGATCGAGATCGGCGGCTTCCGTCCGGACTCGGCCACGGCCCCGGCCCGCGCGCTGCTGGATCGTCCTGATCGACCGACCGCGGTGTTCGCCGCCAACGACCTGACTGCGATTCGCACGATCGAAGTGGCCAACGAGCTCGGTCTGCGGGTACCGGAGGATCTCTCGGTGGTTGGCTTCGACGACGTCCCGGATGCCAGCCAGTTCCGGACCCCGCTGACCACGATCGCGCAGCCGCTGTACCAGATGGGCCGACTCGCCATGGAGACCTTGCTGCGGCTGCTCGAGGGCGCCGAGCTCGAGGAGTCTCACCTGACCCTGGCCACCACCTTGGTGGTGCGGGAGTCGACGGCGCCGGTTCCGAGCCGATGAGCAACCCCCGTCCGCCGGCGCTGCGCACCGACCTGTTGCGAGCCGGCCTGATCGCCGTGGCGATCGCCGGCGTGGTGGTCAGCATCGCCATGGTGATCCTCGGACTGCCTGAAGCCACCCCGGCACAGTCGGTGCTTCTCGAGCTGGCGATGCTGCCGATCTCGGTGTCGTTGGCGGCTGCGCTCGGGATCTTGGCAATGCGGGCCCGACCGGCCGGACGGCGTTCGCGGCTGACCCTGACCGGGTCCGGGATCCTCGGCATCGCCGGAGCCACCACGATGGCGCTGGCCTACGTGACCGGGCCACGACCACTCGTCCACCTGGGGCAGGCGCTGCTGCTGGTCGGGCTGCTGATCGCTCTGGCCGTCGCGACTGCGCTGCAACCCGGGCGGCGACGCAGCCTGCTGGAGCTCGCCGATGAACCCGACGAAACCGAGCCGGACACCGCCGATCCGCAGGGCTGACTCCGCCAAGGAGCCATCGAGCCCAGGCGTCGTTATCATCGTGGGGTGACCGCGACCAACGAACCCGCACAGCTGGCTGAACACGCCGCCCAGACCCTGCTCAGCCGCTTCAATCTCACCAAGATCGACCTCGCTCTCGTCCTCGGATCGGGCTGGTCGGGTGCCTCGCTCGAGCTCGGCGAGACGATCGGGGAGGTCGAGCTGGCCGAACTGCCCGGCTTCGCCAAGCCGGTCGTTGCCGGTCACGGCGGCACGTTGCGGCTGGCCCGGACCTCGGCCGGCAAGGTGGCCGCCTTCTTCAGCGGTCGCACCCACTACTACGAGGGACGCGGCGTCGCCGCAGTCGTCCATGGCGTCCGGACGGCGGCCGCCGCCGGTGCCGACACCCTGGTGCTGACCAATGGCTGTGGCGGCCTGAACCCCGAGTGGGGCCCGGGCACCCCGGTGCTGCTGCGCGACCACATCAATCTGACCGCGGCCACCCCGCTGACCGGAGCCACCTTCATCGACCTCACCCAGGCCTACTCGCCGCGACTGCGCGACTTGGCCCATCAGGTCGATCCCGGGCTGCCCGAGGGCGTCTACGTCCAGTTCCCCGGGCCGCAGTACGAGACTCCGGCCGAGGTGCGGATGGCCAAGGTGCTCGGTGGCGACCTGGTCGGCATGTCGACCACGCTGGAGACCATTGCGGCGCGCGAGGCGGGGCTCGAGGTGCTCGGCATCTCGCTGGTCACCAACCTGGGCGCCGGCATCTCGCCGACCCCGCTGGACCACTCCGAAGTGATCGCCGCGGGCAAGGCTGCCGAGCCCCGGCTGCGCGGCCTCCTGGCCGGGCTGCTGGAACGGCTCTAGGGGTTCACCATGTCGCACGAGTTGATCCAGGCCTGGCTGCGGGACGATCCGGACCCGGCCACCGCCGCTGAGCTGCGCGGGCTGCTGGAGCGGGCCGAGGCCGGTGATGCCGCCGCCGAGGCCGAGCTCTCCTCCGCCTTCGCCGGACGTCTGGAGTTCGGCACCGCCGGGCTGCGTGGACGACTCGGCCCCGGCCCCGCCCGGATGAACCGGGTGCTGGTCAGCCAGGCCGCCGCCGGGTTGGCGCTGTACCTGCTCGATCAGGGCCTGGCCGGCTCCCCGGTGGTCGTCGGTCACGACGCCCGGCACAACTCCGCGGTCTTCGCCAAGGACACCGCCGAGATCCTGGCTGGCGCCGGGCTGCGTCCGCTGCTGTGCGACCGGGCGCTGCCCACGCCGGTGGTCGCCTTCGGGATCGGGCACTTCTCCTGCGCCGCGGCCGTGGTGGTCACGGCCTCGCACAACCCGCCGCAGGACAACGGCTACAAGGTCTACCTGGGTGACGGCTCCCAGATCGTGCCGCCGGCCGACGCCGAGATCGCAGCCCGGATCGATGCGGCAGCTGCCCGTCCGCTGGCCGAGATCCCGCGCAGCGACGACTACCGGATGATCGGGGACGACCTGGTGGCCGGCTATCTGGCCCGCGCGGCCTCGCTGGTCGATCCGGCGACCCCGCGGGAGCTCAACTGGGTCTACACGGCCATGCACGGCGTCGGCGGCGCGATCGTCGACCAGCTGGTGGCGGCCACCGGCTTCCCGGCCCCGCACCAGGTGGCCGAGCAGCAGCAGCCCGATCCGGACTTCCCGACCGTCGCCTTCCCCAACCCCGAGGAGCCGGGAGCGATCGACCTGGCGTTGGCACTGGCCCGCACGGTCGAGGCCGACATCGCCATCGCCAACGATCCCGACGCCGACCGCTGCGCCATCGCCGCGCCGTTCGCCGGGACCTGGCGGATGCTCAGTGGGGACGAGTTGGGCTGGCTGCTGGCCGACGATGCGCTGCGCCGCAGCACGGCCGGGGTCTACGCCTGCTCGGTGGTCTCCAGCACGCTGCTCGCCACCATGGCCGCCGCCCACGGCCAGCCGTTCCAGACCACCCTGACCGGCTTCAAGTGGATCGGACGGGTGCCCGGACTGGTCTTCGGCTACGAAGAGGCGATCGGCTACTGCACCGACCCGGCCGCCGTCCCCGACAAGGACGGAATTACCACGGCCTTGCGGGTACTGGCTCTGGCCGCCCGGCTCAAGGCGGACGGTTCCAGCATCGCCGAGCGGCTCGATCAGATCGCCACTGACTACGGTGTTCACCTGACCTCGCAGCTGTCGTTCCGGGTCTCCGATCTCAGCTTGATCACCGCAGCCATGGCCCGGATCCGGCAGGCTCCGCCCGCGGCGCTGGCCGGTGAGCCGGTCGAGGTCGTCGATCTGGCCCGCGGCAGCGCCGACCTGCTGCCCACCGATGGCGTGCTGTTCAGCGGGCGGCGGGTGCGCGTGGTCGTCCGTCCGTCCGGGACCGAGCCGAAGCTGAAGTGCTACCTGCAGGTCGCGCTGGCACCGGGGGCCGACCTGGCCGCCGACCGGGCCCAGGCGTCCACCCTGATGTCGCAGGCGCGCGACGAGATGGCTCGAGCGCTGGGCCTGTGAGCACGACCCCTCGGATCATCCTGATCGCCGGCGCGTCGGGCAGCGGAAAGTCGCGCCTGGCGCTGGCCGCCGGTTGCCCGACTCTGCGGCTGGACGACTACTACTTCGACGCCGACCACCCCGACATGCCGAGCACGAACCTGGGCATCCCCGACTGGGACGATCCGGCCTCCTGGGACGCGGCCGGTGCGCTGGCTGGGCTGCAGGAGCTGCTGACCACCGGTGAGCTGGTGGCCCCGGACTACTCGATCACCGAGAGCCGCCGGGTGGGCAGCCACCGGGTGCACCTGGACGGATGCCACTGCCTCACTGTGGAAGGCATCTTCGCCATCGAGTTCCTGGCCCACTGCCGAGTCGCCGGGCTGGACGTCGAGCCGATCTACCTGGATCGTCCGGCCGGCCTGGTCTACCTGCTGCGGTTGCGTCGGGACTTCGCCAAGAAGCGCAAGCCCCCGCTGATCGCCATCCGCCGCGGCTGGGCGCTGCGCAAGGCGCAACCCGCGCTGCGCCGCAAGGCCATGGACGCCGGCTTCACCCCGATGTCGATGCGCGCCGCGATCGCCCACCTCGGCTGACCCCAGCGCCCGCCTGGAGGCTCAGCCGATCGGAGCCCAGGACGGGCCGGTCTCGGCCAGAGTCTCGTCCAGCTTGGTGAACAGCGGCGTCGGCTTGGCCAGCGGCGTCCCCGCGACGATCGGACGCGAAGCCCAGACCGCCTGCTGATTGACGTAGTCGCCGGTCAGCACCGGGTAGTCCGGGCCGCCCTCCTGGCTGACCGTGCGCAGCTCCGGCTGAGCCGCCCAGACTCCCTGGCCGCCGAGGGCCTCGAAGATCTTCTGGGCCGCATGCGGCAACAGCGGGGTGAGCAGGGTGTTGGCGTCCGAGACCACCTGCAGCGCCACGTGCAGGACGGTGTCGCGGCGGGCCGGATCGTCCTTCAGCTTCCACGGCTCCTGATCGGAGATGTACTTGTTGGCCAGCGAGACCACCCGCATGGCCTCAGTGGTGGCCTGCTTGAACTTGCAGCGGCCCCACAGGTCGCCGACCACGTCGAAGGCCGCCTTGGACGCGTCCAGCAGGGCCTGATCGGCTTCGGTCAACTCACCGGCGACCGGGATGGCCCCGACGTTCTTGTGCGCCATCGAGATCGACCGGTTGACCAGGTTGCCCCACTCATTGGCCAGCTCGAAGTTGTTGCGCCGGACGAACTCCTCCCAGGTGAAGTCGGTGTCCTGGTTCTCCGGGCCGTTGACCGCGATGAAGTAGCGCAGCGCGTCCGGGCCGAACTCGGCCAGGAAGTCGCGGACGTAGATGACGTGGCCGCGCGAGGAAGCCAGCTTCGAGCCCGACATGGTCAGGTACTCCGAGGAGACCACCTCGGTGGGCAGGTTCAGCGGGCTGAACGCCGAGCCGTGTCCGCCCTTGTCGCCGGAGCCATTGGCGCCCAGCAGGATGGCCGGCCAGATCACCGAGTGGAAGGTGATGTTGTCCTTGCCCATGAAGTAGTACGAGCTCGCCTCGCTCGACTGCCACCACAGCTTCCAGGCGTCCGGATCGCCGGAGCGCTGCGCCCATTCGACCGCAGCCGACAGGTAGCCGACCACCGCGTCGAACCAGACGTAGATCCGCTTCATGGACGCGTCCTCCCAGCCCTCCAGCGGGATCGGGACGCCCCAGTCCAGGTCGCGGGTGATCGCCCGGGGACGCAGCTCCTTGAGCAGGTTCAGGCTGAACTTCATGACGTTCGGACGCCAGTCGGTGCGGGTGGCCAGCCACTCCCCCAGGGCCCCGGCCAGCGCCGGCAGATCCAGGAAGAAGTGCTCGGTCTCGATGAACTCTGGCACCTCGCCGTTGATCCGGGACTTGGGGTTGATCAGGTCGATCGGGTCGAGCTGGCGTCCACAGTTGTCGCACTGGTCGCCACGGGCGCCGTCATAGCCACACACCGGGCAGGTGCCCTCGATGTAGCGGTCGGGCAGGGTGCGTCCGGTGGACGGCGAGATGGCGCCCATCTCGGTCTGGGCGACCACGTAGCCGTTGTCGTGCAGCGTCCGGAACAGCTCCTGGACGACCGCGCGGTGGTTCAGCGTGGTGGTGCGGGTGTAGAGGTCGTAGGAGCAGCCCAGCGCCTGCAGATCCTCGGCGATCACCTGGTGATACTTGTCGGCGGTCTGCTGCGGGGTGAGGCCCTCCTTGTCGGCCTGCACCTGGATGGCCGTGCCGTGCTCATCGGTGCCGGAGACCATCAGCACCTGGTTGCCGGCCATTCGCTGGTAGCGGGCGAAGACGTCCGAGGGGACGCCGAAGCCGGAGACGTGACCGATATGACGAGGGCCGTTGGCGTAGGGCCAGGCAACTGCTGCCAGGATGCGGGAACTCACGATGGACCATCTTATCGGTCGCCGGTTATCCGCCCGGACGAGCGGACGATACCGCTCCCAGCGCAGCTGAGCGGGAACTGAGAGGCTAGCCATTGACCGCTTTCGGAATACAGCCCGGCTGCCCTTACCATGATCAGTGTGACCCCTGAGTTCATACTCCTGTCGCTAGTTGTTGTCACAGCATTAGCCTTCGACTTCACCAACGGCTTTCATGACACGGCTAACGCAATGGCCACCTCCATCGCCACCCGCGCGCTCAGCCCGAAGGCTGCGGTCAGCCTGTCCGCAGTCCTGAACCTGGTCGGCGCGTTCCTGTCGGTCGAGGTTGCCGTGACGGTCACGAATGCGGTGATCCGGATCCAGAACCCCGACGGCAGTCCAAAGCCGGAGTTGATGGCCGACGACGGCCACGGCCTGCTGCTGATTCTGATGGCCGGCCTCGCCGGAGCCATCATCTGGAACATCCTCACCTGGCTGTGGGGGCTGCCGTCCAGCTCCTCGCACGCTCTGTTCGGCGGACTGATCGGAGCCACCGTGGCCTCGATGGGCTGGCAGGGCGTCAAGTGGGTCGGTGAGGGCTATCACCTCGACGGAGTGGTGGGCAAGGTGGTGCTACCCGCCTTGCTCTCGCCGGCCATCGCCATCGTCGTCGCCTACATCGGCACCAAACTCGTCTTCAAACTCACCCAAGGCGTGGCCCGGCGCTACCAGGAGGCCGGCTTCCGCTGGGGCCAGATCTTCACCGCCTCGCTGCTCTCGCTCTCGCACGGCACCAACGACGCGCAGAAGACCATGGGCGTGGTCACCTTGGCCCTGATCGCCAACGGCGCCTGGACGTCCACCACCGACATTCCACTGTGGGTGAAGTTTGCCTGTGCCCTCGCGATCGCCTCGGGCACCTACATCGGCGGCTGGCGGATCATCCGGACCATGGGCAAGGGCCTGGTCGAGATCTCCTCGCCGCAGGGCATGGCCGCCGAGAGCGCGTCCGCCGCGGTGATCCTGACCTCCAGCCAGCTCGGCTTCGCGCTGTCCACCACGCACGTCTGCACCGGTTCGATCCTTGGCTCCGGCCTGGGCCGCCGCGGCGCAGCCGTCCGCTGGAACGTGGCCGGCCGGATGGCGCTGGCCTGGCTGACCACGCTGCCGTTGGCCGGACTGGTCGGCGCCGGCATGTGGTGGATCGGCCATCTCCTCGGCCAGGGTGCGGGCGCCTTCGTCGTCTTCGCCATCATGTGCGCCGCCGCTCTCTACATGTGGTGGCACTCCAAGCGTGATCCGATCAGCCACCACAACGTCAACGACGCCTGGGAAGAGCCGAAGGATCGCGCCGAAAAGGACGCCGCCCCGGTCGCAGGAGGTACCCACTGATGGAGCAACTACTCGCTGCATTGGACGGCGCTTGGCGGGTGCTGCTGGTGGCCATCGTTCTCGGGGCCGGCCTGCCGACCCTGTTCGCCGCCGGAATCCGGGCACTGGCCTGGGGCATCGGCGGGGACGCCGAAGTCCACGGAGCCGGCGTGATCGTCAAGCCGAACCTGATCGGACGGCTGGTCGCCTACCTGCTGTTCGCGATCGTGCTCGGCTCAGTCGCGCTGGGCATTGGCTATATCGCTGCGCACGGCATGGGCTGGACGATCACCTTCAACGGGCTCATGCCGGTCTTCACGCCGAAGCACTGAGCGGGCTCGACTCCGGCACCCACAGCCGGGCATTGCGAAGGTCCGTCGAGATCTTGTCCAGGAACTCCCTGGCCCGCTGAGTGACGCCCACCCCGAGCATCTCCTCGGGCACGGGCTCGAACTGGTAGTGCACCGGCAGCCCACCCAGCGCCACCGGCAGCGTGTAGCCGACCGAGGACGGGAAGCTCACCACGCGCCTGGCCACGGGCCCCCGACGCAGTTCGATCTCGAGTGGCAGCTGCGGCCGCACCACCCGCAGCCCGGTGGCGCGGCTCAGTTCAGCCAGCTTCTCCGGATCCTCGCGGCGGTGTGCCAGGTAGCGTCCGGGGGCACCGGACGTGCTGGCGATCGCAGCCACCCGGTGCAGATACGCGGCCCGGTCGGCCACCCCCGACTCGACCAGCGAGGAGCCGATCACGTCGACTCCGCCGGTCACCTGAGGCGGCGCGAACCGTCCATGCAGCCAGGAGTAGCGGTTGTGCTGGATCCGGCTGGCCGGGACGCCGGCGATCGGCATCACCGTGAACAGCCGCAGCTTGCCGCCGGCCAGGATCCGTCGGGCCTGCTGGCCGAGCACCGACCGGGGCAGATCCATCGCCGAGGGCCGAGAGTCCCACCGGCGGAGCGCGCCGGAGGCGGCGTACTGAGCGGCGAACTCCATGGTGGCAGTGCCGTCGTCGACCACGACCAACTGCTGGGCTCGAGTTGCCGGCAACAGAGTCTGGATCAGGCCCGAGAAGGGATCTCCGATCACCAGTCGCCGGGCCTTGGTCATCGGCCGCCACAGCTGGCGCAGCGTGCCCGCGAAGGCCATGGCCGACGCCCGCGGCTCACGCCACTCGACGTCCAGCCCCTCCTCGGTGGCGAACTCGGCCAGCTCGCGCAGCTGGGCGGTCGCGTGCGGCTGCCGCGGTGCGAGCACGATCGCCCTGGTCCGGTCGGCGGCACGCTCGGCGTAGCACCACTCCAGCAGGTGCAGGAACTGCGCTGGGCTCTCCACCAGGCCCAGCGTGTCGCGGGTCATGCCGCCCGCTCCGGTCCGTCCAGCGCGGCCTTGTCGCCGGCGACCCGGCGCAGCTTCTTCATCGCGGCCAGCTCTCCGGGGTAGACCTGCTTGATGCCGTCACCGAGAGCCGACTCCAGCACCCGGATGTCCCGGACCAGGCGACGCATCCCCTCCGGCTCGACCGAGGCGGACTGGTCCGAGCCCCACATGGCGCGGTCCAAGGTGATGTGCCGCTCGATCACGCAGGCGCCCAGGGCCACCGCGGCCAGGGTCGACTGCAGGCCGACCTCGTGGCCGGAGTAGCCGATCGGGACGTTGGGGTACTCGGCCATCAGCGAGTTGATCACCCGCAGGTTCAGCTGCTCCGGCGGGGCCGGGTAGGTGCTGTTGGCATGCAGCAGGACGGTGTTGCGGCTGCCGAGCACCTCGACGGCGTGCCGGATCTGATCCGGGGTGGACATCCCGGTCGACAGGATCACCGTGTGCCCGCTGGCGCGAGCGGCTCGCAGCAACTCGTCGTCGGTGAGGCTGGCCGAGGCGATCTTGTGGGCCGGCGGGTTGAACTGATTGAGGAACTCGACACTCGGCACGTCCCACGGGGAGGCGAACCAGTCGATGCCCAACTCGCGACAGTGCTCGTCGATGGCCCGGTACTCGTCCTCACCGAACTCGACGCGATGCCGGTACTCGATGTAGGTCATCCGGCCCCAGGGAGTCTCTCGCTCGATATCCCACTGGTCCCGCGGGGTGCAGATCTCCGGGGTCCGCTTCTGGAACTTCACCGCGTCCATGCCGGCGGCCTTGGCCTGATCGATCAGGGCGATCGCGTTCGACAGCTCACCGTTGTGATTGATCCCGATCTCACCAATCACGTAGACGGGCTCGCCGGGGCCGACCTGGCGATCTCCGAACCGACGCAATCTGGAACTGGCAGCACTCACAACTCGTCCTTCCTGAGGTCCCGCGGGAGGGTCCCAGCGGGGTGTGCAGGTCGCCGGGTGGCGGCCGGGTGTCGCCGGCCGAAGCCGGGCTTCTGGTGACGGGCGGCCAAGCTCATACCTCCGCCGCCCGTCACCACGTCGAATCGATGGGAGCCGGCGGCTGGTGCCGCCGGGTGCAGGTCGGTAGTGCGGACCAGGCGGGCGGTCATAGCGCCGCCAGTCGTCGCAGCGCCGGCCCGATCACGGTGGTGCCGTGCCGGTAGACCCCGCGGGCACCGCTGCGCACCGCCTTGCGCAGCACCGACGTGGTCCGGGCCGGTAGTGGGCGACCGTCGGGGCCGACTCCGTAGCCGGCCAGTAGCCGTGGCAGGAGGCCGCTGGCATTGGTCAGGTTGTAGAAGGGAACCAGTTCCCCGCGCGGCTCGGCCAGCGCCTGAACCACCCGCCCCGGCAGGTCGTCATGGAGCTCTCGGACGCCCCGCTGCCGGGCCCAGTCGAGGTTCACCGTCGGTACCAGCCCGCGGTCGAGCTCATCGAACCCGGCCAGCAGCCCGGAGCCCAAGAAGTAGGTGTTCCCCAGCGACTCGCGGATCCCGAAGTCGGTCAGTACCGCGGCCGCCACCCCGGCATGGATCGCCTCGACAGCCGCCATCGAACTCACCGTGACCAGCAGGTCGGTGCGGCTCAGCGCCCGACTCATCAAGCCGCCGATCACCTTCAGGTTGGCCGGACGCTGGCTACCCAGGCCGCGAATCAGCTCGTCGTAGGGGTACGGCTCGGGATGGGTGGCCAGTTCGCCCGGCACGTTGCGTAGCTTCACCAGAACATCCCGCTCGGGATGCCGGCGAGCGTGGTCGGCCAGTCGCTGCACTAGGTGCTGACGCTCGGCCCGACTGGTCGGAACGCCGGGCTGACCGGCGAAGGTCACAGCGAACCGGCCGCTCGGCGTCCGCGGAGCCGGGTCCTCGAGAAAGGGCAACTGGGTGCGTACCAAGGACTCCGGACGGGCGCCGACACTGGTCAGCACCCCGGCGAACTGCTCGAGGTCGGCCGGGCTGTTCACACCGATCAGGTCTGAACCGGCGCGCAGCAGCAGGCCGTCCACCGGGTTCTCGTAGACGACGCCGACGTAGCCGGTGAGCACCAGCGGACGCGGCTCGAGCCGGGCCGCCGCCAGGAGCTGCAGGACGGCCTGGCAGCCCCCACCCGGGGCGGCCACCACCAAGATGTCGGGCAGATCGGTCGCGAGCGCCTCCAGCAGCCCGGACGGGGTGAGCTGGCGCACCTGTTCGGGCCGCACTCCAGCCTCCAGCAACTGCCGGTGGCTCGGGAGTTCGTGCGTCCACAACTGGTAGCCGAGGATCTCGGGCTCCGCCGCCAGTCGCGCCGCCAACCGGGCCGCCCACTTCCACCGTCCATCGGTATCGGCCAGCAGGGCGACCTTCATGGTCGCTGCGGTCGGGTCGGCGGAACTCACACCGAAAAGCTAGGTAGCCCAGTCAGCCAACCCGCCAACTACGGTTCACGGTTAGGTGAACGATGAACCAACTCCTGCCGCTCAACCGGCCAGTGCGCTGAACTCGTCCTCGACCCGTCGGATGAGGCCCAGCCGCTGATCCCAGGGCAGGAAGGCACTCTTGGCCGCGTTGCGGCTGAATCGGCGCAGGTCGTCCATGCTGTAGCCGAAGGCCTCGCTGAGCAGGTGATACTCCCGACTCAACGTAGTGGCGCTCATCAGCCGGTTGTCGCAGGAGACCGTGACCCGGAAGTCCAGCTCGGCCAGCCGTCCGAACGGATGCTCGGCGATGGTGGCGCAAATGCCGGTCTGCAGGTTCGAGGACGGGCACAGCTCCAGCGCGATCCGCCGGTTGCGGACGTAGCTGGCCAGCTCGCCCAGGCTGCCGTCGGCGGCCACGTCCTCGATCAGCCGGACGCCATGGCCCAGTCGGGATGCCCCGCACAGCTGGACCGCCTCCCAGATCGAGGGCAGTCCGAAGGCCTCACCGGCATGGATGGTGAACTCGAAGTTGTGCCGCTTGAGGTAGTCGAAGGCCTCGACGAAGCGGCTGGGCGGGAATCCGTCCTCGGCACCGGCGATGTCGAAGCCACAAACCGAGTCGTTGCGGAAGGCCACGGCCAGCTCGGCGATCTCGGTCGTCGGGCTGGCGTGCCGCATCGACGTCACGATCTGCCGGGCCATGATCGTCCGGCCGGAAGCGGCGGCAGCCGCCACACCCTCGGCCAGACCGTCACGCACCGCAGCAACCGCCTCGGTCAGGCTGAGCCCGCCGGCCAGATGCTGCTCGGGAGCCCAGCGCGCCTCGGCGTAGATCACGCCGTCGGCGGCCTGGTCCTCGACGAACTCCCTCGCCACCCGACGCAGCTGATCGGCGGTCTGCATCACCGCGATGGTGTGCGCGAAGGTCTCCAGGTAGCGCACCAGAGACCCGGAGTCGGCGGCCGCGAAGAACCAGCGGCCCAGCGCCTCCGGATCGGTTTCGGGCAGGACATGGCCCACTTCGGCGGCCAGCTCGACGATGGTGGCTGGGCGCAGCCCGCCGTCCAGGTGGTCGTGCAGGGCGATCTTCGGAACGGCCCGGCACAGCTCCAGCGAGACCGCCACTAGACCTCCCCCACCACTTCCCGCAGGTCTTCGATGCCGAAAGCCTGCGGCAGCACCTGGTCCATGGGCAGGATGCCCTTCGGGGTGTCCACCAGCAGACCGGCACCGCCGTGCTCCCACAGCAGCTGGCGGCAGCGGCCACAGGGCATCAGCTGATCGCCATTGCCGTTACAGCAGGTGACCGCGACCAGGCGTCCGCCGCCGGTGGCCACCAGTTCGGAGACCAGCCCGCACTCGGCGCACAAGGCCACCCCGTAGCCGGCGTTCTCGACGTTGCAGCCGGCGACCACCCGTCCGTCCTCGGTCAGGCCGGCCGCACCGACCGGGAACTTCGAGTACGGGGCATACGCACGTGCGGCGAGCTCGCGGGCGCGCCCGCGCAGCTCGTCCCAGTCGATGCCGGTCACTTGATGTAGGGCGTTCCGTCGGCCGCGGGTGCCCGAGTTCGTCCGATCAGGCCGGCAACGGCGATGATGGTGGCAACGTAGGGCAGCAGCAGGAGGAACTGGCTGGGCACCGGTGTCGATAGCGTCTGCAGCTGGGACGCCATCTGGGTTACGAACCCGAAGAACAGGCCCATCAGCGCCGCGTACACCGGATGCCAGCGCCCCATGATAAGGGCGGCAAGCGCGATGAACCCGTTGCCGACGGTGATGTCCTTGACGAACGTGCCGGTGGAACCCACGGTGAAGAACGCCCCGCCCAGGCCAGCGAAAATCGATCCGACCAGCACCGCTTGCCACCGCACGGCGGTCACCGAGATGCCGACAGTATCGGCCGCTCTCGGATGCTCACCGACGGCACGCACGCGTAGGCCCCACCGAGTCTTGTAGAGCAGGAACCACACCACGGCCACAGAGATCACCGCGAGATACACCAGGATCGTCTGGTCGAACAGGATCGGCCCGACCAGCGGGATGCTGGCCAGCGGCCCTAACGGGATCGCGGTCATGATCGGCGAGGCGTTCAGCGCGGTTGAGTTGGGCTGCACGAGCTGATCGAACAGGAAGCCTGTGAGACCGGAGGCGAGCAGGTTGATCACGACGCCCAGCACCACCTGATCCACCAAGTACTTGATCGCGAACAGGCCGAGCAGCAAGCCGGTGAGCGCGGCAGCGAGCACCGCGCCGATCAGAGCTGCGGGAATCGAGCGGGTCAGCGAGCCGACAACTGCTGCGGTGAATGCCGCGTTGAGGAACTGGCCCTCGATGGCGACGTTGACAACGCCAGCGCGCTCGCCGACCACACCGGCCAGCGAGCCGAGCATCAGCGGGGTGGCCAGCGCCACCGTGCCTGCGAGCTGGTTACTCACCGGGAACGGCAGCGTACTGCTGGACGCAGCCCAGCTCAGGAAACCCACGACCACTGACAGGCCGGCTATCACACCGGCCGCTCGGCGCCAGCCGCGCGAGAGTCGTCCCGACACCAGACCGCCTCCAGCGGCGAGGCATAGCAGTGCCGTGAGCAGGACCACCGGCCCGGCGGGAAGGGCCACGCTGGGCAGTTGGACGGTGTCGAAGGCGTCGGAGAGCGTAAAGGTCGCCGTGACCCCGGCGCTGAAGGACGCCACAAGGAGGCCCACGCCCGCCGCAACGATCAGCCAGCCAGTCGACAGCCGTGCCCGGCGGGCGTCCGGCGACTCGAGGTGGACGTGGGTGACCACCTCTGCCGGTGCCGAGATGGACGCGCTCATGCCTGGCCTCCCGTGAGTGTGGCGCTCGGCTTCAGCCGGCGGCCCTTCAAGAACGGCAGCACAGTCGCGACAAGCGCCGGCGCCGCTACGAACAGCACCACCACGGCCTGAAGCACCATGGTGAGCGTCAGGGGTGTTTGCGCGACGCTCTGCATGGCCAGGCCCCCAGCGTCCAGGCCGCCGAACAGCAACCCGGCGAACACGATGCCGACTGGACGCGAGCGTCCCAGTAGGGCAACGGTGATCGCGTCAAAGCCCACCGTGCCGACCAGACCCAGCGTGAGCGGGACGGGCGCGCCATTGGCGCTCGGGCCCAGCGCGAATTGGATGCCGGCGAGGCCTGCAAGGGCACCCGCGAGGGTCATCGTGATCGCGGTTGTCGTGGCCACGCTCATGCCCGCGGTGCTCGCGGCGTGTGGGTTGGCTCCGACCGCGCGGATCGAGAAACCGGTCGTCGATCGCTCGAGCAGCCACCAGACGGCGGCCGCGGCGGCGATGGCGAGCACGAACCCCAGGTGGAACTGTCCGAAAATGGACGGCAACGCAGCGGTGGCGTGCACCTCTGGAGAGATCGGGTCCTCCCGTCCAGGTCGCCGGAAAGCTGTTGTGGTCAGCAGGAACGCGAGCATGCCCGACGCGATGTAGTTCATCATGATCGTCACGATCACCTCGTGGGCGCCGGTCTTCGCCTTCAGCCAACCTACGATGCCACCCCACACCGCACCGGCCGCGACGCCACCGACGACTGCGACCAGCAGGTGCAGGCCATAGGGCAGCTCGAAGGTGAAGCCGATCCACGCCGCGGTCACCGCGCCCCAGACTGCCTGACCCTGTGCACCGATGTTGAACAGGCCGGCTCGGAAGGCTAGTCCCACGCCAAGGCCTGCGCAGATCAGGGGGGCGGCCTTAGAACTCGTCAGTGCAAGTGCCTGCGGGCTGCCGAGTGCCCCGACGGCCAACGCTCCGTAGGCGCCGGATACCTTGGCCCACGCGCTCCCGAGCGCGAGCTGCGGAGCGGTGAACAGGTAGGCGAAGTTCGCGGACACCTGCGGGTCGGCAGCGATCATCAAGATCGCCCCGATGACCAGCGCCAGCACGAAGGCCGCCGTGGTGACAGCCCAGTCACGCCAGTGTCGTGACGCGTACTCGACGAGGGCTCCCCGCCCTGCCGCGCGGGTGTGTGTGGTCACGGCTACTCCCCCTCCGCCTCACGGCCGCCGGAGTTGCCGGCGATCGCCTCGTTGTACGGCACACCGGCCATCATCAGACCGAGCACCTCCCGGGGGGTGCCAGGATCGACCACGCCGACGGCGTGCCCGCGATACATCACCAGGACACGATCGGCGAGAGCCTCGACCTCCTCCAGCTCGGTGGAGAAGATCAGCACGGCTGCCCCGGTGTCACGCTCCTCAACAATCCGCCGGTGCAGGAACTCGATGGCCCCGACGTCGACTCCGCGGGTCGGCTGGCTGGCAACGAGCAGCGCCAGGTCGCGGGAGAGTTCACGGGCAAGGACCAGCTTCTGGGCGTTGCCGCCGGAGAGCTGCCCGGCCGGCTTTGCAATCGACTCTGTCCGGATGTCGTACTGGTCGACCAGCGCCGTCGCGTTCTCGGCGACGGCCTTGAGGTCGAGCGCAAGGCCGTTCGCGAACGGACGGTCGCGGAAGCGGTTCAGCACGAGGTTCTCGGCAACCGTGAACGAGCCGACGAAGCCGTCGTGCTGGCGGTCCTCCGGGACGAAGCCGAGCCCGGCGGCGATCGTCTCGCGCGGACGGGCGTGAGTGATGTCGACGCCGTCCAGAGAGATCGTGCCGGCGATGACGTCGGCGTTACTCCCCAGCAGAGCGTCGGCGAGCTCGGACTGGCCGTTGCCCTGGACACCCGCCACGCACAGGATCTCGCCGGCCCGCACCTCGAAGTCGAGGTCGTCGACAACGACCGAACCGTTGGGATCAGCCACACTGAGGCCCTCCACACGCAGCCGAACGTCACCGGCGGCTGCCGGCGGCTTGCTGATCTGCAGGTCGACCGCCCGGCCGACCATGAGTTCGGCGAGCTTGTTCTCCGGCGTCCCGGGATCGGCGTAGCCTACGACCCGGCCGCGCCGCAGCACCGTGATGCGGTCGGCGATGGCGCGCACCTCGCGAAGCTTGTGGGTGATGAATACGATCGCCTTTCCGTCGTCGCGGAGCTTCTTCATGACGTCCATTAGGTCGTCGGTCTCCTGCGGCGTGAGCACCGCCGTCGGCTCGTCGAAGATCAGGTACTCGGCGTCGTTCGCTAGGGCTTTCAGTATCTCCACACGCTGCTGGACCCCGACGGGCAGGTCCTCAATGAACGCGTCCGGGTTGACCGGAAGGTTGTAGCGCTCCGAGAGCTCGGCCACCTTGACCCGGGCGGCGCGCAGGTCGACCACGGGGCCGGGCTCGCGGCCGAGAATCAGGTTCTCCGCGACCGTGAACACCTCCACCAGCATGAAGTGCTGGTGGACCATGCCGATCCCGGCCGCCATGGCCTGCCGTGGGTTGGCGAAGTGCTGCTCGACCCCATCTACCACAATCTGCCCGCCGTCGGGCTGAAGCAAGCCGTAGAGCACATTCATCAGCGTGGACTTGCCGGCACCGTTCTCGCCAAGGAGGCAGTGAATCTCGCCGGGGCGAATGTCCAGGTCGACAACATCATTGGCGACAAAGTCGCCGAACTTCTTCGTGATCTCGCGGAGCTGGAGACCCCTCGTGGGCTTGTCTGGCACGCCCTGATCCTTCCAGATTCCAGCCGTTGTGGCACGCACCTCGCGGGCCAGGTACGGCAGAGGAGGGAGACGTGCAGCCCCCCTCCTCCGTGTCGCGAACGATCGCTATGCGATCTTGATCGTCCCAGCGACGATGTCAGCCTTGATCTTGTCGAGCTCAGACTTGGTGTCCGCGCTTACCTTGCTATCCCAGTCGTGGAACGGAGCCAGGAACACGCCAGCGTTCGCAAGCGTGCCAACGAATGGCTCGTTGCTGAACTTGCCATCCTTGGCATCCTTGATCGCCTGGTACACAGCCACGTCCATGGCCTTGCCAACCGAGGTCGGGATCACCGCACAGTACTTGGCCTGACTGGTGCAACCGTCGGTGTCGACCCACATCGAGCCGACCTTGCCGCCGCTGGCCTGCGCCACCTGGAGCGCACCCTCGCCTGCGCTACCTGCAACGGGGAGCAGAACATCCGCACCCTGGGAGACGAGGTTGTTGGCGACCTGCTTGCCGCCAGCCACGTCCTGGAATGGGTTCTGGCCGGGGATGAAGGACCCATCCTTCTTGGCTTCATCCCAGCCGAGGACCTTGATGTCCTTGCCCTTGTCCTTGTTGTACTTGGCGACGCCCTGGGCGAAGCCGGTCATGAACGCGGTTACCGAGGGGATCTTCGCACCACCGAACGTGCCAACCTTGCCGGTCTTGCTGAGTGACGCCGCTGCATAGCCGGCCAGGAAGGACGGCTCACCGGTGTTGAAGACGAGGCCCTTGAGGTTCGACTCGGGCTTCTCGTAGGCGTAATCGACGATCGCGAACTTCACGTCCGGGTACTGCTTCGCGGCAGCCTGGGTTGCATCGCCCAGCAGGAAGCCGACAGTGATGATCACGTTGCACTTCGCGTCAACCATCGACTTGATGTTCTGCGCGTAGTCGGCCTCAGCCTTGGACTGCACCTGGGCGGTCTGGATGCCCAGCTCGGTGCCCGCCTTGACCAGGCCGTCGTGGGAGGTCTGGTTGAACGACTTGTCGTCGAAGCCGCCAAGGTCCGAGACCATGCATGCCTTGAAATCGGACGTCGTAGCGCTGCTCGTGGCGGGCGTGGAGCCGGTCGCGACCGGCGGCGGCGTTGCACAGCCGGCGAAGGTGAGTGCGACTGCTCCGAGAGCGGCCGGAATAATCAAAGACTTCTTCACGAAGATGCCTCCTTGGCAACGAGTACACGCGGGTCATGGACTCAAACCCGGCGTCAGCACTCTAGCCACGTCGATGGGGCAGTCGCTTCCCAGTCGTCGCCAGTGTGACAAGCTGATACCCAGTTGTGACCTAGAGCCGGTCGCTCCCACTCATGCTCTGAGAGAACGCAAGAGGGCCGCCCAGCACGTCATAGGCCGGGCGGCCCTCTTGCGCCATCGACTACGACGGGTTGTTCGACACCACAATCGAGAAGTCGTTGTAGACGGTCGCATACACGGTGGTAGTGGCGCCTGAGCTGCTTGAGCGGGGGTGCGCTTGAACTTGGCCGGGCCATGGCCACCCCAGATGGCCTCACTCGAGCCATGGGCACTCATGCGCGATTGCTCATAAAGCTCTCGATCTCAATCGATTCCCCTCCGAAAAGGAGGCTGTTCCGAGTTCTTCTACCAGGTGATTAGCTCGACGGCAGCACGCGACCAAGCCATTCACACCTCAGCCACGTGAACGCCCTGCCCGTCGCTACAACCCGGCAACTCGAGCCCACCTTATCCGACTACCTTGCCCAGGAGGCGTCACTGCTTACGAGCAACTGCCCACACCCATTTCGCTCCATCATCGACCTGAAACCGAAACTGCAGTGAAGCCATATCAGTGAGATACTCCCTTCGATTAGTCGCTCCGTTGCAATCCACCACCCATTCAGTTCCGCTATGAGCGTTAATCACACGGAATCGTCCCGCAGACATGCAGACTACATAGAGCACCACCGAGCCACCAGATGCTGGTACGTCGGCGCTACTGGAAACTCCACCAGTCCCACGCGAGACTCTGACTATCTCATCGCCATGCTTGATCTCCAGGCCGGTGTCACTCGATTCACCCGGAGCTGCAGGCTCGTACGACGGCCCTCCTGGCTCACTTCTTGGGGCGTAGGCTGAGCACCCGCTCCAAGAAGTGAGGCTCAGCAACACCAAGGCATAGAAGGCGGCCAGACGCGTGCGCACTAGATCCGCTCGCTGTGGAACCACCAACGCTTCGTGACGGGGCTTGTTATCGTGAAGTTGTGGCGCACGGGCGCTGCGCAGCCGGAGGAACTGCAGTTCGTGTCAGTGTAGTGGGCGGCGAACTTGTCTCGAACCGTTCCCCGATCACAGTACATGATAGTTCGGGCCGGGACCGTCATGTCGCCGGTGGTGACGTACCCAGTTGTCACCTCGTGCTGAATCTCTCCACCGACCTCCACGTCGGCCTTGGCAAATAGGAAGTTACCCACCTCGCCAGAGACCTTCACAGAGACGGTGAACCTGTCCGTCTTGGACTCGGTTGCCGTGCAGGACAGGTGTCCCTTTTCTGTATAGAGGTCGTTCTCCATACTGTCATTGAACACGATCCACTTCGACTGTGCCGTATATCCGTCCACGTAATAGCACCTCGTGATCGTGGATCCCGCACTCTCGCACTGACTGGAGGCGGCCTGCGCTGGAGTGACCGACAGCGCAGTTAGTGATACGAGGGCCAATAGGACAGCCGCGGACCTCATTGGTCGTCTGAACTTCGATAACACTTACCACTCCTTCGTGATTGTGACCGACTGACAGCATAGTGCAGTAGGACGGCCCCAAAGCGGAGACACCGAAATGGCCACGTATTGTCCGCTGCACCGCAGTCGCGGAACGAGCACTGCTTCCGGTGGGAGCTTCGCCAGCGGGCTTACCCCAGTCCTCGTGCCCATCTGCAGCTCGTATTGATCTAGCGCCGAGCGTCCGCAGTGCCGAAGCGCTCGCGGGCGGCCGGCCACATCTCGCGGGTCTGGGAGTGGACGTGATCCGCGGCGCGCTGTCGATCGGGATGCGCGACTTCACCTTCAACCTGGATTCCAACGAGTTCATCCGGATCACCGGCTACCTGGTCCGCAAGTCCGACCTGGTCGGGATCGCCGAGCACGGCGCCCGGCATTCCAGCGACTACCTGGCCGCCACTGCCGAGATCAACCACACCGTCACCACTCGTGCCGTGAAGCGGGTGGTTTCGGCCGAGTCCAGCCCCCGCGGGTGAGCCCGACCGGGCAGATCAGCGGCGTCATCGAGTTCTCCGCCGTCGATGGGCCGGGGAACCGGTTCGTGGTGTTCACCCAGGGCTGCAACTTCAACTGTCTGGCCTGCCACAACCCGTACACCATCAACCTCTGCAATGACTGCGGGGTATGCGTGGACGCCTGCGGCTCCTCGGCGCTGGACGTGGTGGGCGGACGGGTGGTCTGGAACCCCGACCGCTGCACCGGCGAAGAGGCCTGCATCCGGATCTGCCCCTACGACTCCACCCCGAAGGCGCGGACCATGCAGGTGGCCGAGGTGCTGGAGCAGCTGCACCCGAACGTCCCATTCATTTCGGGGGTCACGGTCTCCGGTGGCGAGGCCACTCAGCAGGCCGGCTTCGTGGCAGCCCTGTTCGCCGCGATCAAGGCCGATCCGAGCCTGTCCCGGCTGACCTGCTTCGTCGACTCCAACGGGGCCGCTTCACCGGCGGTCTGGGACGAGCTGGATCCCGTGCTGGACGCGGCCATGATCGACCTGAAGTGCTTCGACGACGCCATTCACCGCGAGCTGGTCGGCTCGGGCAATGCCGAGGTGCTGGAGTCGATCCGGCTGTTGGCCGGTCGCGGCAAGCTGCACGAGGTACGACTCCTGCTGGCCGCCGGAGCCAATGACTCCGACGAGCTGCTGGCTCGCACCGGCGCCTGGCTGGCCGAGATCAACCCGAGGATGCGGCTGAAGCTCATCGGGTTCCGGGCTCATGGCGTCCGACCGTCCCCGGTGCCGCTGGTCGAGCCGACCCCCGAGCAGCGCGCCCACTACGCCGAGGTTCTCCGTAGTCAGGGCGATTTCGACATCCTGGTGATCTAGCGCCGGGCGTCCGTGGTGTGAAGGCTCGCTCCGGCTCGGTCCGTTCGGCGGGCGAGGCCTCCGGCGTCGTTTGGCTGGTTCGGCCGCCGATTTCGTCGTTATCAAGGCCGTGCCAGGACCCGGCTCACGCGCGACCGCCGACTTTGTCGCTATCGAGGCCTCCATGGGGGCTCATATCGACAACATCGGCGGTCGCATCGGCTCAGCGTCTCGCCACCCGCCTGATAACGACAACATCGGCGCTGACACGAGGTGAGATGGCCCCGCGGAGCCGTCCAGAGCGGGTGCGGGTCCGAGTCGGCCCGAGAAACCTAGGGGCGGTGGCTGTCGCCGACTATCGGCCGGCGTCCACGGTGCCGAACTGCTCTGCCTTAGCCAACCACTTCGCCCGCAGTTGCGGGGTGGAGGTCTTCACCGGGGTGAACCGACTGGCGCCGATCGTCTTGATCCCGCAGTAACCCAGGGTGGCCCGGCGCAGCGCGGTGATGGCGGCATCCCGGTAGACCAGCTGGTTGTAGAACCGAGGCACATCGCAGGTCATGATCAGCCGAGCCGTGCGTCCGGTGAGCAGCGGCTCCCAGCGGTAGCCGGCCGTTGAGCGGTAGGTCGCTCCGGAGACGAAGGTGCGATCGATCCAGGCCTTCAGCACCGCGGGATACAGCCCCCACCACTGCGGGAACACGATCAGGATGTGCTGCGCCCACTCCAGGTCGGCCAGGTCGGCGGCCACGGACGGCTCCAGCCAGCTGCGATCCTCGCGGACCGAGCGCAGACTCGCCCGGTCCGGCGGGTTCTGCGGCTGGCGCTCGGACAGATCCCGCACCCGCACCTCGGCTCCGGCAGCGCGGGCCGCCTCGGCATAGCGCTGGCCCAGCTCGTGGCTGAGGCTGCCGGCCAGCGGGTGGCCGACCACCACCAGAATGCGGTCGCTCATCGGGAACTGCTCCTTGCTCGGGGACCGGGTCAGCCATCGGGCCAACTCGCCGACGCTCGCGGCGCCGTCGTCCTATCGTTGCGCCATGGGCCAAGCGTTCCGCGACCAATCCCAGCCACCGACCCCCGAGGCCATCGCCGAGGTGCTCGGCGACACCGATGCCGCCTGGCAGGAAGCCCTGGACGCCTTCGCCAACGCCGGGGTGGACGTGGCCTGGCGCTACTACCGCGACGGTGGCTGGCTGGCCAAGGCCACCCGCGGCAAGGCCACCATGGCCTGGATGAGCGTAGAGCCGGGCCTGGCTCGGATCACCTTCTACTTCCCGGCGCGACTGCGCGAGACCGTCCTGGCCAGCCCCGACCTGGACGACACCCTGCGCGAACGCGTTGCCACGACGGCCCCGACCGGCAAGTCACTCCCGGTGACCCTGCGCCTACCGGACGTGCCGACAAGCCAGGTTCCGATCGTCCTGGAGCTGAAGCAGCGTCTGCGCTAGTGCCGCTGCGCCGGCGAGCTGCTAGCTCTGGATCTGCTGAGCGACTTCCCGCAGACGAGTCACCGAGATAGTGGCCCCGGTGTCGGGGTCGCCGGGAACGACCTCGGCCGGGTCGACGTGGCGGGTGAAGGCCTCGCCGCCATTGCGCTCAGTGGCGCGGAACTGGCCGGCATCGCTCCAGCCGCGGAAGTAAGTACCCGTCAAGGACGTGGACGCGACGACACTCTTGGCTTTGGCCTTGGTCAGTTCAGTGAGGAAGTAGATCGAGTCGTCGCCGACCTCGGGGAACCGCTGACCATCCCAGTGGTACGCGTTGAAACTGGCGTCGATCTCAGCCTGGGTGAGGCTCGGGTCGACTCGGGACCGGTCGATCTGTCCGGTCGCGAGTTCGATCCGCAGCGGGATGTAGCCGCCTGGCTGGACGATGGTGATCAGGTCGCCAACCTTGGCATCACCGGCCAAGACCTCGCTGACCTTGACGTCACTGAGCGTGTACGGCTGACCATCGACATGGGTGTAGGACACCGCGGTGACGGTGCCGCGAACAGCCAAGTCAGAGTGGGCGGCGATCGCCGTGATGCTGCTGCTGCCCACGAACTCGACAATGCCGCTTCCGTGCGAGACCTTGGCCCCGCTGTCCGGCGCACTCCATGACTCGGCCGGGTGGACGGTCCGGTCAGTGCCGAGTGCGGGCCTCGTCGCATGATCCGCGGGCATGGCAGCCGGCGCACCCACAGCCACCTCGGCAGCGACGTTGACCGGAGCCGACGAGCAGCCGCTGATGCCCAGCAGGAGCACAGCGACACCGATCACGACACCGGTTGGCAGGGTACTCATGGCTGATCCCTTCACTCGCCGTCAACCGTAGGTCGAGCGCTCAGCCCAGCTCGTGCGTCGCTGGATGTTGTCCGCGAAGTGTCCAGCCGGGGCACCTCCCCCGGGATCGCTGTCTGACAGGCTCGCCCGCCGATGAGTCTGCGGCGAGAAGCTAGTGGCGCAGCAGGTCCTCGGCGTCGCGGACGAAGGCGGCCAGGATCGCGTCCGAAGCCTCCAGGGCGGACAGCTCACCGGACTCGACTTCGGCCTCCAGCTGGGCGCGGATCGCGTTCACCGCCGGAGAGACGCGCAGGGCGTCCTCGAGTTCGCCGTGAACCAGGGCCCACAGCCATTCGCGCTGCTGCTTGGCTCGGCGGGCCTGCAGCTGTCCGGCGGCCTCCAGGCGCGCACGGTGATCCAGGATCGCCTGCCACACCTCGTCCAGGCCCTTGCCGGTCAGCGAGCTCGAGGTCAGCACCGGCGGACGGGTGGCCTTGGGGTCGGAGGTGATCAGCTTCATGGCGATGGACAGTTCGCGGGCGGTGACCCGGGCCTCGGACTCATGGTCGCCATCGGCCTTGTTCACGGTGATCACGTCGGCCATCTCCAGGATGCCGCGCTTGATCCCCTGCAGCTGATCCCCGGCCCGAGCCAAGGTGATCAGCAAGAAGGTGTCGACCATGCCGGCCACGGCGACCTCGGACTGGCCGACGCCGACGGTCTCGACCAGGACGACGTCGTAGCCGGCCGCCTCCAGCACCAGCATCGATTCGCGCGTGGTGCGGGCGACGCCACCCAGATGGCTGCCGGCCGGTGAGGGCCGGATGAAGGCCTGATCGGATTGGGCCAACTCCCCCATCCGGGTCCGGTCGCCCAGGATCGAGCCACCGGTCTTGGCCGAGGTCGGATCGACGGCCAGCACCGCGATCCGATGACCCTGGTCGATCAGCCGACGGCCGAGGGAGTCGATGAAGGTGGACTTGCCTGCGCCAGGGACGCCAGTGATGCCGACCCGAATGGCCTTGCCGGTGTCCGGGCGCAGAATCCGCAGCAGGTCGGCGGCCAGGTCGTGGTGAGCCGGCTTGCTGGACTCGACAAGGGTGATGGCTCGCGCGATCGCCGTCCGCTCACCGGCCCGGATCCGCTGCGCCAACAGCTCGGGATCCAGATGCGGACGCTTCACCACCGCAGGGTCACGCCGAGGCGGCACGGCGTCGCCGTACTGCCGTCCCGGCGTCGGGTCCGACCGCAGGTAGAGCGGCTCCTTGGCTTCAGTCATCTCGTCCATACTCTGCTCGTTCATCGCGTACTGGTGGCGGACACGCGCATTCGGTTGGCCGAACCCGGTGCAGATACTGGACATGTCCAGTATCTGCGGGCCGGGCTCTAGACAGGTCGAGCCTGCCGGAAACCCAGCAGGCTCGACCCATCATCGGTCAATCAGACGGCGTCGAGACGCTCGCGCAGCTTGGTGAGCAGGCCGATCGCCGAGTCCGGAATCACCGTACCGGGCGGGTAGATCGCATCCGCACCCTTGGCGTACAACTCCTCAAAGTCGGCCGGAGGAATCACGCCACCCACGACGATCATCATGTCCGGACGGCCCAGCTCGTCCAGCGCCTTGCGTAGCGCCGGCACCAAGGTGAGGTGACCGGCAGCCAGCGAGGAGACTCCGACCACGTGCACGTCGGACTCGACAGCCTGCCGAGCGGTCTCCTCAGGAGTCTGGAACAGCGGGCCGACGTCCACGGTGAAGCCGAGGTCGGCGAAGGCGGTCGAAATCACCTTCTGGCCACGGTCGTGTCCGTCCTGACCCATCTTGGCTACCAGGATCCGGGGACGACGTCCCTCAGCCTTCTCGAAATCGTCGACCATGGCGCGAGCCTTGGTCACGGCCTCGGTGGAGCCGGACTCGGAGTTGTACACACCGGAGATGGTACGGATGTTGGCCGTGTAGCGGCCGAACACCTTCTCCAGCGCGTCGGAGATCTCACCGACACTGGCCTTGGCGCGAGCCGCGTCGATGGCCAGCTTCAGCAGGTTGCGATCGGCGTCGGTCGGGTCGGGGTTCGCCGCGGCCCAGGTGAGCTTCTCCAGGGCGGCATCGGTGGCCGCCTGGTCGCGCTCGGCACGCAGCCGCTTCAGCTTCTCGATCTGCTGATCGCGGACGCTGGCGTTGTCGACCTTGAGCACCTCGGGCAACACGTCGTTGTCCACGGTGTACTTGTTGACGCCGATCAGCGGCTGACGACCCGAGTCGATCCGGGCCTGGGTACGGGCCGCGGCCTCCTCGATGCGCATCTTCGGGATGCCCGCCTCGATGGCCTTGGCCATACCACCGGCCGCCTCGACCTCCTGGATCAGGTCCCAGGCCTTCTTGGCCAGGTCGTAGGTCAACCGCTCGATGTAGGCGCTGCCGGCCCACGGATCGACGGTGCGGCAGGTGCCCGACTCCTGCTGAATGAACAGCTGGGTGTTACGGGCGATCCGGGCCGAGAAGTCGGTCGGCAGGGCGATGGCCTCGTCCAGAGCATTGGTGTGCAGCGACTGGGTGTGCCCCTGAGTGGCGGCCATGGCCTCCAGGCAGGTGCGCATCACGTTGTTGAACACGTCCTGGGCGGTCAGCGACCAGCCAGAGGTCTGGCTGTGCGTGCGCAGGCTCATCGACTTGGGGTTCTTCGGCTCGAAGTCCCGCACCAGGCGGGCCCACAGGAGGCGGGCCGCACGGAACTTGGCGACCTCCATGAAGAAGTTCATCCCCACAGCCCAGAAGAAGCTCAGTCGCGGAGCGAACTGGTCCACCTTCAGGCCCACCGACTCACCGGCGCGGATGTACTCCACGCCGTCGGCCAGGGTGTAGGCCATCTCGATGTCGGCGGTCGCGCCGGCCTCCTGCATGTGGTAGCCAGAAATCGAGATCGAGTTGAACTTCGGCATGTTCGCGGAAGTGAACGAGAAGATGTCGGCGATGATCCGCATGGACGGGGTCGGCGGGTAGATGTAGGTGTTACGAACCATGAACTCCTTGAGGATGTCGTTCTGGATCGTTCCCTGCAGCTGCTCCAACTTCACCCCCTGCTCCTCGGCCGCGACGACGTACAGAGCCAGGACCGGCAGCACCGCGCCGTTCATGGTCATCGACACCGACATCTGGTCCAGCGGGATGCCGTCGAACAGCTGACGCATGTCGAGGATCGAGTCCACGGCCACACCGGCCATACCGACGTCACCGGTCACCCGCGGATGATCGGAGTCGTAGCCACGGTGGGTGGCCAGGTCGAAGGCGATCGACAGGCCCTTCTGGCCGGCGGCCAGGTTGCGCCGGTAGAAGGCGTTGGACTCCTCGGCGGTGGAGAAGCCGGCGTACTGCCGGATCGTCCACGGCTGGTTGACGTACATGGTGGCGTAGGGGCCACGCAGGAACGGCGGGATGCCCGGGTAGGTCTTCAGGAAGTCCAGTCCCTCATAGGCGCTCTCGTCGAACAGCGGCGGAACCAGGATGTGCTCCGGGGTCTGCCACCCCTCGGTGTGGGTACCGGCCTCCAGGATCGCCTGGAACTGCTCGGCCGAGTCGGCCGGGGGCACCGGCGCGCCCAGCTCGATGCCGCTGAAGTTGGGGATCGTGCTCATTTGGCAACTCCCATCCGGTCCATGGCCTCGCCAAGGAAGGCGACCACATCCATCCCGTCGAAGACCTCGCCGTCGATCACGTCGTCGACGTCAGCGGCCCCGGTCTCCTTCTTGCGTCCGGCGATGTAGACAGTGCCCACACCGGCAGCCTTGAGCGCCCGGGCCACCGGGACGGCCTGGTCGGCGTAGATCTTGGCCGAGGAGCACAGGATCACGAACTTGGCACCCGCGGCGGACGCCTTGGCGGCGATCTCCTCAGGCGTGCCACCCTCGCTGGACGGGGTGACGATGCCACCGACGCCGAGCAGGGCTGCAGTGAAGGTCTCCCGACCACCGAAGTCGCGACGAGCACCCAGGCAGGCCAGGAAGACTTCCGGCTTGCTGGGAGCAGCAGCGGCCCGATCCCGGAGCGCCTCGAAGACCTCGGCGTCGCGGTGTGCGGGCAGCCCGGCCCGGGCCGGAGCGGCCGGACGCGGCTTGGCCTTGACCGGCTCTTCGTCGGCCTTGGGGAACATGCTGACGCCGGTCAGCGGCAGCTTGCGGGTGGACAGGCGCTTGGCCCGCTCGGTGCTGACGCCGGCGATCTTGTCGGCGACCAGGCCCGAGGACAGCGCGGCGGCCATGCCACCGGCAGCCTCGATCTCGACGAAGGTCGCCCAGGCCTTGTTGGCCAGCTGATCGGTGAGCTGCTCGACGTACCAGGAGCCGCCGGCCGGGTCGGCGACCCGTCCGATGTTGGACTCCTCAGCGGCGACCAGCTGCGTGTTGCGAGCCAGTCGACGGCTGACCTCGTTGGGCAGGCCCCAGGCGGTGTCGAACGGCAGCGTGGTGACGATCTCGGCGCCACCGACGGCGGCGGCGAAGGTGGCGATGGTGCCGCGGAGCAGGTTCACCCACGGATCGTCGCGGGTGATCATCCGCCAGCTGGTGACCGCGTGCTGAACTGCACCGCGGGCATTGGCCGGGACGCCACTGACCTCGCCGACCCGCGCCCACAGGCGACGCAGCGCGCGCAGTCGGGCGATGGTGGTGAACTGGTCGGTGTTGGCACTGACCCGGAAGGCGAACTGGCCGAAGGCCTTCTCCGGGGAGATCCCGGCGGCTTCCAGGTCGCGCAGGTAAGCCACACCGGTGGCGATGGCGAAGGCGAGCTGATCGATGTCGCCGGCTCCGGCGTCGTCGTAGGGCAGCGCGTCCACGGTCAGCGCCCGGACGCCCGGGAACTCGGCCAGGGCCTTGGCCACCCACTCGGCCTGCGGGCCGAGGTCTGCGGCGGCACCGGTGCGAGCGGCCGCGCCCAGCGCGTCCAGCCCGAAGCTGCCGGCGGCATGGTGGGCACCCTTGGCCGCCAGGTAGTCGGCCAGCGCCTTCGCGGCGGCCACCTGATCCTCGACGCTGCTCACCGAGATCGGCGCCAGGTTGGGATCGACCTCATCGAGCACGGCGGCCAGGTCGGACGGCGCGATGGCGTCCGAGCCGAGGCGCAGCCACACGGAGGTGGCACCACGCTCGAGGTCAGCCAGGATCTGAGCCTTGGTGTAGGCCGCATCGGGATCCTCATGGAGCTGACGGACGTCCCAGCCGGTAGCCGGACTGGTCTTGGTCATGGTGCCGCGAGTGAACGGCATTACTCCGGGATGTCCCAGCGGGATGTCGGATTCGGTGTAGAGAGGCTCGATGCGAAGCCCGTCCGCGGTGGTGGTGCGGAGTCGGGCCATCGCCTGCTCAACGGTGAGTTCTGTGCCTTCTGGACGACGCCGGTTGAGGACCTTGAGGACCTCAACCTCCCAATCAGCTGCGGAGGGAGTGGCGAAGTCGCCGGCAAGAAGCAACGGCGTGTCGGTCATGCCTTCACCATATCGTCCCGACCCCGAGTGACCTTCTGGTCGAACCATTTCGGAACGGGTACCGCAACCCGTTGCTCATATGTTGGACGCAGCACTCCTACCCTGCACGTCCGGCCACTGGCCCGGGCCTCCTGGCCCCCCCCAGAGTCGGGTTCAGCCCGGGGTCGGACGGCCGGCGCGGACCAGCCGCTCCCCCAGCGCCACCACGGCCGCGGCAAGTTCCGGCCCGCGCACCACCGTGAACGGGTGCGAGATCCCGGCCAGGATCTCGGCGTAGTAGGCCGGGTCACCGGTGGTGGCGATCAACCGAGTGTGGCTCTCGTCGATCGAGGAGAGCTCCCCGACGGTCCGGGACAGCTCGGTCAGTTCGTCGATCGGAGCCTCGATCACCACCTCCACCGGGTAGGAGTAGCCGGAGGCGAAGTTGCGCTCCAGTTCGGCGACCGGGTCGAGGTCCGAAGGTGGTTCGAAGGTCTGCTCGCGCACCTCGACCTTGCGGATCCGATCCAGCCGATAGGTGCGGGTCGCCCCCGAACCGAGCCGCTGGCACAGCAGGTACCAGCGACCCTCACGGACCAGCACCGCCCAGGGTTCGACCTCGCTCGACCACTGCCTGTCGGGTTCGATCCGGTAGTCCAGCCGGACGACCCGGCGGGCCGCGCTGGCCGCCACCAGCTCCGCGGTGATGCCCGGGTCGGGCGGATCGATCCGCCGACTCTGCACCCGCCGCGCCGTCCGACGGACCAACTCAGCCTGGGCGGCGACCGCCTCGGGCAGGGCGCGCATGATCTTGCGCAGGGCATTGCCGACCGGATCGGCGGTGTCGGCCGCATCGTGATAGCCCTCCAGCACGGCCATCACCACTCCGAGAGCCTCGGTGGCCGAGAACACCAGAGGTGGCAGCCGGACGCCCCGGCCCAGCGCGTAGCCGCCATAGCGACCACGACTGGACTCCACCGGGATCTCGGCCTCGCGCAGGATGCCGATGTAGCGGCGGGCCGCGCGCTCGGTGACCCCGAGCGCCTCAGCCAGCTCGGCGGCCGTGGTGCCCGGCCGGTTCTGCAGCAACTCGAGGACCAGCAACGCCCGCGCGGTCGGGCTCGAGTCGGCAGCCATGGTCTCTCCTGGCACGTGGGAGATTGCTGGACTTATCCGGAAGTAGATCGTCCGGTTACCATCCTACGGTCGCAGCATGACGACCTGGACCATCCCCACCGAAGCACATCAGCAGTGCAGCGAGGATCGCCCTCGCCTGCGCGAGCTGCTCCGCAGACTGTTCGCCCGCCGGACCGGCGAACAACTTCCACAACGGCTGCTCAACGATGTCGACCCGAACCGACCGTCGGCGGCTCCCCGGCCCGACCTTGACCCGCGCATGCGTCCCTGGCTCTACTGAACGCGCACCCGTGCCCGGTTCAGAGCGCCCGGGTCGCCACAGTCGGCGGACGGGACGGACTGACGCGGGTCAGCGCATCGTGCGGCGGAGGAACTCGATCGTCTCGGGCTGGGTGGGCGCATCGAGCACCTGCGCCGCCGGCCCCTCCTCGATCACCCGTCCACCGGACAGGAACAGCACCCGGTCGGCGACCCGGCGGGCGAAGTCCATCTCGTGGGTGGCCATCACGATCGTCGATCCGGCCGCCTTCAGCTCTCCGACCAGGTCGAGCACCTCGCCGACCAGCATCGGGTCCAGGGCGCTGGTGATCTCATCGAGCAGCAGCAGTTCCGGATCGGTGGCGATGGCCCGGGCGATGGCGACCCGCTGCTGCTGGCCGCCGGAGAGCCGGTCGGGGTAGGAGTCGGCACGGTCGGCCAGCCCGATCCGGGCCAGCACCGTTCGTCCGCGCTCGGCGGCTTCGGCCTTGCCGACGCCGTGCACCTTGCGCAGGGCCAGAGTCACGTTGTCCAGGACCGACAAGTGCGGGAACAGGTTGTAGTGCTGGAAGACCACGCCGATCCGGGCCCGGACGGCGTCCGCCTTGACCCGCGGATCGCTGATGTCGGTGCCGGACAGGAGGATCTGACCGTCGTCGATCCGCTCCAGCAGGTTCACCGTCTTCAGCAGCGTCGACTTGCCCGAGCCGGACGCCCCGATCAACACCACGACCTCGTGCTGATGGACGGCCAAGTCGACCCCGCGCAGCACCGGGTTGTTGCCATAGACCTTGACGATGCCGTGCATCTCGAGCACCGGTTGGCTCATCAGACCAGCCCCCCGATCTGCTCGCGGGCCTGCTGCCGAGCAGTGAGCCAGTCGGTCAGCCGGATGAACGGCCAACTCAGGACGACGAAAGCCAGACCGGCCACCACATACGGGGTGTAGTTGTACGTGAGCGAGACCAGATCCTGCGCGCTGCGGACCGCGTCGATCCCGCCCAGGATCGAGACCAGCCCGACGTCCTTCTGCATGGAAACGAAGTCGTTCATCAGCGCTGGCGTCACCTTGCGGATCGCCTGCGGCAACACCACAAGCCGGAGAGTCCCATAGTGGCTCAACCCGAGCGAGCGCGCCGCCAACCGCTGGGACGGATGTACGGCTTCGATGCCGGCTCGCAACACCTCGGCCACATAGGACGAGTAGGTGAGCACCAGGGCCACCCCGCCCAGCAACTCCACCGGAATGATCTGATCGGTGAAGCCCAGCGCCGGAATGCCGAACCCCACCAGATACAGCACGATCAGAAAGGGCGTCCCGCGAAACAGATCGGTGTAGGCGGCGGCCAAGAAGCGCAGCGGAAAGAGTACCGGTCCCCGCAGGCTCCGCATGCCGGCCAGGATCACGGCAAGCAGCGCCACCCCGATGACGGAGAAGAAGAGGATCTCCAAGTTGAGCAGCATGCCCCCGGCCACCAGCGGAATCGCCTGGGCGAAGAGGGTTGGGTCGAAGAAGGTCTGCTGGGTGACGGCCCAACCCGGCGAACGCACCAGCACCTGCCAGACCACTACGGCGAACACCAGAGTGCTCCCCGCGCTGATCAGAATCGATCGTCCGGTCTGCCGACGCCGATACAGCCGCCGGTCGAGTTCGAGTTCGCTGGTGGGGGGCAGGACGAGTGCGTCCTGCCCCCCACCAGGCTGAGTAGATGACATGTCGATCAGGACAGCACAGGAACCTTGATCGACTCCGACAGCCAGGTCTTCTCCAGACCCTTCAAGGTGCCGTCGGCGGAGAGCGCGTCAACCGCGGCGGTCACTGCAGCAGTGAGCTTGGAACCCTTGGGGAGCACCAGACCGTACTGGTCGCCACCGGTGTTGTCGGCCAGCTGGCCCACGATCTTTCCGTTGTCGAGCACGGCGGCCGACAGGTAGAGCGCGGTGGGCAGGTCGACCACGATCGCCTGAACCTGCTTGGTCTTCAACGCCTGCACGAGATCCTCGTTGGTGTTGAACACCTTCGGCGTGGCGGTGGGTGCGATCAGGGTGGTCAGCGCGGACTGGCTGGTGGTGCCGGCCGCTACTCCGAGCACCACGCTCTTCAGAGCCGCGATGCTGGTGGCCGACTCCGCCGGCGAACCGGCGTAGGTGAGCACCGCCTGGGTGGTGGTGTAGTACGGGCTGGAGAAGTCGACGGCCTTCTTGCGCTTGTCGGTGATCGAGTACTGCTGAAGGTTGAAGTCCCAGGCCTTCGGTCCGGGTGCGATCGCGGCGTCAAAAGTGGTCCGCTTCCAGACCACGTCCTCCTTGGCGAAGCCGAGCTTCTCGGCCACGGCGTAGGCCACGGCTGCTTCGAAACCCTTGCCACTCTCCGGCTTGTCGTCCTCGACCCACGGGGAGTAGGCCGGCTTGCCGGTGGCGATGGTCAGCTTGCCCGGAGTGACGGTGAGCGTCTTCACGTCGACGGTGGTCGGCGTGGCGCTGGCGCTGGTCGACTCGCTCGCAGCCGGCGAGCCCGGCGAAGCGGGCGTGGCCGCTCCCGTCGAACAGGCCGCAAGGCCGAGCGCGAATGCCGCAGACGCGGCGACGGCGACGACACGATTGAGGTACCGAGTCATGGTCTCCTGGTCCTTTCGTAGGCGATGCGGCCGCACGTCGTTGTCCGGCTGGTTGAGCGGTCACAGCGTACGGGGCCTGTGCACATACGTACGCACGCGGTCGCCAGCCGGACGGCTCAGCCCTCGAACAGCTCCCAGTCGGAGTAGTCGAAACCGGGGCTGACCAGGCAACTCACCAGAACCTCCTGGGTTGCCGTGAGGCTGCGCTGCCAGGTGCCGGCTGGCACCAAGACCTGGGCCACCTCGTCCGGCCCTCCGCCGAGTCGCTGCAGCGGACCTTCTTCGGGCGCCGGACCGGTGCCGCCCAGCTGCAGGTCGAGGCTGCCCGGGCCGTGCCACAGCCAGACCTCGTCAGAGCTGACCAGGTGCCAGGACGAGGACTGGCCGGCCTCCAGCAGATAGTGGATCAGAGTGGCGGCCGGTCGCGGCCCGCCCTGGGTGGCGATCCGTTCGGTGGACGTCCAGGTGCGGACGAACCAGCCGCCTTCGGGGTGCGGCTCCATACCCAGGGCTGCCGCCCGCTGCGGAATGCTCATGCGCTTCCCTCCGGTTGGCCGGCCCGGGCAGCCCAGGTCGGAGTCGATGCGGCCAGTTCGCCGCCGAGCAGAGTGGCTGCCACCCGTCCGGCGCCATCGCGGACGACGTTCTCAATGGCCTCCCGGACGCCGTCGGCGGGGACGTCCACGAAGACCAGATCGGCCAGCGAGCCGACCTGCAGCTGGCCCACCCGGTCCGGCCCGGTGGACATGCCCAGCGCCACGGCGCCACCCAGGGTCGCGGCCCGAAGCAGCCGGTTCGCCAGATCAGGTTCGGAGTAGCCCTGGCGCTGAGCGAGCCGATGCAGCTCGGCCACGTCGGCCAGCAGGTCCAGCGACGGACAGGACGCCAGCGAGTCGGTGCCGACCGCGATCAGGTTGCCCTCGCGGAGATGGGCAGCCACCGGCGGCTCGTCCAGCCCGATCACGGCGTTCGAGCGCGGGCACAGTGCCACCGCGGTCATCCGCGCTCGGAGCACGGCCCGGTCGTGGGCGTTCAGGTAGACCCCGTGGGCGATGTGGCAGTCCGGACCCAGGACGCCGAGCTGGTCGACGAAGTCGGTGGCACTGGCGTCGAAGCCGTCGCGGCGCAGCGCCCGATAGCTCTCGGCGTCCACCGAGCGCCAGGCGTCATCGCGGGCGGCGCTGGGGTTCAGCTCCTCCAGCTTCGACTCACCCAGATGAATGTGCAGCCGGGCACCGCGGCGGCGGGCCAGGTCGGGCAGGTCGAGCAGCGGCTCGACGTCCAGCGAGTACGGGGCATGCGGCGAGACGCCGCGGGCCGGCGGCGTCGGCACCTGGTCGAGTTCGGCCTCGATCCGGGCCAGCCCCTCCCGGCGCCAGCGCTCGTTCGCCCAGCCGTAGATCTCCCAGTAGGCGACCCCGCGCAGACCGTGGTCGTGCAGAGCGCTGACCGCGGGCAGGTCGGTGACCACGTCAGCCAGTCCGGTGACCCCGGCCGCGATCGAGAGCCGGGCTCCGTCCGCGGCGGCCTCGTCCCAGCGATGGCCGTCGACGGAGTAGGCAGCGTCGAAGGCCTGCCCCCAGTCGTCGAAGCCGTGGTACTGGTGCAGGCCGACCGACGCCATCCGGGTGTACTGCAGGTGGGTGTGGGCGTTGATCAGGCCGGGGAGCAGGACACCGGGCCAGTGCACCTCGCGGACGTCCGCATGCCCGTCCAGCACCGACAGCACCCAGTCCCGGGTGCCCAGATGCAGGATCCGTCCGTCGGCAACGGCGACGGCACCGTTGCGCACGGCCGGGGCCGTGACCGGGACGATCACGTCCGCCGAGTAGACCACCACCTCGCTCATCGAGGCTCCTCCCAATGCTCGAGTGCGGTGCGGGCGACCAGCTGATCGGCGGCCAACGGCAGCTCAACCAGCCCCGGGGCCAACGTGCCCGCCAGCAAGTACTCCACGGCCGCGGCCTGGACGGCCAGCGACAGATCCATGATCTCGATCGGGTTGCCTTCGCCTGCGGTGCAGTTGATGCACTCGCCGCGATCCAGCAGCCGCAGCCGACGCCCGTCTCGGACCAGGTCGGCCACCTTCGGCCCGACCTCGACCAGCTGCCAACCGGCGGCCAGCGCCCCGGCCAGATCGACCTCGCCGTCCACTCCGCCGGCCACGGCCAGGACGGCCCCGTCCGCGGCGGCCTCGAGGATCTCGACCCCGATGGTGCCCGCCCGCCCGGTCGCCGACACGATCAGCTCGGCGTCGGTGACCAGTTCGGTGAAGGATCCGGTGGGGAAGCCGACGAACCGGGCGCGCAACTCGGCGCGCGGATCGATGTCAGCCACCCGCACCTGCGCCCCCAGCGCAGCCGCGTGCCGGGCGAAGCCCTCACCGACGGCCCCGAAGCCGGCCAGCGCCACCCTGCGTCCGCCCAGCCAGGCGGCGTCGGGGGCGACCAGATCGGCGATGGTGAACAGACACGACTGGCCGGTGCCGTGGGCATTGTCGAACCAGAGCTTGGAGCCGGCATCGTTCACGGCGATCACCGGGAACGGCAGCGAATGGCCTTCCAGGCCCCACAGCCCGCTGGTGGTCTCCTCGGCCGCGCCGATCAGCGCCACGGCATCCTCGGGACGCTCCAGCAGCATCCGGATCAGCCGGGAGCCGTCGTCGAGCAGCACCTGCAGCCGCTGGCCAAGGAAGGCGTCGGCCAGGGCAGCATCCTGGCTCTCGTCGTCGGTGGCGAAGACGGTCAGGCCGCGGCGGGCCAGCTCCGCGGCCACCTCCTGGTCGGTCTCGGCCCAGCGGCCGAGCAGGCTCACCTGGGCACCGGCGTGATGCAGGGCCAGGGCCAGCACAGCGGTCTTCGGCTCCAGCACCAAGGAAAGCCCGACTCGTAGTCCATTCAGCGCAACGGACGCGGCCAGTCGCTCCCCGGCCGCGGTCACCGCGGGCATCCGGGCCCAGGCGTAGTCGATCCGCTGCGCAGCGCTGTCCCGGGCCCCGGCGAAGTCGGAGGCCAGGGCCTCTGGGGTGAACACGGCGGCCGCCCGCGGGTCGTCCGGGGCCACCAGCTGGGCGCCGATCCGAGTCAGGGCCAGCCGCAGGGCGTCCGCCGGCGCAGCCGAGCCGGTCACGGAGAAGCTGCGGCCGGCGATCAGCTGGTTGGTCTGCCGGGCGTAACGGCGCAGCACCAACTCGGCCCAGCCCAGCTCAGAGGTCAACACGTGCACACCGTACAAGCAACCGCCGTCGGCGGCGCTGCCCTATCGAACCTGGCGAACCAGGGCCTCGGCCGACCCGATCATCGCTGCGGTCTCCCGCTCCCAGTCCGGCTCCTGCCCCCGGAACGGCCCGGTGGCCAGCGAGATGATCACCGCGGCCGAGCGCAGCCGCAGCTCGGTGGGATCGACCCGGGTGTCGAAGACCGGCACCCAGGTGCGGATCAGCTGATGCACCCGGGCCTCCTGGACCGGGTTCATCCGCTGGATCGTGGACAGGTGCGCGACCAGGCAGGCCAGGTCGTCGGCGCGGCGTCCGGGGCCGATGGTGTCGGTGTCCAGCAGGCCGCAGATCCGTCCGCCCTGGACGTGCACCTGGCCCTCGTGGAAATCGCCGTGAGTCGGCTCGTTGCCCACCGGGATCGGGGCGAGTCCGGAGCGGATCACCTCGACCAGCCAGTTCAGCTTGGGCTCCAGCGAGGGCATCGCCTGGGCGACCACCCGGGCGTAGTGATCAACCGCGTCCGACCAGGGCGGACGCCGGGTCAGCCCGCAGACCGACGCCGGCATCTGGTCGAGCAACTCGATCAGCGACTCCGCAGAGCACGGGTCGACCGGATCGAAGATCGCCTTGGCCAGCGACACCCCGGGCAGTTCACGCAGGATCAGCAGGTGATCTTCGGTGACCGCGGCGATCGGGGCCACCGGCACTCCGCCGGCGGCCAGCAGCCGATGCCGTCCGACAACCTCGTCGAGCAGCTTGGCGCGCAGCACCTTCACGTAGACGACCTCGCCGGTGGCCGGGCGATCGACCTTCACCACGGCGCGGCGGCGCGGACGGTAGCCGATCATCTGCAGCTGCAGGTCTGAGGGTGCGACCGGGCCGGAGAAGATCTGATGGCTGTTGCACACCTCGGCCATCGATTCGGCGTAGGCCGCGCGGGTCAGCCCGGGAAGATCGGGGTCCTGCGGGTAGATCCAGACCGCGACCTCGCGATGCCCGTCCCCGAAGATCTCGGCGGCAGTGTCGGTGTCGGCCGGGCCGGACGCCCGCGCGCTGACCCCCAGAAGCTCCTCGCGGCGGCCATAGGGCCAGTCGATCAGAGCCGAGTAGGTGGCCGTCGTCGACTGGGACGGATTGGCGTCGACGTGGTCCAGTGACCAGGAGACCAACTCACCGCCGGCGTGGCTCACCGCAGCACTGAGCAGCGGGGCCACCTCATCAGAGGTGAGCAGCACCGCACCATCGGGGTCGGCGATCGACACGCCCCACCTCCTCGTCGTGACGGCAGAAGACTACTCGGCGGCAGCCTGCGGGCCGAGATTGACGAGCTTCAGTCTCGCTGCGCGCCGTCCGTCCAGTTCGGCGACGGTCAGTTCGAAGGTCATCCAGGGCCCGTCCTCGACCGGGGCCAGGCTCACCTGACAGCTGGCGCCGATGTCGGGAAGGGTGCCGAGTTGGGCCATCAGGAAGCCGGCGACCGTGTCGTAGGGGCCCTCCGGGAGGACGTAGCCGAACTCGTCGGCGAAGTCCTGCAGAGTCATCAGTCCGTCCAGTTCGGCCTGGTCGCGCTCATTGCGCATCGGCTCGGACTCGGCGTCGAACTCGTCGGTGATCTCGCCAATCAGCTCCTCGACCAGGTCTTCGATGGTGACGATGCCGGCCGTCCCGCCGTACTCGTCGCGGACGATCACCAGGTGCTGCTTGTTCTGCCGCATCTCCGACAACGCCCGCAGGATCTTCACCGACTGCGGCAGCGACATCACCGGACGGACCAGGTCGCGCACCGGCGCCTGACGTTGCTGCGGGTCGAGGACGGCCAGATCCCGGATGTGGACGAAGCCGAGCACATCGTCGGAGTCCTCGCCGATCACCGGATAGCGGCTGTGCGTGGCCTGCTGGACGGCCAGGTACGCCTCGCGCACGGTGAGATCGCCGTCCAGGAAGTCGACCTCGGTGCGCGGAATCATCGCCTCGCGCAGCACCACTTCGCCGGCGGCGAAGACCTCATCGACGATCTGTCGCTCCTCATCGCCCAGGGTGGCCGAGGAACCGACCATGGCGCGCAGCTCCTCGTCGGTCACTTCCTCCCGGCCGGCCTTCGGGTCGCCGCCGAAGACCCGCACCACGACGTCGGTGGACTTGCCCAGGAACCAGATCACCGGCGTGGCCAGCCAGGCGATGGTGCTGACCAGCGGTGCCAGGGCCAGCGCGAAGGCCTCGGCCCGCTGCATGGCCAGCCGCTTGGCGGCAAGCTCGCCCAGCACGATCGAGAAGTAGGAGATGACCAGGGTGACCAGCACCAGGCTCAGCGGTCCGGCGAGCGGAGTGGGCAGGCCGAGGCCGATCAGCCAGATGCTCAGGGCGTCGGCCAGGGTCGCGCCACCGAAGGCAGCGGACAGGAAGCCGGCCAGGGTGACCCCGATCTGGACCGCGGATAGGAAGCGGTTGGGATCGGAGGTCAGATTGGCCACCGTGCGTCCACGCTGGCCGCGTCCGCTGAGCTGGCGGATCTGCGACTCCCGCAGTGAGACCAGCGCCATCTCGGCGGCCGCGAAGACCCCGCCGATCACGATGAACAGTGCGATCAGGGCAATATCGCCGACGATCGGGCTCATGCCGCCGCCGCAGGGTCAGGGTCGTCCACGCGCTGATTCTATCGGCGACCGGTGCCGGTCACCGGCTGGTGAGTTGCGGCCGCTGCATCCGGCCCCGTCAGGCAACCACCGGGAATGGCGCTGGTAGCCTCGATTGCCGTGACGACCCCCGGCCCAGGCGCGATGCGAACGCGGATCACCGATCTGCTGCGCCCGCTGGTCACCTCACTCACCCTCCCACTACGGCTGCTGCCGCTCCGCCGCAACCGAGTGGTCTTCGTCGCGTTCGGCGGCGGCGCCCGGCACGAGTTCTCCTGCAACCCGAAGTACGTCCTGCAGGCCCTCCAGCCCGCCGGCGACGCACTGGACCTGGTCTGGGTGGTGGAAGAGCCGGCCCGGTACCCCGAGCTCGTCGAGCTGGGCGTCCGCGTGCTCAAGCACGGGACGCCGGCGGCCGTCCGCCAGTTGATGACGGCCAGCGTGGTCGTCTCCAACGGCGCCTACCTGATGTGGTTCCCGTTTCGTCGCAGCCAGTTCGTGATCAACACCTGGCACGCCGGCGGCGCCTACAAGCGGATCCCCGGCGATGACCCCGCGGCGGATCCGCGGCTGCACCACAAGCTCGTCCACAGCTCCAAGGTGACCAGCCTCGTGGTCTCCAGCTGCCGGGCGTTCACCACCGAGGAGGTCAGGGGCGCCTTCGGCTACACCGGCGAGGTCGCCGAGATCGGGCTCCCCCGCAACGACATCCTGCTCAGCCACGACCGCTCGGCTCTGAACGCACGGACGGCGGCAGCCCTTGGCCTTCCGGACGCCGTGCGGACGGTGCTGATCGCGCCCACGCTGCGCGAGGGCACCACGCCGGTCGAGCCCCTCGATCTGTCCGGCCTGACCGCAGCGCTCTCCCAGCGGTTCGGCGGTGAGTGGTGGGTGTTGTACCGGGCTCACAAGCTGAGTTCGTCCACCCAGATCTCGCCGGCCCAGGATCAACGGTGGCGGGATGTGGCCGACTATCCGGACATGCAGGAGCTGCTCAGCCTGGCCGACGTCCTGGTCACCGACTACTCCTCCTCGATCTGGGACTTCTCGCTGACCGGGAAGCCCAGCTTCCTCTATCTGCCCGACCTCGACGCGGTGCGGCGGAACCCCGGCTTCTATGTCGACCCGCGCGAGTGGGGTTTCGCGTTGGCGCAGACGAACACCGACTTGCAGAGCTCGATCCAGGACTGGGACCCCGAGCGGTATCGCGAGCAGATCCGCCACCACCACCAGGAACTGGGTTCGGCGGAGACCGGTCGAGCCTCCCAGATCATCGCGCAGCGCATTCTCGATCACGTCGAGGTCGCCGAACGGCCCAGCCAACCGGACGCCGTTTCGCCGCAGGCGGTCTGAGCAGCCACCGGCCTCCCGGCCGAATGCCCGTCGATATGATCGCTCAACCAGGCGTGTGAACTCCGAGGGAGCAATGTGAAGACCCGTCTCGATCGCGACGTCCAGACCGGAGGACAGCGGCCTCGCCGGTTGCCCGCACTCCCGGGCGTGCACGTCGTTGTCGGTCAGCTGGCGAAGGCTCTGCGGGAGTTCGCACCGTCCGCCCTGGACGCAGTCGCCGTCCTGCTGGTGGTGTTGTTCCTGCTGTACCCGCCCGTGCACCCGGCCGGCCTAGTGGCGGCCGTACTACTCACGCCGCTGCAGTGGTGGTTCATCCGCCGCGGCCGCATGCATCCTGATCACGGCCCGCGTGGCGTCCTGGTCGGGGCGCTCGTGGTCGGCACCTGGCCCACGGCCCAGCCGGACTGGGCCTTCACGGTGGCCGCAGCAGCCCTCGTGGCGGCGGTACTTGCTGATCCCGCGGTGGCCCGGTTGGCCGACCAGAAGGTGGGCGCCTGGCGCCTGCCCGGCTTCGCGACGCCGCAGCGCAGCGACGCCGTCTCGCCACTGTTCGACGCCGCCTGCGCACTGACCGTACTGCTCGGCCTCACCGGGCTCGGCGTACCCGCCTTGGTCTTCGAGCTCGGGACGCTGGTCGGGGTGGCCATCGCCGGTGTGCTGTCACTACGCGCGCTGTGGGCGGCCCGCCGCCAGGAGCGGGTGGCCGCCATCGTGGCGGCGTCCGGCCCCTACGCACCTCGCTTCGCGATCGTGTTCAGCGGAAGGCCGGAAGCCGGCTACCAGATTGCGATGTGGCTGCCCTATCTCGAGCGAACCGGCGATCCCTACGTGCTGATCGTGCGCGAGCGCAACTTCGTCCCGGTCGCCCTCGGGCTGACCACGGCCCCGGTCATCTACGTCGGCCGGCCCGAGATCCTCGACCGCCTGCTGGTTCCTCCGATCGGCGCGGCGTTCTACGTCAACAACGAGTCGAAGAACGCTCAGGCCGTCCGGTTCCGCGGCCCCACCCACGTGCACCTCGGCCATGGCGACAGCGAGAAGCCGCCCAGCTACCAACCCACCACGGCGATGTTCGACGAGATCTTCGTCGCAGGCCAGGCCGGGATCGATCGCTTCGCCGCGCACGGGGTGCCGGTGCCGATCGAGAAGTTCCGGATCGTCGGACGTCCCCAGCTGGAGCGGGTCGAGCCGGCCAGGAACCCGGTGCCGAGCCTGCCGACCGTGCTCTACGCCCCGACCTGGCGTGGCGGGGTGGCGGACATGAGTTTCGGCTCGCTGCGGTACGGCGCGGCCATCGTCTCCGCGCTGCTGCGCCGGGAGGTGGTCGTCGCGTTCCGTCCGCACCCCTACTCGGCACGGGATGCCGAATCGCGAGTGTTCACTCAGCAGATCGACGCGCTGCTCGCGGCGGCGGGTGAGCAGCACCTCACCTCGGGACGCACCAGCCGGCTCGACATCCTCGACTGCCTCAATGCCGCGGACGCTCTGGTCACCGACGTGTCGAGCGTCGCTTCGGACTTCCTGCACTCGGGCAAGCCGTTCGCGATCACGAACACGGGAGTTGTCGACGGTCCCCTGCACGAGACCTACCCCATCGCCCGCGCGGCCTACGTGCTCGAACCCGACGGCGACCTCGACGAGGTGTTCGCACAGATGCTGGATGGCGATCCGTTGGCCGAGGAGCGACAGCTGATGCGCCGCTACTACCTGGGCGATGCAGTCTCCGACCCTGCGGAGACCTTCGTGCAGGCGGTGCGAGCGGCCATCGAGCGCGGGGCCGGTGCCGAGCCCGCAGCCACTGCCGGCTGAACTCCCGGCGGAGAGGTCAACCCAGCCGCGAGCGGTCGACGGTCGTCGCAGCGCCGGTCAACCAGCCCTTGATGAAACCTGATCCCCAGGACAGGTGCATGGTGGCCAGGACAACGACGTTCAGGAGCCGGTCGGCGAGGTTGTCGCCGCCGAGCCGGCTGATGCCGACCGCGCTCACTCCCACCAGGTAGCCGAGGGACGGCACGTGGGCCAGCGCCCAGCCGGCCCCGCGGGCCACGCCGAAGAGCTGCAGCAGGCCGACGAGCAGGCTGATGGCCACCAGGACGGCAACGGCCGGAGGCGGCAGGTAGCGCCAGGGCGTCGAACCCTGGCGACGCACCAGGTGGCCGCGCCACACCCCGGTGGCATACATCTGGCGGCGCAGGGCGTCCCAGCTGCTGCGCGGCCAATAGACGACCTTGAGCTTGGGCGTGAAGATGATCAGGTGCCCGGCGGCCCGGATCCGGTGGCTGAGCTCCCAATCCTCGGCGCGGCGCAACGTCTCGTCGTAGCCACCCACCGCCTCGAGCACCTCCCGGCGGAAAACGCCCAGGTAGGCAGAGTCCGACTCGATCTCCTCCTCGCCGTGGTGCCAGGAACCGCCGCCGAGGCCGAACGGCGAGTTGTAGGCGCGGGCGACTGCGCGCTGGAAGCGTCCGTGGCCCTTGGCGACCATCATGCCGCCGACGTCGGCTGCGCCGGTGCGGTGCAGGATCTCCACGGCCGCAGCGGTGTAGCCGGGGGGCAGCTCGGCGTGGGCATCGACGCGGACGATCACCGGATGCCGACTCGCGGCGATGGCCAGGTTGAGCCCGATCGGAATGTCGTTGCGCGGGTTGCGCACCAGCCGCACCCGGGGATCGGACGCCGCGAGTGCGTCGGCCACCTCGTCGGTGCCATCAGTGGACGCCCCCAGGGCCAGCACGAGTTCCTGCTCGCCGGCGTACTCCTGGGACAGCACTGCCCGCACCGCTTCACCCAGGTGCTTCGCCTCGTTGAGCACCGGCATCACGTATGAAACGGCAGGATGCTCTGGCAACGGTGAAAGCACCGGGCGCGTCGGTGGGGCCGGCGTTGAACTCACCCGCCCATTCTCGCAGACACCGCAGTGAGCTGGGCGCCCGGCGCGTCCCCGGACTCAGGCCAGCTTGGCGGCCAGCCCCTCGTCCAGAGCAGCCAGGAAGCCCTCGGTGGTCAGCCACTCCTGTTCGGGTCCGACCAGCAGGGCCAGGTCCTTGGTCATCTTGCCGGCCTCGACGGTCTCGATGCAGACCTGCTCGAGCGCCTCGGCGAAGCCGATCACCTCGGGGGTGCCGTCCAGCTTGCCGCGGTGCTTGAGGCCACCGGTCCAGGCGTAGATGGACGCGATCGGGTTGGTCGAGGTCGGCTTGCCCTGCTGGTGCTGGCGGTAGTGCCGGGTGACCGTGCCGTGGGCCGCTTCGGCCTCGACGGTCTTGCCGTCCGGAGTCATCAGCACGGAGGTCATCAGGCCCAACGAGCCGAAGCCCTGGGCGACGGTGTCGGACTGAACGTCCCCGTCGTAGTTCTTGCAGGCCCAGACGTAGCCGCCCTCCCACTTCAGGGAGGAGGCCACCATGTCGTCGATCAGCCGGTGCTCGTAGGTGAGCCCACGGGCGGCGAAGTCTGCGGCGTACTCGGCCTCGAAGACCTCGGCGAAGATGTCCTTGAAGGCGCCGTCATAGGCCTTCAGGATCGTGTTCTTCGTGGACAGGTAGACCGGGTAGTTGCGCAGCAGGCCGTAGGCGAAGGACGCCCGGGCGAAGTCGCGGATCGAGTCGTTGAAGTTGTACATGCCCATGGCCACGCCGCCGTCGGGGCCGTAGTTGGCCACCAGATGCTCGATCGGTGCGGAGCCGTCCTCGGGAGTGAAGGTGATGGTCACCTTGCCGGCTCCGGGCACCTTGAAGTTCGCGGCCTTGTACTGGTCGCCGTGCGCGTGACGGCCGATCACGATCGGCTTGGTCCAGCCCGGCACCAGGCGCGGGATGTTGGAGATGATGATCGGCTCGCGGAAGACCACGCCGCCCAGGATGTTGCGGATGGTCCCGTTCGGGGACAGCCACATCTTCTTCAGGCCGAACTCCTCGACCCGGGCCTCGTCGGGGGTGATGGTGGCGCACTTCACGCCGACGCCGTGCTTCTTGATGGCCAGCGCGGAGTCGATGGTGACCTGGTCCTCGGTGGCGTCCCGGTGCTCGATGCCGAGGTCGTAGTACTCCAGGTTCACGTCCAAGTAGGGGTGGATCAGGCGTTCCTTGATGAACTGCCAGATGATCCGGGTCATCTCATCGCCGTCGAGCTCGACGACCGTCCCGGTGACCTTGATCTTGCCCATCCCGATCCTCCTTCTCGCGTCTGCCCTGAAAAGATAGCCCAGCCACCCCGACCAGAGCCCGCACTCCTCCGCTTCACTACCTACGCCGAGCCTTGCTCACGGCCCACTGATCGGCCATGTCGGCGGCTGACCACGACTCCGGCGGCGACGGCGGGCCGCTAACCTTTCAGCCGTGATCGACTCCACCCACTGGCTGCTGACCCTCTCCTGTGCTGACCAACCTGGCATCGTCCTTCGGGTCACCGGAGCGATCGTCGCGGCCAGCGGCAACATCACCGAGCTGCAGCAGTTCACCTCCACCGAGTCCGGACGCTTCTTCATGCGGGTCCAGGTGCAAAGCGGCTTCGACCGCTCGGAGTTCGAGCGCGTCTTCGCCGCCATCGCGGACGATCTGGCTGCGCAATGGGTTCTTGACTACGTTGGACGCCGCCGCCGGACGCTGGTACTGGCCTCCAAGGCCGGGCATTGCCTCAACGACCTACTGTTCCGGCAGCGCTCCGGCTACCTGCCGATCAGCATCCCGCTGATCATCTCCAACCACCCCGATCTGGGCGACCTGGCCACCTTCTACTCGATCCCGTTCGAGACCCATCAGGTGAACCCGGACACCAAGGCCGCCGTCGAGCGGCACATCCTGGACGTGGTCGCCGAGTACGACATCGAACTGGTGGTGCTGGCCCGCTACATGCAGGTGCTGTCGCCGGAGCTGTGCGCCGAGCTGAGTGGGCGGGCCATCAACATCCATCACTCGTTCCTGCCCGGCTTCAAGGGGGCCAACCCCTACCGACAGGCGCACTCCCGCGGGGTGAAGCTGATCGGGGCCACTGCCCACTTCGTCACCAGCGACCTGGACGAGGGCCCGATCATCGAGCAGAACGTCCGCCGGGTGGATCACACGATGGAGGTTCCCCAGCTGATGGCCATGGGCCAGGAGCAGGAGAGCCGCACCTTGACCGAGGCGGTCAAGCTGTTCGCCGAGCACCGCGTCCTGCTGGACGGGGCTCGGACGGTCATCTTCCGCTGAGCGCGCCGATCAGGCCGGCTCGAAGTCGGCCGAGCGCCAGTCGGTGACTCCGTCCAGGCTGAGCAGCTGCCAGCCCTCGGCCGGCGACCCTTCGACGACCAGCACTCCGGTGTTGTCCAGGTGGGCGGCCCCCAGCGCCACCGAGAAGCCTTCGACCCGCTCGGCGGCCCAGACGCGCAGTGCGGCACCGTGGCTGACCAGGGCAGCCGCCTGGTGGCCGGCACCGGCGATCGTGGCGATCGCCTCGTCGTAGCGGGCGAAGAACTCCGCGGCGTCCTCACCACCGGGCAGCCGGGCGTCCAGCTCTCCCGCGTGCCACTTCAGCAGCGTCTCCACGTAGCGGGTCGAGTCCATCGACAGCTCGTCGTCACCGGCGGAGATCTCGCGCAGGCCGGGAAGGATCACCGGCTCCAGGCCGCGGGCGGCGGCCAGCGGGGCTGCGGTCTGCTGGGTGCGCACCAGGTTGGAGACGTAGATCGCCTCGATCGGTTCGGCGGCCAGCTGTTCGACCAGCGACTCGGCCTGCTCGCGACCCAACTCGTCCAAGTCTGCGCCGGGGAAGGCTGTGTCGAGGACGAAACCGGTGTTGGACGCCGTGCGGCCGTGGCGGATCAGAATCAGACGCATGGCTGGCAGCGTACGCCAGCGATGAGCCCGATTTCGAACCGAGAACCGGGCCTGAGTAGTGCCGATGAGCAGCCCCAGAAACCCGAAAAGCTCGACGCCCTCCCCCCCAGAAGAGCCGTCGAGCCTCGGTGTCCTCCAACCGGAGAACCGGCAGCTGTCACCCACCCCATGTGGTGACATCCGAGAGGGGGCCCTGGCGGTAAGACGGAACCCAGGCACCGGGCCAGCAACCTCTCGAACGTTGCCGAGAACAAGTCTGTCGGAATTCACCGCTGCGCAACATTCCCAGGATGGGCGACTCGGCGAGGTCCTCAAACGGGGGACGCGCTGGGCCGATGTGCACAGATCCAGATCGGCCCCGCACTCCTTCCGTTCCTCGACCCCGGGATTCGCGGTTGGCAGCCAAGCTGCTAGCGTCGAATCGTCTCGCAGCCACATCGACTCACTGAGGAGCAAAACGTGAGCAAAACCCCTGTGAAGGTCGCAGTCACCGGCGCTGCCGGCCAGATCTGCTACAGCCTGTTGTTCCGCATCGCCAGCGGCGCCCTGCTCGGCCCCGATCAGCCCGTAGAGCTTCGTCTGCTCGAAATCACCCCCGCTCTGAAGGCGCTGCAGGGTGTGGTCATGGAGCTGGACGACTGCGCGTTCCCGCTGCTGAGCAAGGTCGAGATCGGCGACGACGCCAAGAAGGTCTTCGACGGCGTGAACCTGGCCATGCTGGTCGGCGCTCGTCCGCGTACCGCGGGCATGGAGCGCGGCGACCTGCTCAGCGCCAATGGCGCCATCTTCACCGCGCAGGGCAAGGCCCTCAACGAGGTCGCCGCCGATGACATCAAGGTGCTGGTGACCGGCAACCCGGCCAACACCAACGCGCTGATCGCCATGAGCAACGCCTCCGATATCCCCAACGAGCGGTTCGCCGCCCTCACCCGGCTCGACCACAACCGGGCGATCACCCAGGTTGCGCAGAAGGCCGGCGTCGCGGTCACCTCGGTCAGCCACATGACCATCTGGGGCAACCACTCCGCCACCCAGTACCCGGACCTGTTCCACGCACAGATCGACGGCAAGAACGCCGCCGAGGTGATCAACGACCAGGCCTGGATCGCCGACACCTTCATCCCGACCGTCGCCAAGCGCGGTGCGGCGATCATCGAGGCCCGCGGCTCGTCCTCGGCGGCTTCGGCTGCCAATGCCACCGTCGAGTGCCTGCACGACTGGGCGCTGGGCACCCCGGCCGGCGACTGGACCTCGATGGCCATCCCGTCCGACGGCTCCTACGGCGTGCCGGAGGGCCTGATCTCGTCCTTCCCGGTCACCATCGCCGACGGCAAGGTCTCGATCGTCCAGGGCCTCGAGCTGGACGCGTTCTCCAAGGCCAAGATCGACGCCTCGGTCGCCGAACTCGCCGACGAGCGGGCAGCGGTCACCGAACTCGGCCTGATCTGAGTCCAAAGCGTTGTGGGCGGGACGTTCTACGTCCCGCCCACAATCATGTCCGCACCCTTCGCGTCGAACGGGACGACAGCTCCCAACCCCGCTATCCGACGCGGGTGGCGGCGCTGAAGACCGTCGCCTTCAGCGCTGCGCCAACTCTCGCCGCGCCGCCGTCTGGCGGCGCGACCGGCATGCTCACGGCAGCCGCGCGACCTTCACGGTAGCCGCAGAGGTCACCGAGACCGGCCCGTACCCCGGCGCGGTCACGGTGATCCGCAGGGTGATGACCTTGCCGAGCTGCGCGGCCTTCAGGGTCAGGCTGGACGTGGTGGCCTTCTTGATCGGTACGCCACCGGCGAGCCACTGATACTTCACCTGGGCCGAGGCCGGCGTCCAGGTCACGGCCGCCGTGTCGGCCTTCAGCTTCTGGCCGACCACCGCCTTGCCCGAGATGACCGGTGTCCCGGTGACGACAAGCTTCTTCAGGACCGGACCGACCGGCGCAGAGGTCTTGGTCAGCGAGGTGTAGGACGCCTTGGTTGCGGTGACCTTCACCGAGATCTTGGCGCCCAGGTCGGCCGAGCCCAGCTGATAGGAGCTCGCCGTGGCCTTGGCGATGGGGGCCCCGTTGCGCAGCCACTGGTAGCTGTTGGCCGTTCCGCCCGGCTTCCAGCCGCTGATGTCGACGGTGAGGGTCTGCCCGTCCACCGCCGAGCCCTTGATCTTCGGCGCGGCACCACGCACTGCCGGGGTACCGACCACCACCGAGCCCAGACTGCCCTTCGAGCCGTCCACTCGGACGACCTTGCCGCTGCCGTCGGTGGCCGCACTCGTCAGCCAGAGGGAGTAGATATCGGCCGGGGCCTGTGCGCCCGCCGAGGTCTTCCCATTCCAGCCGACGGCCCGAATGGAGCCATCGGCGCTGGCCGGGACCGCGATGCTGCGCACCAGCTTGCCGGCGGCATTGCGGATCTCCAGATGACCGGCCTTCACCGGCTTGGTGAGGTCGATGTTGGCCTTCCAGCCGCGGGCCCACTTCCGAGGGGCGGTGATGCCCAGGAGCCGCGGAGCCGACGTGGGCAGGTTGCCGAGCTTACGGATGGTGAGCTTGGTGTCCTCCACCAGGACGACTCGCTGGCCGTCGATCGCGCCGATCGTGCCGGTACTCGGGAGGCTGATCAGGGAGTCCTGCGCGAGGTTCCACAGGGTGTCCTTCTCGCCATCCCAGATCACGGCACCGGCCTCGCTCAACGCCTCCAGATGACCGGTGCGGGTGTAGAGCTTGCTGGGGTTGGTCCGGTAGTTGACGGCGATCACCTGGTTGGGGCCGGAGTCCGGGTTCTTCTCCACCGCCACCCAGTCGCCCCAGATCAATGCCTTTCCGTACCACCACTCATCAGTGTCGGACAGCGGCAGGGTGATCGACCTGGTGGCGATTCCCGAGCCAGTACGGTCCACCACGCGGTACTTCCCGTTCGACACCCAGTCCAGGGTCAGCCCGCCGAAGATGTCCACCGATGTCGGCACTTCGGTGATCTTGCCGCTGGGGTCGACGATGCTGGTGACCGGGACCGGAGAGGTCGTCTGCGGAGTGCGCCGGGCGATGTCGGCGAGCAGGTACGGCCCGCTCTGCCGCCGCGGGTCGGCGAGCGCCAGGCCGGTGACGGTCTTGGTCAACGCGCCCCGGTCGTACAGCTTCAGGCTCTCCCCGTTGACGACGGCCCAGCGTCCACCCGACGCCAACGCGCTGCCTCGGGCAGTGGTACTCAGGATCCGCTCCGAACCGACGCGAGAGCCGATCGAGCGCACCCAGGCGGTGCTGTCGGAGCCGCGATCGTCGGTCCCCACAAGTGCGGTCGGAGTCAGCGCCAGGCCGGTGACCGGTGCCCATACGACGGCCTCGTCGACCACGACCGGCGCCGGGGCCTTCGGGTCGGCCAGCCGCACCAGCTCCGTGCCCGATGCGGTGCCGCGAGCCACCAGCGGATAGCTCGAATCACTCACCGGAGCGACGCGTGCGTTCTTGGCACCGTTCAGCTTCACCGGGTCGCCCAGGCTCAGCCCTGAGCGAGCGAACCAGTACCCCGGCAGGCTGTCACCGTCGGGCATCAGCAGCACGCCTGCGCCATACGCGACCACGAAGCCGGCCTCCAGGCCCGTGGTCGCCCGGCACGACACCGCCGGATCGCCGGCACCGGTTCCCACAGCACAGAGCTTGGCTTCGGGATCCCACCACAGATAGGTGAAGAGCCCATCGATGAGGGTTGGTGAGTCCACGCTGGGCTCATTGGACGAGAAATGGGCCAGCGTCTTCTCGTCCCCCGAGGCGGGGATCGAGATCAGGTCGCTGCCCGTGACTCCGTCCTGGGTACGCAGGACGATGATCGACCCGTCGCCATCCATCGTGACCGCCCGCTGTGCATACCCGGTCGGCGTGGTGATGGTCTTGATCACGGCGCCAGTGTCGACGGCGACCAGCGACTTGGTCGGCGCGCCCTCGGCTCCGGCCACCACCAGGTTGCCCGCACCAGCCTCATACTGCTGACCGCCGGACAGTGCGAGGGTCGCCACCACTGCGTTCGTGGCAAGGGAGTAGGTCCGCACCTCCGACGTGTTCGAGCTGACCATGGGGACCAGCCCGCCGGCCACCCGTCCGTAGTCGGCCTCGAGCTCGCAGTTGCTGTCGGCGGCGTCGCAAGCCAGATACGGCAGCTTGGCCGCGCTCCACGTGCGGCCGGTGTCACCGGACCACCAGTAGCCGCCCCGGAAGCGGGCGACCACATCGCTGGTGGTGCTGCCATCGCCAGAGACGAAGATCGGACGCACCGACCCGGCCGCCTTGACCCTCGGCACAGTGAGATCGCCGGTGTCGGCGTGGGCGAGAGGCGGAGCCATCCCCACAGTCAGGGCAAGCGCGCACGCGCCACCGACCAGCACACCGAAAAGACTCTTCGGAGTCACGATCATCGTTCCTCAATCCAGGCCAGGGCACTCATACAGTGCCGCCTGATTCTCCGACTAAACGCGGCCCGAGGGAACCGCTCGGAGGCGCTGCCGGACCGATCGTCAACTTAATGTCCGGCCCCGGTCGACCCACCGCCGGGCGGCCCTCAGATCGCACCCTGGCAGACTAGGTCGGTGACCACCTGCACCCGCCTGATTGCAGCCTCCGATGCCCCCGCACTGACCCGACTTGTGCAAGCCAACCGCGCCTTCCTCGAACCGTGGGAGCCCGATCGCGGGGAGAGCTACTTCACCGAGATCGAGCAACGCCGGCTCATCGATGCTGTGCTGGTGGCCCACGCCGCCGGCAGCACCGAGCCACGAGTGATCCTCGATGAGTCCGGACGAGTGGTCGGCCGGATTAACCTCAACAACATCGTCCGCGGCCCGTTCCAGAGCGCCAGCGTCGGCTACTGGCTCGACGAGGCCAGCGGCGGTCGCGGGTTGATGGGACGAGCGGTCGCCGAGATCGTTGATTTCGCCTTCTCCGAGCTGGGCCTGCATCGCCTTGAGGCCGGGACGATTCCGCAGAATCACCGCTCACAAGCTGTGCTGCAGCGCGCTGGGTTCGTCCGCTTCGGCTACGCGCCGAAGTACCTGCAGATCGCCGGCGCCTACACCGATCACATCCTGTTCCAGCGCCTCGCCGACGACTGAGCCCGCGGCGGCTGGCTCACTGCGCGGGTGTGCGGTCCGCGATCGCACCGATGAGCTGGGCAAGCTCGGCCGGACGGCTCCACATCGGCCAGTGCCCGGTGGGCAGGTCGATCACGTCCACCTGCTGCAGCGTTGCCACCTCGGCGAACATCGGGTGCCCGGCGGCAGCCAGCTCCATCACCTGTGCACCGGAGATGGAGCAGCACACCAGCGTGGTGGGGATGGCCCGGCGGCCGTCGTTGACCAGCTCGATCCGTTGCCGCAGCACCGGCCCGGGTTCGGGGACGGCCCGGAGGCGGAACCGATCCAGGGCTTCGGGGCTCAGCCCGTCCAGGCTGGCCTGCTGCCGCAACTCATCGAACGGCGGCAGCGGCAGCTCGGTGAGCTGATCCGGCGCGTCCGGTGCGAAGGCGCTGCCGGGGGCCAGTGGACCGCTGTCGACCCAGATCAGCCGGCCGATCAGCTCGGGGTGCCGCTCGGCGACCAGGCTGATCGGGCCGTTGGCGCCGCTGTGCCCCACGATCACCGCCGGCCGCTCGGCACTGGCTCCGGCCTGTCGCAACGCCGCGACGATGGCGTCGGCCTGGTCGTCGAGGGTGCGCGAGCGTCGATCCGGGTCGTCGGGATCAAGGCCGGGAAGGGTGAGGGCGCGGGCCGGATGGCCTTCCGATGAGAGGTGGTCTTCAACCTCATCCCAGGCCCAGGCGCCCAGCCAGTGGCCGGGGATCAGGACGATGGGCGAGGTGCTCTGCTGTGTGGTCATGACCCGATCATCCAGGCCCCATTGGGCAGCGGCATGTCACCATTTCTGACACTAATTTGAGATCATTGTCCGGTGAAGCGAACCGAGCGACTGCATGCCATGTCGGAGCTGTTGCGCCGCCGCGGCAATCGCGGGTGCACCGCGCAGCGACTGGCCGCGGAGTTCGGGGTGTCGGTGCGCACCGTCAAGCGCGACCTGGCCGCCCTCGAGAGCAGCGGGACGCCGATCTGGTCGCGGCCAGGCCCTGGCGGCGGCTACGGCTTGGCCGGACGGACGAACCTGCCCCCGATCAGCCTGACCCCGGCTCAGGCGGTGGCCCTGTTCGCGGCTGTCTCCGCCGCCCCGGACGCTCCTTACTCCGATCTGGCCGCTGCCGCGGTCGGCAAGGTCGTCGACGTGCTGGATCCGAGCACCCGCGCCAGAGCCCATCAGCTGGCCCGCCGGGTGTGGGTCAACGCCGGCCCGCCCACGCTGCGGACGGTGCGCTCGGCCATCGAGGAGGCCATGGCCGACCAGCGAGTCGTCCGGATCCGCTTCACCGACAAGAACGGCGTCACCACCACCCGCGACGTTGAGCCGGTGATCTTCGCCTCGGCCAACGGCGAATGGCATCTGATCGGCTGGTGCCGGCTGCGTAATGCCATCCGCTGGTTCCGGCTGACCCGGATCGACAGGGCCCGGGTGACCGCCGAGCCGTGCACAGGGCACACCGTCGATGAACTCGGCACTCCTCTGGCCTCGGCCCGGCCGGTGGACGGCGAGACCGAGTGATCGGTGGCCGATGCCAGGCTCAGCCGATTGCGGCGGCGTCCGGTCGAATCGAGAGCAGCACCCGCGCGGCCAACCAGCCGGCGAAGGCCGCAGCCACTGCGAAGATCGTGAACGGCACCACCTCGAGGTGACCCTCCACCTGCCAGGCCGAGACCAGCATGGCCATGATGGCCACGGCCATGCTGACCGCCTTGACCATCAGCAGCCCGGCCAGCACCGGAGCGGCCCGATGCCGCCGCCACAGCGTCCACGCCGCGGCCAGGCCCAACGGCACCACGATGCCCAGGTCGAGGGCCTGGACGACCAGGGTCGGGGTGCCGAGCAAGCCGGCACCGGCCAGGTCGCCGGACAGCGCCGTGGCGATCCGGGGCACCCACATCACCACCAGCAGGAGGGCCAGGGCCAGCGAGAACCAGGCGGTGGCTCGCCGGGGAAACCTCGGCCCCAGCCGGCCGGCCAGGGCGTCCAGGTCAGTGGCGGCCACCAGCCGGACGATGCCCCAGATGGCCAGCGGGTAGAGCAGGACAAAGGCCGGGAACAGCGGGCCGATGGCCCAGAACATCGCGTACATCAGGTACTGGTAAGCCACATAGCCGAGCAGCCCGGTGGCGGCCAGCCGTCCGCGCAGCGAGCCCCGGGCGACGAACCAGGAGACCAGCAGCAGGGCCGGCGCCACGGCGAAGAGGGTGACCACGTCCCAGCCGATCCCCTCGGCAACCACTCGGACCGGGTTGTAGGCGTAGATCCCGTCGGTGACGTAGTCGAAGTGCTCGCCGCGAATCGAGGTGGCCGAGGCCACCACGCCACCGCCGCGTCCAAACACGCCCAGACCGGCGGTGACCCCGGCCAGGATGGCCACGGCTGCGGTGTGGACGGCGAGGCTCAGGTCGCGGTTCACCGGTGAGCCTCCGCTCCACTCAAGAACAGCTCGACCAGCCCGGCCACCGACTGCTCGACCTGCGCGTCCGAACCCGCCTCGAAGCCGAGCACCGTGCGCATGATCACGAAGCTGGAGGTCAGGCTGAAGAAGGCTTCGGCAACGGTCTCGGCGGCCAGATCCGGACGCACCTGGCCGGCTCGCTGCCGGTCGGCGAAGAAGGCGGCCATGGCGGCCAGGTTGGCCTGCGGACCGCCGGCGAACAGCTCGGCCACCTCGGGAACCGTCCGGGCCTCGAAGGCCAGCCGGGTCATCAGGCCGCCGTCGCGCAGTCCGTTGGTCACCTCGCGCTGGGCCAGTGCGGTCACCGCCTCGCGCAGCGACAGCCCGGTCAGCTCGGACGCGGCCCGACCGGGCTGTTCGGCGACCACCCGTCCGACCACGGCAGCCAGGACGCCCTGCTTGTTGCCGAAGCCACGAAAAACGCTGACCTCGTTGACGCCGGCCCGTTCGGCCAGCTGCCGGGTCGTCGTGGCCTGGTATCCGCGCTCGGCAAAGAGCTCGGCGGCCGCGTCCACCACCCGGCTGGCGGCTGAACCGCTCATCAGATCCTCCTGTATGTAAGTGCTTGCTTACATTAGCGTCGGGATCACCCCGTGCGCAACCGGCGGACTCACCGGGCAGCTAAGTTACGGTTCCGTAGCCGTAGCCAGTACGATTGCCTAGACCCTCACGGAAGAGAGCTGGAGTTCGATGACCGGCCGCCCCGCCACCCCCGCCACCCATGCAGTCCGGGAAGTCCGCGACTTCCTCCTGGCGAACCGCACCGACTATCAGGCGACTGTCGACGGCTTCCATTGGCCCGAACTGAGCGAGTTCAACTTCGCTCTGGAGTGGTTCGACGTGGTCGCCGGCGAGCACCCCGATCGGGCTGCGGTCACCATCGTCTGCGCCGATCTGGTGGCTCGGTCGTGGACCTACGCCGAGCTCTCCGCGCGCTCCAACCAGGTGGCCAACTGGCTGCTCAGCTTGGGGGTACGCCGCGGCTCGACCCTGATCGTGATGCTGAACAACACCATCGAGCTGTGGGAGATCATGCTCGGCATCTACAAGATCGGTGCCGTCGCGATCCCGACCTCCACCCTGCTGTCGGCCGCCGACCTGGCCTATCGGGTCGATCACGGTGGAGCCGCCGCCGTGGTGGCGCCCGCCGCGCTCAGCGAGCGGCTCACCGGCCTGGACGATCAGGTGATCCGGATCGGCCTCGGGCCCGACCTTCCCTCCGGCTGGTTCTCCCTGCACGACTCGGCCGCGGCCTCGTCCGACTTCACCCCGGACGGGCCGACTCCGGCCGGCGATCCGAGCCTGCTCTACTTCACCTCGGGCACCACCTCGCGTCCCAAGCTGGTCCGACACACCCAGGTCTCCTACCCGGTCGGCCACCTGTCGACCATGTGGTGGCTGGGAGTGCAGCCCGGCGACGTGCACCTGAACATCTCCTCCCCCGGCTGGGGCAAGCATGCCTGGAGCAACTTCTTCGCACCGTTCCTGGCCCAGGCCACCGTCTTCGTGTTCAACTACGACCGCTTCGACGCCGGCAACCTGATGAAGGTGATGGACGCCCACCAGGTGACCACCTTCTGCGCGCCGCCGACCGTGTGGCGAATGCTGATCCAGGCCGACCTGACCCAGCTGTCCCATCCGCCGCGCGAGCTGCTCGGTGCCGGCGAGCCGCTGAACCCCGAAGTCATCGCCAAGGTCCGGGCCGCCTGGGGCGGCACCATCCGGGACGGCTTCGGCCAGACCGAGATGACCTGCTGCATCGGCAACGGCCCTGGCCAGGCGGTCAAGGACGGCTCGATGGGACGTCCGATGCCGGGCTACCCGGTGGTGCTGCTGGATCCCACCAGCGGGGCGCCGCGCAGCGATGAGGGTGAGATCTGCCTGGACCTGTCCCAGCCGATCCTCGGCCTGATGGACGGCTACCACAACGACCCGCTGATGACCGCCGAGGCCTGCCGGGACGGCTACTACCACACCGGCGACATCGCCTCGATGGACGCCGACGGCTACCTCACCTATGTGGGCCGGGCCGACGACGTCTTCAAGGCGTCGGACTACAAGATCTCCCCGTTCGAGCTGGAGTCGATCCTGCTCGAGCACCCCTACGTGACCGAAGTGGCGATCGTGCCCAGCCCCGACCCGCTGCGGGCGGCGGTGCCGAAGGCCTTCGTCTGCCTGGTGGCCGATGCCGCCGAGCGCCAGGCCGAGGCCGCCCGGGCCATCTTCGAGCACGCCCGGACCCGGCTGTCGGCCTACCAGCGGATCAGGATCCTCGAGTTCGTCAGCGAGCTGCCCAAGACCATCTCGGGCAAGATCCGCCGGGTCGAACTGCGCGAACGCGAGGCCGTCCGGGTGCAGGCGAACGACAGCACCGCGCAGTTCTGGGAGCGCGACTTCCGCTGAGTCCGCGGCCACCGGGCCGCGGACTCATCCGGGCTCAGGCGCGCAGCGCAGCAGCCAGCTCGTCGAAGACGGCCAGGTAGTGGTCGATCGACTCGTCGGTGTGGGTCACCGAGAGCGTCCACTCCTCCTCGCGGCCCGGGGTGGCGAAGATGCCCCGGTTCATGTTCCACAGCCAGGTCAGCTCGGTCAGCGGGACGTCCTGATTCTCCTTGTAGGACTCGTAATCGCGGACGGGAACCTCGGAGAAGGTGACACAGCCCTTCGAACCGATCCCGACCGCATAGCCGGGCAGGTCGTAGCGGGCGATGATCTCGCGGGCGCCGGTGAGGATCTTGTCGTTGAGCTGATCCAACCGGGCATAGCCGGCCGGGGTCAGCACCTGCTCCAGGGACGCCCGGGCCGCGGCCATCGACAGCGGGTTCCCGTTGTAGGTGCCCACCTGGTAGACCTTGCCGCTCTCGACGATGGCCATCACTTCTTCACTGCCGCCGATCGCCCCGGACGGCAGACCGCCGCCCAGCGACTTGGCCAAGGTGACCAGGTCGGGCAGCACTCCGAAGCGGTCGGTGGCCCCGCCCGGTGCCACGCACAGGCCGGTCTTCACCTCGTCGAAGATCAGGACGATGCCGTAGCGGGTGGTGATCTCGCGGACCGCCTCCAGGTAGCCCGGCTCGGGCAGCACCACGCCGAGGTTCATCATGGCGGCTTCCATGATCACGCAGGCCGGCAGCCGGCCCTCCTTCTCCAGCCGCTGGATCCGGCGCTCCATGGCCGGGGCATCGTTGAACGGCACGGCGACGGTCATGTCGACCACGGCCTGCGGAATGCCGGCCCCGTAGGACAGCGACGCGTAGTTCTCCCGGTCCCCGATCGAGTCGTAGGGGACGCCGATCGACACCATCACCGTGTCGTGGTGGCCGTGGTAGGAGCCGAAGATCTTCATCACGGTGTCCCGGCCGGTGAAGGCGCGGGCGATCCGGATGGCGTCCATTGTCGACTCCGAGCCGGAGTTGGTGAAGCGCCACTTCGGCAGCCCCCAGCGCGCGGCCAGTTCGTCGGCCACCACCACGCTGTCCGGGACGGCACAACCGAAGTGGGTGCCCAGCGGGTAGCGGGCGGCCACGGCAGCACCGATGGCCGGGTGCGCATGGCCCTGAACCATCGAGCCGAAGCCGTTGTGGAAGTCGTAGTACTCGGTGCCGTCGATGTCCCAGATCTTGGGGCCTTCGCCCCGGTCGATGTAGATCGGCCACGGGTCGCGTCCCTGGTAGGAGGAGGCGACTCCCCCGGACAGGTGCTTGGTTGCTTCGACGTACATCGCCTTCGAGGCGGACGTCCGCTGGTCGAGCCGCTGCTGCTCGATCGCGGTCAGCTCGGCGATCCGGGCACGGTCAATGGGCTTCGATACTGCGCGTGAGGTCATGATTCACCATCCACCGGTCGGCCTGGCACCGGTCTGGCGTGAGCCTGACCCGCGACCGGCCTGGCGACGCGGGTGAGGCTCAGCCTAGTGCCAGCCGCGGATCCCGATCGTCTCCGCTCAGCGGAAGAGCCCCGAGGTGAGCAGGAGGATTCCGACCCCGCTGCCCAGCAGCAGGACGGTGTCGATCAGCCGGTTGCGGACGGCCAGCAGGCCGACCTGTCCCTTCGGCAGCATCAGCCGCAGGACGCCGCCCAGAGTGACCGCCGAGCCGATCACTGTGCAGCCGATCCGCCAGTGGCCGGTGACGGCCACCACCAGCAGACCGAGCGCCACCCCGGTGAGCACCAGGGCCAGCGGCCACTGGCCGAGCACGGCCTGGACCGGGCCCTTGGCCGGCTTGGGCGCCTCGGGAGCGGTCATCGGGCCAGCGCCTCCGCGCGGTCGACCACATTGGACAACAGCATGGCTCGAGTCATCGGCCCGACCCCACCGGGGTTCGGCGCCACCCAGGACGCCTTCTCCCAGACATCGGCGGCGACATCGCCGGCCAGCTTGCCGTCCACCCGACTGACCCCGACGTCGAGGACCACGGCGCCCTCGGCGATCTTCTCGGCGGTGATCAGGCCGGGGACGCCGGCTGCGGCCACCACGATGTCGGCCCGCCGGGTGTGCGCGGCCAGGTCACGGGTGCCGGTGTGGCACAAGGTGACCGTGGAGTTCTCGCTGCGCCGGGTCAGGATCAGCCCCAGCGGGCGTCCCACGGTGATCCCGCGGCCGACCACGCAGACTTCGGCACCGGCCAGCTCGATCTGGTGCCGGCGCAGCAGTTCGACGATGCCGCGCGGGGTGCAGGGCAGCGGGGCCGGCTCGTTGAGGACCAGCTTGCCCAGGTTGATCGGGTGCAGGCCGTCGGCATCCTTGGCCGGGTCGATCAGGGTCAGCATGGCGTTCTCGTCCAGGTGCCGAGGCAGCGGCAGCTGGACGATGTAACCGGTGCAGGCCGGGTCCTCGTTCAGCGCCGTGATCGACTCGGCCACCTGGGCCGCAGACGCGTCCGCGGGCAGGTCCACCCGAATCGAGGTGATCCCCACCTCGGCGCAGTCGCGGTGCTTCATCCCCACGTAGGAGTGGCTGCCCGGATCGTCACCGACCAGCACCGTCCCCAGACCCGGACGGACGCCGCGAGCAGCCAATGCGGCCACCCGCTGGCTGAGTTCGGCCTTGATCGCCGCGGCCGCGGCCTTGCCGTCCAGCTTCTGCGCGCTCATCTGGCCTCTCAGTGGAAGAAGTGGCGAGTACCGGTGAAGTACATGGTGACACCGGCCGCCGCCGCAGCGGCAACTGTCAGCTCGTCGCGGATCGAACCGCCGGGCTGGACGATGGCCTTCACGCCGGCCTCCAGCAGGATGGTCGGTCCATCGTTGAACGGGAAGAAGGCGTCCGAGGCTGCCACCGAGCCGGACGCCCGATCCCCGGCCCGCTCGACGGCCAGCTTGCAGGAGTCGACCCGGTTCACCTGGCCCATTCCGACACCGACCGACGCCCCGTCCTTGGCCAGCAGGATGGCATTGGACTTGACCGCCCGGCAGGCCCGCCAGGCGAACTCCAGGTCGGCCAGGGTGGCCGCATCGGCCGCTTCGCCGGCGACCAGCTGCCAGTTGGCCGGATCGTCGCCATCGGCATCGATCAGGTCGGACGCCTGGAGCAGCACCCCGCCGCTGATCGGCTTGAACTCGACCCCACCGCGCGGGTAGGCGTCGGCCACCAGGACCCGCAGGTTCTTCTTGGCGGTCAGCAGCGCCAGCGCCTCCTCGGAGTAGCTGGGCGCGATCACCACTTCGGTGAAGATCTCGGCGATCTGGGCAGCCGCGGTGGCATCGATGGGACGGTTGGCTGCGATCACGCCGCCGTAGGCCGACACCGGGTCGCAGGCGTGCGCCTTGCGGTGCGCTTCGGCGATATCGGCGCCGACGGCGATCCCACACGGATTGGCGTGCTTGATCACGGCCACGGCCGGCTGATCGAAGTCGTAGGCGGCCCGGTAGGCGGCGTCGCCGTCGGTGTAGTTGTTGTAGCTCATCTCCTTGCCGTGCAGCTGGGTGGCATTGGCCAACCCGCCGGCCGCGGCGCCGGAGCGATACAGGGCCGCCCGCTGATGGGAGTTCTCGCCGTAGCGCAGGGTGCCGAGCTTGTCCCAGGTAGCCCCGACCCAGGCCGGGAAGCCGTCCCCAGCGCTGGAGTCGGTGAGCACGCTGCCCATCCAGGAGGCCACGGCCACGTCATAGGTGGCGGTGTGGACGAAGGCTGCCGCGGCCAGCGCCTGACGCTGAGCCAAGGTGAAGCCGCCGGCGGCAAGGGCATCGGTCAGGGCCGGGTACTGCTCGGGGGAAGTGATGACCGCCACCGAGGGATGGTTCTTGGCGGCAGCGCGGACCATCGACGGTCCGCCGATGTCGATCTGCTCGACGCACTCGTCCACGCCGGCCCCGGAGGCGACGGTCTGCGTGAACGGGTACAGGTTGGAGACCACCAGGTCGAACGGGGCCACCCCCAGCTCGTCCAGCTGGGCGCGGTGACTGGCCAGCCGACGGTCGGCCAGGATGCCGGCGTGGATGTGCGGGTGCAGGGTCTTGACCCGTCCGTCCAGGCATTCGGGGAAGCCGGTCACCTGCTCGACCGCAGTCACCGGCAGCCCGGCCTCGGCCAGCTTCGCGGCCGTGGAACCGGTCGAGACCAGCTCGACGCCGGCCGCAACCAGCGCCTGGCCGAGTTCGATCAGTCCGGTCTTGTCGTAGACCGACACCAGGGCGCGCGTGATGGGCAGTAGGTCGTTCATGATCTCCCTCGGCTGAGTTGGTTCACAGTGTCGACCAGCAGGCGCCGCTCGACGATCTTGATGCGTTCGTGCAGGGTTTCGACGTCATCCCCGGGCAGGACGGGCACCGGCTCGGCGGCCAGGATCTCGCCGGTGTCGACTCCGGCGTCCACCCGGAACACGGTGGCTCCGGTGACCGCAACGCCCTGGGCCAGGGCATCGGCCACCGCATGCATGCCCGGGAAGGCCGGCAGCAAGGCGGGATGGGTGTTGATGATGCGATCGCCGAAGCGCTCCAGGAAGGCTGCGCCGAACAGCTTCATGAAGCCGGCGCTGACCACCAGGTCAGGCTGATAGCCGGCCACCAGCGCGGTGAGCTCGCGATCCCAGGACGCCCGATCGGCGCCTGCGGCCAGCGGATGGACGAAGCTGGGCACTCCGGCTGCCGCCGCTCGATCCAGTCCGGCCGCGCCGGGACGATCGGATCCGACCGCCACCACTCGACCGTCCAATCGGCCCTGAGCCTGCGCGTCCAGGAGTGCCTGCAACAGGGTGCCGGCTCCCGAAACCAGGACGACCAAGCGCAGCGGCATGCCCAGACCTTATCGAAGCCGGTCCGAACCGGCCCGTCCCGCCGAAGCCCGGGACGCCGCTGCAGGCTAGCTCGCCGCGCTCGCGCGGCGGTCGCTGAGCTGCCGCACCACGGCGACGACGGCACCGGACAACAGAGCCGACAGCACCAGCAGCGGCACTCCGATCAGCGCCGAATCGAGCAGGCGTGGCCCCAGCTCAGCCATCCGCAGGACGCCCAAGCCACCGCCGCTGAGCCACAGCCAGATCACGAACACCGCACCGGCGAACACTCCGGCGCACCCGGCCGCAGCCACCGCCGATGCCGGTCCCCCGATCACTGATCGCGCTCCGACCAGTCCGGCGATCAGCCCGACCAGAACGCCGGCAGCCAGCCAGCTCAGCAGCCACGGGTCGGCCGGACCGTCGCCGGGCAGGACTCCGAGGATCGGAACCGCGGGCACCATGCCCAGCTGGGTGGTCCACAGCGAAACCAGGGTCTGGCTTCCGACGCTGAAGCCCCCACCGATCACCCAGGACAGCGCCCAGCCGAGCAGGTTGGGCAGGTAGCCGACCAACAGCGCGCCCCACACCACGACTCCGCCGGTATCGAAGCCGATGCTGTCCTCCAGGCTCTGGATCCGGCCACCGCCCTGGATCACCGCGATCAGCAGCACGGTTGCGGCCAGCAGCACCAGAGCGAGGACTCCGGCGCCGGCGCCGCGGAGACCGGCCCGCAGCCAGCCCGGCCACGGGGCAGCCAGCAGGTAGCCATCGGCCGTCACCGCCCCGATCAGCGCCGCACCCAGGCTCAGCCCGGCGGCACCGACCAGCCCGGCCCAGCCGTCGGTCAGCTCACCCACGCCCCAAGCCACCCCGGTGGTGAATGCCGTATAGCCCAGGGCGACCTGGGCCGCGGTAGCCAGGATCAGGAGCGAGCGTCGGGCCGGCGCCGGCTCGACGGCCGAGCTCAGTCGAGCTTGCCGGTAGCCGAAGGCACCGATCCAGCCGACCAGAGCGGCCACACCGAGGCTGAGGGTGAGCGGGACCAGGGTGATCTCCCCGGCTCCCAGTTCGAGACGTCCGCCGTTGACCAGCAGCCAGCCTCGTCCGGCGAAGGTGAGCATGTCCGCCACCGGGATGGCGATCGCGCTCAGCCAGCCCACGAAGACGATGCCGGCCACCACCAGGCAGCCGGCCAGGGCGGCGAGCAGCCCGCCGCCGATCGCGGCAACCGGCCACGGCAGCAGCGGCTGGTCGCCTTCGAGGTGCGGGATTCGAATCGTGCGGGCGCTGTCCACCTGCAGTTGCACGCGGCTGGAGCCTCGGTTCGTCTGTCTGGCCATCGCCACCCATGCTGACTCAACCTGCTGCGGCCTACGTCCCGGACACGCCCGACGCCACTACACTGGCTCGGACAACCAGTGTCGAGGCAAGGGATGGCAAACGTGGCGAATGACGATTCGTCCACCCCGAGGCGGGCGCTCGGGCCCATCCCCGACGACTGGGCCGACTCTCCGCAGAGCCCTGACTCGCCCGCCGGCCACCACTACGAGCCACCCTCGCCGCTGACCGACACCGGGCTGATGCGTCGGCTGGCTGCGTTCCGCGATGACGAGCCCGCCAAACTGACCACCCCGGTGCCGCCGCCCCGTCCGGTGCTGCCGGATCCCGAGGGCGCGCTGCCGCCAGCACACGGACGCCGTTTCTCGGCCAATGACATCCCCTACGGCGAGTGGGCCGCGCCCCGCCGCTCGGCTGCCAGCCCGCTGTCGCCGATCCCGGACTTCAATCCGGTGCTGCCGCCGCCGAACCGTCCGACCGCGCCGCCGTCGGTGACCGTGCCGCTGAGCGGTGTCACCGGATCGCCCCAGTCTGCGCTGGGTGCACCGGCTGCCCCGGTCGGTCCGACCTCCTTCGACAAGTTCCCGAAGTCGATCGATACCGCGCCGACGCCTCCGCGGGCCGCCGAGCCCGAGCTGTCGCCGCGCCAGGCTCGACGGGCCGAAGCCGCCCGGCTGAAGGCCGAGCGGGCCGAGGCCAAGCGGGCCGCTGACGAGCAGCACAAGGCCGAGCAGGCCGCAGCCAAGCAGGCCGCGGCCGAGGCGAAGGCCGCACGCAAGGAATCCCGCGGCCACAAGGTCAGCCCCGAGGAACTGGCCGCTACTGCGGCCGCCCGGCTGGCCCCGCCGACGTCGCCGTCCAGCCCGGTCCGGTCCACTGCGACCGGGTCGGAGCAGCCCGAGCAGCCGCAGCGGAAGAGCCGCCCGGTGGTGATCATCGTCGCTTCCGTGACGATCGTGGTGCTGCTGGTGATCTCGGCCATCTACCTGCTGAGCCTGCGCTCCGCGGCTCCGAGTGGTACCAACAGCCCGGCCCAGGCTCCGATCGATCCGCTGCTGACCAGCACCGAGCTGGGCACGCTCGGCGGACAGAGCTGGGGCACCCAGGAGGCGGCCAATGCCGCCCGTCCGCTCTGCCTGCCGGCCACCGCGGACGGACTACCGGCCGCTCAGCGGACCAGCGCCCGCCGGATCGTCTCCACGACCTCGGCCACCGACTCTCTACTGCAGATCGTGGACGTCTACCCGGACGTGACCAGCGCCTCCACGGCCTACGCGCTGCGCCTGCAGCAGACCGGCATCTGCGCGGACGACGTAGCCGTGATCAACGGCGCATCGACCATCGACGGGATGACCGACTCGGCCAACGCCGTGATGCTCACCGTCCAGGACGCCAAGCCGATCTACCACACCCTGTTGCTCTCCCGGACCGGACGCACGGTCAGCCTGATCGATCTGGCCACCAGCACCCAGCTGCCGGTCACGGCCGTGGCCACGGTGGCGTCCAACTCGGTGACCCGCCAGTGCAGCAGCGGGGACGGCACCTGCCCGTCCGGCATCCAGGTGAAGACCAGCCTGCCGCCGGCCGGCAACCAGCCCGGCTGGCTGGTGGCCGCCGATCTGCCCCGAATCACCCCCGGCTCCGGTCGGTGGAGTTCCACCGACAACCCGGTGAACAGCCTCGGCAGCGGCTGCGAAGGCGTCGACCTGACCCGGCTGTCCGGCGCAAACGCCGACACCCAGCGCACCCTGCTGCTGGCCGATGATCCCAAAGCCCCCTCCGGCTTCGGCGTCGATCAGGTGACCTACACCTATGCCGACGCCAAGGCGGCCACCGCCGCGGCGAAGACCATCAACACCAACATCGCCAGCTGCGCCGAGCGCACCCTGACCGCCACTGTCGACAGCGGCCCCAAGGTCTCCGGCACGGGCGCGAACAGCCTGAAGTTCTCCGGGAGCACCTTCCACGTGACTCAGAAGACCGGGCAGAGCACTCCGCTCTACCGGGTCGGGGTGGTCACCGTCGGCAAGCGTCTGGTCTACCTGCTGGCCAACCCCACCAAGGACTTCGACTTCAGTGACGAGTCCTGGAAGGCCGTCGTCCAGCGCGCCGCGGAGCGGGTCACCCAGCTCCCCTGAGTCGGAGACGTGGGGACGGTTCCTTGAGTCTCCTGCGGGCCTGCCCGTCGGTGACGGACGGGCTCAGCGAAGCGCGGCTCGGGCCAGCACAGCGGTCTCGCTCGGGGTGCGTCCGACCCGGACGCCGGCTGCCTCCAGAGCCACCTTCTTGGCTGCCGCCGTCCCCGACGAACCGGTGACGATGGCGCCGGCGTGACCCATGGTCTTGCCGGTCGGGGCCGTGAATCCGGCCACATAACCGATCACCGGCTTGGTCACATGCTCGGCGATGAAGGCCGCAGCCCGCTCCTCGGCATCGCCGCCGATCTCGCCGATCAGCACGATGGCCTCAGTCTGCGGGTCGGCCTCGAATGCCTCGAGGGCGTCGATGTGGCTGGTCCCGTTCACCGGGTCGCCACCGATGCCGACCGCCGACGAGAAGCCCAGATCCCGCAGCTCGAACATCATCTGATAGGTCAGCGTGCCGGACTTGGAGACCAGTCCGATCGGGCCGGGTCCGGCGATGTTGGGCGGAATGATCCCCACATTCGACTTCCCGGGGCTGATCAGGCCGGGGCAGTTCGGGCCGATCAGCCGGGTCTTGCCGCTGCGCTTGGCGGCGGCCACGAACTCGGCGGTATCGCGGACGGCCACGCCCTCGGTGATCACCACGACCAGTTCCAGCTCGGCCTCGATGGCGTCCAGCACGGCCTTGGCCGTGTGCGCCGCCGGGACGAAGATCACCGACGTGTTCGCGCCGGTGGCCTCCTTGGCCTCGGCCACACTGTCGTAGACGGAGACCGGATCTTCTTCGAAGACCACCGACTGTCCGCCCTTGCCCGGGGTCACACCGGCGACGATCCGAGTGCCGGCTCCGATCATCCGCTGGGTGTGCTTGCGGCCTTCGCCGCCGGTCATCCCCTGCACGATCACCTTGGCGCGCTGGTCGAGCCAGATCGACATCTGCTAACTCCTACTCGGCCGCAGCGGCCAGTTCGGCGGCCCGGCGGGCCGCAGCGTCCATGGTGTCCACCAGCTCGACCAGCGGGTGCGCCGCCTCGGTGAGCATGTGCCGGCCGATCTCGACCGCATTGCCGTCCAGCCGGACCACGATCGGTTTGGTGGCCCGGTCACCCAGGATCGCCAGGGCATCGATGATCCCCTTTGCCACCTCGGAGCAGGCCGTGATCCCGCCGAAGACGTTGACGAAGACCGACCGGACGTCGGTATCGGACAAGATGATCTCCAGGCCATTGGCCATCACCTGAGCCGAGGCGCCGCCGCCGATGTCCAGGAAGTTCGCCGGACGGGGCTGCGACGGCAGATCAGCGCCGGCACCGGCCACGACATCCAGCGTGCTCATCACCAGGCCGGCCCCGTTGCCGATCACGCCGACCGAGCCGTCCAGCTTCACGTAGTTGAGGCCCTTCTCCCGGGCCCGCAGTTCGAGCGGATCCTCGGCGGCGTCGTCGGCGTACTGCGCCCACTCCGGGTGCCGGAAGGCGGCATTACCGTCCAAGGTGACCTTGCCGTCCAGGGCGATGATCTTGCCGTCGGTGGTCTTCACCAGGGGATTCACCTCGACCAGGGTGGCGTCCTGATCGCGGTAGACCTCGCCGAGCTTGACCAGGACGTCCGCGATCGGCCCGGCCTCTTCGGCGGTGAACCCCGCGCGCTTGGCCAGCTCACGCGCGGCCGGGTGATCGAGCCCGACCAGCGGATCGATCGTCAGCTTGGCCAGCGCCTCGGGCTGTTCGACGGCGAGCTTCTCGATCTCGACCCCGCCCTGCTTGGAGCACATCGCCAGGTAGCCGCCGGTGGTCCGATCCAGGAGCAGCGAGAAGTAGTACTCCTCGGCGATGTCCGCGCCGGCCGCGATCAGCACTCGGCGCACCAGGTGACCCTTGATGTCCATCCCGAGAATCGCGGACGCATGGGCAGCCGCCTCTTCGGGGGTCCGGGCCAGCCTCACTCCGCCGGCCTTGCCACGTCCGCCGGTCTTCACCTGAGCCTTGACCACGACCAGCTCGGCGCCGAGCTTCGTGGCCGCAGCGAATGCCTCTTCCGGCGTGCTGGCGACCAGGCCCGGGAGGACCGGGACGCCGGAAGCCTGGAACAGGTCTCGCGCCTGGTACTCGAAAAGATCCACCCGACCTCCTGTCGTCGCGGCCCGGGGGCCGACCTGCGGCGAGCCTAGTAGTGGGGAGGAGCGGACGCCCTCCGGATGCCGAATCAGTGCCAAGCAGTACCCAGTTTGGACCGGATCCTGAGAAAGTTCCTGAGAAATGCTAAGCTCCTGTTCGTTGGTCCGGAGGCGGCCGGATCGGCCATCGAGCAAGAGTGAACAGGTAACCAGTGAGCAATCCGAACTTCGAGGTTGACAAGCCTCGACGTGCGCTCCCGGGCCCCGGCTCCACCCCTAGCCACAGGCTTGGCGCCAGCCATCTGCAGAGCATCCTGCGACGCGCCCTCACAGTCGTCGTGGTCTCAGGAATCGCAGCCGTCGGAGTCGCCACTTTCACCGCGTCCGCCAACAACAGCGCCGGTGTGGCCTTCGCCAACAACGGCCCGCTGGGGATCAGCGCCCCGGCCACCAGCTCCGCCACCGCGACTCCGGACATTCCAGCCCTGGCCGCGGCCCGCGCCCGCAAGCTCGCCGAAGACAAGGCCGGTCTCGACCAGGCCGTGGCTTCGGCAGCCAGCAGCGCCCGCGCCGAAGAGCTGACCACCAACGCCAAGGCGATCAGCACCGAGTCGGATCGGCTGAAGAACCTCTCCAAGTTCATGTGGCCCACCGATGGCACCGTGTCCTCCGGCTACGGCCTGCGGTTCCACCCGATCCTCCACTACTGGCGGATGCATGACGGCGACGACATCGGCGGCAAGTGCGGCCAGCCGATCTGGGCCGCGCAGTCCGGCGTCGTGGTGAAGGCCGAGATGGGCTACAACGGCGGCTCGGGCAACAACGTCCGGATCGATCACGGCGACATCAACGGCGTCAACGTCCAGACCGGCTACCTGCACATGCTTCGCTACGTGGTCTCGGTCGGCCAGCACCTGAACCAGGGCGACGTCGTCGGCTACGTGGGCGACACCGGCCTCTCCACCGCCTGCCACCTGCACTTCTCGGCCTACAAGAACGGCAGCGGGACCGACCCGATGGAGTTCATCGGCTGGAACAAGGAAGCCAAGACCTCGTCCGACAACAAGGACGCGAAGACCTCCACCAACAACTGAGCCCGCCCGGATCACTCGGCGCAGGGCTTCTGTTTCCACCGCGTCAGCGCCCCGACGCTCTGGCTGCCGTCAGCTCAGCGCTTCGCCCTCGGCCACAGGTTGCGTCCGATCAGGGCCACCAGAATCCCCGGGGCGACCAGGAATGCCAGGTGCAGGCCGATCAGATCGGCCAGGCCGGCCAGCAACGGCGGCACGCTGAGAATCGCCACCCCGGAGGCCAGCGCACTGCGCGAGGTGGCCCGATCGGTATCCAGCGGGTCCGCGGCGAGCAGCCGAGACAGCGTCAACGGGTAGAGCAGCGATACCCCCAGCCCGCCGATCAGCAGCGCACCGGCGGCGATCCAGTGGTTGCCGGCGAACCAGAAGGCGAGCGAGCCCACCAGAGCCAGCAGCAGACAGCCGATGGTGGTGTTGCGGACGCCGAAACGTCCGGCCAGCGGTGCGCCGACGAAGCGTCCGACCCCCATTCCGACCAGGAAGCAGCCCGCGATCAGGGTCGCCAGCGAGGTGTCGACCCGGTGCCAGCTGGCCACGGCCGTGGCCGACCAGAGCACGAAGCAGAACTCCACGGCGACCGATCCGACCATCTCGATCCAGGGTCGCCACGGCGACTCCACCGGCGCTGCCGCGGTGGGCGCGTCGGGAACCGTCGGGTTGTCTTGGGCCGCGGCCCGCTGCCGGGCGACAAAGAGTCCGATCATCGAGAGTCCGGCCGCGACGGCCAACGGGATCGAGTAGCCGAACGCCCAGCCCAGGCCGGCCGACAGCGCCCAGGCCACGCCGAACGGAGCGATGATGCCGGCGATGCTGGACAGCGAGTTCGCCTCGGAGAGGGCCCGGGGTGCATGCGCCGGCTGGAGCCCGACGAGTTCCACCGGCAGGACCTGGATCATCAGGGCCGCCCCGAAGCCGATTCCGGCCGCGCCGACGAAGGTGGTCACCACGGTGCCGAGGGTCATCACCAGCGCGCCGGCACCGACCAGGGCCAGCACGATCATCAGCAGCCGACGGCGTCCGACACGCTCGACCAGGCGATGCCCGACCAGGCCGGTCAGCACCAGTCCGATCGCGAAGAAGGCCGAGTACAGGCTGGTCTGCACAGTGGTCAGACCGAGTTGTTCCTTCAGTGGCAGCAGCACGCTGCCCAGTCCGTTCACCGCAAAGCCCAGCGCCGCCCAGATCAGGTAGATCAGCCAGGTCGATCCGTCGCGGTGGAACGTGCCCGCCGGTTCGATCGCGGCGGGACGGGCGGCCGCTTCTTCGGGACTCACCATGACTCCATTCTTAAGCTCGTCCGGCGAGTATAATCCCGTCCATGGCATCTTCGCGACCCCCGGTACGGCGCCGGCAGGAGCTGCGCTGGTCGGTGGCCGCGGACGTCCTGAGGGCCGTCCGCCGCGAGCCTGAGGCCAGCCGGGCCGCGCTGACCAAGAGCCTGCACCTGAGTTCGGGGACTATGACCGACCTGGTCAGCCGCCTACAAACGGTCCGGCTGATCGACGAGGTGGCGGCCACCCCGACCGGGCGCGGACGGCCGAGCACCCGGCTGGTGCCCCATCCGTCCGGACCGCTTGTGCTGGCCGCCGAGATCAGCGCCACCGGCTGGCGGACCGCCCTGGCCGGGGTGGACGGGCGACTGGCCGAGCAGCACAGCGGCGAGCATCAGGACTACTCCCCCGCCACCATCCTGGCCGCGGTCGGCGCGGCGCTGGAGGACTACCGGCGCCACTATCGCGATCGGATTGGTGCGACGTCGGTGTCCCTGGCCGGGACCATGGCCGGCACCACGGTCGTCCAGTCCGCCGTCCTCGGCTGGCAGCAGGTGAGCCTGGACGCCCTGGGCGCCGGCGGCCTACTGCTCTGCAACAACGACGCCACCCTGGCAGCCGTGGCCGAGGCCCGCCGCGGTGCCGCTCGCCAGGCCCGGGTGAGCACCCACCTGATGGTGCTCAGTGGTGCCGGTGGCGGCAGCTGCCAAGACGGTGAGCCGATCCTGGGTGCCACCGGGGCCAGCGCCGAGTACGGCCACCTGCCACTGGGCCGGGCCGGCCTGCAGTGCAGCTGCGGCGCCGTGGGCTGCTGGGACGTCGATCTGGGCGCCCGAGCGATGGCCCGCGACCTCGAACTCGAGCTGGCCGGACCTGCGCAGGAGGTCACCGCGGTCCGCGAGTGGCTGGCCGGTCAGGATCCGGACGCTCCGGCCGCCGAGACCCGAGCCCAGGCCGCCTCCCTGGGACGCGGCCTGGCCGGCCTGGTGAACGCGCTGGATCCCGAACTGGTCACCATCTCCGGGCTGGCCACCGAGTTGCGTCGGCTGGCCGCCGGCGACTTCGACGCGGCCTTCGCCCAGGCACTGATGAGCTACCGGCGCAGCAGCCCGCCGCCGGTCCTCGACGCCGCCCTGAACCAGGACGGCCCCCTGGTCGGCGCCGTCGAACTGGCCCTGGACCAGGTGCTCAGCCCGGCGGCCCTGAGCCGATGGGCTGGCGAGGACTAGAGCTTCTCCATCGGCGCGTACTTCAGCGAGAGCCGCTTCACCCCGGCCGAGCCGAAGTCCACATCGGCCTTGGCCGCGTCCCCGACTCCGCTGGTGGCAACCACCGATCCCAGTCCGAAGGTGGTGTGCAGCACCCGATCGCCCACCTCGACTGAGGCCACGGTCTTGATCGGTGCCGCGTTCCCGAACGACGGGCTCAGGCTGCGTCGGCCCTCGGCCTGGCGCTGGGTGGAACTGGTCACGAAACTGGTCCGAGCCAGCCCGAGCCGACGCCAGTCGATCAGCGCCTCGGGGATTTCGTCGGTGAACCGGCTGGCCGGGTTGTACTTCGGCGAGCCCCACATGGTGCGCACGGTGGCCCGGGTGAGGTAGAGCCGCTGCCGGGCGCGGGTGATCCCCACGTAGGCCAGGCGGCGCTCCTCCTCGAGCTCGGACTTGTCGAACATGGCCCGCTCGTGGGGGAAGATCCCCTCCTCGAAGCCGGTCAGGAAGACGGTGTCGAACTCCAGGCCCTTGGCGGTGTGCAGAGTCATCAAGGTGACCACACCGGCCGCGTCCGGGTCGTTGTCGGGCAGCTGATCGGAGTCGGCGACCAGGGCGATCCGCTCCAGGAAGGCCGGCAGCGAGTCGTCCGGCTCGGGAGCGGCCGCAGCCAGCTCGCCGCCATCGGCGGGCAGATCGACGGCGTGGGCGGCTGCCACGAACTCCTGGGCCACACTGACCAACTCGACCAGGTTCTCCAGTCGGGTCTCGTCCTGCGGGTCGGAGGATGCACTCAGCTCGTCGGTGTAGCCCGAACTCTGCAGGATCGCGGCCAGGATCTGGTCGGCCGGCACCCCGGCGGCCACCGCGGCCCGCTGCTCGGCCAGCAGTCCCGCGAACAGCTTCACCTGGGTCAGCGAGCGAGCCGCCAGCCCGGGGATCTCATCGGCGCGATCCACGGCCGCCCCGAACGAGAGCTGCTGGCTGGCCGCAAAGGCTTCGATCATGGCCTCGGCGCGGTCGCCGATGCCGCGCTTGGGCACGTTCAGCACCCGGCGCACCGAGACATCGTCGTCGGGGTTGGCGATGGCCCGCAGGTACGAGATCGCGTCCCGGATCTCCTTGCGCTCATAGAACCGGACGCCGCCGACCACCCGGTAGGGCATGCCGACCCGGATGAACACCTCTTCAAAGGCTCGGGACTGGGCATTGGTCCGGTAGAACACCGCCACCTGACCGGGCTTGGTCACCCCGGCATCGGAGAGTCGGTCGATCTCGTCGGCCACGAACTGGGCCTCGTCGTGCTCGGTGTCGGCCACATAGCCGACCAGCAAATCCCCGTCCCCGGCCTGGGACCACAGCCGCTTGGCCGGACGATCCGGGTTGCGGGTGATCACCGCATTGGCCGCGCTGAGGATGTTCTGGGTGGAGCGGTAGTTCTGCTCGAGCACGATGGTCCGGGCACCGGGGAAGTCGGTCTCGAAGTCCAGGATGTTGCGGATGGTGGCGCCTCGGAAGGCGTAGATCGACTGGTCCGAGTCACCCACCACCAGCAGCTCGGGGGGTTCGACCAGCACGGCGTCCGGCTCGGCGGGGTGGACGCCGCACAGCTCGCGGATCAGCGCGTACTGGGCATGGTTGGTGTCCTGGTACTCGTCCACCAGGACGTGCCGGAACCGGCGCCGGTACTGCTCACGCAGGTCCGGGAAGGACTGCAGCAGGTGCACCGTGGTCATGATCAGGTCATCGAAGTCCAGCGCATTGGCCGCCCGGAGCCGGCGCTGATACTCGGCGTAGGCGTCGGCGTACACCTCCTCGTTCGGGGTGGACGCCTGAGCCCGCGCGGTCTCGAAGTCGACCAGCTGGTTCTTGTTGTTCGAGACCCAGTTCAGTACGGCCCGCGGCGGGAACCGCTTTGGGTCGGCCTGGGCGTCGCGCAGCACCAGCTGCATCAGCCGCTTGGCGTCGGTGTCGTCGTAGATCGAGAACGTCCGGTTCATTCCGAACCGATTGATGTCGCTGCGCAGGATCCGCACACAGGCCGAGTGGAAGGTGGACACCCACATGATCCGGGCTCGGTTGCCGACCAGGTCGACCACCCGGTGCCGCATCTCGGCGGCCGCCTTGTTGGTGAACGTGATGGCCAGGATCGAGCCGGGGTGGACGCCGCGCTGGCTGACCAGGTGGGCGATCCGCCGGGTCAGGACCCGGGTCTTGCCCGAGCCGGCACCGGCCACCACCAGGACCGGTGATCCGGCGTGTAGGACGGCTTCGCGCTGCGGCGGGTTCAACCCGGCCAACAGCTCGGCTTCGTCCACCGCACGCCGCGAGGGCTCCGGTGCCGCAGCGGGGACCGGGGTGGCTTCGGCCGGTCGCGGGAAGGCGTCGTCGAAAAGACTGGGCAGCATCGAATCAGGCATGGCTCGCAAAGCCTACGCCGAGCCACCCTCAAAGACCCGGCTCGACCCATGGTTGGGCTGGGGTCGACTCGTGGAGGCCCCCGATATCGGCAGGCGGTGGATCGGCATAGCGTGGCTCACATGAACTTCATTGGATGGATCCTGATGGGACTGATCGCCGGTGCGATCGCCAAGTCGATCATGAAGGAAGGCGGCGGCTGGCTCTCCAGCCTGCTGACCGGCCTGATCGGTGGCGTGGTCGGCGGCTGGATCGGCAGCGCGATCTTCGATCACGGCGTCACTGGCTTCTTCTCGCCGTGGTCGTGGCTGTTGGCGATCGGTGGCTCGGTGCTCGTGCTCTGGTTGCGCGGAGTGATCACCGGCCGCAAGCGCTGACCGCGTGGTCTGGCCGGGCCCTGGGCCCGGTCAGACCAGCTTGCGGTCGGTGGCCCAGCGGGTCAGCTGGTGGCGGTTGGACAGCTGCAGCTTGCGCAGCACCGACGACACGTGGGTCTCGACGGTCTTGATCGAGATGAACAGCTCCTTGGCGATCTCCTTGTAGGCGTAGCCGCGGGCGATCAGCCGAAGCACCTCGCGCTCGCGCACCGAGAGCCGGTCCAGATCCTCGTCGATGCTGGCCACGTCGATGGCGCCGGAGAAGGCGTCCAGGACGAAGCCGGCCAGCCGCGGCGAGAACACCGCATCACCGGTAGCCACCCGTCCGATGGCCTCGACCAGTTCGTCGGCCGAGATCGACTTGGTCACATAACCCCTAGCCCCGGCCCGGATCACGCCGATCACGTCCTCGGCGGCGTCGGAGACCGACAGGGCCAAGAACTTCATGCTCGGCTCGGTGGCGGTCACCTGCTTGATCACCTCGATGCCGCCCCCGCCGGGCAGGTGGACGTCCAGCAGCACCACATCGGGCATCGCCGCCAGAATGGCCGCCACGGCGGTGGGGACGTCCTCGCCCTCGCCGACCAGCTGGACGCGTCCGCCGATGTCGTGCTTGACCCCGCTGCGGAACATGGCATGGTCGTCGACGACCACCACTCGCCAGGCGGCCGGTGTGGTTTCGGTCTCACTCATCGGGGCAACTCCAGTCTGACTTCGGTGCCCTCTCCGGGCGCTGTCCTGATTATGGCCCGTCCGCCGGCCCGCTTGACTCGTTCCACGATCGAAGCCCGCACTCCCATCCGGTCGTCATCGATCTCGGCCAGGTCGAAACCCTTGCCGCGATCCCTGATGAAGACGCTGACCAGATCCTCGTCGGCCTCGGCGAAGACGTCCACGCGCTCGGCACCGGAGTGCTTGGCGGCGTTCACCATGGCCTCCCGGCTGGCCCGGACCACGGCCGCCAGTTCGGGGGTGAGCTCGGTGTCGCCGACCGACACCAGTTCCACATCCACCCCGTGGGTGTCCTCGACGTCGAGCAGTTCAGCGGTGAGCGCCTCGACCAGGCTGCCGCCGGTCGGCGCATCGCCGTAGAGCCACTGGCGCAGCTCCCGCTCCTGGCGGCGAGCTAGCGCAGTCACCTTCTTCGGGTCGCCGGCCTGGCGCTGGATCAGGGCCAGGGTTTGGAGCACCGAGTCGTGCAGGTGGGCGGCCATATCGGCCCGGGCATCGGCCAGCATGGCCTCCTGCCGAGCTTCGGCCAGGGTCTGGCGCACCCGGATGATCCACGGCAGAACGGCCAGGACGAGCGCTGCCACCGATGCGCCCAGCAGCAGGATCGTCCGGGCCACCTCGTCCAGGCCGCTGCTCAGCACCAGCACCGCGACGGCGGCCGCCAGCGAACTCAGCCCGACCAGGATGCCGACCACCGAGGACCAGTGCCGGACCAGTGGGGCCACCAGCCGTCGCCAGCCGGTGCCGCGGACGACCTCGCGGGTGGAGACGTGGTCGGCCTGCCACCAGATCATGCCCAGGCCACCGCCGGTGAGCAGACCGACGGCCAGCACGCGGGGCGGCAGTCCCCAGCCACTGACCTGCACCATCCAGGTCAGGCCGATACCGAGCAGCGCCAATGCCGTAGCCAGGCTGAGGTCGACGCCACTGAAGCTGACTGCAGAGGTTGAGCGCATTCCGGCCCGGGCGTTCGCCTCCAGGCCGGGCGCCGAGCGTTCGGCCGCGGTCCGCGGCATGGCCAGCCACAGCACCAGGTAGGCCCACAGGCCGGTCAGCGCGAAGGCCGAGACCACCACGAAACCGAGCCGGACCAGCAGCACCGGCCAGCCCAGATGGTCGGCCAGCCCCGCACAGACCCCGCCGATCCATGCCGTACTCAGCGGCCGGGTCGAGCGGACGACCTGCTCCTCGCTCATGCCGACTCGCGGACCACCAGCTCACTCGGCAGCACGACAGTGGGCGGCTCCGGGCGGACGCCGGCCATCAGTTGGATCAACATCTCGGCTGCGATTCTGGTGTGCTCGTCGGACGGGTTGGTCATCGTGGTCAAGTGCGGCGACACCTGCTCAGCAGCTTCGGAGTTGTCGAAGCCGACCAGCCGAATGTCGTCGGGGACCCGACGTCCAGTATCCCGCAGCATTGAGATTGCGCCGATCGCCATCAGGTCATTGGCCACGAACAGCCCGTCGATGTCCGGGTGTTCCTCGATCAGCTTGGCCACCCGACGTCCGGACACGCCGGAGTAGTCACCCTCGACGTACCAGGTCGGATCCAGCCCGGCGTCGGTCATCGCCTCCCCGAAACCCTGCAGGCGGTTGCGACCAGAGACCATGTCCAGCGGGCCGGTGACGGTGGCGATCTTGCGGCAGCCACCGGCGATCAGGTGCTGAGTAGCGGTCCGGGCGGCCTGGACGTTGTCCAGGTCGACGTAGCAGACCCCTTCGGTCTCCGGGTTGCCGACGAAGACCACCGGCTGCCGGGACGCCTCCATGGCCTGAGCCAGTTCGGGACCGTGATGAGACAGCACGATCGCCCCGTCCAGGTGCCCCGACTCGAGGTAGCGGACCATCTCGGTCGGCTTCTCGCCGGGACGAGCCATGGCCAGCACAACCTGGACGTCGGATTCCCGGAACGCCTGCAAGGCGCCGTGATAGGCCTGCGGGAAGTAGGGATCGCGGAACACCAGATAGTCGGTCTCGACGACGAGCACGGCGACCACGCCGGTTCGCCGGGTGACCAGGGCCCGGGCCGCCCGGTTGGGCTGGTAGCCGAGTTGGTCGATGGCCCGCTGCACGGCGACCACGGTCGCCTCGGCGACCAGCGGAGCCGCATTCACGACGCGCGACACAGTGGCTCTGGAGACGCCGGCCAGCTTGGCCACGTCCTCAAGAGTCGGTACCCCAGCCGCGGCGATCATCCTCGGCATCTTGGCGCCTCCTCAGCGTTCCATCGATCATCCGGTACTGCGCACCTACGTTTCCGGCCGGGGCTCACCACCACGAGGCAGCAGCACCCTACCGAACCAACCCGACAGCGCCCACCAGGACAGACCGCTGGGTCAGCACACCTCTCCACCTGCCCCCAGCGGGGTGCAGGCTCAGCCCTTGACCGCCCCCGCCATGATCCCGGACACCAGATGCCGCCCGGCTACGGCAAACAGCGCCAACAGCGGCAAGGTGGCCAGAACCACACCGGCCATGATCAGCGACATGTCCTTGAAGTAGGACGCCTGCAGCAACTGCAGGGCCACCGGCAGGGTCGGGTTGGACGAGCCGAGCACGATGAACGGCCAGAAGAAGTTCGTCCAGCTACCCACGAAGGTGAACAGAGCGAGCATGGCCGCCGCCGGACGAGCCGCCGGAAGCGCCACGTGCCAGAACGTCCGGATCATCGAGCAGCCGTCGACCCGGGCCGCTTCGATCAGCTCGTAGGGCAATGCCTCCGACAGGTACTGGGTCATCCAGAACACACCGAAGGCGGTGACTGCGCCGGGGACGATGACCGCGATCAGCTTCCCGGACCAGCCCAGGTTCGACATGATGATGAACAGCGGGATGATGCCGAGCTGGGTCGGCACGGCCATGGTGCCGATCACGAAGGCCAGCAGCCCATTGCGTCCGCGGAACTGCAGCTTGGCGAACGAGTAGCCGGCCAGCGTGGAGAAGAACACCACCAGGAAAGCGGTCACCACGCTGACGATGACGCTGTTGCCGATCGCACCCCAGAAGCCGATGCCGGAGTTCAGCACCCGCATCACGTTCTCGAAGAAGTGGCCCTGCGGGATCGGGGACGGGATCGGGTTGCGCGCGATGTCGCCGGCCGTCGAGGAGGACAACAGGAACGCGTAGTACAGCGGGATCACCGAGATCAGGATCACCAGGCTGAGCAGGGTGTAGGTCACCCAACCCGGACGGCGCTGACCCTCGGTCATCTGCGAGCGGCGGCGGCGCCGGGCAGCGGCTCGGCCGGCGCCCGCGCCGGCCAACTGGTGGGCGGATGCGACGGAGCTCATTTGACCAGCGCCTTTCGGTTCGGGCGGGTGTCGCTGCTGGCGATCCGGCGAGTGATGGCGTAGTTGATCAGCGCGAAGATCACGATGATCAGGAACAACAGCCAGGCGACTGCGGCGGATCTCCCCAGGTTCTTCTGGACGTTCCAGCCGAGCTCATAGAGATACATCGTGACTGTCATCCACTCCCGATCCGGCCCACCGAGAGAGAAGTTGTCGAACAACCGTGGCTCATCGAAGATCTGCAGGCCACCGATGGTTGAGGTGATCACCACGAAGATGATGGTCGGGCGCAACATCGGGACCGTGACCGAGAAGAAGCTCTGCCAGCGGTTGGCGCCGTCCACGATGGACGCCTCGATGACGTCGTTCGGGATGGCCTGCATGGCGGCCAGGAAGATCAAAGTGTTGTAGCCGGTCCACCGGAAGTTGACCATGGTGGCGATCGCCACATGCGACCAGAACCGGTTCGAGTGCCAGCCGATCGGATCCAGGCCGATGTTGGTGAGGATGGCGTTGACCACGCCGGACTCGTCGGCGAAGAGCTTGCCGAAGACCAGCGAGACGGCCACCGGTGCCACCACGTAGGGCACCAGGACGCCCATCCGCCAGAAGGTCTTGGCGCGCAGGTTGGCGTTCAGCACCGCGGCGATTCCGATCGCCAGAAAGATCTGCGGTACCGAGGAGAGCAGGAAGATCGAGAAGGTGTTGGTCACGCCGTCCCAGAAGCGGGGCTGCGCCAACACGTACTGGAAGTTCGCGAGGCCGATGAAGCCTTGATTTCCCTTGACCAGGCTCCATTTGTTCAGGGCCACCCAGCCGGTGTAGAGCAGCGGGAACAGGCCCACCAGAGCGAAAAGCAGGAAGAACGGTGCGATGTACAGGTAGGGAGCGCTCTTGACGTCCCACCGGCTCAGGCGCTGGCGCCAGGTCATGTGTGTAAGTCCTCTCGGGTCGGACTTGTGGGCAGGACGGGATTGACCGCCCTGCCCACAAGGCTAGAAGGAATCAGCTCAGCCGAGAGCGTTGAACTCCTTGATGGCCTGCGCCCAAGAATCAGCAGCATTCTGCTTCTTGGTCACGTCGACCCGGTTGATCGCATCAGCAATCACCTGGCGTACTGCGAAGTACTGCGGGCCCTTGAACGGGTTGAACGGGACCGCGTTCGCCCGGTCAGCCAGGATCTGGCCGGTCGGAGCGTTGTTGAAGAACTTATTGGTGACGCTCAGCAGATCGGGGCTGGTCAGAGCCTGCTTCTGGCTCGGGAAGGTGCCCTTGGCCTTGAAGGCCTTGATCTGCTGCTCGGGAGCGGTCAGCCACGCAGCCAGGTCGCGAGCTTCCTTGGTGTGCGCACCCTGCGCCGGAACGGTCAGGTACGAGCCGCCCCAGTTGCCGCCGCCACCGGGGAAGGTGTTGGCGATGTCCCAGCCCTCGATGCCCTTGGCGTTGCCCTCGATGACACCGAGCATCCAGCCCGGGCAGAGCATGGTGGCGAACTTGCCCTTCTGGAAGGCGTCCACCCAGTCCGGCTGCCACTGCTGCAGGTGCGCCGACAGCTTGTCGTCGACGGCGGCCTTCAGGATGGAGTCGTACTGAGCCTTGACCGGAGCGTTGTCACCCAGCGGGATGAGGGTTTCCTCGGGCTCGGTGGAGGAGAAAGCGTTCTTCAGCTGGTTGATCTGGCCCTGCATGATCGCGTCAGCGGAGTCGAACCAGGCCACGCCGTTGGACTTGGCAACGAACTTCTTGCCCAGCGCGAAGTAGTCATCCCAGGTGCTGCCCAGAGCCTTGGCGACCTCTGCGCGGTCGGTCGGCAGACCGGCCTTCTTGAACAGGTCGGCGCGGTAGCAGACGCCCTCGGGGCCGATGTCAGTGCCGTAGGCGACCAGCTTGCCGTCCGGAGCGGTGCCAGCGGCTTCCTTCCAGTCCAGCCAGCGGCCCTTGACGTCGTCGCCGGAGAGGTCGTACAGCTTGTCAGCGGTCTGCATGACGTCGGGCAGCCAGTCGACCTCGATGGCCTCGATGTCGGACAGACCGGAGCCGGCAGCCAGCTTGTTGAAGTAGTTCTCGCGAGCCTCGTTGGAGGTTGCGGCCTTCTTCGGGGTGATGGTGACGTTCGGGTGAGCCTTGGTGTACTCCGCGAACAGATCTTCGTAGCCGAACTCGTTGAAGGTCGCGACAGTGAGAGTGACCTTCTCTTCACTGGGAGCGCTGGCGGAGGGTGACGCCGGGGCACTGGCCGACGGCGTAGCCGCCGGGCCCGAGCACCCGACCAGCAACAGCGCCAGGCCAGCGGTGACCGCCGCTCCTCGCAACAGGGATGAACGCATGTGGACTCCTTCGTCAGTCTGCGGGCCCGGTGCCCGCGGATCATGCATAGGTGACAGGCCATGGCGCTGAGAGCGCTCTTAGGCCTTCGCCCATTCAAGACCGCAAACGCTCTCATGGTCAAGTGGAAGAGCCGCGAACTCTCCGATTCCGGCGATTCGTTATCACATGGTTATCTTGCGGCTCGCTAGCCGAAAGGGGCATCCCCGACGGTCCGGCTCAGGGGAACCGACGGATCCGTCTGCGGGGATCACGGGGCCGCTCGGGGTCAACCCCGATGGTCCGTTCGACCCGTCCAAAGTTGAATAGAGGCATGCCAGACAACCTGCCCGTGCTGATCACCCGGCCGGCCGACACCAAGATGCTGGCCGGCGTCTGCGCCGGCGTGGCTCGCCGCTTGGGTGTCGACCCCACCGTGGTGCGGGTGGCTGCCGTACTCGCGGCGATCTTCCTCGGTGGACTGGGCATCGTCGCCTACCTGGCCGGGATCGCGCTGATGCCGAAGGATGGCCAGCAGGTGATGCCCGTGCAGCGCTGGCTGCCGTTCACCCGGAGCTGGCCGATGGCGGGGGTCGTGGTCGCCGTCTTCGCCGTCTCGGCCGTCCTGCTGTATGCCGGCGGCTTCAGCGGAGTGGGCATCGGACCGGCCCTGATCATCTTCGCCATCTGGTTCTTCGGCTTCCGCAAGCGCCAGCCCGGAGCCTCCGGCCACCGCCCGGCCGAGCCCACCCCGTTCGAGCGGGCGTCGGACGCCTGGCGAGTGCGGCTGGCCGAACAGCAGACCCCCGGCTTCGAGAACCCGGGTCTCCTGCCCTCGGCCACCACGGCGATGCCCCCGGCCCAACCGGCCGCGTTCGAGCAGCGCTGGGAGCAGCCCTACACCAATCAACCCCGCGACCTGGTGGTCACTGACAACCCGGCTCCCGAGGTGCGTAGTCATCCGCGCCGTCCGCGTGGACGCTGGTCCGGCTGGCTGCCGGCGCTCGCGCTGGCCGCGCTCGGAGTCGGCCTGGTCGCCGCATTCGGCGGTGTCGGCCCGCTGCCCTACGTGGCGGCCGTGCTGACCGGGTTCGGGGTCGGCCTGGTGATCTCGTCTCGGCGGCGCCGTCCGCCGCTACTGCTGCCGGCAACTCTGATCGCAGCCATCGCGACCACCTCGCTCCTGTTCCCGGTCCATCCGGGCAAGGTGGGTAGCTTCAGCGACAGCTACACCACCGGAGCTCAGATCCCCGGCCAGATCCAGTACTCCGCCGGCGATGTTCGGCTCGACTTCAGCAAGCTCAGCCTGGCCGAGGACAAGTCCGTGACCATCGACGTCGGGGCCGGCCAGGTGGACCTGGTCCTGCCGAAGAACGTCCGCAGCCAGCTGGTCTGGAGCGTCGGAGCAGGCGAGTACAGCGATCCCGGGTCGCCCTCCATCAGTGGAGCCGGAATCAGCGGCTCGCTGGGCACCGATGCGCCGGCCGATGCACCCACCCTGACCATCAACCTGAAGGTCGGCGTCGGAGAAGTGAAGGTGGTCCAGTGAACCGAGATCGTGCGGCCTTCGGCTTCGGACTTGCCGCGATCCTGCTCGGCGGGATCGGCCTGTGGTCGAGCTTCGGCCACGTCGACTGGGGGTTCGTCCGAACCGCCGCCCCGGTCGCCCTGATCGTCATCGGAGCAGGAATGGTCCTGCTCTCGCGCCAACATCACTGAGTTTCACGAAAGGAAACATGAAAATGAAGCAGCAACTCACCCGCTCTGCGGCAGACAAGATGATCGCCGGTGTGTGCGGCGGCGTCGCCCGGTCCTTCGGGATCGACTCGACTCTGGTTCGGGTGGTGTGGGCCCTGACCAGCGTGTTCTTCTTCTTCCCGATCGCGGTCTACCTGGTCCTGTGGCTGGTCCTCCCGATCGACGGTGGCAGCACCGGACTGGACGAGGTCAAGCGCGCGTTCAGCAGCAACGGCTCCAACCAGCCGCCGTCTGACCTGCGCTGAAAAAGGTCAGTGGGGCGTCGTCCGGTGGAAGCAGACGACGCCCCACTGGCGTCTCTAGGGGAGGTTCACTCCCACTCGATGGTGCCCGGCGGCTTGCTGGTCACGTCGAGGACGACGCGGTTCACCTCGGGGACCTCGTTGGTGATCCGGGTCGACATCTTCTCCAGCACCTCATAAGGCAGCCGGCTCCAGTCGGCGGTCATGGCGTCCTCGCTGGACACCGGACGCAGCACGATCGGATGCCCGTAGCTACGGCCGTCACCCTGCACGCCGACCGAGTGAACATCGGCCAGCAACACCACCGGGAACTGCCAGATGGAGCTGTCCAGCCCGGCCGCCGTCGTCTCCTCGCGGACGATCAGGTCGGCGGCCCGCAGGATCCGCAACCGCTCGGCGTCCACGGCCCCCACGATCCGAATGCCCAGGCCGGGGCCGGGGAACGGGTGCCGGTTGACGATGTGCTCGGGCAGACCCAGCTGACGTCCGACCTGGCGGACCTCGTCTTTGAACAGGGTGCGCAGCGGTTCGATCAGGGTGAACTGCAGGTCATCGGGCAGGCCGCCCACGTTGTGGTGGCTCTTGATGGTCGAGGCACCCTCGCCGCCGCCGGACTCGACGACGTCGGGGTAGAGCGTGCCCTGCACCAGGTAGTCGATCGGGCCGTCGGCGTTGATCCGGCGGGCCGCGTCCTCGAAGGTGCGGATGAACTCGCGTCCGATGATCTTGCGCTTGGTCTCCGGGTCACTGACTCCGGCCAGCGCGTCCAGGAAGCGCTTCTCCTCGTCGGCCACCACCAGCTTGACGCCGGTCGAGGCCACGAAGTCCCGCTCGACTCGTTCGGCCTCGCCGGTACGCAGCAGGCCGTGATCGACGAAGACACAGGTGAGCTGATCGCCGATGGCTCGCTGCACCAAGGCGGCGGCCACCGCCGAGTCGACGCCGCCGGACAACGCGCACAGAACCCGGGCGTCCCCCACCTCGGCGCGGATCCGCTCGACCTGCTCCTCGACGATGTTCGCCGAGGTCCAGGTCGGCCGACAGCCGGCGATCTCGATCAGGAAGCGCTCCAGTACCTGCTGGCCGTGCTCGGAGTGCAGCACCTCGGGGTGCCACTGGACGCCGGCCAGCCGGCGCGCCGGGTCTTCGAAGGCGGCCACGGTGGCTCGCGGTGAGCGCGCGTTCACCCGGAAGCCGGACGGCGCCGCAGTGACCTCATCGCCGTGGGACATCCACGAGGTGAGCACCGGCGGCAGGCCCTCGAGCAGCCGACCGGGATCGGTGATCTCCACTCGGGTACGTCCGTACTCGCGCTGGCCGGTGCGGGCCACGCGTCCGCCGAGCGCCTGGGCCATGGCCATGAAGCCGTAGCAGATGCCGAACACCGGCACCCCGGCTTCGAGGAGGGCGACGTCCAGCTGCGGAGCACCGGGCTCGTAGACCGAGCTGGGGCCACCGGAGAGGATGACGGCCGAAGGCTGCTTGGCCAGCAGCTCGGTAACCGGCATGGTGTGCGGCACGATTTCGGAGTAGACCCGAGCCTCGCGCACCCGGCGGGCGATCAGCTGGGCGTACTGGGCTCCGTAGTCGACGACCAACACCAGATCGTGGTCAGGACTCATGGGCCGCAGTCTAGGGCTGAGCGGCCGTTCCGGCTCGCTCAGCGTCCGCCGGTGAGCCGAGTGGACGTCCGGACCCGGGTGAATACGCAACAGCGCTGAGACTCCTTGACCACCACGTGGACGCACCTGCTAGCGTTCCAGCCATGACCTCGACGAGCACCGCGACCATGGGTTGCTGCTGTATGCCGTCGATGGCGCGTTGTCGAATGTGCTGACCCCAGCCTCACCTCGACCCAACGCCATTTCCTGACGCCGCTGCGCACGCTCGCACTGGCTCTCATCGAACCCACCCGGCCCGTTCTGGGCCAGCCAAGACGCACTCAGCAGTATCAGCCCACCTAGGAGAGAAATGTCCCTGCATCCCGACACCCTCGCGGTTCACGCCGGCCAGGAAGAGGCCGACTCGGCCACCAACGCTCGCGCCGTCCCGATCTACCAGACCACCAGCTACGTCTTCGATGACACCGAGCACGCCGCCGACCTGTTCGCACTACGGGTGCCGGGCAACATCTACACCCGGATCATGAACCCGACCCAGTCGGTCTTCGAGACCCGACTGACCGCCCTGGAGGGTGGCGTCGGCGCGCTGGCCACTGCGTCCGGTGCGGCCGCCATCACCTACGCCGTGCTCAACCTGACCTACGCCGGGGACAACATCGTCGCCCTGTCGACGCTGTACGGCGGCACCTACGCCCTGTTCGCTCACACCTTGGCCCAGTACGGGATCGAGGCCCGCTTCGTCGATCCGGAGAAGCCCGAGGAGCTGGCCCAGCACGTCGATGACAAGACCAAGCTGGTCTTCGGCGAGACCATCGGCAACCCGGCCATCAACGTGGTCGACCTGGACGCCTGGAGCGAGGCGGCGCATGCCCTCGGTCTGCCGTTCATCGTCGACCACACCGTGCCGACCCCGATCCTGTCCAAGGCCTTCGACCACGGCGTCGATGTGGTGGTCCACTCGGCTACCAAGTACATCGGCGGTCACGGCACCTCAGTCGGCGGCATCATCGTCGACTCCGGCAAGTTCGACTGGGCCGCCCACGCCGACCGGTTCCCCGGCCTGACCAAGCCGGACCCGGCCTACCACGGCGTGGTCTGGACCGACGCCGCCGGCCCGGCCGCCTACATCATCCGGGCGCGCACCGTCCTGCTGCGCAACACCGGTGCCGCGGTCAGCCCGTTCAACGCCTGGCTGTTCCTACAGGGCCTGGAGACCCTGCACCTGCGAATCGAGCGTCACTCGGCCAACGCGCTGGCCGTGGCGAAGTACCTGGAAGGCCACGACAAGGTGTCCTGGGTGAGCTACCCGGGCCTGGAGTCCTCGCCCTACAAGCAGGTCGCCGACCGTATCTTCAACGGCCGTGGCTACGGCGGCATCCTCGCCTTCGGCCTGAAGGACGGACGCGCGGCCGGTGCGAAGTTCATCGAGGCCCTGAACCTGTTCAGCCACCTGGCCAACATCGGGGACGCCAAGAGCCTGGCCATCCACAACGCCACCACCACCCACTCCCAGCTGAACGAGGAGGAACTCGCCGCAGCCGGGGTGCCGCCGGAGGCGGTGCGACTCAGCCTCGGCATCGAGAATGTCGATGACCTGATCGCCGACCTGGATCAGGCGCTCGCCCAGCTCTGATCGAATGACCTCGCCCGGGCCGTCCACTGCGGCGGCCCGGGCTTCCCACTAACAGGAGTCCCGCAATGAGCCGATGTCAGATCAGGTGCCCGAAGTGAACAACCCCTCCTCCGACCCTTCCTGTCCGCCGGCTCCGGGCCTGCACCCCAGCACTCGCGCCGTCCGGGCCGGCCTGTCCAGCGATCCCGCCTTCGGCGCTGTGGTCGCTCCCGTGCATCTGTCGGTCTCCTACGAGTTCACCGACCCGAGCCAGCCCGGTCGCTACGACTACGGGCGATCCGGCAACCCCACGCGTGATCTCTTCGGCCAAGCCGTGGCCGACTTGGAAGGCGGCGCCACCGGGTGCGTGACCGCCTCCGGGATGGGCGCGATCACCACCACCGTGATGGGCCTCCTCCCGGCCAACGGCACCCTGCTGGCCCCGTCCGACTGCTACGGCGGCACCTGGCGACTCTTCGAGGCGCTGCGCCGCACCGGGCGCATCGGACGCATTGACTACGTCGACTTCAGCGACACCGCGGCCGCCCTGGCCGCGATCGCCACCGGCCCGGACCTGGTCTGGTTGGAGACCCCGTCCAATCCGCTGCTGAGGATCGCCGACCTCGACCAGCTCAGCCGGGCCGCCCACGCGTCCGGGGCGCTGGTGGTGGCCGACAACACCTTCGCCAGCCCGATCCTGCAGCGGCCGATCGAGCACGGCGCGGACGTGGTCGTCCATTCGGCCACCAAGTACCTCAACGGACACTCCGATGTGATCGCCGGCGTGGTGGTCAGCGCGGACGCCGAGCGCGGCGCCGAACTGGCCTGGTGGGCCAACACCCTGGGCGTTCCGGCCGGGGCCTTCGACTCCTACCTGGCCCTGCGCGGGTTGCGCACACTGCACCTGCGAGTGGCCGCCGCTCAGCGCAATGCGGCCGCGGTGGCCGAGCTCCTGGCTGGGCACCCGGCCGTCCGTGCCGTCCACTACCCCGGCCTGCCGCAACACCCGCAACACGAACTGGCCGCTCGCCAGATGGACGGCTTCGGCGCCATCGTCACCTTCGAGTTGGCCGACGCGTCCGCCGCTCACGCCTTCGCCGAGGGGCTGCGGTGCTTCTGCCTGGCCGAGAGCCTGGGCGGAGTCGAGTCCCTGGTGTCGCTCCCGGCCACGATGACGCACGCCGCAATGTCAGCCGAAGCGCAGCAGGCGGCCGGGATCACCGCCGGAATGCTGCGGCTGAGTCTGGGTGTTGAGGAGACGTCCGACCTGGTGGCCGATGTGGCTGCCGGGCTGGACCGGGCACTGTCGGCTCACTGACCGGTCGGAAATTGCGGATCGGGCTGGGAACAGACGGACCTGCGTGCTACCGTAGTCACATGTTCGCGCGTGGATACACTGGCTCAGGTCGAGCCGTCGTGGTGACGCGAATGTGTTGTCCCCGCTGACTGCCGGACGACACCTGACCCGTGGATACGAGCGTTGACTGATCCGCCGATGCCACCGTGGCCAACCGTTCGAGCTCCCCAAAGCTCCCACCCGCCGACCCGAATCGAGACGTAATGTCCAATCCTGTTCCCTCCCCGGCCAGCGCCGGGCTGATCGATCCGCGCGGGCCGCGCTTCGGCGCGGCGATCACCTCGGTGTTGCTCATCGTGGTGCTGATCCTCGGCCCCACCTCGGTGGCCGGCCTGGTCGTCCTCCTGGTGCAGACCCTGGCCTTCGCGGCCGGTTCGCTGTTGGGCCTGCAGGCACAGCCCTGGGGGCTGATCTACCGCAAGTTCGTCCGGCCGCGGCTGGGCGCTCCCGCCGAGCTGGAGGCGTCGGAGCCGCCGCGGTTCGCCCAGGGCGTCGGCCTGGTCTTCGCCCTGGCCGGGTTGGCCGGCTGGATCTTCAATGTGGCCCTGCTGTTCTGGATCGCAGTCGGCTTCGCATTGGTCGCCGCCCTCCTCAACGCCATCTTCGACTTCTGCCTCGGCTGCGAGGTCTACCTGCTTGGCAAGCGCCTGTTCAACAAGCCGGCTACCGGCGCAGCGAGCTGAGCGGGATCATGACTGGTGTGTGGATCGCTCTCGCAGCGCTGGCGCTGGCCCTCGGCTTCGGCGGCTACCGCCGGCTGACCGACGGCCGGGCCAAGACGGTGCGGACGGCACCGAGCCTGAATGAGGCCACGCTGGGTGCCCCGTTGGGCAGCCAGGCCACCTTCGTCCAGTTCTCATCCACTGTGTGCGCCCCATGCCGAGCCACCCACCGCGTGCTGTCCGAGGTTGTGGCCGGCACCGAAGGGGTACGGCACATTGACCTCAATGCCGAAACGCGTCTTGACCTGGTCGAGAAGTTCGGCATCACCAGGACGCCCACCGTCCTGCTCCTCGACGCCGATGGCGTGGTCCGTAACCGGATCGTCGGCGCCGCCCGCAAGTCCGAAGTAGTGAACGCACTGCAACAGGTCGACCGCGCTGTGGCCGCCTGAGTTGAACGAGTAGAAGAAACCGGAGATATCTCAGATGCCCATTTACGAAGATGCGACCCAGCTGATCGGTCGTACCCCGCTGGTGCGGATCAACCGCCTCTACGGCGACAGCAAGGCGACCGTGCTGGCCAAGCTGGAGTACTACAACCCGGCCGCCTCAGTGAAGGACCGGATCGGGGTCTCGATCATCGACGCCGCTGAAGCCGACGGCTCGCTCAAGCCGGGCGGGACCATCGTCGAGGGCACCTCCGGGAACACCGGCATCGCCCTGGCCTGGGTCGGCGCGGCCCGTGGCTACAAGGTGATCATCACCTTGCCGGAGTCCTTCTCCAAGGAGCGCCGCGCTCTGCTGCGCGCCTTCGGTGCCGAGCTGGTGCTGACCCCGGCCGCTGAGGGCGTCCCCGGTGCCAACGCGCGCGCCGCGGAGATCGTGGCGAACACCCCGGGTGCGATCCTGGCCAGCCAGTTCACCAACCCGGCCAATGTGGCCATCCACAAGAAGACCACGGCCGAGGAGATCTGGGCCGACACCGAGGGCAACATCGACTTCTTCGTCTCCGGCGTGGGCACCGGCGGCACCATCACCGGCGTCGGCCAGGTGCTCAAGGAGCGCAAGCCGGGCGTCCAGCTGGTCGCGGTCGAGTCGGCCGAGTCGGCCGTCCTCTCCGGCGAGCCGAAGGGCCCGCACAAGATCCAGGGCATCTCCCCTGGCTTCATCCCGGAGATCCTGGACGTGTCGCTGATCGACAAGATCATCAAGGTGACCTCGGACGACGCCCTGGACTGGGCTCGCCGGGCCGCCAAGGAGGAGGGCCTGCTGGTCGGCATCTCTTCCGGCGCCGCGCTGCGTGCCGCCGCCGAGCTGGCCAACGATCCGGCCAACGCGGGCAAGACCATCGTGGCGATCATCCCGTCGTGGGGCGAGCGCTACCTGTCCACCCCGCTGTATGCAGACCTGCTCGACTGAGTAGTCGTCCCAGCCACGGACGAGATGGGTCCCGGGGTCTTCCCCGGGACCCATCGCTGTGTCCGGCTCCGTCCGTCCCCCTCCCTGCGCCGTCTCGGGCTCCGTCCCGGTTCGGAGGCCACGCAGGGTGCCGTCCGCCCCCCTCCTCGGTTCGCGCTACCGATCGCAACCTTTGCTGCCGAAACATCGGTAGCGGGAGTTGCCTTCGGTAGCGGGAACGGGGTGGTGGGGACGGAGGGGGACGGTTTGGTGGGGACGGACGGGTCGGCGCGGCGCGTGTCCGGGGACGCACCGAAAGCGGAGAGTTCAGGCCCCAGCGTCCGCCCCGGGAGCTCCCGCCGCGCTCCCCTCGAACCTCGCGCTACCGAGCGCAACCTTTGCTGCCGAAACTTCGGTAGCGGGAGTTCCCTTCGGTAGCGGGAGCGGGGTGGTGGGGACGGAGGGGAACGGGGTGGTGGGGACGGGGCGTCCGAAGTGGGGACGTGCCCAGCGACGCGGCGGGCGATCCCCCGTAGGCTGTCAGCGTGCAGAGCGACCCGGAACTCGTTGCCCTCCGCGGCTCGATCGACAACCTCGACGCCGCGATCATCTGCCTGCTCGCCGAGCGGTTCAAGATCACCCAGCGGGTCGGCCTGCTGAAGAAGCAGCACGGACTGGCCGCCGCCGACCCGGAGCGAGAGGATCAGCAGATCGCCCGGCTGCGCCAGCTGGCCGCCTCGGCCAACCTCGATCCGGAGTTCGCCGAGAAGTGGCTGACCTTCGTGGTCGCCGAGGTGGTCCGCCACCACGAGGCCATCGCAGCCGAGTAGTCCGGCCGCACAACTCGACTCAGCGCCTCCGAAGCACGTTGAAGGCGATCTTGTCGCCGCGGTGGTAGTCCAGGGCATAGAGCGCGCGAGCCCCGTCGATGGTCAGACAGGTCTCCTCGACCAGCAGCCACGGATCGAACCGAGTGAGGTTGTAGCGCTCGGCGTACTGGGTCGGCAGCGTCGCTGCGGTGATACGCGCGACCGACGAGTCGATCTTGCTGCCATGGGACTGCAGCATCGAGGTCACCGAGACGCTCCAGTCCCGGAACTCGATCGGCCCCGGCAGCAGTCGCCGCGGGACGGCGTCCGTACTGAACACCATGGGCTCGTCATCGCCACAGCGCAGACGCTGAATCGCGATCACCGGCTCTCCGGGTGCCAGATCCAGCGCCTTCGCCTCCGGCGCCGTGGCCGCGCGCTCACGGACGTCCAGGACGACCGTCGACACCTCGAAGCCGAGGCTCTCCAGCATCTCCGTGGTGCTCTCGTACTTGGTCACCGGCCGTTCCAGGCTCAGTGCCGCAGATGCGGAGATGAACCGGCCCTTGCCCTGGATGGCAATGGCCATGCCCTCCTGTTCCAGGAGTTTGAGCGCCTCTCGCACGCTCGAGCGGGAGATGGCCAACGACTCGGCCAACTCGCTCTCGCTGGGCAGCCGGTCGCCGGAGATCAGGCTCTGATCCTTGATCAGGGCGCGGATCAGTGCCAGCGCCTCGTCAGTTCGGGAGGCGTAGCGGCGGGCGGGTGAGCTACTGGACGAAGTCAAGTTGCCCCTCGTCGGTTTGGGGGTGGACGTGATCGGCTTGGTGGTCATCGCGGCAACCCGAGGGGACTGACGCACGACAGCAGGAGTCTAATCCAGCTGGCCGTCCGGCGGTTGGATCGGGGTCCCGGAAGATTCGGCATCACTCGCGCACCGCCCCTGCCCCCAGCCCGGCCAGCAGGTGCCGCTGGGCGAGGACGATCAGCAGACCCACCGGCAGTAGTGAGATCACGCTGGAGGCGGCGATCTCGGTCCACAGGATCTGCTTGTCGGTCTGGAAGGTGGAGATCAGCATCGGCATGGTGACCAGCCGGTCGCCGGCCAACACCAGGACGAACAGGAACTCGTTCCAGATCAGCACGAAGGTGAGCACCGCCGTTGCCGCCAGGCCCGGACGCGAGATCGGCAGGATCACCCGCCGGAAGGTGGCGAAGGCCCCTGCGCCATCGATCTCGGCGGCCTCGTCGATCGACTTCGGGATGTCGTTCATCACATTCAGCAGGATCAGAATCGACAGCGGCAGCTGGAAGGCGGTCAGCGCCAGCACCAGGCCCGCCATCGAGTCGAGCAGATTCAGGCTGCGATAGATGAAGAAGATCGGCAGCACGACCGCGAAGGACGGCACCACCCGCGACATCGCGATCGAGCCGGTGAGCAGCCCACTCCAGCGGGTTCGATACCGCGAGAGCGAGTAGGCCGCCAGCGCGCCGAGGATCACGCACAAGGCTGTGCCGAAGACCGTCAGTTGGATGGTGTTCACCAGCGCTGCGACGAAGTCGGGGTCGGCGAACAGCTCCGCGTAGGTGCTGAAGTCGGGGACGAAGAGCCACCGAGTCGGCATCGTGTAGGCACTCTTGGCCGGCTGCAGCGAGATCGCCACCAGCCAGGCCACCGGATACAGGCTGGCCACGACCAGCACGACGGCGACGATGCCGTTGCCGATCCGTCGCAGTACCTGCAGGGTCCTTCTCATCGCCGCACCGCCTTCGCTTCGTTCAGCCGACGGATCACCGTGACGATCAGGGCAACCATGATGATCGCCCCCATCAGCAATGTGATCGCCGAGGAGGTCTCCCCCATCCGGAACTGCCGGAAGCCGAACTGGTACAGGTACAGGTTGATCACCGAGGTCTCCCGACCCGGTCCGCCGCCGGTGAGCACGTAGACCTCATCGAAGAGCTGAATCGCATCCATGCCGCGCAGGACGAGCACCGCTCCCAGAATCGGCAGCAGCGCCGGCAACAGAATGTGCGTGAAGCGCTGCCAGGCGTTCGCGCCGTCGACCAGGGCGGCCTCCATCACGTCCTTGCTGAGCCCCATCAGACCGGCCAGGGTGACCAGCGCCACGAAGGGAGTGGTGTGCCAGACCTCCATTCCGACCACGGCCCAACGCACCGTGCCGGTGTCGGTCAGCCAGGCATGCGGGTCCAGGCCGAGCAGTGCCAGGTAGTAGTTCAGTTGGCCGAACTGGGCGCTGAAGAACATCCGGAAGAAGTTGCCGATGACCACCGGCACCAGCAGATAGGGCACCAACATGACGGCGCGGGCCGCCTTTCGTCCGGCCGTGGGACGGTTGAGCCACAGCGCGATGGCCAGACCGATGCCCATCTCGAGCACCAGGGCCGGCAGCACGATGGCCACTGTGACCACCAACGCAGACTGGAAGTCCTCCGAGCCGAGCACCGTCGCGTAGTTCTGCAGACCGACGAACTGGGCCGCTGCCGTGCTGGTGAAGTTGGTGTCGGTGAAGCTCAGCCCGACCGCCATCAGCATGGGCACCAAGCGCAGCAGCAGGATCAACAGCAGGGCTGGTCCGAGCAGGCCCCAGGCGGCGATGGCGGACTTGGTGCGCCGCTTGCGGCGCACCAAGTCCCGTCCTGTCACAGACTCCACCATCAGCCCTTGGCGAGCTCCGCGTCGAGGCGCTCAGAGGCGCTCTTGACTGCCTCCTGCGTCGAGACCTTGCCGCTCATCCCTTCCGACAGTGCCGGCGCGATGGCCGCCTCCCAGTCGACCCACGCCGGGGTGACCGGGAAGTAGATCGCGTTCTGGTAGTTCTGCAGAGCTGCCGCGAAGTACGGGTGGCTCTGCTGGTTGGCCGGATCACTGAGCACCGACACCCGGCTCGGCGAGCCTCCCTTGGCCAGGGCCGCATTCTGCTGCTCGGCGCTGGTCACCCAGGAGACGAAGTCGAAGGCGGCCTGCTGGTTCTTGGCCTTGGCCGAGATACCCAGGCCCCAGCCACCCAGGTTCGGGGTGCTCTTGCCGGTCGGTCCAGCCGGCAAGGCGGCGAAGCCGACCTTGCCCTTGACCGCGGACGTGTCGGCGATCAGTGCGTCCGAGGTGTCGGAGAAGTTGATCATCATCGCGGTCTTGCCCTCGGAGAAGGCGGCGGCCGCGGCCGGCCAGTCGGCGGCCAGAGCGTCCTTGGGCGCGTAGGCGAGCACCTGCTTCCAGGCGTCCAGTGCCTTCGTGGCCTCCGGCGAGTTGATGGTCGAGGCCTTGCCGTCCGCGTTCAGGATCGAGGCGCCGTAGGACCAGGCCAGGCTCCAGTACTCGCACATCAGGGGATCATCGCGCTTGCCGATCAGGGTGGTGCCGGTGACTCCGGTCTTCTCCTGCAGCTTCTTCGCGGCAGCCAGGTACTCGTCCCACGTCTTCGGGACCTCCACACCGGCCTGCTTCAGTAGGTCGGTGCGGTAGTAGAGCATGTAGACCGCGCCGAACCACGGGATGCCGTACTGCTTGCCGTCCACGGTGGCCCACTTGGTGTAGGCGGGGACGAAGTCCGCGGCGTTGAGGTCCTTCTTGGCCGAGATCATGTCGCCCAGCGGACTGAGGTAGCCGTCCTTGATGTACTGCGGCATCCACAGGTAGTCGAAGCCGATCACGTCGTAGCTGTCCTTGCCGGAGCTGAAGCCGAGGACGGTGCGCTCGCGGACCGCGTCGTAGTCGTAGAGGTCGACCTCGACCTTGCCCTTGCCAGCCGCGGTGTAGGCCTCAGCGGCCGCCTTGAGTGCTTCACCGGGGCCACCAGCCTGAGCGACCACCCGGATCGTGTCTTGCGTCTCCGATTTGGCCGACACCGCACAGCCGCTCAGCGACAACGCGGCCGCCAAGCCGAGGGCGACCATCGCGCGGGACCCGAAGGATCCCATGCGCCTTATCTCCATCTGCGTTCCTTCCTCGGTAATCGTTAGTTGTCCACGGTGAAGCCGAGATGCGCCCCACCACTGACCGGCAGCAGGACGCCGGTCAGGTAACTGCTCTCCTCGCCCGCAAGGAAGCGGACGACGCTGGCGACCTCGGCAGGCTCGGCCACACGGCCGAGGGGGGTGGTCCGCTCATAGTCAGCGAAGACCTGCTCAGGGGTCTTGTGGGTCAGCTCGGCCTCCCAGGCCAGCTCCCTGGTTTCCATCGGAGTGCGCACGTACATCGGGCATACCCCGTTGATCCGGATGCCGTGAACCGCGAGTTCCGGGGTTGCCGACTCGATCAGCCCACTCACGGCGAACTTGGACGCGCAGTACGCGCTCAAGAACGGAGCCCCACGCAGGCCACCCATCGAGTCGATGATCACGATCGATCCGCCGCGACGAACCTTGGGCGCCAATGCGCGCACGCAGTTGAAGACGCCGAAGGCGTTCACTCCCATCTGGAAGTTCCAGTCCTCGTCCGTGGTCTCCAGCAGCGGGGCCATCCGAGAGACGCCGGCGGCCAGCACCACCGCATCGAGTTCACCGACGCCCGCAGCAGCCTGTGCAACCGAGGCGGACGAAGCCACGTCCACCCGTTCGGGCGAGTTCAGATCCCAGCCAAGGACCTCGTAACCGGCCTCAGCCAGGGCCTGCACGCAGGCGGCGCCGATGCCGCTCGCCGATCCAGTGACCACAGCCTTCATCCGTATCTCCATTCCTCTGATGCATACCTTGGCACTCTGATGAGTTGGCCGCACGGCCTAGGATTGCACCTCGAAACTCATCGCGCTAGACCCCGGAACAAAGTTGCAACCAACAGTCTCCAGATCGTTACATCACGCGGTAATCAAGGGTGGAAGCGTTGACACCCGACCTCGGCGAGCCTAGGCTCACCGATGACTCATTCAGTCCTCAGACAAGTTGATGCAGAAAGGCAAGAGATGCTGAATCTGGACGAGGATCGCTTCTTGGCGATCCAGTCAGGCGCCGTGGCTCAGGCCGCTCCGATTCGTGCAGCGGTGCGCGAACTCCAGACGACCGGGCTTCGTAACGTGTACTTCCTGGGCGCCGGTGGCGCCGGGATTCTGATGCAGCCCGCTGCAGACCTGATCACACGCGAGTCCACGGTCCCCTGCTTCCTCGCGTATCCCGCCGAGGTGGTCGTCCAGGGCGCCCCGAACCTCGGTGCAGGTTCGCTGGTAGTCCTCCCGTCACTGTCCGGGACGACCAAGGAAGCAGTCGAGATCATCGACTACGCCCATGCCGCTGGAGCGAAGGTGCTGGCCATGACCGGCCATGCCGACAGCCCGGTCGCCCAGGCCGCGGACTACTCCATCGTGAACTTCGCCGCGGACGACACCTCCAGCGAGTCCTTCTACGTGCAGTCCCTGCTGCTGGCCAAGGCCGTCATTTCCGACGACGCCGACTACGACAAGCTGGTACTCCAGCTGGACGCACTGCCGAACGCGCTGCTGGAAGCCAAGCGCCAGTTCGAGCCCCGGGCCCAGGAACTGAGCGTTCACTTCGCCGATCACGAGAACTTCCACATCTTCACCAGCGCCGGCAACACCTGGGCCGAGGCATACTACTTCGCCATGTGCATCCTGGAAGAGATGCAGTGGATCCGGACTCGTCCGGTTCATGCGTCCGACTTCTTCCACGGCACCCTCGAGCTGGTGGAGAAGGGGGTCAGCGTGATCGCCCTCAAGGGTGAGGACGCGACTCGTGCCGTCGTCGAGCGGGTCGAGGCGTTCGCTCCCCAGGTGACCGACTCGCTGGTCGTGATCGACACCGCCGAGTTCGCCCTCGACGGCCTCGATGCGGAGACTCGCGCACTGGTCTCGCCGGCCGTGCTGGCCACCGTCTGCGAGCGGCTCAGCGTGTACATCGAGCATGAGCGCCGTCACCCGCTCACCGTGCGGCGGTACTACCGTCGGATCGCCTACTGAACCGAAAGCACCAGCCCATGCCTCGCGCCAAAGTAGCTGTGGTCGGCGACAACACCGTCGATCGCTTCCTCGACACCGGCATCGACCTGATCGGCGGTGACGCGCTGAACACCGCCGTCCAGCTGGCGATGCTCGGTGCCGAGGTCAGCTACTTCGGCGCGATCGGCGATGACGAGCCCGGACGGCTGGTCATCGCCGAAGCGCAGCGCTGCGGCGTGGACGTCGCCTCGGTGGTCACGATGCCCGGTGTCACCGCCTTGACCACGATTCGGGTGCTTCCGAACGGCGACCGCCACTTCGAAAACGAAGACTTCGGAGTCACCGCTGAGTATGTTCCCGATGAGGCGGCGCTGCTCCGGATCGCCTCGGCCGACTGGGTGCACATCGGCATGCTGCCCCGGGCCGAGGCGTTCCGTCAGCGCCTGTTCGACATCGCCCCACTGCTTCCGATCAGCCAGGATTGCTCGGTGGCGCGGGGCTTCGAACACCTTGAGGTCGCCTTCCTCTCTGCGGCGATGGTGGCCGACACGGTCGAAGCTGCCGCGACACGAGCGCTGGAAGGGGGCGCTCAGCTGGCCGTGGTCACCATGGGCGGCGACGGGGTCTACGCCAGCGACGGGGAGGGCCACTGGCAACTTCCGGCACAGCCGATCCAACCGAAGGATGCCACCGGAGCCGGGGACGCCTTCATGGCCGGCTACATCTCCGGCTTCCTGGCCACCGGAGAGGTCGCGGCCGCTCTGGACACAGGAGTGCGCCGGGGTGCGTTCGCTTGCACCTACACCGGCGGCTGGCCGCAAACGCCCGAGGATCGCGTCCGAGCCGAGGGCTGACCGGCAACTCCTCACCGGCTCTTCCGGACCGGCTGACTCCGGCCTAGCGTGAGGCCATGGCAACTCCGATCGCACGTTCGCCGATCTTCGTCCTGGACTGCCCGGACGCAGCCGGCCTTGCTTCGTTCTACTCAGCGCTGACCGGCTGGCCGGTCGCCGTCGACCCGGACGCCGACAGCGACTGGGTCGAGCTGGACAGCGGCCAGCCGACCACCCTGGCCTTCCAGCAGGTGTCCGACTACCAGCCGCCCGACTGGCCCGGCCAGCTGCAGCCGCAACAGGCGCACCTCGACTTCACCGTCGACGACCTGGACGCCGCCGAGTCCGCAGCCGTCCTACTCGGCGCCCGCACGCACCCGCATCAACCGGGCACCGGCTTCCGGGTCTTCCTGGATCCGGCCGGCCACCCGTTCTGCCTGTGTCGGGCCGGCGCCTGAGCCACAGACCGCCTCGTTGAGCACAACTGCGAAAGTCTGCGCAAGTTCTTGCATATGATGTCGGCCATGGCTGGTCGACTTTCCGTGGTCGCCGACAAAGTCGGCGTGAGCGAGGCAACGGTCTCCAGAGTGCTCAACGGGCGACCGGGAGTCTCGGAGGCAACGCGCAACGCCGTCCTGACCGCGTTGGATGTCCTGGGCTACGAGCGACCGACCAAGCTTCGCGGTGATCGCAACCGGCTGGTCGGCTTGGTGCTGCCCGAGCTGGGCAACCCGATCTTTCCGGCCTTCGCAGAGGTGATCGGCGGCGCCTTGGCCCAACAGCGGTTCACCCCTGTGCTGTGCACTCGCTCAGCGGGCGGAATCACCGAGGCCGAGTACGTGGACCTGCTCCTCGACCAGCAGGTGTCCGGGGTGATCTTCGTCGGCGGGCTGTTCTCCGAGCGGGCGGCAGATCACAGCCACTACGACCGATTGCATTCCCTCGGCCTCCCCGTGGTGCTGGTCAATGCGGCGATCGAGTCGATGCCCTTTGCCAAGGTCGCCTGCGATGACGCCCTGGCAATGGAGCAGGCACTAGGCCATTTGTACTCGCTGGGGCACGAGCGAGTGGGCGTCCTGCTCGGCCCGTCCGACCACGTCCCCTCCCAGCTGAAGCTGGATGCGGCGCGGAAGTACTGGCAGCGAAACCATCTCCAGGTCGACCCACGGCTGATCGTGCACAGCCAGTACTCGCTCGAGGCCGGGCAGGCCTCCTGCGCACAGCTCCTCGACGCCGGGGCGACCGGTATCGCCTGCGCGTCCGACATGCTCGCCCTGGGCGCCATTCGCGCGGCCAGGCGAGCCGGCCTGAAGGTCCCCGAACAGATCTCGGTCGTCGGCTATGACGACTCCGCACTGATGAACTCCACCGAACCCGCACTGACCACCGTCCGTCAGCCCATCGAACCGATGGGTCGGGCAGCGGTCGAGATCCTCTCCCAGCTGATCCTCGGCTCAGGGAGCACCAGCCCGGCGCTGCTGTTCGAGCCCGAGCTCGTGGTGCGCGCGTCCACCGCAGCCCAGCGCTGATCCACCCCGTCCCGCGGGTCCACTGCATTGGACCCGCGCTGAGCCATGTCGCGATTTGATAACGTGACTGTCCAGTTCTTGCGTTCTTTCAGTCGTTCCCTTACGTTGATCTTGCTGCGCACCCAACGGAGGGTGCGGTCGCTCTGGACGAGGAGGTCCCTAGGTCATGCCGACCGCTGATTGGTGGCGAAGTGCCGTCATCTACCAGATCTATCCGCGCAGCTTCGCGGACGGAAACGGTGACGGCACCGGCGACCTGGCCGGTGCGCGCAGTCGGCTCCCCTATCTCCACGACCTCGGCGTGGACGCGGTCTGGCTCACCCCGTGGTACCTCTCGCCCCTCGCCGATGGCGGCTACGACGTCGCCGACTACCGGCAGATCGATCCGGCCTTCGGCGACCTGGCCCAGGCGGAGGCGTTCATCCGGGAGGCGGACGCCCTCGGCATCCGGACGATCATCGACATCGTCCCCAATCACATCTCCTCTGCCCATGAGTGGTTCCAGGCCGCGCTCGCGGCCGGCCCCGGCGCTCCGGAGCGGGACCGGTTCTGGTTCCGGCCTGGGCGCGGCCCGGGCGGCGACGAACTGCCCACCAACTGGGTCTCCAGCTTCCAGGGGAGCACGTGGACGCGGACCACCAACCCCGATGGCACCCCCGGCGACTGGTACCTGCACCTGTTCACCCCGGAGCAGCCCGACCTGAACTGGAACCACCCGGACGTCCGTGCCGAGCACGAGGCCGTCCTGAAGTTCTGGTTCGACCGCGGCGTCGCCGGGATCCGGATCGACTCGGCCGCAGTGATCATCAAGGACCCCGACCTCCCGGAGGTGCCGGCCGACGAGGCTGCGATCGCACCCGGTGGGCACCCCTTCATCGATCGAGACGCGATCCACGAGGTCTACCGCTCGTGGCGCACGATCGCCGACTCCTACGATCCGCCGCGGGTGCTGGTCGGCGAGATCTGGCTGCCGGACACGCAGCGCTTCGCCGCATACCTCGGCGATCAGGAGATGCACACGGCGTTCAACTTCGACTTCATGGCTCAGCCCTGGTCCGCCCCGGCACTGCGCCAGTCGATCCAGACCACGCTGGCTGCACACGCGAGCGTCGGAGCGCCCACAACCTGGGTGCTGTCCAACCATGACGTGACCCGCCCGGTGACTCGCTACGGACGCGAGGAGAGCTCCTTCGCCTTCCTCGCCAAGCGGTTCGGCACCCCGACCGACCTGGCGCTCGGCACTCGGCGGGCCCGCGCCGCCTGCCTGATCACCGCGGCGCTGCCCGGCTGCCTGTACCTCTACCAGGGCGACGAACTCGGCCTTCCCGAAGACGAGGAACTGCCCCTGGCCTGCATTCAGGACCCCATGCACTTCCGGTCCGGCGGAACCGACCCTGGCCGAGACGGTTGTCGAGTGCCGTTGCCCTGGACCTCCGATCCGGCGGCGAACTTCGGGTTCTCCGATCCCGAGGATCCGGCCCCGGCCTGGTTGCCCCAGCCGGACTGGTGGGGCCGGTACGCCGCATGGGCGCAGGCCGACGATCCGTCCTCGATGCTGTGGCTGTATCGCGACGCTCTCCGGCTGCGCCGCAGCGCCATAGATCCTCTGGCTCCCCTCGACTGGCTGAACCTAGGCGACGACGTGGTCGCATTCAGCCGTGGCCGGTTGGTCTGTATCGCCAACCTCAGCGCACACGACCTGGACCTCCCTGCCGCCTCGGTGATCCTCGCCAGCCAGCCGCTCCACCAGCACCGGCTCGCACCGGACTGCGCGGTGTGGCTGCACCTCCCGCCGACCGACTCTTCACAAGACCACCGCAAGATCCTCGGCTGAGCCGAGGAACAACGCCAGAAAGGAAACGACAAAGATGTCCGCAACAATCCGCAGGGCCATCGCAGGCCTTGGGGTGGTCGCACTCGCCACCACCGCAGTCGCCTGCGCCAGCCCCTCGGCGTCCAGCCCTTCCGCTTCCACAGCCCCTTCCAGCTCGGCTCCCGCCGCCCCGGTCAATCTGACCGTGGTCGGCCTGCTTCCCGGCGCGACTCCCGAGGCGCAGAAGAACCTGGCCAACCAGGTGAAGCTGTTCGAGGAGGCCAACCCGAACATCACGGTGACCACCAAGGAGTACGAGTGGAAGGCCACCACCTTCGCGGCCGATCTCGCCGGAGGCACCCTTCCCGATGTCTTCGAGATCCCCTTCACCGACGCCAAGACGCTGATCGCCAACGGCCAGATCTCCGACATGAACGACATGCTCGGTGAGTTCCCGTTCGGCGGCGCCTTCAACCCGAACGTCCTTCAGTACGGCCAGGGCCCGGACGGTCACGCCTACGCCATCCCGGCCAAGTCGGTCTATGGCATCGGCCTGCACTACAACCGTGAGCTGTTCACCAAGGCCGGGCTCGACCCGAACAAGCCCCCGACGACCTGGGACGAGGTCCGCAGCTACGCCAAGCAGATCGCCGACAAGACCAAGGCGGCCGGCTACGTGCAGATGACCCAGTCGAACACCGGTGGCTGGCAGCTGACCGTCGCCACCTACGCCCGCGGCGGCCAGATGGAGACCATCGGTGCCGACGGCAAGGCCACCGCGACCCTCGACAACGCGGCCACCAAGGCGGCCCTGCAGTTCCTGAAGGACGTCCGCTGGACCGACAATGCCGCCGGCTCCAACTTCAACCTCGACTGGGGCACCATCAACCAGGCCTTCGCCGCGGGCCAGATCGGGATGTACACCTCCGGTCAGGACGTCTACACCTCGCTGGTCCAAGCCAACGCGATCAAGCCCGACATCTACGGCCTGGCCATGATCCCGCTGGAGGGTGCCAACTCCGGCATCCTGGGCGGTGGCACGATGGCTGCGGTGAAGTCGGGTGCGTCGGACGACGTCCGACGGGCCGCAGCGAAGTGGATCTCGCACTGGTACCTGTCGCGCTACACCAGCGAGAAGGCCGCCCTGGCCTTCAACCAGCAGGCCTTCGACGACAAGCAGCCGGTCGGGACTCCGGAGCTACCGATGTTCTCCGACGCCAATCTCGAGCAGTACCGAGCCTGGATCAAGCCGCTGATCAACGTCCCGCTGGATCACATGACCGCCTTCACCAGCCAGATCGGTTCCGCGAAGATTCTGAATGAGCCCCCGGTGGCCACCCAGGACGTCTACGCCGCCCTCGACCCGGTGGTTCAGGCAGTCTTCACCGACAAGAACGCCGACATCGACGCTCTCCTGGCAGCGGCCAACAAGACCGCGCAGCGAGCGATCGACAAGGCACAGCGCTAGCCAGCTGCCGGCCGGCCCAGGCTCTACTCCCGAGCCCGGGCCGGCCGGCCCAACCTCATCCTGGAGAAGTTCATGGATCCGGCTCTTCCCCCAGCGCGGCGCCGCAGCCCACTGACGTGGGTGCGCGGCGGCGGCCCCACCACGCTGCTCTTCGCCCTGCCGATGATCGTCATCTTCGGCGTCTTCTCGGTCTGGCCCATCCTGCGCTCGGTGGTGATGGCCTTCCAGGAGACGAACCTCACCGGCACCGCGAAGTGGGTGGGCCTGGACAACTTCGCCTGGGTGCTCAGCGATCCTGATCTGCCGCTGGCTATCGGCAACACCGCCTACTTCGCCTTGCTGGCCCTGGTCTTCGGCTTCCCCATCCCGCTGATCGGCGCCGTGCTGATGAGCGAGGTGAAGCGGCTCAAGGGGTTCTTCACCACCCTGGCCTACCTTCCCGCAGTGATCCCGCCGGTGGTGTCGGTGCTGCTGTGGCGGTTCTTCTACGACGGTGCTCCGACCGGTGTGTTCAACCAACTGCTCGGCTGGATCGGGCTCGGTCCGTTCCCGTGGCTGAATGACCGCTGGTGGGCCATGCCGTCCCTGGTGCTGGAAGCAACCTGGGCCGGTGCCGGCGGAACGGTGATCATCTACCTGGCTGCTCTGGTCGGGGTGCCCGGTGAGCTCTACGAGGCCGCCGAACTCGACGGAGCCGGCATCTGGCGCAAGATCTGGCACGTGACCCTGCCCCAGCTGCGGGGCGTGCTGTTCATCACCTTGATCCTGCAGCTGATCGCCACCGCGCAGGTCTTCCTTGAGCCCTATCTGTTCACTGGAGGCGGTCCGAACAAGGCGACGCTGACCATCCTTCTGATGATCTACAACTACGCATTCGGGGCTTCGCTGGGCTCCGACTACGGCGCGGCGACGGCGCTGAGCATGATGCTGGCCGCCTTCTTGGCGATCTTCTCGCTGATCTACTTCCGGCTCACTCGATCCTGGAGCCAATCATGAGCATTGTGAGCACCCTTCGACACCGTCGCCGCGATCCACTTGTGCCCGGCGATCGGGCCGCCATCTCCCCGCTGGAGCGGCGTCGTCCGTCCGTCCGGGCCGTACTGGCCCTGATCAACGTGGGGCTGTTCGTGGTGCTGGCCCTGGCCTGCTTCGGCCCGCTGTTCCTGCTGCTGAAGTTCTCCATCACGCCCACCCAGGACATCCTGCGCACCCCGATGGCGCTGTTCCCGAACGGGGTTCGGTGGGAGAACCTGGCACACGCGTGGAACGACGTCCAGATCAACCGCTACTTCCTGAACACCGTCGTCATCGCCGCCGGCTCCTGGTTCTTCCAGATGCTGGTCGGGACCACCGGGGGCTACGTCTTGTCCGTGCTCCGCCCCAAGTACGCCCCGATCCTCAACGCGCTGGTCATCTCGACCTTGTTCGTCCCGGCCGTGGTGCTGCTCGTCCCGCTGTATCTGACCGTGCTGAACCCGCCTCTACTCGGGCACTCCCTGCTGAACACCTACTGGGCCGTGTGGCTGCCGTCGGCGGCCAGCGCCTTCAACGTGGTGATCATCAGCCGCTTCTTCGACTCCCTGCCGCGTGAGATCTTCGAAGCGGCCCGAGTGGACGGTGCCGGGCCCTTCCGGCTGTTCTGGTCGATCGTCCTTCCGATGTCGAAGCCGATCCTCGGCGTTGCCTCGGTGTTCGCGATCATCGCGAGCTGGAAGGACTTCCTGTGGCCACTACTGGTCCTCAAGCAGCCGGCCATCCAGCCGCTGTCGGTACGGCTGCCGGCGATTCAGGCACAGACCGACCTGGGCGTCTTCCTGGCGGCCCTGGCCATCTCCACCCTGGTGCCGGTCCTGCTGTTCCTGGTCTTCCAGCGTTCGTTCCTGCATGGAGCGGGAATGAGCGGCGCGGTGAAGGGCTGACCAGGCGGGCGCATCCTCGCTCTCGCGGTGGGCGTCCCTAGACTGGCAGCGCCCAACTCTCAGGAGACGCGATGATGTCCGGCCTTCAGGCCACGCTGCGATCACCGGCAGTGTGGCTCGGTGTGCTGGGCAGCGTCCTGGTGGGCTGGGGCTCGAGCCATCCCGAGTTCGCCCTCACCGGCACCTGGGGTGCGGACTGGATCGACCAGCTCGGCCGGACCGCCCCGATCCCGGCCGACCGGATCCTGCTGATCGCCGGCTGCCTGGGACTGACCTGGGCCTGGTGGCTGATCCGGCCCCAGCCGGGCCGGAATCACTCGGCTGCGCTGATCCTGAGCCTGTGGAGCCTGCCGCTCCTGCTCGTCCCGCCCGTGCTCAGCCCGGACGCCGTCCTCTACGCCGATCTCGGCTGGACGCTGGGCACCGGGGCCAACCCCTACGACGTCGGGTTGGCCAGCAGTGGCGGCCCGTTCGCGGCCCGGGTCGACCCCTTGTGGGCCGGCCACGGTGTCGCCTATCCCCCACTCACGCTACGCCTGGACCAGGCCGTGGTCTGGGCCACCGGTGCCGACCCGTACTGGTCGGTGGTGGCGATGCGGCTGCCGGCCATCCTGGCCGTGGTCGCCATGCTCTTCCTGGTGCCGCGGCTGGCCGCGGCGCTGGGCCGATCCGGCTCGCAGGCCACCTGGCTGGGCGTGCTCAACCCCCTGCTCGTGCTGCACTTCATCGGCGGTGCCCACAACGACGCGCCCATGGCCGCGCTCAGCCTGGCCGCGATCTGGCTGGTCGTCCGGCGCCCGAGCTGGTGGATGTCACTGATCGCCGCGCCGGTTCTGGTCGGGCTGGCCATGGCCGCCAAGCAACAGGGCGGACTGACCGTGATCGCGGTGGCCGGTCTGCCGGTGGCGGCCACGTTGGCAGCGCTGCCGCTGGGCCGCCGACTGTGGCTGCTCGGCTGGCGCACGGCGGTGGCCACAGCGGTGGCGGTCGCGACCTTCGTGGCGGTCAGCCTGCTCAGCGGGCTGGGCTTCGGCTGGACGCGCTGGCTGGATCTGATGGGGCTGGCCCACACTCCGGCCCCGCTGGCCTGGCTGAGCAAGGGCGGCGCCTTGCTGTGGGGCCTCGGCGGCGGTGACCCGACAGCCTTCCTGGTGGTGGCCGGCCGGGTGACCACGGTGATCCTGATCGTCGCGGTGGCCTGGACCCTGGTCCACTTCGCCGACCGGCCGCTGCCAGCGCTGGCCTGGGGCTCGGCGGTCCTGGTCGTCCTGGGCCAAGCCGTCCATCCCTGGTACGTCCCGTGGAGCCTGGCCCTACTCGCCCTGTGCCCAATGACGCGGCGCCAGCAGCGGCTGGTGATCGGCCTGACGATCACGTTCGCTGCCTGGAACGGGATCCAGACCGCGATCTGGCATGGCAGCGTCTGAACCGGTCCAGTTGGGCCTCAGTGGCAGGATCAACAGTATGCGAGTAGCAATCGGTGGCAGCAGCGGGTTCCTGGGGAGCGCGCTTGCTCGTCGGCTGTTGCGCAACGGGCACGAAGTGGTCCGGCTGGTACGCGGACGTCCGGCGGCCGCGGACCAGCGGCGCTGGGATCCCGACGCCGGACGCATCTTCGGCGCCGGCCTGGACGACGTGGACGCGGTGGTCAACCTGGCCGGCGGCCCGATCGCGGCCGGCCGCTGGACCAAGGAGCGCAAGGCTGAACTGCGCCGCTCTCGGGTCACGGCCACGCTCACCATCGTCACCTCACTCAGCCCGGACGGACGTTGCCAGCGGCTGCTCAACGGTTCGGCCGTGGGCTACTACGGCGACACCGGGATCGAGGTCGTGGACGAAACCTGGCCGCAAGGCCGGGGCTTCCTGGCCGGCCTTGTCGCCGACTGGGAGGCGGCAGCCAGTCATTCTCCGGTGCCAACGGTCACGCTGCGCACCGGACAGGTGCTGGCCCGCGAAGGCGGCTTCCTGGCCCGGCTGTGGCCGATCTTCGCTGCCGGAATGGGCGGACGGATCGGCGACGGCCGACAGTTCCTGAGCTGGATCAGCCTGGCCGACCAAGTCCGGGCCATGGAGCACCTGCTCACCTCCGAGCTCACCGGGCCGGTGAACCTGACTGCCCCGGTGCCAGTCAGCAATGCCGAGTTCACCCAAGCCTTGGGCGACCGGCTGAACCGGCCCACAGCCATCCCGATGCCGCTGACCCCGATGCGCGTGCTGTTCGGACGAGAGTTCGTCACCGAGGCCCTGCGGTTCGGCCAGCGGGCTCGTCCGGCACAACTGCTCGCCGACGGCTTCACCTTCGAACACTTGACCGTTCAACAGGCGCTGGCCGCAATCGAGCCCACATCACGGGGATAGACTGACCTCTCGATCCGACAGATTGGTGGCCTGTGTCGAGCCCAGCTGAGTTGACCCCGAGTGGAGTTCCCGGTCCCTTTGCGGCCCTGGGCCTGACTTTCGATGATGTCCTGCTCCAACCCAATGAGAGCGACGTCATTCCGTCCAGTGCGGACACCTCTACCCGGATCAGCAAGCGGATCGAGGTGCGCGTCCCGCTGCTCAGCTCGGCCATGGACACCGTCACCGAATCCCGGATGGCGATCGCCATGGCCCGCGAGGGCGGCATCGGCATCCTGCACCGCAACATGTCTGCCGAGGAGCAGGCCGACCAGGTCGACCGGGTGAAGCGGTCCGAGGCCGGCATGATCGACCAGCCGATCACCACCACCACCGACTCCACCATCGGCGAGGTGGACGAGCTGTGCGGGCAGTTCCGGATCTCCGGTGTCCCGGTGGTGGACGCCGAGATGCGTCTGCTCGGCATCGTCACCAACCGCGACATGCGCTTCGAGGACAACCCGAACCGTCCGGTCGGCGAAGTGATGACCAAGATGCCGCTGATCACCGGTTGGCCCGGGATCTCCTCGGAGGAAGCGCTGGCCCTGCTGGCCAAGCACAAGATCGAGAAGCTGCCGCTGGTCGACGCCGACGGCAAGCTGCGTGGCCTGATCACGCTGAAGGACTACGTGAAGTCCGACAAGTACCCGCTGGCCAGCAAGGATCCGCAGGGGCGGCTCCGGGTCGGCGCGGCCATCGGCTTCTTCGGGGACGCCTGGGAACGGGCCATGCTGCTGGTCGATGCCGGCGTGGACGCCATCATCGTCGACACGGCGCACGGCCACACCCGCGGCGTGATGGACATGATCCGCAGGCTGAAGGGTGAGCCGGCTGCTCGCGAGGTGGACATCATCGGCGGCAACGTCGCCACCTACGCCGGTGCCAAGGCCCTGGTCGAGGCCGGCGCGGACGGTGTGAAGGTGGGCGTCGGGCCGGGCTCGATCTGCACCACCCGGGTGGTCTCCGGCGTCGGCGTGCCCCAGGTCACCGCGATCTGGGATGCCGCGCAAGCCTGCCGTCCGCTCGGCGTCCCGGTGATCGGTGACGGCGGCCTGCAGTACTCCGGCGACATCGCCAAGGCCCTGGTGGCCGGCGCGGACGCCGTGATGCTCGGCTCACTGCTGGCCGGCTGCGACGAGAGCCCCGGCGAACTGGTCTTCATCAACGGCAAACAGTTCAAGGCGTACCGCGGCATGGGCTCGCTGGGCGCGATGGCCAAGCGTGGACGCAAGGCGTCCTACTCCCGCGACCGCTACTTCCAGGCCGACGTGAGCAGCGACGACAAGCTGGTTCCCGAGGGCATCGAAGGCCAGGTGGCCTACCGTGGCCCGCTGGCCGCGGTGGCCTACCAACTGGTCGGCGGACTGCGCCAGTCGATGTTCTACACCGGCGCGGCGAACATCGCCGAGCTGCACGAGAAGGGCCGCTTCGTCCGGATCACGTCAGCGGGCCTGCGAGAATCGCACCCACACGACATCAAGATGACCACCGAGGCTCCGAACTACTCAGCCCAGCAGTGAAGGCAGGATCAAGGATGATCGAAATCGGGCGTTCCAAGCGCGCCGTGGAAGTCTTCGGCTTCGACGACATCGCGATCGTCCCCACCCGGCGTACCCGCGGCCTGGAAGAGGTGAACCTGTCCTGGCGGATCGACGCACTCACCTTCGACTTCCCGATCCTGGCCGCTCCGATGGATTCGGTGATGAGCCCGGACACGGCGATCACCGTGGGCAAGCTCGGCGGCCTGGGCGTGCTCAACCTCGAAGGCCTGTGGACGCGCTACGCCGACCCCGAGCCGCTGCTGGACGAGCTGTCCCGGATCGACGACCAGCTGGCCGCCACCCGGCGGATGCAGGAGATCTACGCCGAGCCGATCAAGGCCGAGCTGATCACCGAGCGGATGCGGCAGGTCCGCGAAGCCGGGGTTCCGGTGGCCGGCTCGCTGTCTCCGCAGACCTGCGCCGAGTTCGCCGCCGTGGTCGAGAAGGCCGGAGTGGACTTCTTCGTGATCCGCGGCACCACGGTGTCGGCCGAGCATGTGTCCAGCGTCAGTGAGCCGCTGAACCTGAAGAAGTTCATCTACGAACTCGACGTCCCGGTGATTGTCGGCGGCTGCGCGACCTACCAGTCGGCGCTGCACCTGATGCGCACCGGTGCGGCCGGCGTGCTGGTCGGTTTCGGCGGTGGCGCCACCAAGCGGACCCGCAATGTGCTGGGTGTCGAGGTGCCGATGGCTTCGGCTCTGGCGGACGTGGCCGAGGCCCGCCGCGACTACCTGGACGAGTCCGGCGGCCGCTACGTCCACGTGATCGCCGACGGCGCCCTGGGCCGCTCCGGCGACATCACCAAGGCACTTGCCTGTGGCGCGGACGCCGTCATGGTCGGCTCTCCGCTGGCCCGGGCCACCGAGGCGCCCGGCCGCGGCTACCACTGGGGCCCGGAGGCCTGGCACCCGACCCTGCCGCGTGGCGAGCGGGTCAAGTTCTCCCGGGTCGGCAGCCTGGAGGAGATCCTGCTCGGCCCGTCCCATGTGGCTGACGGGACCATGAACTTGGTAGGCGCGCTGCGCCGGGCGCTGGCCACCACCGGGTACTCCGACGTCAAGGAGTTCCAGCGAGTGGAGATCGTCGTCCACCAGTAGGTTGGCCCCATGACCAAGCTGGAGGTGGCGCTGGCGCTGGCCGTGTTCGCGCTGGTGGCGCTGCTGGTGGTCTTGGTGATCGTGCTGCGCCGATCCCAACTGGAGCGCCGGGCCGCATTGGCGTCCCGGGCTGCCGCGCTGGACGCTCGGGAGCGGGTCGCCGAGCTGGCCGCCGGCAACGAGCGGATTCGGATCCTGCGCGAGATGCACGACGTGATCGCCCACTCGCTGGCCATCATGATCGCCCAAGCCGACGGCGGCAGCTATGTGGTCGCCGACCAGGCCGCCGCCAAGCGGGCGCTGACCACAATCGCCGAGACCGGACGCGCCGCGCTGGCCGACACCCGGCGGATCCTGGGCATCCTGCGCCACGGTGAGCCGGACGATCCGGTGCTGGCCCCGGCCGGGGATGGCCGGATCGACGACCTGGTCGCTCAGGCCCGCGCGGCCGGCGTGGAGGTGTCCCTGGTCCGAGTCGGCGAGTCCCGTCCGCTGCCCTCGGGGACGCAGATGGCCCACTATCGGATCTGCCAGGAGGCGCTGACCAACGTGATGAAGCATGCCGGAACCGGCGCCCGGGTCACCATCACCGAAAGCTGGCGGGCCGAGGATCTGGCCCTGACCATCACCGACGCCGGTGGAGATCGCGGATCGGTGGTCGCCTTGGACGGCGAGCCGCTGGCCGCGCTGGGCCTGGGCCTGGTCGGGATGCGGGAGCGCGCCGAACTGGTCGGCGGCAGCTGTCAGGCTGGACCCACCGAGGACGGCTACCAGGTGCGTGCCGTCCTGCCGTTCCGGCTTCCCGGGGAGGAAACCGAATGACCGAGCAGATCCGGGTGGTCCTGGTCGACGATCAGCAGCTGGTCCGGGCCGGGCTGGCCATGGTGATCGACTCCCAGCCCGATCTGCGAGTGGTCGGTCAGGCCGGCGACGGCCTGGAGGCACTCCGGCTGATCGCCACTCAGCCCTGCGATGTGGTGCTGATGGACGTCCGGATGCCCGGCCTGGACGGCCTGGAGGCCACCCGGCGGATCCTGGCCGACGCCGACCGAGCCGGCCGGACGCCGCCCCGGATCGTGATGCTGACCACCTACGACCTGGACGAGTACCTGCTCACCGCGATCCGGGCCGGGGCGTCCGGCTTCCTGCTGAAGAACACACCGCCGGAGGATCTGCTCTCCGCGATCCGGACGGTGTTCACCGGTGATGCCGTGATCGCACCCTCGGCGACCCGGCGGCTGCTCGATCACGTGGCCAACGGTTCGCCCGAGCCGGTGGCCGCCGATCCGAGGCTGGACTGCCTGACTGAGCGGGAGGCCGAAGTGCTGATGCTGATCGCCCGCGGTCTGTCGAACGCGGAGATCGGCGCCGAACTGTTCTTGTCCGAGACCACGGTGAAGACCCACGTCCGCCATCTGCTGGCCAAACTCGAGGTGCGCGACCGGGTGCAGGCCGTGGTCTTCGCCCACGAGTCCGGGCTGCTGCGCGGTCGCAACGGCGGCTGAGCCGGCGGCCAGGAAGCCCGACCGCCGGTCCGACTCAGGCGACCCGAGTGCCCGGCGCCAGCTTGCGGTAGGGCACCGACAGCCGCCGCACGGCCAGCCAGAACATCACGCCGCCGATCAGAACGTTCACGCCCAGCCCCCAGGGCCAGATCGGCGAGTCCACGCCGACCTTGCGGACCTTCACCGGGCTCTTCACGTCCACGGGGGCACCCGCGTTAGTGGTCACCACCAACTCCCCGGCATCGTTCCAGTTGACCTGGTATCCGGGGATCGAGCCGTACAGCTGGGTGCAGTCGTCCCGCTCTCCGGTCTCCGGTTGGGCCATCCTGCGGATGCCGTAACGGATCAGGGCCAGCGGGTCGGAGGAGCGGTTGGCGTAGTCGCCGAGATCCTTGGTGGCGGCCGGTGGTAGCGGGGCCGCATCGGCAACGATCACGAACGGGTTGGCCACACTGATCCACCAGATCCGGTCCAGATGGGGCACTCGCTGCTCACCGTCGTACCAGGCGCATTGGGCGACCGGCGGCAGCGGGCCGTAGGTGGCGTCCGGGTTCTCATTCCAGAACTTCTCGGTCTGGGCGTCGTACTCAGCCTGGACGGTCGGCGGCAACCCCCACACTCGGACCGGCTCATCCCGGATCACCAGCGGTGCCAGCAGCGCCATGATGATCAGGCTGATCACGGTCAGGAAGACCACGCTCAGATAGGTCATCATCGTTGACATGGCCGTCCGGTTCAGCAGCGCCGACCAGCCGATCCCGATGGCGCAGATCACGGCGACCTCGGCGAAGACCACAACGAAGGTGACTAGCACCTGGACGATCGAGATGTCGCCCCAGATCATCGACAACGCGATGAACGGCAGCGCGACCACCAGGAACAACGCTGCGGTCAGCCAGGCGGCGATCAACTTGCCCAGCGCGATCTCCAGGGCGCTCAACCGGGTGGCCTGGAGGAGCGCGAGGGTGCCCGCCGATCGGTCACCGTTGATCGAGGTGGCAGTGAAGGCCGGCGCGATGATCAGCCCCATGCCGAGCACGAAGAAGGTGATCGTGCCGAAGGCCAGCGGCCCAGCCCCAGGACCATGTTCGCCCGGTGAGTTGAAGCCCAGCAGCATCGGCACCGCGGCCAGAATCAGCCAGGTCACCGCGCCGATCACCACGAACCACAGCGCCAGCACCCAGATCCATCGCTTGGATCGGATCCGCTGCCGCAACTCCAGACCGGTGACGGTGCGGATGCCGTTCCAGGTCAACTGCCAGGTGTTCATATCCGCTCCTCGTTCAAGGCCAGGTAGGTCTGCTCCAGGCGTCCGGCGATCGGGGCGATGGTGTGCAGGCTCACGCCGGCACTGATCGCCGAGCGGGCCAGATCGGCTGCCGAGTCATAGCCGGCCAGGGACACCACAACCTCGCCGGCCGAGCTGCCCTGGGTCCAGGGGACGGCGATCGAGTCGAGGTAGGTGCGCAAGCCGGCGGGATCCAGCGCCTCCAGTCGCCAACCACGCATGGTCGGCGCGGACGCCTGGGCGGAGGCGGCCACGTCGACCGTGCGTCCCTTGGACAGGAACACCGCGTGGTCGTAGACCTCCTCCAGCTCGGACAGGACGTGGCTGGAGACCAGCACGGTCTTGCCCTCGGCCGCCAGCTCGCGCAGCAGGTCGCGCAGTTCGATTCGGGAGCGCGGGTCCAGCCCGGAGGCCGGCTCGTCCAGCAGCAGCACCTGCGGATCGTGGATCAGCGCCCGGGCCAGGCCGAGCCGCTGCTTCTGGCCGCGGCTGAGCACCCGAGCCGGCCGCTGGGCGAACTCGTCGAGGTGGACCCGCGCCAGCAGGTCGGCCACCTTCGCCGGAGTGGCCGCCACCCGCCGATCGATGGCGTAGGCGTGCGCGAACGCGGTCAGGATCTCGGTGCAGGTCAGCGCGTCCCAGGTGCCGAAGCTGTCCGGCATCCAGCCGGTCGCTGCCCGCGCCGCCAGCGACTCGGTGCCCAGGTCGTGGCCGGCCACCATGGCCCGTCCGTCGTCGGGAGCCAGCAGTCCGGCCAGCAACAGCAGCAAGGTGGTCTTGCCCGAGCCGTTGGGGCCGATCAGGGCGGTCACCGCACCGGCTGGGGCCTCGAAGCTGACCCCGTCCACGGCGTGCACATCGCCGAACCACCGCCGCAGCCCGTGGGCCTCGATTCCCGGCGGCACCGCGCGAGGCGGCTGCGCCGGTGCCAACTCTTCTATGGTCATGGCCCGAGCCTAGGAAGCCCGGACCGCGGCGACATCATCCTGATCGGCAGACTCGGTCATCCCCTGGGACGAGGTGGCCTACGACGCAAAGCGGGCCCCCACCGGTAGGTGGAGGCCCGCTTGTGGCGAACTCACTCAGTGGCTGTGGCCAGCCTCGTCGTCGTCATCAGCCGGCTTGTCGACCACCGCAGTCTCGGTGGTGAGCAGCAAGGCGGCGATCGAAGCGGCATTGGCCAGCGCGGAGCGGGTGACCTTGACCGGGTCGATTACACCCTGGGCGACCAGGTCGCCGTAGGTGTTGGTGGCGCCGTTGTAGCCCTGACCGGGCTCCATCTCGGCGACCTTGGAGACGACCACCAGGCCGGGCTCGCCACCGTTCTCGGCGATCCAGCGCAGCGGCTCGACGACCGCCTTGGCCACGATGGCCACACCGGTCTTCTCGTCGCCCACCAGGCCCAGGCCGTCAGCCAGCACCTTGGCGGCGTGCACCAGCGCGGAGCCACCGCCGGGGACGATGCCCTCTTCGATGGCCGCACGAGTAGCCGAAACGGCGTCCTCGATGCGGTGCTTGGTCTCCTTCAGCTCCACCTCGGTGGCGGCGCCGACCTTGATCACACACACCCCGCCGGCCAGCTTCGCGACCCGCTCGGAGAGCTTCTCGCGATCCCAGTCGGACTCGGTGTTCTCGATCTCGGCCCGCAGCTGAGCCACCCGACCGGCGACGTCGGCCGGAGCACCGGCACCCTCGACGATCGTGGTGTTGTCCTTGGTGACCACGACGCGACGGGCCCGGCCCAGCACGTCCAGCCCGATCTGATCGAGCTTGAGGCCGACCTCGGGAGCGATCACCTTGCCGCCGGTGAGGATCGCGATGTCCTCCAGCATCGCCTTGCGGCGATCGCCGAAGGCCGGAGCCTTGACCGCGAGCGAGGTGAAGGTGCCCTTGATCTTGTTGACGACCAGGGTGCTCAGAGCCTCACCCTCGACGTCCTCGGCCACCACGAACAGGGTGCCGCCAGCGGCGATGACCTTCTCCAGGACCGGCAGCAGCTCGGCCATCGAGGAGATCTTGCCCTGGTTGATCAGGATGTACGGGTCGTCCAGGACGGCTTCCATCCGCTCCGGATCGGTGACGAAGTACGGCGACAGGTAGCCCTTGTCGAACTGCATGCCCTCGGTGAACTCCAGCTCGGTGCCGAAGGTGTTCGACTCGTCGACGGTGATCACACCGTCCTTGCCGACCTTGTCGAAGGCATCGGCGATCAGGGCGCCGATCTGCTCGTCACGAGCGGAGATGGTCGCGACGTTGGCCATGTCGGCCGTGGTCTCGACATCGCGGGCGATCCGCCGGAGCTCGGTGGCGATGGCCTCGGTGGCCTTCTCGATGCCCCGCTTCAGGGCGATCGGGTTGGCGCCGGATGCAACCGCGCGCAGCCCCTCGTGGACCAGGGCCTGCGCCAGCACGGTGGCCGTGGTGGTGCCGTCGCCGGCCACATCATTGGTCTTGGTGGCGACTTCCTTGGCCAGCTGAGCGCCCAGGTTCTCGAACGGATCGGAGAGCTCCACCTCCTTGGCGACGGTGACACCGTCGTTGGTGATGGTCGGAGCGCCCCACTTCTTGTCCAGGACGACGTAGCGGCCCTTGGGGCCGAGCGTCACCTTGACGGTGTTGGCGAGGATGTCCACACCACGCTCGAGCGAGCGGCGGGCGTCCTCGTCAAACTGAAGAATCTTCGGCATGTGGAGTCCTTACTTGGTGACGACAGCGAGGATGTCGCGGGCGTTCAGCAGCAGGTACTCCTGGCCGTTGTACTTGACCTCGGTGCCGCCGTACTTGCTGAAGATGACGATGTCGCCCTCAGCGACGTCCAGCGGGACGCGGTTGCCGTTGTCGTCGATGCGCCCGGGGCCGGTGGCGAGCACCTTGCCCTCCTGGGGCTTCTCCTTGGCGGTATCGGGGATGACCAGCCCGGAAGCGGTGGTCTGCTCGGCTTCCAGCGGCTGAACGAGGATCCGGTCCTCCAGCGGCTTGATCGTGACTGCCACGTCAAAAACCTTTCGTTGCGCGGGCCTTTCGGCCCATCAGGGTCAGGTGTTCCGAGCCCCCGGCGTCGTCGCGGTGCCGCCGTAGGCTGATTGGCACCCTCACACCGAGAGTGCTAACAGCGAATGTATACCGCCCTTAGCACTCGATCAAGCCGAGTGCCAATCGCTGCGCAGGGTGTCCCGGCGCGGCAGGCCCGGCTCGGTGCGGGTGCGGCGGCGGCTTGTGCGAAACTGAACTGTGCCTCGGTTTCTGTCTTCGCGCCCCGACTCACGGCTGATTCCGCTGCCGTGGGAGGTGCCGCTGGCCGAGTGGCCGCCGGAGTACCTGGTCGCACTCCCCCGTGGCATCTCCCGCCACGTCGTCCGCTTCATCAAGGTGGGCAACTCGGTGTACGCGGCCAAGGAAGTGCTCGAGGCACTGGCCATCCACGAGTACCGCATGCTCACCGATCTGCACCGGACGAACACTCCGGCCGTCGAGCCGCTGGCTGTGGTCACCGGACGGGTCGGCCCGGACGGTGAGCCGCTGGACCCGGTGCTGATCACTCGGCACCTGGAGTTCTCGCTGCCCTACCGCTCGCTGTTCGCCCAGGGCGTCCGCCCCGAAACCGTCGGACGCCTGCTGGACGCCATGGTGCTGCTGCTGGCTCGCCTGCACCTGGTCGGCTTCCTGTGGGGCGACGTCTCGCTGTCCAACGTGCTGTTCCGGCGCGACGCCGGTGAGTTCGCCGCCTACCTGGTCGACGCCGAGACCGCCGAGATGCATGACACCTTGACCAAGGGTCAGCGCGAGCACGACCTGATGATCGCCACCACCAACCTGTTCGGCGAGTTCTGCGACCTGGAGGCCGGCGGCCTGCTGGACGAGTCGCTGAACCCGCAACGGCTGGTCGATTCGATCCTGGCAAGGTACCGCGAACTGTGGGCCGAGCTGACCGGGGCCGAGGAGTTCTCCGACCAGGAGGTGTTCCGGATCGAGAAGCGGGTCCGCCGACTGAACGCGCTGGGCTTCGACGTGGCCGAGTTGGCCATCGACACCATCGAGGACGGCTCCCGGATCCGGATCCAGCCCAAGGTCGTCGACGCCGGCCACCACACCCGGCGACTGCTCCGGCTGACCGGCTTGGACGTCGAAGAGAACCAGGCCCGCCGCCTGCTCAACGATCTGGACACCTTCCGGGCCCGCTCCAACCAGGGACACATGGACGAGGCCGTGGTGGCCCACGAGTGGTTGACCCAGTGCTTCCAGCCGGTGACCTCCGCGGTGCCGTCCGACCTGCGCGGGAAGCGGGATGCGGCGCAGATCTACCACGAGGTGCTCGACTACCGCTGGTACGCCTCCCAGCGCGCGCAACGCGAGGTGCCGCTGCTGGAGGCCACCCACGGCTACATCAACGACGTGCTGCGGGCGCTGCCGGACGAGGCCATGTCGGACACCCGACCGGTCGACGGACGCCAGCTGGCCAACCCCTACGACCCGTCCCAGGGCTTCATCGACGACGAGGGCCCGATGCCGGTCGATCCTTGGGAGGAAGCCGCGGCGGCCGGTGACCCGGTGACCCCGCAGGGCTTCCTCGACATCGACGCGCTTCGAGCCCGCAAACGCGGATGATCCGGATCGAGTCCGGTTCTGCCGAACCACCCTTCGACCAGGTGAAACGGCAGCTGACCGAGCAGATCGCGGCCGGCGAGCTGGCTGCCGGAACTCGGCTGCCGACGGTCCGGGCCTTGGCCGACCAGCTCGGACTGGCCCCCAACACCGTGGCCAAGGCCTACCGCGAGCTGGAAGCCGCCGGACTGATCGACACCCGGGGCCGGGCTGGCACCTTCGTCAGCGGGGACGGTGCCGCCGCCAGCGCCCGCAAAGCCGCCGCCGAGTACGTCCGGCGGACCCGGGAACTGGGCCTCAGCCCCGCCGAAGCGCTGGCCCTGGTGGAGCGCAGCCTGGGCGGTGCCGGCGGTCGATAGACTGCTGCAGTGAGTCTGCACCTATTTGATACCGCCCGACGCGAGGTGGTCGAGTTTGTCCCGCTGGTTCCCGGCGAGGTCTCGATCTACTGCTGTGGCGCCACGGTGCAGTCAGCTCCCCACCTGGGCCATGTGCGGAAGGAAGTCAACTTCGACGTCCTGCGCCGCTGGCTGGAGGTGAGCGGCTACCAGGTCACCATGCTCACCAACGTCACCGACATCGACGACAAGATCCTGGCCAAGGCCGAGGCGGCCGGTCGTCCGTGGTGGGCGCACGCCTTCCTGTTCGAGGCGGCTTTCCACGATGCGTTCCGCGCCCTCGGGGTCCGTCCGCCGACCTACGAGCCGCGCGCCACCGGCCACGTCCCCGAGATGATCGAGCTGATGGCCACCCTGATCGAGCGGGGCCACGCCTACGCCGCCGAGGACGAGTCCGGTGATGTCTACTTCGATGTGCGCTCCTGGCCCAGCTACGGCGAGCTGTCCGGGATGAAGATCGATGACATGTCGCCAGCAGAGGACGCCGACCCGCGCGGCAAGCGCGATCCGCGAGACTTCGCGCTGTGGAAGGGCGTCAAGCCCGGCGAACCGGCTTCGGCTTCCTGGGACACCCCGTGGGGGCGCGGCCGTCCGGGCTGGCACCTGGAGTGCTCGGCCATGGCCGGCAAGTACCTGGGTGACGCCTTCGACATCCACGGCGGCGGCATCGACCTGCGGTTCCCGCACCACGAGAACGAGATCGCCCAGTCCAAGGCGGCCGGACGTCCCTTCGCCAACTACTGGCTGCACAACGCCTGGGTGACCATGGCCGGGGAGAAGATGAGCAAGTCGCTGGGCAACACCGCCGACGTGCTCGCCGCAGTCGCCGCCCACGGCGGACGCGCCGTTCGGCTCTACCTGGCCGGACCGCACTATCGCTCAGCAATCGAGCTGTCCGACGCCTCGCTGGCCGAGGCTGCCGCCCAGCTGGCCCGGATCGACGGTTTCCTGTCCCGGGTGAAGGCGCTCAGGCCCGCCACGGCCACTGCCGAGCTGCCGGCCGAGTTCGTGGCCGCCATGAACGACGATCTGGGCACCCCGACCGCGCTGGCCACGGTCTTCAACACCGTCAAGCAGGGCAACATCGCCCTGGACGCCGGCAACCCCGATGCGGCTGTGGCCGCCTATGCGCAGGTGCTGGCCATGCTGGACGTCTTCGGGCTGAACCCGGACGCCCCGGAGTGGGCGCATGAGACCGGCGCCTCCAGTGATCTGACCCCGGTGGTCGACGGCCTGGTTCAGGCCCTGCTCGACCAGCGCACCCAGGCCCGAGCCCGCAAGGACTGGGCCGCCGCCGATGCCATCCGCGACCAACTGGCCGACCTCGGCCTGAAGGTCACTGACACCCCCGATGGGCCACGATGGTCCATCGAGAAGTGAGGACCTGATGCCAGGAAACAGCCAGCGCAAGGGCGCCGTCCGCAAGAAGGGCAAGACCACTCCGGCCGGTTCCGGCGGACGCGTCCGCCGCGGACTGGAGGGCAAGGGCCCGACCCCCAAGGCCGAGGATCGTCCCTACCACAAGGCATATCGCCGGCGCGGGCCGGACGAGCCGGGCAAGACCAGCGGCAAGCCGCGGACCCGTCCGGGCACCCGGGCGGCCAACTCGGTCGCGGCCGGCTCGGACTGGGTGATCGGACGCAACCCGGTCTTCGAGGCGCTGCAGGCCGGCCTGCCGGTGCGTCGCGCCTACGTGGCCGACGGCGTCGATCGCGATGACCGGCTGCGCGACATCTTGAAGTTCGCCGCCGAGAACGGCATTCCGCTGCTCCAAGCCACCCGCACCGAGCTCGACCGGCTCACCGGTGGCGCCGTGCATCAGGGCGTGGCTCTGCAGCTGCCTCCGTTCGAGTACGCCGACGCCGAGGACGTCCTGGACGACGCGCTGGGCTCGGAGACTGCACCGATCGTGGTGGCCTGTGACTCGATCACCGACCCCCGCAACCTGGGCGCGATCATCCGCAGCGCGGCCGCCTTCGGGGCGTCCGGAGTGATCATTCCGGAACGCCGCTCGGCCCAGCTCACCGCCGCGGCCTGGAAGACCTCAGCCGGAGCAGCCGCGCGCATCCCGGTGGCCCAGGTGACCAACCTCAACCGGACCCTCAAGCGCTATGCCGATGCCGGCTTCACCATCGTGGGCCTGGCCGGCGAGTCCGAGATCGACGTGGCCGGCTTCCCCGGCATCGACGGTCCGGTGCTGGTGGTGATCGGCTCCGAAGGCGAGGGGCTGGCTCGACTGGTCCGGGAGAACTGCGACGTGCTGATCTCGATTCCGATCGATTCGGCCGTCGAGTCGCTGAACGCGTCGGTGGCCGCCTCGATCGCGCTGTACGAGATCAGCCGCAGCCGCGGCTGATCTCCGACCGGGTTCGTCCCCGGAGGCCTAGAGTCGTGCCGTGACCAGCGAGCCACGGCCGGACGCTGATCCGCATTCTCCGCCCGAAGCCATGCAACCTTCGGCGAGCGCCGGGCGTCTACCGGATATGACCGTCTCATCCACCCCGGTGCAGTTGGACGCCGAACTCAGCTTCGAGTCCTTCGTCGCCGATCACCAGGTGCGGCTGCGGCGCTACGCCCTGGCCCTGACCCGCAACCCCACGGATGCGGACGATCTGCTGCAGACGACTCTGGTCAAGGTCTACCTGGCCTGGCACCGCATCGAAGACCCTGCCCAGGTCGTCGCCTTCGCCCGCACCACCATGTCGCGTAGCTACGTGTCGGCCTGGCGCCGATGGGGACGCCACGAGGCCCCCATCGCCGATCTGCCGGACAGGCCGTCCCCCGGTACCGACCCACTCGCTGACCGCGACCTGATCTGGCGGGGCCTGGACCGCCTCGGACGCCGCCAGCGCGCCGTCGTCGTCCTGCGCTACCTCGAAGACCTCGAACTCTCCGCGATCGCCGAGATCCTCGGCATCTCGACCGGAACGGTGAAGAGCCAACTCTCCCGCGCCCTCGACAACCTTCGCGACTACCTGGGAAGTGACCAATCATGAACGACCTGGACGATCTCATCCGCACCTCCCTGGTCGAGCACACCTCGGCCGGGACCCCCGATGACACCTTGGCCGAGCGCGTCGAAGCGACCGGCCGCCGGATCCGCCGTCAGCGGCGGGTGGCCGGCATCACCGCGAGCCTGGTCGCCGTGGCCGGGCTGGGCTGGGGAGCCACCCTGCTCCCCCACCCCGCACAGCCGGGGATCGCGGCATCACCGAGCCCGGTTCCGTCCAGCTCCAGCCCCACGAGCAGTGCGCCGCCGTCGCCGTCGCAGACGCCGAGTACCACGCTCGTCCGTCCGAACTGGGACCCGACGGCGACCACTCGAGATGTCTCGAGCGTGGGTGAGCAGATCGAGTACTCGGCGGCTGACATCAAACTGCGAGAGACGCGAGTGAGCTTCTTCTCCTCGCCGAGCGGCAAGTTCTGGTGCAGCATCAGCACCGAGTTCGCCAACTGCGACAACAACGTTGAGATGCCCGGGATCGAACCCACCCGCGAGCAGCTCGGCTGCGACGACGGGGTGGTGGAAGGCGTTGAGGTGAACACCGTAGGCCGCGGCGCCTGGTGGTGCGGCAGCGATCAGACCCAGTACCCTCAGTTGAATGACCCGAACGGGTGGGGGATGAGCGTTGACGGCACGCTGTGGTGGGACGCGCAGTTCGGCCAGACCCGTCCCGGTCTGCAAGATCCGTCTTACACGCTGGCGGTCTTGCCCTACGGCAAGACGCTGACCGCGGGCGACTTCAGCTGCACTCCGGAGACGAGCGGAGTGACGTGCACCAACGCTCGCACCAAGCATGGCTTCCGGATCAGCCAGTCCGCCGTCAAGCTCTTCTGAAGCGCAACCGCACCCCGAACCGTCCACCTCACGGAGCCGATCACTTCGGCTCCTTGAGGTGGACTTGAGGTTGGCTTGAGGACGTTCTGAGACGGCCCGACCTAGCGTCGGCTGTGGAGCCGTCCGGCTCCACAGACCCGAACGAAAGGCCGTGAATGTCTTCCCTCACGACGACCCTCGCCAAAGTCATCCTGATCCCGCTGGCCACCGCACTATCCCTGGTCGCCTGGGGCCCCGCCGTGGCCCCGGCCGTGGCCGCACCCGTCTCCGCCTCCGCCACCGTCAGCACCAGCCAGGTGCACGTGGCCGCGGTCAAGAAGTACAAGATGGCGACGGTCAAGAAGCACAAGACCGCCAAGTCGTGCTGGACCGTCGTCGGCACCGGCGTCTACGACCTGACCAAGTGGATCAAGAAGCACCCAGGCGGTTCCCGGGCGATCCTGTCGCTGTGCGGCAAGAACGGCACCAAGGCTTTCCGCGCTCAGCACGGCAGCACCGGTGCGGCCGCCCGCGCGTTGGCCAAGTACAAGATCGGCAAGCTGGCCTGAGCCAGCACCCTTCAGGGCGAGTGGACGGACCCCTTCCGTCCGCTCGCCCTTTGCGCTGACGCGATGTGCCGTCTCGATTCGCCGCAGGACCATCAGGGACGCGCGCAGACCCATCGAGTCCGCAAATCGCATCGACGACCTTGGCGAGTCTCCGGCTACGCGCCGACCACAACTCCGGCGGGCTTGAGCGCCGTCAGGGTGACCCCCAGGCAGACGATGAGGCCGCCGGCCAGCTGCAGCAGGTGAACCTGCTCGTGCAGGAAGCTGGCGGCAATCACCAGCCCCCATAGCGGCACCAGGTTCAGCCCGGTGACGACCGTGGTGCTGGACAGCCCGCGCAAGGCCCGGGCGTAGGTCACCATGGCGGCGATCGAGCACAGCAGGGTGAGCCCGGCGAGGGCTGCCAACGTGGACGACGGCTGGGTCGGCCAATGCCAACGGGGCAGCTCCAGCAGCGCCAACGGCACGAAGGCGAGCCCGCCAATCGCGTCCTGCCAGGTGATGGTGAGCAGCGGCGAAGTCGTCACCTCTGTGGTGATGAAGGTGTAAAACGCCCACAAGACTCCCGGGACCAGGAGGAGCAGGTCACCCCACAGCCGCATCGGCGTCATGGCGGACGCGTCCGGGACCGCCACCACGATGACGCTCACCCCCAGCCCGGCCAAGGCGATCCCGAGCCAGGCGACAGCGGAGGTGCGACGGCGGTTCACCGCTGCATCAGCCAGCGCTGTCAGCGCCGGGTAGGACGCCACCAACAACGCTGCATCGGTGGCATTGGCCCACTGCAAGGCCACGTTCTCCACGGCGAAGTACGCCGTCACCCCGAGGAGCCCGGCAGCGAGCAGCCGACGCCGGTCCGCCCGACTGGGTCGTGGCTGCCGGGTGACCACCGCCCACAGGGCGAGGATGGCTCCGGCCAGAACGAACCGGGCCAGGCCGAGAGTGAACGGCGGCAGATCGACCAGAGCGACCTTGGTCAGGGTGTAGCTGGCGGCGAAGAGCATCGTCGAGGCGATCAGGGCCAACAGGGCGGAGAGTCGATCGGACATGACGCCAGAGCGTAGTAGTTACCCAGGTAGTTACGCATAGTAGTTTCGTCAGGCGAGCGCTAGGCTTCTGGCCCGAGGAGGACACCTTGGCGACATCCGAAGTCACCGCAGCCCTGCAAACCCTCGGCCTGACCGAGTGGGAGTCCAGGGCCTACCTGGCCCTGCTCGAAGAGGCTCCGGCCACCGGCTACGCGATCGCCAAGCGCGCTGGAATCGCGCGGGCCAAGATCTATGAGGTCCTGGCCTCACTGACCGCGCGCAACATCGTCCAGGTCTCCCGCGGTGAGCCCCAGAAGTACGGTCCGCTGCCGCCGCGCGAACTGATCTCACGGCTTCGCGCCCAGTTCAACGACAACCTGGACGCCGCCGAGGACGCCCTCACCGTCTACGCCAACGCCGCCGAGTCCGGTGGGGAGATCTGGGATCTACAAGGGCGCAGCGCCATCATCGAGCGAGCCAACCAGCTGATCAGCGTGGCCAAGTCGCGGATTCTGGCCGAGATCTGGGCTCAGGACGTCCCGGCCCTGCACGAGCAGCTGATCGCGGCGATCGCGCGTGGGGTCACGGTGATCGTGATCGGCTATGGCGAGCTGGAACTTCCCGGGGCGGTAATCCATCGGCACCCGGGCACCGATGTGGTCACCTCCGGGCTGGGCGGACGCTGGCTGGTGATCTCGGTCGACGACCGTGAGATCGTCGCGGGCAATGTCTCGGCCGGCGCCCATTCCCGTGCGGCGTGGACGTCACATCCCGGGCTGGTGGTGCCGGTCACCGAGCTGGTTCGCCACGACCTGTACAAGATCGAGATGCTCGATCGCCATGCCGACGTGCTGGAGGCCAGCTTCGGGCCGGGCCTGCAGCGGCTGCGGGACAAGTACGCCCCGCTGGCCGGTCAGTAGACCGGCCAAGGGACGGCCGGATCAGGCTCCGGCGACCGCCTCGACCAGAGCGGCGTTGAACGCCGGCAGATCCCGCGGGCTGCGGCTGGTCACCAGGTTGCCGTCGACGACCACCTCGGCGTCCACCCAGTCGGCGCCGGCGTTCTTCAAGTCGGTGGAGATCCGGGTGGTGGAGGTGATCTTGCGACCGGGCACCACGCCGGCCTCGATCAGGATCCACGGGCCGTGGCAGATCGAAGCGACCGGCTTGCCGGCATCGAAGAAGGCCTTCACGAAGGCGATGGCCTTCGGGTTCGTCCGGATCTTGTCGGAGTTCAGGGTGCCGCCGGGCAGGACCAGCGCGTCGTAGTCGGCCGGGTCGGCGTCGTCCAGGGTGATGTCGACGTCGAAGTCGTCGCCACGATCCCAGTCGTGGATCAGCGCGGTGATCGTCCCGGGCTCTTCGCTGACCAGGACCGGCTCGGCGCCGGCACTCTCCAGCACTGCCCACGGCTCGGTCAGCTCCGGCTGCTCAACCCCGCGCTTCAGCAGGAAAGCCACCTTCTTGCCGCTCAGATCGGCCATCATTCCTCCTCGCTCGCTACGAGTTCGACCCTACTAGCGCGGGCCAATCCGAGCGACCATCGACCCTGCACGATCGACACACCGGCCAGCACCACCAGCCCGCCGACCGGCTCGGCCCAGGACAGTGGCTCGCCGAGCACCAGGACGCCCAGCAGGACGCCGACCACCGGGATCAGGTAGGTGACCGTGGACGCCCTAGTCGGCCCCCAGGCGTTGACCACGCTCGCGTTCCAGACGTAGGCCGCACCGGTGCCCAGCGCTCCGATGCCGAGCAACGCTCCGAAGACCGGCCAACCAGGTGCGGCCGGCAGCCCGCCGGCGAACGGCAGGATCAGGCCGGAGAGCACCGCGGCAGAGACGATCTGGACCAGTGCGGTCGCCAGGGCGGACAGCTCGAGCGGCGCGATGAACCGGCGGTGGTAGGCGAAGCCCAGCCCGTAGCACGCGGTCGCTCCCAAGCAGCCGAGCTGACCGGCCAGGCTGCCGTCCAGCCCACCCGTCCAGGGCTGGGCGATCACCACCACGCCGAGAACGCCGAGCACCAAGCCGAGAGCTCGCGAGGCCCCGGGCCGATCCCGGAGCAGCAGCCACGCGGCAAGTGCTGTCATCAGCGGCGTAGTGGCGTTCAGGATCGACGCCAAGCTGGACGCCACCTGCTGCTGCGCCCATGCGAACAGGTTGAACGGGATCACGCACCACAACGCGCCCAAGACGGTCAGATGCCCCCAGCCGGCCAACGTCTGCGGCAACCGTGGACGCCGCCACGCCGCCAGCACGACCAAGGTCAGCGCACCGATCAGGAGCCGGCCGAACACCAGCTGGCCGGGATGCAGTTCGGTCAGGGCGATCTTCACGAACAGGAAGCTCGACCCCCAGACCAGGGCCAGCAGCACGAACTGCACAGCGATCGAACGCCGCATCCCACACTCCTTGCCCCACGATGCCGTCGACCGCAGGTGGCTGAGCCTAACCAACCCCGGTGACGGTTGGCTGGCGGGAATCGGTCCTGACTCCCCTAAGCTCTCTGCCCAGGGGCGTGGCTCCCACCGGCGGCCCGCGGCCGCACGCACAGGCCGGGGCGGGGCAGGACGGAGGCTCGGATGGTCACCATCTACGACGTCGCCGACCGCGCCGGAGTCTCCGCGGCCACCGTCTCTCGGGTGTTCAACGGGATCAAGGTGACCCCCGAGCGCGCCGCGGCCGTGCACCGGGCCGCCGCCGAACTCGGCTTCGTGCCCAACCGGAACGCGCGCCGGCTGCGGACCAGTTCCTCGGAGATCATCGCCATGCTGATCCCCGACATCGAGAACCCCTTCTTCACGGCCATGGCGCGCGGGGTCGAGGACGTGGCCCGGTCGGCCGGCTACTCGGTGATGCTCGGCAACACCGACGAGGAGGCCGAGCGCGAGCAGGACTACCTGCGAGTCGCGGTCAGCGACCCGGTGGCCGGGATCATCCTGGTCCCAGCCAGCCCGCAGTCACAGCTCGACCTGGCCGTGGAGCGTGGCGTCCCGCTGGTCTGCGTTGACCGCCGAGCCCCGGGCCGGGCCGCCGACTCGGTGGTGGCTGACAACGTCAGCGGCGGCGCCCTGGCCACCCGGCTGCTGGTCGAGCAGGGCCACCGGCGGATCGCCTGCATCTCCGGCCCGGTCGGCGTGGACACCGCCGACGAGCGGGTGGACGGCTGGGCGAAGGAGTATCTGACCCGCAACGGTGAGCCGCCGGCCGCAGAGTTGCTGGTCCGCTCGAGCTTCACCGTCAGCGGCGGAGCGAGCGCGGCGCGACAGCTGATGAGCCTGCCTCACCCGCCGGAGGCCATCCTGGCTGCCAGCAACAAGCTGGCCACCGGCGTCATCCGCGAGCTGTCCGAGGCGGGCCTGCTTCCGCCGCAGATCGGGGTCGCCTCGCTGGGTGGGCTGCCCCTGGTTCTCCTACCGCCGGAGGTGATCCAGGTCCATCTGCCGGCCCGGGAGCTCGGAACGACGGCCACCGAGATGCTGCTGGAGCGGATTCGTGGGCTGGCCACGCCACCCCGGGAGACCGTCGTGCCGATCGACTCCGCCACCCAGCAACCCAGCGATCTCGAGCGCGTGTAGCTGCCTCCAAGCAATCTCTCTGACTAGGCCTATTGCATTCTGAAATCGATTGCTGCAATGCTGGAGTCATCCGTCGACGACGACCGGACCGCCCGGTGCTCGATCGGCGATCAGCCACCACAGGGATTGGACCGCGTGTGATCAGCTACCAGTTGCCGACCGTCGCACCTCGACCGGCACTTGCCCCCAAAACTCTCTACAGCGTCGCCAGCGGGGATCTGCGGCTGACGGCCAACCTGAAGACCTGGTCGATGCAGCAGGAGGTCGAGCGCCGCTTCGCTGCGGCCGCCGCCGCTTTCGGCTGGACGGTCACCCGGGCCCACCAGGAGGATCCGGCGACCGGCCACGGCTTCATCGACAGCCAGCGCAAGGGCATGGACGTGCTGGGCGCGATCCCCGCCGAGGCTCCACTGGTGGTGATCGAGGCGGTCTGGCAGTACAGCCACCATGTGCTGGCCGGGCTGCGCGACCACCGCGGCCCGATCCTGCTGGCCGCCAACTTCGCCGGCGACTTCCCGGGACTGGTCGGCATGGCCAATCTGCACGCATCGCTGACCAAGGCCGGGATCGCCCACTCGACGATCTGGAGCGAGGACTTCACCGATGAGTGGTTCACCGAGAAGCTGAACGAGTGGCTGACCACCGGCCAGATCGTCCACGACACCTCACACGTCCGCGACCTGCCCAGCCTGCCGGACTCGCCCGAGCGTGAACTCGGTGTCGCGCTGGCCGCCGAACTCGCCGCGAAGAAGGCCATCCTCGCGGTCTTCGACGAGGGCTGCATGGGCATGTACAACGCGATCATCGACGACGAGTTGCTCAACCCGGCCGGCATCTACAAAGAGCGGCTCAGCCAGAGCGCTCTGGTGGCCGAGATGAACAAGGTCAGCGACGCCGAGGCCGCAGCAGTTCGCGCCTGGCTCGATGAGGCCGGCATGACCTTCCACGTCGACAATGACGGCGACTGGACCGAGTGCCTCACCGACGAGCAGCTCACCAGCCAGTTCAAGATGTACATCGCCGCGCTTCGGATCGCCGACGACTTCGGCGCCGATGCGGTCGGCATCCAGTACCAGCAGGGGCTCAAGGACATGGTTCCGGCCTCCGACCTGGCCGAGGGGCTGCTCAACGATCCGCACCGGCCTCCGGTCACCTCCCGCGACGGCGCCCGGGTCCTCTACGAGGGCAAGGCCCTGCCGCACTTCAACGAGGTCGACGAGGGGGTGGCCGTCGATGCGCTGGTGACCAACCGGGTCTGGACGGCGATGGGCCTCGACCCGTCCACCACGCTGCACGACCTGCGCTGGGGTGACCAGTGGGGCGATGACTTCGTCTGGGTCCTGGAGATCTCCGGTTCGGTGCCGGCCGCACATCTGGGTGGCTACGCCCACGCACACTCCTACCGACAGAGCGGCTACTACTTCCCGCTGGGCGGCGGCACCCTGGCCGGAGTCTGCAAGCCCGGCGAGATCGTCTGGTCCCGAGTGTTCATCGCGGACGGAGTGCTGCACGTCGATCTGGGCCGGGGCACCTCGGTCGAGCTGCCCGACACCGAAGTGCAGCGTCGGCTGAACTCCACGAACAAGGAGTGGCCGATCATGAATGCCGTCCTGCACGGCGTCTCTCGCGATCAGATGATGGCCCGCCACAAGGCCAATCACTTGAATGTCGGATACGCCCCGGACGCGGCCACCGCCGATGCCGCCCTGATCGCCAAGGCCGCCATGTTCGAGGCCATGGGCTATCGGGTGCACCTGGCCGGCACTGTGGTGCCCGAGCTGGGCTGACCGGCATCACCACGGCTGGGGGCGGACGCGTTCCGTCCCCAGCACACCGGTCTCAGCCGCGCAGCACCTCGGCGATCGCGGCCGAAACCGGATCGAGGTTGCGCGGGTTGAGCGCGGCCACGCAGATCCGGCCCTTGTCGGTGCCGTAGATGCCGAACTCCGAGCGCAGCCGCAGCATCTGCTCCTTGGTCAGCCCGGAGTAGCTGAACATGCCGACCTGGCGGGCGATGAACTCCATGTCCTGCTCGACCCCGGCGGCCACCAGCCCGTCCACCAGGGCGCGCCGCATGGCCTTGATCCGATCCCGCATCGCGCCGAGTTCGGCCTCCCACAGGGCGCGCAGCTCCGGGTCGCCGAGCACGGTCGACACCACCTTGGCCCCGAAGGTGGGCGGGTTGGAGTAGTTGGTGCGGATCACGATCTTCAGCTGGCTGAGCACCCGGGCGGCCTGGTCCGCGTCGTCGCAGACCACGGCCAGAGCGCCGATCCGCTCGCCGTACAGCGAGAAGGTCTTGGAGAACGACACCGACACGAACAGGGGGCCGCCGGACTCGACGAAGCGGCGCACCGGGGCGGCATCGTCGGCCAGGCTGCGCGAGAAGCCCTGGTAGGCCATGTCGACGAAGGGCACCAGGCCACGTTCGCGGACGACCTTGACCACCTCGACCCACTGCTCGTCGTTGAGGTCGTAGCCGGTGGGGTTGTGGCAGCACGGGTGCAGCACCACGATCGTCCCTGGCGCGGCCGCACCGAGGTCCTCGAGCATGCCGGCGAAGTCGATGCCGTGGGCGGACTCGTCGTAGTAGCGGTAGGTGCCCACCTTCAGCCCGGCGCGGGTGAACAGCGCCTGGTGGTTCTCCCAGGACGGATCGGAGACCAGCACAGTGGCGTCCGGGCTCACCTGGGAGAGGAAGTCGGCGCCGACCTTCAGCGCACCGGTGCCGGACAGGGTCTGCAGCATGGCCACCCGACCGGTCTCGGCCACCTCGGAGCCACTGCCGAAGATCAGGTCACGGACCAAGTTGTAGTAGGTGGCCAGGCCCGGAATCGGCAGGTACGGACGCGGGGCGCCCTCGGCGTTGATCCGGTCGGACGCCTCGCGGACGCACTCCAGCACCGGGACCTTGCCGGACTCGTCCTGGTAGACGCCCACCCCCAGGTTGACCTTGCCCGGGCGCTGATCGGCGACGAAGGCCTCGGTCAGACCGAGGATCGGATCGGGCGGAGCTGCGGTTACCTGGGAGAACAGCGACATCAGTTGGTCCTTATCGTGGATTGCCGCCCAGAACTCTAGTCAGCCCGGACGCCCGGCCCGGCTGCGGCCGCCTCCACGGACAGCAACTGTCAGACTCAGGAAAGCAGTCTGGCGTAGTCGCGGACGCCGTCGCGGGCCAGGCCGGTCAGCAGATTTCGGGTGTCCGGGACGAATGCCCACGACGGATCCCGTAGCAGCGCCCCGAGGGCCTCGAGGGAGAGCCACTCACCGGCCACGATCTCACCGTCGGCAAAGCGGATCGGGCCGTCCCAGCGGGCCTCGAAGACGTACTCGAGCACTCGGACGGTGTCGTCCTGGTACAGCCGCGTCCCCAGCGGTTCGAGGACGGCACCCTCCACCCCGAGCTCCTCGGCCAGCTCGCGCGGGGCGTTCTCGACCGGGTCCTCCCCGTACCGAACCACTCCCCCACAAGCGGCATCGTGGGCCGAGGGGCACCAATCCTTCAGCGGCGAACGCTGGTGCACGTAGAGGTCACCGGCAACATTGCGCAGCAGTGTGGCGCTGGCGGCGTGCAGCAGGTTCTCGGCGCGCATCCGCGACCGTGGGACGCTGCCGAGCACCGTCCCGTCCGCGGCGACCAGGGCCACCTCTTCGTCCATGACTGCCTTCCGGGTCGACTGCACGACGCTCCGATTCTGCACCCACCCGAGGGCCCGAGGTTGTCCATCCCGGCCCGGCCTGGTTCGGTGCTGTCCGATGGTCTCGATAGGCTGGGCGGGTCGCCGATCGAGGAGTACAGCCCGTGTCCGACTTCGCCAGCACTGTGTCCGGCATCTACCAGCAGACCCTGTCCGTGATCGAGGCCGTGGAGCCGCGCATCGCCGCCGCCACCCGCGCCGAGCTCACCGACCAGCGAGGTTCGCTGAAGCTGATCGCCAGCGAGAACTACGCGTCCTTGCCGGTGCTGCTGACCATGGGTACCTGGCTCTCCGACAAGTACGCCGAGGGCACCAGCGGGCACCGCTTCTACGCCGGCTGCCAGAACGTCGACACCGTCGAGGACGTCGCCGCCGAGCACGCCCGCGAACTGTTCGGCGCCGAGTACGCCTATGTGCAGCCGCACTCGGGCATCGACGCCAACCTGGTCGCCTACTGGTCGATCCTGGCTCACCGGATCGAGAGCCCGGCCCTGGAGCGGCTGGGCGCCAAGACCGTGAACGACCTGTCCGAAGAGGACTGGGAGGACCTGCGGGCCACCTTCAACGCCCAGAAGGTGATGGGAATGAGCCTGGATGCCGGTGGTCACCTGACCCACGGCTTCCGGCACAACATCTCCGGCAAGATGTTCCGCCAGCACTCCTACGGCACCAATCCCGAGACCGGCCTGATCGACTACGACAAGCTGCTGGCCGACGCCCGCGAGTTCCAGCCGCTGATCCTGGTGGCCGGGTACTCGGCCTACCCGCGCCGGGTGAACTTCGCGCGTATGCGCGAGATCGCCGACGAGGTGGGCGCCACTCTGTTCGTCGACATGGCGCATTTCGCCGGCTTGGTGGCCGGCAAGGTGTTCACCGGCGAGGAGAACCCGATCCCCTACGCCGATGTGGTGGCCTCGACCACCCACAAGTCCCTGCGCGGCCCGCGCGGCGGCTTCGTCCTGGCCACCAAGGAGTACGCCTCGAGCGTCGATCGCGGCTGCCCGATGGTGCTCGGCGGCCCGCTGTCCCACGTGATGGCGGCCAAGGCGCTGGCCTTCGCCGAAGCTCGCCAGCAGTCCTTCCAGGTCTACGCCCAGCAGGTGGCCGACAATGCGAAGGTCCTTGCCGAGGGCCTGATGAAGCGCGGCGTGAAGCTGGTCACCGACGGCACGGACAACCACCTGGTGCTGATGGACGTGAGCTCCTTCGGGCTGACCGGCCGCCAGGCCGAGTCGGCGCTGCTCGACTCCGGCGTGGTGACCAACCGCAACTCCGTCCCCAACGACCCGAACGGTGCCTGGTACACCTCGGGCGTGCGGATCGGTACCCCGGCGCTGACCTCGCGCGGCTTCGGTGCCGCCGAGTTCGACAAGGTGGCCGAGCTGATCACCGACGTGCTGAAGGCGACCACTCCGGTGGCCACCGCTGCCGGCGCACCGGGCAAGGCGAAGTACACCATCGCCGACGGAGTGGCCGCGCGCACCCACGCTGCGGCGTCCGAGTTGCTGGACGCCAACCCGCTGTACCCGGGCCTGGAGCTCTGAGCGCCACCCGGGCACGGGTGAAGACGAAGCCGGGCCTCAGCGGCTGAACAGCACGCCCTGGACGGTGGTCACGAAGCTGTTCAGCGAGGCCGGTAGGTCGGCCAGCTGCCAGGTGGATGGGCCGTGGTACCAGTCGAGGTCCTCGGAGTCCGGCTGGTCGTCGTCATCGGCGTCGGCCAGCGCGGCCAGCCAGCGCTCGCGTCCGCCGAGCACGACGGCATAGGGCAACAGCCGGGAGACCTGGGCCAGCCGGTCGGCGATCGGCAACTGGTCCACCGGCTGGGTGAGCAGACTGCCGCGCAGCACGTCCAGGCCGGCCAGGACCGCCCGCCCCGACGTGGTCCGGGCCGGGAGCTCCTGGGCCACGAAGATCAGGCCCAGCGCCAGGGCGATCGTGACCAGCCCGGCCAGCCCGAAGTGGGTGAAGGCGGCCAGCGCCACGGTCAGCGAGACGGCAAGGGCAACAGCCACCCAGCCGACCACGGTCCAGCGGTTGCGGGTGGTGTCCGGACGCCGGGCGAACCAGCCGCGTTCGACGACCTCTTCGTAGAGCTCGGACTGGATCTGGCCGACCGAGGACGCCACGCTGCCGGCCAGGTTGGTCAGCAGCACCGGGTCTCCCTGGACGGGGGCGACCGCGTCCAGCAGGGTGCGCTCGTAGTCGAGCAGCGGACCGTCGTGGCGGCGCCGCGCGAACGTCCATTGGGCCGGGGCGTGTGCCGACTCCCGCTCCAGCTCGGTGATCAGCAGATGGCCGCGGACGGCCAGGTCGAGCACCGAGGCGGTGATGTCAATCGGATCGACGCGCTCGTCGGCAAGAGTCCCGATCTCACCGGGACGGACCCCGTCCACTGTCTCGAAGCTGACCTGCCCGGCTCCGGTCGGAGCGAAGCTGGCCACCAGCTGCGGAGCCACGGCGGACGCGTCCCGGCCGACCCGGCGGTGCAGCAGCCACAGCACCAGGGCGCCGATTACAGCCGTCCCGGCGGCCACGGCCAGCGGCAGCGGGTCGGTGGAGAAGGCGCGGTCCAGGGTCCACAGATCGCGCAGGTCCTGGTTGGCCGGAATGGCCGTGGCCGGGAACCGCAGGATGGCCACCACCACTTCGCCGGCGCCGCGACGCTCATCGCGGAAGTACGGGTTGGGGTACTCGTGGGTGCCGCCACCGTAGAAGGTGCAACCGCTGGGCGCGGCCGGAGCACCGGCCGCACAGTCGATCATGGTGAAGGCCGCCGGCGCGTGGATGGTCGCCTCGAAGGTCTCCACCGGGACGCTCAGGCCCTGCAACAGCGGCCAGGAGATCTGGGTCTCGTCGTCGGCCACCACCGCGGCACCGCGCACCGTGTAGCTCAGCTTCACCTGGCTGGCACCGCCGGTGGGCACGCTGATCCGAGTGGACGTCGCCGCCACCTTCGTATCGATGCTCGCGGCCGGGGCGCCCCCGACCTCAGCCGCGATGTCGCTGATTGCGTAGTAGTAGGCGCGCGCGTCGGCGGTCCGAGTCCGGGTGCTGAGCTCCTGGACCAGGGTGGCCGGTGCGGCACCGGCGAAGTCGATGGTCTCGGTGACCTTCAGCGCACCGTCGGGATCGATGGTGGCGTCCACGGTGTAGCTGCTGGCCCGCCCCTCGGCGTGCGCCAGGCCGGCCGAGCCGAGCATCAAGGCCAACCCCGCAATCAGGCTCGCGGTCACCCGGCGCGTCGTCCGTCCGATCATGCCCACCCCGTCCTTCGGTTCCGGGCCAAAGCCTAGGGGGTCGCCGCGGACGGCGTACACGGCGCGGCCGGACTCCTCCCGGTTCGTCGGGTCAGCGTCTAGGCTGTCCGGCGTGACGCAGCAGTGGGGTGGCCAGAGCCAGCAATGGCCGCCGCCCTCACAGTGGCCGCCGCCGCAGTGGCCGGCCCCGTCCGGTCAGCCCTACGGCCAGAATCCGGTCCCGGGAACCTTCAGCCCGTACCCGCAGCGGGCCTACCCCGCACCGGGTTCGTTCTATCAGCCGCCGCGTCGTCCGAGCCCGCTGCGCGGGCTGCTGTTCGCGGCGTTCCTGGCCATCGGAGTGGTGATCTTCGCCATCTCGGTGCTGAGCTGGCTCAGCGAGGACGTCTCTGCCACCGAGTCCCCGGACGCCACCAGCAGCGCCACGGCCTGGCCGAGCGATCCGACCAACCCCGACGACCAGCCGTCCGATCCGGGCAGCATCGATGACCAGGTGGGTCCGCCCGATCACCACCCGTCCGAGTTGCCGAACCCGGACACCTACACCCAGGCCACCGCCTGGCTGCAGAAGAACCCGGTGTATCGCCAGGCACCGGCCATCCCGACCGACTGCGCACTGCCCGAGATCGACATGACCCGGGCGTCCGGGACGGCTCTGGAGAAGCACCTCAATGAGCTCACCGCCTGCCTGGTGAAGGTGTGGAAGGCGCCGCTGGCTGCGGCCGGCTTTGAGCTTCCCCGTCCGCCGGTGACCGTGTACAACGGCGCGGTCACCACCAAGTGCGGAAAGCTCGACGACATCAACGCGGTCTATTGCTCGGCCGACCAACAGATCTACTACTCCAAGCAGTTGTGGAAGATCTTCCCGGCCTCGCAGCAGCGCGACCGCTTCGTTGTCGAGACGGTGCTGGCCCACGAGTTCGGGCACACGATTCAGGCCCGGACCGGCATCTTGATCTCCTCGATGGCCTGGGAGCAGCGGGCCGAGGAGCAGGACTCCAGCGCGGCGGCCAAGGTCTACTCGCGACGGCTGGAAGTGCAGGCCGACTGCTTCTCGGGCATGTTCAGCCACGCGGTGGCCCAGTCGTCCGGGTTGAGCGCGGACGAGCTGGCCAACCTGCGCAACGTGATCTACAACCTGGGCGATGATGTGCTCACCGGGCAGGCGGGCTACGACGGCGACCACGGCTCCGGCAATGCTCGCAAGACCTGGTTCAGCACCGGCCAGACCGGAACCTCGATGGGTGCCTGCAACACCTACACGGTCAGCGCGAAGGCGGTTCGCTAGGGCTCAGCTCTGGATCAGGGCGGTGGCGATGGCAGCCACGCCCTCGCCGCGTCCGGTCAGGCCCAACCCGTCGGTGGTGGTGCCAGAGACGCTCACCGGCGCTCCCACGGCCGCACTCAACACGGCCTCGGCCTCGGCTCGGCGCGCGGCCAGCCGGGGACGGTTCCCGATCACCTGGATGGCGATGTTCACCACCGAGTAGCCGGACTGCTGGAGCAGGGCCACGGTGGCGGTCAGGAAGGCCACGCCACTGGCACCGGACCACTCCGGACGGTCGACCCCGAAGTTGCTGCCCAGATCGCCCAGTCCGGCTGCGGACAGCAGCGCATCACAGGCGGCATGGGCGGCCACGTCGCCGTCGGAATGCCCGGCCAGGCCGGACGGCTCGTCGGGGAACTCCAGCCCGGCCACCCACAGCGGCACTCCGGCCGCGAAGGCGTGGACGTCGGTGCCTACTCCGACCCGGAAGCTCATCGTCGGCTCCGCTGGATCGCCTCGGCCAGCACCAGATCGAGTGGTTCGGTCACCTTCAACGCGTCCCGTGAGCCTTCGACGAGCGCGATCGGCTCGCCGAGCGCGGCGACGGCCGAGGCATCGTCGGTGATCGGCAGCCCGGTCCGGCGAGCCTCACTCAGCGCCGTCACCAGCAACGAGCGTTCGAAGCCCTGCGGGGTTTGGACGAGGCGCAGCTGGGAGCGGTCGAGCACCACCGAGCCGTCGGCGGTGAGTTGGCGGACGGTGTCCACCACCGGAACCACCGGGACGCAGCCGCGGGCACCCTCGCGCAGCGCGGCGATCACCCGGGCCACGACGGCACCGGGCACCAGAGCCCGCGCCGCGTCATGGACCAGCACATAGCGGCACTGATCGAGGTCGCGGTCACCGGCGATCGCCGCCAGCCCGGCCTCGACCGAGGCGGCGCGATCGTCCCCGCCGAAGACATAGCTGGCCGGAATCGGAGAGTCGGCCAGAGCAGGTTCGAAGCCACCCTGGGCACCGGCAGCCACCACGACAACCGCACGATCGACGCCGCCGGCGGCCAAGCCGTCCAGGCAGTGACTGATCAGCGGACGCCCATTCAGCAGGCGCAACGCTTTGGGCTCGGCTCCGCCGAGGCGAACGCCAGCTCCCGCGGCAACGACGACCGCAACCACCGGCTCCATGGCTGGTCCTTAGGAGGCCAGCACCTCGTCGAGCAACACCTCGGCGCGGTCTTCGGCAACCTTCTCGGCCAGGGCGAGCTCAGAAACCAGGATCTGCCGGGCCTTGGCCAGCATCCGCTTCTCGCCGGCCGACAGGCCGCGCTCCTTCTCCCGGCGCCACAGGTCGCGGACGACCTCGGCCACCTTCAGCACATTGCCGGAGTGCAGCTTCTCCAGGTTCGCCTTGTAGCGGCGCGACCAGTTGGTCGGCTCTTCAGCGTGGGGGGCTCGCAACACAGTGAAGACCCGTTCCAGGCCATCGGCGTCGACCACATCCCGGACCCCGACGAGGTCGAGATTGCAGGCCGGAACACGCACCACCAAGTCATTCTGACCGACGATCCGCAGCACGAGGTAAAGCTTTTCCTCGCCCTTGATCGTCCGGTTCTCCAGAGCCTCGATGACTGCCGCGCCATGATTGGGGTAGACCACGGTTTCACCAATTGTGAACGTCATAACAGCTTTGCCACCTTTCCCGGGTACCCATTCTAGCACGGGGGTCCAGCACTCCGAAGGCCGTCTCTCCTAGCCAAATGCACATTCCGGGTTGACAACCCCGACAGGCTGTGCCTCCGGAGGCCCCGCACAGATGACCCCTAGTCGGCGCGGCTTTGCACGAACGTGCGCTGGGATCAGCCGTAAGTGACTTCGTCGGAGAACAGTCCGGAAATGGACTCACCGCAGTTGATTCGGCGCACGGCCTCCGCGAACAGCGGGGCCACGGTGACCACCGAGAGCCGGTCCAGACCCACGGGCGGCGGCACCGTATCAGTGGTGACGATCTCGACGATATCGGGGACGGCGTTGAGTCGCTCGATGGCTTTGCCACTGAACAGGCCGTGGGTGCAGGCCACCGAGATCGAGTTCACGTGGTAGCGACGGACGGTCTCGATCAGCTCGACCACCGAACCCGCCGTAGCGATCTCGTCGTCCAGGATGATCACGTCCTTGCCGCCGACCTTGCCGACGATGGCGTCGATGACCACCTTGTCGTCGGCCTGGCGACGCTTGGATCCGGCCGCCATGCCCACCCCGAGCATCCGGGCGAACTGGTTGGCCTCCTTGGCGTTGCCGAAGTCCGGCGACACCACCACGGTCTTGGACAGGTCCCGGCTGCGGAAGTGCTCAGCCAGCACCTCCAGCGCGCTCAGGTGATCGACCGGCATCGAGAAGAAGCCGTGCACCTGCTGGGCGTGCAGCGCCATGGTGAGCACCCGGTTGGCGCCGGCGGTGTGGATCAGGTCGGCGACCAGACGTCCGCCGATGCTGATTCGCGGGGCGTCCTTCTTGTCCGAGCGGGCGTAGGCGTAGTGCGGCATCACCACCGTGACCGACGCCGCCGAGGCCCCGCGCGCAGCGTCGGCCATCATCAACAGCTCCATCAGGTTCTCCTGCGTGGGAGGAACCAGCGGCTGGATGATGTAGACGTCTCGCTGGCGGCAGTTTGCCCGCAACTGCACCTGAAGGCAGTCGTTGGAAAAGCGGGAGAGCCGCGACGGGGAGAGTTCTACGCCTAAGAGCCGGCAGACATCCTGGGCGAAAGCGGGATGGCCATGGCCGGAGAACACGGTAATGTCCGTCGTCACCGGAGTACCTTAGCCTTCTCTGGCCGACCCGTGCGCCGCGCCGGGTGCCGCGAGACGCTCGCTCTCAACTATTGAACTTGTAACCAAGTCCGCGCACGGTCACCAGCAGCTCCGGATTTGCCGGATCCACTTCGAGCTTTGCTCGCAGCCGCTTGACGTGGACGTCCAGGGTTTTGGTGTCGCCCACATAGTCCGGACCCCAGACCCGATCGATCAGCTGGCCGCGCGTGAGCACCCGGCCGGAGTTGCGCAGCAGCAGCTCGAGCAGCTCGAACTCCTTCAACGCCAGTTGGATCGGGATCCCGCGGACGGTGGTCTCGTGCCGCTCCACGTCCATCCGGACTCCGCCGGCCTCGATCACGTCGGTGACCAGGTCGACCTCGGCGCCACGGCGCAGGACGGCTCGGATTCGGGCCACCAGTTCGCGTCCGCTGAAGGGCTTGGTGACGTAGTCGTCGGCGCCCAGCTCGAGCCCGACCACCTTGTCCACCTCGGAATCGCGAGCGGTCACCATGATGATGGGGACGTTCCCGCGGGCCCGCAGCTGGCGGCAGACCTCGGTGCCGGACAGGCCGGGCATCATCAGGTCGAGCAGGACGATGTCGGCGCCCTGACGGTCGTAGGCGGCCAGGCCGGCCGAGCCGTCCGCAGCGGACGACACTTCGAAGCCCTCCCGCTGCAGCAGGAAGCCAATGGTCTCCCGGTAGCTCTCTTCGTCTTCAATGATCAGAACCCGAGTCATCGGGGAACCTCCTCGCGATCAGCCGGATCTCCGGCAGCAGACTGGACGGGGAGCCGCAGGGTGAACGTCGACCCCTGCCCTGGACGGCTCCACACACTGACATCGCCGCCGTGGGCGGACGCGATGTGCTTGACGATGGACAGCCCCAGGCCGGTGCCACCACTGGCCCGGCTCCGGTCGGCGTCCACCCGGTAGAAACGCTCGAAGATCCGCTTCTGGTCGGCATCGCTGATTCCGATGCCGGTGTCGGAGACCCGCAGCTCGACCTCGCCGACGGTCTCCTGGCCGGACACCGCCACTCTGGCGCCGCGCTCGGAGTAGGCGATGGCGTTCTGCACCAGGTTGGTCAGCGCGGTCTCCAGTTGCTCGGCATCCCCGTGCAGGGTGAGCCCGGGCTGGACCGAGGATGAGACCGAGATCCCGGCCGCCTCGGCCTGCTCCCTGGTCCGGGAGACGGCGGCCGCGATCACGTCCGCCACCACCACGGTGCGGGCATCGGTGGACGAGTCCGCGGCCTGCAGCCGGGACAAGGCGATGATCTGGCTGACCAGCTCGTTGAGTCGATCGGCCTCGGCGATCAGCTTCTTCAGGAAGTGCTTGACCGCCTCAGGATCGTCGGTGGCGGCCTCGGCCGCTTCGGCGAGCAGTCCGATGGCGCCGATCGGGGTCTTCAACTCATGGCTGATGTTGGCGACAAAGTCGCGCCGGGTCTGGCTGAACCGCAGGTCGGCGGAACGGTCCTCGCCGATCACCACGGCGCCGTCATTGCTGAGCAGGACCGCGCGCACCGACAACAGCAGCGGGGCTCCGGTGGACGGCTCGATCAACCGCATCTCGGCCTCGTTGGTGCGGTGCTGCACCCGGGCATCGGCCAGCACCTGCTGCACCTCGGCCAGGGCGATCGAGGAGCCGCGCACCATGCCGATCGACTTGGCAAAGTCCGAGCAGGCCAACACCCGATCGGTGTCGGAGAGCACCACCACGGCGGCACGCAGCGGTCCGAGGATCTCGCCCAAGTGGTGCCGGTTCACGATCTGGCCGGCCACCCGACGAGCGGAACGGCGAACCAGCAGCCACAACACCAGCGCGGCCAAACCGGCGCCGAGCACCACACCGAGAAGAGCCGACGAAGCTATGGGCGTCACAGTTGCTGAGTGTAGGCACTCCCCGAGCCCGCCATCGGCCTTTGTGCGCTCATCGCGACCAGGCTTGGTGGAAGATTCACCGACTGTTCACCGATCGTTCGCTCGGCTGCACCACGAGTGCAGGTCGGCATGTCTAGCCTTCTTCCTGGAAGCCACTGGGCGAGCGCGGGCGCGCCCCGGAACGGAAGAAGATCATGCGGGACAACTACCGAGAGAACCTGGAGAGCGTCGTCGCCGACCTGGTCGGGATGAGCGAGGCCGTCCAGGTGGCCGTCCGCCAGGCGACCCAGGCGCTGCTGGAGGCCGACCTGAGCCTTGCCGAAGCGGTGATCTCCGGCGACTCGGCGATCGACAAGATGCACGATGAGCTGGAGGCGCGCTGCTTCTCGCTGCTGGCCCGGCAGGCTCCGGTGGCCGGCGAGCTGCGCACCGTGGTGGCCGCGCTGCGAATGGTGGCCGACCTGGCCCGGATGGGCGACCTGGCTGCACACGTGGCCAAGATCGCCCGGCTGCGCTTCCCGGAGCGGGCCGTCCCCGAGGGCCTGGTCCCGAACTTCACTCTGATGGCGCGCGTCGCCGAAGAGATGGTGGCCACCGCCGGACGGTCGCTGCGTGAGCGCAATGCCCACGACGCCGGTCGGCTGGCCGACTCCGACGAGGAGATGGACGAGCTGCGCAAGAGCCAGTTCCGAGTGATCCTCGGACAGGACTGGCCCTACACCGTCGAGGCCGCCGTGGACGTGGCCCTGCTCGGTCGCTACTACGAGCGGATCGCCGACCACGCCGTGATCATGGCGGCCCGGGTGATCTACGTGATCACCGGCCTGCTGCCCGAAGGCGAGAACTGGCCGGTCGCCTGACCCCGAAATGCACGCAAGCTGTGAGTTTGGCGGCGATGTCACCGCCAAACTCACAGCTTGTTTGGTTTATGGAGGGGTGAGCTACTTCTTGCCCTGGTTCTTGACGGCCTCGATGGCGGCCTTGGCGGCCTCCGGGTCGAGGTAGCGTCCACCCGCGGTGATCGGACGCAGGTCGGCGTCCAGTTCGTAGAGCAGCGGGATGCCGGTCGGGATGTTCAGCCCGGCGATGTCGGCGTCGCTGATCCCGTCCAGGTGCTTGACCAGAGCGCGCAGCGAGTTGCCGTGGGCCACGACCAGGACGGTCTTGCCGTCACGCAGATCCGGGACGATCGAGTCGTACCAGTACGGCAGCATCCGGATCACGACGTCCTTGAGGCACTCGGTCTGCGGACGAGCCTCCGGCGGCAGGAAGGCGTACCGGTCGTCGTTGAACTGGGTGTACTCGTTGTCGGCGTCCAGGGCCGGCGGCGGGGTGTCGTAGGACCGACGCCACAGCATGAACTTCTCTTCGCCGTAGGCGGCCAGGGTCTCGGCCTTGTTCTTGCCCTGCAGGTTGCCGTAGTGGCGCTCGTTGAGCCGCCAGGAGCGACGCACCGGCACCCAGTGCCGATCGCAGCCGTCCAGGGCCAGGTAGGCGGTGTGGATGGCCCGACGCAGCACGGAGGTGTGCACCACGTCCGGCAGCAGCGCCTCCGACTTGAGCAGTCCGGCGCCCCGCTTGGCCTCGGCGACTCCCTTGTCATTGATGTCGACGTCCACCCAACCGGTGAACAGGTTCTTGGCGTTCCATTCGCTCTCGCCGTGGCGGAGCAGGATCAGCTTGGCACTCATATCGGAAAGCCTATCCGCGTTCACGACCCCGAGATTCACGGTGTCTGCAAGCTGGCAGAATCCCCACCATGACGCAATCTGGGCTAGCAGTGGTGACCGGAGCCAGCAGTGGGATCGGGGCGGCCACCGCCCGACAGCTGGCCGCAGCCGGTTTCGAGGTGATCTGCGTGGCCCGGCGCACCGATCGGATCCAGGCCCTGGCCGACGAGATCGGTGGCCGAGCCCTGACCTGTGACATCACCAGTGACGCGGACGTGGCCGCCCTGGCCGACGCGGTCGGCGGCCGCCTGGACGTCCTGGTGAACAACGCGGGCGGCGCCTTCGGCCTATCTCCCGTAGCCAGCGCCGACATCGCCGAGTGGGATCGGATGTACCAGCTGAACGTGCTCGGCACCGAGCGGGTCACCCGGGCCCTACTGCCGTCCCTGACGGCAGCGCACGGCGCGCTGGTGTTCGTGACCTCGACCGCGGCCGAGTCCGCCTACGAAGGCGGGGCCGGCTACTGCGGCGTGAAGGCTGCCGAGCGGATGCTGGTGGGCGCGCTGCGGCTGGAGTTCTACGACCAGCCGGTGCGGATCACCGAGATCAGCCCGGGCATGGTGCACACCGAGGAGTTCTCACTGGTCCGCCTGGGTGGCGATCAGGCCAAGGCGGACGCGGTCTACGCCGGAGTGCCCAACCCGCTGGTGGCCGACGATGTGGCCGAGGCCATCGTCTGGATGGCCACTCGTCCGGCTCATGTGAACATCGACCGGATGGTGATCCGTCCGGTGGCTCAGGCGGCCAACCACAAGACCTACCGGGTCAGCTGAGGCGGTGCGGAGCCAGCACCTCCAGCCCCGGGACGTTTCGCAGCACTCCGTAGACCACCAACCCGATCCCGACGGACAGGATTAGCCAGCCGGGGGCCAGGAAGGCGCGAGGCCGTCCGGTGATCTCCCGCCGGGCCCACAGCAGCCACGACACGGCCAGATAGGGCACGGCCAGCACCGCGGCGGGGTTCATGGCCCAGGCTGCCTCGAGGTTGCCGACAGTCAGGAAGTGCAGCGCCCGCAGTGCGCCGCAGCCGGGGCAGTACCAGCCGGTGAGCGCATAGGTCGGACAGGACGGGTAATGGCCCGGCTGGTTCGGGTCCACCCCGTGCAACAGGACGAGGCCGGCCAGGCTGCCAGCGGCAACCAGGCCGACCTTCGTCAGCGCCCAGCCACGAGACTGGGACGCACGCGCTGCTGCAGCGATCAGGACTGACCGGCCTGCAGGAGGGCCAGGCCGCCGAGGGCGAAGAGGAAGATCAAGTAGCCGACCACCACGACAATGCCGGCAATCGCGGCCCAGATCGAGAACTGCTTGGCCTTGTTCGACGCCTCCAGCGCACCGGCTGCATCACCGGCTGCCCACTTGCTGTTCACCTGCGAGGAGAACACGATCGCAGGGACGCCCAGTGGCAGACAGCAGAGCACCGTCGCCAGGATCGCCCAGACCAAATAGTTGTTCGGCGGAGCCCCTTGATAGGGCGGCTGAGCACCGTACTGACCCGGTCCTGTTGGTTGTGACACTTTCCATCTCCTCCCGTAGGTGCGCACAACCTAGCGGAGCGGAAACGGAGCAGTAAGAGTCTGCGCCAACAGGGCGCAATTTCACTCCCGACAAGGCATGTCTTGTGGCGGGAAGAGCGTCCGATCAGCTAATGCGACGGTAGGTGTCCACGTCGCCGGGATCGGCGTAGCGATCAGCGAGATCGGCGTAGGGGTCGTCCTCTTCCGCCTCTTCGACCTCGGCCACCGGCTCGGGATCGTAGGGATCACCGCGCAGCTCACGCTCAAGGGAGGTGAAGTCGGTGGAGTAGGAACGATATTTCAGATCGCGAGCGACTTTCGTCTGCTTCGCCTTTGCACGGCCGCGCCCCATATGGTCGGGTCAGCCCCCTCGCCTGTCGCAGCGGTCGAAGCCGCTATCTGTGAGTCATGGTTTCGTCGTGAGGCAAGGGTACCTAATCCCGGCACCGTCGCAAAGACAGACGCTCAGTAGCCGGGGTGGGTTCCGTGCAGGCTGACCCGGGCCGGAGCACCCGGCTCGGCCACCGCAGCACCGGCCACCCAGGCGTGGATGCCTGCTGCCTCGGACAGTTCGATGGCCTTCGCCACCGACGACTCAGGCAGCACCAAGGCCATCCCGACACCCTGGTTCAAGGTTGCTTCGACATCGGCCAATGGCAGCTTGCCGACCTGCTGCACCAGCGAGAAGACCGCCGGTGGGGTCCAGGTCGAGCGATCCAGATCGATGCCGATCCCGTCCGGAATCACCCGGACCAGGTTGTTGGCCAGGCCACCGCCGGTGATGTGACTGATCGAGTGCACCTCGACGTGGCGGATCAGAGCCAGCAGTTCCTTGGCGTAGACCCGGGTCGGGGTGAGCAGTGCGTCGCCCAGACTGGTACCAAGTTCTTCCACCTCACGGTCCAGCTTCCAGCCGGCCTGATCGAGCAGGACGTGGCGGACCAGCGAGTATCCGTTGGAGTGCAGGCCGGATGCGGCCAGAGCCAGCACCACGTCGTCCGGACGGACTCGCTCGGCACCCAGGATGTCGTCGTACTCGACCACACCGGTGGTCGCTCCGGCCACGTCGAAGTCCTCGGGGTCCATCAGGCCGGGGTGTTCGGCGGTCTCACCGCCCAGCAGGGCAGCACCGGCCGCGGTGCACGCCGCGGCGATGCCGCCGACGATGGCCGCGATCCGCTCGGGGTGGACCTTGCCGCAGGCGATGTAGTCGGTGACGAACAGCGGCTCAGCGCCGGTGACCACCAGGTCGTCCACCAGCATGCCGATCAGGTCGTAGCCGATGGTGTCGTAGACTCCCATGGCCCGGGCGATGGCCACCTTGGTGCCGACGCCGTCGGTCGAAGTGGCCAGCACCGGACGCCGATAGCCGGCCAGGGCGGACGCATCGAAGAAGCCGGCGAAACCACCCAGCCCGCCGAGCACTTCGGGACGGTGGCTGGCAGCCACCGAAGCCTTCATCAGTTCCACGGCACGCTCGCCGGCGGCGATGTCTACTCCCGCCGCGGCATAGGCGTTCTCAGCAGCCAAACTTCTGCTCCAATCCCATCTGCTCGGCCCGGTCGGCCGGGATCGGCACCGGGTAGTTGCCGTCGAAACAGGCTCGGCACAGCCGACGTCCGGATACCCCGGTGGAGGCAGTCAGGCCCTCTAGCGAGATGTAGCCCAGCGAATCGGCGCCGATCGAGCGGCAGATCTCGTCGGTGCTCAGCCCGGGCGCGATCAGCTCGGCCCGAGTGGCGAAGTCGATGCCGTAGAAGCACGGCCATTGCACGGGCGGTGAGGAGATCCGGACGTGCACCTCGGCCGCTCCGGCCTCACGCAGCATCTTGACCAGCGCCCGCTGGGTGTTGCCGCGGACGATCGAGTCGTCCACCACGACCAGCCGCTTGCCCTCGATCACGTCCCGGATCGGGTTCAGCTTGAGCCGGATGCCGAGCTGGCGGATGGTCTGGGACGGCTGAATGAACGTCCGCCCCACATAGGAGTTCTTGACCAGGCCCAGCCCGAACGGGATCCCGGACGCCTCCGCGTAGCCGATCGCCGATGGGGTGCCGGACTCCGGAGTCGGGATCACCAGGTCGGCGTCGGCCGGGCACTCCAGGGCCAACGTCCGTCCGATCTCGACCCGGGCGGCGTGCACCCGACGCCCCGAGATCAGGGTGTCCGGCCTGGCCAGATAGACATACTCGAACAGGCAGCCCTTGGGATCGGCCTCAGCGAAGCGGGTGCTGTTCAGCCCGGCCTCGTCGATCCAGATCAGCTCGCCAGGCTCCACTTCGCGGATCAGGGTGGCCCCGATGATGTCCAGGGCCGCGGTCTCACTGGCCACCACCCACCCGTGCTCCAGGCGTCCGAGCACCAGCGGATGGATGCCCTGCGGGTCGCGGGCCGCGAACAGGGTCTTCTCGTTGCTGAAGACCAGGCAGAACGCCCCGTCCAGCCGGGGCAGCACCTGCATGGCCGCCGAGCGCAGGCCGTCCCCGGAGTAGACCGAGAGCAGTGCGGAGACCAGAGCGGTGTCGGAGGTGGAGTCCATCCGGTTCTTGCGGGGGACGTCCGACTCGGCGATCTTGCCGGCCAGCCAGGTCTCCAGCTCATCAGTGTTGGTCAGGTTGCCGTTGTGAGCCAGGGCCATTCCGCCGGTCTCGGTGCCGCGGAAGGTCGGCTGGGCATTGCTCCACGTGCTCGCACCGGTGGTGGAGTAACGGCAGTGCCCCACGGCCAGATGGCCCTTGAGGGAGTTGAGGGTGGCTTCGTTGAAGACCTGGGAGACCAGGCCCATGTCCTTGAAGACCATGATCCGCTCACCGTTGCTGACCGCCATGCCGGCAGACTCCTGGCCGCGGTGCTGCAGGGCATAGAGCCCGAAATAGGTGAGTTTGGCGACGTCCTCGCCAGGGGCCCACACGCCGAAGACGCCACAGGCGTCCCTCGGACCGGGCTCGTCGGAAAAGTCGTCACCCGGGCTCAGCACGCCACAACCTTACTGGCGAGCCGAGCCCGGGTGCGACCAAGCTCACTTCACCAGGCGAAGGGCGAAGGGGTACTTGTAGGTCTTGCCGCTGTTGGCTGCGATCGCGCCCTGGATCTGGAAGATCAGGCCGACAACCCACACCAGGAACGGAAGGAAGAACAGCAAGCCGAAGCTCACGGCCACCAGGATGTAGGAGATCACGTAGCCGATGATCAGCGTGATGTTGAAGTTCAGCGCCTCGACGGCGTGATCCTTCACGAACTTGTCCTGCTCGCCCTTGGTCAGCCAAATGATCAGCGGGCCGATGAAGCTGATCAAAATGCTCAGCCAGTGCGCCATCGACGCGAAAGTCGTGTCGCCGGCCGCCGGAGCGGAACCACCGAAGCTGGGCTGCGTGTACGGAGGGGGCACCGAGGAGTCCGGTGCTTGCGGGGCGACCGGGTCGCCGATATTGAAGTCCGGGGTCTGGTCGGCGCCGGGTTCGCCGTTGGACGGTGTCTGCGTCATGTGCACAAGATAGCGCTGTAATGCCCCGCACGGATATGGATTCGATTTGGCAGTTTGTGCGGGTCGAAACTCACTCTCAGATGGCGTCGAGTAGGCATTTCTTGGCATCGGCAATGCCGGGCTAATGGACGTCTCCACGGCCGGCTGATAGAGATGCATTTCCCCTCATCAGATGCTGAATTGAGCCGGTGGGCAGTGCTGCTGCCAGGCTCCCCCTCCGGACAGCACCCACCATTTCCCCCGAGGGCTCCGGCCCTGCGCGTAGCCTGTGCGCGTGTCCAGCGAACAGTTGATCGTCCGCCGTCCCTTCGACGCCAGTGAGTACGGCGTGCTGAGCGCAGCCGCCCCGTCCGACGTCATCGCCGCTGCCGCCCGCGGTCGCGCCGCCCAGCCGGCCTGGGCAGCCCTTCCGGTGCGGGAACGGGCTCGGGTGTTGAGCCGGCTGGCCGAGGTGATCCTGGCCAACCGCGACCGGGTCCTGGACACCATTCAGGACGAGACCGGCAAGTCGCGACTGAGCGCCTTCGAAGAGGTGCTGGACGCCGCCCGCGCCGTCCGAGTGTTCGCCCGACAAGCACCGGGACTGCTGCGTCCGACCCGGAGAGCCGGCGCCATTCCGGTCCTGACCAAGACCGTCGAGCATCACGTCCCGCTCGGCCTGGTCGGAATCATCAACCCGTGGAACTACCCGTTCAACCTGCCGGCCTCGGACGCCGCGCAGGCCCTGCTGGCCGGCAACGCCGTGATCCTCAAGCCTGACTCCCAGACTCCGCACTGCGGCCTGCTGCTGGCTGAGCTGCTCGCCGACGCCGGCCTGCCGGACGGGCTGTTCCAGGTGGTCACCGGAGCCGGCTCGGTGCTCGGTCCGGCCCTAGTCGAGGCGGTCGACTTCTTGATGTTCACCGGTTCCACGGCCACCGGGAAGGTGCTGGCTCATGCCTGTGCCGAGCGGCTGATCGGCTTCTCTGCCGAATTGGGTGGCAAGAACCCGCTGCTGGTCCTGGCCGATGCGAACGTGCCCGCCGCCGTGGCCGGCACCGTCCGTGGCGCCTTCGCGAACACCGGCCAGGTGTGCGTGGGAATCGAGCGGGTCTACGTGGTCGCCGAGGTGTGGGACGCCTTCGTGGCCGGCCTGGTCGCGGCCGTCGGAGAGCTTCGGATCGGGGCTGGGCACGACTGGAGCATCGATGTCGGCTCGCTGTCCTCGGCCAAGCAGCTGGCCACGATCAGCGCCCACGTGGACGATGCCGTGGCCAAGGGCGCCACCGTGTTGGCCGGCGGGCGGGCTCGTCCGGACCTCGGCCCCTACTTCTACGAGCCCACCGTGCTGACCGATGTCACCGAAGAAATGACGCTGTGCCGGGACGAGACCTTCGGGCCGGTGGTCTCGCTGTACCGGGTGGCGGACGAGGCCGAGGCCATCGCCCGGGCCAACGACTCGGTCTACGGCCTGAACGCTTCGGTCTGGTCGGCCCGACGCGGCGAGGCGGTGGCCGCCCAGCTGCGGGCCGGCACCGTCAACGTCAACGAGAGTTACGCCGCAGCCTGGGGTTCGCACGCCGCTCCCATGGGCGGGTTCGGCGAGTCCGGGATGGGCCGACGGCACGGAAGCCAGGGGCTGCTGAAGTACACCGAGGCGCAGAGTGTGGCCGTCCAGCGGCTGCACCCGATCGCTCCGCCGCGCGGGTTCACCAACCAGCGCTACGCCGACCTGATGACCAAGGCCATCGCCCTGCTGAACAAGGTGAACTGATGAAGCTGGCCGGCGCGACGCTGCTGATCACCGGCGGCGGCAGTGGCCTGGGCCGCCAGCTGGCTCGGCAGAGCGTGGCTCGCGGGGCGAAGGTCGTGCTCTGGGATCGCAACGGTGCCGCCGCCGAGCAGGTGGCCGGCGAGCTCGGGGCGTCCGCACGGTGGGCGCAGGTGGATGTCACAGACACCGCCGCGGTGGGCGCGGCAGCGTCCGAGGCCGGTGCGGTGGACGTCCTGATCAACTGCGCCGGGGTGGTCACCGGCAAGCCGTTGCTCGAGGCGTCCGAGGGCGAGATCCGGCGGACGTTCGAGGTGAACACCCTGGCCGGCTACTGGACGACTCGCGCCCTTCTGCCCGGGATGCTGGAGCGTCACTCGGGACTGGTGGTGACCATCGCCAGCGCGGCCGGACTGGTCGGAGTGGCTCGGCAGACCGACTACGCGGCCAGCAAGTGGGCGGCCATCGGCTTCACCGAGTCGCTGCGCGGCGAGCTGGCCGGTACCGGAGTGGGCACCCTGATCGTGGCCCCGTTCTACATCGACACCGGCATGTTCGACGGAGTGAAGACCCGGTTCCCGGTGCTGCTGCCGATCCTCAAAGAGGCCGCGGCCGCCGGCAAGATCCTGGACGCCATCGAGCGCGGACGCCAGCAGCTGATCATGCCGCCGATGGTGCGCACTGTCCCCTGGCTACGAGTTCTGCCCGTCCGCGCGTTCGACGCCGTGGCCAACTTCTTCGGGATCAACCACTCGATGGACGAGTTCCGCGGCCGCCAGAGCTGAGCTCGGGCCAGCCGTCCCCGACTCGCGCGCTCGCGCCGCGCGCCCGTCCGACTCGACCCGCCCCCGTTCCCGTCCCCCGCTCCCCCGTCCGCCCGTCCGACTCGACCCCGCCCCCGTCCGCCCTCCTTCACGGTTCCCGCTACCGAAAGCAACTCCCGCTACCGGAATCTCGGCAGCAAGCGTTGCACTCGGTAGCGCGAACTGGTGTGGGGACGGCGACGAACCGGGTGAGGACGACCACGAACCGAGGTGGTGACGGACACGCGTCCGCTCCCCCGTCCGCCCTCCTCCACGGTTCCCGCTACCGAACGGAACTCCCGCTACCGGAAACTCGGCAGCAAACGTTGCACTCGGTAGCGCGAGCTGGTGTGGGGACGGCGACGAAGAACCCGAGTGAGGATGGACCCGGGACTGTTCCGGAAGGGCCTGTGGACGGGCGAGCTAAGCCCCGTTCGCGTCCGCCCTCCTTCACGGTTCCCGCTACCGAAAGCAACTCCCGCTACCGGAAGATCGGGAGCAAACGTTGCACTCGGTAGCGCGAACTGGTGTGGGGACGGGGACGAGTAGAAGTCGGCCAGAACGAGAAGTCGGACGGCGCTAGAAGTCGGTGCCGGTCAGGCGGCGGTAGGCCTCGAGGTAGCGGTCGCGAGTGGCGGCGACCACGGCGTCCGGGAGCGCCGGCGGCGGGGTGTCGGACGCACGGTCCCAGCCCGACTCCTTGGCCAGCCAGTCGCGGACGTACTGCTTGTCGAAGCTGGGCAGGCTGCGTCCGGGCTGCCACAGGGCCGCATCCCAGAAGCGGGACGAGTCGGGAGTGAGCACCTCGTCGGCCAGCACTAGGGTGCCGTCCGGCCGCAGCCCGAACTCGAACTTGGTGTCGGCCAGGATGATCCCCCGCTCGGCGGCCAGCTCGGCGGCCCGGGAATAGATGGCCAGCGTGGCGTCGCGGAGGCGTGCGGCCAGCTCGGCGCCGTGGAGTTCGACGATGGTGGCGAAGTCGACATTCTCGTCGTGCTCCCCCAGCGGCGCCTTGATGGCCGGGGTGAAGATCGGCGCGGGCAGTTTCGAACCGTCCACCAGCCCGGGCGGCAGAGGCACTCCGCAGACCGAGCCGGACGCCTGGTACTCCACCCAGCCGGAGCCGGTCAGGTAGCCGCGGGCCACGCATTCGACCGGAACCATGTCCAGCCGCTCGACGATCACCGCGCGACGGGCGACCTCGTCCGGCACCTCGGTGGAGACCACGTGGTTGGCGATCAGATCGCGCAGCTGGTCGAACCACCACAGCGACAGCTGGGTGAGAATCGCACCCTTGTCCGGGATCTCGGTGGAAAGCACGTAGTCGTAGGCCGAAATCGCGTCGGTGGCGACCATCAGGATCTGGTCGTCGCCCCAGTGATAGAGCCGCCGGACCTTGCCGGAGTGGAACGGAGTGTCGAGCACCCGGTCAGCCTAACGGGCCGGGCCGGACGCATGCCCGACTCTCATCACGGCACCGATGCGGTTCTCGCCGAGCGAGGCGCGGACGCCGCCGCGGCCTGAGCCCGATAGCCTTGAGCCGCCGCCAGTAATGCCGATCCGGAGGTTTCATGACCGCGTCCGCCGCGTTCGTTCTGACTAGCTTCGGGGGCGGCAATGCGCTGTCGCCGTTCCGCGCCAAGGCCGTCCTCCAGCGGCTGCAGGGGGCCAGCAGGGCGATCACCGCTGTCAGCGCCCGGTACGTGCATTGGGTGGCCAGCGACGCAGCCCTCGATCGGGAGACCACTCAGACCGTGGCCACGCTGTTGCGCTACGGTCCGGCCGAGGGCCCGGCCGCCGAGGGCAGCAGGACCGCGATCGTGGTGGTGGCACCGCGACTCGGCACGTTGTCGCCATGGGCGTCCAAGGCCACCGACATCGCCCACAACTGCGGGGTTGCAGTACGCCGGGTCGAGCGCGTGATCGAGTACTCCCTGGCCTGCACCCGCGCCCTGCGCTCCGACGAGTGGGAGGCCGCGGCCGCTCTGCTGCACGACCGGATGACCGAGTCGGCCTTCGCCGACGTCGAGGATTCGGCGGTGCTGTTCAACGAGCGCGAAGCCGAGCCCATGGCGCACGTGGACGTCCTGGGCGCCGGCCGGGACGCGATCGCCGAAGCCAACGTCACCTTCGGTCTGGCGCTGAGCGACCACGAGATCGACTACCTGGTCACCGCGTTCACCGAGCTCAAGCGCAATCCCACCGACGTCGAGCTCATGATGTTCGCCCAGGCGAACTCCGAGCACTGCCGACACAAGATCTTCAACGCCGACTTCGTGATCGACGGCACCCCGGCCGAGCACACCTTGTTCGGCATGATCCGCCACACCGAGAAGGTCAACGGGGCCGGCACCGTAGTCGCCTACCGCGACAACGCCTCGGTGATGGCCGGCGGCGTGATCAGCCGCTGGGCCCCCGAAGCCGCGGACGGGCCGAGCAGCTACGTCCATCGCGACGACGAAGTGCATGTGCTGATGAAGGTGGAGACCCACAACCACCCGACCGCGATCAGCCCCTTCCCGGGCGCGGCCACCGGTTCCGGCGGCGAGATCCGCGACGAGGGCGCCACCGGACGCGGCTCGGCCCCGAAGGCCGGCCTGACCGGCTTCGCGGTCTCGAACCTGCACCTGCCCGGCACCAACGAGCCGTGGGAGGCCGACGACTTCGGCGCCCCGGAGCACATCGCCTCGCCGCTGGAGATCATGACCGCCGGCCCGCTGGGCGCGGCGGCGTTCAACAACGAGTTCGGACGTCCGGGCCTGGGCGGCTTCTTCCGGGTCTACGAGCAGACCGTGGCCGGGGTGCGCCGCGGCTACCACAAGCCGATCATGAGCGCTGGCGGCCTGGGCGCCATCAGCGCTAGCCAGACCGAGAAGATCAGCTACCCGGCCGGGTCACTGCTGATCCAGATCGGCGGTCCGGGGATGCGGATCGGCATGGGCGGTGGCGCGGCCTCGTCCATGGCGGCCGGAGCCAATGCCGCCGAACTCGACTTCGACTCGGTGCAGCGCGGCAATCCGGAGATTCAGCGGCGCTGCCAGGAAGTGATCAATCACTGCTGGAGCGCAGGCGAGGACAACCCGATCCTGTCGATCCACGATGTCGGCGCCGGCGGACTGTCGAACGCCTTCCCCGAGCTGGTGGACGGGGCCGGCCTGGGCGCCCGCTTCGACCTGACCGCGGTGCCGCTGGAGGAGTCCGGCCTGGCCCCCAAGGAGATCTGGAGCAACGAGAGCCAGGAGCGCTACGTGCTGGCCATCGCCCCGGAGTCGCTGGAGCGGTTCGCCGCGCTGTGCACCCGGGAGCGCTGCCCGTTCGCCGTGGTCGGGGTGGCTCGCGACGACGGCCAGCTGGTGTTGGCACCGTCGGCTGAGGACGCCGAGGACGATGACCGTCCGATCGACATGCCCATGGAGGTGCTGCTCGGACGTCCGCCGAAGATGACCCGCGACGTGCGCCGGGTCTCCTGGACGTCCCCGGCGCTTGAGCTGGACGGCGTCGATCTGCGGGCGGCCGCCTATGCGGTGCTGCGGCACCCGAGCGTGGCGTCCAAGCGCTTCCTGATCACCATCGGCGACCGCTCGGTGGGCGGGCTGAACCACCGCGACCAGATGGCCGGGCCCTGGCAGGTGCCGGTGTCCGACGTGGCCGTGACGCTGTCGGACTACACCGGCCTGGCCGGTCAGGCCATGGCCTCGGGCGAGCGGATGCCGCTGGCTGCAGTGAACGCCCCGGCTTCGGGACGGATGGCGGTCGGCGAGGCACTGACCAACCTGCTGGCCGCTCCGGTGGAGCTGTCCACGGTGAAGCTGTCGGCCAACTGGATGGCCGCCTGCGGTGAGGACGGCGAGGACGCCGCCCTGTACGACACCGTGGCCGCCGTTGCCCTCGAGTTGTGCCCGGCACTAGGGATTTCGATTCCGGTCGGCAAGGATTCGCTGTCGATGCGGACTCGCTGGACCGACGCCGACGGCACTGCCAAGCAGGTCACCTCGCCGGTGTCGCTGGTGGTCTCGGCGTTCGCCTCGCTGCCTTCGGTCGCCGGCACCTGGACCCCGGTGCTGGGCGAGGATTCCGCGCTGGTGCTGGTCGATCTGGGGGCCGGGGCCAACCGGCTCGGCGGCTCGATGCTGGCCCAGGTCAGCGGCCAGTTCGGCGATGTCGTTCCCGATCTGGACGACCCGTCCCGGCTGGTGGCGCTGGCTGCGGCGCTGACCGAGCTGCGGGCGTCCGGCCTGGTGCAGGCCTACCACGACCGTTCGGACGGCGGCCTGTGGGCCGCGGTCTGCGAAATGGGCTTCGCGAGTGCGTCCGGCTTGCTGGTGGACGTGCCCAGCGTCGAGGCGCTGTTCGCCGAGGAGCTCGGTGTGGTGCTCGGCATCGCGCCCGAGAACGAAGCTGCCGTGCTGGCGATCTTGGCAAAGCATGGCCTGGGCGAGCTCAGCTCGCTGGTCGGCTGCACGCTGCCCGGACGCCGGGTGCGGGTGGACGTGGCCGGCGAGGTGCTGCTGGACGAGGACCTGCGCGACCTGGCCCAGGCTTGGGACGAGGTGTCCTGGCGGATCGCCGCCCTGCGCGACAACCCCGAATGCGCCGACGCCGAACATGCCGCTTTCGGCGCGGACGTCCCCGGCTTGGTGGTGGCGCCGAGCTTCGACCCGACCCACGACATCGCCGCGCCGTACATCTCGACCGGGGCGCGGCCGAAGGTGGCGATCCTGCGTGAGCAGGGCGTGAACAGCCACGTCGAGACCGCGCATGCCTTCGCCGCGGCCGGTTTCGACGCGATCGACGTGCACATGACCGACCTGCAGGCCGGACGTTTCGACCTGGCCGACGTGGTCGGCCTGGTAGCCGGCGGCGGTTTCTCCTACGGCGACACCCTGGGCGCCGGCGAGGGCTGGGCCCGCTCCGTGCTGTTCAACCCGGCCCTGACGGAGGCTTTCGCGACGTTCTTCAACCGTCCGGACACCTTCGGACTGGGCATCTGCAATGGCTGCCAGATGTTCGCCGCGCTGGCCGATCTGATTCCCGGCGCTGCGGCGTGGCCGATGTTCACCCGCAACCGCTCCGAGCAGTTCGAGGGACGGCTGGTCCAGGTCGAGGTGGCAGCGAGCCCGTCCATCTTCTTCGCCGGAATGGCCGGCAGCCGGATTCCGGTGGCGGTGGCCCACGGCGAAGGCTTCGCCGACTTCTCCGTCCGCGGCGATGCGGGCCAGGTGCATCGCGCGCTGGCCTTCGTCGGCCCCGACGGCAAGCCCACCGAGGCCTACCCGTACAACCCGAACGGCTCCCCGGCCGGCCTGACCGGCGTCACGACCCCGGACGGCCGCTTCACGGCCCTGATGCCGCACCCCGAGCGCGTCGCCCGCAACGCCCAGCTCTCCTGGACGTCCGCTCCCGTGGACGAGCCCAGCCCCTGGCTTCGGATGTTCCGCAACGCGCGCGTCTGGATCGGCTGACCGGCTGGCCGCGCCCAGCTCGGATAGCTGAGCCTGTCGAGGCCTGTTAGCTAGCCCGATCAGAATCGATCACGTCACGAGGCGGTGTGATCGGTGGCCCAGATGGTGCGCTCCGCATCGCTGACCATCATCTCGTCGAAGCCCGGCATGGCGAATCCGGCACATCCGACCCGAAGGCAACCTACGGTTGACCCGAGGAGGACGGATGAACCAGAGGACACTCATCGCGCGACTGTCTGCCGTGTGGATCGCGGCCGTGATGGTAGCGATGACCGCCGGCTGCAGTCTCGGACAGGGCTCCTGCGCGGCCCCGCGCGCCGAGATGCCGAGCACAGCAGCGGCAGGCACGACCGTCACCGTCAGGCTGTTCGAGCTGTGGACGTCCTGCGCCGACCAAGGCCAAGGGGCATCGACGCCCATGAGCAAAGTGGAGGTCCGCGGCGTATCGACCAAGGATCCGAAGATTATCTTGACAAGCGCCGTTGCCGATGTGGGCAAGGATGCCTCGGCGGTCGTCACTCTCTCGCTGCCCACGGACGCGTCCGGCACCTTGACTGTTCAGGTCGGAGATCAGACGGTCGGGCAACTCACGATCACGAGAAGCTAGCCCGCCAGCTGAGGCTCGGTCCAGATCGCTGAGCCTGTCGAAGGCAGCGCACGCCTTACGGCTGAGTGCGGACCGCCTCGATGGGCGACGGTGCGTCCGAGCTGGCGTCTGCCGAGCGTCCACGACGAGCCGAAGGAAGTCGTAGCCCAGCCACAATCCCGGTCGCGGCGCACGAGCCGTGGACCGCCAGGCGGTACCAGAACTCTGTTGCGGACTCCGGGACCGCGGCACCGGTCCAGATCATCACCAGCAAGGCGGCGTGCGCGGCCAACGCGAGCCACCCGAGAATCGTCGGCTTCGCCGCTCGAACGATGATCACAACCAGGGCTGCAAGGGCAACGACCGTCGCAACCATCACGCCAAGCATGATGGCGATTGAGACGAACGCCATCCGGCCACTGTCGTACTGGTCGAGCCAGTCCGTCTCCGGCCGATCCAGGAGGCTGCGGGCGGCCCGGTACTCGAGGGCGAGAGCGCCCGCGAGGACCGCGTTCGCGGCAATGAGGACGAACCCCATCGGGCTGGGCAGGTGTCGACGCACGTGCCGACTCTAGTCGGGGCCGAGCGGCTTGCGGAGGTTGAGTTGCCGCTTGCTGATAGTGAAGCCCATCCGTGTGTAAAAGGCATGGGCACCCTCTCGGGTCTCGCCGGTGGCGAGCCGAATGGCGTAGCAGCCCTGCGCACGGCCCCATTCCTCGATGGCCGTCATCAAGGCTGCCCCTACACCTCGTCGTTGGCAGTCGCTCCGTACAGCAACGCCAAGCACATTGAGCATCGGCGGTGAGTAGAGGAGCCGGTAGACCTCTCCGTGGCAGTACCCGACGACCTCACCGGAACTCACTCCGACCACCACGACGTCGCGCGGGCTCTTCAGTGCCCTGGCCAAGGCGTCCGTCGCGTCAGATAGCTCGAACGCATAGCCCAGTTCTCGAGCGTTCAACGCACAGATAGCGGCCGCGTCGTCGATGCTCGCCAGCCGTACAACGGTCGACACACCACAAGGCTATCCACCCCTCGCGGGGACGTCCGCTCATGCCGCACTCGGGCTGTGCCGACCGGCTCACAACGCTCAGGCTGGGACGTACGTCAGCCTCAGGACGCCATCGCCGACCTCGTCGTGGGCGATCAGCCGAAGCGGCGGACGGGGGCCGGCGAAGTACGGTGTGCCGGAGCCGATCACGACCGGGTGCAGGTAGATCTGGTACTCATCGATCAGGCCGAGGTCGGTGAGGCTCCGGGCCAGGGTCGGGCCGGCCACTTCGATCGAGCCGTCGAGGTCGGCCTTCAGCTTCGCGATGGAGTCCGCGAGATCGTCCGCCACCAGCTGGGCGTTGGGGCCGACCGAGGTCAGCGTGTGCGAGACCACCCACTTCGGCATGGCGCGCCAGGCCTCGGCGAAGGCGCGCTCGTCGTCGTCCCAGTCGGGCTGCTCGTCGTCCCAGTAGCGCATGATCTCGTACATGCGGCGCCCGTAGACCGCCCCGGCGCGCTGCTGAGTCTGCTCGACGAAGTGGCGAAACAGCGTCGGGCCCGGCCCGAACCGGTCGTGGTCGACGTAGCCATCCAGGGACTGGTTCATCCCGAACACGATCGTGGCCATCTCCGCCTCCTCGCTGACGACAGTTCGAGCAGACAGCATCGGACACGCGATGTCCAGGGCATGGCAAGGATTGCCACCTGGGTTGACCTTCACGCGACGTGAAGGTTTTCACTGGATCGTGGAGGTGGTCCAGATGGCCCAGAATGAGATCGAGATCGTGGTGAGCCGACTGAAGAGCGCCCTGGAGGCGGAGTCGGCGTCCACCCGACTGCAGACCGCGATGGCGGCTGGGCTGCGTCCGGCCGACCACTACATCGATCCGCTGGTCGAGCGATTCACCATCGAGCCGGACTTCTTCGTCCGCGACATGCTCACCTGGGCGCTCATCCAGCACGACCGGACGCGCACCCTCGGGCGGGTTCTGCCCGAGCTCACCTCGGTGTTCCCGCAGGCCCGCGCCCAGGCGCTGCACACGCTGTCCAAGCTGGGCGACCAGCGCGCATGGCCGGCGATCACCGCTGAACTCCTGCACGACGCCGAGGACGAGGTGGCCCGGACGGCCTGGCGCACGGCAGCCAACCTGGTGCCCGAGGCCGAGGCGTCCGCGCTTGCCAAGGAGCTGTCCAGCGAGTTCGGACGGGGCGACTACACGACCCAGCGCAGCCTGAGCCGCGCTTTGGCCGCACTCGGGGACGCGGCCACGCCGGTGATCGAGCGGGCCAGGCGGGGCCGGCGTGCGGCCGTCCGAGCTCACGCGATCGCCACCGAGCAGCTGATCAGGAACCCCGATCTCGGCTTCGATGTCGCGATCGCCGCCGCCGAGCGGATCGTCGCCCTGCGCGGGGCGCCGCTGGTGGAGGACGTCGAGCAGTAGGACCCTCGCTTGGGGTCGTCAGGAGGCTGATGGCCCCAAGCGAGTCTCGGGAGACTCGGCAGGGCGAGGCTCCTTCAACTCGACGAAGATCGTGTGGGTCGGAGTCTCGCCGATGTTCGTGCCCGAGTGCTCTTGGGCGTCCAGCCAGCGGGCTTCGGACGCCGCCAACTCCACCTCGAGCTCGCTGGCACCCGACCGTAGTCGGCGTCGGAAGCCGCTCAGCGTCACCATCACGCTGTCGGGGTGTGAGTGCGGCCGGGTGGCATCACCCGGGCTGTCGAGATACTCCAGGACCCGCACCCGGTCGTTCTCGAAGAGCAGGTGGTACAGGTCGGGATTGGTGGTGATCGGGTCGGCCATGGCACTCCCCTCGGCGCCGGAGGCACCTTGTTGGGAGCAATGTGTCACTGGTGCGGGCCGCTCGACTAGAGCGCAAAGGTGCTAGCGAACCGGGTGATCGCTAGATCGCACTCCGGTGGCGCGACACTCCTCGTCCGCGACACCGCGGCCTGAGATACTCCGGTGGTGGCTGAAGAGTGGTACCGAACCGCCGACTGGTCGCCGGCAGCACAGGAGGACTTCGAACGTCGCCTCGCCCGCGCACGATCGTGGAGCCGCTCCCAGTACCTCAAGATCAAGGCGTTGGGACTCCCTCCGGAGCACCGAGCCGATGCACAACGCCTGTGGCAGCGCGCAATCGACTGCGCCGAGTTCGAAATCGACAGGTGGCATTCCATCGAGTGCCTGGCGGCATCCCTGAAGGAAGAGGACCCTGCGCGCGCCGAGGCGCTCTTTCGGCAGCTCATTCACGAGGACCCAGACCTCAACGGCACATCCGGCATGGCCCATATCGATCTCGCGGAGTTGCTGCTGGCAACACCCGGCGAGAGTGCCCTGGCCGAAGCCCGCGCGTTACTGAATGCGTGGTGGGCCGAGCAGCGTTCACCCTTCCCGGCAAGCCGTTACCGCTACTTCGTCTGTCGACTGAAGTTGGCGATCGCGAGCGGCGATCATCTGGCCGCCAGAGATTTGGCTGCCCAGGCCCTCGAAGCGGCCGGAGCCCAATCACCCTTCGCTCGTCACCGCAATGTCGGGCTAGCTCATGCTGAGGCCGATGAACTCCAGTGGCTGGAAGGCTGGGTCAACCCGGCGTGAAACGTCGCCCGAGGGTCTCGAAGCCACAGCTCTAGTCGCCGGATTGCGGACTCGCATCGACTTGTCCTCACGCCGTGGCTCGTCAGCCACCAATGGGAAGGTCGACTGACCGACCACGGACTGTCCGCACGACTCGGCATACTCAGTGCCATGACCGCTCGTCCGGAGCTGGGCCTGCTTCGCCTTGTGGCGCAGCGGCTGGTCGGTCCGCGCCTGGACGACGCCGTCGAGGTCGTCCGGCACCTCGGCGCGGTGCAGGCCCAGGATCTCCCTGGTGCACTCACCTCGATAGGTCTGCGGTTCGCGGGCGGGAGCCGAGCGGGGGTGGAGGCTGCGCTGGCTTCGGGGCAGGTTGTGCGGTCGTGGCCGATGCGCGGCACCCTGCACCTAGTGCCCGCCGAGGACCTGGGTTGGATCCTGTCGCTGACCACAGCTCGCATGCTGGCCGGGGCGGACAAGCGGCGCACCGACTTGGGCATCACCGAAGCGGTGATCGGACGCGCCGCCGACATCGCCCTGGCCGAGCTGACCGGCGGGACGCAGCTGACCCGCAAGGAGCTGTTCGCGTGCTGGGCAGCCGAGGGCCTGCTGCTCCAACCTCAGACCGGCATTCACCTGCTCGGACGACTCTGCCAGGAGGCCACCTTGGTGCTGGGGCCGATGCGGGGCAGCGAGCAGCTGGTTGCCAGCTATGCCGACTGGGTGCCTTCCCCCAAAGCCCTGGCCCGGGATGAAGCTCTCGCCGAACTGGCTCGACGCTTCCTGCTCAGCCACGGTCCCGCGACCGTCGCTGACTTGGCTCGATGGGCTTCGCTCACCCTGACCGACTCTCGGGCCGGAGTCGCCTCGATCCGTGAGGAACTCACGTCGGTTCAGCTCGACGGGGTTGAGTACCTCATGGATCCAGCGCTGCCCGATCTGCTCGCCCAGCACCGCCGCGATGCGCTGCGCCTGCGACTACTCCCCGGCTTCGACGAGTACCTGCTCGGCTACGCCGATCGCAGCTTCGCAGTACCTCCGGCGTTCGCCGACCAGATCGTCCCAGGGAACAACGGCATGTTCCGACCCACGATCGTCAAGGCTGGACGGGTGGTCGGCACCTGGAAGCGCGGCGGCACCAAAGCCAAACCGCGAGTCGAGGCCCAGCCCTTCGCCGACCTCGGCAAGGCCGATCAGGCCAGCATCGAGCGTGCCTTCGCCGAGTTGGGCTCACCATGCCGGGCCACGCCAGGCCCGAGAAGACCGGCCACCCCCGCCGCCGAACCGCCACAGTCCGCGAGGCACCCAGCTCCCCCGCCACGAAATCAGCCGGCTGACCGCCAAAGTTGTCGTTATCGAGGCGGTGTAGACGCACCGTCCGCACTCGAACGCCAATGTTGTCGTTGTGAGGCCCTCAAACCGGCCTCATAACGACAACATTGGCGGTCAGGCGGCGGCGCAGCTCCGGCAGTGCCCTGATGACGACAAGATCGGCGGTCGGAGCGTCGAGCCCCGCGAAGCCGGGTCCGGTGGCGCCCTATCGCCGGCCCGAGCTCAGTGGCTGGCCGCCGCTGCTCGTTCGGTCAGGGCCCGAGTCAGTTGATCAAGGTCAACCTCAAGCCGGCCGGTCGGTGGCATGCCCAGTTCCAGGTCGCGCAGATAGCTCTCGTCGATACCCCGCAGCTCCCCGGACGCCCGGAACGCCTCCGCACTGAGTCGCCGCCGGAGCTCAATCGGATCAGTGAGCACCGAAGACGCCGCGGCAACCGTGATCCCGCCGATGGCCAGCTCCCAGTGTTCGGCATGGCCGGGACGGTTGCGATGGGGAGCGGCATCCGGTGCGAGCTCCAGGTCCGGCTCCGTCGAGAACACCAAGGCCAGGGCACCCGCCCCCACACTGCCGGGCAGACCGGCGTCGGCGGCAGCGATCAGCTCCTCGGTCAGCTGCCGCATCGTGAGGTAGTCACCTCCGGGGGCCAGAGCGTGCAGCCTCACCGGCGCCTCCAGGTCCACCGGCTCGCCGGCTGCTGCGCTCTCGTCCGCAACCACCTCGTACACCGGCCCAGCACCAGCGATCACGAGCCGCGTGAGATAGCGCGAAGCGAGTTCCCCGGACGGTGTCGCCACCTCGGCGTAGCCGGCCTCGTCCATCGCGCTCCGCAGTGCCTGCAGCACGCGTCCGCGGTGGCGCAACAGTGCCAGCTGCTCGGGATGCTCGATCAGTTCGAGCGCCCCGGAAGGACCCTCGGCTACCTGTTCGACGCTCCCCTCGCCCGCCAGCGGATACAGCGCCTTGGCCAACACCGCCCACTCGCCGACGATCAGGGACGGGGTGCCCGTGCGCGAGAAGCCGATCTCGGCTCGCACCGAGACGACGTCGCCCTCGTCGACCAAGCGCCGGAAGTCGGCAATCTCATCGACCGCCAGGCTGGACGGCTCCAGGAGCAGCTGGATCTCCGCCCCGTCGCCGGCGAGATCCGCGAAGACGAGTTGTCCGTGGTTCCGGATGGCTCGGACGCGGCCGGCCACCTCCACCGAGCTGCCGACGGACGCCTCGGGAAGACGGGCGATCGAGATCGTCCCCGGACGGGCCTCCGGACGGTAGGGCGGGACGGCCCGGCGAGCCAGTTCGTCCAGATGAGCCTGACGCGCCCGCACCTGTTCGGACTGCCGATCGAGGCCCGCCTCGACCACCTGAGGAGGCTCCGCCGCGAGCTCCCGCACAGCGGCCAGTTCATCAGCACTGAGCTCACGCTCGACGGTCGGCCGGGTGATCCGCAGACGCGGCAGGAAGCCCTCGGCCGAGCCCAGCGCGATCAGGATCTGCGGCAGGCCGACCCGGTCGTCGTAGCACAGGAACCGCGGCTGCCATCGCGGGTTGTACTGCCGGTTCGAGCGGTACAGCCGACCGAGCTGCCAGAAGCGGTCCAGCACGCCCAGGAACGACGAGTTGAGCCGGACGAACGCATTCGCGCCGAACTCGTCCGCATCGCTGTAGACCCGGCGGAACATGCAGAAGTTCAACGAGACCCAGCGGACGCCCAGCGCCGGCGCCGCCGCCATCAGCTCGCTGATCATCAGCTCCGTGACGCCGTGCGGGGCGGACGGGCTGCGCCGCATCATGTCCAGCGAGAGCCCATTGGGACCCCACGGCACGAACGAGAGCAGGCCTTGCAGATTGCCGTCCGCGTCGTACGCCTGGACGAACAGAATCCGCGTGTCGGCCGGATCGGCGAAGCGGTTCAGCGCCATCGAGAAGCCGCGTTCGGTGTCCCCGTGACGCCACTTCTCGCCCACCTCCTGCAGCCGCGCCAGTTCCTCTTGTGACAGATCGGCCTGATAGGCGTACCGGACCTCCAGCCCCGCCCGCCGCGCATGCTGTGCCGCACTGCGCACCGCGGCCATGGCCTTGCCCTCGGTGGTGAACGACTGCGCGTCCAGGACGGCCTCGTCACCCAGGGCGAGCACCCGCAGACCTTGCTGCGCATAACTGCGAGCACCCTCGGTGGATGCCGCCAGGACCGCCGGGATCCAGCCGTAGTGGACGGCGTCGTCCTTCCATGCGCGGATGGCGGCCGGCCAGGACTCCGGACGTCCGATCGGATCGCCGGAGGCGATCGACACTCCGGAGTAGACGCCGTAGGCCACCACGGCCCGCCCGTCCGGAGAGAACACCGAGGACTTGTCCCGGCGGGTGGCGAAGTAGGCCAGCGAGTCGCCGGCACCGAAGTCGCGAATCAGCCGTCGGATGTCGATCTCCCGCTGAGCTGACCATCGGGTCACGTCCCTGGCGTAGCGGAGAAAGGCGGTCACGGTGACGAGCAAAGTGATGGTCAGCAGGGCCGAGGTGACGGTCGGCACCCACGACGGCACTAGGGCGAGCACACCGTGAGTGGGTCGCCCTCGCTCGCCGAGGGCTCGGCTGAGGACCAGGAAGAACAGTCGTGGCGACTCGGCCTCGCGGGCCGGGACGACAGCCGAGATCATCGCCGCGGTCGCGCCCAGGGTGATCCCCAGACCGACCACCGCCGCGGTGATGGCACGCCACCACGAGCCCGGACGCACTCGTCCGACGAAGGCGGGCCGGATCTTCCACAGCAGGACCAGGATGATCGCTCCCAATGGCAGCGAGGCGACGTCCAGCCAAGCGACCAGAAGATGCTCTTGCCGCCAGGCATGCAGCACCGGGTCGACCGGCCAGGACACCAGCACGGCCAGTCCGAGGTACATCCCGAGAACCTGGCAGACGGCAACCGCGATCAGGCCGACCCGCTTGCGCCCGAGCAGTGCCCGCGAGATCAGGGCCAGGAGCGCAACCGAAGCGATCGAGCGGGACAGCGGGATGTTGAACAAGGTGACGACCAGTTCGGGCCAGTTCGGCTGCGGACTGCCCCAATGCCCGAGTAGCCAGGTGACGAGGGCTACAGCCGTCGACAGCGCGTACACAGCGGTGAGAATCCGCGCTCCTCGATCGGCGAACGACCCTGACGTTGTCGGTGCCGACATGACCTGCCCCTCTGGATGGCTCCGACGACCGAGGCTACTAGGACGCCTGAAAGGCCTCGCTAGAATTGGCGAGGTTCCGCCCGTTCCGGCGGGAAAAAGGACCGTGGACATGTTCCAGCTGACTGGAAACTTCATCCTGATCGCCAGCACCATCCTCGCGATCGCCCTGCCGATCCTCGCCGCCGTGCTGTGGTCGCGAAAACCCCCGGCCAGCGGCGGTCGGCCGGTGGCCGTGCTGAAGTTCCTCGGACGGATCGGGCTCATCCTGGTTGCACAGGTGACCGCGATGGCTGCGTTGTTCTTCTACGTGAACGACCAGTACGGCTTCTACGCCTCGTGGTCTGACCTGCTCGGCCTTGGCCACGACACTCCGGCACGCATCGTTCAGGTCAATGAGCTGCATCCCGGCACCGGCAAGCTGGAAGTGCTCAACGTCCATGCAAAGTCGGGAGTCAGTGCCGACACTCTGGTCTGGCTCCCGCCGGGCTATGACGCCAGTGGCAGTACCCGCTACCCCGTCGTCATGTTCTTGCCGGGGCAGCCGTCTCATCCGCAGAACCTGTTCAACGAGTACGACTTCGGCGACGTGGCGAGCCAGGCGATCGCCGCCGGGACCGTCCGGCCGTTCGTCGGGGTGTTCCCGCCGATCATGATCGCCCCACCCCGAGACACCGAGTGCGTCGACGTCCCCCATGGGCCTCAGGCTCAGACGTGGCTGACCTCGGACGTCCCGGCGGCCGTACAGGCGAAGTACCGGGTGGAGCCGCCCGGCAAACACTGGTCACTGATGGGGTGGAGCACCGGCGCACTGTGCGCCGCGAAGCTGACCCTGGGCCATCCGACGGAGTTCGCCGCAGCGGTCAGTCTCGCTGGCGAGTTCGACACCTACCTCGACAACACCACCGGGGACCTGTTCGGCAGCAACACGCAGCTGCGCAATGAGAACTCGGCCACGTGGCTGTATCACCAGTACGGAATGCGCGGGACCAAGCTCCTGATGATCTCGAGCAAGCAGGACGAGTGGGCGTGGATCGCCACCGAGAAGATGGCCCAGGTCACCCGCGGAGATCCCGCGGTCAGCTTGATCACCTTCCCCGCCGGCGGCCACAACTTTCACGTCTACAAGCCCTACATCAGCACGGCTCTGGACTGGCTGGATAGGGCTGGCTCGCTCGGATGAGGCACCGGCCCAGATCGGTCTACCGTGCGATGTTCGCCGCCGCGCTGACGGTTGCGCTGGCTGCGGTGGTGCTCCAGCTCCGCACCGATGCCCTCCGGGCGGAGGTGATCACGCCCGTCCCGAGGCCGGCGCCGGCCCTGGCTCGCGCCGCTGCACCGGTGGCGCCTGAACCGTCGGCTGCGACACCGACGGCTCCCTTGCCCCCGCTGCATGTGGTGGGTCTGGGCGACTCGGTCATGGCCGGCACCGCCTGCAACTGCCGCACGATCCTGTCGCGCTTCGCACAGTCCCTGGCCCAGCGCGAGGGACGCACTGTCACCGACGTCAATCTGGGAGTGGCCGGCTACACGACCCAGGACGTCCTGAGCCAGCTGACCGATGATCCGGGCACCCGCCAGGACGTCCAGAAGGCCGACATCGTGATCATGATCATTGGCGCGAACGACCTGAAGGATGACTTCGACGCCTGGCTCCACGGTGGCTGCAACAGCGCGTGCTATCAGCCCGATGTCACCGCCATGCAGGACCGCCTGGTGTCGATCATCCGACAGACGCAGGCGCTGCGGGCTGGGCAGCCCACCACAATCCTGGTCGACAACTACTGGAACGTCTTCGCCGATGGGGATGTCGCGCGCGCCCAAGGTGGCCAACGGCAACTCGACTGGAGCGTTGCGGTCACCACCGCGGTGAACAGCGCCATCGCGCAGGCCTCAGCGCAAAGCGGGGCTCGCACCGTAGACCTCGTCCACGTCTTCAAAGGCAGCGGCGACGAGGATCCCACCTCCTTGCTGGCCGACGACGGGGACCACCCCAACGCGGCGGGCGTGCAAGCGATCGTCGCCGCGAACCTTGCCGCGCTCGGTTGACCGGCGCCCGGACTCACACCCGTACTTGAAGCGTGCTCCATCGACTTCATATTGACTATCGATATATTCTTATCGCAAAACGATAGGATAGGTCATGAAGAAGGCGTCCATTCTCGCTCTTCGCGTCTTGCTGGCAGTGGTTCTCCTCGGCCTGCTGGGCGCCCAGGGACTCTACTTCCCCACCCTGGCCGACCAGATGGCTCAGGCATACCCGGAGTTGGCGTGGCTGCGATGGCCGATGCTGGCGGTCGTGGTGCTCGGGATCCTGGCGATCCAGATCGCGGTGGTGGCCGTCTGGGTGCTGCTGTCGATGGTGGAGCGCGAGCGCGTCTTCTCCGCCACGGCGTTCGGATGGGTTGACGTGATCATCGCGGCCAGCGCCCTCGACGCGGCCCTCGTGCTGGGGATCGGCGCCTTCTTGACCTTCGGCATCCATGCCTGCCCACCCAGCTTGCTGTTGTTGCTGTCCGGGCTCGCAGTCGGCGGTGCCACCGTTGCCGTCCTGATGGTCGTCATGAAGGGGCTGCTGAGGCAGGCGTCAACGATGCAGAGCGAGCTCAGTGAGGTCATCTGATGGCGATCGTGGTGAACCTGGACGTCCAACTCGCCCGCCGCAAGATGACCCTGACCCAGCTTGCTGAGCGAGTCGGGATCACGCAGGCGAACTTGTCGATCCTGAAGAACAACCGGGCGAAGGCGGTTCGCTTCTCGACGCTGGACGCCATCTGCCGCGAACTCGAATGCACGCCCGCCGAGATCCTGGAGTACACGGCCGACTGACTCCAACACGACAGCAGCCCCTGTCAGCAGCACGCGAACGCCGATGTTGTCGTTATCGAGGCGGTGTAGACGCACTCTCCGCACTCGAACGCCAATGTTGTCGTTATGAGGCCCTCAAACCGGCCCCATAACGACGAAGTCGGAGGTCACGCTGTGAGGAGGCTCGACCAACCCTCTGATAACGACAACATCGGCGGTTGAGCCACGTCATACCTCCCCGAGGCGTCGCACCTGACGTCCGTCGGAGCCAAAGTTGGACGGGTCGAGCCATCGAAGCTGACGCTCGCGGATGGCCGGCCATTCGGAGTCGGTGATCGAGAACCAATCGGTGTCGCGACTGCGTCCCTTGATGACCATGTGTTGGCGGAAGCGGCCTTCATAGCTGAAGCCGAGCCGCAGCGCCGCCCGTCGGGACGGCTCGTTCAGGCTGTCGCACTTCCACTCGACCCGGCGATAGCCGAATTCGTCGAACGCGTAGCCCAGCATCAGATGGATCGCCTCGGTGGCCGCGGTGGTGCGCTGCATCGTCCGAGCCCACAGCACCCCGGAGACTTCGATCACGCCCATCACCGGCACACACGGGTACAGACTGGCCAGCCCAGCTGCCGAGCCACCGGTCGGAACGAAGGCGAACGTCACGCCATCTGAGCGCTCAGCCAGAACCCGGATCACCGTCTGCTCGAACGCCTCGCGGGACTGCGGACGGGCCGCCGGACGATAGGTCCACAGCGACTCATCGTCGCTTCCGCCAACCGCGGCGTATAAGGCGTCGGTGTGCTCCGGCCCGATCGGCTCAGCGGTGACGTAGCGCCCGACCAGCGGCACCCGGCTCGGCATCGAACGGGGCACCCATCCGTCCACCGAGTCGCCGACCTCCTGCCCGTACTCGTTCATGCGTCGACCCTAGTAGAGGGCCCGGGAGTCGGGCGAGGTGGCGGCAGACCCACGGTCGACCTGAACCTGCCGGGCCACGAAGCGCCCCGGCCGGGGACGCCACCACCTGACGGCGCGGCCAGCTGTTCGGTGGATGTGTCTGCGCTCAGGCGCTGTAGAGAGTTCAGCCTGCAGCGGCGGCAGATGACTGAGCCGGACGGCGTACGCAGCGCGCCGAGCGGCTCAGAAGAAGCCGAGACAGATCGCCAGCAAGACCAAGGCAACCAGCACCCAGCGAAGCACGTGAGTGGTGCCGGCACCGATCAGTCCGGCACCTTCGCGGAGGTGAGCGTCACCGAGGACGTTCAGCTCCGGTGGGACTGGCCCGACGATGGTCACCGGATCCCGGCGGCCGGGGTCGATCTCGTCACGCGCCGGATCGGGCAGCGGGCCGCCCGGAGTCAGCCAGCGCGCCGTGATCGGGTCGAAGCGCTCCTGGGGCGGGGGAACGATGCTGGACATGAATCGAGCATCGCACGGCGATCCGGCGCACGGGAGGGTTTGCCGCACACCCGTACTGGACAGTTGCCGGACGATACCGCGCCTGACATGGTGGCCTCATGCTGACCTTCGGTGACCTGAGTGAGGCGGAAGCCCCTGCGGTCCAGGCGCTGCTGGAGTCCAACCCCGGATACACCGAGCGGGTCTCCGGACGTCCGCCGGCTCCCGGTGACGGCCTCGAGGTGCTCCTCGACGGTCCACCCGACCTGACGCCCGGCCAGAAGCACTGCTTCGGGGCCTGGCTGGACGCCACCCTGGTCGGCGTCGTGGACGTCCTGCAGTCCTGGCCGAACCAGCAGACGGCTCACGTTGGGCTGCTGCTCGTCCACGGCGCCCACGAAGGCGAAGGCATCGGACGCGCGCTGCACGACTACACCCTCAGCCAGGTGCGCGGCTGGGAGGGCGTCGACACCCTGCGGCTGGGCATTGTCGAGACGAATGCCGCCGCCGCAGAGCCGTTCTGGTCGAAGCTCGGCTACCGGCCCACCGGCCGAGTCGTCCCGTTCATCGAAGGCCCGGTCAAGACCACGGTCGCGGTCTGGACCCGTCCGCTGGAGGACTAGGCGAGCTTGCGCCGATAGGCGAGCATCGCGAAGCCGTAGCCGATCGCCAGGATGCCGGCACACCAGGCCAGGGCCACCCACAGTTCACCGCCGACGGGCTGTCCGGCGAACAGCGCCCGCACCGAGTTCACAATCGAGGTCACCGGCTGGCTCTCGGCGAACCAGCGGACGGGGCCGGGCATCGACGCCGTCGGCACGAAAGCCGAGCTGATGAACGGCAGGAAGATCAGCGGGTAGGAGAAGGCCGTGGCTCCGTCCATGGACTTGGCCGACAGGCCGGCGATGACGGCCAACCAGGTCAGAGCAAGCGTGAACAGCACCAGGATCCCCAGCACGGCCAGCCAGGACAACACGCCGGCCCCCGATCGGAAGCCCATCAGCAGCGCAATCGCGACCACCACGACCAGCGAGATCAGGTTCGCCACCAGCGAGGTCAGCACATGCGCCCACAGCACTGCCGAGCGCGAGATGGGCATCGAGTGGAACCTCTCGAAGATGCCGCCCTGCAGGTCGAGGAACAGCCGGTAGCCGGTGTAGGAGATGCCGGAGGCGATGGTGATCAGCAGGATGCCGGGCAGCAGGTAACTCACATAGGAGTCGGCGCCGGTGTTGATCGCCCCGCCCAGGACGTACACGAACAGCAGCATCAGCGCGATAGGGGTCACGGCCGTGGTGAGGATCGTGTCCAGGCTCCGGGTGATGTGCTTCAGGGATCGTCCGGTGAGGACGACGGTGTCGCCGAGCGGATGGACGCTCATGACTCCTCCTCGCTGTGGTTCGGGTGGTCGGCGGACGCGCTGCCGCTGACGACGGCCAGGAAGACCTCTTCCAGGGTGGGCTGCTTCTCCACGTACTCGACCGTGGCCGGCGGCAGCAGCGCTGTGAGCTCGGCCAGGGTGCCGTCCACGATGATCCGGCCGTCGTGCAGGATCGCGATCCGGTCGGCGAGCTGCTCGGCCTCGTCCAGGTACTGCGTGGTGAGCAGGACGGTGGTGCCCGCAGCAGCGAGTTCGCGGACGGCCTGCCAGACCTCGAGGCGGGCCTGCGGATCCAACCCGGTGGTCGGTTCGTCCAGGAAGATCACCGGCGGGCTGCCGATCAGGCTCATGGCGATGTCGAGCCGGCGGCGCATCCCGCCGGAGTAGGTGGCCACCGGACGGGCCGCGGCCTCGGCCAGACCGAACCGGCTCAGTAGGTCATCGGCGATGGCGGCCGGCTCGGGCAGATGCCGAAGCCGGGCGATCAGGATCAGGTTCTCCCTCCCGGTGAGCACGTCGTCGACGGCGGCGAACTGGCCGGTCAGGCTGATCGCGCCGCGGACGTCCGCCGCCCGGGAGGCCACGTCGAAACCGTTCACCTCGGCCAGGCCGGCGTCGGCCCGCAGCAGGGTGGCCAGGATCCGCACCACCGTGGTCTTGCCGGCCCCGTTCGAGCCGAGCAGGGCGAAGATGCTGCCCGGCTGCACCGCGAAGCTGACCTCCCGCAGGACGTCCAGCTCGCCGTAGGACTTGCGCAGCCCGTCGACCCGGAGCGCAGCGCCCACGCTCATCGCAGGGTCTCTCGCTCAGCGTCGTCGATCGCCTTCACCAGCCGGGCCCGCTCCTTGTCGATCCATTGAGTGCCGGAGTAGGCCCGAATGAAGGTCTCGGCGAAGTCCACCGGGTCGTCTCCGACGATCTCGCGCAATGGAGTGGCGTCGGTGGCGGCCCGCTCCCAGAGCTCGATGTGATCGGTGAGCAGGCGCACCATGGTGTCGCCGTCGGTGAGCCCGCCGTAGTACATGACGTAGCGGTCGATCGCCTTGGCCGCGGACGCGTAGGGCTCCGGCAATGCCTTCAGCCGCGCCTTGTACTCGCGGTACTGGCGCTTCTGCTCCAGCGATCCGGTGAGGACCTCGATCCAGTTGCTCATGATGACTCCTTGCCCTTGTGAAGCTGGTTGATCCGGTCGGCCAGGAAGCTCCAGGCCGTCCAGAACTCGTCGAGTTGTGCGCGTCCGCGCGCATTGAGGGAGTAGACCTTGCGCGGCGGGCCCTTCTCCGAGGTGACCCGCTCGACATCGACGAAGCCGCGCTGCTCGATGCGCACCAGCACCGCGTAGACGGTGCCCTCGACCAGGTCGGTGAAACCCTGCTCGCGCAGCTGCGCGGTGATCTCATAGCCGTAGGCCGGCCGCTCGGCGAGCAAGCTGAGGACGATGCCCTCGAGGGTGCCCTTGAGCAACTCGGTCATCTGATTGGCCATTGCCACTCCATCTACTCTGTGTTGCTGAGTACCAGTAGACGGTAACACTGAGTACCGGTAGTTAGCAACACCGAATACCGAGGAAGTTCGCGGACGGTCCCGTAGCCTGATCCGGTGACCCCGATCCCGCGGAGCAGCTGATGCCGCCCCGCTCACCGCTCCCCCAGCGCAACGGCCTGGACGCCGCCTGGGTGCGCACCCCCGATCGTGAGCCCGGCGTCACACCACGCTGGGCGACCATGGGTGAGTTCCTGCGCGAACGACTGCCGGACGCGGCGCCGGTGGCGTCCATGCTTGCCACCGGCGAGTTCGTCGATCAGAGTGGGCGTCCGATCGCCGGCGAGGAGCCGTACCGTCCGCACACCTTGGTGTGGTTCCACCGCGAGTCGGCCGCGGAGCCGTCCGTCCCGTTCGAGGTGAGGATCCTGCACGCAGACGAGCGGATCGTGGTCGTCGACAAGCCGCACTTTCTGGCCACGACGCCACGCGGCGTACACGTCCGCGAGACCGTGCTGGTGCGGCTGCGGGAAGCGCTCGGCCTGCCTGAGTTGGCCCCGGCGCATCGCCTGGATCGGCTCACCGCCGGAGTGCTGGTGCTGACCACGCGCCGAGAGTTCCGGGCCGCCTACTCCGGGCTGTTCCAGAGCCAAGGAGTGCGCAAGACCTACCGGGCACTGGCCCGGTTCGACCCGAGCCTGGCGTTTCCCCGACGCGAACTCGGGCGCATCGAGAAGCGCCGCGGCCACCTGCAGGCCGCACTCGTCGATGGCGAATCGAACGCCGAAACTCTGATCGAGCTGGACGAAGTCCGCGGCGACCTGGCCTGCTACCGGCTGATGCCGGCCACCGGAAAGACTCACCAACTGCGGGTGCAGCTGGCCGCGCTCGGGCTGCCCATCCTCGGCGACCCGCTCTACCCGGACGTGCGCGAAGTGGCGGCCGACGACTTCCGCCACCCGCTGCAACTGATCGCGCATCGGCTGGCCTTCACCGACCCGATCGACGGCACCGAGCGTGAGTTCACCAGCCAGTTCGCTCTGGAGTGGCCCGATGCGACCGGCTCTGGGAGCCGGTGACAAGATGGCGGACGTGACTCCTCCGCTGCGCATCCTGTTCTGCGAGCCGCGGATCCCGAACAACACCGGAGCCACCATGCGGCTGGCCGCGGTCACCGGCGCCGAGCTGCACCTGGCCCGTCCGCTCGGCTTCGACATGGACGACGCCAAGCTGCGCCGGGCCGGGGTCGACTATCGCGACCAGGCGGCCACTTTCGTCCATGACTCCTTGTCGGACGCCTACGCCGCGCTGTTGCCGGCCCGGGTCTTCGCCTTCACGTCGCACGCCGAGCTGCCCTACACCGACATCGCCTACGAGCCCGGGGATGTCCTGCTGTTCGGCCCCGAGCCGACCGGGCTGGCTCCGGAAGTGCTGGCCGACCCGCGGATCACCGCCACGGTGCGGATCCCGATGCGGGCCGGAATGCGCTCGTTGAACCTGGCCAATGCCGCCGCGATTGCGGTCTACGAGGCCTGGCGCCAACTGGGACACCCGGGCGCACGCTGAGTCGCACGCACGACACCTGACGCGATTCGCCGTCTCGATGGCCTCAAGGCCCGCGAAAGGCCGCTCAAGCCGGATCGATCCTGCATTTCGGGTCGCCACCCGAAGCACGCTCCGCGAACGACCACCAGAGCACGATCGACACGGCGAATGGCATCGCCGCTGACCACAGGGACGCTGCCGCGGGCGCGATCAGTCGAAGTTCCCCTGGGGAGGGATCGCTCACACCGCCTAGAGTTTCGCCATTCAGTCGATCGGAGGATCGTTGCCGAAGGAAAGCCCCCGGGCTCCAGTGATCCTGGTGGTCGAGGACGAGGAGACTCTGCGTTCGGCAGTGGCCCGCCACCTCACCCACCAGGGTTTCGCCGTGATCGAGGTGGGCACCGTGCAGGGTGCACTGGCTGCAGTCTGGGAGCGCCAGCCCGATGTGGTGCTGCTGGACGTCCTGCTGCCCGACGGCTCCGGCTACGAGTTGTGCGCCAAGCTGCGTCCGATCACGTCGGCAGCCATCATCTACTTGACCGCTCTCGGCCAGGACCGGGCTGTCGTGCGCGGCCTGGAGGCCGGCGGGGACGACTACATCGCAAAGCCCTTCAACTTCGACGTGCTGACCGCCCGGATCCAGGCCCAACTGCGCCGGGCCGTCGCTCCGCGCACCGGACGGATCGACCTGCCGCCGCTGCACCTGGACTTCGTCACCGGACGCGTGATCCTGGAGGGACGCGAGGTGGTCCTGACCCGGATGGAGCTGCAACTGCTCGGCTTCCTGGCCTCCAATGTCGGAGTCGGCGCCACCCAGGACGAGCTGCTCACCGCGGTCTGGCGGGCCAAGGCTCCGATGCCGACCAACACCGTCCGGCAGACCGTCTCGACCCTGCGCCGCAAGCTCGGCCTAGATGAGGCCAGCGCCTTCGAACTCGCCTCCACCCCGGACAAGCGCTACGTGCTACGCCAGGTCCGGTTCGACCCGGCCGGCTAGCGTCACCCCTGGTCAGCAGCCACTTCGGCCAGCGGAAGGGTGAAACAGGCCGTGGTCCCCTGCCCGACCACCGAGCTGAAGGTGAGCTCACCGGAGTGCGCGGTGACGATGTGCCGGGAGATCACCAGCCCGACCCCGAGCCCGGTGTCGCGGGCCGACCTCAGCCCGTCCGGACGATCCCGCACCGGGCCCTCACCGAGGGTGGCCAGTCGTTCCGGCGCCATCCCCGAGCCGGTGTCCGTGACGCAGACCCGGGCCCGGTCGTCCACCCGTCCGACCGAGACCGTGATGGTGCCGTGGTCGGTATGCCGGCTGGCGTTGGAGATCAAGTTGACCAGCACCTGGATCACCCGCTCCCGATCGGCCAGCACGATCGGGGAGTCAGAGTCGCGGGCCACAGCGAGGGTGTTGCCGTGTTGGGTCCACAGCGGACGGTAAGCCTGCAGGGTCTGCTGGATGACCTCGTCCAGGTCGACCGGAGCCCGCTCGAGGATCAGTCGTCCTTCGTTGATCCGGGCCAGGTCCAGCAGTTGGCTGACCAGCCGTCCCAGCCGGTCGGCCTCTGCCTCGATCACGGCGACATCCCGGCCGACCTGCGCCGGATCACGGATCAGGTCACTGCCGGCCTCCTGGGCATGGGCGCGGATTACGGTCAGCGGAGTGTTCAACTCGTGGGCCACCTGCGCCAGGAACTCCGCTCGAGCCCGGTCGACCCGAGCCAGGGCCTCGTTCTGCACCTTCAACTGCCGCTGGTTCTGCTCGTACAGGCCGATCAACAGTCGTAGCGCCACGACCAGGGCGATCCCGGTGCTGATCATTGTGAAGATCACGTCGGACAGGATCGCGGCCTCCGAACCCAGCGGGACGACCAACTGCGGCTGCAGATAGGCCACCGCCAGACTCGTGGTGAAGACGGCGGCCTCCAGCGGCACCAGAATCCACAAGGCCCTGCCCTGCAGGATGATCGCCGAGAATGCGATGGCAAACATGAAGAAGATCGGCATTCCGCTGTGGTAACCACCGCCGGCGAAGAACAGCGCCGGAAACAGCACAACGAAGAGGCCGACCACCGCAATCAGATAGGCCAGTTGGAATCGTCCGGTGCGGCGGGCGAAGAGCATCAGGGCGACGATCACGAAGCCGGCGATGACGTTCAGCAGCACCGTCCACGTCGGGCTGCCCAGCGCCAGGTTGAACAGCGCGGAGCCCCAGCTGACCGGAATGCCGACCAGAGCCACAGCGGCGATCAGCCGACCCCGGAAGCTGCGATCGCCGCCACTGAGCCAGCCACTGAGTCGGCTGTTGTCGAACCTGACCATGGCTGGACGATATTGCGCGGCGCGGCCAATCGGGCCAGAACTCGCCCCTACGCAGTTGTTGCCGAGGTGTGCGCGTAAAAGTCCTTTGACAGGCGCCCCGGCGGACCGTGCGGCCCACCGACGATGGGCCTCGGGCGTGGCCGCGCCCCCTGACTCGTGAGGTGGACCATGCGGAAGCTGATCTCCTGGATCGCAGCAAGTGTTGTCACGGTGGCCATGCTGGGCTGGGCGCCCACAGCCGCGAAGGCCGCGGCCGCGTGGTACGACGGCGGTATCCAGTACTCGCAGATCTACAACTGCGTCTCGATCATCCAGGGTTCCCCGTACCTGGAGTATGGCGTCGGCACCTACGTCGGCTACCGCTCCGATCCGTCCACCAGCAGCCCGGCACCCGGGGACGTCTACTGGATCCACGCGGTCGTCTACGGGCTCGGCAACGCCTGCAGCGGCCAGTATGTGAGCCCGGAGTTCATCCTCCCGGCAAACACCTCGCTGGCCATCGACGCCAGCCACAAGGTGCAGTGCTACGCCACCGGAGCCGCTGATCCGGGCGACTGCCCGACCAGCCTGAGTGTCGGATCTCACGGCGGCTACGTGGTGCTTTCGCCCGACACCGCCCACGCCCGGATGTGGCCGATGCCGATCGGCAAGAACTGGGAATGGCAGATCCCGGTGGTGTCTGATCGACCGCTGACCAATGCGACCTTCGGCGCCTACTTCGTGGTTGCCGATGGCAACAGCAACCCGACCTTGGCCGCAACCCAGGGCGCCTACGTCTTCGCCAAGACACCACAGGTGAGCTACCCGTCGCCGGCCACCACCGGGATCGGCAGCACCGCAGCAGTCTCGAATGCGAACGTCTACACCGGGGGCGCGGCCGGCACCGGCTACTTCGACATCGGTACCAGCACGGGGTACGGGCTGTTCTCCGACGCGGTCAGCCTCCCGGCCGGCGGTCCGAACTGGCAGGTGAACACCGACTGGAAGCGGACGGACGGGAGCTCGGTGCTGAGTGCGAACACCACCTACCACTGGCGATTCAGGTTCAACGCCGGCGGCACCTGGTACTACGGCGCCGACCAGACCTTCAAGACGTCGGCCAGCGGTACTCCGACGCCCACTCCGACTCCGACGCCAACTCCGACACCCACGCCCACCCCCACTCCGCCGAGCGTGACCCTCACGTCTGTTCCTGCCTGGCGCACCGGCGTCTCAGTCCCGCTCTCCTGGAGCGGCTCCGCCGGATCGTCCGCAGTAGCCAACTACGACGTGAGGGTCCGCAAGGCCTCCTGGGACAAGAAGTTCGGCGGCTGGTCCACCTGGAAGTCGAAGACCACGGCCACCTCGGCGACCTTCGGTGGCAGCAAGGGCTACTCCTACTGCTTCTCGGTTCGGGCACGGGACACCAGCGGCCGAGTGTCGGGCTGGACGCCGCAGACCTGCACCACGCTGCCCCTGGACGAGCGGAAGCTGACCGCCTCGGGTAAGTGGACCAAGTCAACGTCGGCCGGAAGCTTCGCCTCGACGGTGATGACCACCACTAAGCTCGGCGCCAAGCTGACCTCCAAGAAGGCTGTGACCAAGCAGGTGGCGCTTCTGGTGACGACCGGGGCCGGCTACGGATCGGTGACGGTCAAGATCGGTTCGAAGCTCCTCGGCACGCTCAGTCTGGCCAGCGGAAGCCCCCAGAAGCTGGTGCTGCTGACGCTGCCTGCCCTTGCTGCCAACACGACCGGCAAGATCGTGATCACCACCACCTCGACCAGCCCGGTCGTGATCGACGCTCTCCTGGTGAGGAAGGCCTAGGCCGGGCTGCCTGCCTCGCCGACCTCTTCGTGGGTGGTGACCCAGCGTCGGGCGGCGAGGATCAGCCCCAGCACCAACAGGGCACTGGTCAGCAGGAACGGCCAGCTCCGGTCCATCCCGGACAGCCAGCCGGAGATCCAGCCGAACGGGGCGGTGGCCAGCATGACCACGGTCCGCTGGATGGCCATCACCCGCGACCGCTCATCCCGGTCGACGTGCAGGGCCACCAGCGACTCGGCCAACATGGCCAAGATGGCCGCGCCGAAAGCATCGGCCAGCAGGCAGAGCGCCAACAGCCAGTAGGTCGTTGCCGTGGCCGCGCCACCCGGCACCGGAATCGCCACCAGCACCAGTTGCCCGACCAGGTAGCTGCCGAAGCCGATCAGAGTCGGACGGCGCAGGTTCGGCCCGGCGGTCAGCCGTGGGATCAGGGTGAAAAAGAAGATCACCGATAGAATCGAGCGGACCATCGGGAAGAACGGCAACAGCGGGTCCGGCACACCGAGCCGTTGGTTGATCACGATCTGCCAGAACGTGCCGTTGACCAGGACCACCGCTCCGACCACGGCAGTGATGGCCAGCGAGAAGATCGTCCCCTTCGAGTGGATGATCAGGCCCAGCACGCCGCGGTACTCACGCAGCGATCGCCACAGGCTGACCCCACGGGTCTGCTCCTGCCGGGTCCGGCCGACCTCGGTCTCGGTCGACCAGTAGTAGAGGATGAACACCTTGGCGGTCATCACCACAAAGGCGTTCAGGTAGAGAACCCGGACGGCCGGAACCAGCCCGAACTGGGCCACCAGGATCGCCGCAATCGGGGCGAACAGCGCCGAGAACTCCCCGGCCGCCTTCACCAGCGAGTAGACCTTGGTCAGCTCGCTGCGCGGGACGTCCTCGACCAGCAGGCAGTCCCAGGAGTTCTGAGTGACCTGCCAGGCCCCGTTGATCAGGCTGGCGATCAGGAAGGCCCAGAAGTTCTGGGCGAATGCCCAGATCAGGCACGGCACCGACCAGGCCAGCAGGTCGAAGGCGGCCGTGGTGAAGCGGCGTCCGAGCTTGTCGGTGATGACGCCGCCGAGCAGCCCGAAGACCACCTGGGAGAGCATCGAGATAGTGGCCAGCAGGCCGATCTCCTGGTCCTTGATCCCCAGCGCCAGCATGTAGACCCCGGCGTACGGCAGGACCAGCATCATCGACAGGCCCCACATGGGCTCGGTGTAGACGCAGGCGCGACCGTTGCCGCGCAGGTCTAGCAGCGAGCGGAGCAGCGGGTTGCGGACGCGGGACACCGGATCAGTAAAGCAGCTAGACGGTGGGCGAGGGACGCAGCGCCTCCCGCAGCATGCTGACCCCGATGAAGGCCAGGAAGGCGGCAAACAGCCAAGCCCCGGCCTGGGCCGGAATCAGGTGCGCCACCCAGGCGCCCAACGGGCTGCTGACCAGGGACGATGCGCCGACCACCAGGCCGGCCCGGACGGCCACGTTCTTCAGCCTCCAGTTGGCGACCAGGCCCGAGATCACCCCCGGCAGCATCATCACCAGCGAGGCACCCTTGGCGGCCAGGTCACCCAGGCCGAACCACACCATCAGCACCGGGACCACCACGCCGCCGCCACCAATGCCGAGGATCGCCGAGAGCAGTCCGGCCACCAGCCCGAGGACGATCAAGCCGACCCCACGAGCCACATCGATGCCCGGGTCGGCACCCCGATCCGGAATCACGAACATCAGCTGGACGATCATTACCGTCACGAAGCCGACGAAGATCCACTGCAGCGCCCGGCGCGGGATCCTCTGCAGCAGCCGTGCACCGACCTGGGCACCGACGATCGCGCCGATGGCCAGCAGCCCGGCGACCGGCCAGTCGATGCTGCCTTCCAGCGCATAGGACGCCGCCGCAATGCTGGCCGCCGGCAGGATGGCCAGCAGGGACGTGCCCGCGGCCAGCTTCTGCTCGATCCGCAGCAGCACGACCAGGGCCGGGACGATCACCAGCCCGCCGCCGATCCCGAACAGCCCGGCGAAGAAGCCCGAGACCAGTCCGACTCCGAGCAGTGGCAGCACCTGAGCACGGCCGAGCCCGAGCACGCGCGGCTCAGCCGGCGGCCCGGGCGGGTGGCTCACAGCACGGCGCCCGGAACGTACTTCGCAGCGGCCGGATACGCCCTGGCCAACTCGTCCACTCGGGCGGCCAGCTGATCCACCTGGTCACCGGCTGAGCCGGTCAGGCTCAGCGGATCGGCCAGCGCGGCGTCCAGCAGGTCGCGGCTGAGCCCCAGCCGCGAGTCGGCAGCCAGCCGGTCGATCAGATCATTGCCGCCGCCGGCCCGCATCCCCAGGGCCACTGCCACGGCGTGCTCCTTGATCACCTCGTGGGCAACCTCACGTCCGACGCCGTTGCGGACGGCGGCCATCAGCACCTTGGTGGTGGTCAGGAACGGCAGGAAGCGCTGCAGCTCGGCCTCGATCACCGCCGGGAAAGCCCCGAACTCGGCCAGCACCGTGAGGAAGGTCTCGAACAGCCCGTCCAGGGCGTAGCAGGCATCCGGGAGCGCGATTCGGCGGACCACCGAGCAGGAGACGTCACCCTCGTTCCACTGATTGCCGGCCAGTTCGCCGGCCATGGACGCGTACCCGCGCAGCAGCACGGCCAGTCCGTTCACTCGTTCGCAGGAGCGGGTGTTCATCTTGTGCGGCATGGCGGACGAGCCGACCTGGCCCTCCTTGAAACCTTCGGTGACCAGCTCCTGGCCGGCCATCAGCCGAATCGTGGTGGCCAGACTGGACGGTCCGGCCGCCACCTGGACCAACGCCGACAGCACGTCGTAGTCGAGCGAGCGCGGGTAGACCTGGCCGGTCGCGGTGAGCACCGTGGCGAAGCCGAGGTGCTCGGCCACCCGGGCCTCCAACTCGGAGAGCTTGAGGGTGTCGCCGTCGAGCAGGTCGAGCATGTCCTGGGCGGTGCCCATCGGACCCTTGATGCCGCGGGCCGGGTAGCGTCCGATCAGTTCGTCGACCCGTCGGTAGGCGACCAGCAGCTCGTCGAGAGCGCTAGCGAACCGCTTGCCCAGCGTGGTGGTCTGGGCAGCGACGTTGTGCGAGCGGCCGACCATGGCCAGGTCGCGGTACTGAACGGCCAGCCGGGACAGGGCCACCGCCACGGTGACGATCCGCTCCCGGATCAGCTCCAGCGAGCTGAGCAGCTGGCGCTGCTCGATGTTCTCGGTGAGGTCGCGGCTGGTCATCCCCTTGTGGATGTGCTCGCGTCCGGCCAGCGCGTTGAACTCCTCGATTCGCGCCTTCACGTCGTGCCGAGTGACTCGCTCCCGGTCGGCGATGCTGGCCAGATCAACGATGCCCAGCACCCGCTGGTAGTCGGCGATCACCTCGGACGGATCGTCCCCGCCGAAGTCGACGCCGAGCTCGGCCTGTGCCTTCAAGACGGCCAGCCAGAGCTTGCGCTCCGCCTTGATCTTCGCTTCCGGCGACCAGATCTCGCGCATCGCCTCGGACGCATAACGGGTAGCCAGGACGTTGGGAATCATGCCTGCTCCTCCTTGCCGGGGACGGCTCGAAGGCCGTCCAGCTGCTGCGCGGCCGCGTTGGCGGCGATGTCGGTGCGATGGAAGCCGCCCGGGAGAGTGATCGTGGACACCTTCGCGTAGGCGGCGTCCCGGGCCTCAGCCAGGGTGTCGCCGGTGCCGACCACGGTCAGCACTCGGCCGCCGGCGCTGACCAGCTGCCCGGATGCGTCCAGCGCCGTCCCGGCGTGGAAGACGCCCTCGATCTCGGCACCGGTGATCGGATCGCCCTTGCGCGGCGACTCGGGGTAGCCCTGGGCGGCGATGACAACGCCGACCGCTGCCCCACTGCCCCACTCCAGCGGCGGGTGCTCGGCCAGTGCGCCGGTGGCGGCCGCGTACAGGGCACCGCCCAGCGGGGTCTTCAGTCTGGTCAGCAGCGGCTGAGTCTCCGGATCGCCGAAGCGGGCATTGAACTCGACAACCCGCACTCCGCGGCTGGTCAGCGCCAGGCCGGCATAGAGCAGCCCTACGAAGGGGGTGCCGCGGCGGCGCAGCTCGTCGATGGTCGGCTGGATCACCGTGGCCACCACCTGCTCGGTGAGCCCGGCCGGGGCCCACGGCAGCGGGGTGTAGGCGCCCATTCCGCCGGTGTTCGGACCGGCGTCGCCGTCGCCGACCCGCTTGAAGTCCTGAGCCGGCTCGAAGGGCAGCACGTGGGTGCCGTCGCTGAGTGCGAACAGGCTCACCTCGGGGCCGTCCAGGTACTCCTCGATGATCACCTTGCGGCAGCCGGCGGCGTGCCGGATGGCTGCGTCCCGATCGTCGGTGACGATGACGCCCTTGCCGGCGGCCAGTCCGTCGTCCTTGACCACGTAGGGTGCGCCGAACTCGTCCAGAGCGGCGACGACCTCGTCCATGCTCACGCACAGCCGCGCCTCAGCGGTGGGGACGCCGGCCGCCTCCATGATCTCCTTGGCGAAGGCCTTGCTACCCTCCAGCTGCGCAGCTGCTCCGGACGGGCCGAAGACCGGAATCCCCCGGGCTCGGACGGCGTCGGCCACCCCGGCCACCAGCGGCGCCTCGGGTCCGACCACCACCAGATCGACGGCCAGCTCGACGGCCAGGGCCGCCACAGCCTCGGGGTTCATCGGGTCGACCGGATGATTGGTGCCCACTGCGGCCGTCCCCGGGTTGCCGGGCGCGATGTGCACGCCAGCGACTCCCGGGTCCTTGCTGAGCGCCCAGGCCAGGGCATGCTCGCGTCCGCCAGTTCCAACTACCAGTACCGTCTGCGCCACGTCGTCGATCCTATCGGCGGGGGTTGGTGCGGCTCCGTCCGCTCCGCGCACCGGGCGCGCTGCCGCGGGATGGCCGAACATTTGCCCAGTAGCCACTCAGGGATCAGCCAAATGACCATGTGGCAATTGCTGCGTTCGTGTGGATTTCTGCGTAGATTGGTCCCATGGTTGCGACAGAGGACAGCGCTGAGGGTCGTCTACTACCGCACGAGCGGCACCTTCGGATCCTAGAGCAGGCACGGGCGCGTTCTCGAGTGGAGGTCTCGGCACTGGCCGAGGAACTCGAGGTGACCACCGAGACGATCCGCCGCGACCTGAGCATTCTGGAACGGCAGGGACAGTTGCGCCGCGTGCACGGCGGGGCCGTCCACGTGCAGCGGCTCGGCTACGAGCCGACGGTGAACGCCCGGCGCGAGCACCAGACCAGCCAGAAGTCGCGGATCGGCCGGATCGCCCGCGACTACCTGCCCGACGGCGGGTCGATCCTGGTCGACTCCGGCACCACCACCTTGGAGCTGGTCCGGCAACTACCGGCCGATCTTGCCGTGTCGGTGGTGACCAACTCCCTTCAGGCCGCTTCGCTGCTGGTGGATCTGCCTCGGGTCGAGTTGATGCTGCTCGGCGGACGGATCCGCAACGTCACCGGTGCCGCGGTGGGCTCCTGGACGGCGTCCGCCCTGGCCAGCCTGCGGGTCGACGTGGCCTTCATCGGCGCGAACGGGATCACCCCGGAGGCCGGACTGACCACCCCCGACCAGGCCGAGGCCGAGATCAAGCGAGCGATGGTCGATGCGGCCGCGCAGGTGGTCTGCCTGGCCGACTACACCAAGGTCGGCCGGACTCAGCTGTGCCGCTTCGCCGGACTGAGCGAGGTGGACGTCCTGATCACCGACACCGGGCTGGACGCCGGCCTGGCCGCTGAGCTGTCCGCGGCCGGCCCAGAAGTGATTCGGGCATGATCGTCACCCTCACGCCGAACCCGAGCGTGGACCGGACGGTCACGCTCCCCAGGCTGGAACGCGGTGCCGTCCTGCGAGCCACCGAGTCCCGGGAAGATCCCGGCGGTAAGGGGCTGAACGTCAGCCGAGCGCTGGCCGCGAGCGGCACCGCCAGCACCGCCGTGTTCCCGGTTGGTGGAATCTACGGACGACTGATGCTGAACCTGCTCGAGGGCGAGCCGGTGACACTGGCTGCCGTGCCGATCAGTGAGCCGATCCGGGCCAACATCACCATCGCCGAGACCGACGGAACCACCACCAAGGTGAACGAACCTGGCCCGGTTCTCTCCGTTGCCGAGGCGGACGCGCTGAGGAGCGCCGCTCTCGATGCCAGCCGTGGCGCCAGCTGGGTGGTCTGCTGTGGGTCGCTGCCGCCCGGGCTCGACGACGACTTCTATGCCCCACTGATCCGGCACTGCCAAGCCAGTGGCGTCCGGGTGGCCGTGGACACCTCCGGGGAGCCGATGGCCGCCGCACTGGCCGCCAAGCCGGCCCTGATCAAGCCCAACCGGATCGAGCTGGCCGAGGCCGTCGGACGGGAGCTCGTCACCGTGGGCGAGGTCATCGATGCGGCGTCCGCCCTTGTCGACGGAGGAATCGAGACCGTGGTGATCAGCCTGGGCCGCGATGGCGCCCTGCTGGTGGACGCCGCCGGCGCGGTTCACGCGGCCTCGGAGATCGGCTGCCCGGTCTCCACCGTCGGTGCCGGCGATGCGCTGCTGGCCGGCTACCTGCACGCCGTCGACTCCGGCGCAGACCGGGAGACCGCCCTGCGCACCGCCGTGGCCTTCGGCTCGGCTGCAGTCTTGCTGCCGGGCAGCTCGATGCCCGGCCCATCCGACATCGCCGCGATCACAGTCAGCTCGACGATGTCCCCGGATCGAGCCCGGTCGCTCAGCGACTGAGCTCAGAAACCACGCAGCGACGAAGCGGCCGCCCGATCGGACGGCCGCTCGTGGGGGAACCGGCTCAGGGCTCGACGGTGACCTTGATGGCCTGCCCCTTGGCCACGATGTCGAAGGCCTCCAGCGCGCGCTCCAGCGGCAGGTGGACGGTGATCAGATCCTTCACCGGCACCTGGCCCGAGGCGATGTAGACCAGCGCCTTGCGGTTGTGCTCGGGCGCCGAGCCGTTGGCGCCGTGAATGTGCAGCTGCCGGTAGTGGACCAGGTTGGAGTCGCAGGTGATCGTCGGGTTGGTCTTGGGCAGGCCCCCGAAGAAGGAGATCCGGCCGTTGCGAGCAGCCATGGCGATGGCCTGCTCCTGGGTGATGTTGGCCGCGGTGGCGGTGATCACCACATCGGCGCCACGACCCTCGGTGAGCCGCATCACCTCAGCCACCACGTCCACCTGGGAAGCGTCGATGACGGCGTCCGGCTGTACGGCGGCAGCCGACATGGCCAGCCGCTCGGCGTTGACGTCCACCAGGAAGACGCGGGCTGCGCCATGGACGCCACGGGCGATCCGAGTGTGGATGCAGCCGATCGGGCCAGCCCCGAACACCACCACGGTGTCGCCGGCCTCGATGCCCAGCAACTCCTGGGCGTTGATCGCGCACGCGAACGGTTCGGCAGCGGACGCCTCGTCGAAGCCGACCCCGTCCGGGATCCGGTTCAGCCCGTCCACCTTCAGCACGGCCTGCGGCACCACCATGTACTCGGCGAAGCCACCGTCGTACTGGTAACCGATCGAGGTCTGGTTGGCGCATACGGCCATCCAGCCCTTGCGGCACTCGTAGCACTCACCACACGGCACGGCGGCGATCACCTGGGCCCGGTCGCCGACCGCCCAGCCGGAGACGTTGGCGCCGACTTCGGCGACCTCGCCGGCCACCTCGTGGCCGATCACCCGCGGCGGAGTGAGGTTCTGATGACCATTGTGGAAGATCTTCACGTCCGTGCCGCAGGTGGAGCAGTTCCGCACGCGCAGCAGGATCTCGTCCGCCGTGATCTGCGGGATCGGGGCGTCCTCGATCCGCACATCGCCGGGGGCGTAGAAACGCAGGACCTTCATGTTCAGTTCTCCTCAGCAGGGGTCAGTAGGTCAATCACTTCGGCCACCGAGTCGGTGACCCGCAGCCGCTCGGCTGCCTCGGGCTCCATCAGCGCCTCGGCGAGGCTGGCCAGGATGCCCAGGTGCTCATCGGAGGCCGAGGCGATCGGAATGCACACCTTCACCTCATTGCCGTCCCAGTCGATGCCGTCGGGGAACTGCAGGAAGCCCAGCGCGGCCGACCTGATGTGGGCGCGGGCTTCGTTGGTGCCGTGGGGAATCGCGACACCCTCACCGAGGTAGGTCGAGATCTGCTGCTCGCGGGCCAGCATTCCGGCGAAGTAGTCCTCGGTAGCTGCGCCGCAGTCGACCAGCACCTGGGCACACATCCGAATCGCCTCCTGTTTGGACACCGAGGCCAAGCCGAGCCGGACCGAGGATGGCTGCAGGATCGAGTTCTCGGGCATCGGCTTTCCGCCTCCTCGCCGGCCAGCGCTGGCCGATGTCGACTGTGACCGTCCGGTGGGCTGGACGCGCACCGCACGTCATCGACCCGACCGAACTCTCCCATAACACCACAGATACACACACAAGTCAATGCAAAACAACATCACTTCACAAGGGGACGGGACGGCCCGCGGGAGGTGATCCCGCGGGCCGCCAGCTATCGACCGTCCGCCTCGGAAGGCGTCCGCCCGTCACAGACCGAGACGAGCTCAGTGAGCGACGCTCGCCTCCTTCACCATCTCCACGACCTGGTCGTACTCGGGGGCGCCAATGAAGTTGGCCACCGAGACATGTACGGCGGACGGGGTCTTCGCCGCCGCACGTTCGGCCAGATCGCGATGGGTCACCACCAGATCGAAGTTGTCCTCAAGGCTGGCGATGGCCTTGTTGACCACGGTGACGTCGGCGAAACCGGCGTCCTTGATCTTCTTGCGCAGCACCGAGGCACCCATGGCCGAGGAGCCCATTCCGGCGTCACAGGCGAAGACGATGGCCTTGATCTCGCCGGTGCGACCCGCCGCCCGCAGTCCAGCCAGCGCCTCGGACGACTTGCCCTTGTTGGCTTCGGTCTGGCTGATCGCCGCACCGAAGGTATCCGCACCGGCCGCCTCGGCCTCCAGATCACGCTTGCGGGTGGACCGCAGGATGAGCCAGGAGAGCACGAAGGTGACCGCAGCGGACAGCACCACCGACAGCAGCACCGCGAAGTAGGCCCCCGGGGCGATCTGTGCGATGACCGCAAGGATGCTGCCCGGAGCTGCCGGGGCTCGCAGCGCGCCACCTAGCAGCATGTTGGTGGTCACACCGGTCATGCCGCCGCCGATCAGCGCCAGGATCAGAGCGGGCTTCATCAGCGCGTAGGGGAAGTACACCTCGTGGATGCCGCCGACGAACTGGATGAAGGCCGCCCCGGGAGCCGACGCCCGGGCCGCACCGATCCCGAAGAAGGTGAACGCCAGCAGCAGTCCGACGCCCGGGCCGGGGTTGGCCTCGAGCAGGAACAGGATCGAGTGGCCCGACTCCGCCGTCTGCTGGAGACCGAGCGGGGTGAGCACGCCATGGTTGATGGCGTTGTTCAGGAAGAAGACCTTGGCCGGCTCGATGATGATGCTGGTCAGCGGTAGCAGGTTGTTGGCGACCAGCCAGTTCACCGCGCTGCCAAGCCCGCTCATGATGCCGTTGACCAGCCACGCGATCGGGTAGAAGCCGAACAGCATCAGGACGAAGCCCCAGATGCCCGCCGAGAACATGTTGACCAGCATCTCCAGTCCGGGCTTGATCTTGTCCTCCCACAGCCCGTCCAGCCACTTCATCGAGTAGGCCGCGATCGGGGCCATGATCATGGCGCCGATGAACATGTGGATCTGGCCGAGCTCCTTGAAGTCAGCGGCAGCCTTGCCGGCGTCCAGCCACTCCTTCAGTGCTGCGGCGTTCACGTTGGCGATCAGGAGGTCCGAACCGGCGATCGCGCCGAAGGTGCCGATCGTGGCCACCACTGCGCCGCGGACGCCATAGACCATGTGGCCGCCGGTATAGGCGATCAGGATCGGCAGCAAGTAGTGAATGAACGGCCCGACGATGGTCGAGATGTCGGCATTGGGGGTGAAGCCCACACCGATGAAGAACATCGTGACGATGCCCCAAGCGATGAGAGCGGGGATGTTGGGCATGATCATGCCGGAGAGGAAAGTGCCGAACCGCTGGACGGCAACGCGTGCCGATCCCTGCTTCGCCGTTACCTCGGTAGTCATCTGACTCCCTAACTGTGACGTGTTTGGCAGTGGAGTCCTCCTCAGTGAGGACCCGCCGCAAGGTAGTAATGTCAATAAACCACACGCTCGGTCACGCGTCAAGGAAAAACAACATGCATATCAAGGTGATCGGGCACACTTTCGGGCTGCATCGTGTTGATACCCAACCAGAGCCAGCGCGAACCGCCTCGTAGCGGCGTTCGCTGAGGGCTCAGGTCGTCCGGACCCGCAGAGATCCGACTCGTCCACACCGCACCTCAACGCAAACGCCCCGAAACTGCCTCGAGCCGGCGAGGGTTCGCGGGCGTGAGGGAGTTTCGGGGGCGCGATGCGGTCGAGACAGCGGGCCGGACCGGCGACCTCAGAGCAGGTCGTGCAGCATGACCACTTGCTCGCGGGACGGGCCGACGCCGATCCCGGAGATCCGGCAGCCGACCAGTTCCTCGAGCCGACGCACGTAGGCCTGGGTGTTGGCCGGCAGCTCATCGAAGCTGCGGCAACCGGAGATGTCCTCGGTCCAACCGTCCAGGTACTCGTAGACCGGGACGGCGTGGTGGAAGTCGGTCTGGGTCAGCGGCAGGGTGTCGGTGCGGACGCCGTTGACGTCGTAGGCCACGCAGACCGGGATCTTCTCCCAGCCGGTGAGGATGTCCAGCTTGGTCAGGAAGATGTCGGTGCAGGCGTTCGCCGTGGCCGAGGCCTCGACCACCAGCGCATCGAACCAGCCACAGCGGCGGTTGCGTCCGGTGGTGGTGCCGAACTCGGCGCCGTCGGCGCGCAGCTTGTCGCCGTCGGCGTTCAGCAGCTCGGTCGGGAACGGACCCTCACCGACCCGGGTGGTGTAGGCCTTGGCGATCCCGATCACCCGGTCGATCCGGGTCGGGCCGACGCCGGAGCCGGTGCAGGCGCCGCCGGCGATCGGGTTCGAGCTGGTCACGTACGGGTAGGTGCCGTGGTCGACGTCCAGGTGGTGCGCCTGAGCACCCTCGAACAGAACGACCTGGCCGGCGTCGAGCGCGGTGTTCAGCACCCGGGTGACGTCGGCCACCATCGGACGCAGCCGCTCGGCATGGGCGAGCAGCTCATCGGCCACCTGGCCGGCGTCGATGGCCCGACGGTTGTAGACCTTCACCAGCAGGTGGTTCTTCTGCTCCAGGGCCGCCTCGACCTTCTGGCGCAGGATCTTCTCGTCGAACAGGTCCTGGACCCGAATGCCGAGCCGGTTGATCTTGTCGGAGTAGGCCGGGCCGATGCCGCGTCCGGTGGTGCCGATCCGGCGGTTGCCCAGGAAGCGCTCGGTGACCTTGTCCATCACCTTGTGGTACGGCGCGATGATGTGCGCGTTGGCGCTGACGATCAGCTTCGAGGTGTCCACGCCGCGGGCATTCAGGCCGTCGATTTCCTCGAACAGCACCTCCAGGTCGATCACCACACCGTTGGCGATCACCGGAACCGAGTCGTTGAGGATGCCGGACGGGAGCAGGTGCAGCGCGTACTTCTCACCGTTCACGACCAGAGTGTGGCCGGCGTTGTTCCCGCCGGAGTAGCGGACGGTGTAGTCGACCCGATCTCCGAGCTGGTCGGTCGCCTTGCCCTTACCCTCGTCGCCCCACTGTGCGCCGATCACCACGATTCCCGGCATATGACTGCCCCTTTGCGTGAGGAAAGCCCGCGGCAATGCCGGCGGGCTCTTGCGCACATACTTTAGCGGAGGCGGACCCCAAGGCCTGGGCGTTCACCTGGCTGTGACCCGAATCCGGCAAGCTGTGCGCATGATTCGCCGCTCGCTGCCCACCGAGCCGTTCGACTTTCTGGCTGCCGGTGAACTGCCGGCCCCCTCGCTCGGGCCGGACGAGGCCGCGTCCATCCTGGCCGCCCTGGGCGGCTCCGGAGAACTGACCGCGCTGGGCAGCCAGCAGGACCAGAACTTCCTGGTGTCCGGCCCGGACGGACCCTCGGCCGTGCTGAAGCTGGCCAACCCGTCCTTCCCGGAGCGGGACACGCTGGCCCAGGACGCCGCCGCCGAGCAGGTGGCCCGAGACTGCCCCGAACTGCGGGTGTCCACCGTGCTCGAGGCCGAGGGCCATCCGGCGCGCGCGGTGCTGGCCACCAGCCAGGGGCCGGTGCTGGCGCGGCTGCTGCGCTACCTGCCCGGGGGCACCTTCGTCGAGCGGGGCTGGCTGGCCCCGTCCGTGGCGGCGCGGATGGGAGCGATCACCGGGAAGGTGAGCCGCAGCCTGGCTTCCTTCGATCACCCGGGGCTGGAGCGGCGCCTGCAGTGGGACCTGCGGGAGAGCCATGGCGTGGTGGAGCTGTTGGCCGACTGGCTAGGCCCCGAGCGCGAGCGGGTGCAGCGGGCCAGCCTTGCGGCCTGGTCAGCCGTTCAGGCTGCCGGAGAGCTGCCCGTCCAGCCCGGCCACTTCGACCTGACCGACGACAACCTGGTCTGCGCCGTGGACGCACGGCTGCCCGACGGGATCATCGACTTCGGCGACGTCTCCCGCTCCTGGCGGGTGGCCGAGCTCGCCATCACCGTGTCCGGACTGCTGCATCACAGCGGCGGCTGGGCCGAGCCGGTGCAGGCCGCCGTCCGGGCCTTCCATGCCGAGCAGCCGCTCACCCGGGCCGAGGTGGATGCTCTGTGGCCGCTGGTGGTGCTGCGCGGCGCCGTCCTGGTGGCCAGCGGACGGCAGCAGGCCGCCATGGACTCCGACAATGACTACGCCCGCGATGCGCTGGATCGGGAATGGCGGATCTTCGCTGCCGCGGACGCGGTGCCGTCGGCCGTGGTCGGCGGCTGGCTGCGAGCAGCACTCGGCATCGCGGAACCGCCGCTGATGGTCTCGGGCGCGCGGCTGCTTGCCGACCCGCCCGCAACTCTCAACCTGAGTGTCATGTCACCGGTCATGGATCACGGCGCCTGGCAGGAACCCGGCCTGGCCGACCGGCTCGCAGCGGAGGCTGGAGCGGTCGCCGCCGCCTGGGCGGTCCCCCGGCTCAGCGAAGCGTCCGAGTGTCAGCCCGGAGCCGCCCAGCGAGCGGCCACGGTACCCACCTCGATCACCGTGTGGAACCACGACGAGCTGCGCGCACCGTGGGACGGCATCGCGCGATTCGACGGCGACCGGCTCACTCTGCCCGGCTCGCCGTGCGACCTGATCCTGCACGGCATCGCCGGACGCTCCGGCCCGGTCCGGGCCGGTGAGGTGCTGGCCCAGGCCGGGGCTCGCGTGGACGTCCAGCTGGTCCGTAGCGGGAGCGAGGTGCCGCTGCTGGTGGCACCGGACCTGGCCGCCGGCTGGCTGGCGCTGACCGCGGATCCGTCCGGACTGCTCGGCGTGACGCCGACCGAACCGCTCTCGTCCGCGGCCGTGCTGGCCCGCCGCGCCCAGCACGTCGCCGAGGTGCAGGAGCACTACTACGTCGACCCGCCGCGGATCGAGCGGGGTTGGCGCAGCCTGCTGATCGACACCGATGCCCGTCCCTATCTGGACCTGGTGAACAACGTGGCCAGCGTCGGCCACGCCCACCCGCGGCTGGCCGCGGTGGCGAACCGCCGGCTGCGGCTGCTGAACACCAACTCTCGCTTTGTGTACGACGCCCTGCCGGCCTTCGCCGAAGCCCTCGCCTCGCGCCTGCCGGATGGCCTGGACCAGGTCTTCTTCGTGAACTCCGGCTCGGAGGCCACCGACTTGGCGATTCGGCTGGCCATGGCGGCCACCGGGCGCCGCGACATCGTCGCGCTGGCCGAGGCCTATCACGGCTGGACCTACGCCTCCGACGCGGTCTCCACCTCGCTGGCCGACAACCCGAACGCGCTGGCCACCCGTCCGGACTGGGTGCACACCGTCCCCGCGCCCAACTCCTACCGCGGTCGCTGGCGGGATGCCGACGCCTGGCGTTACGGCCCCGAGGCCGCCGACAGGATCCGCGCACTGGCCGCGTCCGGGCGTCCGGCGGCCGGGTTCATCGCCGAGGCGATCCAGGGCAATGCCGGCGGCATCTTGCTCCCGGAGGGCTACCTGCGAGAGGTCTACGCGGCCGTCCGCGAGGGCGGCGGGGTGACCATCGCCGATGAGGTCCAGGTCGGGCTCGGCCGGCTCGGCGAGTGGTTCTGGGGCTTCGAACAGCAAGGCGTGGTGCCCGACATCGTCGCGGTGGCCAAGGGGCTGGGCAACGGCCACCCGGTCGGTGCGGTGATCACCACCGCCGAGATCGCCGAGAGCTACCGGGTGGGCGGCTACTTCTTCTCCTCCGCCGGTGGCAGCCCGCTGTCGTGTGCGATCGGCTCGGAGGTGCTGGCCATCATCGCCGACGAGGGCCTGCAGGCCAACGCTCGCCAGGTCGGTGCTCGGCTGCGGGCCGGGCTGGAGGCACTGGACAGCCCGTGGGTCGGCACCGTTCACGGCGCTGGGCTCTATCTCGGCCTCGAACTCGTCCGCGACAACCAGCGCACGCCGGCACCCGAGCTCACCACCGAACTGTGTGAGCGGCTGCGCCAACTCGGGGTGATCATGCAGGCCACCGGCGACCACGGCAACGTGCTGAAGATCAAGCCGCCGCTGGTGCTGACCGCCCAGCAGGCCGACCAGTTCGTCACCGCTCTGGCTCGGGCCCTGGCCGACCTCGGCTGACGGGATTCGCGGTCTCGATGGCCGCGATCAGCGCTTAAGCCGCCCCTATGCGCATCCATCCGGCAAATCGTGTCGGCGGCTTCTGCTGAACTCCGATGCCCACGGGCTCACTGTGGATGGCGTTCCCCCACCTGCCCCCGCGGGTGGGGGAACGCCAACGGCGGCCGATCCTGACCGGATTTGCGGTATCGATGGCCGGGGCCGGCCCGTGAGGCGGTCTCTCGCTCATCGACACGGCACATCGCAGCACTGCCCCTGTGGAAAGTGAACTGCGGCGCCCAATCGTCCCCACTGTGAAGGGCGTGCATCCACAAGTAGCGGCGATCCTGGCCGAGCGGGGCGCCATCTCGACCGCGGAGTTTCCCCGGCTGTCCTCGACATTGGCCCGGCTCAGCCGGGCCGGGTTGCTGGCCAACCCACTGCCCGGAGTCTTCGTCCCTGCCGACGATAGCTCGCCGCTGTGCCGGCTCCGGGCGGCAACCGCCTGGTCGGCGCCATCCGGGGTCATCCATGGACGATCGGCCGCGGCACTGTGGCTGGGCGAGCCGCTCCCACCGATCCTCGAGGTGGCGCACCCGAGTCTGCGGTCCCGGGCCGGTGTGGTCGTACGCCAGCAGCGGATCACCTCGCCGTTCGTGGAGGTTCGCTCCGGCATCCGGTCGGTCACGCCCGCCTATGCGGCAGTCGAACTGGCCGCCACCGATGATGGCCAGGCCTGCTGTGAGGTCCTCCGCCGAGGCCTAGCCACGCCCGCCGACCTCGAGGCGGCGCTGGCCGACCTGCGTGGCAGCCGTGGGCAGGTGGTCCGACGTCGGGTGGTGACGGCAGCCGCGGCCAACCCTTGGTCCTTCGCCGAGCTCCGGCTGCATCGAATGCTGCAGTCGGCCGGCATTACCGACTGGGTGGCGAACAGCCCGATCCGCGTCGGCGGGCAGCTACTCGTCCCCGACATCCGGTTCCGTCGGACGCGGCTGGTCCTCGAATTCGACGGACGCAGCTCCCACCTGGGGAGCACCCAGTTCCTGGCCGACCGGGAGCGGCAGAACCTCCTGGAGGCAGCCGGCTACCGGGTCCTGCGCTTCGGCTGGGAGCACCTGGATCACCCCGAGTACGTCGTGCCCCTAGTCCGGCAGGCGCTGCGTGCGACGTGAAGCGCCGGCTCGATCATCCAGAACGGGCAATCCGGGCCCGATCGCCCCATCGAGGCGGCGATTCGCCTCACCCCGGACGCAGAACGGCCCGGAGCTTTCGCTCCGGGCCGCACGCTGGCTGGATTGATCAGCCGATGGTCTTGCCGACGCTACGCAGGTAGGTGCAGGCCTCGACGACACGGGCGGACAGCCCGGCCTCGGCGTTCTTGCCCCACGCGCGGGGGTCGTACTGCTTCTTGTTGCCGACCTCGCCGTCGATCTTCAGCACGCCGTCGTAGTTCTTCAGCATGTAGTCGACGACCGGACGGGTGAAGGCGTACTGGGTGTCGGTGTCGATGTTCATCTTCACGACGCCGTAGTCCACCGCGTCCGAGATCTCCTGCGGGGTGGAGCCGGAGCCACCGTGGAAGACCAGGTCGAACGGCTTCTCCTTGCCGTACTTGGCGCCGACGGCGTCCTGGATCTCCTTGAGCACCTCGGGACGCAGCTTGACCGCACCCGGCTTGTACACGCCGTGCACGTTGCCGAAGGTCAGAGCGGTCATGTAGCGACCCTTCTCACCCAGGCCGAGCACCTCGATGGCGCGCAGGCCATCGGCGACGGTGGTGTACAGCTTCTCGTTGATCTCGGCCTTGACGCCGTCCTCTTCGCCGCCGACAACGCCGACCTCGATCTCGAGGATCTGGTGGGCCTTGCTGGTCAGCGCGAGCAGCTCGTCGGCCACGGCCAGGTTCTGCTCCATGGGAACCGCGGAGCCGTCCCACATGTGCGACTGGAACAGCGGCTCAAGGCCCTTGTTCACCCGCTCCTGGGAGATGGCGATCAGCGGCTTGACCCAGGTCTCGACCTTGTCGATCTGGGCGTGGTCGGTGTGCACGACGACGTTGATCGGGTAGTTCTTGGCGACCACGTGGGCGTACTCGGCCAAGGCGACGGCGCCGGCGATACGGTCCTTGATGGTCGGGCCGGACGCGTACTCGGCGCCACCGGTGCTGACCTGGATGATGCCGTCGGAACCAGCCTCGGCAAAGCCGGCCAGTGCGGCGTTCAGGGTCTGCGAAGAGGTGATGTTGATCGCCGGGTAGGCGTACTTGCCGGCCTTGGCGGCGTCCAGCATCTCGGCGTACTTATCAGGGCTAGCAATTGGCATTCGGGTATCAGCCTTCCTCAGGGTTACTGCGTCTGCGACGAAGCGGGCGCCAAGCGGTACTGCTCCAGTCTCTCAAACTCGGGGACGAAATGAGCAATGATCCCCATCGCTGGAACCGCCATCCTGCCCACTGAGACGTCTGTGCTAGTCAAGTCGGGAGAGATCGACCCACACCCGTCCGGCCGACAGGATTCGCATGGCCGAGTCCACGCTGGCCGGCATGGCGTCGGTGAAGTCGAGCGGCACCCTGAACGATCGCTGGTCGCGGGCCGTGGCCACCAGCCTGGCCGACGTCCGCAGCCGCCCGGGCAACATCCGCACCGAGCCGACCTCGGCCCAGGGCAGCCACTCGCGGTTGATCATCACCCCGTCCCGGTTCAGCCCGATGGCCAGTCCCTGGGCAGCGGCCCGGGCGTCAGCCAGCGCGAACCGCCAGCGGAACACGTCGATCACCAGCAGCACCAGCGCCCAACCGCCGGTCAGGCCGACGTACCACCAGACCCAGCCGTCGGTGGCGGCCGGCCAGATCCGCCAGGCGATCAGGACGGCGGCGATGGTGAGCACGGCCCAGCCGAGCCGGATCAGCGCCAGCCGCCGGACCCGGCGCACCTGCTCGCCGGCCAGCTCAGGCTGGTAATAGATGCCGAACTCGTCCACCAGGCAATCCTAGGTGGCCGGAACCGGCCCGGGGCCGGCCCACTGCAGCGCCCAGTGGTACATGGCGATGGCGGCCGCCGCACCGGCGTTCAGTGAGCGGGTCGAGCCGTACTGAGTGATCGCCACCAGCTGGACGCAGCCGTCCACCAGCTCCTCGGTCAGCCCGGGTCCCTCGGAGCCGAAGATCAGGCAGCAGCGCTCGGGCAGTCGGGACGTCTCCAGTGGCACCGAACCGGGCAGGTTGTCCACGCCGATGGGGGTCAGGTCGTGGTCGGCCAGCCAGGTCAGGAACTCGGCCACGCTGGGGTGGTGATGGACGTGCAGATACCGGTCGGTGACCATGGCCCCACGTCGGTTCCACCGGCGCCGTCCGATGATGTGCACCCCGGCTACGTTGAACGCATTCGCCGTGCGGACCATGGAGCCGATGTTGAAGTCGTGCTCCCAGTTCTGGATGGCCACGTGCAGCGGCAGTCGTCGGGTGTCCAGTTCGGCCACGATGGCCTCGACACTCCAGTAGCGATACTCGTCGGGAACGTTGCGGTGATCACCGTCGGCCAACAGCTGCGGATCGAGCCGCGGATCGTCCGGCCAGGGCAGCGGATGCGGGCCCACGCCCGGCCCGGCCAGGGCCGCAATGGCGTCATCGTCCAGGGTGGCCATGGCGACCAAGGTATCTTGGCCACGTGATTCCTGCACTCATGCCGCTGGCCGGCAACTTCATGGACCCGGTCTGGCTGTTCCAGACCCTCGGCCCCTGGTTCTTGCTCGTGTCGGCGCTGATCATTTTCACCGAATGCGCGATCTTCCCGATCCTGCCCGGTGACTCGCTGCTGTTCGCGGTCGGGATGTTCATTGCACAGGCTGCCGGAATCCGGCTGTTCGGCCTAGACCAGGTCGGCACCTTGCTGCTGGCCCTGCTCATCCTGCTGGTCGCCGCCGTGCTCGGCAACATCGTCGGCTACTGGGTCGGGCTACGGCTCTCGCCGTGGCTGTTCAAGCCGAGGACCGGCTTCATCGGCAAGATCTTCAGCCAGAAGCACCTCGCCGAGACTCATCTCTTCTTCGAGCGTTACGGCTCCCGGGCGCTCGTGTTGGGCCGGTTCGTCCCGTTCGTGCGGACCTTCGTCACCATGGTGGCCGGCGCGGCCGGGATGACCTTCCGCTCCTTCATCACCTGGACCGGTTTCGGAGCGGTGATCTGGGCGGTCGGGGTCACCCTGCTCGGCTACTTCCTGGGCGACCTGCCGATCGTGCGGGACAACCTGGAGATCGCGCTGATTCTGATCGTGGTGGTCTCGGTGATCCCGATGATCGTCGAGATCCTGGTGCAGCGCGCCCGGCGCCGAGCCGAAGCGGACGCCCCGCAGGCCTGATGTCCGGGATCGGCTGGTTGCCGGGCGAGCCGGACACCCGTCCACCGGCCGGCCAGGACGACCTGGACGCCGCTGTGGCCGCCCTGTCCGGACGCCGGATCGTGGCGCTCACCGGCGCCGGCTTCTCCACCGACTCCGGGCTGCCGGACTATCGCGGTCCGGAGGCCAAGCCGCGCAACCCGATCACCTACTCCCAGTTCGTCTCCAGTGCCGACTTCCGGCGCCACTACTGGGCTCGCAACCACCTGGGCTGGCACCAGCTGCACGTCACCGAGCCCAACGAGGGCCACTACGCGCTGGCCCGGCTGGAGGCCGCCGGGATCGTCTCCGGAGTGATCACCCAGAACGTTGACCGGCTGCATCAGCGGGCCGGATCGCGCGCTGTCATCGATCTGCACGGCCACTACCAGCTGGTCCGCTGCCTGAACTGCGACTTCCGCTGCACCCGCGAGGAGCTGGACGTCCGGCTGCTCCAACTGAACCCGGGCTTCCTGGAGCGGGTCACCGAGCTCGGCGACGTCGAGATCGCCCCGGACGCCGACGCCGTGCTGGCCGAGACCGGGGACTTCGTGGTGGCCGACTGCCCGGTCTGTGGCGGCATCCTCAAACCCGACATCGTCTTCTTCGGTGAGTCGGTGCCCACCGAGAAGGTCGAGGCCGCCTTCGCCATGGTCGAGGCCGGCGGCGCTCTGCTGGTGGCCGGCACCTCGCTGGCGGTGATGTCCGGGCTCCGGTTCGTCCGGCACGCAGCCCGGCTCGGACTGCCGATCGTGATGGTGAACCGCGGCCTGACCAGGGGTGATGAGCTGGCCACCGTCCGCCTGAATGCGGGCACCAGCCAAGTCGTGAGCTACCTGGAACAGCAATTGCCCACCTTGGCCGCCGGGTCTGGCTAGGCCGGGACCTCGCGGAGAAGACTGGACGCCATGGCCACCATCATCTCCACCCTGTTCATCTCACTGGACGGCATCGCCGAGGCCGATCCGGACTGGCACTTCCCCTACTTCGACGAGAACATGGCCGCCGCGGTCACCGACGACTACGCCGGCACCGAGCTGCTGCTACTCGGCCGGGTCACCTACGACAGCTTCGCCGGCGCCTGGCCCGATCGGGAGACGGCTGGAGACGTCGACGCCGACTTCGCCGCCCAGCTCGGCGATACCCCCAAGCTGGTCGCCACCCGCACCCGGACCGACCTGGGCTGGCGCAATGCCGAGCCGACCGACGATCTGCTGTCCGCGGTTCGCGGGCTGCGGGAGCGACCTGGGCTGGGCAAGGTGCTGATCCCCGGGTCGCTCTCGGTGGTCCAGCAGTTGCTCGATGCCGGCGAACTCGACGAACTCCACCTGCTGGTGCACCCGGTGGCCGCTCAGCACGGGCGGCGGCTGTTCGCCGAGGGGCCGGGCATCCGTCCGCTGAAACTGCTCAGCTCGGAGGTCTTCCCCAGCGGAGTGATCCGGCTCGCCTATGCCCCGGCCGAGTTACCGGGGAAGGCCGGCTACGCACAGGCGGCCGAGAAGCTGGCCGAGGCCGGCTCGTCCGAGTGACCTCGACCGCGCGGAGTGGTGCTTACTGGGCCGGCGGCGGATTCAGCGTCGGCGGCTGCGACGGCGGCTGGGTGAAGATCGGCTGCTCGGCCGGCTGAGCCGGGGTGCCGAACTGGCCGGGCTGGCCGAACTGCGACTGGTCGTAGGCCTGCGGGTTGGGCAGGGCGGCGTCCGAGGCAGCCGTGAGCTGGGCGGTGGTCGGCTCGGAGGTGGCCTCGGGCCGGTCACTGATCTCGCCGAAGGTGACCTTCGGGGCCTGCCGGACGGCCTGGTCGTTCACCTCGAAGTAGGTGGCCTTCTCGAAGTGGAAGGTGTTGGCGATCAGCACCGAGGGGAACGACTCGACCTGGGTGTTGTAGTTGCGGACGTTGGCGTTGTAGAACCGCCGCCCGGCCGCGATCCGGTCCTCGGTGGCGGTCAGTTCCTTCTGCAGCTCGAGGAAGTTGATGTTGCTCTTCAGATCGGGGTAGGCCTCGACGCTGACCATCAACTGACGCACCGCGCCGCTCAGCTGCTCCTCCACCTCGGCCCGCTCGGCCGATGCCCCACCCTGGCTGGTCTGCGCCAGCGAGGCGGCCTGGTTGCGCAGCTTGGTGATGTTCTCCAGCGTGTTGCGCTCGTGGGCGGCATAGGCGCGGACGGTCTCGACCAAGTTCGGGATCAGGTCATAACGCCGGTTCAGCTCGACGTCGATCTGACGCCAGGACTCCTGGATCAGGTTCCGCGAGCGAATGAAGCCGTTGTACAGGGAGACCGCCCACAGGGCGAGCCCGACCACGACCACCAGCAGGATCACGAAGAACCACATCGAAGGCTCCTATCAGCCGTACCGCCGCCGGGCGGATCGCCCGAACGAGCACAGCCTAACCGGAGCCACCAGGCCGGCACAGGGCTAAGGCCCGATCACCGGCCGGGTCCGGGGGCGAACCCGGAGTCCCCCTGATCGGCCCGCGGGGCGACTACAGGCCCAGGTCGTCCAGGCCGACCGCGTAGCGGTACTCGACGCCGGCTGCCTCGATCAGCTCCTTGGCCCCGGTGTTGCGATCGACGATCACGGCCACCCCGATCACCTCGCCGCCGGCTTCCCGGACGGCCTCGACCGCGGTCAGCACCGAACCACCGGTGGTGGAGGTGTCCTCGACGACCAGCACCCGGCGTCCGGCCACCTCGGTGCCCTCGATCCGGCGCTGCAGTCCGTGCGCCTTGGCCTCCTTGCGGACCACGAAGGCGTCCAGACGTCCGCCGTTGTGAGCGGTGTGGTGCAGCATGGCCACCGCCACCGGGTCGGCGCCGAGGGTGAGTCCACCGACGGCCTCGAACTCCCAGTCGGCGACCAGGTCGGTCATCACTTCGCCGACCAGCGGGGCGGCGACCCCGTCCAGGGTGACCCGGCGCAGGTCGACGTAGTAGTCGGCCTCGCGGCCCGAGGCCAGCGTGACCCGGCCCCGGATCACGGCCAGGTCGGAAATCTGTTGGATGAGCTGCTCGCGGGCTGTCATGGGCGCCAACCTAGCCTCCCCGGACGCCGATGGCCGGGCATTCTCAGCTGAACCAGGCCCGTCCCTCGGGAGCAGGCGACGGCAGCGAGTCCTCGCCGATGAAGGGAGTGGCCCCGCCCAGCCAGCCGCGCAGATGCTCCTGCGTGCTCAGCCGATAGGGGAACATGGCCCGGGCCACCCGCCTGGTGAGGTCCTCGATCGGCAGCTCCACCCCGGCGACAGCGATCAGGTTTCCGAAGCGTCGTCCCTTCCAGATCGGCACTTCGCCGATCACGGCGAGCTCGGGGAAGACCTCGGCCAGACCGGCCACGCAGCGCCGTCCCCAGGCGAAAGGGGCTTGGTCGGTGAGGTTCATCACGGCCAGGCCGTCGGCGCGCAACACCCGGCGCACCTGGACGAAGAAGTCGACGGTGGCCAGCTCGGCCGGCACCGACGGGCCGTCGAAAGCGTCGATGATCACCACGTCCGCGCACCCGGACGGCAGGTCGCCGACGCCGGTCTTGCCGTCCACCGGACGCACCTTCACGCTGGCCCGGGGCACCGGCAGATGCTTGCGGACCTCGTCGATCAGGGCCACGTCGGGTTCCAGGACGATCTGGGCCGTGCCGCGCCGCCGCGCCTCGACGTAGCGGGCCAGGGTCATCCCCCCACCGCCGACGTGCACCACTCGGAGCCGCTCGGTGTAGGGCCGCTGAAAGATCGAGGCCTCCAGGACGTCCGCGATCCGCTGGACGTACTCGAACTCCAGGTGCAGTGGATCGTCCAACGCCACCCAGGACTGCTCGGTCTTGCCGTGCACGACCATGAAGGCGTTGTTGTCGTCTGGCGCCGGGACCACCCGGTTCATCTGCTTCCTCCGTCGGCGGTAGCACCACGGGACGCACCGGGACGAACTCCCGGCCCGAACGGCGCTACGGATCGCCTCAGCCTACCGGTCGGCCCACCGCAGGGTTGAGCGAACACTAGGGTGAACGGGTGAGCGACAGCTACCTGGAGATCAACCGGGCCAACTGGGATTCCCGGGCCCCGATCCACGCCCGCAACTACGGCATCGACCAGCTGCTGGCCGACCCGGAGGCCCTGTCCGACGTGGTCCGCTTCGACCTGCCCCGGTTGGGCCGGCTGGACGGCCTGGACGTCGTGCACCTGCAGTGCCACATCGGCACCGACACCCTGAGCCTGGCCCGGCTGGGCGCGGCCAGCGTCACCGGAGTCGACCTGTCGCCGGTCTCGCTGGCCGAAGCCCGGCAGCTGGCCACCCGGGCCGGTACCCCGATCGATTACATCGAATCGGACGTGTACTCGGCCCCGAAGGCGCTGGGTCGTCAGTTCGATCTGGTCTACACCGGGATCGGCGCGATCTGCTGGCTGCCGAGCATCGGCCAGTGGGCGGCCACCGTGGCCGCGCTGCTGCGTCCGGGCGGACGGCTGTTCATCCGCGACGGGCACCCGGTGCTGAATGCGCTGATCCAGGTCGAGCTCGGTCCGGACCCGGTCGACCGCGCCCAGCAGCCGACGATCAGCGCCGGCGGCACCCAGACGCTGGCCCTGGAACTGCCCTACTACGAGCAGGAACAGTGGCTGGCTTGGCACGAGGAGCACACCTACGCCGGGGACGATCTGGTGCCGTCCCCGGTCTCGGTGGAGTGGAACCACAGCCTGTCCGAGATCGTCACCGCTGTGCTCGAGGCCGGACTCCGGCTGACCTCACTGGCCGAACATGACTCCGTCCCGTGGGAGCCGTTCCCCGGCCTGATGTCGCTCGACACCCAGACCGGGGAGTACCGGCTCACCGATCGTCCGCAGCGGCTGCCGGCCAGCTTCACCCTGACTGCGACCAAGCCGGCCTAGCGGTCAGGACCGGCTGGTCACTTCCAGGCCGGAGCTGTCCGCGTTCAGGTCGAAGTGGACGACGTCGCCGTCGGTCACCTCACCGGATAGCACCCGCCGGGCCAGCGCGTCCTCGATTGTCGACTGGACCAGCCGCTTCAGCGGACGGGCCCCGTAGACCGCATCGAAACCGGCCAGGGCCAGCCAATCCTTGCCGGCCTGGCTCACCTCGACACTGATCCGGCGATCGGCCAGCCGGGCGTTCAGCCGGCGCAGCTGGATGTCGACGATCTGGGACAGGTCCTCAGTGCTCAGCGGGTCGAACAGGACGATCTCGTCCAGCCGGTTCAGAAACTCTGGCTTGAAGGCCTGCCGGACCACGCCCATCACCGCCTGGCTCTTGGTGTCGGGGTTCAGGGCCGGGTCGGCCAAGAACTGCGAGCCCAGGTTCGAGGTCATGATCAGGATCACGTTGCGGAAGTCGACAGTGCGTCCCTGGCCGTCGGTGAGCCGGCCGTCGTCCAACACCTGCAGCAGGATGTTGAAGACGTCGGCGTGGGCCTTCTCGACCTCGTCCAGCAGCACCACCGAGTACGGACGGCGCCGCACGGCTTCGGTCAGCTGGCCACCCTCCTCGTAGCCGATGTAGCCCGGAGGGGCTCCGACCAGCCGGGAGACGGTGTGCTTCTCGCCGTACTCGCTCATGTCGATGCGGACCATGGCGTGCTCGTCGTCGAAGAGGAACTCGGCCAGGGCCTTGGCCAGCTCGGTCTTGCCGACGCCGGTCGGGCCCAGGAACAGGAAGGAGCCGGTCGGCCGGTTCGGGTCGGAGATCCCGGCCCGGGAACGACGGACGGCATCAGCCACGGCCACCACGGCCTTGCGCTGGCCGATCAGCCGCTGGCCGAGCAGTTGCTCCATGCTGAGCAGCTTCTCGCTCTCGCCCTGCAGCATCTTGCCGACCGGGATCCCGGTCCAGGCCGACACCACTTCGGCGATGTCGGCGGCCGAGACCTCTTCGCTGACCATGGGCTTGGTGTTCGCCTCGGCTTCGGTGGCCCGCTCCAGCTCGGCCTCCAGGCCGGGGATCTCCCCGTAGAGGATCTGGGACGCCTTGGTCAGGTCGCCTTCGCGCTGGGCGCGCTCGGCTTCGATCCGCAGCTTGTCGATGTGCTCCTTGACCTCGCCGACCCGGTTCAGCCCGGACTTCTCGGCCTCCCACCGGGTCTCCAGGCCGCGCAGTTCCTCCTTGGCGTCGGCCAGCTCGGCGGTCAGCCGGGCGTAGCGCTCCCGGGAGGCCGTGTCGGTCTCCTTCTCCAGGGCGAAGGCCTGCATGGTCATTCGGTCGATGTCGCGGCGCAGCATGTCGATCTCCTCGGGAGAGGAGTCGATTTCCATCCGCAGCCGGGACGCGGACTCGTCGATCAGGTCGATGGCCTTGTCCGGAAGCTGCCGGCTGGTGATGTAGCGGTTGGACAAGGTGGCCGCGGCGACCAAGGCGCCGTCGGTGATCCGGACCTTGTGGTGCGCCTCGTAGCGCTGACGCAGGCCGCGCAGGATGGCGATGGTGTCCTCGACACTGGGCTCGCCCACGAAGACCTGCTGGAAGCGCCGCTCCAGGGCGGGATCCTTCTCGATCCGCTCCCGGTACTCGTCCAGGGTGGTGGCGCCGATCATCCGCAGCTCGCCGCGGGCCAGCATCGGCTTGAGCATGTTGCCGGCGTCCATGCTGGAATCGCCGGACGCCCCGGCACCGACCACGGTGTGCAGCTCGTCGATGAAGGTGATCACCTTGCCCTCGGCGTCCCGGATCTCGTTCAGGACGGCCTTCAGCCGCTCCTCGAACTCGCCGCGGTACTTGGCGCCGGCCACCATGGAGGCCAGGTCGAGGGAGACCACCCGGCGTCCCTTGAGCGAGTCGGGGACGTCGCCGGCCACCACCCGCTGGGCCAGCCCTTCGACCACGGCGGTCTTGCCGACGCCGGGTTCGCCGATCAGCACCGGGTTGTTCTTGGTGCGCCGGGCCAGCACCTGGACCACTCGGCGGATCTCGGCGTCCCGCCCGATCACCGGATCGAGCTTGCCATCACGGGCCTTCTCGGTCAGGTCGACGGAGTACTTGTCCAGCGAGGACTCACTGCCCTCGTCGGAGGCGGAGGTGACCCGCTTGTCGCCACGACTGGCCGCGAAAGCCTCGCTGAGCTTCTCGGTGGTGGCGCCCAGATCGATCAGGATCTGGCGGGCGTCCGAGGCCACCGCAGACAAGCCGAGCAGCAGGTGCTCGGTGGCCACGAAAGCATCGCCGAGCTGTTCGGCGCGGGTCTGGGCGTCGGCCAGCACGCGGGCCAGCCCGCCGGACATGGCCGGCTGGGTGACCGAGGATCCCTGTGCACTGGGCAGCTTCTTGATCGCCCCCTGGGCGGCCGCGTCGACCACCTTCGGCTCGACACCGATCGTGCTCAACAGGGGCGCGATGGTGTTGTCGGGGACCAGCAAGAGGGCGTGCAGCAGGTGTACGGGTTCCGCATTCGGATTGCCGTTGGTGAGGGCATTGCGGACGGCAGCCGACACCGCATCCCGGCTACGGGTGGTCAGCTTTTCGGTGTCCATTCAGATCTCCTGAGCAAAGTTGAGTTCACCAGACTCAACTAGCTTAGCGCGTGGCCTATTCCGCCACCGGGGAGATCGCCTCCGGGGTCGACCTGAGCGCACCCTGATTCCCACTACGGGCCACGAAAATGGCCAGGACCAGGAGAATCACCCCGACCACGATCCCGAGGTTGTCCACCAGCTGCTCCCAGGGTTGGTAAGCGAACTCGACGTCGTCGCCGCGGCGCAGCCACATGAACGGGGCCACCATCCCCCACAGGCTGTAGCCCAGCCCGGTCCAGCGGAACCAGCCGGGCAGTTCGCGATGCTGCCACAGCACGATGGCCAGCGGCACCAGCCAGACGTAGTGGTGTGACCAGGAGATCGGCGAGGCCAGCAGGCTGGTCAGGCCGGCAAGACACAGAGCGACCGCGGCCTGCCCGGAGCGATGCAGCAGCACCGAGGCGACCAGCCCGAGCACCAGGACCAGGCCGGCCAGAGCCAATCCTCCCCCGCTGGTGTGCCCGGCCAGTCGCGTCCACATCCCCAGGACCGACTGGTTGGTGGCGTAGACGATGCCGGAGTTGAGTCCGGAGTCGCCGGTGGCCAGCTTCGTCCAGTACGCCAGCGAGTCCTGCGGCAGCAGGGCGAAGCCGAGACCGGTGGCCACCAAGAAGGCGCCGAAGGCGATCAGGCCGGCCTTGCGGCGTCCGGCGAAGAAGTTGTGGGCCGCGATCACGGCCGGGGTCAGCTTGATGGCGGTGACCGTGCCGACCAGCCAGCCTTCGGGCAGCAGCCGGCGCCGGAAGACCCGAGGGCCGGGCATCGAGTCCAGCACCGCGGCGGCCACCAGGAAGATCCCCAGCTGGCCGAACCACAAGGTGTCCCGGACCGGCTGGACGAACAGCACCACGACCGTGGCCAGCAGGCTCAACCGCCAGCCGGTCAGCCCCAACCGATGGAGCACCGCCGCCAGCGCAGCAACGCTGAGCAGCAGCCACACTGCAGCGGCCAGCTCGAACGGCACCCAGGCGAACGGGACGGTGAGCAGCGCAGCGAAGGCCGGATAGATCCAGGGCAGCTGGCCCTGGGCGTCGAAGATGTCATGCCCGGCCAGGACGTTCTGGCCGGTACGGGTGTACACGGCCAGATCGATCATCCCCGGGTGCCACCAGGTTGGGACACCCTCCACGGTCGTGCCCGCAATGTAGAAAGCGGCCAGCACCGGTGGCAGAGCCAGGGCGGCCATCCGCAGCCATTTGTTCGTCATCTCTCGGCCAAGCCTAGAGCCACTCAGGCCGGAGCCTCAGCCCGAAGGTCGTCCGGCGATCGGCGCGGCAGCCCCAGACAGATCACCACCACACAGATCACCAACGGCAGGCTCGCGGCCACCCGCAGCCACATCGCCGGGCTGAGGTCGGGAGCCCACAGCGGCGAAACCATCGAGCAGGCGAGGACCAGCCCCACCCCCAGCACGCGCGCCCAGACCGGTCGAGCGAGCGCCAAGTACAGACCGGCAAGCACCAGCCAGACCAGGTGATGTCCCCAGGTGATCGGGCTGATCACGCCGGCGATCAGGCCGAACACCACCACGGCTGCGAACTCGTCGCCGCGGCGGAACAGCCGCCACGCCTGATGGGAACCCACCGCCACGATCACCACGCAGCCGATCAACCACAACGCCCGCTGCCAGTCGCCGCCGATCCCCCAGTGCGCCAAGAAGCCCAGCAGCGACTTGTTGCGCAGCCAGCTGAGCGTCCCGATCCGGTCGGACTGGAAGATGATCTGCGTCCAGTACTGCCACGACTGTGCCGGCAGGATCAGCCAACTGATCGCCCCCGCGGCCACAAAGGCCAGCACCGCTCGCAGCGCGGCCCGCCACTGCCGGGTGACCAGCAGGTAGAGCACGAAAGCCGCCGGGGTCAGCTTCACCGCGGCGGCCAGCCCGACCAGAATGCCCCGCCAGCGGGCCGGCACCACGACCAGGTCAAGAGCGATCACCGCAACCAGAAGCAGGCTGACCTGCCCCAGGCCGATGCCGAAGGACACGCTGTGGCTGAGCACCAGCCCCAGCCACACCAGCAGTGAGCGGCTGGCCAGTCCGATCGAGGACCACTGCCGATCGGCCGGATGAGCCCTCATCACCAGCCAGGCCAAGACGATGGTCGCCGGCAGCTGAACCAGCGTCCACAATGCCGTGGCGCGCTCCACGTCGATCAGTGCGGCCGGCACCATCAGGATCGCCGCGAAGGGCGGGTAGACGAAGGGCATCACTTGGCCGTCGCTCACGATCGAGTACTCGTAGAGCCCATGCCCACCGAGCATCGAGTTGACCGCACCCCAGTAGACGCTGAAGTCCAGCCGCTCCACCTGCAGCCGACCCGGCGGGAGGAACCAGAGCAGGACCGCGGCCAGCAGGAATGCCCCGGCTCCCAGCCAGAGCAGCGCCCGGCGCGTCCGTGCCGTCACGAGCCGACCTCTCCAGCCGGACGGCCTGGGACGCCCACCAATGCGCCGATCAGCAGCACCACCGTCACCACATCACCGGCAACCGCCCAACCGATCGGAAGGCCGCTGTCATAGGACAGCAGCGGGGTTCCGGCCAGGAACCCCAGCACAAGCACCATCCCCAGCCGGCGCCGCCAGCCCGGGCAGAAGGCCAGGTAGAGGCCGGCCAGCGGCAACCAGACCAGGTGGTGCGGCCAGGAGACCGGGCTGATCACCGTCGAGAGCAGGCCCACGGTGAGCACCGCGGCCAGCGGCGTTCCGCGTCCGTAGCTGCGCCGCGCCTGCCACAGGCCGATCGCCACCACGATCACGGCCAGCCCGATCCAGACCGCGGTTCGAGCCGGCCCGGTCATCCCCAGATGGGAGAGCAGGCCGAGCAGCGACTTGTTCCGGGTGACGTCCGGTTCGCCGACTCGGGAAGTGTCGAAGAGAAGCGAGGTCCAGTACCGCCAGGATGGGCCAGGCAGGACGGCGAAGCCGATCGCGGTGGCCACCAGGCCGCCCACTGCGGCGTTCACCGCGGCCCGCCACTGCCGGGTGAGCAGGAAGTAGACCAGGAAGATGCCCGGGGTGAGCTTGATGGCCGCAGCCAGCCCGGTGAGCAGGCCGCGCCAGCGTGGCGGCACGACCACCGCATCGAGCAGCACCACCACGATCAGCATCAGGCTGACTTGCCCCAGCGCAATGCCGTGCAAAGAAGGCTCGGACACGGTCAGGGCCAGCCACCCGGCACCGATGATCGCGGTCGCCTCCGGCCGACCGAGCCCGGCCAGCACACCGGTACGCCGGGCCAACAGGATCGTCGCGATGAGCAGAAGGGCCAGTTGCGCGGCCACCGAGAGCAGCCACCCGACCGGAAGCGGGAGCCAGCTGGTCGGCAGCATCAGGATCGCCGCGAACGGCGGATAGGTGAACGGCATCTGGCGTCCGTCCGGGAGCACCATCAGGTACTGGTACAGGTCGCCGCCACCCAGCCAGAAGCCGACCGCCTCCCGGTAGACCTGGAAGTCGGTGACCTCGAGCGGACTGGCCAGCCGGACCAGGTAGCCCGCCACCAGCATCCAACCCAGGGCGACCGCGGTCAGCGCGAGGCCCAGCACCGGCAGCGGCCAGTGTCGGACGGGCGACGGCCGGTCGGTCATCGACGGACTCTGGCCAGACGCGGACGAGAGCCGAAGCCGATCACCAGCAAGACCGCCAGCGCAGGCAACTCCACGCCGATGGCCAGCGCGGGGCTCATCGTCACATAGTCGTCGTACCAGGGGTAGCCGACCAGGATCACCGCCAGCACCGCCGTCAGCAACGACGGCAGCCATCCGCGCTGCATCAGCCACCAGCAGGCGACCAGAGCCAGCCACAGCTCGTGATGTGGCCAGGAGATCGGCGAGACCGCCACCGAGAGCGACCCGACCAGCAGCACCGCACCCAGCTCGTCCCCGGCTGCGAGCGCTTTGCTCGCCCTCCAGTAGGCGAACAGGGCGACCGCCGCGGCCAGGACCAGCCAGGGGATCGTGGTGGCCGCGCCGTCGGGCAGCAGTCGGCTCAGGAAGCCCAGCAGCGACTTGTTCACCGTGGAGTCGGTGCGGCCCACCCGTCCGGTCTGCCACAACTTGTCGAACCAGTAGCTGGCCGAGGCCGCCGGAAAGAGAACCCAGGTCAGCCCAGTGGCGGCCAGGAAGACCCCGGCACTGGTGGCCGCCTGCCGCCACTGCCTGGTGATCAGGTAGTAGGGGATGAAGATCAGCGGGGTCAGCTTGATCGCTGCCGCCAAGCCCACCAAGACCCCTTGCCAACGTCGGGGCAGGCGATGGTCGAACAGCGCCAGGCCGATCACGAAGAGGCTGGCCTGGCCCACTGCGAGGTTGTGCAGAAAGGGGTAGCCGAAGATGAACAGCAGCGCGGCCAGTGCCGTCCACAGCAGCCGGCTCTCCGGAGTCGGGGCCGGCCGGGTCCCGGGCAGGTGGGACGCCTGGCTGGCCAGCAGCCAGCAACACGCGGCCGCCAGCGCGAAGGTGAGCACGGTCCAGATCACCTTGGCCGTGAACATCGGGACGAGGACCAACCAGGACATCGCCACGGCGGCGAACGGCGGGTAGGTGAAGCCAAGGCCATGAACTGTCGGGTGCTGATAGACCCACTCGTACAGGTCGCCGCCGCCGACCGCATAGCTGATTGCGCCGCGATAGATCTCCAGATCGCCGAGCAGTCCGGGGCCGGCCGCTGCCGACATCGACAACACCAAAATGACGGCTGCGGCAAGCGCGATCACCGTGGCGGCGGCAGCGAGAATCCGCACGCGCTGGCTGGGCGTGACATCCACCGGCAGTACTCCCTCGTCGTCCCTGGTCACCCTAACCTGACCGACTCACGGGATCCGGGAACTGCGAGCGCGGGTCAGCGTCCGATGATCAGCGAGATGCCCAGCAGGACCATCACCACCGCGACGAACCCGTCCAGCAGTCGCATGCCCAGCGACGTGGTCAGCCAACGGCTGAGCAGACGGGCTCCGTAGCCCAGTCCGTAGAACCAGCCGATGCTGCCCAGCATGGCGCCGAGGGCGAACCACCAGCGCTGGTCGCCGTGAGTGGCCGCGACCGAGCCGAGCAGGAAGACCGTGTCCAGGTAGACGTGCGGGTTCAGCCAGGTCAGCGCCAGGCAGGTGGCCACCACCTGAAGTCGCGTGGACCCATCCGTCCCCGGCAGGTCGGTGGCGATGGCCGGCGGCCGGAGCGTCCGGCGAGCCGCGAGCAGGCCGTAGCCGATCAGGAAGGCGGCACCGGCCCAGCGGACGACGTCGACCAGCCATGGCAGCGCCGTGGTGGCCGCGCCGAGACCGGCCACTCCGATGCTGATCAGAGTGAGATCGGACAGCGCGCAGATGGTGGCCACGGTGAACACGTACTCCCGCCGGATCCCCTGACGCAGCACGAACAGGTTCTGGGCGCCGATGGCAACGATCAGAGACAGGCCGAGGCCCAAGCCGGAGAGCAGAGTGGTCACGGATCGACGCTAGTGCGCGCCCTATCGTAAGTACAGTTCAGGTTTCTTCACATGCATTAGCATCACTTATGTGGAACTCCCGCTCGACCTGACTCGCACCCTGGCCGCCGTAGTGGAGTCCGGCTCGCTGGAAGCGGCCGCCGGACGGCTGAGCGTCACCCCGTCCGCGGTCTCCCAGCGACTCAAGACGCTGGAGAGTCAGCTCGGCCGGGTGCTGCTGGTGCGCACCAAGCCGGTCCAGCCGACCGCCGCCGGTCAAGCGCTGATCCGGCTGGCCCGGCAGCTGGACGCCCTTGAGCACGACACCCTGGCCGAACTGGGCCTGACCGAGTCCGGGCCGGTGGAGGTGCCGCTAGCGGTCAACGCCGACAGCCTGGCCACCTGGTTCCTGCCGGCACTGGCGCCCCTTGCCGGGCAGGGCATCGTCTTCGACCTGCATCGCGACGACCAGGACTTCACGGCCGGGCTCCTGGAGTCGGGGACGGTGTCGGCTGCCGTGACCTCGTCCGAGCACCCGGTGGCCGGATGCTCGGTGCGTCGGCTCGGGGCGATGCGCTACCTGCCGGTGGCCACCCCGGGCTTCACCGAGCAGTGGTTCGGCACCGAGGACGCTGCCGCCTACGAGCGGGCGCCGCTGCTGGACTTCGATCGCCGCGACGGCCTGCAGACCCGGTATCTGACCAGCGTCGGCGCGGATCCCACCCGGCCGCCGCGCCATCACGTCCCGGCATCCAACGACTTCGCACGCGCCTGCGAGCTGGGCTTCGGCTGGGCGCTGGTGCCCGAACACCAGTCGGTGCCGGCCATCCGGGACGCCCGACTGGTGCGGCTGGCCGGCGCTCCTGTGGACGTCCCGTTGTTCTGGCAGCGCTGGAAGCTGCGCTCCCCTCTCCTGGAGCAGATCGAGGATGCCGTCGTGGACGGCGCCCGGCACGCGCTGCGCCAATGAACCCGTCCAGCGCCGTCAAGGGCACCTGACTCGGCTCGCCCACGTTGGGCGAGAGCCGGCCGTGGACAGCCACTGACCCCGTCCACCTGCCCAGCCATAGGCTCGGCAGGTGTCCACCTCCGAGCGCTACACCCACGGCTACTCCGAAGCCGTCCTCAGCTCGCACGCTCGACGCACCGTCGAGAACTCCCTGAGCTACGGTCGCCACCTCCTGCGCCCCGGACTACGAGTGCTGGACATCGGCTGCGGCCCCGGCACCATCAGCGCCGAGGTGGCCGCACTGGTCGCCCCCGGTGACGTCGTCGCCGTCGACATCGACCCTCAGGTGCTCGCCCGGGCCCGCGTCCATGCGGCCGGGTTACCCAACCTGACCTTCCTGGAAGCCAGCGCCTACCAGCTGGGCTTCCCTGACGGCTGCTTCGCGTTCAGCCACGCCCATCAGGTGCTGCAGCATCTGGCCGACCCGGTAGCGGCCCTGCGGGAACTGGCTCGAGTGACCCGGCCGGGCGGGACGATCGCGGTGCGCGATGCCGACTATGGCGCATTCAGCTGGTATCCCGAGTCGGACGGACTCGACCGATGGCTTGCCCTCTACCGCGCCGTGGCCAGGGCCAACGGCGGCGAGCCGGACGCAGGGCGGCATCTGCTGTCGTGGGCCCACTCCGCGGGGCTGGATCAGGTCGAGGTCCGCTCGTCCACCTGGACCTACAGCGCCGAGGACGGGGCTGGCTGGTGGGGTCGGTCCTGGGCTCAGCGGGTCGCCGACACGGCCTTCGCGGCACGGGCGGTGGACCTGGGACTGGCAACCTCAGCAGACCTCGCCGACCTCAGCGATGCTTGGCTGGCCTGGGCCGACCATCCGGACGCGGTCTTCGTGGTGCCACACACCGAACTCCTGGTCACCTGCTGACAAGGTGCTGGTACGAAATCGGAACCGTCCCCGCTGCGTCCCACTAGGCGTTGGTACGAAATCGGAACCGTCCCCGCGTCCGAGACACACCGAACTCCTGGTCACCTGCTGACAAGGTGCTGGTACGAAATCGGAACCGTCCCCGCTGCGTCCCACTAGGCGTTGGTACGAAATCGGAACCGTCCCCGCGTCCAACACGCGTCCGAGAGGGGCTGGACGGTAATGGAACCGTCCCCAGGGTCAGCGGACGGTGAGCGCCCGGACCTCTTTGAGCCGGACCCGGCCCACTTGGACCTGGCCGGACTGGGCCGCGGTGAACAGCCGGGAGCCGTCGTCGGGTGATTGCAGTCGGGCCACCAGTTCGGTGAGCCGAAGCAGCTGGGTGCGCATCCCGTCCAGCTCGTCCTCCAGGGCGAGGATCCGACGGATGCCCTCCAGGTTGATGCCCTCGTTCTGGGACAGCTGCTGAATGTGGCGCAGCTTGGCGATGTCGCGCAGCGAGTAGCGCCGGCCGCGGCCCTTGGCTCGGCCCGGCACTACCAGCCCGAGCCGGTCGTAGCCGCGCAGGGTCTGCGGATGCATGTCGGCCAGCTGGGCCGCCACCGAGATCACGAAGATCGGGGCGTCGGCGTCCAGCCGGTCGGGAAGGAAGTCGTTCATCGGACAGCTCCGAACAACTCGGCTCGCGGGTCGGTGTCTCCGGCCAGCGTCGCGAAGGAGGCCAGCGCCGCCTTCGCCTCGTCGGTCAGGTGCTTGGGCACCTGCACCTCGACGGTGACCAGCAGGTCACCGACTCCGGTGGTGGTCTTCACACCTCGGCCACGCACCCGGAAGGTGCGGCCGTTCGGGGTGCCGGCCGGCACCCGCAGCCGGACCGGGCTGCCGTCCAGGGTCGGCACGCTGATCTCAGCACCCAGCACGGCCTCCGCGTAGGTCACCGGCGCCGTGATGGTCAGGTGCTCGCCCTTCCGTCCGAAGATCTTGTGCGGACGGACGTGCACCAGGACGTACAGGTCGCCGGCTGCTCCGGAGTTCTCCCCGGCGCCGCCCTTGCCCTTGATCCGGACCCGCTGGCCATCGGTGACCCCGGCCGGAATCCGCACCTGCATGCTGCGGGCCGACTGGGCCCGTCCGCTGCCGGCACAGGTCGGACAGGGATCCTCGACGATCAGACCCCGGCCACGGCACTCGCGGCAGGGCTCGGTGACTGCGAAGACGCTGCCCGAGCTGGACGTCTGGACGCCGCTGCCCTGGCAGGCCCGACAGGCCTTCGGCTGGGTGCCCGGACGGGCCCCGGTGCCGTGACAGGTCGGGCAGGCCGCCTCGGAGGTGGTCTGCATGGTCACCATCGGGCCGGTCAGCGACTCGGCGAAGTCAATGGTCACTTCGCCCTCGATGTCCGCGCCGCGGCGTGGCCCCCGGCTGGTCCGCCGAGTGCCGCCGCCACCGAACAGGTTGCCGAACAGGTCGCCGATGCCACCCTCGCTGCCTGCGGTGAAGTTGGCGAACAGGTCCTCGGCTGAGGTGCCCTGACCAGACCGCGGGAAGCGGAACCCGCCACCGCCGCCGAAAAGTCGCCGGGCCTCGTCGTACTCCTTGCGCTTTTCGGCGTCGGAGAGCACGGCGTTGGCCTCGGAGATCTCCTTGAACTTGGCTTCAGCCTCGGGGTTGCCCGTGTTCTGGTCGGGGTGGAACTGCCGGGCAAGCTTGCGGAAGGCCTTCTTGATCTCCTCTGGCTTGGCGTCGGAGGAGACGCCCAGCACCTTGTAGTAGTCCTTTTCGAGCCAGTCCTTGGTACTCATCGCGCCTCCTTTCGGCTAGCTCAGGCGTCCGGATCGGCCACGCCCACGCGGGCCGGACGGATCACACGCTCGTTCAGTTTCACACCTCGCTGCATGACGGCCGAGACGGTCGGACCGGCGAGTTCGCCCTCCATGGGCAACTGCATCAGCGCCTCATGGATCTGCGGGTCGAACAGCTCACCGACCTCACCGAAGGTCTCCAGCCCGTACTTCGACGCGGTCTTCTCGAACTCCTCGGCCACCAGCCTGAAACCGCCGACCAACTCATCGTGCTCGCGGGCGGCCTCGATGCTGTCCAGGATCGGCAGCAGGTCGAGGATCACCGCCTCGATGCCGGCCGCCCGGGACAGCGCCCGGTCGCGGTCGACCCGCTTCTTGTAGTTGGCGTACTCGGCGTGCAGTCGCTGCAGGTCCTCGGTGCGCTCGGCAACCAGGGCCTTCAACTGGTCGGTCTCGGACGGAGCCGAGGCTGGCTGCTGGTCGCCGGCCGCAGCCTCGTCCAGCAGTTCGGCCAGGGCCTCGTCCATGGCGTCGGCCGGAGCCTGGTCCTCACCAGGCTCCGGCGTCGGCTGAGTGTTTTCTTCGCTCACTTGTCCTTGCCGTCCTCGTCCACGATCTCGGCGTCCACGACGTCGTCATCGCCGGCGGGGGCGGACGCAGCCGCTTCGGACTCGGCCTTGGCCTGGGCCGCGGCGTACATGGCCTGACCCATGGCCGAGGCCTTGGTGTTCAGGTCCTCGACCGCCGCCTTCACCGCGTCGTTGTCGTCACCGGTGAGGGCCTGCTTCAGCGTGGCCAAAGCCTCCTCGACCGGCTTCTTGACGTCATCGGACAGCGCCTCGGCGTTCTCGGCGAGCAGCTTCTCGGTGCGGAACGCCAGGGCGTCCGCCTCGTTGCGCATCTCGACAGCCTCGCGACGCTGGCGGTCCTCCTCGGCGTGCGCCTCGGCGTCCTTCATCATCCGGTCGATGTCCTCGCGGCCCAGGGCCGAACCGCCGGTGACAGTCATGGACTGCTCCTTGCCGGTGGCCAGGTCCTTGGCGTGGACGTGGACGATGCCGTTCGCGTCGATGTCGAAGGTGACCTCGACCTGCGGCACCCCGCGCGGAGCCGGCATCAGGCCGGTCAGCTCGAAGTTGCCCAGGGACTTGTTGTCGCGGGCGAAGTCACGCTCGCCCTGGTACACCTGGATCATCACCGACGGCTGGTTATCCTCCGCGGTCGTGAAGACCTCGGAACGCTTAGTCGGGATGGTGGTGTTGCGTTCGATGATCTTGGTCATCACGCCACCCTTGGTCTCGATGCCGAGGCTCAGCGGGGTGACGTCGAGCAGCAGGACGTCCTTCACCTCACCCTTCAGCACACCGGCCTGCAGGGACGCGCCCAGAGCCACGACCTCATCGGGGTTGACGCCCTTGTTGGGCTCCTTGCCGCCGGTGAGCTCCTTGACCAGATCGGCGACCGCCGGCATCCGGGTGGAGCCGCCGACCAGGATCACGTGGTCGATCTTGGCGATCGAGGTGTTCGCGTCGGCGATCACCGCGTTGAACGGCGCCCGGCAGCGATCCAGCAGGTCCTGGGTCATCCGCTGGAACTCGGCCCGGGTGAGCCGCTCGTCCAGGTGCAGCGGGCCCTCGGCGCCGGCCGTGATGTAGGGAAGGTTGATCGAGGCCTCCTGCGCGCTGGACAGCTCGATCTTGGCCCGCTCGGCCGCCTCCTGGAGGCGCTGACGAGCCATCTTGTCCTTGCTCAGGTCGATGCCGTTGGCGTTCTTGAACTGGGTGACCAGCCAGTCGACGACCCGCTGATCCCAGTCGTCGCCGCCGAGGCGGTTGTCGCCCTTGGTCGCCTTCACCTCGAAGACGCCGTCGGCGATCTCCAGCAGGGAGACGTCGAAGGTGCCGCCGCCGAGGTCGAAGACCAGGATGGTCTGCTCTTCGGACTTGTCCAGGCCATAGGCCAGGGCCGCGGCGGTCGGCTCGTTGATGATCCGGTCGACGCTCAGGCCGGCGATCTCGCCGGCCTCCTTGGTGGCCTGACGCTCGGCGTCGGAGAAGTACGCGGGAACCGTGATCACCGCGTTGGTGACCGGCTCACCCAGGTACGCCTCGGCGTCCCGCTTGAGCTTCATCAGCACGCGGGCGCTGATCTCCTGCGGGGTGTAGGCCTTGCCGTCGATGTCGACGGTCCAGTTGGTGCCCATGTGGCGCTTGACCGAACGGATCGTCCGATCGACGTTGGTGACCGCCTGACGCTTGGCGACCTCGCCGACCAGCACCTCGCCACCCTTGGCGAAGGCGACCACCGACGGGGTGGTGCGGGAGCCTTCGGCGTTCGGAATGACCGTGGGCTCGCCGCCTTCGAGGACGGCGACGACAGAGTTGGTGGTGCCGAGGTCGATGCCGACTGCTCGTGCCATGGTTACTACCTCCGGTTGAGTCTGGAACGAGTTGAGCATAGCAGGCTCAACTACAGGATTGAGTTCACCAGACTCAACTCAGGGACTGACCGGGGTATTCCCCCGCTGCGGTCATGTCGGACGCCGTCGGCAGCCGTCCGCTGAGCGCAGCAACGGCTCCGAAGGAGTGCCACAACTGGTGACCCAGACCGCTGATGGCCAGGGTCGGCCCTGGCGCTCCGGCAGCGACCAGCTGGGCGTCCAGCGCATCGAAAGCCGGGGCGGGGCACAGCGAGCTGCGCGCTCCCCTGGCCAGCAGGCACCAGGCCGGGCGATCCAGATCGTCGGGGATGCTCCGGCCGGAGAGCAGTCGGGCGATCGCCAGCAGATCGATCACCGAGTAGCGCACACCGGGCTCGCGGAGCTGGGTGCGCCAGGCCTGAGCCACCCAGTCGCGGTTGGTGGCCAGTGCGGCCGGGAACCGGGCCAGGTCAGCCAGGTTGGCCGCCTCCAACGCCGCCAGCGACCGCTGGGTGACCGAGACCGGCTCAATCAAGGCGAGCACCGGAACAGCCAGGTGCCGACTGGCCGCAGCGGCCAGACTGCACCCGGTGGAGAAGCCGGTCAGCTGTCGGACCGGCAGCCGGTCAAGCCCGGCCTGGCGGGTGGCCAGCCGCAGGTACTCCAGGCACAGCTCGGCCCAGGAGTCGGCGTGGGCGTCCATCAGGTCGCGGCGGACGGAGCCCGGCAGCCGATGACCGAACCGGCTCAGCCCAGGCAGTTCGACGGCAACCACGGCCAGCCCGGTGGCCTCGGCCAGCTGGGCGTAGCGCACCGCCTCCCAGCTACCCAGGGCGATGTTGAAGCCGGGGAAGTGGAATGCCAGCCCGGCCGGACGCTCGGGCACCGCGACCAGGGCTTCCAGTGGTGCCAGTCGCGCCGGCTGCACCGTGTGCCGCCGGACTCGGGTCTGGGGTCGCGACGGGAGTCGGCTCGGCTCGATCGTGTCGCGGACTCGGACGTCCACGCCGTCGATGCTAATCGGAGGTCGGCAACCCGGTCAGGAAGAATGGCGAACATGCGCGCGGTGATCTTCGACCTGGATGGAACGCTGACCGACACCGAACACCTGTGGGACCTGGTCCGTCGGGAGATGGCTGTCGAGGACGGCATCACCTGGCCGGAGGAGGCCAGCCGGGCGATGATGGGGATGTCCACCCAGGAATGGTCGGCCTACATGGCTGAGGTGATCGGCTTCGCCGGCACTGCGGAGGACTCGGCCCGGCGCAGCATCGAGGGGATGCAGGAGCATTACCGGCGCGGCCTGCCGGTCCTGCCCGGGGCATTGCAGGCCGTCCGACGGATGCACGCGCACTGGCCGGTCGGCCTGGCCAGCTCGTCCCCGCGGGTGCTGATCGATGCGGCCGTGGCCGAACTCGGCCTCGCCGACGTGTTCGCCACCACGCTCAGCACCGAGGAACTCGGCGGCGCCGGCAAGCCGGCCCCGGACGTCTACCTGGAGGCCTGCCGACGGCTCGGCGTCGAACCGGCCCAAGCCGTGGCCGTCGAGGACGCCCACAACGGGATCCTGGCCGCCAAGGCTGCCGGGATGGCCGTGATCGCCGTGCCACCGCACTTCAACCCGCCCCCGGCCAGCACCCTGGCGCTGGCCGACGCCGTCCTCACCGATCTGGACGAGCTGACCGTGGCTCTGGTCGAGTCACTGATCGCTGCTCCGCCGGCCTGAGCATCCGCGAGGTCGTCCCACGGGTCATGGACGACCTGCAGTGGACGAATGCCTGACAGAATCGCCAACTTCATCGAGAAACCCCTGGTCGCCCGCCGATAATCCGGAGACGGACAGGAGACCCGGGATGCGGATCAGGCGGTGGCCTTGGCGACCGGCCGATGCGCTCGCAGTCGGCCTCGCGGTCGTGATGATCGCCGGATCTACCGCAGTCTCGTGGCTCACGGTGTTCCCGCCTGACGGGCACGTCACCTTCGTCGACATCGAGTGGTACCGACGCGCCCTGGACGAGGTTGCCGCCGGCCGTCCGATGTCGAGCCAACTCAACTACCCGCCGATCAGCCTGGTCATGCTGTCCCCGCTGCGCGGGCTTCCCGCCCTCACCGGCGAACAACTCTGGGCAGGGGCGAGCATCGCCGTCGGCTTGCTGCTCGCCGCGATCACCGTCCGCGCTGCAACCGCAGGCAGCGGCCGAGACCATGCTGTCCGGCACGGGGCCATCGGCATGGCGATCGCCGCCCCGCTGGTGCTGCTCAGCTTCCCGGTCTCGTTCAACCTGACCACCGGCCAACTCAGCATCTTCGTGATGGCACTGGCCCTGGTGGACGCGTCCGGGCAGCTGCCGCGACGCTTCCAGGGAAGTCTGGTCGGCGTCGCGGCCGCACTGAAGCTCACCCCGCTGATCTTCATCCCCTACTACGCGCTCACCCGGCAGTGGCGCCAGCTCGGGGTGGCCACAGCCACCTTCGGCACGCTCGGCGCGCTCGGCTTCGCGCTGTTCCCGCAGGACTCGGTGGACTTCTGGCTCCATCCCGGGGCTGCCGCACAGGTGGCCGGGAGCTCTCATCTGAATGTGACCATCCTGGGCATCCTCCTGCAGTGGCCGGGCGACTCGGTTCCGGTGCGGATCGCCTGGCTGGCCCTGGCTGCAGGGGCCGGCGCTGCTGCGTTCTGGCGGGCACGCGCACACTTCCTGCGCGGGGAGCAGTTCCAGGCCGCGGTGGTGATCGGCATCGCCTCCACGGTGATCAGCCCGCTGGGGTGGTCGCACTACCAGCAATGGCAGGTCGTTGCCGCGGTCTGGCTGATCCTCAGCGGCCGCCCACGCAACATCGCGTGGGGCGCCCTCCTGTATGTGCTGTTCTGCGGGCCCTACTCAATGGCCGTCTTCGGCGCTCTGCGCGATATGCCGCTCGGGGTCGCCGGTCGCGCAGCCATCATGATCGCCTCCCTGGTGGTGTGCCTCACCGGCCTGCCACATTCGCCGGGGCAACCGGCTGTCGACGCCGATCTGGCAACTGACTACTCGGCCGCCCAGGGCAAGGACGGACTGTCCCTAGCCAACAGGTGAAGCCGACCTCGATGCCGGCGATCGCCGATCGCGCAGGCGGCAGTTGTCCTACCGCCGACCCCTACCCTGCGGAGGTTCGGCGACCTAGCCTCGATACATGAACATTGGCGACGTAGTTCGAACGAAGGGGACGGCGGTGGTCACCATCGCCGGCCAGGCAACTGTGGCTGAGCTGGTCGAACTGCTGGCCCACCACAACATCGGAGCGGTCGTGGTCAGCGCCGACGGACACAGCATCGACGGGATCGTCACCGAGCGGGACGTGGTCCGCCACCTCGCCCGCCAGGGCGCGGACGTCCTGGCGCAGCCGGTGTCGGCCATCATGACCAGTCAAGTAGTGACCACCGACCCGGAGCAGAAACTCGAGGACGCGGCCCACACCATGACCTACTCCCGGATTCGGCATCTCCCGGTGATCGAGAACGGCACCCTGTCCGCGATCATCTCGATTGGGGATGTGGTGAAGTACCGGATCGATCAACTCACCGACGAACGGAACCACCTGCTTGAGTACCTCCACAACTGAGGCTCCCGCCGAGGCGTCGCTGAAGGCCCTCGGCCTGGGCTATCGGGTGGTCCGGCACGGCCGGGTGTCCTCGCTGGCCGAGGCTGCTGCCGTGCGCGGGGTCACGCCGGCCCAGATCATCAAGACGCTGGTGGTCCGCCGGGCCGCCGAGGATTACCTGTTCGTCCTGGTGCCCGGCGATCGGGAGATCTCCTGGCCCAAGCTGCGCGCCCTTCTCGGCGTGAACCGGATCTCGATGCCGGACGCGGCCACCGCGCTAGCGGTCACCGGCTATGAGCGCGGCACGATCACCCCGTTCGGAGCCAGCCACGCCTGGCCGGTCTATGCCGATGAGCGCATCGGGCCCGGAGAGGTGAGCCTGGGCGCCGGCGAGCACGGGGCGGCCGTGGTGCTGGACGCGTCTGCAGCCCTGGTGGCACTGGAGGCCACCGTCGCCGATCTGACCGAGCCGCTGGATTGAGGCTACGGACGCCTCGCGTTTTGACCCGCCAACCGCGGACGTGCTAGCCCTAGTCAGGCCGTCATCGAGAACCTGGTGACCGCTGACGATCTGGAGGCACCATGAGCATTCTGGCAACCCTGCTGCGCGGACCACTGCTGAGCTTGGCTCGCAGCGACCGAGCGCGACGGCTCGCAGTGAAGGTGCCGATCACCGCTGCCGTGGTCTCTCGCTTCGTCCCCGGCGAGACCGTGGATGAGTGCCTGAAGGCGGTCCGGGCGCTGGCCGCCAACGGCCTGCTCACCACCATCGACCACCTCGGCGAGGACACCTCCAGCGAAGCGGACGCCGCCGCGATCCGGGACGCCTACCTGCGCCTGCTCACGGCCCTGGCCGAGGCCGGCCTTACCGACGTGGCCGAGGTCTCGGTGAAGCTGACCGCACTCGGCATCGGGCTGCCCGACGGTCGGCGGATCGCGCTGGCCAATGCCCGAGCCATCTGCGCGGCCGCACAGGAGGTCGGCACCACGGTCACCGTGGACGCCGAGGATCACACCACCACCGACACCACGCTGGGTATCCTGGCTGAGCTGCGCCGCGAGTTCCCGGGCACCGCGGGCGTGCTGCAGGCGTACTTGCACCGCACCATCGAGGACGTGGCCGTGCTGAACGGCGAGGGTTCCCGGATCCGGTTGTGCAAGGGCGCCTACGCCGAGCCGGCCGAGGTCGCGCACCAGACCCGCGAGGAGGTCTCGGCCTCCTACCTGGCCTGCACCCGGGTGCTGATGGACGGCGCCGGGCTGCCGATGCTGGCCACCCACGACCCCGAGCTGATCACGGCCATCCCCGAGTTGGCCGGTGCCGCCGGGCGCGGCAAGGGCGAGTACGAGTTCCAGATGCTCTACGGGATCCGCACCGACGAGCAGCGCCGACTGGCCGCCGCGGGCGAGACCGTCCGGGTGTACGTGCCCTACGGCACCGACTGGTGGGGCTACTTCATCCGTCGCCTGGCCGAGCGTCCGGCGAACCTGGCCTTCTTCCTGCGGGCACTGTTCGGTCGCTGACGAACGTCCATCACCGATTGATTCGCTTCCTAACCGTTAGACACTTGACTGTTAGGTTTCTAACGATCTAGAGTTCTGATCATGGCCGACCTTGAGAACGAGATCACGGAGTTGATCACCAGGATCGCGATGCGGCAACGCCAGCGGATCTCGGCCGTCGGTGATGGCTTCGATCTGGGCGGGTTGACTCCGCATCAGGCCCGGATCGTCGGCTTCATCGAGGCCAATGAGGCGAACGACCTGATCGCCCGCGACATCTCGGACGTCACCGGAGCCCGCGCAGCCAGCGTGTCCGCGCTCCTGGCCGGCCTCGAGGCAGACGGCTGGGTCGAGCGACGGACGGACCCGTCCGATTCGCGCCGCAAGACCCTGCACGTGACCCCGAAGGCGCGCGACCTGGTCAAGCACTTCGAGGCAGGCGTCCGGGCCCAGGGCCGCGTGCGGTTGAGCACGCTGACCCCCGAGGAGGGCGAGCAACTGAAGATGCTGCTCACCAAGGTCGACCAGGCCCTGACCGACTGAGCTTCCCCGACTGACCCACACATCCATCTCAGGCGCTGCGACGCGCCCGTGCTGTCGCGCGCCCTCCCGAAAGGAGAACCCACCATGACAAGCCAAGACACAACCCCACCTGGGATCGATCTTCGAGCCGCGAAGCGCGCGTGGCCGCTGCTGATCGCCATCAGCTTCCTCGCCACGATCGGCATGACCATCGTGCTGCCGGTACTCCCGTTCGTGGTGCTGCAGTACCTTCCCGACGACACCAACCTCGCGTTGTGGGTCGGCGTCCTCGAGTCCGTGTACGCCCTGTGCGCCTTCGTCGCAGCCCCCGTCCTCGGCGTCCTGTCCGACCGGTTCGGACGCAAGCCGATCCTCGTCATCAGCGTGTTCGGCTCAGCGGCCGGCTACCTGATGTTCGGCATCGGCGGCGCGATCTGGGTGCTGCTGATCTCGCGGATCATCGACGGCCTGACCGCGGGCGACATGCCCGTCCTGTTCGCCTACGTCGCCGACATCACCGAACCGGAGGAACGCGCCAAGCGGTATGGGCTGCTGGGTGCCCTGTCCGGGGTCGGATTCATCCTCGGACCCGCCATCGGCGGCATCCTCGCCCAGATCAGCGTCAACGCGCCGGTGTTCGCCACGGCGGCGGTCGCCGCCCTGATCGGTGTCCTGTCTGCGACCGTCCTGCCCGAGACCCTGAAGGCGGAGAACCGGATCGGTGAGGTCAAGGCGGCCGACCTGCACCCCTTCACGGTGATCACCGAGGCCTTCCGGCGCCCCGAGTTGCGAGCCCTGTTGATCGGCTTCACGCTGATCAGCATCCCGTTCGCCTTCTTCGCGAACAACTTCTCCGTGCTCGCTCTCGACACGCTCGGCTGGGGACCGACCCAGGTCGGCCTGCTCACGTCCGGGGTCGGCGTCACCGACATCATCATCCAAGGTGCGCTCCTCGGCCTCCTGATCAAGTGGCTCGGTGAACGGGGACTCGTGATCGGCGGCATGATCGGGCAGCTGATCGGCTGCCTCGGGCTCGCCGTCGCGGCCGCGTTCTTCCCGTCAGCCTGGGTGTTCGGCATCGGGGCGATGATCTTCGCCGCCGGCCAGGGCGGCATGACCGCCGCCCTGGACGGACTGATGTCCTCCTCCGTCGGCGCGGACGAGCAGGGCTGGCTGGCCGGAGGAGTCAGCTCCGTCGGGTCGGCGGTGCAGATGACCGCGCCGCTGCTGGCTGGCTGGCTGTACGCCTCGTTCAGCCACTCCGCCCCGTACTGGCTCGGAGCGGTGGTGATCGCCGCGGCAGCCGTGATCCTGTGGCGCTCGACCCGCGTCGCTGCGTCCCAGCCGGAGCCGGACAGCCTGCCCGCCATGCCGTGACGCAAACCGGAAAGGGGACGGCTCCCTTCCCGTTCACAACCGCCCCGTCCGGGCAGAGAGTGAACGGAAACGGGAACCGTCCCCTTTTCCGTGCGAAGGCTAGACGATCCGGATCAGCTTCTTGTTGACGAACTCGGTGGCGCCCAGGCGTCCCATCTCGCGACCGAAACCGGAGCGCTTCACGCCGCCGAAGGGCAACTCCACCCCGTCGGCCAGGACGCAGTTCACGAACACCATGCCGGCATCGATGGCGTTGGCCACCCGCTGCACCTGGTCCGGATCGGTGGAGTAGAGGTAGGAGCCCAGCCCGAACGGGGTGTCGTTGGCCACCTCGATGGCCTCGGCCTCGTCGGCCACCTTGTAGACCAGCGCCACCGGTCCGAACAGCTCCTCGCGGTAGGCCGCCGAATCCCGGGGGATGTTGGTGATCACGGTCGGGGCGAAGAAGGCGCCGTCCCGGGTGCCGCCGAGCAGCAGCTCGCCGCCGGCTGCGATCGCCCGCTTGACCTGCTCCTCGAGGAACTCCGCCGCACCGAGAGAGGAGACCGGACCGAGCTCGCAGTCCTCGCTGGTCGGGTCGGTGGCCGATACCTTGGCCAGCGCGTCAACCAGCTTCGCCACGAACTCGTCGTACAGGTCGGCGATCACGACGGCCCGCTTGGGGGCGTTGCAGGATTGGCCGGAGTTGTCCAGGCGTCCGGCCACCAGGTCGGCCACCACGGCATCCAGGTCATCGGTGGAGAGCACCACGAACGGGTCGGTGCCGCCGAGCTCGAGGACGACCTTCTTCAGGTGCCGTCCGGCCTGCTCGGCCACGGCCGCACCGGCCTTCTCCGAGCCGGTCAGCGAGACCCCGGCCACCCGCGGATCGGCGATCACGTCGGCGATCTGGGACGAGTCGGCGAAGATCAGCTCGAAGGCGCCCGCCGGCGCCCCGGCGTCCACATAAATCTGGGCGATCAGCTGAGCGGTCTTGGGGCACTGCGAGGCCGGCTTCAGCATCACCGAGTTGCCGGCGGCCAGGTTCGGACCGGCGAAGCGGGCCACCTGGTAGAAGGGGAAGTTCCACGGCATCACGCCGAGGATCACGCCCAGCGGCGCACAGCGGATCAGCGCCGAGCCGGTGCCGGCCCGCAACTCGATCGGCTCATCGGCCAGCTCGGCAGCGGCGATCTCGGCGTGGTAGCGGTAGATGTCGGCGGCGAAGTCGATCTCGCCGTAGGCCTGAGCCAACGGCTTGCCCATCTCGGAGACCAGCGCGGCAGCCAGCTCGTCGCGACGCTCCGCATGCAGGTCGCCGATCCGGGTCACTAGGGCGGCCCGCTCCTCCACCGAGGTGCTGCGGCCCCAGCCGCGGGTGGCCGCGTCCGCCCGTCCGATCGCCGCGGTGAGCTCTTCGTTGCTGATCTGCGGATACTCGGCCAGGGTGGCGCCGGTGGCCGGGTTGATAACGGCGTACTTGCTCATCATGCTCCAATCGCTTGGTCGGTGATGGTCAGGGCTTCGTCGATCACGTCGAGGCCGCGGTTGAGTTCGTCCTCGGCGATCACCAGTGGTGGTGCGATGTGTGTGCGGTTGTAGTGGGTGAACGGCCACACTCCGTCGGCCTTGCAGGCCGCGGCGAAGGCCGCCATCGGAGCGTTCTGCGCCGCGGTCGGGTTGAACGGCACCAACGGTTCGCGGGTATCCCGATCCTTGACCAACTCGATGGCCCAGAACAAGCCCCGACCACGAACCTCGCCGATCGACGGGTGGGTCTCCAGCCAGCCGTCCAGCCGCGGTGCGATCACTCGCTCCGAGAGGTCGCGGACGTGCTCGAGGATGTGATCGCGACGGAACACCTCGAAGGTGGTGACCCCCAGCGCGCAGGCCAGCGGGTGCCCGGAGTAGGTCAGGCCGCCGTAGAACACCTTGTCATTGAAGAACTCGGCGATCTTGGCCGAGATGATCACGCCACCCAGCGGGACGTAACCGGAGTTCACCCCCTTGGCGAAGGTGACCAGATCCGGCTGAACGTCGAAGCCCTGGAAGGCGAACCACTCGCCGGTCCGGCCGAAGCCGGCCATCACCTCGTCGGCGATGTAGACGATCCCGTACTTGTCGCACAGCTCACGGACGCCGGCCAGGTAGCCCGGCGGCGGCACCAGGATGCCGTTGGTGCCGACGATGGTCTCCAAGATGATGGCGGCGATCGTGTTCGCACCCTCCAGGACGATCACGCTCTCCAGGTGCTCCAGCGCCCGGGCGGTCTCCTGCTCGGGGCTGTCGGAGTGGAACGGCGAGCGGTACGGGTAGGGCCCGAAGAAGTGGACGACACCGTTGGCCGCGGCCTCGTTGGCCCAGCGCCGCGGGTCACCGGTCAGCCCGATCGGGGTGCCCATCCCGCCGTGGTAGCTGCGGTAGGTGGACAGCACCTTGTTGCGTCCGGTCGAGTGCCGGGCCATCCGGACGGCGTACTCGTTGGCGTCCGCGCCGGCATTGGTGAAGAAGACCTTCGCGAACGGCTCACCGACCACCTCGACCAGCAGCCGGGCCAGTTCGGAGCGGACGTCGTTGGCCATGGCCGGCTGGATGGTGGCCAGCCGGTCGGCCTGCCGATGCAGCGAGGCGATCAGATCCGGGTGCTGGTGACCCAGGTTCAGGTTCACCAGCTGGGAGCCGAAGTCCAGGTAGCTCTTGCCCGAGTAGTCCCAGAAGCTCGCCCCCAGGCCGCCGGCCACCGGCAGCGGGGCGAGCGCGCCCTGGGCACTCCAGGAGTGGAACACGTGGGCCCGGTCATTGGCCCGGACGACGGCTTCTGCGTCCGGATCGGGCAGCGGGGTGGCCTCACCGGCCAGGTTCACATACGTCATGACAATCCTCAGTGGTTGGAGGGGAAGCCCAGGTTCACCTGGGACTCGCTCGGATCGGGCCAGCGGGAGGTGATCACCTTGCTGCGCGTGTAGAAGTGGATCGACTCGGGGCCGTAGATGTGGGAGTCGCCGAACAGCGAGTCCCTCCAGCCGCCGAAGGAGAACGCCCCGACCGGCACCGGGATCGGCACGTTCACCCCGACCATGCCCACCTCGATGTCGTACTCGAAGGCCTTGGCCGTGCCACCGTCGCGGGTGAAGATCGCGGTGCCGTTGGCGTACGGGTTGGCGTTGACCAGGGCCACGGCCTCGTCGTAGCTGTGCACCCGGACCACCGACAGAACCGGGCCGAAGATCTCCTCGTCGTAGATCCGCATCCCGGGCTTGACCTTGTCGATCAGGCTGGTCCCGATGAAGTAGCCGGCCTCGAAGCTGGTCGCGGTGCCGTCCACGAGGACCTCGGCACCCTCGGCAGCAGCGCCGGTGACGTAGCCGGCCACCTTGTCTCGATGGGCCGCCGTGATCAGCGGGCCCATTTCGGTGGCCGGGTCAGTGCCGTCGCCGATGGTCAGCTTGGCCATCCGCTCGGCGATCTTGGGCAGCAGCGCCTCGGCCACGGCCTCACCCACCGGGACCAGCACCGAGATCGCCATGCAGCGCTCACCGGCGGCACCGTAGGCGGCCGAAACTGCCGCGTCGGCCGCAGCGTCCAGGTCGGCGTCCGGCATCACGATCATGTGGTTCTTGGCCCCACCGAGGGCCTGCACCCGCTTGCCGTTGGCCGTGCCGCGGGCATAGATGGCCTTGGCGATCGGGGTGGAGCCCACGAAGCTGACCGCCCGCACCTGCGGGGCGTCCAGCAACGTGTTCACGGCTTCGGCATCGCCATGGACGACGTTCAGCACGCCTGCCGGAAGTCCGGCCTCGGCGAACAGCCGGGCCAGGAACACCGACGCGGACGGGTCCTTCTCGCTGGGCTTGAGCACCACGGTGTTGCCGCAGGCGATCGCCGAGGCGGTCATCCACAGCGGGACCATGATCGGGAAGTTGAACGGGGTGATGCAGGCCACCACGCCGACCGGCTGCTTGATCGAGTGGACGTCCACGCCACGGGAGACCTGCTCGGAGTAGTCGCCCTTGAGCAGGTGGACCAGGCCGGCGGCGAACTCGACGTTCTCGATGCCGCGGCTGATCTCGCCGAGCGCATCGGAGAACACCTTGCCGTGCTCACGGGTGATGATCGCGGCCAGCTCGTCGGAGCGTTCCACCAGCAACTGGCGCAGCCGGAAGAAGACGTCGGCGCGCTTGATCAGCCCGGTGGCCCGCCAGCCGGGCAGCGCAGCGGACGCCGCAGCGATCGCCTCCTGCACCCGGGCGGCATCGGCGAAGCCCACGGTGGCGATCTGCTCACCGGTGGCCGGGTTGAAGATCGGACCGCTGCGCAGGTCTCCGGTGACCTCGCGTCCAGCGATCAGATGTGGGATTTCCATCAGGCTTCCTCTCGGGTAGCAGCGATCTTGCGGATTGTCTGAGTGACCGTCCAGCGGGTGCGCCAGCCGGCCTGCAGCCGAACCAGGCTCCCCGGCCGGAGGTCGATCGGGGCTGCGGGCGGGTCCAGGAACTCCACCAGCGCACGTCCGGCCAGGACGCAGAGCACCTCGTCGCCCTCGGTGTCGGTGATCGTGCCGGGGGTCATCTCCCAGATACCCACTTCGACCCCGTCGATCTCGGCCAGCGGCAGCCAGCCGGAGGTGGGCTCGCCGGCGACCAGGTGCTCGGGGTCGAACGGCTCGTGGGCGATCTCGACCGACAGCGCGTCGGCCAGCAGGGCGGGGTTCATGAGTCGAACCCCAGACCGACGGCATCCAGGGTCTTCAGCAGCAGGTTGCGCCGGCCCTGGTGGTGATCGGCGCGGTCCAGCGACCACTTGGTGGCGGCCACCCCGGCCGCGGCGATCGGGTCCGGCGGGAACGGCAGCGGACGCCGCCGCACCATCTCCAACTCGGTGCGCTCGGTCTTCTCGCCGCTGAGCAGGTCGAGGACCACGTCCGCGGCAAACCGGCTGGCCCCGACGCCGAGCCCGGTGAAGCCGGCCGCGTAGCCGATCCGTCCGGCCGCAGCCAGTCCGTAGAAGGCGCAGAACTGAGTGGACGTGTCGATCGCGCCGGCCCAGCGATGGCTGAACCGAAGCCCCTCCAACTGCGGGAAGGTGGTGAAGAAGTGCTCGGCCAGCCGCTGGTAAGTGGCCGGACGCTCCTCGTGCACCGGGCTCACCGCGCGATGCCGGATGGCGTCGTAGCCGCCGAACAGGATCCGGCCGTCCGCAGTCACCCGGTAGTAGTGGAACTGGTTGGCCAGGTCGGCCAGGCCCTGCCGATGCTGCCAGCCGATCTCGGCCCACTGGGTATCGCTCAGCGGCTCGGTGACCAGCGCGTAGTCGTAGACCGGGACGGTCATCAGCCGGTTGCGGCGCAGCAGCGAGGGGAAGACATTGGTGGCCAGCGCCACCCGAGACGCGCGCACCCAGCCGCGTTCGGTGCGCACCCGCAGCTGCGGGCCGCGGTCGATGCCGGTCACCGCGGAGTGTTCGTAGAGCTCCACGCCCAGTTCGGCGGCCACGCGGGCCAACTCGAGGACGAGCCGGGCCGGGTTCACCATGGCGGTGCCGGATCGGTCCCAGCGGCCGGCCAGGTAGGTCGGTGAGTTCACCTCGGCCCGGATGGCCGCGGTGTCCAGGAAGCCGGGGACGTCCGGCTCCAGCCACTCGATCTGGTGCGGCTCCACGGCCACCGACAGCTCGCCGGTGCGCTCGAACTCCACGGCCATCCCGTAGCGCTGAACGGTGGCCTCGAGCTCGTCCAGGTTCTGGTCTCCGAGCCGGGCCAATGTCTCGTACTCGTCGGGCCAGCGGCGCCGTCCGTTCTCTTCGCCGTGGGTGATACTGGCCGCGCAGAAGCCGCCGTTGCGGCCCGAGGCGGCCCAGCCGAACTCGTGGGCCTCAAGGACGATCACCCGGCGCTCGGGGTCACGCTCCTTGGCCCGGACCGCAGTCCACAGCCCGGTGTAACCGCCGCCCACCACCACCAGATCGGCGCGGTGCGGGCCGACCAGGCTGGGGCGCTCAGGGCGGGTCAGCCCGTCCAGCCAGAACACCGCCGGGCGTGAGCCCCGCAACGATTCGATGACCACGCCAGCCGCAGGACGGTTCCGCTCGAAAACCGTCTGGTCCATAACAGCCCCCTCGACAAGAGGCCTCCAACGTAGCGCCGCAGTTTGTCGAACAGGTTACGATTTGCCCAGTCCTACGTAGGTGGGAGTGCGGAAACCGCTGCCACCGACTCAGTTGTCGGTGGAAACCCCCACCAGTGGCGGCTCGGCCGACCACGGGAACGAGATCCACTCGTCGGTCCGCTTCCAGACGTAGTCGCACTTCACGACCGACTGGGACTTCTCGTAGAGGACCGCGGTCCGGGTCTCGGCCACGTGGGTGGCGCAGAAGTCGCGGACCATCTTCAAGGTCTCGCCGGTGTCGGCCACGTCGTCGATGATCAGCACCTTCTGGCCGGACAGATCCACCGCGGCCGGTACCGGCGGCAGCAGCACCGGCAGCGGCAGCCGGGAGTCGACCCCGGTGTAGAACTCGACGTTGATGATGTGCAGATTCTTGATGCCCATGGCGTAGCTGATGGTGCCGGCCGGAAGCATTCCGCCGCGGGTGATCGACAGGATCAGATCGGGCTGGAAGCCCGAATCGACGACCTGCTGTGCCAACTCACGGGCGGCCACACCGAAGGCCTGCCAGGTGAGAACTTCCCGGACCGATTCACTCATGCGCACATCCTGCACTATCGACCCCCTCCCCCGCGCGGTGGACGAGACGGCCGCGGACGGTCAAGATGACCCCATGCTTGCGGTCCGGATCGTGGTGACCGGGCGGGTCCAGGGCGTCGGCTTCCGTTGGTGGGCGCAGAACACCGCCCGAGCCCTCGGCCTGGCCGGAAAGGTGCGCAACCTGCCCGATGGCAGCGTCGAGATCATCGCCCAGGGTGAGCCGGACGCGGTTCGCCGGCTGCTCCGCTTCACCATCGAGCAACCGCCCACCACCGGACGTCCGGGCTGGGTCGACGACTACGACCTGACCTGGCCCGAGCCCATCCCCGGGCGGATCGGCTTCAGCGCCAACTGAGGTCAGTCACCGTAGTGGCCCCAGGAACGGCCGAACACCCCGCGCAGCACGCCGATGCCAGCCGCCCGGCGCAGCTCGCTGCGAGCCCGGGTTGCCAGATCACCGGCCGGACGCAGCCCGGCCAGCCACTCACGCAGTCCGATCAGCCCCCAGTAGCCGCGCAGCTTCGTCCGCTGCAGCCAGCCGTCGGCCAGCGCCACCCGCACCCGGACGGTGCTGTTGGCCCGCACCGCAGCCAGCCGTAGCTGATACTCGCGAGTCAGCCGAGCGGCCGGGACGAGCTCGTCGGCGATCGCCTCGGCACACCAGACGATCCGTCCGCCGCGCTGGGTGAGCTGGCCGGTGAAGTAGGAGTCCTCGCCGCCGGTGCGTCCGAATCGCTCGTCGAAGCGCAGCCCCCACTCACGCACTCGGGCCAGGTCCAGCAGCAGGCTGCCGCTGGCCGCGCGTGCCATCACGTCCCCGGTGCGCAGCTCGGGATGCCGGGGGGCCAGCACCCCGCTGGCCGCCACCCAGGCCGGCACTTCGCCGTCGGGCAGCGAGCAGACCTGGCCGCTCACCGCGGTGGCGCCGGTGCGATCCAGGGTCTCGACCAGGTGGGCCAGCCACCCGTCCCGGGGCAGCTCGTCGTCGTCGATGAACGCCAGAAGGTCGAACTCGGCGGCCTCGTCCAGCGCACGGTTCCGGGCCGCCACGATCCCCGGGCTCGGCTCGACCACGTAGTGAACCCGCGGATCACCAGAGCTCAGCGCGGCCGTCCGGCCACTGGCCTGCGGGTCGTTGTCGACGACGATCAGCTCGCCGCCCACCTGGTCCAGGTGGGTGAGCACGGCGGGCACCAACCGGCCGAGCAGCTCCGGGCGCCGGAAGGTCGTGATCGCTACCGCCAGCCTGGGCATGTCGGCTGCTCAGCCGTCCTGGCCGACGGTGTTGGCGTTGAACGGCATCAGCGGCGCGATGGCCGGGAAGACCCAGGTGAACAGCACGGCGACCACGATCGCGGCCAGCACGATCAGTTCGAGCACCTTGACCAGCTTCGGTCCGGGCAGGATCCGCCACAACAAGGGGTACATCAGCCCTTCACCTCCAAAACCTCGGGCGGCACGCCACCGGCGCGCGGATAGGTGGCGTCCAGCTCGGCGTGGACGATGAACCGCTCCCGCGCCGAGAACTCGGGATGGCAGCTGGTCATGGTCAGGGTCGCCGCGGTCGGCTCGGCCCCGGGCTGATCGGGCACCGGCAGCAGCACCGACACCTGGGTGGGCGGGACGATCTGATGCCCGGTCACTCGATAGACGAAGTAGCTGTCCTTGGTCTCGATCAGCACCACATCGCCATCGCGAAGCTCGGCGATCCGGTTGAACGGCTTGCCGTAGGTGGTCCGGTGGCCGGCCATGGCGAAGTTGCCGATCTCACCGGGCATCGCCGTCTCCAGGTAGTGGCCGACACCGCGCTGCAGCACCGCTCGGGTCGTCCCCTGGTAGAGCGGACGGGCATAGGTGGCCCCGAACCGGGGAATCCGGACGATGGCGTAGGCATCGCCGAGCTTGGCCTTGCCGGGCTGGACGAAACTGGAGTCCGGAGTGTTCAACTCCTGCTCGATGGTGGACACCACCTGGGCGGCGTCGGCGTCGGAGACCACATCGGTCCACCACAGCTGCCAGCCCACGAACAGCAGCAGCAGCACTCCGAGAGTGACCAGCAACTCTCCGAGTAGTCCCACCGCGCCGCGAACGACTCGCATCTTCGGCCCCCTCCGTGCGCTCCGATGCTACCTGCCAGGTTGCGGGCCGACGCGGAAGCGGCGTCCCCACCGAAAAGAGAACAGTTCCCTTTTCTGTGCGGCGGCCCTGCCGAGACTGCCCAGACATAGGCTTTACACAGGAAGTTGCCAGCGGGCGCTCACCCAACCCGGAGAGACTCACAGTATGGCCATTACTGCACGCAGCGGTCAGGAAGCCCTGACCCGGCCGGACGGAAGCGCGATCCGGATCCTCACCGTCGACGACGAGACCAGCCTCACCGAGTTGCTCAGCATGGCGCTGCGCTACGAGGGCTGGGAGGTGTCCACCGCCGCGTCCGGTTTGGCCGCAGTGAAGGCCGCCCGGGAGATCCGTCCGGACGCCATCGTGCTGGACATGATGCTGCCCGACTTCGACGGCCTGGAGGTCATGCGCCGGGTGCGAGCCGAGCAGCCGGACGTCCCAGTGATCTTCCTCACCGCCAGGGACGCTCTGGACGACCGGATCGGCGGCCTCACCGCCGGCGGCGACGACTACGTGACCAAGCCGTTCAGCCTGGAAGAGCTGGTCGCCCGGCTGCGCGGGCTGCTGCGCCGCTCGGGAGCGGCCACCGCGCGCAACGAGTCGCAGCTGGTGGTCGGCGACCTGATCCTCGACGAGGACAGCCACGAGGTCTCCCGCGGCGGGGAGATCATCAATCTCACCGCCACCGAGTTCGAGCTGCTCCGCTACCTGATGCGCAACCCGCGCCGGGTGCTGAGCAAGGCGCAGATCCTGGACCGGGTCTGGAACTACGACTTCGGCGGCCAGGCGAACGTGGTCGAGCTGTACATCTCCTACCTGCGCAAGAAGATCGACGCCGGTCGGTCTCCGATGATCCACACAATGCGAGGCGCCGGCTACGTCCTGAAACCGGCGATCGAGTGAGAGGCAGCCTGAGCCGGAGACTGGTCCGGCGGACCACCGCGCTGGTGGCGCTGGTCACCGTGGTGCTGGCCGTCTTCATCTCACTGGCCAACTTCCAGATCCTCCAACAGCAGTTGGACGAGCGGCTGGAGACTGCGGCTGCACGTCCCGGGCGAGTGGGGGCGAGCTCTCCGAGCAACACCGACGACCCCGCCGGCTCCGGACTGATCCGGATCGATGCGATCACTGGCTTCCCCGTCCGGATCACCGCGCCGGACACCCGCACCGCCGCCATCGCCACCGGGCTGCTCCAGCTGGAGCTTGGTGCGGCGCCGGCGAACGTCGATATCCCCGGACTCGGCCACTACCGGGTCCTGGTCCGCGACTTCGATCGGGGACGGACGGTGGTGGCCCTGCCCTACCGGGACGTGACCAACCCGCTGTACACCCAGCTGCTGATGACCGGCCTGCTCACCCTGGGCGCGATCCTGCTGGCCTACTTGGGCACCCGGCAGATCGTGGCCACCAGCCTGCGTCCGCTGAACCGACTGGCGGCCACCGCCAACCAGGTCTCCGCATTGCCACTGGCCCGCGGCGAAGGTGCGGTGCCGGTCCGGGTAGCCGCTGCCGATGCCGACCCCGAGACCGAGGTAGGCCAAGTCGGACTTGCTCTGAACCTGATGCTCGACAACGTCGAGAACGCGCTGGCAGCCCGGCATCGCAGCGAGACCAAGGTGCGTCGTTTCGTAGCGGACGCCTCACATGAGCTGCGCAACCCGCTGGCCTCGATCCGCGGCTACGCGGAGCTGACCAGGCGATCGAGTGAGTCCCTTCCACCCGATGCCAGCCACGCGCTGTCCCGGATCGAGGCGGAGTCCGAGCGGATGTCGGCCCTGGTCGAGGATCTGCTGTTGCTGGCCCGACTGGACGCCGAGCCCACCCTGGACGTGCGTCCGACCGATCTGACCGAGATGGTGCTCAATGCCGTCGACGACGCCCGGGCCGCCGACCGGGAGCATCACTGGTCACTGAACCTGCCCACCGATGAGGTGCTGGCCAATGTCGATCCCCATCGCACCCATCAGGTGATCGCCAACCTGCTGGCCAATGCGCGCACCCACACCCCGCCCGGAACCCACGTCGAAGCGTCCCTGAGCACGGCGGACGGCTGGGCGGTGGTTGCCGTGACCGACGACGGCCCGGGCGTCCCGCCCGAGATCCAGGACTCGGTCTTCGAACGGTTCACCAGGGCCGATGTCAGTCGGGCACGGCAGACCGGCGGTTCATCCACCGGCCTGGGCCTGGCCATCGTGGCCGCCGTGGTCGGCGCCCAGGGCGGGCAGGTCGGCCTCGACAGCCGGCCCGGCTACACCCGGTTCACCGTGCGTCTGCCGCTGGCCTGAGCGCGGCGGCCCGGCCCTCCCGGCCGCGCACCCGGGTCACCTCGGGAGCTACCGGGGTGGGCGTCGACTCTGAGGAAGTGGGCTGCTCGCTGGACTCGAGGAGGATGAGTTCAGCGAGCAGCCGGTCCCGGTCGCGATCATTCCTAGTCTCCACACCGGGTCGCCACCCGCGGTGGTGGGCCGGCTGTAGGGCCGCGACCAATGCACCGACAAGGACGAGGAAGACCAGGAGCTGCGTCATGGCAGTAATCCTTTCGTCGATCGATTACCGCCACCAGTGGCGGCAATGCCATTGACCACAAGATTTCTGCCAGTACGCTGAGGGAGTGCCCCTGAAGACCATCGCCATGATCGTCACCGAGCCGGTGGCGGTCTTCGAGTTCGGCGTCGTCGTCGAGGTATTCGGCATCGATCGCCAGGAGGAGGGGGTAGCGGGCTTCGAGCTGCGGATCTGCGGGCAGCACCCCGGACGTCCGTTGCGCGCCAAGGCGTCCACCCCGCTGAGCATCATCCCTTCGCACGGGCTGGACGCCGTGGCCGGCGCCGACCTGGTCGTCCTGGTCCCGGCCACTCCGGACCACGGACCGTATCCGGCAGAGGTGATCGAGACCGTCCAAGCCGCCTACGCGGCCGGCAGCACCATCCTCAGCATCTGCTCGGCGGCCTTCCTGCTCGGCGAGGCCGGCCTGCTCGATGGACGTGACTGCACCACCCACTGGATGTACACCGAGGCGCTGCAGCGCCGGCACCCTTCGGCCCGGGTGGATCCCCGCGTGCTGTTCGTGGACACCGGCCAGATCATCACCAGCGCCGGCACCGCCTCCGGGGTCGACGCCTGCCTGCACCTGGTTCGGCGCGAGTACGGCGCTGCCATGGCCAACAAGATCGCCCGCCGGATGGTGGTGCCGCCGCAGCGCGACGGCGGTCAGCAGCAGTTCCTGCCAGCCCCGGTGCCGGAGTGCGCCAGCGAGGGCCTGGCCGAACTCCTGGACTGGGTGCGGACGAACCTGGAACAGCCACACACCGTGGCCAGCCTGGCCGGCCGAGCCAACCTGAGCGAACGCAGCTTCGCCCGTCGGTTCCTGGCCGAGACCGGCACCACGCCGCATCAATGGCTCACCCAACAGCGGGTGCTGGCTGCGCGGGAGCTGCTGGAGTCCACCGACGATCCGGTCGAGCGGATCGCCAGCCAGGTGGGCTTCAACTCCGCAGTGGTGCTGCGTGACCACTTCCGGCGAAGCGTCGGGGTGGCGCCGCTGGCTTACCGGCGCCGCTTCTGCTGAGCTAGGGTCAGTGGCTGTGATGACCACCGAACTGGTCCGCTACGTGGACCACACGCTGCTCTCGCCCACCGCTACCGTCGCCGACATCGGCGCACTGGTGGCCGAAGCCAAGGCGCTGGGCACCTACTCGATCTGCATCTCCCCGGCCATGCTGCCGGTCACCTTCGATCTGGGCGAGCTCAAGCTGGCCACCGTCTGCGGCTTCCCCTCGGGCAAGCACACCGCCGCCATCAAGGCGGCCGAGGCCGCCGAGTCGGTCTCGGCCGGTGCGGACGAGGTCGACATGGTGATCGATCTGGGCCTGGTGAAGGCCGGACGCCTGGAGTCCACCCGCGATGAGATCGCGGCCGTCCGTGCGGTCGTGCCGGGCGTGCTGAAGGTGATCATCGAGTCCGCCGCTCTGACCGACGCCGAGATTGTGGCCACCTGCCAGGCCGCCGAGGCCGCCGGAGCCGACTTCGTCAAGACGTCCACCGGCTACCACCCGGCCGGCGGCGCCTCCGTGCACGCGGTCGAGCTGATGGCCGCCACGGTCGGCGGACGGCTGGGCGTGAAGGCGTCCGGTGGGATCCGGGACTGGGCCACAGCCATTGCCATGATCAACGCGGGCGCCACCAGGCTCGGCCTGTCCGGCACCGCTGCGGTGCTCGCCGGCGCAGCTTCCTGAGCCGGCGAGCCCGAGTTCAGCTGCGCTCGACCACCACGTCGTCCACCGACAGCACCATGGTGTTGGTGGCATTGCCGCTGGTATAGGTCTTCACTCCGAACGACCCCGGACCCTGCAGGGCCGACTCACCGTTGGTGGTGGAGACCGTCCAGCTGGTCGGCTCGTCACCGCTGCGCAGCCAGACCTTGGCCTTGAAGCTGGTCGAGCCACCGCTGGTGGCCAGCTGAGTGGACAGGTTCAGCTTGTCGCCGGGGGTGTAGGTGAGCCCGGAGACCGTCTTGCTGACCAGTACGGTCTCCGTGCCGCCGACCGCCTTCACCAGGTGCTGAGTGACCTGGCCGGTGACCGAGATGTCGGTACGGACCCGGTAGCCCGCCGACCCGTCCGCACTGCGACGCAGGTCGAGGTAGAACCGGACCGGGCCGCCGACCGGCAGCGCATCCAGCGAGATGGACGCCGAGGCGGACAGATCCTGCACTGAGACCGAGTCCAGCGTGGCCCGACCCTCCAGGCCCTTGGAGAGCTTGATCTTGCCGGCGCCGTCCGCCACGTAGAACCAGGACGAGGACAGCCCGCTCAGGCTCCAGTTGCCGCCCTTGTCAGCGGCACCCCAGCCGGGCTTAACCGCCGTACCGAACCGGGCCAGCACCACGGTGGCATCGGCCGGGTCGAAGACCGAGGCGGTCGACGACTTGGTGTCGGTGGCACTGAAGGAGTCGGTCACGGTCAGCTTCACCGTGTAGGTGCCGGCTGCGGAGTAGGTGTGACTGGCCGTCTTGCCGGAACCGGCCGCGCTGCCGTCACCCCAATCCCAGCCGTAGCTCGCGGTGGCGCTGTCGGAGAGCGTGGTCGCGCTCGCGTCCACGGCCACCCCGAGCCCGTCCACCGTGGTGGTGAACGAGGCCACCGGAGCCGCATGGGTCGGGCTGACCGTCTTGGCCTTGGTGCCGGTCAGGGAGTGATCGTCGGTGACGGTCAAGGTGACCGTGTAGTCACCCGGGCTGGCGTAGCTGTGGCTGGCCGTCTTCCCGGTGCCGTCCGCAGTGCCGTCCCCCCAGTTCCAGGAGTAGGTCAGCGAGTCGCCGCCGTCTGCGGTCGATGCGCTGGCGTCCACCGAGACTGCCAGCCCGCTGGCGCTGGCCGAGAAGTCGGCCACCGGAGCTGCATGCGGCGTGGTCACGGTCACCGAGCCGGACGCGGTCCCGGTCAGGTTGTTGGAGTCGGTCACGGTCAGCGTCACCGGGTAGGTGCCGGCAACCGCATAGGTGTGGGACGGGTTGGCCCCGGTCCCGGTCTGGCCGTCCCCGAAGTTCCAGGCGTAGCCGGTGATGGTGCCAGCGCCAGCCGAAGCGGTCGCCGTGAAGGTGGCCGACAGGTCGGTCACCGCACTGGTGAAGGACGCAGTCGGAGCAGTGAGGCCCTTGCCCACGGCGTAGTGGTTGGCCACCTGGCCCGGGGTCAGCGCCGTGCCGTAGACCGCGAACTCGTCGACGTCTCCGACGAAGTAGTTGCCGTTGGAGTTCGGCCAACCGCTCACGCTGTCGCTGCCGATCCGCCAGTAGCCGTCGTAGACCTGGGCGTAGCGGTTCGCGCCGGACGCGACCTGCACGCCATCGACGAACAGAGCCATCCCCGAGGTCGGGTCCATGGTCGCCACCACGTGATGCCACTTGCCGTCGGCGTACCCGCCGCCGGAGCTGATCACGTTGGACTTGTTGGTGTACACGCCGAAGTTCAGCGCCCCATTGGAGCTGAGGTAGACGTGCCGGTCGTAGCTGCTGGAGTTCCCGCTCTGCGAGCTACCGAAACCGAACAGCTTGCCGGCGGCCGTCGTGGTCTTGAACCAGCCTTCCAGGCTGAACCGTTGCGGCTGAGAGACCTTGTTCACCGAGCCGATGTTCGAGCTGGACTGGCCGCCCTGGAACCTTGCCGCACTGCGACCAGTAGCGGGATCGGTGCCAGTGCTCACCCGGAAGCCGGCCACGCCGTTGTTGAGCCCGAGCAGATCGGTCGCACCGCCATTGCCCAACGGCCAGTAGGTGATGGCACCATCGGCCAGAGCTGCCGCCTGGTAGCCGGTCACCGTGGTGCCGGAGATCGTCACCGAAGCATCAGTGGACGTGGCCACATTGCCATTGCTGTCAGTGGCCGTCACCCGGTAGCTGTAGCTCTGTCCGGGAGTCAGGCCGGCGGTGTTGTCGACGAAGTTGAACGACGACAGCGCCCAGAAGTTCGAGTCCAGGCTCTTGCTGGCCACCTTGGTCCAGGTTGTCGCATCCGCCGAGCGGAACAGGTCATAGGTCAGCGTCTTGTCGTCACGGTCCCAGTTGATCGGGACGGACACGCTGGCCAGGCCGGCCGTCGGAGAAGCGGCTGTGATCGTCCACTTCAGGGCCGCGTTGGCGTTCGTGCCGGTCAGTCGCGGGCCGTCACCGGTCGTCCCGGCCACGTTGCTGCGAGCGAACCGGACCAGGCCGTACTGGGTCTTGTTGTTGATGCCGGGGAACTCGCCGCCTGCCACCAGGTAGTCACCCGAGCCGTCCAGGGTCCACACACCCTGGCCCTGACCGGTGGCGCTGCCCGAGATCACGTCCGGGTACCAGTTCAGCATGGCCGGAGCCGGCTGTCCGCCCCAGTTGGAGTACGTGGAGCTCGCGGTGGCCGAGTCCAGGGTTCCCTTGACGTCCTTGGTGAAACCGACCGCATAGTGCACGTTGGAGCCATCGCCCTGCGGGTAGCCGCCGACCGTCTGGCAGTCGTGCGGGTGGCCGGCGAAGTAGACGTTGCTGCCGTCGGAGTAGGCGGTGTACTCGTCGCCGTGGCAGTCCTGCATCCAGGTGATCGCCCCGGTGTCCGGATCGATCCGCGCCGAGCCTTCCAGGTTGCCGGCGGCCACTCCACCGAAGGACCACGCGGTGGCGTAGAGCGAGTCGGCATCGGCGGTGATCGAGTAGACACCGGCCTTGCCGTTGGTGGCACCGTTCTTGATGATCGTCGGAGCGATCCAGTTGCTGATGATGCTGCCGTCGGACGGACTGAGCGCGACCAGGCCGCGCTGCGCGACGCCGTTGACCAGGGTGAACCGTCCACCGACAACGACCTTGTCTCCAGCCGGAGTCAGCGCCATCCCGTCCACCTGCATGTCGGTGGTGGGCGCCCAGGCCAGCAGCTTGCCGGCCGCGTCGAAGGCCATCAGGTTCTTGCGAGTCACTCCGTTGCCGGCGCTGATCAGGCCGCCCACATAGACCACGTCGTTAGTGGCCACGATGGTGTTCACGTACGAGCCGCCGACGGCCGGCTTGAAGGTCTCCAGCAGGGCACCGGTGGCGGTGTCGAAGGCCGCGATGCTCCAGCGAGTCTTGCCGTCCACCTGGCTGAAGGTGCCGCCCACATAGAGCCGCTTGCCGTCCGGCGAAACGGCCAGCGCCTTGATCTGGCCGTTCACCACCGGCGCGAAGCTGTTGAGCGCACCTGTGGTCAGGTTGAAGGAGAGCAGGTTCGAGCGGGCCACCGTGTTCTCGCCGGCCTTCGAGCCTGCCGGACGGGCCGCGGTGAACTTGCCACCGGCGTAGACGGTGTTACCGACCACCTTGACTGCCCAGACCACACCACTGTCGATCTGCGCGGTGGGCAGTGGCACGGCGGTCACCACGCTGGAGCTCCGCGGCTCCACCGGTGCAATGGTGCTGAGCTGGGCCGCCTGCGCGGCCGGTGCAGCCATCATCACCAAGCCGAGCGATGCCGCTGCCGCGATCAGAGACTTCTTCATCATTGCGTCCCTCACAGATTCCCCTTGAAGAGCACGGTCGGCTCCTCGACGTTGTAGGTGACCGAGATCTGCACCGGCCTCAGTGCGTCCTTGGTCACGGAAAAGACATAGACGGCACTCTGGTCAGCACCGGCTGCCAGCTGCCCGTGGAACGGCGCGGCCGGATCAGCGGTCATCGGAGTGGCCAACTGCCCAGTGGCGTCCAGCAGGTTCACGATCACGTGGTCCAGGTCGAGCGGACTGGTCGCTTGGTTGCGAATCCGGACGGTCACCGCCACTGCCGGGCCGCTGATCTCGCCCGGGCCCTTGCCCTCGACCTGTAGCCGAACCAGCTTGGTCAGGCTGACCGCGACCGGGTTCGCAGGGCTGGTCTCGCCCAGGCCGATCGGTGCGGCCGTGGTCATCTTCTTGCCCGGCACCACTTGCGCTGTGGTCCCGCCCGACGGAGCCGAAGCACCCGTGCTCGGCGTTGCCGAGACATCGGTTCCGGTGTGCGCCGTTGCGGACGGAGCTGACGTGGGTGATGGGCTGGCGATGGGCGCCGCTGTGCAGCCGATAGTGAGAAAGGAAATGGCCACACCAGCAAAAAGGGATCGCCAAGCACGGTGCCCGAAAGGGCCCCAGATCCGGCCCGCAACAATGTTGCTCAGGCTGGAATTGTGCTCGCGATCCATCGGAAGTTCCCCCCGAGACTTCCTCTCGTCGACCTCCCCCAAGGTCAACTGGTAGCGACAAGTCTAGCTATCCAGGGTTGGACTTGGCGAGGCCGAAGTCCCAAAACGGGTGACCGCCGGCCGCCGGTCCGGCCGCTCGACTCGCACCAGGAACGAGTCGGGCGGCCGGCCTTAGCCGGGCTTCACCTCAAGCACCCCCCATTTGACAAGGGTGAATGCCGAAATCAGACGTTTACCCGAATACTTACTGCAGTGGCCTTCGACAGCGGATTGCGCAGATCCCACACATAGTTAGTACTCGTGCTGATCACCTGGGTGGACTTCGCCACCATGCGGTGGTTCTTCCCGTAGCCCTGATCATTGAGGAACCAGTTCTCCTCGATGGCACTGCCATCACTCTTCGCCCAGGCGCTGGTGGCGCCGAGCATGTTCAGGCCCACGGCCCCGCCCCGGATCCAGTTCTTGCGCATGGTCAACTCACCAGGCTGGATCTTGTTCTGGTAGGCGTTCACCATCAGCGTCTCGCCGTTGACCGGGTTCGGGTAGAAGGGATGCCCACCGGTCATCTTGCCGGACGCGTCGTAGGTGGCAGGCCCCCAGCTGCTCACCGAGGTGTCGAGCAGACCCTCGATCCGGTTGCCGATCAGAGTCAGCCCCAGACCACCCATCCACTGGATGCCGTCGCTGTGGCTCTGGTTGTCCGAATGCGTGGGATCCGGCGACCAGCGCAGCAGGTCGTGAATCCAGCTACCGGTGATGGTCACGTCCACCCGAGTGCCGCCGTCGGCGACCGACGGGTTGGCACCGTCCACGGCACCGGTCAGCTCGACCCGCTTCAGGGTGAAGCCGCGTCCGTTGATGGTCCCGTTGTAGTAGTTGATACCGCGCGGCTTGAACGTGGAGTCCTCGAAGACATTGCCCGAGGAGGTCGCGTAACGAGCAATCACGGCCGCGTACTGCGGATTGGCCGGGCCCTCGAACAGGCAGTTGCGGAACAGGTAGTTCTTGCCGGTCAAGTAGACGTAGCCGCGGAACCGCTTGTTCTCGATGACCTTCACCTGGCTGCCCTGGTCGGAGTAGGTGACATTGCCCTCGACGGACTGCAGCACACGTGCATCGATCAGGCCGGTGTTGGTGGCGTCCGGGAAGTAGCTACCGGGAACCAGGCTGGCCCGCTTCGATGCGATCTCCGCGATCGTCATGGGCGAGGACGTCGGGGTGGGCGTCACCGTCGGGCTCGGGGTGAGCGTGGGAGTCGGCTCCGGCGTCGGGCTGGCCGACTCGGACGGAGCTGCCGACGTCGTCGGCTCCGGAGCGCTGGGAGTGGCGCTCGGGCTGTCGGACGGGCTGGCTGACGGCGTCCCCGGCTCCGGGTCCGGGTTGGGAACCTCGACCGAGACGTTGGACACCAGATGCACAGCGGTGACGAAGGCGTCCCGACTGCAGCGCTTGCGCAGCGTCTTGTCGTTGATCAGCTTCACCCGCACCTTGTGAGTGCCGGAGAACTCGGTGACCCGGTACTCCTTGAACTGGTTGGCCGCCGTCGTGGTGATGGTCTTGATCCGCTTGCCATCGACGTAGACGCGCACCTTGGCCGCACCCTTGCAGGTGGTGCCGCGGGCGATCAGGTACAGCGTGCCGTCACCGGACAGCGTGGTCTGTGCCCACGCCTTGTTGGTGCGCAGGGCAATCGCTCGATTGTCGACGTTGCCGCTAATCGTGGTGGTGACCCGCTTGGAGCGGTGAAGAGTGAAGGACGTGCTCGCCTTGGTGACCTTGACCGGCTGGACGACGGTCGTGGTAGCGACCGCCTCCGTGGGGGCGGCCTGCGCGAACTGGGCGGGGGACCAGCTGAGCAGGGAAAAGGTCAGTGCGGCTACGGCTAGGGGCGCGGCAACACTTGCGAGACGCTCGTTGAGTTGGGGGATACTCGGGCGCATGGATAGCTCTCTTTGCGACGGCGACGAGTCGCCGTTCCCCCGAGTTCCTTAAGTTGTTTTCCCAATAGCGACCCTAGCACACCCCCATGGGTAGGCCGCGAGCCGAGAGGATAACCCCTCGGACCGCCCTCGCGGAGGTGGATTTGCTAGCCAGGGCCGGTTTTCGAGGCGTGTGCGAGCCCTGTGGCCGGCTCAGCCCTCGGCTGGCTCCGCGAGGTCAGTAGCCGTAGGTCTCGCCGCGATCACGCGGTGCCGGCATCCGGTTCATCACCACACCGACCAGGTTCGCCTTGGCCGCCGACAGCGCGTCCACGGCCGCCCGCAACTGCCGCTTACGCAGCCGTCCCCGGCCGGCCACCAGCAGCACGGCATCGGCCTTGTCGGTCAGGGTCAGCGGATCGACGACGGCCAGCAGCGGCGGGCTGTCGATGACCACCACGTCGTAGGCGGCCATCACCTCGTCGAGGAAGCTGGACATGGCATGCGAGTCCAGCAGCAGCTTCGGGTTGGGCGGAGTGGTTCCGGCCGGCAGCACCTTCAGGCCCCGGACCCCCCACTCCTGGACGATGTCGGCAAAGGCCACCGTGCCGACCAGCACGTCGGCCAGTCCGACCGATGCCTCCAGGTCGAGGTACTGGCCGATCTTCGGACGGCGCAGGTCCGCATCGATCAGCAGAGTTCGAGCGCCGGTCTCGGCAAGGGCAAGAGCGAGTCCGACGCTGACCGTCGACTTCCCCTCCCCCGGGATGGCCGAGGTGACCAGCAGGCTGCGAATCGGGGTGTCGACGCTGGCGAAGCGCAGGTTGGCATGCACCCGTCCGAACGCCACGGGCAGCTGGGCGTCCGCGTCACCGGTGGTCCAGGCCGCCGGTTCGCTGGCCCGGCGGGTGGCCGGCACACTGCCGAGCGTGGTCAGCCCTTCGGGCAGGTCGTCCGCATCGAGGACGCGGTTGTCCAGCTTGTCGCGGGCGATGGCCAGGAGCAGGCCGAGGATGACGCCGGTGAAGAAGGCGATCAGGGTGTTGCGGACGGTCTGCGGCCCGGCCGCGTCGCTCGGCGGGAGCGCCTCGCTGACCACGGTCGCGGTGATCGTCGGGCTGCGGACGCCGGTGTTCGGGTCGATGCTCTCCGGGGAGATCTCCTTGGCCTTCTCACCCAGCACGGTGTTGACCTCGTTGGCGATCCGGGCCGCGTCCTCCGGCGTGCCGGCCTCCACCCGAATGTCCAGGATCACCGTGTCGGTCGAGGCGGTCACCTGGATCTGCTTGGCAAGATCGGTGGACGTGGTGCTCAGACCAAGATCGCGGATCACCGTGTCCAGCACCAGCGGCTGGGTGGCCAAGGAGGCGAAGGAGGCCAGTTGCAGCAGCGTGTAGTTCGCGCCCTGGTTCAAATCGCTGGCCGAACGTCCGCCCTGGAATGAGAAATACGAGCTCGCCTTTGCCGCATAGACCTTTGGCTGAGAGATGGAATAGGCGCCCACCGCCACCGCAAACATCAGGGGCGGAATAATCAGCCAGGGCCAGCGCCGCAGCAAAATGCGGAGGAACTCCTGGATCTCCAACACAACCCCCTTCATCGTCCAGCCGCAATGAGTGTAGGTCATGACCACCGCCGAACCGGGGGACGCGACAGGACAAGCCCCTGACCGGGCGACGATGCCTGCTATCTTCGTGAAGGCAGCCACGACGAAGGGGCCCCATGAAGACGAAGCCGCTGGTGCTGGTCGTATGCACAGGCAACGTGTGCCGTTCGCCGGTCGCGGAGTACCTGTTTCGTGCGGAATTGCCCGATCTGCCGATCGAGTTCGCCAGTGCCGGCACCGACGCCATGCCGGACCAGGAGATCGATCCGAAAATGGCCGCACTTCTGTCTCGTCGCGGAATCGACTCCTCCGATTTTCGCTCTCGCTGGCTGACCGGTGCCATGCCGCTGTCGGCAGATCTGATCTTGACCGCAGCCAGCACCCACCGGGCCACCGTCACTCGGATCTCGCCGCCGCTGCTGCATCGGACCCTGACCCTCAAGCAACTGGCTCGCTACGCCCCCGAGATCCTCACCGAGCGGCCGCCTTCGGACTTCGGCTCTCGCATCGACTGGATCGTTCGCTCGTTGCCGCGAGCCCGATCCCGGTCCATTCGCGATGGCAGCGACAGCATCGAGGACCCGATCGGCAAGTCCCAGCGCACCTACGAGAGCGTCTTCACCGAGGTCGAGCGCGCCGTGATGGCGATCAGTGAGTTGCTGCGGACGCGCTGAGCTCTTCGTCGACGGCCGGACCGACCTCGGGCTCCGGGGCCGCCACCCGGGACGCCACGGCCAGCCCCACCACGATCCAGAACAGAGTTCCGTACTGGGTGATCAGCGCGACCGAGGCCAGCGCCGGCAGTTGCGCCACGACCGCCACCATGGCCGGCGAGCTGCGTCCGATGAGCACCAGGACCACTGCGATGCCGAGCAGCACCAAGCCGATCAGCATCATCAGCCAGCCGTAGCTCAGCCCGGTCAGCACGATCTGACTGTCGATCGAACGGAAGCCGTCGACTGAGCGCTCGCCGGTGAGACTGGTCTGAGCGGCCGCCGTGCGGCCGACGATCTTCATCACTGCCACCAGGTCATACAGCTGGCCTCGATAGGTGGCACTGCCGCTGGCTTCGCTGCCGGCCTGCTCGATCACCTGGAACACGATCGGGACCAGGCCAAGCCCGCCCAGACCCAGGCTCAGCCAGGCCGCGCCGCGGGAGGCCCGGTCGACCCCGGCCGCCCCGCGGATGGCGATCACCAGCAGGCCGATCGCCGCGGCCAACATGGCGGCCCGGCTGAAGCTGACCAGGACGGCCACTCCGAGGATGCCGGTGAGGACGACTTTCAGCCACGGCTTGAACCGGGTGGCGTAGACCATCGGCACGGCCATGGCCATGGCGCAGCCGAAGGCGATCGAGTGCCCGAAGGCCCCCTCGGAGCGAGGCAGGCCGGCCCGGTACTGGATCTGCGCCCACAGGTTGTAGAGCCGGTTGTGCGGCCCGAGGATCTTCCACAAGTGGAAGTCGGCCACGAACTCGAAGATCCCGAAGCCGGCCGCCACCGCGAACACGACCACGATCGTGGCGTAGATCCGCTCCGGTCCCACGATGCCGAACACGAAGCGTCCGATCAGGAAGCCCAGCACCCACTCGGTGAGCAGGATGAAGACCGTGCTCAGGCTCGCTCCGCCGACGAGCACCGGCAGCAGGCCGGCGGCGAAGAAGATCGCCACCCCGAGATCGGCCAGGCCGTAGCGCCGGGGCAACCGGCCCAGGAAGCTGGCCAGCAGGACAACGCCGAAGACCAACGGCGGACGCCAGTCGGTGCCGAAACTGATCGCCCACCACACCGGGACGAAGGCGATCACCACACACATCCCGGCAAAGCCGATGCTCGGCGAGCGCCGCATCAGCAGCCAGCCCAAACCCGCTGCGGCCAGCCCGGCGACCAGGAGCACGATCTGCACGACGCTCCCCTATCCGGCCCGCTGCGGCAGGGCCATTCGGGCGAAGGAGATCATCTCCTGGTAGTCGCGGCGGAAGGCAGGGATCACCGCGGCGGCGAGATACCCCAACCCGACCACAACGACTCCGATGATCAGCTGAACGATGCTGGGCAGTGCTGCGCTGGCGCCGACCGCGTAGTAGCCGGCCACGCCGGCCACCGCGGCCACGCCGAGCACCCGGAAGGCTCCGGCATACAGCGACCGCACCGGCATCGGAGTGTAGCGGGACAGCCACCAGATCGAGATCGGCCACAGCAGGGCCTCGCTCACCGCGAAGCCGATGGCGACGCCCACGATCCCCCAGCTGCTCCCGATCAGGATGCCCAAGGCCCGTCCGACCAGGCCGATCAGGCTGTAGGTGAGTAGATGCTTGGTCAGCCCACGGGCCAGGTAGACCCAGTAGCCGACATAGGCCACCGTCTGGAAGGCGGACGCGACCGCCAGGATCGCGAACGGGGTGGCGATGGCCTGGAACTTCGGCCCGGTGAAGATCGCCACGATCGGCACCGCGGTGGCCCCGGCCACGGCGATCAGCGGGACGATGGCGTAGCCCAGCGCCTTCTGACCGGCCAGCACGAAGGCGTCGTTGCGGTCGCGTCCGTCCAGCCGGGACAGCACCGGGAGCGCCACCGTGGTGGTCGGCACCCGGAACTGGTTCACGGTCCGCATCAGCAGTTGGTAGGCCCGGCTGTACAGGCCCAGCGGCTCCAGCCCCATCCGAGTGCCGATGACCATGTTGTCGAAGTTGTTGTTCAGATAGCTGATGAACTGGCTGGCGACCAGCGCCGCCCCGTAGCGGACCATCGCGCGCACCCCGGTGCCGCGGCGCGGACGTCCGGGCAGCCAGCCGGCTTGGAAGCCGGTCAACAGCAGCAGCGCCACTCCGCCGGCCAGCGACTGGCCGACCAGCGACCAGTAGCTCCAGCCGTTTGCGGCCATGGCCACGGCCACCCCGACTCCGACCAGGTTCGCCCCCAGGTCGGACACCACCAAGGCGTTGAAACGCATCGTCCGGTTCAGGCTGGCCCGGTACTGGGCGACCGCGCCGTTGAGCAGGAAGACCAGGCCGAGCAGTCGGGCCAGGTCGGTGAGCTGCGGCGCTCCGAACCACCAGGCGGCCAGCGGCGCCAGCAGGGCCATCGCCGCCGAGAGTGCCGCGCCGAGCGCGACATTCAGCCAGAACAGGGTGTCCCGCTGCCCGGTGCTCAGCTCCTTGGCCTGGATCGCCGCGGTGGACAGCCCGAAGTCGCGGAACACCTCACCGAAGCCGACCAGCAGCATTCCGGCAGTGAACAAGCCGTAGTCGGTGGGGTCGATCAGCCGGGTCAGGATCGCCACCGAGGCCACCTGCAGGACCACCCGGGCCAGCTGCCCGGCCATCACCGTCCCGGCACCGCGGGCGGCCACCCTGCCCAGGCTCATCGGAGCCTCAGCTCCCGCTGCCCGGCCAGGGTGCCGCGCAGCGCCGGCCACAGGCCCCGGGTGAGCTTGGCCAGCCGGTCGGGCTGGCGACTGACCACTCGGCGCAGTTCGCGCCAGCGGGCCGCTCGCCAGATCCGCTGCTGGGCCGGACTGAGGTTCTTGGCGGCGAAGACCAGCCGGTTGCGGGCGTTGTAGTAGCTGTAGAGGGCCGACTTGCCACCCTGCGTGCCGCCGACATCGTGACGGACCCGGACCGCCTCCAGCTGCCGGCAGGTGCCGCCGGCCACCTGGGCTCGATAGCTCAGGTCCACGTCCTCCCAGTACATGAAGTAGCCCTCGGCGAAGCCGCCGAGCCGCTGCCACAGTGCGGCGGACGCGGCCAGGCAGGCCCCGGACAGCCAGTAGGGGGCGGTCGGTTCACCGCGGCTGAAGATCCGTCCCTGGTCGACCGCGATCGAGCCGAGGCCACCCCAGATCGAGCCGTCGGAGTTGATCAGCAGCGGGCCGACCAGATCGTCGGGGTGTTCCAGGGCGGCCGCACCGAGCTGGGCGACCTGGTCGCGGTCGAGTTCCAGGTCGGGGTTGGCCACGATCATCGCCTCGCAGCCGGCGTCGCTGAGCCGACGCAGCCCGAGGTTCGCGCCCTCGCCATAGCCGACATTGGGGCCGGCCACCGAGAGCCAGCCACGGTCGGCGGCCAGCTGAGCGCAGGCGTCCCGCTCGGCTGTGGTGGAGAAGTTGTCGACGAGGATCACCGGCTGCCCGGCGAGGTCGGAGAAGTTGCGCGCGATCAGCTCACTGGACGCATAGTTGACGACCACCACACCGACGGGCAAGTTGATCCTTCGCTCGGGCCTCGTCCCAGCGTAGCGAAGGGCGTCCCGGGCAAGCCGAAGGGCGCCGGCGAAACCTCGCCGACGCCCTTCGTGGTGTTGCTTACTTGTTGTTGAGCGCCGACTGCGCAGCCGCGAGACGGGCGACCGGCACCCGGAACGGCGAGCAGGAGACGTAGTCGAGACCGACGCTCTGGCAGAACTCGATGGACGACGGATCGCCACCGTGCTCACCACAGATGCCGAGCTTCAGGTCGGAGCGCACGGAGCGGCCGAGCTGAGCGGACATCTTCACGAGCTTGCCAACGCCGTTCTGGTCGAGACGGGCGAAGGGGTCGTTCTCGTAGATCTTCTTCTCGTAGTAGGCATCCAGGAACTTGCCAGCGTCGTCCCGGCTGAAGCCGAAGGTCATCTGGGTCAGGTCGTTGGTGCCGAAAGAGAAGAACTGGGCCTCCTTGGCGATCTCGTCCGCGGTCAGCGCCGCGCGCGGGATCTCGATCATGGTGCCGACCTTGTACTCAAGGGCGACGCCGGCCTCGGCGATGACCGCATCAGCGGTGGCGGTGACGACGTTCTTGACGTACACGAACTCCTTCACCTCGCCGACCAGCGGGATCATGATCTCCGGAACGACCTTCCACTCCGGGTGACGCTTCTGCACGTTGACCGCGGCCTCGATGATGGCCCGGGTCTGCATGGCGCCGATCTCGGGGTAGGTGACGTCCAGACGGCAGCCACGGTGACCCATCATCGGGTTGAACTCGTGCAGGGAGGCGATGATCTCCTTGAGTTCGTTGACCTCGAGCTTCATCTCGGCGGCCAGCGCCACGATGTCGTCCTCATCGGTCGGCAGGAACTCGTGCAGCGGCGGGTCGAGGAGGCGGATGGTGACCGGGAAGCCTTCCATGGCCTCGTAGATGCCCTCGAAGTCGCCGCGCTGCATCGGCAGGAGCTTGGCCAGGGCGGCCTCGCGCTGCTCGACGGTCTTGGAGACGATCATCTCGCGGATGGCCGCGATCCGGTCGGTCTCGAAGAACATGTGCTCGGTGCGGCACAGGCCGATGCCCTCAGCCCCGAAGGCACGCGCCTGCTTGGCGTCGGCCGGGGTGTCGGCGTTGGTGCGGACCTTCATGGTGCGGAAGGCGTCGGCCCACTCGATGACGCGGCCGAAGTAGCCACTGACATCGGCCGGGACGGTCGCGATCTGCTCGCCGTAGACGGCACCGGTGGAGCCGTCGAGGCTGATCCAGTCGCCCTCGCCGAAGCTCTTGCCACCCAGGCTGAAGGTCTTGCCGTCAGCGGAGAAGGACACCTCGCCGAGGCCGGAGACGCAGCAGGTACCCATGCCGCGGGCAACGACCGCAGCGTGGGAGGTCATGCCACCGCGGGCGGTCAGGATGCCCTGGGCGTAGTGCATGCCCTCGATGTCCTCAGGAGTGGTCTCCAGGCGAACCAGGATCACCGGCTCCCCTGCCTTGCCGCGAGCCGCGGCGTCCTCAGCGGTGAAGGAGACCTTGCCGGTGGCGGCGCCCGGCGAAGCCGGCAGACCCTTACCGATCGGGGTGGCGGCCTTCAGGTCGGCCACGTTGAACTGCGGGTGCAGCAGCGCGTCGATCTGCTTGGGATCGATCATCCGGACGGCCTGCTCCTGGCTGATCTGGCCCTCGTCGACCAGGTCGCAAGCGATCTTGAAGGCGGCAGCGGCGGTGCGCTTGCCATTGCGGGTCTGGAGCATGAAGAGCTTGCCCTCTTCAATGGTGAACTCCATGTCCTGCATGTCGTGGTAGTGGCTCTCGAGCTTGTTCACGATGGCCACGAACTGGTCGTAGACCGCCGGGTTCTGCTCCTTGAGCTGATCGATGGTCTGCGGGGTGCGGATGCCGGCAACGACGTCCTCGCCCTGGGCGTTCATCAGGAACTCGCCGTACAGGCCCTTGTCACCGGTGGCGGGGTTGCGGGAGAACGCAACGCCGGTGCCGGAGGTGTCGCCCATGTTGCCGAAGACCATGGACTGGACGTTGACCGCGGTGCCCCAGTCGGACGGGATGTCGTTCATGCGGCGGTAGTAGATGGCGCGCGGGTTGTCCCAGGAGCGGAACACGGCCTTGATGGCGCCGAACAGCTGCTCGACCGGATCGGACGGGAAGTCGGAACCGATCTTGGCCTTGTACTCGGCCTTGAACGCGGTGGCGAGTTCCTTCAGGTCATCAGCGGTGAGCTCGGTGTCGAGCGTGACGCCGCGGGCTTCCTTCAGCTCGTCGATCAGCTTCTCGAAGTAGGCCTTGCCGACCTCCATGACGACGTCGGAGTACATCTGGATGAACCGACGGTAGGAGTCGTAAGCGAAGCGCGGGTTGTTGGTCTTGGCGGCGAAGGCCTCCACGACGGTGTCATTCATGCCCAGGTTGAGGATGGTGTCCATCATGCCGGGCATCGAGGCGCGGGAGCCGGAACGGACCGACACCAGCAGCGGGTTGGCCGGGTCGCCGAACTTCTTGCCGGTGATGGCCTCGAGCTTGGTGATGTAGCTGAGGATCTCGGCACGGATGCCGTCGTTGATGGTCTCGCCATCGGCGTAGTACTGGGTGCAGGCCTCGGTGCTGATGGTGAAGCCCTGCGGGACGGGCATGCCGAGCCCCGTCATCTCGGCGAGGTTGGCACCCTTGCCGCCGAGGAGGTTACGCATCGACGCGTCGCCCTCGCTGAACTCATATACGAACTTGTGGTCACTCATCGTGAAGTCGATTCTCCTTCAATCCGCTCCACTGCCGGCGCTGGACGACGAAGTCCATCTCGGGCGTCGGCGGAGCTAGGTCCGACACCGCGGCGCAAACAACCTCACAATACCGTGGCGCACCGCCCAACTTTTACCGAGCCCACCGGTCGCACAAACGCGCAGCCCGGGTGGCCGAGCCAGCACATCGCGTGGCACGCTGCCCAGAACCGACTGCCCGCTAGAGTCGAGTTCGTTCTGACCAGCAAGCTGTGAGATCCATCGTCGAGAGGAAGCGCGGATGGCGGGGCGCACCATCCTGATCGCGAACCCTTCTGCGGACGTCTACGGCTCCGACCTGCAGCTGCTGGAAAGCGTCAGCGCCCTGGCTGGTGCCGACTACCGAGTCCTGGTGACGATGCCGTCCGACGGCCCGCTGACCGCGCGGCTACGGGATCGCGGTGCCGAGGTGCTGCTGATCGACTACCCGGTGCTCCGCAAGGCCCACTTGTCCCCGCTGCGCTTCCTCGGCCTGGTCGGCGCAGCCATCGTGGCCGTGCCCCGGCTGGTCTGGCTGCTGCGCCAGACCGTCCCTGACGCTCTGTACGTGAACACCGTCACTTTGCCCTGGTGGCTGCTGGCCGGACGGCTTGCTCGGGTGCCCACCCTGTGCCACGTCCACGAAGCCGAAGCGCCCAGCTCGCAGCTGATCGGACGGGCCCTGTTCGCTCCGCTCCGGCTGGCGAACCAGGTGATCGTGGTGAGCCGGACGGCGCTGGACGCCATCGGGCCCGCCGCGCGCCGGGTCAGCGTCATCTACAACGGCGTCCCGCAGCCGGATGAGCCGGTCCACCCGGCGCCGATGACCAGTCCGGTCCGGGCGGTCTGCGTCGGACGACTCTCGGCCCGCAAGGCTCCGCACGTGGCGCTGGAGGCGGTGGCCCTGCTGCGCAGCCGCGGCTACGACGTGCAGCTGGAACTCATCGGCAGTGTCTTCGCCGGCAACGAGGCCTACGAGCAGCAACTGCGCGAGCGGGCCGCCCGGCCCGATCTGGCCGGGGCGATCAGCTTCGCCGGCTACTGCTCTCCGATCTGGCCGAAGCTGGCCGCTGCCCAGCTGGCGATCCAGCCGTCGTACAACGAGTCGCTCGGCAATGCCGTGATCGAGGAGCAGTACGCGCTGCGTCCGGTGGTGGCCACCGGCGTCTACGGGCATCTGGAGAGCATCGTCGACCAACAGACCGGCCTACTGGTGCCGCCGGACGACCCCGAAGCCTTGGCCACAGCGGTGGCCCGACTGATCGACGAGCCGGAACTGGCCGCCCGGATCGCCGAGGCGGCCCGTCGCTCGGCACAGGAGAAGTTCTCGGTGGAGCGCTACGCGACCGAGTTGGTCGCCTGCGTCGAAGGGGTCCTGCGATGAGAACTGTGCGGATCCTGGGCACCCACGGGGTGCCGGCCGGCTACGGCGGCTTCGAGACCGCAGCCGAGGCGGTGGCCCGCTACCTGGTCGGCAACGGCTGGCGGGTGGTCGTCTACTGCCAGGAGCCCGACCACGGCCAGGGCGTGATCACCGACGAGTGGGAGGGCATCGAGCGGGTCCGGATCCCGATCGCCCGGGACGGCTGGCTCGGCACCGCCCAGTTCGACCTGGTCAGCATCCGGCATGCCGCCCGGCACCGCGACGTCTGCCTGACCTTCGGCTACAACACCGCCGTTTTCAACCTCCGCCAGAAGCTCGCGGGCATCCCGAACGTGATCAATATGGACGGGATCGAATGGTCGCGGGCCCGCTGGGGCAAGTTCCGGCAGGCCATCTTGTGGACCAACGAGCGGATCGCCTGCTGGATCGGCGACGAGCTGATCGCCGACCACCCCGAGATCGAGGTCTACCTGCGCGGACGGGCCCGGGCCGAGAAGATCACCACCATCACCTATGGCGCCCCGCTGGTCACCGCGGCCGACCCGGCTCCGCTGACCGAGCTCGGGCTGAACCCGGGCGGCTACCTGACCCTGATCGCCCGGCCGATCCCGGAGAATTCGATCCTGGAGCTGGTCCACGGCTTCTCGGCGCGGCCACGTCCGGTCGATCTGGTGATCCTCGGCGACTACGGCGATGACCCCTACCACCAGGCGGTGCGGGCGGCGGCGTCCGATCAGGTGCACTTCCCGGGCGCCATTTACGACCCGCAGGTCACTCAGGCCGTCCGCTTCCACAGCGTCGGCTACCTGCACGGGCACACCGTGGGCGGCACCAATCCGTCCCTGGTCGAGGCGCTCGGCGCCGGCAATCCGGTGGTGGCCCACGACAACCCGTACAACCGCTGGGTGGCCCAGGACGCCGCGCTCTACTTCTCCGATGTGGCCGGGGCCGACCAGGCGATCACCCGGCTGACCAGCGAGCCCGGGCTGGCCGACGCGCTGCGCAGTGCCGCCCGCGCCCGGCACGCCGCGGAGTTCACCTGGGAGCATGTAGCAGGCCAGTACGAGCAACTTCTGCTCGCCGCGATGGAGGGACGCCAGTGATCAGAGTCGGTGTCGTCGGCATGGGCAAGATGGGGCTGTCCCATCTGTCCATCTTCCGGGCCCACCCACAGGTGGAGCTGGCCGGCATTTGTGATTCGAACAGCTATCTGTTGTCGGTGCTGGGCAAGTACACCGGCATCCCGACCTACTCCAGCTACGAGACCATGCTGACCAAGGGCGAGCTGGACGCCGTGGTGATCGCCACCCCGTCCGCCCTGCACGCGCCAATGGTGCGCACCGCCTTGGACCGCGGCCTGCACGTCTTCTGCGAGAAGCCGTTCTGCCTGGATCCGGCCGAGTCCGAGCAGCTGACCGCACTGGCCGAACAGAAGGCCCTGGTCACCGCGGTCGGCTATCACTACCGCTTCGTCGGCACCTTCGCCGAGGTGAAGCGGCTGCTCGACGCCGGCGCCATCGGCGAGGTGACCCTGGCGCAGGCCGAGGCCTTCGGCCCGGTGGTGCTGAAGCGGCAGGGGACGACCTGGCGCAGCAAGAAGCAACTGGGCGGCGGCAGCCTGTACGACTATGCGGCCCACCCGCTGAACCTGCTGAACTGGTATCTGGGCAGCCCGAGCTGGGTCGGCGGCACCGTGCTGCAGCCGGTCTTCTCGGCCGAGACCGACGACCAGGTGGCCGGGACGCTGCGCTTCGACTCCGGGGCCACCGGCCAGATCAGCGTGAACTGGAGCGACGAGTCCGAGCGGAAGATGTCCACCAAGATCACCCTGTGGGGCACCAAGGGACGGATTCACGCCGACCGCCAGGAGCTCCAGGTCTACCTGCGCGAGGAAGGCCCGGCGGGCTACCGCAAGGGCTGGACGGTGAAGTACACCACCGAGCTGACCAAGGACGTCTGGTTCTATCTACGCGGCGAGGAGTACAGCGCCCAGGCCGACGACTTCATCACCCGGATCGCCGACCATCGCACCGAGGGTGTGAACAGCTTCGCCTCGGCGAGCGCCACCGACCAGACCCTGGCCTTGATGGTGGCCGACGCCGAAGCCCCTGCCAAACCACGCGGCGGCCTGCGCCGCCTGATCGGACGCTGACCATGGACCGACTGCTCTTCGGAGACAACCAGTTCTTCGGCGTGAACCACATGTCGGAGGAGAAGGCCCGCTCACAGGCCATGCGCTTCCAGGACATCGAGGCCATCCAGGCCGTCCTGGACGATGCCTATGACGAGGGCGTCACCACCTTCATGTGCACCACCCACGACCGGATCGCCGAGGTGACTGCGCACGTCCGGGCCAACCCGGAGCGCTATCCCGACCAGAAGTTCTTCCCGTGCATGCCGTACGCCCACAAGTACGCCAATGCCATGACCGAGGACGGCCCGATCGGCGCCATCCGTCGCTTCCTGCCCGACGGCGGCATCCTGGACGCCGCCATGCGCGGCGGCATGTCGCTGGCCAAGAAGGACATCGAGGGCGTCACCACCTTGCTGATCGACGCCGAGATGAAGATGTTCGAGGGCCTGTCCACGCCGGTGGTCTTCCTGCAGAACGTGGTGGTCGACCTACTGCTCGGGATGGGCTTCCTGGATGCCTTCGCCACCTTCGCCGAGCACGTCCGCACCCGCTATCACGCAGAGCCGGGCTTCATCACCATGAACACCCCGATGCTGCTGGACGCCTTGGACCAGGTCGGACTGGTCAACCCGATCGTGTGCTCCAACATCAACAAGCTCGGCTTCCGGATGAGCGGCGGCGTCGAGGGCTACCAGCAGGCGCTGGAGAAGCGTCCGTTCCGAGCGATCGCCATGTCGGTGTTCGCCTCCGGCGCGATCCCGGCCGCGGAGGCCATCGAGTGGGTCTGCACGCAGCCCAACATCGAGTCGATCGTGTTCGGGGCGTCCAGCCGGGCGCACATCGCGGCCACCCGGGATGAGGTCAAGAAGTACTGGTGAGCACCCGCCGGTACCAGCGGACCGACTGGATGGTCAGGATCCCGAGGTTGGCCAGCAGGAGCAGGCTGTAGACCACCCGCCACACCGGCAGCACGCCGATCAGGATCATCGACAGGGCGAGAAAGCCGTAGTCGCCCGGGATGCCGATGAGCGAACCGAAGGCCGACGGCGATGCCTCCTGGTGAGCCAGGGTGAGCTGCTTGGCGCCGCGCTCGCGTAGCACCAGGTCGGTCAGGATGAAGCCGAAGAACCAGACGGCGGCCTCGATCGCATAGACCAGCGGGATCAGGGTGGTGACCACCGGCAGGCCATCCAGGTTGCGGAACCAGAACACCGCCACCGCCAGATGCAGGCTGGAGATCTTCACGGCGTCGACCATGTGATCCAGCCACTCCCCGGCCGGGCTGCCGCCGCCACGCAGCCGGGCCACCTGGCCGTCGGCGGAGTCCAGCGCGTAGCCGATCACCAGCAGCGCGGTCACCGCGATGGCCAGCACCCAGGACGCGGTGCCGGTGGCCAGCAGGCCGATCCCGGCGAAGGTGAACACCGCACTCACCCCGGTGACCTGGTTCGGGGTCATCCCGAGCTTGAAGGCGGTGGCCGCGAAGATCCGGCCCAGCGGACGGTTGATCCAGCGCGAGTAGGCCGGCGCATTGCGGTTGCTCTTCTGGGCTTTGGCGAGCTCAGCCCGGATCTGCGACCAGGGCTCTGCTCGATCAGCCATTCGTGGGTCCCGTCCGCTTGTACTCGAAATAACGGTAACCGAAGACGCCGGCCACCAGGCCGGTTCCGCGAGCAAGGTTGCGGGCTCCGGCGGCGCGCAGCCCCCGGTCGCGGGCCACGACGCCGGCCGCCATCCGGACCAGACCACCGGCCACCCGGGCCAGCCCGGAGCCGAAGTCGGCGGCCAGCCAGCGCAAGCGCTCCCCCGGAGTGCGGGCCAGGTGACGGCTGGACGCGCTCCAGCAGCTGCCGCTGCGTAGGGCCCGGCGCAGCACCCAGTCGCGGGTGGCCCGGTTGGCCGGGACCACGTCGTAGACGATGGCCTCGTCACACCAGACCATCCGTCCGCCGCGCTGGACGAGCTGTCGGGTGAACACCGTGTCGCTGCCGCCGCTGATCCCGAACTCGGCGTCGAAGCGCAGGTCGAGCGCACGCACCTCACCCAGATCGAGCAGCAGGTTGTTGGTGGCCGCAACAGTGATTTCGGTGCCGGTCGGCATCCGGCGCCGGGTGAAGAAGCCGCCGTCGATGATCCAGGGGTCCGGCTCTCCGTCGAAGCGGGAGATCACCGGGCCGACCACGGCGCATCCGTAGCGTCGGTAGGCCTCCAGCAAGAGGACCAGCCAGCCCTCGATCGGACGTTCGTCGTCGTCGATGAAGACCAGCAGATCGCAGTCGGACGACTCGTCCAGTGCCCGGTTACGGGCGGTGGCGATCCCGGGCTCGGGTTCGTGGACGTAGCTCACCCCGGCGGCGGTGACGACCTCGCGGGCACTGGCCTGCGGATCGTTGTCGACCACCAGGATGTCGGCGTCCCAGCCAGCCGCCCGGGCCGCGTCCGCCTCTCGGGAGAGCTCGGGAAGGATGGCGGCAAGGTCGTCGGGGCGGCGATAGGTCAGTACCGCCACCCTCACCATGAGGTGATGACCCGCCGCAGTTCGGTGGACGAGGTGGTCAGTGTGTACGGGAAGTAATGGACGCTCGCGCCGACCGTGGCCAGCGACTCCTCGAGCCGTTGCCCCTTGGCGGTGCCGCGCCAGTCGTCGCCCTTGAACAGAATGTCGAAATGCACCCGCTGCCACACCCGGAGCTTGTCGGAGGAGTCGTCGGCGACAACCTCGTCCACGATGCCGATCGCGGCGACGATCGCCATCCGCTCCTCGAAGGGCACGATCGGTGGGTTTCCCTTCATCGCGGTGAGGGCATCATCGGTGACGACGCCGACCACGAGCGTGTCGCAGTGCTCGCGGGCGCGCTTGAGGATGTTCAGGTGTCCGATGTGGAACATGTCCCAGGCTCCAGGGACGTAACCGACTACAGCCATCGTTCCCGCTTTCGTTGCACGGCGGCTCAGAAGTGTCTGCCGAGTCGTCACCAAGTATTCCGGCAAATCGCATCGCTCAGCTAGGCGACAAGCGGACGACCGCAGCACCCGGGGCGGCTCCGTGAGCGGTGAGTAAGTAATGTCACCCGGTCGGGGTACCCACGCATTGCCAAGCCTTGGCCGCCCGAGGATAATGAATCCGTCGCCGGGAGAAATTGGGAACTTCGCCGGCAGGCACAGGCTTTCGGGGGATCGCCTGTTCTGGGGGATTTGTGGGTCAGAGTCGGGGGGCCATGACCACACTAACGACGTATCTTGACGGTTCAGTCGAGGAACGAGTTGCGCATACCGGTCGCTACAACCGGACCATGCAGACGTTGATCGTGTATCTGATCGATGCGCTGCTGATCACCATGTCACTGGTCGCAGTCGTCGCTGCGCGCGGCTTGCTGCGGATCGAGGACACACCGACCGACCGAGCCATTCAGTTCGGCATTCCGCTGATCGGGTTGGCCTGGCTGGTCATGCTGTACTTCTTCGGAGCCGCCAACCCGCGCCATCTGCGGGCCGGCGCCGTGGAGTACAAGCGGGTGCTGATGGCCTCGTTCACGCTGGCCGCACTGGTCGGCGTCGGCGTCTACCTGCTGCGCACGGAGTTTCCGCGCTCGGTCTTCCTGCTCACCTTCACCTTCGGCACCGGGGTGCTGCTGCTCGGCCGCTTCCTGCGCCGTCGGACCATGGTCGCCCTGCACCGCCGCGGCATCGGAGTCACTCCGCTGCTAGTGGCCGGCGAAAGCGGCCACGTGGACGCGATCGCCAAGGTGCTGCGCCGCGAGACCTGGCTCGGCTATCGGGTGGTCGGTGCGGTGACCAGCGACGTCCAGTCGAGCACTCCGGGCGGCCTGCCGGTGCTGGGCCGGATCGACGAGACCGTGAACCTGGTCGACGACCTGGGCGTGCACGGCGTGATCTTCGCCGAAGGCTCCTTCTCCGCGCCGGCCGACTTCCGCCGGACGGCCTGGCAGCTCGAGGCCAAGGACATTCAAATGATCGTGGTCCCGGCCGTCACCGACATCTCCGCACAGCGGCTGGAGATCCGTCCGGTGGCCGGCCTGCCGCTGCTGGACGTCGATCGTCCGCAGGCGATCGCCGCCGCGCGCTGGATCAAGCGCACCTTCGACTTGATCGGCTCGGGTTTGCTGCTGATCGCTTCGGCTCCGGTGATGGCGCTGGTGGCGCTGGCCATCAAGCTTGAGGACGGTGGCCCGGTGTTGTTCCGGCAGACCCGAGTCGGCCTGAAGGGGCAGACCTTCGAGTGCTTGAAGTTCCGTTCCATGGTTCCCGACGCCGAAGCCCGACTGGCCGCGCTGATCGCGTCCAATGAGGGTGCCGGACCGCTGTTCAAGATGACCAAGGACCCTCGAATCACGCGGGTCGGACGGTTCATTCGCCGCTTCTCACTGGACGAGCTGCCGCAGTTCTTCAACTCGTTCCGGGGCGATATGAGCCTGGTCGGCCCGAGGCCGGCGCTGCCATCGGAAGTGGCTCAGTACGACTCGGACGCCCGGCGTCGCCTGGACGTCCGCCCCGGCCTGACCGGCCTGTGGCAGGTCTCCGGCCGCTCGAACCTCTCCTGGGACGACACCGTCCGCCTCGATCTGTACTACGTGGACAACTGGTCGCTGGTGCAGGATCTGATGATCCTGGCCAAGACCGCCCGGGCCGTCGTGGGGTCGTCCGGGGCCTATTGATCGTCGGTGGCGCTGGGTGTGATCCCCCTCTAGCCGGTGCCACCGTTCGTAAACCAGCTGGCCTCCGCTCCCCCCAGGGTGGGGGCCAGCTGGCAACTTGTGGCTACTACCACCCACCGCGCTTCGCCCGTCCACCCCCGCGTTCGCTACCGAAGGCAACTCCCGCTACCGATCTTTCGGCAGCAAGGGTTGCGTTCGGTAGCGCGAACCGGGAAGCGGGGGCGCCGGCGGGGCGATCAGCTAGCGCGGTTGGGCGAGCAGCCCGCGCAGGTAGGCCCCGTAGCCCGACTTGGCCAGGACGTCCGCCCGGGCCGACAGCTCGTCGTCACTGAGGAAGCCGGCCCGCCAGGCGGCCTCTTCCGGACAGCCGACCTGGAGCCCCTGTCGGGCCTGCAGGGTCCGGACGAACTCGCTGGCATCCAGCAGTGAGTCGAAGGTGCCGGTGTCCAGCCAGGCAGTGCCACGCGGCAGGATAGACACGTTGAGCTCACCGCGCTCGAGGTAGACCCGATTGACATCGGTGATCTCGTACTCACCTCGAGCCGACGGTGCCAGGTTGGCCGCGATCTCGGTGACTTGCTCGTCGTAGAAGTACAGCCCGGGGACCGCATAGTGCGACTTGGGCTGGGCCGGCTTCTCTTCGATGGAGATCGCCTTCCCGTCCCGCACCTCGACCACGCCATAGGCAGTCGGGTCGGCCACCCAGTAGCCGAACACGGCTGCCCCGGACACCTCGGCCTGGGCCTGCAGCTGAGTGCCGAGCCCCGAGCCGTAGAAGATGTTGTCCCCCAGCACCAGGCAGGACTTCTCGCCACCCACGAAATCGGCACCAATGGTGAATGCCTGGGCCAATCCCTTGGGCTCAGGCTGGGTGGCAAAGCTGATTTCCATACCAAATTGCGTACCATCGCCGAGTAGCCGGACGAAGCCAGCCTGCTCATGCGGAGTGGTGATCACCAGGACCTCGCGGATCCCGGCCAGGATCAGCGTCGACAAGGGGTAGTAGATCATCGGCTTGTCGTACACCGGCACCAGCTGCTTGCTGTTGGCCAGGGTGATCGGGTGCAGCCGGGTGCCGGATCCGCCGGCCAGAATGATTCCGCGCATGGCCACAGCATTTCATGTCGGCCAGCCCGCATCGTAGGCTTTTGGTCATGCGAAGAATCCTGGTCACCGGCGGCGCCGGCTTCATTGGCGCAAACTTCGTCCGGCTGGTCCTGGACACCAGCGACGACCGGGTGACCGTGCTCGACGCGCTCACCTACGCCGGCAACCGCGAGTCGGTGGACGCCCGGGCGAAGCTCGTGGTCGGCTCGATCACCGATGCCGCTCTGGTCGACCAGCTGGTGGCCGAGGCGGACCTGGTGGTGCACTTCGCGGCCGAGTCCCACAACGACAACTCGCTGAACGACCCGTCACCGTTTATCACCACGAACTTGGTTGGCACCTACACCCTGTTGGAGGCAGTGCGCCGCCACGGTGTCCGCTACCACCACATCTCCACCGACGAGGTCTACGGCGATCTCGAGCTGGACGACCCGGCGCGGTTCACCGAGGCCACGCCGTACAACCCGTCCAGCCCGTACTCGGCTTCGAAGGCCGGCTCGGACCTGCTGGTTCGGGCCTGGGTGCGCTCCTTCGGCGTGCAGGCCACGATCAGCAACTGCTCGAACAACTACGGCCCGTACCAACACATCGAGAAGTTCATCCCGCGCCAGATCACCAACGTGCTCTCAGGGATTCGGCCGAAGCTCTACGGGGCCGGTGCCAACGTGCGGGACTGGATCCACGTCACCGATCACAACCTGGCCGTGCTGCGGATCATCGAAGCCGGACGCATCGGCGAGACCTACCTGATCGGTGCGGACGGCGAGCAGGACAACAAGTCGGTAGTCGAGCTGATCCTGACCTTGATGGGTCAGTCGGCCGACGCCTACGACCACGTCACGGACCGGGCCGGTCACGACATGCGCTACGCCATCGACTCCACCAAGTTGCGCGAAGAGCTGGGCTGGCAGCCGAGCTACCGCGACTTCGAGGCCGGCCTGGCTGCCACCATCGACTGGTACCGAGCAAACGAAGCGTGGTGGCGACCGCTCAAGGCCGCCACCGAGGCCAAGTACGCGAAGGCCGGCCAGTGACCGAGCTCGGAGTCAGCCATTCGGCAATCCCCGGCCTGCTGGTGGTCGACCTGGTCGTCCATGGCGATGACCGCGGCTGGTTCAAGGAGAACTGGCAACGGGCCAAGCTGACCGCACTCGGATTGCCTGACTTCGGACCGGTCCAGCACAGCATCGCCTACAACGGCTCGGCCGGGGTGACTCGTGGTTTCCACGCCGAGCCGTGGGACAAGCTGGTTTCGGTCGCCAACGGACGGATCTTCGGCGCCTGGGTGGATCTGCGACCTGGTGCGTCCTTCGGCCAGTTGGTGAGTCTGGAACTGGGCCCGGAGACCGCCGTCTTCGTGCCGCGCGGAGTGGCGAACAGCTACCAGACTCTGGTTGACGAGACCGTCTACTCCTACCTGGTCAACGACCACTGGAGCCCGGAGGCGACCGCCTCCTACAGCTACGTGAACCTGGCCGACGAGACCCTCGACGTGGCCTGGCCGATCCCGCTCGATCAGGCCACCATCTCCGCCGCCGACCTGGGCCATCCGCGGCTGGCCCAGGCCCGTCCGGTGCCGCCGAAGCGGACCGTGATCATCGGCGCCGGTGGTCAGTTGGGCCGCGCTCTGCAGGCGCTCCTCCCCGAGGCCACCTGCCTGGATCTGCCCGACTTCGACGTCACCGACCCGGCCCAGGTGGACGCCGTGAACTGGCGCGAGGTGGGCACGGTGATCAACGCGTCCGCCTACACCGCCGTGGACGCGGCCGAGACCGAGCAGGGTCGTCGTGACTGCTGGCGGGCGAACGTGACCGGCGTGGCGAACCTGTGCCGGGCCGCCCGCGAGCACCGGCTCACGCTGGTCCATGTGTCCAGTGACTACGTGTTCGACGGCACCGTCGAGGTGCACCAGGAGGACGAGCAGTTCAGCCCACTGGGCGTCTACGGCCAGACCAAGGCGGCCAGCGACGCACTGGTCGGGCAACTCCCGCAGCACTATCTGGTGCGAACCAGTTGGGTGATCGGCGATGGACGCAACTTCGTCCGCACCATGGCCGAGTTGGCCGCCAAGGGAATCAGTCCGAAGGTGGTCGACGATCAGTTCGGACGGCTGACCTTCACCACGGATCTCGCGGCCGGCATCGTCCACCTGCTCGGCAGCGGCGCCCCGACGGGTACCTACAACCTCACCAACGCCGGCCCGTCGGTCTCCTGGCGCGAGGTTGCCGCAGAAGTCTTCGCACTCAGCGGACGCGACCGCGCCGACGTCTCCGGGCAGAGCACCGAGGAGTACTCCGCCGGCAAGGCCACCGCCCCGCGGCCCCGGCACAGCACGCTGCACCTGGCCAAGCTCCGGGGCACCGGCTTCTCTCCGGCCCCGTGGCCCGACCGGCTGGCCGAGTACCTGCGCTGACCGGCGCCCTGGCAGGCGTCCGAATCAGCCGCGACCCATGCCGCGGTAGGTCCAGCCGGCCGCCCGCCAGGCGTCCGGATCAAGACAGTTGCGGCCGTCGACGATCAGTTGGCGTTCGACGAGTCCAGCCACCCATGCCGGATCGAGGTCCCGGAAGACCTTCCATTCGGTGACCAACACCACGGCGTGCGCCCCACTGAGCGCGGTCTCCACCTCTTCGGTGTAGGCCAACTGGGGGTGCGTGCGCATGGAGTTGGGAATGGCCTTCGGGTCGACCGCGACCACGTCCGCGCCGAGTCCCTTGAGTTGGACGGCCACGTCCAGGGCCGGTGAGTCCCTGATGTCGTCCGACTCGGGCTTGAACGACAACCCCAGCACGGCCACCTTCTTGTGGAAGACCTGACCATCCAGCAGTTCGGTGACCAGGTCGACCACCCGCTGGCGGCGGCGCAGGTTGATGGCATCGATCTCTTTGAGGAAGGCGATCGACTCGCCGCGGCCGAGCTCCTCAGCCCGAGCGGTGAAGGCGCGGATGTCCTTGGGCAGGCAGCCGCCACCGAAGCCGACGCCGGCATTGAGGAACCTGCGCCCGATCCGGGCGTCGTGACCGATGGCGTCGGCGAGCTGGGTGACGTCCGCGCCGACCGACTCGGAGATCTCGGCCATGGCATTGATGAAGCTGATCTTGGTGGCCAGGAAGGCGTTCGCGGCCACCTTTACCAGCTCGGCGGTCTGGTAGTCGGTGACCACCAGTGGCGTCCCTGCAGCCAGCGCAGTGGCGTACACCTCGTCCAGCAGCGCCTTGGCGGACGCCGCCTGCGCGGGATCCGCCGGGAGCCCGTACACGATCCGGTCCGGAGTGATCGTGTCGGCCACCGCGAAGCCCTCGCGCAGGAACTCGGGGTTCCAGGCCAGCATCGCGCCCGGGCAACCCGCCGCCACCCGGGCGGCCAATGCCGCTGCCGTGCCGACTGGCACCGTCGACTTGCCCACCACCAGGTCGCCGGGAGCCAGGTGCGGGATCAGGGCATCGATGGCAGCGTCCACCGCACTCAGGTCAGCGGCATAGCCGCCGGCCCGCTGCGGCGTCCCGACCGCCACGAAGTGCACCTTCGCCCCGGCCACCACAGCCGGGTCGGTGCTGAACGCCAGGCCGCCCTTGGCTCCGGCCGAGGCCAGGATCTCCGGCAACTGCGGTTCGTAGAACGGCGCCCGCCCGGCAGCCAACTCGCTGATCCGGTAGCTGTCGATGTCGAAGCCGACCACCTGGTGCCCGAGCTGCGCCATCGCGGCGGCATGCACAGCGCCCAGGTAGCCACAGCCGATGACCGAGATCTTCAAGATCGCCTCCCTAGCTCAGTGACAGCTCATGCAACGACCTTGGTGATCGCCGTGACCGCGTCGTAGATCTCGGCAAACACCCGTCGATAGACCTGAATCGGAGCCCCGTAGGGATCCATCACATCATCATCGGAGGGATGAGTGGGTGGAACCCGCATCCGAGCCAGCGCGGCGGCTTCCGTGGCCGACTGCATTCGCTCCCCGATGGTCTTGCCGAAGAACGGGCCGGCGTTCGGAAGAATCCGGACGAACTCGCGCAACGTGAAGCTCTTGCGCACCACCGATGGCTCCAGCTGGACCGCAGCCGAACGATGCTCTCTGGTCAGGCCCAGCACGAGATCGACCTCGGAGAGCAGGTAGGACCGGAGCTGCCGCGCCCTGAACTGGCTGGAGTCGATTCCGATCCCGGTCAGCAGATCGCCCATGGGCGGGTCGATCGGGGCCTCGACCACCGCCTGGGTCCCGGCGCTGGCCGCGACCAATGAGCCGTCGGCAAGGTCATTGTTGAGCAGATGCTCGACCACAGGCGACCGACTGATGTTGCCGGTACACACCACCAGAACTCGGAATGGACTCGACGTCGTCATGGCTAGCGAGCTTGCGGTCCAGGATCGGCGTTCCGGGCCGGGTACTGCTGCCGATAGTGGCGATAGCCGTAGCCGGATCCGGAGTCGAAGCGCAGCTTGTTCAGCACAAGGCCCATGATGTTGCTGTCCACCGACTCCAGTGCGGCCAGGCTGGCCACCAGCTCCGGGCGGTGGACGCCCCGACTCCCGACGACCACCAGGGCACCGCCGGCCATCTGAGCCAACAGCGCAGAGTCGGTCACCGCGAGAGTGGGTGCACAGTCGATGATCACGTAGCCGTAGGCCTGGGAGGCCAGAGCCAGGGTGCTGCGCATCTCATCGGAGCCGAGGAGCTCGGCCGGGTTGGGCGGCAGCTGTCCGGCGGGCAGCACATCGAGGTTCGCGGACGCCGGCTGCACCACATCGCGCAGTTCGGCCCGTCCGATCAAGACGGTGGTCAGGCCGGCGGCACCCTCCAGGTTCAGATAGCTGGCGACTTTCGGCAGCCGAAGATCAGCATCGATCAGCAGCACCCGTTCACCGGCATCGGCCAAAGCGAAGGCGAGGTTCAAAGCGGTGGTGGTCTTGCCCTCCCCAGCCACCGAGGAGGTCACCACCAAAGAGCGACTCTTGGCCTGGACGAACAGGAACTGCAGATTGGTGCGCAACCGGCGATAGGCCTCGGCGCGCAGCGACGGAGCCCCATCGGTAAAGACCAGAGGGTGCTCGCTGGCCGCTGGGTCGAAGGTCACCGCACCGACGACCGATCGGCCGGTGGCCGCGGTGGCGTCCGCCTCGCTCACGATCGTGTTGTCCAGCTGGCGGCGCAGGATCGCCTGGCCCACTCCGAGCAGCAGCCCCAGCAGTGCTCCCAGCGCCAGGTTGAGAGCGACCCGAGGCGAGGTCGGTGACGTCGGGACGACCGGCGGCGCGATGATCGTCGCCTTCACCGAGGGCGAGCTGCCGGTCCCGGCCGGGGACAGTTCGCCGACCGCCGCGATCAACTGCTTGCCGATCGCAGCGGCGATCTGGCAGGTCAGCTCGGGGTTGGTCCCGACCACCTGGACTTCAATGATCGCGGTGCCGGTCGGCACGCTGGCGGTGACCTGCGCGGCCAGCGCCGTGGAGGTGGTGGGCAAGGAGAGTTCCTTGATCACGGCGTCGAGAACCACTGGCTTGGTGACCACCTGGGCGAAGGACTTGACCTGGTTCTCGGCGTAGGTGGATCCCTGCTGAAGCTCGCCGGCGGAGTCACCGCTTTGGACCGTGAGGAACACCGATGTGCTGGCCGTGTAGGTCGGGGTGGTCAGCAAGGAGACACCAGCCGCCGCCAGCACTCCGATCAGCGTGACCGCAAGGATGCTGATCCAGTACTTGCGCAGAACGGTCAGGTAATCAGCGAGCTCCATATAGCTATCTCTCCGGGGTGGCAGACGGGCTGCTCATCGCTGGGCCAGCCTACTGGCATAGGCAGCCCGACCCGACCCGCAGCCCCGGGGCCAGCATCTGTCGACGGCTCGCGAGCGCTCCGTGCGGCTCACCGGCCACGGCCCGACTGGACGGGTAGCAGCGCCAGCCCCGCTTCCTCATCGGGCCCCAGCAGCGACCCGGAGAGATCGGCCAGCCGGGGCTGGAACAACACTTCCGCCGCGCTGCCATCCACCCGCCGGGCAAGCTCTCGCAGCTGGTCGCGGGTAAGCCCGCCGCTGACGATCACCGAGCCGTATCGCCCGGACTCCACCAAGTCGGGCACCTGGTCGAGGTTGCAGTAGTCGAGCCGGCGGTCGCCGCCATCGATGCACCCTGCCCCGAGCAGGCACACCCCGGTGGCCAGGTAGCCGACCTCGGTGCGGCGATCGAGTTGGTCGAGCAGTCCACGCAGGTGGGTGGCACCACCGATCAGTAGGGCCGGAGTCATCGCCTCGCCTTGAGCCCGCAGCCGAGTCAGGTGCTGTCGGACGATCAACCGCGCGCCGAGCAAGAAGACCACACCCAGCGGCAGGGTGATGGTGAACAGTGCCACCGGGAGCTGCACGCGGAGCCCCGCGCCGGTCACGGCCAGCAGCAGGAACACACCGAGACTGGCCGCGATCACCCGTCCGTACTCCGCCGACCCGGTGCCGGCCACCCGGTAGCTACGCGACTCGGTCCAGTCCAGGGCGGCCACCCAGGCCGCGGCCAACACCGGCGCGATCGCAAGATAGGGCATCGCCTCGGCCGCTGTCGGCGTCTGCCGGAACAAGGCCTGGGCAGCCACCGTCACCGACGCGGAGACAGCCAGGACGTCCGCGAGTAGTTGGGCAAGGCGGAGCCTGGCCCGCCAGTGCCGCACACGTGAACGCGTTCCCGAGGCGACCGGCCACGGGAACGCAGAAACAGCCATCGTGAAATCCGCGGACATGTCACCCCCCGATACCAATGTCCGAACTGCAGCTACGCGCCTCCCCCAGTGGTTCGTCAACGAACCTTCGACGGCGCGAGCCGATACTCCTCGCTAGGAGTATGTCACCCGAAAGGGGGATAGCAGAACTCCCTGACGGCTGGAATCTTGGCCGAGCTGGACCCACTTCCGGCATGGCCGTGGCCGCCCGCGGATCGGGCTGTGTCCGGGCCGGCCGGTCACGGTGGGCTAGCGTTCAGCCATGCCGAAAATCGCTCCCTTCGCCGCCCTGCGATATGCGGCAGGCACCGACCTGCAGCTGGTCATCGCTCCGCCCTATGACGTCCTTTCCGCCGCGGACGTGGCCGAACTGGGCGCACTCGACGAGCACAACATCGTGCATGTGGACGTTCCCACCGGCGGCGACGACCGCTACCAGGTGGCCGCTCGGACCCTGGACGAGTGGCTGGCCAGCGGCGTCCTGGTGCGCGACGACACGCCGAGCCTGACCATCTACCGGATGTCGTTCACCGACGCGACCGGCACTGACCGGACGATCGTCGGCGTGCTGGCCGGACTCGAGGTCGTCGATCTGGACGCCGGAGGGGTGCTGCCCCACGAACGGACCACCCCCAAGGCGGTCACCGACCGACTCGACCTCACCCGGGCCACCGCAACCAACTTGTCCCCGGTCTGGGGGCTCTCCCTTGCCTCGGGCCTGACTGCCGCTCTGGCCGCGCCGGGCGAGCCGGTCGGCTCGATGACTGCCGATGGTGTGCTGCACAGCGTGGAGCGGATCACCGACCCGGCTCGGATCGCCGAGATCACCGCGATCATCGGGGCCGACGACGTGCTGATCGCCGATGGGCACCACCGCTACTCGATCTCGCGCAGCTACCGTGACGAGGTGCGGGCCGCGTCCGGCCGCACCGACACCGAGGCCGAGTTCACCCTCACCTTCATCAATGAGCTGGTTGCCGATCAGCTGAGCATCGAGGCGATCCACCGGACCTACACCAACATCTGTGTGGACGAGTTGCGGGCCAACCTGTCGGGCTGCTTCGACATCGAACTGGCCCCGGCACCGACGCCGGCCATGCTGGCCCAGATGGTCGAACTCGGCCGACTGGTGCTGATCGGCCCGGACACTACCGAGTGGCTGATCCCCAAGCCAGGGGTCTTCGACGACGTCCGGGCCCTCGACGGGGCCTATCTCGAGCACGCTCTGACCGACAGCCGGGCCGAGGTGAGCTACCAGCACGGGCTGGACGAGGTGGTCGAGCTGGTCGCGTCCGGGCAGGTCAACGCGGCCATCCTGATTCGGCCGACCTCGCTGGCCGAGATCCAGCGGACGGCGCGCGAGGGCCTGCTGATGCCGCCGAAGTCGACGTTCTTCACTCCCAAGCTGCGCACCGGCCTGGTGATCCGCCCGACCGCAGCCCTCTGAGCTCGCCGACGGCTGGAGTAGCGTCCACCGCAGAACGGGTGGACGCTACTCCAGCGCCATGGCCTGCCGACCGAAGGCCAGAGTGAAGCAGAACCGGACGACCGCGAAAGTGACCAAGCTGACCACTCCGACGATCATCAGCTGGTCGGTGTGGTTGTACGCCAGTTGCAGCGCCCAGAACAGGCCAGTGTCCAGCAGCAGGTAGGCGATCACCGTGCTGGCTTTGATTCCCACCAACACCAGGACCGGCAGCAACCACAGCGCATACTGCGGCGAGTACACCTTGTTCGCCACGAGGTAGGCGGCCAGCATCGCCAGAGATGCGGGCAGGAGCGGGTAGTTGCCCAGTCGGCGTCCCCGGTGCCAACTCCAGATCGCCACGGCGATCAGGGCGATCGCGGTCACCGCCGTCGAGATCAGGTTCGCCCAGGCCGGGGGCAACTCGGAGAGCACTGCCCAGACCGACAAGGTGTCGACCCGGATCGGACGGGCGGCCTGGAACTGATAGGGCGCCAGCCACCCGGCCGGGCTGGCCGCGAACACCGGGAGGTTGACCAGGGCGAAGGCCCCGACCGCAATGCCGAGGGTTTGCGCGGCGAGCTTCAGCCGGGCCCGCGGGGCGCCGAACAGGATCCACAGCAGCAGCGGCACCAGGAACAGCAGTGGGTAGAGCTTGGCCGCTCCGCCGAAACCCAGGAGTGCGGCGGCGGCGAAGAGCCTGTTGCGCGAGGTGGTGTCAGGGCGGCGTCCGGCCAACAGGGCCAGGGCCGCCACAGCGAACATGGACGCGAACGCGTCGTAGTTGAAGCTCACGTACCAGGCCAGCGACGGCGCCGCAGCCCACAACCAGGTGCGGCGACCGGCCACCGGGTAGAGCATCGCGGTGATGGCCACCGCGCACAGGCCCAGGACGATCGTGCTCAGCCAGATGAAGCCCAGCAGCGACGACGCGGGCAACGCCAGCAGCCACATGAGTCCGCCGGTGAGAACCGGGTACTCCAGGCTGATCGAGCCGGGGACCGGCGACTGGTAGGGCGGATACCCGAAGTACAGCCCGCGCTCGAACCACATGACCCTCAGGTCGGTCGGGCACCAGCCGGCCTCGACAGCGCAGCCCTGACGCAGCAGCCCGCTGGCAATGGCGAGGGCGGCGGTCACCGCGATCATCGCCAGGAGCTCGGGACTCGGTCTGCGCATCGGCCCTCCTCGGGGTCGATTGAGCCTAACCGGATCCGGACGCAGGGAGTCCGGTCAGGTCTGATCTCGTCCGGTCATTGACCGGATCGGGCCGTTTCACCCCTCTCGTCCTGCTCCTGCGGAGAGTCATGGACGCAGAGTGAGACACCAGGGGGTCGGTTCGTCCCACGAAGTGAGAGCACGGAGGAACCCGCGCCGACACCCCTTCAGCGGCCGATGTGGGCTGCGGGTGCGCCAATCGCATCGGCGAAGCCGATTTCCGAGGCGACACCCCGTCGAAACCGGGCGGACCAGCGCATTTCGTAGCCGTCCAGCGCTGGCACGTCGGCTAGCGCATGTTCACGATCCGGCCGCGGCGTGCACGTAGGTGAACGCGGTTAGTGGGTAGTGCTACGTAGTCGGTAGGCTGCCGAGAGGTCCCACCAAGAGTGCCTATCAGGGAGAGAAATGTCGCGCATTGCCCACGCCGGCCTGCGGAGCAAGATCTGCACCGCGGACGAGGCTGCCAGTTTCATCAAGAACGGTATGAACGTCGGCTTCTCCGGCTTCACCGGAGCCGGCTACCCGAAGGCCGTCCCGGTCGCCCTGGCCGCCCAGATCAAGGCTGCTCATGAGCGCGGCGAAGCGTTCATGATCGGCGCCTTCACCGGTGCCTCCACCGCCCCCGAGCTGGACGGTGCGCTGGCCGAGGTGGACGGCATCAGCTACCGGATGCCTTACCAGTCCGATCCGCAGATGCGGAGCAAGATCAACGCCGGCATCTCCGGCTATGCCGACATCCACCTGTCGCACTCCGGTCCGCAGACCCTGGCCGGCTTCCAGGGCAAGCTGGACGTGGCCGTGATCGAGGTCACCGCGATCCTGGAGAACGGCGAACTGGTGCCGTCCTCCTCGATGGGCAACAACACCGCCTGGATGACCGCGGCCGACAAGGTGATCCTCGAGGTCAACTCCTGGCAGAGCATGGACCTGTTCGGAATGCACGACGTCTACGACATCGGCCTGCCGCCCTTCCGCAAGCCGGTCGAGCTGACCCACCCCGGTGACCGGATCGGCACCACCACGATGAAGGTCGACCTGAACAAGGTGATCGCCATCGTCGAGACCGACGCCGAGGACCGCAACACCCCGTTCAAGCCGCTGGACGACGAGTCCCGGCTGATCGCCGGCCACCTGCTCGACTTCCTCACCAATGAGGTCACCCAGGGCCGCCTGCCGAAGAACCTGCTGCCGCTGCAGTCGGGCGTGGGCAACATCGCCAACGCGGTGCTGGCCGGCCTGCTGGAGGGCCCGTTCGAGAACCTGACCTCCTACACCGAGGTGATCCAGGACGGCATGGTCGACCTGCTCGACTCCGGCAAGATGACCGTCGCCTCGGCGACCGCGTTCTCGCTGAGCCCCGAGTACGCCAAGAAGATGAACGACAACGCCGCCGACTACCGGCAGAAGATCATCCTGCGGCCGCAGGAGGTGTCCAACCACCCGGAGATGATCCGCCGGCTGGGCGTGATCGCCACCAACGGCCTGATCGAGGCCGACATCTACGGCAATGTGAACTCGACCCACATCATGGGCTCGCGGATGCAGAACGGCATCGGCGGCTCGGGCGACTTCACCCGCAATGCCTACATCTCCAGCTTCGTCACCCCGTCCACCGCGAAGGGTGGCGCGATCTCGGCCATCGTCCCGATGGTGTCGCACCACGACCACACCGAGCACGACGTGGCCGTGATCATCACCGAGCAGGGCCTGGCCGATCTGCGCGGACTCTCCCCGCAGAAGCGGGCCAAGGTGGTTATCGAGAACTGCGCCCACCCCGACTACAAGCCGGCGCTGCTGGACTATTACGAGCGCGCGGTGAAGGTGGCCAACGGCCAGCAGACCCCGCACATCCTCAATGAGGCGCTCAGCTGGCACGCCCGCTTCCTTGAGACCGGGACCATGAAGGCCTGATCACAGCCAGTGAACGGCCCCGCGAGCTCAGGCTCGCGGGGCCGTTTCTTTGTGGCCGGGACTGCCCGATGGGCTACCGCTTGACCTTGCCGGTCTTGGCGCTGGTGCGAGTCACGTCGGAGTAGCTCGCCTTGTGGCCCGTCACCTTGACGGAGATCCTCTTACCGACGCTGGTCTTGGTGAGCTTGTAGGTCGCCTCCTTGGCACCAGTGATCGGCTTGCCATCGCGCAGCCACTGATACCCGAGGCGAACCCCGGACGGGGCCCACGTACCCGGTTTGCAGGTCAGTCGCTTGCCGGCCTTGGCCGTCCCCGAGATCGTCGGGACGGGACCGGACAGCTTGTGCGAGATGGTGATCGTCTTGCAGCCGAGCGCGGAGTCCGACCATCCCGGGCCGACATTGACCGCGTAGGCGCAGATCCTGGTCGTGCCGCTGGTTGGGACGGTGATGACCGAGTCGAAACCCAGGTGATCGCCGTACTGAGTTCCGATGGCCTTACGGAGCTCGGGACGATAGACGTTGGCGGTGACCTTGCCCACAGCCGTTGCGTTGGCAACGAGGCTGACCTTGAGCGGTCCGGCGGGCAGGTTCGCGTCCGCGGCCCAGCCGGCAACCCGTACCCGATGCCCACCCAGGTCGGTGGCGACGTCGAGTGACCCGAACGCCTGCGGGCTGACCACCTGAACTGTCTGGCGGCCCAGCCGGGTGTTGGAGCTGCCGAGGCCGAGGTTGATGGCGAAGGCACACACCGTGACGTCGCCGGTGCGCTGGAACTGGAGATCGGCCTCGTAGCCCAGGTAGTTGCCGTAGCCGGCCCCCAGCGCCTTGGGGAGGTCCGGCCGGTAGGTGTTGGCGATGATGCCGATGATCTGGCCGTTGGCGTGGATGTGCACCGTCAGCGGACCGGAGGGAGCGTCGGGATCAGCCGCCCATCCCTTCACATGGATCACTCCGGGCGTCTTCGATGACACCTCTTCGAGCGCCCCGAAGGGGCTCGAACCCGCCACATCGGCGAAGTGGATGAACCCGGACACGTCGCTGACGTAGTACTGCCTCCAGTCGAAGCTCCCGTCCCAGTTGCCCTCGGAGACGGTCACCTTCTTTCCATCGATGGCTTCCACGTAGGCGACGTGGCCGGTGTTGCCGAAGGTGGCGCTCCCCACGAACCAGGCGACGGCACCCACAGCGGGGGTGGAGTCGACCACGACACCATGCGCGGCTGCCACCGTGCCCCAGCCGTTGGCCTCACCCAGGCCGTAGGACAGATCCGCCGGGGCACCATTCTGGATCTCACGGAAAGCTACGTAGTTCGGCGAGTTGGGCCCGGGTGACATCCGCCAGTAGCTGGAGCGGTTCGCCGACGAGTAGCCGCCATCCCCCAAGCCCTGGGACATGCAGCTGGAGTAGCCCTCACAGAGCTTGTCGAGCAGGTTGAGTGCCTGGGCCGGGGTCACCGCCGCCGGCATCAGTACGAGTGCGAACGTACACACGGCGATGAGCGCCAGGCGCCAAGGCGTCCGGAAATGGCCAGTTCTGCTGGCTGTCATTGAAATCCCCCCATAGAAATCCGAGCAGAGCGATCGACTGCGTCATGGCTGTGCAGTGCACGGCGACGATGCCGTGCGGGGGCCCCGCCTGGTGAGTCGGTCCCGCAGCGAGGGGGACCGAACCGCGCCTGACGAAGCTGTCTCGACGCAATGTGCGCAAGATACCAGGGATCATGTCCCCCAAATGGGTGACACTACAGGGCGGTCGCGGCGTCCACCTTCCCGCACCCTGCGCCGACGACATCGCACCTTGCCAAAGCGAGTTCTGCATGTCCGTAACATCGACCGATGTCGCCAACACCGGTGTGGGCGGCGGTCAAAAAGAGGGCAGATTCGCCACCGCCTCCGGTCTGCATTGACGGGGCGCTATCGTGAACGTCGTTTTCGCCAATGGGGTTACGGGGGGCTAGGCGTGTCTGAGTTTGGTCAGCAGCTGCGCGCGCTGCGGCTGGGCCAGGGCTTCCGGCAGGCCGACCTTGCGGACAAGCTCCATGGGGCCGTGGCTCGTTCGACTTTGGCCAGCGTCGAGTCCGGCCGAACCAGTCCGTCGCCACGCCTGTGGGCCGCCCTGGAGAATGAGCTTCCCGAATGGGCGGCCTGTCTGGAGCCGGCCTACGCATCGACGCAAAGCTACGTGGCTGAGCCTCCGGCCGATTCTCCGTTCGCCGAGCTGGCTGGGCCGTTCGTCCTTGTCGACGCGCGCTACGTCTACGTCTTCCGCGAGCACCGCGCCCCCGAAGAGATCATCGAGGTGCTGCGCGTGCGAGCGATGCGCGATGGCGCCGATGCGTATGTGCTGCACCTCGACGGGGTCAGCGCGTCCGGGCCGGAGGTCGAGATCCTGTGGGGCGGAAGGATCACCGACGCCGCCCCCAGCCACGGCGATCGGAAGACGAGCGCGCTCCACCGGATCGCGTTCGATCATCGACTCAAGAAGGGCGAGCTCTACTCGTTCGCGGTGCGCTCGTGGGTTGCCCACGTGGATACGCCGCCGAACTGCGTGGGCTTGTGCCACACGATTCCGGTGTCTCGGGCGTCGCTTCAGTTGAACTTCTTCGGACCGACACCGGCCAAGCTGTGGCGATTCGGCCCCGTGGTTGATGGGACCCTCGCCGAAGACCCGGCCTCCGCCTGGGCTCAGCATGGGCCGCTGGAGGTGCAGTCGGGCTGTGTGTCCGCCTGCTTCGAGAACCCGCGCCTCAACACCGAGTACGGGATCGCCTGGCAGTGGTGAGCCGCCGGCGCGGACGCGGCCTTCAGCGGTCGGCGGCGCCGTTCGAGTGAGCGCGTCCGCGCTCCCACCAGAGGGCGATCAGCAGGCCCAGGCAGGCGCCGAGGGTGTTGGCCAGGACGTCATAGAGACTGGGAGTGCGGGCCGGTAGGGCCAGCCACTGGACCAGTTCGATCCCGACGCTGGCCAGCAGCCCCACCACCACCGAGAGGTAGCGATGGACCCGCAGCATCCGAGTCACCAACAGGCCCAGCGGGACGAACAGCAGCACGTTGGCCCCGAACTCGAGGTGGGTGTAGCTGAGCATCGGGACGACGCGGCCGAGCCAGAGCAGGAACGACCCGGCTGCCCGATCGACCGGGGTCGGCCAGAAGCCGATCAGCGCCAGGATGACGAGGTAGATGACCAGCAGGCCGCGCGCGGAACCGACGGAACCCTTCGACTCGCTCCGATCGATGCGGATGGCGGTCACCCCCTTCGGTACCCCGCCAGCGTAGCCAGCCGCCACACAGGGTCCGGGGAGCCGGCGTGCTCCAGCCGTTCGGGCCACCGACCGCCGAGTGCGGGGTCGCCGTCAGAGCCTGCCGAAGGGGCCCTGGGCCTTGTCGAGGGGTCAGCCTGCGTACCGGGCGACCAGCTCGTCCAGCCGGGCGTCCAATGCCGGATCGTAACCCTGGATCTCCGGGTGGGCATCGAAAGCGGCGATGATCTGCTCTGCGCCTCGGACGAATGGCACTCGCTGCGAGAAACCGGGACGCAACGCCCGCACCTTGGAGCAGTCGAACACCACCGAATGCGCCTTGTCGCCGAGCAGCCCCGGGCCCCAATCGGGGAGCTCGCGAGCCAGCGTCTCGCTGGCGATGTGGACCAACCGGGGAGCCTGGACGCCGGCAGCCCGAGCCAGTGCCGTGAAGATGGCGTCCCAGGTGAGCGCCTCGTCCCCGGTGATCGTGTACGCCTCTCCGACCGCCTCCGGACGGGCCAACAGCCCGGCGAACATGTAGGCGAAGTCGGACGCGTGAGTCAGAGTCCACAAGCTGGTGCCGTCGCCATGGACGATGGCCGGCTTGCCGGCCCGAAGCCGGGCGATCTGCGTCCAGTTGCCGTGGATCGGCAGTGCGAACTGATCGTAGGTGTGCGAGGGACGCACGATGGTGATCGGGAACCCCGCCTCCCGGTAGCGGCCGACCAGGAGGTCCTCGCAGGCGATCTTGTCCCGGGAGTACTGCCAGAACGGGTTGCGCAGCGGCGTCGACTCCCGAATCGGCAGTGAGGCCACCGGCTTGGCGTAGGCCGATGCGGACGAGATGAAGACGTACTGCCCCACTCGTCCGGCGAACAGCTCGAGGTGCCGCTCCAGCCGCTCGACGGTGAAGCTCATGAAGTCGGCCACCACATCGAAGCGGCGCCCGGACACCGCGCTGGCAAGGCCGGACGGATCGTCCAGGTCGGCGTGGAGCACCTCCAGGGCGCGGCGGTCCGGCGTGCCGGCCGGCTGGGCGTCCTGGACGATCTGGGCGGCACCGATGTGGTTGAACGCCTTGACCACCTTCGAGCCGGACAGGTGCGCCTGGAGCAGCTCGGCAGTGGTCGTCGACTCCTCGTCGAGCGCGGGGATCTGGCCATCGCGCTGCGGATAGTAGTTGTTGGTGTCGATGACGATCTTGCCGACCAGCGGCGCGACCGGAACCTTGCCGATCTCGCGCAGCGGAATGGTGACGACGGCGATGTCTGCGGCCTCGGCGGCCTGAACGACGGTCGCCGCGCGGGACTGGGGGCCGAGCTCGGCAACCAGGTCGGCCAGGGTCGCCGGGCCGCGAGAGTTACTCAGGACGACCTGATAGCCGCTGGCTACCAGTGCCCTGGCGAGGTTGGAGCCGATGTTGCCGGCTCCGATGAGTCCGATAGTGGTCATGGTGGTGGAACCTGCTGGTCACTCGCCACATTCCCCGCCGTGCGCTGGGAACGCCGCGACGCGATGTGCAGCCTCGATCGGTCAGCGCAGCGATCTCGGCAGTGATTTGCGGTTCGAGACGGCACATCAGTGCAGCCGACCGGCACGAGCCGGCGCGGGATCAGCCCAGCAGCAACGTGCGCAGCTGATCCATCTCACTGACCAGGTGCTCCGGCTTCGCGGCGGCAAGGACGTCCGCGTCCACGGCGCCCCAGCTGACCGAGATGGCCGGCAGCCCGGCAGCGTGAGCGGCCTGGACGTCCACCACGGCGTCCCCGATGTAGACCGAGCCGGCCGGATCGGCACCCAGGCGCTCCAGGGCCAGTTGGAGCGGCTCGGGGTGAGGCTTGTGCCGCTCAGTGTCGTCCATGGCGACCGTCACCGGGATCACGTCCTCGAGCCCGGAGTAGCGCAGGGTGAGTTCGGCCGAGCTGCGTCGCTTCGAGGTGGCCACCCCGATTCGTACCCCTGAACTGACCAGATCGCTGAGCAATTCGCGCATCCCCGAATACTGCTCAAGCATGGTTTGCATACTTGCCAGGTTGAATTCGATGTACGCAGAGATGAGGGCGTCCGCATCATCGGGGTACCTGGCGTGGAAGGTGTCGTATAAGGTCTGTCCAATCCACCCTCGGGCCTCTTCGGGACCGACGCGCTCACCCAGCACCTGCCGCATGGCGTAGTCATATGAGGCGATAATGAGTGGGATCGTGTTGACCACTGTCCCGTCGAGGTCGAACAGAACGCAGGACCATCGCGGCATAGACACGACCGTGAGGATACGACGAAGCAAGTAGGGAGGAAGTACCTTGCCCACCAACCGACCACGGGGCCGCCGACCCGGTCGGACAGAAACCAGAAGCGAGATTCTCGCCGCCGCACTCAAGCTCTTCTCCGAGGTCGGCTACGAAAAGGTCTCTCTTCGAGCCATTGCTCGCGAAGCAGAAGTGGATCCCGCGTTGATCCACCACTACTTCGACGACAAGGCGGATCTGTTCGAGAAGGCGGTGTTGGACCTTCCACTCGACGATGCCGAGAAGCTGGTCGCCAAGATTCTGGACGGCCCGGCCGACAAGACCGGCGTGCGCATGATGACGGCGTTCCTGGATGCCTGGGACGTCCCGGGCGCCCGCGACCGCTTCACCGCCATGCTGCGCGCTGCAGTGACCAAGTCCGGTGAGCACCGCCCGCTGAGCGAGTTCTTGGCGCGTGAGGTGTTCGTCAAGGTCGCCGAGGCCAACGGGCATGCCGATGCCAAGCTTCGGGCCCAGCTGGCCGTGACCGTGATCCTGGCGTTCTCGCTGGGACGCGATGTCCTGCAGCTGCCCGCGCTGATGAAGGCGCGCAAGCCGCAGCTGATCACCGCACTCGCAGTGCCCATGCAGCACTACTTGGTGGACAGCTGGGAGTAGCTCCCCGGGTTCGAGCTGTGCCAGCCGGCTGGCGGGCCGGTTCGGCAGACTCGGCCCGTCCGCTCTGCGTCCGGGCTGGGTAGGCTTGGCGACCGAACGGGGGTGCGATGGACGCTGAGGAGAAGGTGGCTGAGGCTTCGGCCTGGACCGAGCCTGCCTCCATGGGTCCGTCCCCCTCGACCGACGCCGCTGTGCCGGACCAGCCCGCACCGCGGGCCGAGATCGCGACCCTGGTCGCAGCCCCGGCTTCCGCAGAACTCGGCGACCTCGATCCGACCACCGGTGAGCCGGTGCGGCCGATCTCGGTCGCGGTCGGAGCGACGCTGAGCTGGCTGTCGGTGGCTGCGTCCGCGGCGTCCCTGCTGTGGACGTACTGGGTGGCCGTGGATCACTTCGCCCAAGCCTCGTGGCTGACGGCTCAGTTCCCGACCGAGCCCGGCGCGCTATTGCGGGTCGGCCTGATGGCCGGGCTCACCGTGGCCGTGTTGCTGGCCATGATCGCGAACACGATCGTCGGCTTCTACGCCTGGACGGGCTACCGCTGGACCCGGATCGCCGGCCTGATCGGGGCCGGTCTGAGCGTGCTGCTGCTACTCGGCGGACGGTTGGGCTGGGCCGCGATTCCGTTGGCAGTGGCCGGCGCCGGGCTGCTCTGGCTGCCGTCTGCTCGGCGCTACTTCGACGCTTGGTGGCGGCTGCGGCACCCGTCGGTGGCCTATGCGCCGCCGACCCAGAACGTCCAGTACGGCCCGCTGGCCCGGTATCGCTGAGCCGCGCCGGGCTCGGCTACGGTTGCCCTCATGTCAGGTCTGATCGGCCGCGCCGTGCGCAGCGCACTCGGGGCGCTGCTCGCTCGCCGGCCGAGCACCGGATCACGCCCGGCCCCCGCGTCCGGCTACCCGGGCGACTTCACCGGACGCACCGAGCTCAGCTACGCGCCACACGATGACGGCATCGCCGATCCGGGTGAGGTGGTCTGGACCTGGGTGCCCTACGAAGAGGACTTCCGCAGGGGCAAGGATCGTCCGGTGCTGGTGGTGGGACGCGACCGCGGCTGGCTGCTGGCGGTGCCGATGACCAGCAAGGACCACGACCGGGATGCCGGCCAGGAGGCCGCCCAGGGCCGGTTCTGGCACGACATCGGCAGCGGCAGCTGGGATTCCTCAGGTCGGGCCAGCGAGGTCCGGGTGAACCGGATCGTCCGGATCGACCCCGGTGCGGTGCGACGGATCGCAGCCCGGCTGGACCAGGCCCGGTTCGAGTCCGTGGCACAGGCGATTCGCGCGCACTGGTGAGTGTCGACCGAACCGCCCCGATGCCACCGATCAGGTGAGCTTGATCCCCCAGATCCGCTTGGCGTAGGACGCCACCACCAGCATGTTGCCGTAGACAGCCGGGCTGGCTTCGGTGTTCTTGCCGAGGTTGAGCGTGTCCAAGTCGACCCCTGTGTTCGGGTCGAACAGGTGCATGGTGCCGCCGGAGTCGGTGACCACGGCGTACGCGGTGCCGTCGGTGGCGTTGATCTGCACCGGTGAGCTCCACGAGTACCGCGAGAGGTGACGCTTCCACACCGGCTTGCCGGTCGTGCGATCCAGCGCGATCAGATCACCCTCGGTGTGGTTGGTGGTCTTGGCCACGTTGAAGATGATCAGGTCGGAGATCGGGCCGGTGCCGAGCAGCGGAGTGCCGAGCAGGCCGCCGTTGTTCGGCTCCTCGTGGACGGCCGGGACGTCGTACTGCCAGACCAGCTTCCCGGTGAGCGCGTCGATCTTGCGCAGGTTGGTGACGAACTGGCCCGGCTCGGTGCGGGCGTCCACCTCATTGCCGGTGTAGAGGAAGACCCCGTCCGGCGACTGGTCCAGCACCAGCGAGGCGTCGGTATCGTCGCCGAGTTCGCGGGCCCAGATCACCTGCAGCGTTTTGGCGTCCCAGCAGACCAGGTTGCCGTCGTTGTCGGCGGCGAACATGAGGTTGCGGTAGGCCACCGCCGACGACTCGATGCCGTGCTTCTTGCTGACCGGGGTCGCGTAGCTGAGCTTGGTGAGCTGCGGAGAGACCGAGACCGACTTGGCCGCCGGATCGAACGTCGCGTTCAGCTTCACCTTGTAGATCAGGCCGTTCTCGGCCGGCTCGATGAGAGTGTCCGAGGCCGCGTTCACCAGCGCGGACGAGTCGAAGGCGCCCCACTCCGTACGTGGCGCCCCCTGGTCGTGGCCGTCCCAGCCGGAGATCTGCTTGTTCTGAATCAGATCGAAGACCCGGTACTGGAAGGGGCACTCCTTGCCGTTCATGTCGTCCAGGCCCTGACCGGCGTAGAGCAGCGGATAGCCGCGCGGGTCGATCGAGCCAGTGCCCTTGTAGCCGCAGCCGGTGTTGATCGGGTCGCGGGTCTGCTTGCCAGTGGCCAGATCGAGCCGGTAGATGACGCCGGAGAAGGTTGGGTAGATCACCTCGGTGAAGTTGGGGTCGTCGGCGAACTGCGGCGCGTAGCCCATCGCCGTGCGGGTCTGCTGGGGCCAATGGACGAGCAGCGGCTGCCCGGTCCAGCCGGCACCCGGCCAGTAGGAGTTGTCGCCGCGGACCTCGCCGGTCTCTTGGGTCCAGGCCACCTGGAGCTTGCGCTGGGTGACGTCCGCCGTCCCGTAGGCCGGAGCGGTGCGGGCGTTGTTGCCGCGGAAGGTGAGCACACCCGGCACGCTGGTGTAGGTGGCCGGGTCACCGAAGGCCACGGTGTCGGTCGGCCGGTAGTCGGGGATCACCTTGTTGTCGCCGTCGAGAACCTGCCAGCGCAGATCGCCGTCGGCATCGGTCATCGGCGAGGACTTCCAGCCGTCCGCGCCGGCGGTGGGCACGCGGTAGGCAGGCACCTGGGTCAGCGGAATCGTGAGCTTGGCGGGATCGGTCTGCGGACTCACGCTCGCCGTCGCCGAACTGGCCGGGCGGTTAGGGCGCTCACCCTGTGTGACCGGGCCGTCGGGAATGGCGCAGCCTGCCAGCGCTATCGACAGCGCGGCGGCCAACGCGGCCAGCCGACCCGGACGGCGGCGGCGGCCCAGCGAAGCCAGGCGCGTCGGGGTGGAGCCGGAGATCGGCGCTTCCGGGTTGCGGGCGGCGATACCCGGGCGGGTCCCCGCTTCCGACGGACGTGGGCTGGAGTGCGTGGTCATCGCCTGTGAGTCTAGGTGCGCCCCGGGACGGACAAGGGCAGGCGCACCTCTCGGCCCCAACACGCCGCCTCCGGTGATGCCGGATCGGCGGCCGAGTGGAGTGGAGCGGTGGAGGCCGCCCGGCGAGCCAAGCGGTGGGCGGGCGCGCGACGGAACCGGATCGAAGGCGGCGAGGCCGAGCGACGATGACGACGACGGCACCGTGCCCCTGTCGTCGCGGGCGGGGATGCGCGACCGCAGGGGTAAACCCCGCGGGGCGAGCTACTTGTCGCTGGCCAGGCGGGTGATGTGCAGCGTGAGGTAGACGACTTCGTCGGCGGTGATCGGCTTGCCGAGGCGGAGTTCGAGGAGGACTTTGACGCGCTCGGCGCACTGGTAGGCGTCCGGGAAGGAGGTGCGGATTGCGTCGGTGAAGCTCACCGGGTTCTCTTCGAGCTGGCGGTCGGAGTCGAGGCGGACGAAGAAGTAGCGAAGGTGGGTGACGAAGCGGGCTGCGTCCAGGCTGTCGGTGTCGAAAGTGCGCTGGTAGGCGACTTCGAGGACCTCGAAGATCTGGCGGAAGAGTTCGGTCATCTCGAAGGTGCGGGCCAGGTTGTCGCTGGCGAACGCCGCGTTGACGAAGTGCAGCGCGATCGGGACGGCCTCGTCGCGCGGCAGTTCGAGGGCGCAACGCTCGCTGATCAGCTGCACGGCTGAGCGGGCCACCCGCAACTCCGCCGGATAGAGGTGGGCGACCTCGGCGCGCAGCGGATACTCGACGGCGATCTGCTTGCGCGCGCGCTTCACGGCGAAGCTGATGTGGTCGGCCAGGGGCAGCACCATCGACTGCCCGAAGGCCGTGCCGAGCTGGGCTTCGGCGTCCTTGAGGATCTCGGCGGCGAGAACCAGGTACTCCGGGGCGATCTCGGCAAGGTAGGTCGTGAGCTCGTCGATGCCGTGCGCTGCGTCGGGCACGAACACTTGCTGGACTCGGGCCGGATCGACCTCGGCTCCCGGCTGGGCGCCGTAGCCGATACCGCGTCCGGACAGGATCACCTCACGCCCACTGGTTTCGCGCACCAGAACGACGTTGTTGTTGATTGCCTTCACCACGACCACAGCTGATCTCCTTGTCAGCGGTCGGGACTACCCTGCCCAGGGGGTCGAGATTAGACCCCCTGGGCAGCGTAGGACCAGTCAGGAAAGGTCGGCACCCGAGGTGGCGATGACCTTGGCGTACCAGTGGAACGAGTCCTTCTTGAAGCGAGCCAGATCGAGCAGATCGAACTCGTCGCGTCGGACGTAGATGAAGCCGTAGCGCTTGGACACGCCCTGATGGGTCGAGACCAGGTCGATCGCCGACCAGGGGCAGTAGCCCATCACGTCCACGCCGTCAGAAACCGCCAACTGGATCTGAGCGATGTGGTCGCGCAGGTAGTCGATCCGGTAGCTGTCGTGAACCTGGCCGTCCTCGAGCTTGTCGAAAGCACCCAGGCCGTTCTCGGTGACCAGCAGCGGCAGGTGGTACCGATCCCAGAGCGCCCGGAAGGTGTTCCGGAAGCCGATCGGGTCGATCTCCCAGCCGAACTCGGTGTGCGGCAGGAAGGGGTTGCTGGCACCGGCGTAGATGCCCTTCTCCCCTACCGCGATCTGCTGGTCGCCGCCGGTGGCGACGTCCTGGCCATCGGAGCGAGGACGGGCCACCGTGTGGGTCGCGTAGTAGTTGAAGGCGATGAAGTCCGGACGGACCGAAGCCAGGAGCTCGAGGTCGCCCTGGGCGATCTGCGGGGCCGCCCCGGTCTCCTCCAGGTAGGCCCACGCCACCGAGTTGTAGCGACCTTCGACAGCCATGTCGAGGTAGAGCCAGTTACGGATGGCGTTGAAGTCGTCGGCCGCCAGGACGTCCAACGGGTGACATGTTTCCGGATAGCACAGGGCAATGTTCGGAGCCGGGCCGATCAGGCCGTCGGGCACCAGCTCGTGACAGAGCAGGTTGGCCTTGGCCTGAGCCAGCATCATGTGGTGATTGGCCTGGTAGAGCGCCGACTTGGGCTGGCCGGGCTTGACCGTCCCGATGGCCTCGCCGTAGAGCACCATCATGTTCTGCTCGTTGATGGTCAGCCAGTGCTTCACCTTGTCGCCGTACTCGCCGAAGATGACCTCGGCGAACTTGGCGAAGGCGTCCACACACTCTCGGTTCTGCCAACCGCCCTTGGCATCAAGGGCGGCCGGCAGATCGAAGTGGTACATGGTGGCGATCGGAGTGATCCCGGCCGCCACCAGTGCGTCGATCAAACGGTGATAGAAGGCGACGCCGGCCGGGTTCACCTCCCCGTCACCGTCGGGGATGATCCGGGTCCACGCAATCGAGAACCGGTAAGCCTTCAGGCCGAGCTCGGCGAACAGTGCCACGTCCTCGGCGAACCGGTGATAGTGGTCGGACGCCACGGTGTAGTCGGACGTGCCGGGCGGGTAGTAGCCCAGCGCGTCGATCACCGACGGGCCCTTGCCGTCCTCATTCCAGGCGCCCTCGACTTGGTAGGCCGAAGAGGACGCGCCCCACAGGAAGTCGGCCGGGAAGGCCTTCAGCTCTCGATACTGCATGATTCCTCGCTCAGCGCTCGACGACGATGGCGGTCTGACCGTGAGTCACGCTGTGACCCTCAGCCGGCAGGACTGCGGCGAACTTCGCCGAGTTCGTGATCACCATCACCGTGGTTGGGTCGTAGCCCGCGGCCTTCACCGACTCCAGATCGACGCTGGCCAGCAGGTCACCGGTCGCCACCTTCTGGCCCTGGGTCACCGTGGAGGTGAAGCCCTTGCCGTTGAGGGCGACGGTGTCGATGCCGATGTGCACCAGCACCTCGAGGTCGTCATCGGTCTTGATCCCGAACGCATGGCCGGTCGGGAAGGCGCTGACCACGGTGCCGGCCACCGGCGCATAGACCTCACCGGAGGTCGGGACCACGGCAACGCCCTTGCCCAGCGCACCGGCCGCGAAGACCTTGTCCTTGACCTGCGACAGGCCGATCAGCTCACCGTTCATCGGGGCGCCCACCTCAGTGGCGCTGCTGACCACCGCAGTGGCCTCGGCCTCGTCCGCGGAGTCCTTGACGCCGAACAGGAGGGTCAGTACGAAGGCGATCACGATCGCCAGGCCGGTGCCGATCATCTGCCAGGTGAACGAACTGGCCGTGATCGGGCCAGCCGGCAGGTAGGCCGGAATGGCCAGCACGGACGGCATGGCGAAGCCGGTCATGGCCGAGCCCGCCTGGGCACCGATGGCGCCACCGATGGCGCCACCCACGCAGCCGAAGATGAAGGGCCGCTTCAGCGGCAGGTTCACGCCATAGATGATCGGCTCGGTGATGCCGGCCAGGAAGCCGGAGATCGCGCCGGGGCCGGCCAGCTCGCGCCGCTTGGCGCTCTTGGAGCGGAAGAAGACGGCGGTGGCCGCCGCGGCCTGGGCCAGCACCGGAGCCAGCAGGGCACCGCTCAGTGGCGAGAAGCCCTGGTTGGCCAGGTCAACCATCATCACCGGGATGAACGCCCAGTGCATGCCGAAGATGACGAAGACCTGCCAGAAGCCACCCATCAGGGCACCGGCCAGCCACGGAGCGAACTTCCAGATCGTCATGATCACCCAGGAGACGCCCTGGCCGGCGTAGGTCGTGGCCGGGCCGATGGTGAGGATGACCAGCGGCACCATCACCAGCAGGGTGAGCAGCGGGGTCGTGAAGTTGCGGATGACCGAGGGCAGGTGCTTGTCCAGGAAGCGCTCGAGGTGGCCCTGCACCCACACGGCCACGATGATCGGGATCACCGAGCCCACGTAGCTGACTACCGGCACCGGAATGCTAAAGAAGTCGGTCGGGGATGTCTTCAGGCCGGTCCAAGCGGTGATCTCCAGGTACATCAGGGCGCCGGCCAGGACGACCGCAGTGAACTGATTGGCCTTGAACCGCTTGGCCGCGGTCAGCGCCAGCAGCACCGGCAGGAACTTCAGGACCGCATCACCGGAGGCGTTCAGCACCGCGTAGGTGTTGGAGGCCGGGTTCAGCCAGCCGAAGTAGGCGACCGCACCGACGAAGGCCTTCAGCAGAGCGGCACCGGCCAGCGTCCACAGGAAGGGCAGGAAGATCGACGAGATCATCGCCACGAAGCGGTTGAACAGGTTGCCCTTGGCCGCCTCTCCGAGATCGGTATCGCCGGTGAGCTGCGAGATGCGTCCGAGCTCGGCGTAGAGCAGCGGGACGTTGTTGCCGATGACGACCTGGAACTGACCGCCGGCCTCCATCACGGCGATGACGCCGGGCAGCTTCTCAACAGCGGCCTTGTCGGCCTTGCTGGCATCCTTCAACTTGAAACGAAGCCGAGTAGCGCAATGCGCCACCGACCCCACGTTGGCTTCGCCACCAACTTTGGCGAGGATGTCACCGGCGAGGGACCGGTAATCCACACTAGGCATCTGCTCTCCTTTGAACCTGACACCGGGATGTAGGCAACAAAAAAACCTGAGCTTCGCTGCCGCGCCGTAGCGCGAGCAACAAGCTCAGGTTTTGCCTCTTGCGAGTTACACCCCTGGGGAACCACGCGGTTCCGGGAGGATTCAACAACACCGTTCAGTGCTGTGTCAATCCCCTCACCAGGCCGACTTCAGCACCGAGATGTACTGGGCGCGCTCGTAGGCGGAGGCGTCCTTCACCGAAGCAGCGCTCACCTTGCCCCGGATCTCGGCAAGAGTCGGGTAGTCGTTGGCACTCAGCCAGGCGTCGGTCTCGGCCAGGATCTGCCCGATGGCCTGCGGTCCGCGGGTCATTACGGCGGACGCCACGTAGGAGACGTCCGCGCCGACCAGGGCCGCCTTGATCACCTCAGTGCCGCTGTGGACGCCAGAGGTGGCCGCGAACGAGGTACCCGGCAGCTGGCCGCGCAGGATGCCGATCCAGCGCAGGGCCAGGCGCTGGGCCGAGGCGGTGGAGTAGTCGGCGTCCGCGAACACCTCAAGGGTGTCCAGGTTGATGTCGGGGGCGTAGAAGCGGTTGAACAGCACCAGCCCGTCCGCGCCGGCATCGACGGCCTGATTCGCGAAGTGCGAGATGGCCGAGTAGTAGGGCGAGAGCTTGATGGCCAGCGGGATGTCGGTGACGATCCGGACCGCCTCGATCGCGGCCAGGTGCTCCAACTCGATCTCGGCCGAGGTGGTCAGCGGGTTGGCGGTCAGCGTGTAGAGGTTCAGCTCCAAGGCGTCCGCGCCGGCGTCGACCAGCTCATTGGCGATCCGCTGCCACGAACCCGGCTTGGTGGCGTTCAGGCTGCCGATCACCGGAATGTCGAGCTCCTGCTTGGCCCAGCGGAGCAGCGCGACGTGGTCACCGGTGCCGTCCAGGTGGGCGTCACCGGAGAGGAACTCCTCCTCGAACAGTGACGGCAGCACGACCGCGCCGGCCCCGGAGGCGGCAAGTTCACGCAGGCTCTCTCGGCGACCTGTGGCGGGCGTGGATGAGACGACTACCGGGTTCGCCAGCTCCAGCCCCAGGTAGCGGGTTGAAAGGTCAGCCCTCATCGGTACTCCGTCCTGATCACTACGCCGAATGGCGCCAGCACAAATGTTGCCACCTCGAGGCCGGTTAGGCAGCCGAGGCACCCGGTCCGGACCGGAAAATCTGCCCAAGAGCTGCGCAATTGGGTCCACCTCCTCGCGTCCGACCCGGGCCGGGCCAGGCATTTCGAGTTTCCGGGCCGATGACCGCCGCCCAGCGAATTTACTGAGCGGCGACTCAGCAATTCGTACTCAGAGGGGTTGCCGACCAACAGTGCCGACGATCCCGGCCCGATACTCCGCGCTGGAGAACTTGGCGTACTCGGCCTCGGCGGCCTGAATCCGTCCGGGCATGTCGAGACGAACGCTGGGCTCCTCGTTGCCCGGCGTCGAAACGAACTTCCGGATCGCGGCCAGCCCGGCCTCGGCGCGCGAGGCGGCCGCGGCCTGCTTGGCGTCCAGCCGAGCGGCGTACCAATCGGAACTGAGGATGGCATCGGCCTCGAAGAGGGCACGGAACTCCGGCGACACCAGGGTCCAGCCTTCGGTCGAGGAGCCGTGGGCCATGATCTCGAGCAGCGCCCGCAGCGGCGGCACCGCCAGGGCGACCGTGCCGTCATCGAAGTAGGACTGGGCAACCCGCTGGTGAGTAGCCACGATGGTGTCCAGCGAGTCAGCGAAGATGTCCAGGTCCTGCTTCTCCGGACGCAGCATCTCCTCAGTGAAGACCACATGCGGGTGCAGGAAGATCCGGCCGAAGTAGCGCCGGGCGAAGTCCTGGGTCATCCGGTAGCCGAGCCGGCTGGCCAGCACCGTCCGTCCGTTGTGTTCGAAGTCGGTCAGCCGCTCCAGCGAGCCCTCAGCGATCAGCGCGGACGCGCTGCGCTCAGCCTCCGACATCCGGCTGAACACCTCGGGCACCAGCATCGAGATGTCGTGATCGACGCGCAGCTGCGGACCGACATAGCCAGCGCAGGAGACCCAGCCGTCGTAGCCGGTCAACGCGAACGAGAGCAGCGCTGCGTTCAGGTCGAGGATCGCCGGGAGCGCGTTGAACGGGCCCTTGGTCATGGCACCCTCGGAACCGGCACCGGTCGTGGACGGCGACTTGCCGGTCATCGACGAGATGAACTCGGCGAACAGCTCGGGCAGCTCCATGTAGTGCAGCGGGTTGTAGGAGCACAGCGCCGGCACGGCCTTCTCCGGTGGGTTGTTGCGGCGACCGGCGGCCACCACGTCCACCGGCAGCGGCAGCGGAGCGTCCGCAGGCAGCTTGCGAGCCAGATGCGAGGCCAGGTCGGCCACGGCGGTGGCTTCGGCATTCGTCCGATCCGGACGGCGCTGCAGGTAGCGCGGGTTCTTGCTGGGAACCCCGTTGACCAGACGCGGATTGGCCGAGCAGACGAAGAAGGCCGGGGACGCATCGGGAGCGGCGTCGGCCTGCCGGCTGATCAGTTCCTGCATCGGAGCGGTGAACTGGCTGAACGCCACGGCATCGTCGCGCAGCTCGACGGCGTCGGCATGGGTCAGCGGCTGGAAGTTGGACAAGAAGGTGTCCGGGCCGGCGATGTCGGCCTCTGCCTGCTTGTCGTAGCCGCGGTGAATGGCGTCGTCGGGACGCTGGAAGAGCAGCTCCTCACAGTTCTCGACCAGCTTGTACGAGCGGGACGCATCCAGGCCGAGCATCTTGCCGGAGATCACCACCGAGGCGGTGATGTCGTCCTCGGTCTGCACCTTCACCGCAGGGCTGAAGTCGTGGCGCAGGCCGAACAGCCGCCAGCTGCCGTCGGCTTCGAAGCCGACCCGCAGCATGTTCACCATGATCTTCTCGCCGTCCAGGCGCAGGTTGTTGCCGCGGCGGCCGTTGATGATGCCGACCGTGAAATGCGAGCGCCAGTCGGTGCCCCACTCCGGGCGGTAGAAGCGCTTCACCACGTAGACGAGCTCTTTGACGTGCTGCGGGATCGAGTCGAGCCAGGCGTTGTACTCCGGGGAGTAGTCCTTGGCCGACGGGGTGAGCAGCTTGATCACCGATCCGATCGAGCGGTCATCGGAGAGCACCGCCCGCTGGTCGGAACCACGCTGCGCCGGGTCGGCGAAGCGGTGCGAGAAGTCGTGGGCCAGGATCGCGGCCACGGCGTCCATGTCGGCGTCGTAGTCGGGTGAGTAGGCGTTGCCGAAGATGAAGGCGTCGGTGATGGCCTTGGAGATCTCGGACTTGCCACCGCCGGAGACCGTGGCCGGCTTGTGGCAGCTGGTCGCGGTGGCCGTGGTGCCGATCAGGCTCCACTGGGTGCGATCGGCGGCCTGCTGGAGCATCTGCACCCGGTACCCGGTCGGAGTGAGATAGACCTTGTCAGCACGCAGTCGCAGGGTGCCGTCCGAGCCGTCCGGGTTGTCCCAGGTGACGGTCATGCTGCGCAGCGAGAAGTTGGCACCCCCCGGCACCAGGACGATGTGCGGCTGGGCCAGATCGGTGGCGTACCCACCGGGTTGGGCCACGAAGCGCTCGGGATTGCGGGCGATCACGTCGGCCAGCACGAAGCCATCCGGTGAGCTGACCGTGTACTCCTGGCCGAGGTTGTAGGACGGGAAGACCAAGGCGCCACCGGCATGCTCCTCTTCGGCGTTTCCGAACAGGTTGGCCGAGTAGGAGATCTGGGTCTTGACCTCCTTCTTGCAGTAGCCGAAGTAGTTGTCGGCGATCACCGTGACGATCACGCCGCGCTCGTCGCGGGCACAGACCTTGAACGCCTGGCCGCCGTTGTACAGCTCGTCCGGGCTCTCCCAGCACTGGCCGTCGCGGCGCTGCCGGTCGGTGGCCTGGCTGACGTGCGGCAGGCCGAGTTCCTTCTTGGTGATCGCGGTCAGGTGCGGGGCCAGGATCACGGCGCCGGTGTGGCCGGTCCAGGTGTGCGGAGCCAGTGAGGCGTCATTCTCGGGGAGGTACGGGTCGCCGCCGTTGCCGAAGATGCCCTCCACGAAGTCGAGGTTGGCCACCAGGCCGCCGGGGACGATGAACCGGGTCTCCATCCGCTTCTCACGAACCCAACCGGGCACCGCCGGGGACACCAGCGGACGCAGCAGCAGCGAGACGAAGCAGGCCGCCGGGTTCTCCGAGTCGGAGCCATAGGGCAGCACCAGCGCGTCCGCGGGCGGCTGGAAGGCCAGCGCCAACAGCCGGGCGAAGACCGCCTTGGGCACGGCGATCTTGTCGTCGGGGATCGGCAGGCCGCCCTCGGCGATGTGGAAGACACCGGCGGTGGTGCGGCGGTCGTTGGCCGGGTTGTGCAGGACGCCGTTGGCCAGCCGATAGCTGCTCAGCAGCGGCGAGCGAAACTCATCAGAATCCAACGGAAGGGACAGGGTGCGGGCCAGTCCGGGTTCGTCCAGGACCAGGGTGCGCCGGGGCAGGCTCGGGGTCAGGCCGGTCTCGGCCAAGTAGTCGTCCAGCCAGGCCTGGATCCGGGCGTCCGCGGCGCACAGCCGGTCGGCGAGGCGGCGGCTGAGCTCCCGCTGGCGGGCCAGGATCGGCGCCACCAGCTGGGCGCCCTCGTCATCCTGGAAGCGAGACGGGACCGGCAAGCCGAGCTGGGCCAGGCGGATGTTGATCGCGGCGGTCTGGTTGATGGCCATACCCCATTCTGACCACGATTCAGCAAACCGGCCGACGCAGTCTCGCCGGGACCGACTCGAACTTGCGAAGACGTGCCGGATATGCGGGCCGAAGTGCGCAGACGTCCAGGCCGGAGGCCCGCCTGTTCGACCGCTATCGGGGACGGTTCTGGGCCGCGTCACAACACCCCCACTGCCGGTGCGCGAGCAGCGACCTGAAGGTTCTCCCTTCGCAGTGGCGGTGCCGGCGGCTAGTCTCAACGCATGGGTCCAGTGGTGCAGGCCTGGGTGGAGATCGGGCTCGGGCTGATCTTCTGCTACGTGGGTTACACAGCCGCACGGGTGGTCATCGGGCTGTGGGGTGCCGTGATCGGCCTGGCGCTCGGCGGGGCCGCGGACGCCTGGCTGTCCGAACGGATCTCCTACCTGGCAACCCAGCCGTGGCTGCACGCCGTGATCATCATCGTGATCGCCGTGGCCGTGGCCTGGTTGGCCTTCGGCTTCTACTGGATCGGCGTGCTGGCCGCGCTCGGTTCAATCGGCTGGGGCCTGGGCACCGTGCTGAGCAGCTCGCTGCACCTGGCTGACGCCACGGCCTTCGGCGTGACCGCATTGGTTGCCGGGCTGGCCGTGGTGGCCGGCTGGGTGCTGGACCTGCCGCGGACGCTGCTGATCCTAATCACCGCCCTGATCGGTGCCGCAGCCGTGGTCAGTGCCGCGGCCGGGCTGTTCGGCTCACGGATCAGCTGGTTCGACCCCCACGCCTGGGCGCTCGAGCCCTGGTTCCAGGCCGCCTGGCTGGGAGGTTTCCTGGTCCTCGCCATCAGTGGAGTCGTGGCTCAACAGCACGGCAAATCGGAACGCACGCTACGCGCCGCCTACCGGCGCCGATAGGAGTCCTCATGTTGATCGTGACCAGCAACGACATCCCCGGCTACCGGGTGAAGGCCGTTCTCGGCGAGGTGATGGGGATGACCGTCCGCAGCGCCAATATCGGCGCCAACATCGTCGCCGGCTTCCGTTCGCTGGGCGGGGGCGAGGTGACCGAGTACACCAAGCTGGTCTACGACAGCCGCCACGAAGTGATGAACCGGATGTGGCAGGAAGCCGTCTCCCGCGGCGGCAATGCGATCGTGGCCATGCGGTTCGACACCGGCGACATCGCCCAGTCGTTCTCCGAGGTCTGCGCCTACGGAACCGCGGTCATCGTCGAGCCGATTCCGGCCGGCGAGCCGGGCGCTACCGACCAGTCGGCCCAGCAGGCCGCGCAGCGCTAGCCGGCCACCCGCCCGAGCCAGGGACCGCGACCGAACCGTCCCCCGGCCGTGGGCGGGCTGACCAGGCGAATCAGGAGTGGCCCAGAGTGGCCAGGACGGCGTCGGAGACCTCGTCGTAGCCGTACTCGGGATGGAAGACCAGCCACTCCATCGCCGCGGTGAGGGCTGCCCCGAGGATGGCGGCGGCCTGCAGCCGGGCCTGCGCCGGGCCGACCCCGGACGCCTCCAGGTCGTGCACCAGCGGGGCCACGGTGATCGCCCGCCAGGCTTCGATCGACTCCCGCCAGCTGCGGTCGGTGCGGAACAGCTCGGCCACCATCATCCGGGCTTCGGCCACGTGGTCGCGGACCAGGGCGAGCAGCGCCCGCACCACCGCGGCCCGCAGTTCGAGGCCGTGCCGTCCGGCGGAGGCCTCGGCCATGGTCTCGGCCATCACCTCGCCGGCATGTACCATCACGGCCTGCACCAGGCCGGCCTTGGACTCGAAGTTGTAGTAGATCGAGCCCTTGGCGATGCCGGCCTTCTCGGCGATCTCGTCGATCGACGTTGAGGTCACCCCACGGGCCGCGAACAGCTCAGCCGCTGCGTCCATGATCGCCTCGCGGGTGCCGATGCGCCGGGCCACCCGTCCGTCCGTCTTGACCGGAGTGGACATCTCGCCCTCCTAGATACTCAGTGCCGGGTGCAGCCGCGACATCGTCCAGACCCGCTTGCGGGCCGAGGCGATCGAGGTGAGCGCGAGCGACACGATGAAGATAGCGGCCATCACCACCACGGAGAACCAGAACCTGGCCTCAATCCCACCGGTGATCGACTCCCGCAGGCCGGAGACCACGTAGGTCATCGGCAAGTACGGACTGATCGCCTGCAGGAAGGACGGCGTGGTCTGGATCGGGTAGGTACCACCGGCCGAGGCCAGCTGGACCATCAGCAGGGCGATGATCACCACCTTGCCGACCGCCGACCCCAGGGTCACCTGGAACAGCTGCTGCAGTGCGAAGAACGCCGCCGCGGCCAGCATCGTGAAGCAGAAGGTCGCGATCATGTTCTTCGGGTTCAGGCCGATCGCGAAGTGCATCACGGTCAGCATGATCGTCACCTGCCCCAGCGAGAGCAGCAGCGCCGAGTTCAGCGAGCCCCACGCCATCCGGAACCCGTTCACCGAGGTCATCAGCGCCCGGGTCTGCAGCGGACGCAGCAGCAACCAGGTGATCAGCGCGCCCACCCACAGGGCCAGCGAGATGAAGAACGGTGCGAAGCCCTCACCCCAGGAGTCGGCCTCCCAGATGTGTTCGGACTTCAGCGTCACCGGGGTGGCCACCGTCTTGGCCCGGTCGTGCCGGATGTCCACGCTGTCGTTGGGGATCTGAGTGGCGCCGTCGAACAGCTTGCTGCCCAGCTTGCCGGCACCCTTACGGGCATCGGTCAGGCCCGAGGCGAGCGTCGGAGTGTTGGCGGCGAGCTGATCAGTGCCTTCAGCCAGGGTCTGGGTGCCGGCAGCCAGCTTGTGCGCACCGGAGTTCAGCGCCTGGACGCCGTCCACCAGGGCCGGCACCTTCTGGACGAGCTGACCCGTCCCGTCGTGCAGGCTGGCCGCACCGGCGTCCAGAGCGTCCACGCCGGCGGACAGCTGACCCGCTCCGGTGACCGCAGTGGCCGCACCGGCCGACAGGGTGTCCAGGCCGGAGGCCAGCGAGGACGATCCGGCCTGCAGCTGCGTGGCCGCGGCGATCAGGCCCGGGCTGTTCGGGTCGGTGCTGGTGAAGCCGGCCGCCAACCGGGACGCCCCGGCCTGCAGCGCCGGAATGCCGGTGGTGGTGCTGGTCGCGCCGGCCTTCATGGTGGTCAGCGCCGAGGACAGCTGGTCGGCCCCGGAGACCAGGGCACTCACCTGCTGCGCGGTGGCCGGGTCGGCCAGCTGGGCCGCCCCCGTGCTGAGCCCGGAGGCACCAGTGGCCAGCTGCTTCTGGCTGGCATCCAGCTGGGTCAGACCGTCGGCCAGCGGACCGCCGGAGACCAGCGCGCCATGGATCGTGGCCCAGCCGCTCTTCAGCGAAGTGGCGCCGGTCGAGACCTGCGCCGCACCGCTGTGCACGGACGCGATGCCGTCGGCCACCTCGTCCGCCCCGGACGCCAGCGCCGAGGAACTGGACTTGGCCTGGCCCAGGCCGGTGCGAATGCCGGCCAGCTTGGCTGCCGTGGTCGGATCGGAGGTCGCCACCGAGGCCTGCAGGTCGGCCAGGGCGTCATCGAGGTCGCCGAGCTTGCCGGCCAGCGCGGAGTTGCCGCTGGCGAGCGAGGCCGCGCCCTTGGCCAGATCGGAGCCGCTGGCCGTGGAGTCGGCCAGCTGGGAGGCACCGCCGGCCACCTGCTGGGTGCCGGTGACCAGGTCACCGCCGGTGGCACCGGCCGCTCCGGACAGCCAGCTCTTGGCTCCGGTGACCCAGCTGCCAGTGCCGGACGCGAACTGTTCCGACCCGGTGGCGAAGCTGCTCACTCCGGTAGTCAGCGTGTTCAGGTTGCCGGCCAGCTTGTGCACGCCAGCGGCCAGCGCCGGGGCTCCGGTGGACGGATCCGCAACCGCAGTCAGGCCGTCACTCAGTGCGCTCAGGTTGGACGCCCCCGCAGCCACCTGCTGGGCGCCGTCGCCGGCGGTCTTTACCCCGGCCAGGTAGGCGGTCATCCCGCTGTTCAGTGAGTTCGCTCCGGTGGCGGCAGTGGTCGTGCCGGCGGCCAGCTGGCCCAGGCCGCCGGTCAGGGTCGGCATCGAGGTCTTCAGAGTGTCCAGGCCGGTGGCCAGCTGAGCGGCACCGGAGTCCAGGGCGCCGACGCCGGCGGCCAGCGGTTCGGTGCCGGCGGCAGCCTTCGCGGTGCCGTCGGCCAGATCACCGGAGCCTGCGGCCAGCTTCACGGCACCGGCCCGCAGGTCCTGAGCGCCGACGTTGAGCTTGTCAGCCCCGTCCTCGGCCTTGACCAGGCCGTCGCGCAGGGTGAAGGCGCCATCGGACGCGGTCGAGAAGCCGTCCCGGGCGTCGCCCACCCCGACCAGCAGGGTGTTGACGGCCCGCTTGCTGATCTTGGTGTCGACGGCCTTCTGCACCTCCATCATGGCGGTCTTGCCCAGCGTCGAGGCCAGGAAGGAGTTGGAGTCGTCGTAGGTCACGTTGATGTGGGCGGCCTTGGGGTGATCGTCGCCGATCGAGAGGATCGAGTCGGTGAAGTTGGCCGGAATGCTCACGGCGAAGTAGTACTTGCCGGCTTCGACCCCGGCCTCAGCGGTGGCCGGATCGACCACAGCCCAACCGACCGAAGCGTCGTCGACGAGCTCGTCCACCACGTCCTTGCCGTAGTGGCGCACCACTCCGTCGTCGTCGGTCTTGGGCACGTCGGTGTTCACCAGCGCCACCGGCAGTTCGTTCATGTGGGTGGTGGGATCCCAGAAGGCCCACACGTACATCGCTCCGTAGAGGAGCGGGATCAGCAGCATCACCGCGATAGCGGCGCGGGTGATCGGCTGCCGGAGGAACCTCTTCAGTTCGGTTCCGTGCGAAGTCCAAGCGAACATTTCTTCGATTCGTCTTTCAGGCGGAGTGGATCCGGTGGAGTGGGGCGGTCAGCGGCGAGCGCGCGGACGGGCCGGGGGCTCGGGCAGCCGGATGTGGGTGGGCAGGACGGCCCAGCCCAGCCGGGAGAGCTCACCGGAGGTGGCTGCCGAGACCACGATGGTCAGACCGGCGTCGGCCAGGCCGTGCAGGGCCTCCCAGACCCGGCGGCGGGAGTCGGTGTCATGCAGGGCGTCGATGTCGTCGACGACCAGGATTTCGGGACTGCTGAGCATGGCCAGCGCGATCCGCAGCAGCAGGTTGTCGGCCTCGTCGAGCTCGTGGACGAGCTGCTTGGCCTTGGGTGCAGGGCTGTCCCCGAAGACCGGAGCGCAGACTTCGGCCACCCGTGCATCACCAGGGGTACGGACGATCTGGTACCAGTGCGCCAACCAGGCCTCGCGCTCCCGGAGGGTGGCGGCCACGGTGACCTCCTCGTCCAGGTCGTCCAGGCCGTGGATGCCGACGGCCGCGCTACGGCGCTGGACGCCCAGAGTGCGGGCCGGAAGCCGACGGCCAAGGACGGTGAGCTGGCTGCCCCGGTTGGGACGCATGCGTCCGACCAGAGTGAGCAGCAGCGAGGTCTTGCCGCTGCCGGCGCGGCCGGTGATCAGGTTCAGAGTGCCGGGCTCGATGGCCACATCGACGGGTCCGAAGACCCGGCCGCGGCGTCCGTCCAGCTGAAGTGCGGTGGCCTCGATGGCCAGCTCGGTGGTGGTCGCCGCCTCTGGGGCGACCTGCGTCAGGGTGTTCACTGCGCGTTCCTCTCTCGACACCTTCAAATGTAGTTGAACTGACCGGTCATTACAAATAGATCTGCGAAGGGGTCAGCAGACGGACGAGAGGTGTGCGGACCGCAGTGAGGAGGTTGGCGTCAGGTGAACAGCAGCCGGGCGACCCGCTCGGCTGCCGTGGCGAGGTTCTGCGGGCCGGCCGACAGGGCGGCGCTGAGGGTTTGATTGTCCGGAGTGATCGGCACCAGGGCGGTCACCCCATAGGAGAGCAGCGCACTGGCATCGGGCGCGACCCGCCCCGCGAAGATGATCACCGGCACACCCGCCTGGCGGGCCACCTCGAGCACGCCCCACGGCGTCTTGCCGGACATGGTCAGGGAGTCGACGGTGCCCTCGCCGGTGAACACCCAGTCCGCACCGGCCATGCGTCCGGACAGTCCGACGGTGTCGGCGACCAACGCGGCACCGCCGACCAACTCGGCACCAAGGAAAGCCGCCAGCCCGGCACCGAGCCCTCCGGCCGCGCCCGAACTGGGCAGCTCCCGGACTCGGCGTCCGACCAGCGGCTCGACCACGTCGGCCCACCGGGACAGTGCCGCGTCCAGGACGTGCACCTCGCTGGTGGTGGCCCCCTTCTGCGGACCGAAGACCGCACTGCAGCCGCGCAGCCCGAGCAGGGCGTTCTCGACGTCACAGGCAGCCTGTACCTCGAGATCGGCCAGCCGCGGGTCGAGCCCGGACAGGTCCACCCGGGCTAGGCCGGCCAATGCCGCCCCACCGGGTGGGAGTTCGACGCCATCGGCATCGAGGAAGCGAGCCCCCAGCGCGGTCATCAGACCGGCCCCGGCGTCATTGGTGGCCGATCCGCCCAGCCCGATGATCAGCCGGCGCGCACCCCGGTCGAGCGCGTCCAGGATCATGGCGCCGACGCCGAACGTGGTGGCCCGGGCCAGGTCGAGTTCATTGCGGCGCAGCAGCGCCAGCCCGGCCGCCGCAGCCACTTCGATCACCGCCAGCCTCTGCGCAGCGACATAGGCGTACTCCGCGCGGACCGGACGTCCCAGGGCATCGGTGGCGGTCAAGGCGAACAACTCGGCACCGAGAGCCTCAGCCAGCGCGGCCACCGTCCCCTCGCCACCGTCGGCCATCGGCACCAGCACGCATTCGGCATCGGGGACGGCGCGGCGCACCCCGTCGCGCATGGCTTGCGCGGCGATCAGGGCGCTCATTGAGCCTTTGAAGGAATCGGGTGCGCACACGATCCGCATCCGGATGCCCCTTCCGGGAGGTGGCGGATAGGTAAAAAGGTTAGGCCTGTTCGGTGGTTTTCCGAACGATCAGCAAGGCGCGGCGGGCAACAGAAGTAATTCCGCTTGTCCGGCGCGCCCTAAATGCCACCAGTCCGTCACGTCCGAGGTGCTTTCTGGTTAGGCTGATCCCCGTGGACCAGAGTTACCGCCATCTGGTCAGCCTGGCCAGCATCAGTGACGCTCTCACCTGGTCCGGTGACCGAACTGAGGCTTTTCTTGATGCGCTGCGAATTGTGCGCGAGACAACCGGAGCGAAAATGGCTCCTGCCTACCTGCTGGACGATCAAGTCACCCACCAGGATTTGATCGCCAGTCCGGAGGAGCGGGCGCTGATCGGGCCGGAACTGGCCACCATCGAACTCACCAACCGCACCGGACGAGCGTTCGTCGGCCAGACCCCGCACCTGGTCGAGGTCTACGACGAGACCTTGGCCTGGCGCTCCTTGGCTCCCAAGTTCCGCAAGGCCTTTCCGCCGCCCGGCGTCGTCGTTCCGGTCCAGGCCGACTACCGGCATCTCGGTGTGATCATGCTCGCCTTCGATCACGGCTGGCGGATGGACGAGCCCACTCGGGCCTACCTGGAGGTCGTCGGACGGATCCTCGGCCGGTACTGGTATCGGTGGCTGAAGTCGTCCCGTGAGCACGAGTTGGGGGCCTTGCAGGAGCGGCGGCGGATCAGCGAGGAGTTGCACGTCGACCTCTCCCAGCAAGTGACCGCGCTCAGCCTGCGGCTGCAGACCCTCCGGCTCGACTTGGCCGACCCTGAGCAGGCCAGCCAAGACCTGGCCGTCGTTGATCACCTGGTCAATGGCATCAAGCGCAGCCTGCGCAGCAAGATGCTCGGCCTACGCCAAGACGAGGCCCTGATCCGGGAGGGCTTGGTACACACCCTCGAAGGGCACGTTGAGGCGGCCCGCACTCGCTACCAGCTGCCCATCGATCTGAGCTGCCCGTCGGAGGCCGAGCAGGTGCCGTTGCAGGTGGCCGCCCAGCTCGTCCGGGTCATGCAGGAGTCGCTGGCCAATGCCTGCCTGCACGCCGAGTGCACTCGGGTGCAGGTTCGAGTCACCCTGCCCGGCACGGTCGTCCGGCTGGCGGTGATCGACAACGGCGTCGGCCTGGATGCCGAACGGATGAAGAGCGATCACCTCGGGATGCGGGTGATGTCAGAACGAATGGCTCTGATCGGTGGCCGAATCACCCTCGGCGCGGCACCCGATGGCGGCACCATGGTGACTGCGGAGGCCCCGATTCAGTTCGAGTCGCGACCCCTGCTCGAGCGGACGGCGGGAAACCCATGAATGAACGCGCCCAGGTCCTGATCGTGGACGACCACGCTCTGGTCCGCGACGGACTGATCGCCTTGATCAGCCGCTGGCCCGAGTTCGAGGTCGTCGGCAGCGCCGCCGACGGCGAAGAGGCGGTGGCCCTGGCCGCCGAACTGCATCCGGACCTGATCCTGATGGACGTCCGGATGCCGCGACTGTCCGGCGTGCTGGCCACCCGGCAGATCACCGCGGCCGACGCGCACGTCCGCGTAGCCATGCTGACCATGTCGACCCTGGGCGAGGATGTCTACGAGGCGCTGCGCAACGGCGCCCACGCCTACCTCAGCAAGGACATGCCTGGCGACCGGCTGCACGACGCCTTACAGGGAGTGCTCCGCGGCGAGGCCGTGCTGTCCTCGGCGATCGCCGCCAAGGTGCTCGCCGAGTTCGGGATGCCGGCCCGCAGCCCCGAGGGCCCGCTGCACGAGCGGCTCACCGACCGGGAACGAGATGTGCTGCGGCTGCTGGTGGACGGCCTGTCCAATGAGGAAATCGGTGGCCGGCTGCACTTGTCGGAGGCCACTGTGAAGAAGCATCTGGGCAGCATCATGGTGAAACTGCACGTCCGCAACCGGGTCCAGGTGGCCGTGATGGGCCTCCGAGAGGGGATCGTCGAGTAGCCGATCGGCTACCTCAACTCGATCCGGAAGGCCACTTATGCGGTCGGCCGGACGGTGGTTGGCTGGGCCTTGGGACGGACCGAGGCTGGCCCCGCCAGGACATCCGGGTAGAGCAGCCGCCAATACGTCTCCCCGAGTCGAGCCCGTCGCAGCGGCCGGCACCCCCCAGCCGCTGCGGGCCTCGGATCCGTCCCTTCGCAGTGAACGATGTTCAGAACGAGGAGCCAGCGGTGGCGGAGCGCGAAACGCTACGGTGCCAGCTCGCCGTCATCGGCGGAGGTGCCGCAGGGCTGATGGCCGCACTTGAAGCGACCCGCCGTGGCCTCGACGTGATCCTCCTCGACCGGCTCGACGACCTGGGCGGAAACGCCGCTCGCGCCGCCGGCCATGCCGCCTTCGAGTCCGTCGAGCAGCGCAACCGACGGGTCTCCCTCACCAAGGAAGGCGTCTACCAGGCGATGATGGAGCTGTCGGACTGGAACGCCAACCCGTCCCTGCTCAGCCGATTCGTCGAGCGCAGTGCTGAGGTGGTGGACCGACTCCTTGAGCTGGGGATCCACTACGACAAGGTGATCGCCATCGATCCGGTGCATCAGTTGACCACCTCGCATCTGCCCACCGGACGGATGCGCGCCGTGGTCGACGTGCTGAGCACCGAACTCGAGCGCCGCGGCGTCCGGATCTATCGCGGCTTTCGAGCCGAGCAGCTGGAGGTCGCCGCCGGGTCGGTCAGCGCGATTGTGGCCAGAAACAATGTGGGAGCCGAGCTACTCATCCAACCGTGCGCCGCGCTGATCGCGACCGGCGGCTATGCCGCCAGCCCGAAGCTGATGCGTCGCTACGCCGGCCTGGCCAAGACGCCCAGCGCGGGCAATGGCGCAGATACCGGGGACGGCCTGGCGCTGGCCGCCATGGCCGGCGGCCATGCGTCCAGCCTGATCGGTGCCGTGTTGGTGGCCGCCACCACCAACGGGCGTCCGCTGACCGACGACATCAGTTGCGCCTGCGTCCAGCCGACCCTGTGGGTGGATGGTTCGGGACGGCGCTTCTGCAACGAGGCCCTGGCCCTGGCCCTCTATCGGGCCGGCGACATTGTGGCCCGGTTGAACCAGGGCTTCGCCTGGTCGATCTTCGACCAGAGCCAGATCGACAAGCTGATCCACTCCGGCGCGCGGCGCGGGATGGGCTCGGCGATCCTGCCCGGGACCAAGCTGACCAAGCTCCGCGTCCAGCTGGAGGAGGATCTCGCCGGCGGGGAGACCGCCTTCCGGGCCGACAGCCTGGAGGAGTTGGCCGGGCTGATCGGAGTCGAGCTGGAGCCCTTCATCAACGAGGTCAGCCAGTATCACGAGGCCTGCGCCGAGGGCGTGGACCACCGCTTCTTCAAGACCCACAACCTCGACCCGCTACTCCATCCGCCGTTCTACGCACTACGGATGGAGGCGACCGCGCTGTGCACCACCGGGGCCATCGAGGTGGACGAGTTCCTGCGCGTCCTGGATCACTACGGAAACCCGGTCGGTGGGCTGTACGCCGCCGGGAATGATGCCGCCGGCCCGTGGGGCAAGACGGCCATCACCACCATCGGCGGCGCCCCGGCCGGCTTTGCACTGACCTCGGGACTCCTGGTCGCCGAACACGCCGCCGGCTGGTGCCATCGGCACTGACCAGGTCGCTCCGCGGGGGCAGCCACTGCGCCCCGTTCTTCGGAGAAGGTCCGCGACAACCTCGCTGACAACGCCGGACGGTAGTGGAACCGTCCCCGCATGAGGCCGGACGGCGCGCAGGCGGGTGGAATGGCTGCCGATCTTTGAAGCATGGACTACTTTTTCGGCATGGACCTCTCCCAGTTCCTTGGCGGGCTGCCGCTGCATCCGTTGGTCGTTCACTTCGCCGTGGTGCTGGTGCCGGTCGCCGCCCTCGGGTTGCTGCTACTAGTGCTGTTCAGCCGGCTGGCCGACCGGTTCGGGGTTCTGGCTCTGCTGGTCCTGGCGGTCGGCACCGCCGCCGCCTTCGTGGCCAAGGAGTCCGGCGAGGACCTGGCCGCCAAGATCGGACGACCCGCCGAGCACGCCACCTGGGGTGCTCTGCTGCCGTGGGTGGCCGCCGGCCTGTGGGTGGCCGCGCTGATCTGGTTCCTCCTGCATCGCGCCGACCGCCGGGCCAACCGCGGACGCTCCGGTGCCACCATCGGTGGCGCGCTGCTGACCGCAGCGCTGGCGCTGGTGACGGTCGCACTGTCGATCCTGGTCGGCCATAGCGGGGCGACTGCGGTCTGGGCCGGGACTGGAGCCGGCACCCCGAGCGCCAAGCCCAGCGGGACGGTCACCACCCCTGCGGCCCCGCCGGCCAGTCCGTCCAGCTCGGCACCGGCCCCCTCTGCCGAAGCCACCTACACAGCGTCCGACCTCGCCGCGCACGCCAGCGCCAGCTCCTGCTGGGCGGCCATCAACGGCTCGGTCTATGACCTCACCGACTGGATCAACGCCCATCCGGGTGGGCCGCAGCGGATCTTGGCCCTGTGCGGGACGGACGCCACCGCGGCCTTCAACGCCCAACACAGTGGCCAGGCCCAGCCGGCCGACCAGCTCAAGCAGTTCCGGATTGGCACTTTCGGCTGAACATTCCCGGCGGCTGAGCAACCCCGGTAGCTGAGCCTGTCGAAGCCCCGGGCGGCCGAACGCGGGCACCCTTCGACACGCTCAGGGCGCGGAAGCCTATCAGCGTGCGCGCAGGCGCTCGGAGAGCTTCTTCAACTCGCGCTTCTCGGCATCGCTGAGGCCGTGCAGGCCGGTCTCGTTGATCCGGTCCAGCAGTTCGTCCAGCCGAGCCCGATCACTCGTGCGCCGCTGCTGCTCCCGATCCGGACGCCGCCTGGCCGCGGGCCGGGTTCGGGGCCGTCCGGGCGCGCCGGGAATCCAGGCGTAATCGGTCAGCAGTCCGACCCGGCGAGCCACCAGTGCGACCAGCACCAGGCTCAGCGGCAGGCTGAACAGCGGGGCGAAGTCGCGGTAGCCCAGCGACTCGAAGATCTGCAGGGCGACCAGCACCAGCCCGAACACCCAGGCCGGGATCGCGAAGAAGAAGCGTCGGGTCGGGTACTCGGCGATCCAGACCAGCAGCACCATGAACTGGATCATCCCGATCCCAAACAGCCCGCCGTCGAAAGCCAGTCCGACCACGCTCACCGCTACGGTCAGCGACGCCCAGACCCCGACCAGCAGCCAGGCCATCTTGACCCGTCCGATCTGGGCCTCGAGTTCGGAGCCGAAGTACCAGAAGAAGAACAGGTTCAGTACCGGCCACAGGCCTAGCGAGTTAGCCCAGGGCCAAGTGAACAGTCGCCAGATCTGGCCACTGCCCAGAACCGCCGGGTAGTACCCCAGTGCCGCCCCCAGGCCGCCACCGAGAACCACCCAGGCGATCCAAGACATGACCACCGTGGCGGCCACCGCAACGGTGGTGCCGACCTCGAGCCGGCCCAGCCGGAACCACGGATCGGCGCTGCCACGGGCCGGGAAGAAGCTGCTCATTCTCCCAGCGTGCCAGATCGAACCTCACGCCACGAACGGCGACACCTGACTGATGCCGTTGCCGAGGCCGGGCACATTGGCCGGTACCACGGCGGCACAGATCGGGAACCGCATGCAGCCCCAGAAACTCCCCCCGGAGAACTGCGCGCGCAGAGCCTGCTGAAGGATCATCGGGGAGCCGCAGTCCGGGCAGGTCTGTGCGGTGAACGGCATGATGCCGGGACGTCCCAGCCCGATCACCGGAGCGACCGGCGTCTGCGGGGACTCCGGAGAGAGCCGGGCCGGAGGCCGGCTGACCGCAGGGGCGGGAACCGGGGTATGCACCAGCTCTTCATAGAACGCCGGATCAAGCCGATAGGCCAGGTCCGGGCCACCGTCGACGAACCGCCGGGGAGCGATCTCGACATCCAGCTGCACGTCGTCCAGGGTGGCGCGACGAGGAAGGGAGGTCATGGGGTACCAACCTTTGGGAGGGGGGCAAAGCGTGATATCTGCGACCGAGTCAACCACCGGACGGGCCGAATTCAGCCCGTCATGAGCGGGTGGCCTCTTGTCCCCCGGCCGGGACGTCCGGCCAAGCCAGGGCCGAGATATCGAAGCGGCCGCCCGGGGTTGCCGGACGGCCGCCCGATCGCCTACTCAGAAGCCGTGACGGACCCGGCTGGCCTGCTCCTGACTACGGAACAATCCGAACCTGGGCAGGAACTTGTCCCAGTCGATGGCGTGCGAGTCGATCTCCGGGCCGTCGATGCACGCGTGCTTGCGGACCAGCTTCCCGTCCTCGGTGACCGGCACCATGCAGGCCCCACACATGCCGGTGGCGTCCACCATGATCGAGTTCAGGCTGGCCACGGTCGGAACGCCGTAGCCCTTGGTCAGATCGGAGACCGCGCGCATCATCATGGGCGGGCCGATGGTGACCACCTCGGCGATCCGGCGTCCCTTGCCCTCCTGGTTGGCCTTCAGCATCTCCTCCAGCGGGCTGGTGACGAAGCCTTGGATCCCGTAGGAGCCGTCGTTGGTGGCATAGATCACGTCGAGCAGTTCGCCGAACTCGGCCTGAATCCGGCCGACCCGCTCGTCCTCGCCGTCCCAGAACATCAAGTCGGCGCTGCGGAAGCCGGAGATCAAGGTGACGTGGTTACCCAGCCGCAGGTGCTCGCGCATGATCGGGTAGACCGGCGGCAGGCCTAGCCCGCCGGCGGTGAACACGACCGTGTCGTCGGCGCCGTAGTGGTGCAGTTCGCTGGGACGTCCCAGTGGCCCGGCCACGCCGGCCAGCGCCTGACCGACCTGCATCTGATTGAGGCCCAGCGTCGAGGTGCCCATGGCCTGCACCACCAAGGTGATGGTGCCGGCCGCGGCGTCCCAATCGGCCAGGGTCAGCGGAATGAGTTCGCCATCAGGAGTCGGCAGCACTCGGACGAACTGGCCGGCCTGCGCCGACGCCGCGACCACCGGAGCCCGGACCGTGAACTCCTCGATCCCCACGCTGAGGTGGGTCTTGGCCACGATCACCGGGATCTCGGCGGCCACCTCGGTGTAGGCCAGCGCCTTGGCCACCCGGTCGGGGATCTCCGCGGTCGGGAACGTCGACAACGTGGCCACGATCTCGCGGGCCGCCGACTGGCCGTCCCCAGCTGCCCGGATGGCGGTCGAACCGCCTCGGGCCGCGTCGCCACCGGTGAAGATGCCGGCGATCGAGGTCTCCTTGGAATCGTCGGAGACCTGGGCAATGGTGCCGAAGGGCGACACCGACAGCCGGGGCTCGGAGTCCTTGATGATCGGGTTGGCCGAGTTGCCCAGGGCCATGATCACCAGGTCGGCGGGCATCTCGGTGGTCCGTCCGGTGGCGATCGGACGACGCCGCCCGGAGGCGTCCGGTTCGCCCAGGCCCATGATCTCGACCTTGGCCGTGGTCACGAAGTGGGTCTTCTCGTCGCCGATGAACTCCACCGGGGAGCGCAGCACGGCCAGCTCGATGCCCTCTTCCAGGGCGTGCTCGAGCTCTTCGACCCGGGCCGGCATCTCCGCGCGCGTGCGCCGGTAGACGATGGTCACGTTGCCGCCGAGCCGACGGGCGGTGCGAGCGGCGTCCATGGCCGTGTTGCCACCGCCGATGATCAGCACCTGCTTGTCCTTGACCTCGGGCAGCGGGGTCTCCCGGTCGTCCCGGTGGCCCTGCATCAGGTTCACCCGGGTCAGGAACTCGTTGGCGCTCATCACGTTCAGCAGATGCTCGCCGGGGACGTTCAGGAAGCGCGGCAGGCCGGCTCCACTACCCACGAAGGCGCGGACGAAGCCGGCCTCGGTCAGCTGCTCCAAGGTGGCGGTCTTGCCGACCACGAAGTTGGTGACGAAGCGTCCGCCCAACAGCTTGATCTTCTCCACCACGTCGTCGATCAGCTGGTTCGGCAGCCGGAACTCCGGGATGCCGTAGCGCAGCACACCGCCCAGCTCGTGGAAGGCCTCGAAGACGGTCACCGGGAAGCCCTCGGCGGCCAGCAGGTAGGCGGTGATCAGGCCGGACGGGCCGGAGCCGATGATTGCCACCGGCGGCCGCTTGGCGGCCAGCCAGGGATCGCGGACGCCGGCGAAGCGGGCCTGGGTGGCGCCGGGCTCGGCCAGCTTCGACCACTCCGGCAGGAACCACTCCAGCTGACCGATGCTCATCGAGTGCTGGTGGATGCACATCCCCTGGCACTGCAGCTCCTGCGGGCAGACCCGGCCGGTGACGTTCGGCAGCGGGTTGCAGGATTCGAGCAGTTCGAGGGCCTCGCGGAAGCGTCCATTGCCGATCAGCTCGAACATGGCCGGGATGTGGATCTGCACCGGGCAGCCGCCCTGCGGCTCGCGATGCCCGGCCAGCAGCACACCGAGTTCACACGGGGCTTCGGCGCACTGCTTGTCGCGCAGCGCTTCCAGCCAGACGAACAGCTCGATGTCGCGGCGGGTGTAGCCCAGATCCATGTAGCCCAGGTAGCCCTTGTTGACCAGCTCGAAGTCGGTGGCCCGGTCATCTGGTTCGCGGATGTAGGGCTCGATGGCGTTGCCGGCCGGCCAGTTCTGGCTGAGCCCGGCGAACATCGGGTAGCGATCGGACAGGTGGCCGTCCAGGGCCCGCATGAACAGCCGCTTCTTGCCGACCGGGAGTCGCCACAGGAAGCGCATCATCACTCGGCTGGAGTCATCGTCGCGGCTGAGCACGTCCCAGACCTCGGTGATGAACTCCTTGCTCAGCTCCGGCTGGCGGAACTCCCAGGCCACCGCCTCCATGCCGTCGGCGGTGAACAGCTCCCGGAAGGCCCGCGGGTCGGCGGCCAGCCGCCGCTCCAACAGGCCCAACTGGTTGGTGAACGATGGGCTGGTCACGAGATGATCTCCGCGTCGCAGGTGGCCTTCACTCGAGCGATCCGAGCAGCCAGTTCCGAGGAGACGTCCAGGCCGTCCAGGACTCCGTCCTTGAGCCGTCCGACCGTCTTCGGCTCACCGTCGACCACGATGGTGGCCTTCTCGAACAGCTGCGGCAGTTCCTGGTAACAGGTCGCGCAGTCATTGCACTTGGCCACGTCCTCGGGATCCAGCCAGATCGGAGGCTCACCGTCGGCCGCCGGAGCCGCCGGGGCGGACGGGGTCGGCGCCGGGCCGGACAGCATCCCGATACCCAGGTGCAGCGGGCTGCCGGCCGGAGCGCCGGACGAGGTGGCCAGGTCGGCCATAGCCTGGGCGATCACGTCCAGGGCGGACTCGCGGGCGTCCACGGCCTCGGCGTAGCGAGCCGTCCAGGCCTCCAGTTCGACCTTGTGGGCTGCACTGAGCTGGGCTTCGGACTGGCCGGCCAGGAACTGCAGGGTCCGCCAGTTCTGGCGACGATCCTCGACCATGGCCACGATGGCCGGCGAGCAGACCATCTTCACCAGCCGCTGCTTGCGATCGGTGGTGTAGACGAACGGCGTCCTGGCCGCACGCTGAGCTGCGGGCAGCTCGACGTACTCAGCGATCGGAATGGCCTGATCCTCCTCGTAGGCGGCCAGCCAGCGGAACTGCTTGGCGAACCGGCCCTCGCCGATGGCGAAGTCGGCCGGGGTGAACGGCTGGTTCAGCACCTGAACCCGTCCTCGCTCGTCCCGGTAGGTCAGCGCCGTGGTCACCCACAGGCCGCTGGGCTCCGGGTTGCCCTCCAGGCTGAACCGGGCCGACATGGCCACACCGCGCCGCGGGTCGTGGACGAACAGCGGGCTGACCCGGCTCTCCACGGCCATCCGGGCCCGGGTGTTGGCCAGATCCTCGGGCAGCCCGTTCTCGGTGTCACACGGGGTGTAAGCGACCATCAGAGCCGCGCCGTCCTCGTAGCCGAGCATCTCTCCGGCCGCCCGCAGGAAGTGCCCGTGGTAGGCCGTCGAGGTCGAGCAGACGTAGACGTTCGGGTGGAAGGCGGCCAGCAAGCCGAGTTCCTTGCGACGCTCCTGCTTGCCGGCGTGAGCCGCGCCGTAGCGGGCCAGGTCGGCGTCCTGTCCGGAGTGGGACGCCGTGGACGCCTGGCCGCCGGTGTTGGAGTAGCCGCCGGTGTCCAGCACCAACGACTTGATCGGGGTACCGGCCGCGAACACTCGCGACATGGCGCCGAAGCCGATGTCGAAGGCCGCGCCGTCACCGCTGATCGTCACCACGGTCGGCACCAGGGCCCGCTCCTCTGCGGTGAAGTCCCGCCAGGACATCGTGGCCAGCTTGGCGTCGTGGACGCTCGGGTCGTACTTGCCGGCCAGCTCCAGCTTGGCCACCCGCAGCGCACGAACCTCGTCCACCAGACCGGCGACCAGGCCCTCGTAGATACCCACAGCCAGCGGCTGGGCGTCCTGGAACAGGCCATTGACCCACGGGTCGAGGTAGGGCGAGTTCGGCATGGTCGAGGCGTACACGCTCGAGCAGCCGGTGGAGTTGGCCATCACGGTCGGGGCCGGGCCGTTGCCGGTTGGGCCGGACTCGTACAGGTAGAGCCGACGCTCGAGCTGCTCGATGGCCGCGCTCACCCGCATCCGGCGTGGGCTGGACTCGGGCAGCTTCTCGGACAGGGCCGACAGCGAGTCGAGCAACTGCTCCAACTCGGCGGTGTGCGCCTTGCGCTGGTCGTCGCCGATCCGGTGGGACAGCGAGTTGAACAGGTGGATGGCGGTGACCTCACCGCACCCACGGCAGGCGCCGTGGCCACCGGTCATCGAGTAGTAGTCCGCCCGGGACAGCAGGATCCGCTTCACGTCGCCGCCGGGGGCGGTGGCGTCCGCGGTGATCCGCTCGGGGGTGTCAGGCAGCGTGGTGAGCCGCTCGAAGCGGTTCTCCAGCATGGCCAGCAACGGCTGATCCTGCTCGACCGTGCTCAGCGCGCCGGGGCCACAGACCTCGACACACTGCAGGCAACCGGTGCACTTCCACGGATCGACCACCGCGGAGAACAGCACTCCGGAGCCGGGGGCGGTCTTCTCGGCCGCGTCGAACAGCGGACGGGTCCGGGCCACCGGGAAGGCGGCCAGCGCGGCGGCGATCTGATCGAGCTGGGCGGTCCACATCGGCGGGACGTCCAGGCCCTCGGCCGCAGCCGAGGCCACCGCGGCCAGGTCGCTGGCCGCCGGGTTGGCCACCAGCCGGGCCCGAATGGCGTCGGTCCAGGCCGGCACCAGGTCGAGCCAGGCCGTCCGCTTCGACTCGACCAGGCCGGCCGCGTCGATGCCGGCGATCAGCAGCTCGGACAGCTCGTGAGCGGTGTTCGGGATGGCGTTGTCCGGGCAGGCGATCGCGCACTCCATGCAGGCGGTGCAGGCGGCCGGATCGAAGATCGGGACGTTGCGCCGGAAGATGCCCTTGTTCTTGGTGGCCGCACTACCGGCCGGCATGAACATGCCGGTGCCGGGCAGGACCGGGGCCTCGTCGATGGTGCCGTCGCGGAACGGCCGTCCCATCATCTCGTCGAAGTAGACCGGGTCGAACAGGCCGCTGGTCCGCTCGCCGCCCACGGTCGGCGACATCAGCGCCGACAAGGCCGGACGGGCCTCGCGCAGCTGCTCGGCCTCGGCGGCCTCGAAGGACGGATCGGCGTAGTCGACCACCGTGGTGGCGGTCATGCCGTCGTGGATGACGGCCATGTTGGCCTCGACCACCTTCTCGCCGCGGCGACCGAACTTCCTGGTCAGCTCGGCTCGGACCTCCTCGGCCATCTCGGCCTCGGCGCCGGCCTTGGCGATCCCGGTGACGTTGCCCAGGATGGCGCCGATGAACGCGATGCCCATCATCCGGGTCTCGAGTTCGGGGTTCGGGGCGTGCGAGCGAGCGATCTTGAACGCATCGATCACCAGGAAGCGGATGTTGCGCTCCCGGATCACTCGGCGGGCGAAGGCCGGCAGGCTCTTCCACACCGCCAGCGGCTCGGAGTCGGACTGCATGATCAGGGTGCCGCCGGCCACCAGGCCCTTCAGCGGGTTGGTGTGCGAGAACACCATGTGGTCAGGAGCCACGACCACCTCGACGTCCTCGAGCTCGGCATTGGTGATCAGCACCGGCTCCGGGGACAAGGTGATGTAGTAGTTGGTGGCCGCGCCGGACTTCTCCGAGCCGTACTTGGGTGCCGACTTCGAGTGCATCCGCAGCATCGAGCTGAGCAGGTCGGTGAGCAGCTTGCCGGTGGCAACCGTGCCGTAGCCGCCGACCGAGTGGAACCGGATCCGCAGCGAACCCTCGGGCAGCACCTTCGGGTTGGGGCCGGTAGCCAGCGCCATAGCCTCGGTCTCCGGGTAGGCCGCACGCAGCCGGTCCTGGATGGCCGCCACGGCCGGGGTGGGGTTGGCCGTGAAGAACTGGGAACCCAGGTAGACCACCGGGGACGGGTTGGCGTCCACCATGTTCTGGAAGCCGGCCACGATGTGCCGCGGCTGGACGTCATGGCCGCCCAGGCCGAAGATCGCCGTGGTCAGCCGGGGCAGCGCAGCCAGTGCCGGGACGCCGGCGAACTGCTCGGTGCCGGACTCGGCATTGGCCCGGGCGTGGAACAGCGCCGAGGTGACCAGCCGGGTGAGCGCGGTGTCGTCGGAACGCTCCAGGACGGTGACGGCCTTGGCGTTGCCGATCGCGGCCACCAGTTCGGCCTCGGGGAACGGCTGGAGCAGCTTTACCGAGACCACGCCGACCTTCAGGCCCTGCGAGCGCAGGTAGGGCAGGACGGCCTGGACGTCGTCGGTGATCGAACCCATGCCGACCATCACGTAGTCGGCGTCCTCGCAGCCGTAGGCCTGGACCGGGGCGTAGTCGCGTCCGCTGAGTGCGGAGTACTCGGCCATGGCCTGCCGGACCAGAGCCGGGACGGCGTTGGCGAAGTGCGTGCGGTGGTCGGCCGCGCCGGCCTGGAAGTCGGGCTGGTTCTGCACCGGACCGGTCAGACCGGGGTTGTTCGGGTCGACCAGGGCCGGGACCAGCTGGCGGGTGCCCTTGGCCTCGGCGTTGCGCCACTGGCGGCGCCACTGACCCTGCTTGTCGGCCGGCACCCAGGACAGGGTCTTGTCGAGCAGCGCCTCGTCGCCGGCCTCGACGGCATCGGCGTGCTTGGCCAGGTGGCCGCGCAGGGCGGTCAGATCCTTGGCCTCGAAAGCGGCGCCGTGGCGATCCAGCCACGCGTTCAGCTGGAAGAGCCGTCCCTTGGCCCCGAACAGCAACTCCTGGGCCACGGTCGGGCAGGCGATCCGTCCGGCCGGGTCGCCGAGGTAGTCGCGCAGCAGCGCGGGCTCGGGCAGCAGCACCTCGCTCATCACGTGGCTGGTGGCGAAGCCGTCCATGGCATTGGCCACCGGGACCAGCGACAGCGCCGAGGCCCGGTAGGAGATCGCGGCAAGGTCGGCAGCCTCCTGCGGGTTGGAGCCGAACAGGATCGTGTAGCCGGTGGGCAGCAGCGCGTACACGTCGTCGTGGCCGGCCATCACGTTCAGCGAGTGCTTGGTGACCACTCGGGCCGCGACCTGCAGCACGAAGCCGCCGATCTTCTTGCCCACGGTCACGTAGTGCGACTCCAGGCCGTAGAGGATGCCCTGGCTGGAGGAGGCATTGGAGATGAACGCACCGCCGGTGAGAGCTGCACCCAGGGCGCCGCTCTGCGCGGAATGCTCACCCTCGGTCTCGACGAAGAAGGGGTGCTTGCCGAAGACATTGAGCTGGCCTTCGGCGCGGGCCGCCTCGAAGGTCTCCGAGATCTCGGTGGACGGTGTGATCGGATAGCCGATCACCCCTCCACACACATGCTTCATGACGTAAGCGACGGCACCGTTGCCGTTGATTACCTCGGGGACGCCTGGGTACTGAGAGGTCTTCGATGACATGCAAGTTCCTAACGATGCGCTCAACGGCGGGTTCTGGACCCCGCCGGGTCGCGGGCGGCAACGGTGCCGCGGGCAACTTCGGCCATTGTGCTACCAATAAGGCAGAAGTGGAAACAATTACCCAGCCGCTGGCCGGGTCAAGTTTTCATACCCCCCGTGGTGTGGCCTGCTGAGCCGCCTCATTCGTCCGATCAGGGACGATGCTGCGCAGCCCGGTGAGGATCACCTCGACCGACAGAGCGAACTGTTCCCCCATCGAGTCTGCGTTGAACCCGGCCTCGGCCAGCGCCGCCAGCCCCGCAATCGTCGGGGAGTGACCGGGGTCGGCATCGGCGCTGCGCCGGAAGACGTCGGCGGCGTCCGGCTCGGGAATGTCGGAGTGGCCGGGCACCGGGCCCACCTCGGCCAGCAGCAACCCGTTCAAAGCGGTGAAATAGATGTTGATGATCAGCATCTGTTGACTCAGCCCGAACCCGGAGGAGGCCAGCAACTCCAGCATCGGCGCCACGTGGGCGATCTCGGCCGGCGTGGCCAGTGGACGGGTGGCTAGTAGCACGAAGCCCTGCGGATGGTTCAGCGCCACCTGGCGATAGGCGTGAGCGGCCAGCCGGAGCGACTCCACCCAGTCGGCCTCGAGCTCGGGGAAGCCGATCTCCAGGATCAGCCGCTCGTGCAGGGCGTCGATGACCTCGGCCTTGTTGGCCACGTGGTTGTACAGGCTCATCGCCTGGACGCCCAGTTCGCGGCCCAGGCTGCGCATGCTCAGCGCCTCCAGGCCGCCGGCATCGACCAGCCGCAGGGCGGCGTCCACGATGGCCGCTCGGCTGAGGGTCCCGCGTCCGGTCTGGCGCGCTGCCACGTCGATTCTCCTCGATGCTTGACTTCACTTACGCCGTAAGTCTACTCTCGAATCACTAAACATACACTGTAAGTTTTGAGGTGATTCGGATGCTGGACGAGCAACTCCTCGCCCCCGTCGAGCCGAAGCAACGCCCCTGGTGGGCGGGCGGCTTCGGACGGCTCTTGTTCGGTCAAAGCGTCTCCGCGGTCGGTTCGCAGGTGACGTTCATGGCACTGCCGATGATCGCGGTGCTCTCCCTGGGGGCAACCCCGGCCGCCATGGGCCTGCTCGGCGCCGTCGACAACCTGCCCTACCTGCTGATCGGCTTGTGGGTCGGGGTCTATGTCGACCGCTACTCCCGGCGCCGGCTGATGGTGCTCTCCGACCTCCTGCGGGCGGTGGCCGTGGTTTCGGTGCCGATCGCCGCCATCGGTGGCTGGCTGAGCTTCGTCCAGCTGTGCGTGGTGGCCTTCGTGGTCGGCATCGGCAACATCGTCTTCGACGTGGCCTGCCAGGCCCAGCTGCCCGAACTGGTCCCGTCCGAGCGGCTGGTCGGGGCCAACGGGGCCCTGCAGACAGCCGGCTCCCTATCGATGGTCGGCGCACCCGGCCTGGTCGGCGTCCTGATCAAGGTGATCGGCGCCCCGATCTCGATGCTGATCGATGCCGGCTCCTACCTGGTGTCGGCGATCTCGGTGGGCAGCATCCGCACTCCCGAGCAGCACCGCCCCAGTGAGGAGACCTCGACCTGGGAGCAGGTGGTACAGGGGTGGCGGCTGGTCCGTGCGGACGCCCGGCTGATCGGGATCGGCGGTGGTCTGTCGATGATCAGCATCGCCATGAACGCCGCCTTCGCTGTCTTGATGTTCTACCTGGTCAACAGCCTGAAGATGGACGCCGGAATGGTCGGCCTGGTCTTCGTGGCCTTTGGCGTGGGTGGAGCGATCGGGGCCATGACGATCAGCCCGCTGGCCGGACGGGTCGGCACCGGCACCGCTCTGGTGGTCTCGCCGCTGGTCGGTGCCGCTGGACTGGCCGCGTTGACCGCCTCGGACTGGGGCCTGGCGCCGACCATGGCCACCATCGTGGTCTTCACTGGCGCGGTGGTGATGGGAGCCGGCCTGCTCGGCTTCTCCGTGCTCGGCTCGGGAGTGCGCCAGCTGCTGGCACCCGAACAGGCCCGGGGACGGGTGCTGGGCACGCTGCGGTTCATTGAACTCGGCTCGATGCCGCTGGGCTCGGTGATCGGCGGCGTGGTCGGCGAACGGTTCGGCGCCCCGGCGGCGATCTGGCTCAGTGCCGTCCTGCTGTGCGCGGCGGTGGTTTGGGTGCTGGCCACTCCGCTGCGCAGTCTGCGCGAGCTGCCGACCGACTGACCAGCGCAGAGCCGAGCCTTCAGCGAGCGGTCACCCGCTCGCTGAAGGCCGGGGCCGCCAGCGGGCGGCATAGCCTGCCAGTTCCGGCGAATGGTGGCGTCCCTTCGCCGGGAGAGGTCCCTGATGAGCCTGTTGTTCGACGCCGAAGCCGCCGAAGAGCAGCTTCGGACCGCCGAGGATGCGGAGCTGCTGGAACGCAGCCGCCGCGGCGACAGCCTGGCCTTCGCCGAACTCTTCCGCCGCTACCGCCCGCTGGCCATGATGATCGCCGCCCGGACGAGCTCAGCCCTCGATCCTGAGGACGTCTCCGCCGAGGCCTTCACCCGGGTCTGGCGTGCCCTGCGCAACGGCGGTGGCCCGTCCACGGCATTTCGCCCCTACCTGAGCACCTCGGTGCGCAACGTGGCCCTGAACTGGCGCCGCGGCCCACAGGAAGTGCCGCTCGACCCGCAGTCCTTCCCCGAGCTCGTCGAGTCCGGCGACGACACCGAAGTGGCGATCACCGAGGCCGAACTGATCGGACGCGCCTTCCGCAGCCTGCCGCAGCGCTGGCAGGACGTGCTGTGGGCGAGCGAGGTCGAGGGAGTCAGCACCGCAGAGCTCGCCGAACGACTGGGCACCTCGAACAACGCCACGGCCGCGCTCTGCCTGCGCGCTCGGGAGGGCCTGCGCAACGCCTGGCTGGCCGAGCACATCGACCGACGCGCTGCCGAGCCGGAATGCCGCTGGGTCCTGGAACACCTCAGCGGCTACAGCCGGCAGCGGCTGCCCGAGACCCAGCAGCAACGGGTCGCCGCACACCTGGAGGAATGCCGCCGCTGTCGGCTGGCTGCGGCCCGACTGGATCGAGTGGTTGCCGTACTGCGAGTCTCGCTGCTGGCTGCCGGCACCTCGGCCGGGTTGCTCGCGGCCAGTGCGCTGGCCACCGGAGCAGCCGGCGGCAAGCTGGTCACCGCGAGCCTGCAGCCGAGCAGTTGGGTATCCCGGGTGGCCAGTGCGCTGATCCAACCGCAGGTAGGTCTGGTCGCCGTGATCGGGACGGTGGCCGCGGTCTCGATCGGTCTGGGCACCCACCTCGGCGCCACCGCTTCGTCGGTCAGTCTCGATCAGCCGCACCCATCGGTCGCCGCCGCCCTCCCCTGGCCCGGAGCCTCGGACAGGACGGCCACCGGACCGAGTGGACCGACTGTGGTGCAGCTCGCGGCTGTGGAACCGACCGGGAACTCGCTACCGTCCGCGGCCACCGAGCCGAACCGCGGCCCGCGGGTCGAGCCGTCCGCCACTGCACAGCCCTCGCCGAGCGTGGATCCGACGGTTGCGCCGTCACCGACTGCCGAGCCGACCAGCGAGCCAAGTGTCGAGCCCAGCCCGACCGTCAACCCGAGCCCCAGCGTGGAGCCCAGTCCGACCGTGGAGCCGACGCCCAGCACATCGCCGAGCCCCAGCATCGAGCCGAGCCTGGAACCGGCGCCCACGCCAACTCCCAGCGAACCGAGCGCTACGCCAACGCCGACGCCGACGCCGAGTGACCCGACATCCACTCCGAGCGAGCCGACGCCGTCGGCCGTCACTCCGAGTGCGACGCCGTCCAGTGAGCCGACCCCGAGCGCCTCAGTCAGTGCCGAACCGACCGCAACAGCCGAGCCAACCGACTCGGCCACTGCGACCGCGTCGGCCAGCCCGACCGGATCGGCGCCGCCGCCCACGCCCCCCGACGAGACGGCGACGCCTCAGCCCAGCCCGACACCCAGTTGCGTCCTGATCTGGGACTTCTTCTTGCGGATCGGCATCTGCCGAGCCTGAGTCAGCGCAGCACCAAGGTGCAGCACTTCACTCCGCCGCCGCCGCGCAGCAGCTCGGACAGATCCACCCCATGCGGACGGAAGCCCCGATCGGTCAGGTCGCGGGCGAAGGTCTCGGCGCGGCTGGCGATGACCACATTGCAGCCATCGCTGAACGAGTTCAGCCCGAGCACTTCGGCATCGGCCTGGGTGGCCAGAATGGCGTCCGGGAACCGCGTGCGCAGGATCGCCAGACTGGCCTCGTCGAAGGCGGACGGCAGGTAGGCCACCGAGGCCGGGCCGCCGGCCGGATCCAGCACGGCGAAGGCGGTGTCGAGGTGGTAGAAGCGCGGGTCGACCAGGCGCAGGGTGACCACCTCGCGGTCGAAGATCGAGCGCAGCTCGTCGTGGCTGGCGTCGTCGCTGCGGAAACCGGTGCCGGCGAAGATGGTGTCGCCGACCAGCATGAAGTCGCCCTCACCCTCGTTGACGCTGACCGCCTCGGCCACCTGGAAGCCATGGGCGCCGAACCATGCGCCGTAGGCCGGGCCCTCCGGGCCCCGCTCGGCGTGCCGGAACTTGGCGGTGTAGGCGACCCCGTCCAGCGTGAAGCCACCGTTGGCCGCGTAGACCATGTCCGGGAGCCCCGGCTCCGGGTCGATCAGCTCGACCTGGAAACCCAGCCCCTGGTAGGTGCGATACAGCTCCTGCCACTGGCGCAGCGCCAGCGACGTGTCGGTCGGCTGCTGCGGGTACATCCACGGGTTGATCCGGTAGCTGACCGTGAAATGCTCCGGACGGCACATCAGCACGCGCGGGGCGGTGCGTCCGGAAGCGGTCGGCGCAGCCGCAGCGTCGGTCAGATTCTCGGGGCAGCGTTCTTCAATCACGGTCATACTTCGATGATTCCAGCGATTCCTTGCCCAAACTGTGCATCTTGTGCACATTTCCCGCGTTCTGCGCCTCCCTCACGCAGCTATGTTGCGTAGAATGGCGGTATGGACTCCATCGACCGGGCTCTGATCGACGGCTTGCGCCGCAACTCGCGGGCCGGCTTCGCCGATCTGGGCGAGACCGTCGGGCTGTCGGCGTCCGCGGTGAAGCGCCGGGTGGACAAGCTGGTGGCCGAGGGAGTGATCCGCTCGTTCACCATCGAACTCGACCCGAGCGTGGACGGCACCAGCACCGAGGCCTACGTCGAACTCTTCTGCCGCGGCACCGTGGCCCCGGCCGATCTGCGGCGCATCCTGAACGCGGTTCCCGAGGTGGTCAACGCCGCCACCATCACCGGCGAGGCGGACGCCATCGTGCACATCCGGTCTCGGGACATCCCCTCGCTGGAGGAGGCGCTGGAGCGAGTTCGATCGGCCGCCAGCGTCGATCACACCCGGTCGGCCGTGGTGCTGACCCGACTCGTCCAGCGCTGAGCGCGGTCAGGCCTGGGCCACCCACTCCTCGGCCGGCGCCTCGGCGAACGCATCGATCTCGATCCGGCGCATTCCGGTGAGCTTCTCGAAAGCCCCGGGTAGGGCCATCAACTCGTTCAGGTTCGCCGGAACCAGCTGCCAGCTGACCCCGTACCGATCGGTGCACCAGCCACACTGCTCGGCTGCCGGGACCGCACTCAGCTCGTCCCAGTAGCGGTTCAGCTCCTCCTGGTCGGAGCAGCGCAACACGAGAGAGACCCCACAGGTGAAAGTGAAGTCCTGGGGCACGGCGGCGTCCATCAGTGCGATCCACTGGCCGAACACCAGCAGATCGCCGTAGCGCAGGCTGCCCGGCTCGGCCGGACCGGCCGGCTCGACATAGCGATCCCGGGTACCGACCCGGGCGCCGGAGAAAGTGCGCGCGTAGTAGGCCAGTGCCTCGCCGGCCCGATTCTGGGCGGCCCCGCCGAACAGCAGGGTGGGCATCACGAACGGACGCGGGTCGGCCCCGGGCGCGGGCAGCATCAACTGCCAGGTCATCCCGTAGCGATCCTGCAGCCAGCCGTAATAGGGGCTGAAGTCATAGGCCTGCAGCGGCATCAATACTGAGCCGCCCTCGGCCAACTCCGACCAGACTCGGTCGAGTTCCTCGCGTCCGGCAGTGGCGAAGTTGAGCATCAACGAGATCGAATAGTTGATCGGAAACTGCGGCCCGCCATTGAGCGCGATCAGCCGGTAGCCACCGACCTCGAACTCGACGCTCAACTCGCGTCCGGCCAAGTCAAACTCGTATTCGCTGAACTCGTCGGCCGGGTAGCGATTCGTCTCGATGATCCGTCCGTCGCGGAACACCGACACGTAGAAATCTGCGGCTTCGGCCGCACTATCGGCGAACCAAAGGCTCGGAACGATCTTCTGCATGAGGTACTCCCGACGTATCCACCAGGATCCCGGCTGGGCTCGAACTCTACCTACCGATTTGCGCCCCCGACGAGGCCGCAGAAATGGGTAGGAAGCATTACTCAGCAGCACTTCGGTGCCTCCGCGGCCCGGTCCCCGACCTCCCCTGCTAAGACGTGGTGGCGTCGTTCAGCAGGACGCCCAGCCGAGCTCGCCCCACAGGCCCGGCGGGATCAGCCGATCGATCCGGTCCAGGACGAAGTCCGGGGCGGACGCCGCCGGCAGCCCGGCCACCTGCTCGGCGGTCGCCTCGCCGGTGAGCACCACGGCGGAGCGGACCCCGGCGCCGGTCGCCATCTCCAGGTCGGTGTGCAGCCGGTCGCCGACCATCACCACCCGTTCCACCTTCACCGACGGCAAGGTGGCCAGGGCAGTCTGCAGCATCAGCGGATCCGGCTTGCCGAAGCTGTGTCGGCAGGTGGTGCCGGTGGCTGCCTCGATGGCAGCGGTGATGGCGGCGGCATCGGGCTGGCCGCGGCCGCCCGGATAGGGGCAGAACCGGTCGGGGTTGGTCTGGATCAGGAAGGCCCGCCGGTGGAACCAGATCGCGTCGAAGGCGATCTGCAGCTTGCGGTAGTCGAAGCCGCGGTCGTAGGACGCGATCACGATGTCGATCTCCTCGGCACGATCGCTGATCCGGATCCCCGCCTCGGTCAACGCCCTAACCAGCGGCGCCTCGGCGATCGGGAAGACCACGGCGTCCGGGTGGTTGGCCTTGAGCCAGTTCACCGTGGTCACCACGGTGTTCACGACCTCGTCCGGCCGAGTCGGGATGCCCAGGCCGGTCAGCTTGGCTGCGTACTGCCCCGGATCCCGGGTGGGGTTGTTCGAGAGGAAGCGCAGCGGACGCTGGTAGTGGCGCACCGCTGCGACCAGCCGACTGGCCCCGGGCAACAGCTGGTCACCGAGGTAGATGGTGCCGTCCAGGTCGAACAGGTAGGCATCGAAAAGCTCCTGTGGCACCCGGACCATTCCCCGCTCCTCTCTGAGGCCTAGCCAAGCACCTCCAGGTGGCGGCTGACTAGGTCTGCAGCGGGCCGAGCCAGGCCGTGGCCACCGTGGCGTGCACCGACTCCGGGTCGGACGGGTGGAACTGGCCGGCCAGGACGTCCCGGTAGAGCCGGCTCAGCTCGTTGCTGGAGAAGTAGGACGAACCGCCGGCCACGAGCATGGCGTCGTCGACGATCCGCTTGGCCGCGGTCACCGCGCGATGCTTCATTCCGGCCAGCAGCGAGAACCAGCGCGGGCCGTGGTCGGCCAGGGCATCCACGTCGGCGCAGAGGGCGGCCAACTGCGGGCCGATCGCGTCGTAGGCCAGCGCCATCTCGGCGATCCGCCAGCGGATGTCGGGATCCTGGCTGTAGGCCATACCGGTCTTCTTGGACTGGCGCCGCTCGACCGTGGCGACGGCCAGCTCCAGGGCCCGCTGGGCCATGCCGGTGTACACCGAAGCCAGCAACAGTTCGAAGACGCTGAAGATGCCGAACACGATCGGGTCGGGGTTCGGGCCCGGGTCGACCCGGCGGACCACGGCCGCGGCCGGCGCCTTGGCTGCGTGCAGCTCGGTGGTCCGGGACTGGGTGCCGCGCATGCCGACGGTGTCCCAGTCGTCGCGGGTGATGACGTCCTCGGTGCGCGGGACGAAGGCGTAGACCAGCTTCGGGGCGTCCGGACTGGTGGTGTCCAGGCCGTGCAGGCCGAGCTGAGTCCACACCGGGGCCAGCGAGGTGAAGATCTTGGTGCCGGTGAACCGGTAGCTGCCGTCCTCGGCCGGGACGGCCTGGGTGTCGCTGCCGAACAGGACCAGGTCGTTGCCGGCCTCGCTGATCCCGAAGGCGAACACCTCGCCGTCGACTGCACCCTTGCTGATGAACTCCATGCCGGTGACCCCGCGGTCGGCGCAGACCTTGGCCACGCCCGTCCACACCAGGTGCATGTTCACGGCCAACGCGGTGGCCGGAGCGGCCGCCGCCAGTCGCTGCTGCAACGCGGACGCCTCGGCCAGGCCGAGTCCGCCGCCGCCGAGCTCGGCCGGAGCCAGGATCGCCAGGTAGCCGGCGGCCTTCAGGTCGGCCAGATCGTCGGTGGGAAAGGTGTTCTCCGCGTCGTGGCGGGCCGCCCGCTGCCGGAACCGAGCCAGCAGCTCATCGGTGAGGATCGTGGACGGATCGAAGTTCGTCATGCTCCGATCCTGACACCGGGGACGAAATCAGGCCGCGCTCTTGGGCGTGAAGACGGTCACTCTCGCCCCGACCGGGGTGTGCTTGTAGATCCAGATCGCCTCGCTGAGCTGGCCGATGTTCACGCAGCCATGGCTGGATTTGGCGTAGCCATCAGCGTGAAAGCCGGGCGAGTAGTGGACGTACATGTCCGGGTGGAACATCACCGAGTACGGCATGGCGCCGCTTCCGTAATTGTCCGACTTCGGGTTCACCTGCTTGTCGAACACCCGCCAGGAGCCGTTGGCGGTCGGGAAGACCCGCCACTTGTGCGTCTTGGGGTGATAGTTGTAGCCGCCCAGGCGCACCTTGAAGGTGCGGACCACCTTGCCGTCGCGCAGGAAGTAGAGCTTGCGCTGGCCCTGGTTCACGCACAGGTTCACCCCGCTGCCCAGGCACTTGGCTGGCAGCGTGGCGTCCACCGCCTTGGCCTTGGTGGCCAGGGCGATCCAGGTCTGACGAGTGGTGGTGGCGGTCGGGGTCAGCCCGCGGGAGCGCTGGTAGTTCAGCAGCGCATTCGCCCCGGCCACCCCGATGCCGGAGCTGGCCGGCCAGTGGTAGAAGCCAGCCTTCTTCAGCCGGGAGATCGCCAGCGTGGCGCACGTGCCGGACGAGTGCGCGCCGACCTGCCGCTTCAGACAGGCCGAGAACGCCTTGTGCTCCTTCTTGCTCAATCCGGCCAGCGGATCGGGCGGCGGCTGCGGAGCAGGCGGCGGAGTGGGGCTGGGCGTGACGGTCGGAGTCGACGTCGGGCTGGGGGTCGCGGACGGAGTCGCCGCGCTGGACGGACTCACCGCGGGCAGCTCAGCCACCACCTGCGTGCCGGCGCTGATACCGGCCGGGGTCTGCATGCCCAGCGCCAGCGAGAGGGCAGCCATCAGCGCAAAGGGTGCAACCATGGCGCCCAGTGGCGACCTGCGAGCTGGTGTTGGCATCGGCCCTCCGAGGGGGATCACGATCGAGTGGGCCGTCGATCGCTGCCAGGCTACCTCGTGCATCCGACGTCCGGGAGTCGGCAAGATCGTCCACTCATCCGCGCTACCCGCCACTCGCCGCGCTACCCGCCACTCGCCGCGCTACCCGTCCACCGACCCGCGCTACCCGTCGCACGCCGTGCTACCCGTACACGGGTAGCACGGTGAAGGGTCCGGTAGCGGCGTGAGCAGAGCGGTAGCACGGTGCAGCAGCAACCCCGGGGGATGAGGCCGGCCAGCCGAGCCGGGCGACGGACGGCTCACCTGCCCGGCGCCCACCTACACTGAGCGCCGTGCAATCCAAGGACTTCAGCGAGTTGGTTCAGGCCCGATACAGCGTGCGGGACTTCCGACCCGACCCGATCCCCGCGGACGTCCTGGCCGAGATCCTCGACGATGCCCGGCACGCGCCGAGCTGGAGCAACACCCGTCCGTACCTGCTGGCCGTGGCTTCCGGGGACCGGACTGATCGGCTGCGGGCGGCCTACCTGGCTCGGTTCGACGAGTCACTGGAGTTGCGCCATCGCGAGCGTGGCGCGTTCCTACGCGCCTGGCTGCGGCGCACCCTTCCCGACGGCGACTTCCCGACCTGGAAGCGCTACCCCGACGAGCTGCGCAAGCGCAGTGTGAAGGTCGGGGTCGGGCTCTATCAGCAGCTCGGCATCGTCCGCGGCGATCGGGACGGACGCGACGCCCACGCTCGCCGCAACCTGGCCTTCTTCGGCGCCCCGACCGTGGCCTTCCTGCTGGTGCATGAGGATCTGCTGCCATTCTCGGCGCACGACGGCGGGCTGATGCTGCAGACCCTGATGCTGTCGGCGACCGCTCATGGCGTGGGCAGCTGCGCCATGGGCGAACTGGCCACCTGGCGCAGCCCGCTCGAGACCGAGTTCGACCTCGATCCGAAGTACAAGCTGGTCACTGGGCTGGCCCTGGGCTACCCGTCCGACGCCCCGGTGAACCAGTTCCGCGCCGAACACCTGCCCGTCCCCCAGGCTCCGACTCGCTGACCCCAAAGGGCGGGTTGGGCAGACCGTTCGAAGAACGTATCCCTTGACCCCATTCCCCCACCCAGCCTCAGCCAACTGACCAACCCAGCCACGGAGTTCGAGAATGGTCTGCCCAACCCGGCCCCAGACCAGGCGGCTCGGCGCGGAGGCCCAGAGATCCGGCACGGAGGGGTGATCGCCTTCTCGGACTGACCACAGCTGGGTCACCGCGCCACCAGCCGACCAGACAACCGTCCCTGTTCTCACCGATTCGGACGAATCGGGGGCAAGCTGGAGGCATGGCAACCAGCCTGACCTTCAGTGGAGGGGCCGGCACGGTCACCGGCTCGAAGTACCTGGTGAACGATTCCGGACGACAGGTCCTGGTGGACGCGGGCGTCTTCCAGGGCGAAAAGCACCTGCGCGAACTGAACTGGCAGCCATTCCCGGTGCCGCCGGAGTCGCTCGACGCGATCCTGATCACCCACGCCCACACCGATCACGTCGGCTATCTGCCGGTGCTGGTCCGCAACGGCTTCGCCGGGGAGATTCTGGCCACCGAGGCCACCTGCGAGCTGGCCGAGATCGTCCTGCGCGATGCCGCCTTCCTGGCCGAGCGGGACGCCGAGCATGCCGCCGAGAAGGGTTACTCCAAGCACGAGCCGCCACTGCCGCTGTTCACCATCGGCGATGTCGAGCAGGCACTGACCCAGTTCCGGGTGGTCGACTTCGACGTGGATGTCCGGCTGTGGCCCGGCTGGACGGCGCACTGGACCCGGGCCGGGCACATCCTCGGCTCGGCCAGCATCCGGCTGACCACCCCGTCCACCTCGATCATCTTCTCCGGCGATCTGGGACGGCCCGAGCATCCGGTGCTGCGTTCGCGGGAGATCCCGGACGGCGCGACCACCGTGCTGATCGAGTCGACCTATGGCGGACGCGAGCACCACGACCCGGCCGGGGCGGCCCACGAGCCGCTGGCCAGCCTGATCCGGCGCACGGCCAAGCGCGGTGGCTCGGTGCTGATCCCGGCTTTCGCCGTCGACCGCACCGAGGTCGTCCTGCAGACCCTCACCCAGCTCCACAAGGACGGACGGATCCCGACGCTGCCGGTGTTCGTGAACTCGCCGATGGCGTTGGCCGCGCTGCGGATCTACACCGAGACCCGGTTCGCCGACGAACTGCGTCCCGACCTGGACGCCGGCAGTTTCGTCGATCTGCCGCAGCTGCATGAGGTGCGCAGCACCGAGGACTCGATGAAGCTGAACTCCCCGAAGGTGCCCTCGATCATCATCTCGTCCTCGGGGATGGCCACCGGCGGCCGGGTGCTGCATCACCTCGAGCACATGCTGCCCGATCCACGCCATGCCGTCGTGCTGGCCGGCTACCAGGCCGAGGGGACCCGCGGACGGCTGCTGCTCGACGGAGCCCAGCACCTGAAGATGCACGGTCGCCAGATCCCGGTGCGCGCCGAGATCTTGCAGGACGAGGAGTTCTCGGTGCATGCCGACCGCTCGGAGTTGCTGGATTGGCTGGCCGCGCTGTCGCCCCGGCCGACCCAGGTGTTCACCGTCCATGGGACGCCGGAGTCGGCTGCCGAGCTGGCCCAGGCGATCCGGACCGACCTGGGCCTGGACGTCCAGGTGGCCGAGCTCGGCCAGACCGTCCAGCTCCCCTGATCCACACGACGCGGGGACGGTTCTCGTGGCATCCCCGGAGCACGCCACGACCGGCAACAGGCCGTCGGCCGGCCCCAGAGCGCGAGGACCGGCCGACGGAGCAGGGGGCGAGTACTAGCTGGTCACCTTCTTCGACGAGCCCAGGTAGCCGGCCAGCACGTCGAGGTTCTTGGCCTGAGCCGAGTAGCTCATCGGTGCGACCCGGCGCTCGTAGACCTGTCCGGCCACCAGCGCGGGGTCGTCGGCGAAGGTCTTCTGCTTGCGCAGGTCCTCAACCTGGTAGCCCTCGTCGGACAGCAGGATGATGTCGGCCACCTTCACCTTGCCGGCGTTCTCCCAGCTGTAGATGTCCCAGTAGTAGTCACCGCCGGGGTTCAACTCCGTGTAGTCCACTCCGAGGCTCTTGTAGAGCTGGGTCTCCGGCTCGTCCTCGGGCTTGACCAGGTAGATCCCGTTGGCATCGGCGTACATGGCCGACACCTTCAGGCCGGACGACTTCGCCACCGTGGTGAGGTTCGCCGCCGCCTTCTCGAAGCCGGCCTTGTCGGCATCGACCTTCGCCTGGTCAGCACCCAGAGCGATCGCCAGCCGAGCATTGGACGCCAGCAGGTCGCGTCCGGCCCCGCCGACCTTGACCGTCACGATCGGCGCGATCGCGGCGAGCTTCGCCTGCTGCTCCCGATCCTTGAGGCCGTAGTAGGGCTGGGTGGAGTCGATCGTCCCCGCCCGGTCGGTCGGGTAGACCCCGGTCACGATCAGATCAGGCTTGGCCTGGGCGAGGGCCTCCAGGTTGATCTCGCCATAGCTGTTGCCGACGATCTTCATGGCGCTGGTGTCGAAGCCGCCGAACCGAGTGTCGGTGGCCACGTCGGTGCGCCCGAAGACCGCGACCGGCGCGATGCCGTAGCTGAACAGCGACAGCGCCTGATCGGTGAAACCGGCGATTCGGGCCGGCCGCTGGGCCAAGGTGACGGTGTTGCCGATGTCGTCGGTGTAGCTCCACCCGGCGGCGGACGAGCTCGGGGATGCGCCCGCGACCGGAGCACTCGGGGCGGCGCAGCCGGCCAGGACCAGGACAGACGTGACGGCCGCAGCAACGACCGACGTGAGAGTTCGTGGGTTCATGAGGTTAGGTTAGCCTAACCTAACTAACTGATCAGAATCGTGCCGAGTTGCGGCCGCTGCGGACGGGTCGTCGGACGGCTCTATCGGCACCACCAGCGGAGAACCGGTGACCGGATCAGGGACCACCCGAGCTGCCAGGCCGAAGGCCGTGGCCAAGACCTCGGGGGTGAGCACCTGCCAGGGCGTCCCATCGGCAAGCACCTGACCCTGGTGCAACACCACGAGGCGGTCGGAGAACCGGGCGGCCAAGCCGAGATCGTGGAGCACCATCACGATCGTGGTCCCCCGCTCGCGGTTGATCCGCCGGACCAGCCGCAGCACCTCGAGCTGATGACTGAGGTCCAGGTAGGTGGTCGGCTCATCGAGCAGGATGGTCGGCGTCTCCTGGGCCAGCACCAGCGCCACCCAGGCCCGCTGCAGCTGACCTCCGGACAAGGTGTTCACGTCCCGTTCGGCCAAGTCGGTCAGGCCGGTCGCGGCCAAGGCAGCATCAACGGTGGCCGCATCGGCCGGCGTCCAGGGGCGCAGCAGACTCTGGTGTGGCGAACGTCCCCGCAGCACCAGGTCGCGGGTGGTGGTCGCTGCCGGCGTCAGCGGCTTCTGGGGCAGCACAGCCAGCCGCCGGGCCAGCCGCTTGGCGGACAGCTCCCGCAGGGGCTGCCCGGACAGCCGAACTTCGCCGCCCAGCGGGGTCAGCAGTCGTCCGAACGCCTTGAGGAGGGTCGACTTCCCACAGCCGTTCGCGCCGATCAGGGTGGTCACACTGCCCTGCTCGATGCCCAGGTCGATGCCGTCGAGAACCACCTTCTGCTCGTAGCCCAGCCGGAGGCGTTCGGCTTCCAGCGCGATCATCGGACGTCCTTTCGTTGGATCAACAACCAGATCAAGTAGGGGGCCCCGATCACCGCGGTGATGATCCCGACCGGGATCTCGCCGGGCAGCAGGATGCGGGCCAGCACGTCCGCCGCCAACACCAGGGCGGCGCCGCTGACCGCCGATGCCACCAGTGGCGGACGAGCGGTGCCGGCCAGCCGCTGGGCGAGTTGCGGTGCCACGAAGGCGACGAACTCGATCGGCCCTGCCGCGGCGACGGCGGCCGAGGTGAGCAGGACGGCGGTGGCGATCACGATCAGCCGATGTCGCTGCAGAGCCAGGCCGAGGCTGGTCGAGAACTCATCACCCAACGGACTCAGCGCCAACCCGGACGACTGACTGACCAGCACCGGGATCGCCAACCCCAGAACGACCAGCATCGGCCAGACGCTGGTCCATGAGATGCCCGACAGACTGCCGACCAGCCACTGACTGGCGGCACCGGCCTGAGTGAGCTGGGCGCGAACCAGCAGGTAGCTGGTCAGGCCTCCCAAGCTCGCAGTGAGCCCGATGCCGATCAGGATGATCCGGTAGCTGTCCACGCCGCCGCGCCAGGCCAGTCCGTAGACGAGGGCGGCTGCGGCCAACCCGCCGACCGTGGCCACCACCGGGATCCCGAAGCCGAGCAGGGAGGCGCCGACCGAGTATCCGCCACCACCGAGCACGATGGCGGCGACCGCACCCGCGGCAGCACCTGAGGTGACCCCCAGGATGTCCGGGGTGGCCAGCGGGTTGCGGGAGAAGGTCTGGGTCAGCGCCCCGGCCAGGCCCAGGCAGGCGCCCACGGCAGCCCCGGCCGCGGCACGGGGAAGTCGGAGTTCACCGACGATAAAGGACGTGGCCTGATCGCCGGCTCCCGCCAGCGCGGCCAGGACGTCAGGTATCGACAGGCCCGCCGAACCGGCGGCGATCCCACCGGCGAGAACGACCAGCGCCACGAGTGTGGTGGCCACCGTGACCAGCAGGATCCGCGGACGCCACGGCACTCCGATCGGGCCGAGCATGATCCCGGTCCGGCGGGGACGCACCTTCGCCTGGCTCACAGCGCCACCAGCTTCGACCGTCGAACGATCGCGACGAACACCACGCCGCCCAGGGTGGCCAGCATCACCCCGACCGAGACTTCGGCCTGGCCGCCGATCAGCCGTCCGAGCACATCGGCGCTGACCAGGGCGAGCACGCCGACCAAGCCGGAAGCCGGCAACAGCACCCGATGGTCGCCGCCGACCAGCGCCCGCGCCAGGTGCGGCGCAGTGAGGCCCACGAAGCCGATCGGGCCGGCCAGTGCCACCGCGCCGGCGGTGAGGAAGGTGATCGCAGCCAGCCCGACCAGTCGGGCCCGCCACAGGCTCTCGCCGAGGCCGCGGGCCAGTTCGGTGCCCAAGGCCAGATTGTTCAGCGCGCCGGCGTTGAGCCCGGCCAACAGCAGTCCGATCGCCACGAAGCCGACCATCACCGCGGTGCCCTCAAGATTGCGTCCCGACAGCGAGCCGACCACCCAGATCCGGTAGGCGGTCAGCGTGGTCTGGTCGGTGAGTACCAGGAACGAGGTGAGCGCGCTGAACAGCGCAGTGACCGCAGTCCCGGCGATCGCCAGGGGCACCGGGCTGGCCAGACCGCGCCCGGCGGCCGCGATGGCGAAGACCACGATGCTGGCCAGCACCGCACCGACCAGGGCCAGCAGTGAGGTGAGGAGCGGCGAGTTCAGTTGGAGCACATAGACCCCGACCACCACGGCCAGGCTGGCCCCGGCCGAGACGCCGAAGATGCCCGGGTCGGCCAGCGGATTGCGGGTCTGGCCCTGCATGACGGCCCCGGCCACCCCCAGCGCGAAGCCGACCACAATGCCGAGCAGAGTGCGCGGCACCCGTGAGCCCCAGACGATTGCATCGGCATCGGCCGCCGGAGTGAGCAGGGCCCGCAACACCTGGTCGGGAGGGACTGGGTTACTGCCCAGCAACAGGCTGGCCACCGCGACCAGGACCAGCCCCGCGATGAGCCCAGCGAAGGCCGAACGATGGCGGACGAGGCGGTCGGACGGACGCATGCGGGAAACCCTAACCGGTTTTAGTAAGGTTTGCCTAACCTAATTAGATCGGAGCGAGATGGCTCGTTACCCGCGGCTGATGCCGGCCCAGCCCCAACTGTTCACCGCCAGCGTGCTGCGCAGCAGTCGGCTCTCGCCGTCCTTCCAGCGGGTCACCATCGGCGGCCCCGCGCTGGCCGACTTTGACTGGCGAGGCTTCGACAGCTGGTTTCGCCTGTTCCTGCCCTCCCCCGGCGTCGCCCTGCGGCTGCCGAAGGTCTCCGGGCGCTCGTGGTGGCCGGCCTACCTGCTGATCCCCGAGGCGCAGCGTCCCCATTGCGCGAACTACACCGTGGCCGACTTCCGTCCCGAGGCCTGCGAGTTGGACATCGATGTCGTCCTGCACTGGCACGACGGCGCGCTCGCCGGCCGGGTGGCCCGGTGGGCGGCTGAGGCCACGCCGGGCCAGCAGGTCGGCCTCCTCGACCAGGGACTGATGTTCGATCCTCCTGCCGGCAGCGGACGGGTGCTGCTGGCCGCCGACGAGACCGGACTGCCCGGAGTGCTGGGGATTCTGGCCGGCCTGCCCGCCGAGACCATCGGCGCCGCGGTCCTGGAAGTGCCCGAGGCCGGCGACGTCCGCGAGGTGACCGCACCGCCGGGGATGGGGCTGACCTGGCTGCCCCGCACCGATGGCCAGGCTCCCGGAGCCCTGGCCCTGGCCGCCTTGTCCACCTTCGACGTGCGTCCCGACGACTACGCCTACCTGGTCGGAGAGTCCTCGCTGGCCACCGGCGCCCGTCGGCTGCTCCGCAAGGCCGGCCTGCCGACCAGCCAGATCACCTTCTCCGGCTTCTGGAAGGCCGCCAGCCACTAGCCCCGGCGCATCGTCCGATGCCGCCCGGGTCAGGAGCCGAGGCTGAGGTCCAGTCCGCGCAGCTGATAGCCCTCGATCAGGTGATCCCAGGTGATGCTCGGCTCGCTGAGTACGCGGGGACGCAGTCGCAGCAGCCGGGTCAGCAGCACGTCGGTCTCGTAGATCGCCAGCGGCTGGCCCGGACAGCGGTGGCTACCATCGCCGAAACTGAGTCCGGTCGGGTTCACCCCGGTCGGCAGGTCACGTCCCGGGCAGGCGGCCAGCGGATCCGGGCCGACGGCTTCGGGGTCGGCATTGGCCTGGCGGACGCACAGGTCGACGAGCTCGCCGGCCGGGATCGTCCACTCCTGGTCGCCGTCGCGCACCGCGAGGTCGGCTTGGGTGCGGCGATACAGGTGGCCGACCACCGGCTCCAGCCGGATCAGCTCGTGCAGGATGGCCAGTCGCTCGTCGGTCCCGGCCACCTGGTAGCGGTCGGCCAGGCCGGGGTTGGTCAGCAGATGCCAGCCGGCCATGGCGATGAACTCCCTGGTGGTGACCATGCCGGCAGTGCCGTAGGTGACGCACTCGACAAGGATGTCGGCACTCGAGTAGTCCTGCTCGATCAGGTGGCTGATCACGTCGCCGGCCGGCTGCCGGCGCCGCGCTCGGATGGCCGGCCGGACGTCCGCGAGATAGAAGGCCACGATCGGGACCAGGCCGTTGACTGCGGCTCGGGCCCACTGCCAGGCGCTGCGACCCAGATCGGCACGGGAGCGGTCCAGCGGCGGCTGGTTGAAGAAGCGGACCAGGCGCCGGGACATGGCAGGCACCGGCGCGTGGGTCAGCCCGACCACCCCGGCGGTCACTTCGACGGCGTAGTGCAGAGCCAGCTCGTCCAGCCGGACCTGGCCGTCGGCCTCTGCCTCGGCCAGCAGCCGATCCGCACAGGCCTCCATCGAAGCCAGGTACTGCCCGGTGACCACTTCGGGGGCGAAGAAGCGTCCGACCTTGCGGCGCTGCTCATCGTGGAGCGGCCCGTCGGAGATCAGGATCGGATGGTGCCGGAAGTGGCCGGTCGGGATCTGCTCGGCCGTGAACCCGGCCTGGGTGGTCTGGCCGCGGGCGCGCAGCACCTGCCGGGCCGCGGCCAGCGAACGGATTCGCCAGATGCCGCCCTCCTTTGCCACCCGAGGGACGGACGGCTCGCCGGCCACCACGGCCCGACGAACCGAGGTGTCGGCCTCGTTCACTTCGCAGCCTTGGCCAGCAAGCCGCCCAGCGGGGGCGACCACAGCTCATGGCCCGGACGTCCGAACCCGGCCAGCAGCCCATTAGCCGCCTGCCAGCCGGTGGTGGCCGCCCGCTCCATCAGGGCGATCGGCCAGTCACAACGGACCAGGTCGCCGGCCACCATCACGCGTGGGTCGGGGGTGGTCACGGTGGGACGGTTCCGCCACGGCGTGGTGTCGACCAGCGGGCAGTCGTCGCGGACCAGCCACTCCTCGGCCAGCACCGGCGCGGTGGCCAGACCGGGGTGCAGTCTGGCCGCCTGCCGCCACAACTCATCGCGGGCGGTCGAGCTGGTATCGGTCAGCGCGTAGCCGTGCACTTCCACCACGGTGCCACCGGTGCGGGCGGCCCACGTCGCGGCACCGGCTTCCAGCGCATCCACCCGGCTGAGGTTGTCCAGCGGGCCGTAGCCGCTGGTGCCCAGGAAGGGTTCGATGTCGGTGAACCGGCCGGCCAGCCATCGGCGTCCGACTCCGAAGGGCGGGGCCACTCGGAGCGCGGCCAGCTGCTGCTGCCAGGACTCGTTGCCCAGGCCGGGGCTGGCCGCCACCACCGCCTGCAGGCTGCGGGTGTCCAGGGCCAGCACCACAGCATCGGCGTGGAGCTCGCCGGTGTCGGTGTGCACCACCAGCCCGGAGGCAGCCTCGGCGATCGAGGCCACTCGAGTCCCGGTGCGGAACTCCACCCCGAGCCGGGTCAGGTAGCCCTCGAGCGGCCCCCACAGCGCGGTCTGGTAGTCGTCATCGGGGACGTCGAACAGCAGCCCTTCGGCCGAGCCCACGAAGTAGGTGTGGAACATGGCCACCAGCTCGCCGGCGGAGAACTCGGTCGGGTCGGCGAAGAAGCTACGGGCGAAGACCTCCAGGGCCAGATGCCGGGCCCGATCAGGGAACTTCAGCCGGTCCAGCAGTTCGGCAGCGCTCACTCCGTCCAGCTCGGTGTAGGTGTCCGGAAAGCGCACCTGGAGCAGGTCCACGGCCCGTCCCACGTCCACCCTGGTCAGGTCGGCGAGCCGGAAGGACGGGCTCTGCGCCACGAAGCCCATCAGGTTGAACGGCGGCGTCCGCGGCACTGTGGCGAAGGAATCCCGGACCGGCCCGGACGCTCCGGTGGGGGCGAGCTCGAGGGGGTAGTCGGCCACCGGCTGCAGCCGGGACAGCGTCGGGTCAGCCCGGCGCAGTAGCGCGCGCAGGTTGTAGTACTGGCGGAAGAAGGCGTGGAAGCCACGGCTCATCGTGGTCGGCTGGCCGCCGGCCTCGGTCGGCCAGGCCCGCAGCCGTCCGCCCAGGGACGGCTCGGCCTCGATCACTTCGACGGCCACGCCGCGCTCGGCCAGACCGCAGACCGCGGCCAGTCCGGCGATGCCGCCACCGACCACAATCACCGAGGGACGATCACCGCGCTGAGCCAGCGCCTGAGCGGACGATCCGCTGGGCAGATGCCGGACCGCTCGGCGGTCACGTCCGGGACGCCAGGTGCTCACGCGCGCTCCTTCCGTCCGGCCAGCTCCCAGCCGATGATCACGGCGGTGACCAGGGCGAAGCCGAAGCCGAAGTCCTCGATCGGGATGTCGAAGGGGAACCGGACTCCGAGGAAGTGCTGCGGCGCGTAGCTGACGATCGGGTCCGGCAGTCGGGTCAGCCAACCGTCCACCCAGATCTGGAAGAACCAGACGATCGCCGTGGCCAACCAGAACTTGGCGGTGGTGAAAATGCCGGTGCGAGCCCAGAGCAGCTCGGCCGCAACCACCACCACGACCGCGACCACAGTGGCCAGGGTGTACTCAAGCATGGCCTTGGGCCTCCCCCGTGGAGTCGGTGGCGGACGGGGAGGCGGTCTCGGCGACCGGGTCGGCGATCACGGTGCGCCGGGCCCGCCAGCGAGCGAGTACCGCGCCGACCGCCTCATAGGTGAGCAGCCCGCACAGCGGGATGACGAGGAAGAACAACGCTTCCTCCAGCGGCACCTGGCCAGGCAGCAGGATGCCGCTGGTCCGGGCCGGGTTGAACCCCCAGTGCCCGCGCGCGACGGCCACCAGATCCCACAGGTAGAAGATCGCGGCCACCGGCAGCACCACGGCGGCCAGTCGGGCCGGGCGCCGATAGACCCGGGCGCCCAGGACGAACTCCAGCGGCAAGGTGACCAGCACGCAGCCGGCCAACACAATCAGGTACTCGTAAGCCATCACGCCTCCACCGGTCCGGGCCGGACGGCACCGCGGACGGGCTGAGCGCGGATCACCACGCGTGGTCCGCCGATCAGCACGGCCACCGCGGTCAGCGCCTTGCGCCAGGTCGGCACTCGAGCCCGCCCACTGAAGACGTCGTAGTCGCGGGCTTCGATGCGATCCAGGATCTGCTGGTACAGGGCCAAGGCCGTGGCCACGCAGCGGGCAGAGGCCGGCGGCAGCATGGCGATCCCGGCACGGGCGGTGTCGTAGAGCTCGCGGTTGGTGTCGATCAGCGAACTCATGGCCTGCCGCCAGGGCCCGTCCACCTGATGTCGCCACGGGTCGGCACCGAACCGGCCCAGCACATCGCGGGGCAGGTAGACCCGGCCGCGATCCAGATCCTCGCCGACATCGCGCAGGAAGTTGGTCAGCTGGAAGGCGAAGCCGAGCGCCCGGGCCGGCTCCCGCGCGGCCGGGTTCAGCGGCTGCAGGACCGGCAGCATCATCTCGCCGATCACGGCGGCCGAACCCTCCATGTAGCCGAACAGGTCGGCCAGGGTGTCGTAGTGATCGACGGTCAGGTCCATCCGCATGGCCGCGAAGAAGCGCTCGAAGCACTCCGGATCGATGCCGCACTCGGTGACGGTGGCGGCGATCGCGGCCATTGTCGGATCGTCCGGACGTCCGGCCAGGGCCTCGGCGAACCGGGCCTCGAACGTGTCCAAGGCGACTTCGGTGGCCTCGACCCGGGCCGTGGTGGCACCGGCGGCGTCCACGATGTCGTCGGCCAACCGGCACAAGGCGTAGACCGCGTACACGTGACGGCGCCGCTCCCGGGGCAGCAGCACCGCACCCCAGTAGTAAGTGGTGCCGTACTCACGGGTCAGCCGGGCACATTCGGCGTAGCCGGCAGCCAGATCGGAGCTCATCGGACGGCACCCAGGTAGTCCCGGACGCGGCCTGCAGCCAGCTCACCACTGATCAGCACCATCGGCACTCCCACCCCGGGGGTGGTCCCGCTGCCGGCGAAGAACAGTCCGGGCACCCGCGGCTCCCGGTTGGCCGGACGGAACGGCCCGGTCTGGAAGAAGGTGTGGGCCAGGCTGAACGGAGTGCCCATGGCCAGACCTTGGGCCTTCCAGTCGTCCGGAGTGACCAGGCGCTCGGTGACGATGTCGTCGGGATAGCCGTTATCGGCCAGAAAGGTGTGCAGCCGATCCCGGATCGGCCCGCGCTCGCGGCTCCAGTTCACTCGTCCACCCAGGTGCGGCACCGGCTCCAGCACGTAGAGCACGCTGTGCCCGTCCGGGGCCATGGACGGCGCGTCCAGGCTGGGAATGGTGACCAGCCGGGACGGGTCGGCCATCAGCTGCTGGCTATCGATCAGCTGGGCGAAGGACTCATCCCAGGCCGCTCCGAAGTGGATGTTGTGGTGGGCCAGGCCCGGCTTCGGCAGGCCGCGGACCCCGACATGCCAGACCACGGCCGAGGGCGAGTAGCGGGCCCGGCGCAGCACCGCGGGCGGGGTCAGCTCCGGCAGCAGCTCGGCGTAGGCGGTCGGTAGGTCAGTGGTCACCACCACGGCGTCCGCGGCGATCAGCTCTCCCCCGGCCCGAACCCCGGCCACCCGGCCGCGTCCGTCCCGCAGGATCTCGGTGACGGCACAGGAGTAGCGCAGTTCGGCGCCGGCTCCGGTGAGTGCCCCGGCCAACGCCCGCGGCACGGCGTGCATGCCGCCCTCGGGGAAGTAGACCCCGGCGATCGAATCCATGTAGGTGATCACGGCATAGATCGCCAACGCATCGGACGGCGCCAAGCCCGCGTACATGGCCTGGAAGCTGAACAGCCGGCGCAGCCGCTCGTCGGAGAACCGGCGGCCGACTGCCCGTCCGAGCCGTCCGAAGCCGCCCAGGGCAACCAACTTGGCCGCCGCGATCGGGCGGTTGACCAGGTCGAGGACCGAGTCGAAGTTCCGCTCGATGAAGTTCGGCATCTCCACGTCGTAGAGCCGCTCGACCCAGTCGGCGAACCCGGCGAACGCCTCGGCGTCGCGGTCGGAGACCGAGCGACGCAGCTCGGCGAGCTGATCGTTCCGGTCGGCCCGGACCAGGATCTGCGAGCCGTCGGCGTACTGGGCGCGATAGGCCGGGTCCAGCCGCGTGAGCCGGACGTGATCGTCCATCCGCTGGCCCAGCCGGGCGAAGGCCCGCTCCAGCAGGTGCGGCATGGTGAACACGGTCGGGCCGGCGTCGAAAGTGAAGCCGGAGGCGGTGAGGGTGCCGCTGCGTCCGCCGGGTTCGTCGGCGCGCTCGGCGATGATCACCTGATGGCCGTCACCGACCAGTTGGGCAGCAGCAGCGAGACCGGCCAGACCGGCCCCGACCACAACCACCCGACTCATGCAGACCGCCAAGCCACCCGGTGGGCGAGGCTGACCAGACCTTCGGCTGCGGCCGGATGCACCGCAGGGCTGTCCAACGCCACGGACGCCTGGTGGACGGCCGCGGTGATCATCGACTCGACCTCGTCGATCACCCCGGAGTTGATCAACTCCTGACGCAGCGCCTCGACCTCGTCGGCGCTCAGCTCACCGCTGCCGGTCCGGGCCAACACCCGCTGCCACTTCGGCGAGAACCGCTGGGTGGCCAGAGCCAGCAACACCGTCGGCTTGCCGGCGATCAGATCATCGCCGACCGGCTTGCCGGTGGCCCGCTCGTCCCCGATCACTCCGAGAATGTCGTCGCGTAGCGCGAATGCCTCGCCGACGGCGATCCCGTAGGTCTCCAGGGCTTCGAGCAGCTCCGGGCTGGCTCCGCCGGCCGCGGCCCCCAACTGCAGCGGGCGCCACACCGTGTAGGCCCCGGACTTGGCCCGAGCCACCTGCCGGGCGTGATCGAGATCGCGTCGTCCATTGGCTGCCCCGACCAGGTCGCGGCCCTGCCCGATCATCAGCTCCACGCTCAGCGTGCGCCACAGCGTCCGCAGGTGTGCGGGTAGCTCGGCGGCCAGCATCGAGGCCTCACTGTGGGCCAGGTCGCCGGCCAGGATGGCGATGTTCTCGCCGTAGCGCTGTGGGCCGCCGAAGCTGCCCCAGCGGACGTGCTGCTGGCGCGCCTGGACGTGCACCGAGGGGAAGCCGCGCCGGGTCTCGGAGCCGTCCATCACGTCGTCGTGGATCAGCGCGAAGGCGTGCAGCAGCTCCAGCGCGGCGCCGATCCGGGGGATGTGGTGGTAGCTCTCCGGGTGATCGCCACCGGTGGCGGCCAGCCAACCCCAGTGCACCATCCGCGGACGGAACCGCTTGCCACCGGTGGCCAGTAGGCCGGACAACAACTCCAGCACCGAGTCGGTGTGCAGCACGTCCGGACGCGGGATCACGGCGGCCGACAGCGCCGCCCAGTCGGCGCGCAGCCGGCTGAGCGTGTCGGCGATCAGCAGATCCACCGCGGCCACGGTCTGGTCGTCGGTCACCGGAACCAGGCTCGGCCGGCCCGGCCGGTTGGTGTGCAAGAGGGTCATGCCACTCCCACCTCCGTGCGTTGCTCGGCCACCAGCGGCACCTGCTGAGCACTCCACGGGCTGAGCAGCCCGGGCGCCTCGGCGGCCAGCGCCACCACTGTCTCCCACTCCACCCAGTCGGCCTCCATGACTTCGCTGGGGTCCGGTCGCAGCAGCCCGTCGATCCGGCCCACCCACACCGGGCAGAGCTCGTTCTCGACAACCCCGGACACATCGACGGCCTGATAGCGGAACTCCGGCAGCACCAGCCGCAGGTCGCGGACGGTCACGCCCAACTCGTCGGCGACTCGGCGGGCCACCGCCTGGGCCGGCGGCTCCCCCGGACGCGGATGGCCGCAGCAGGAGTTCGTCCAGACCCCCGGCCAGGAGCGCTTGGTGAGCGCCCGACGGGTCAGCAGCACTCGTCCGGCGTCGTCGAGCAGGTAGCAGGAGAAGGCCAGGTGCAGCGGGGTGTCGGTGCCGTGCACCGCCTCCCGGGAGCCGTGTCCGATCGGTCGTCCGGCGTCATCGAGCAGGACGACCAGGTCCTCAGCGCCCGACATGGACCGGCGCCAATCGGTTGGCCCGCAGCCGGACCAGCGCGGCTGCACCGAGCACGATCAGGGCCGCGGCCAGCGCCGCGCCACCGACCAGGGCCGACTCCGGCTCGACGGCCAAGCGACCCACGGCGATCCAGGACAAGCCCCAGGCCATCGCGGCCGCCACGGCCCAGCGTCCGCCGTAGACGACCGCCAGGACTACGCCGATCCCGGCCGCGACGGCGACCACGGCCACGCCGAGCAGCTCGGCGACCAGGCCGCCGGGGTTCACCCCGGACGCGACCAAGGTGGCGGTGATGTTGGCGGCCGTAGCTACGGCAGACCAGCCCAGGTAAAGCCCGAAGGTGCCATCCACCACGATCTTGTCAGCCACCCGGTCACTGGGATCGGACCCGAGCCGGCGCACCAGCTCACCGAGGGTGGCCACCAGGGCCAGGATCACCAGGACACTCACCCACAGCCAGCCGGCTTGGGTGACCAGCAGCCAAGCCCCGTTGAGGACCATCGAGACCGCGGCCAGCCAGCCGATCCGGCGGGCGCGGGACGATCCGGTGTTGGCCGGCAGCCACTGCCAGATCACATAGGCGACCAGGCCGACGTAGATCACCGACCAGATCGAGAAGGCGGGCACCGCGGGGGCGAGCAGAGTGGCGGTCGCCGAGAGGCTGCCGCCGGAACTCTCCTCCACCCGGGTGCCGATCACGCCGATCCCGAAGAGGGTACCGATGATCATGAACACGGCAGCCAGAGTCACCACGACCTGTCGAACCCGATCCATCGCATCTGTCTTCATGGTCTGAGTACAGCCCAGGCCGCTGAGGTGGACAAGGTTTAGCGGCACAGCCTTAGACATTCTGCGTATCTTTCGACATCTGCGTTTAAGGTTTGTCTAGGCTGTGACCAGCATGAACATGACCATTGGAGAAGCTGCCCGCGCCACCGGGGTGACCGAACACACCCTGCGCGCCTGGGAGCGCCGCTATCAGCTGTTCACGCCGGTGCGCGGGAACTCTGGCTACCGGCTTTACGACGATGCCGCCCTGGCCACGATCAAGGCCATGCAGGCGTTGGTGGCGGCCGGCTGGGCACCCAGCACGGCAGCGGACGAGCTGAGCCGACGGCCTCAGGCCGTCCCGAGCCTGGCCGCGGCGGCGGGATCACAGGCCGACCCGTTCGCCGGGCTCGTCGACGCGGCTGCGGAGTTCGACGCGGCCGCGATCAGCCGGATCATCGACGAGCAGTTCGCGCTGGCCGAGTACGAGTCGGTGATCGACGGGTGGCTAATGCCGGCCCTGGTCCGGCTCGGCAAGGAGTGGGCGGCCGGCCGGCTGACCATCGCCGAGGAGCATCTGGTCAGCAATATCGTGCTGCGCCGGCTCTCGGCCGCCTACGACGCGGCCGGACGCCAACAGCCCGGAGCCCCGATCTTGGTCGGCTCGGTGTCCGGAGTGGAGCATGAGCTGGGCCTGATGGCCTTCGCCGTGGCCGCCCGTCGGGCCGGAGTCCCGACCGTCTACCTGGGCACCCAGGTGCCTGCCGCCGACTGGTGCCGGGCCGCCCGCAAGGCCGGCTCCCAGCACTCGATCACTTCCGCGCACCGCAAGCGAGACGCCCAGCTGGCCATCCAGCTGGCCGAGACCCTCGGACCGACCAGCACGGTGTGGGTAGGTGGCTCGGCCCAGCAGCGCACCGCCCCTGCCTGCCGTCCGCTCGGCCACTCGATCGCCGCGGCCGCCCAGGCCCTGGCCGCCGAACTCGGCCCCGACCGCCAAGCCTCCTGACCCGGGGACGATTCCATTGCCGTCCACCCTGGTCGGCACACCCTGACCGACCCGGTCCCAGATCAGGCTGACCCCCGCCCGCTCAGCCGGCCGGCATCCACACGCGCGCTCAGCCGGCCACCCCGGCCAGCCGACCGGGCACGGCTGCTGCGGCAACGGCTTGCTCCCAGTCGAGCAGGTCGCGGGCCAGCAGAGCCCGGACCGGAAGCGGATCGCCGATCAGATCGTCCCCGAGGTGCAAGATGGCGGTCCGGAGACCGCCCTTCGGCAGTCGTCCGAGCCGTTCGATCAGTGGCGCGAGCGCGACCACCAGCCGCAACGGCAGCCGCAACGGACGCGGCGGACGCCGCCCGATCGCCACCGCGGTACGGCTCAACAGCTCGGAGTAGGTCGGCGTCTCGAGTGAGCCGACGTCCAGAGCCTTTCCGAAGGTGGACGGCTCATCGATGGCGTCGACCAGGTACCCGACCACATCGGACAGCGCGATGTAGGACCAGCGCTGCCCTCCACCACCGAGAACCACCGAGGACTCGCCGCGGACGACGGCGAGCAGCCAGTCATAGCCCGTGCCACCGATGCCGACCACCAGGCCGGCCCGCAGCACGGTGACGTCCAACCCGCTGTCCAGCAGCGCCTGAGTCAGCTCGGCCCGCGAACGGACCCAGGGGTTGGCGGCCGATGGGCTGGCCCCGATCAGCCCGACAGTGAGCACCCGGCGAACCTTCGCCCGTCGGGCGGCCGCCACCAAGGCCTGCATCGCCTGCCGTTCGGCGTCGGCGTACCCGCCAGCCGTCGAGGGCTGGCGCGCAGTGACGGTTTGCACCAGAACGAAGACCGCGCGGACGCCGTCGAGCAGCGCATCGAGCGCCGCCGGGTCGTGCATATCGCCGGTGATGATCTCGACGCGATCAGCGAACCTGCCCAGGCGGTCCTCAGCCTTGCCACGGTCGCGAACCAAGACCCGGACCGGCTCGTCGCCACTGGCTAGCTGTTGGGTGAGCGCGGCACCGATGAAGCCGGTGGCGCCAAGGACAGCGATCATGATGTGCTCCTTTTACGTGACGTGTCACGTAAAAGGGTAGGTGCCGCGTCACGGATATGCAAGACACGTCACGCATGCCGCGTCATCTATGATGACCGCATGGATCAGATCGAGGAACTGCGCTACCTCGTGCTGGCCGCGCAGCGCGATGGCAGCCGCCGACTGGCGGAGGCACTACGCCCCCTCGACGTCACCGCAGCGCAGGCGGAGGTGCTCACCATTCTGGCGTCCGCATCGCAGCCGTTGTCGGTCAAGGAACTGGGCGCCCAGCTGGTCTGCGAGCCGGGCAGCCCCAGCCGGCTCACTCGCACCATCACGGCCGCCGGGCTGGCCGAACTGTCCACCGACCCCGCCGATGCCCGAGTGACACGAGTGACGCTCACGCCGCAGGGCCGAGCGAAGGCGTCGGCCATCGCCGAGATCGAACGGCGCTTCCACGAGGAGTTGCGCTCGGTCCTGCCGGACTCCGCAGAGCTGGACGGCCTGATCGCCACCCTCCGGCAGCTGGCCGAGGCGGGCCCGTCCGGGCAGGCGCTCGCCCGCCGGCGGGAGGCTGAGAACAAGCCCAAGTGAGGACGGCCCGGCGAGTTCGGCACCGCCGCCGATCGGGCGTGACTCACCCGTCGGCGGTCACCGGTCGGGGGTCGCCTCGGGATGAGCCTGGTCCAGCCGTCCGGCCAGTTCGGAGTGGGCCAGTCGGCGCAGTGCACTCGAGATCGGCTCATAGAGCGCCGTCCCCAGCACTGCCCACTCGGCCGCTTGTTGCGGGTCGTCCCACGGAACCCGAGCGAAGTCGGCTCGCGCCACCTCGCGCGCAGCCTGGACGTAGACGGCCAGCTGATCATCGGACGGGCTGAGCCCCACCTGGCCGGCCAACTCGAGCGCCGAGGCCAGCAGCCGCAGGTTCTCCGATTCGGCGGCGAAACTGACACCGAGCCGGGTGAGCAGCCCTTCGGCTTCCTGGGTGTCCGGCGTGCCGCTGGCAGCCGCCTGCCGAGCAGACAGCGCAGTGGATGCTCTACCGACGACCTCAATCGCGCTCTGGCCAGGCATTTCAATGATTGCCATGAGTTGGCGCACCTGTTCGATCGAGGCGCCGGTGACCTGTACCAACCCCCGGATCACCCGCAGCCGCCGCAGGTGGGTCTCGTCGTAGGCCGACTCCCGCGCATTCAGCGCAGCACCCGGGGCCAGCAGCCCTTCACGGAGATAGAACTTGATCGTCGCGATCGGCACCCCCGACCGATCGGAAAGCTCTGAGATCTTCACCGGACTCCTCGCGGGCTTCGTCAACTGGATAGCAGTGCTATCTTATAGCTAGATAGTGTCTGTATCTAGTGGAGTCGACCGATGTCTCACCAGCCTGAGCCCCGGATCGCCGCAGTGATTGCGACGACCTCGCTGCCGATGGCGATGGCCGCCATCGACGACCTCGCACTCACCTTCGCGCTGCCGGCGATCCAGCGTGAACTCGGGGCCGACATCGTCCAGCTCTCCTGGGTGGTGAACGGGTACACCCTGGCCTTCGCGAGCCTGATGCTGCCCCTCGCCGCGCTCGGCGATCGGTTCGGACGCCGCCGCGTCTTCCTCTTCGGAAGCGGCCTGTTCGCTGTCGCCTCGGTCGCCGCCGCCCTTGCCGGCAGCATTCACGCCCTGATCGCGGCGCGGATCGTCCAGGGGGCCGGCGCCGCGGCCATCGTTCCGCTCTCGCTGACCCTGCTCAGCAGCGCGGTCCCCGAAGCTCGACGCCCACTCGCGGTCGGGGTGTGGAGCGGCATCAACGGGCTCGGCATCGCCGTCGGGCCACTGCTCGGAGGGGTGATCGTCGACGGCCTGCACTGGTCCGGCATCTTCTGGATGAACCTCCCGCTCGGGGTGGTGGCGATCATGGCCGCCCTGCGTATCCTCCCCAAGTCCGAACGAGCAGGGACCAGGTTCGACCTGCTCGGCAGTCTGGCTGCGATCGGCTTCGTACTGCCACTGAGCTGGGCACTGGCCAGCGGCCAGGAGCACACCGGGGGCTCGGCGATCGTGGTCGGCGGTCTGGCGGCGGCCGCGGCATCGCTGACCGTGCTGGTCGTCCGGGGAATGCGCGACCCCTCCAGCCTGCTGCCGGTGCGCCGCTTCGGCGACCGGGCGTTCGTTGCCACGAACGTCGCCGGACTGCTGGCCAGCGCCGGGGTCTTCGGCGCCATCTTCCTCCTCAGCCAGTACCTGCAGGTCGCTCTGGGGCACACCGCACTTCAGGCCGGGCTCCTGGCTGCGCCGTGGACGCTCGCACCCATGGTGATCGCGCCGCTGGCCGGGCTCGCAGTGCAGCACATCGGGGCCCGCCCTGTGCTGATCCTCGGGGCGCTGTGCCAGGCAACGGCTTTGACGTGGATCGACAACGTGGTTGCTCCACAACTGGACTACCCGGCGATCCTGACCCCGCTGGCCCTCGCCGGCGTCGGCATGGGACTCACCTTCGCTCCCCTGTCAGCAGCGGTGATGCGCAAGCGTCCCGAGGCCGACCGCGCCTTGGCAGCAGCGATCCACTCCTGCCTGCGTCAGCTCGGGATGGCGCTGGGGGTGGCGGTCGCCACTGCCGCGTTCCTGGCCGGCGGCGCCTACCTGCCCGGGCCCGCCTTCGTAGCCGGGCTGCAGCGCGCACTGCCGATCTGCATCGCCCTGGTGGTGGCGTCCGCGATGGCGTCCGCCTGCCTCCCTGGAGTCACCCGACCGGCATCGCCCGGCCCCACCCCGCCGACTGGCAGGTGAGTCTTGCGAAAGGACCGCTTACTCGGTGGGCTCGGCGGTGGCCCGGGCCTCCCGGATCCGATGGACGGCCAGAGCCACCAGTCCGCGCAGGCGTCCGACCGGATCGGACAGCCGGAAGCCGAGGATGCCCTCGATCCGGGTCTGCCGCTGCTGGACCGTGGAGTGGTGCAGGCCGAGCAGCCCGGCGGCACCGCGGACGGTGTCGGTGATGGTCAACGCTTCGATGGTGTCGAGCAGCTGCGGCTCATCGTCCAAGGCCGCCACCCGCTCGACGTCGGGGTGCCGGGCCGGAGTGCTCAGCGCGAGCTCGGCCAGCAGGCCCCACTCGTCCCAGGTGACCACCGGGTTCAGCCGCGAGCTCAGCGCCAAGGCGGCCACCGCCTGCTGAGTGGTCCGGAAGGCGTCCAGCACGGGCACTCGCGGCCCCAGCCCGACCGGCCCGGACGGGTCGTCGTGGCCGTCCTCGACGATGCCGACTCGGATCGGCCCCAGCACGCTGCCCAGGGCGGCCGAGCGCTGCGGCGCCGGGTCGGACGCCCGGAAGGCGGCCAGCCGAACCATGGCGGTCTCGCTCAGCCGCAGCCGCTTCACGGCCTTTCGACGTGCGGTCAGTGAGGAAGCCGAGGCGATGATCTCGATTGCGGCGGCGTCATCGGTGATGGCGGCCGGGCTGACCCGCTCGATCGTCAGATGGACGCCGGCAGCCAGCCGCTCCAGGATCAGCGCATCGCTGGCTCCGGTCTGATCGGAGGGACGCTCCAGCCAGACGACGCCGTCCGAACCGTCCTCGAGGTACTGGTGCGGCCAGGCCTGGATCGCGGACGAGTCGGCCGGCGGCTTCATCGATCGGCCCTGGGCGTCCACCCGGGCGTAGATGCTGTGTTGCGGCAGATGCAGCCCGCACGGCCAGCCCGACAGCACGGCCGCGCCGCGGACCAATGCGGTCATTCCGGCGCCCTGGGCAAGGAGTGCGTCGAAGTGCGCGACCATCTTCATTGCCGAGGCCGCGTCATCATCGAGCGCGCTGAGGCGCTGGATCAGTTCACGCATGGGATGCCTTGTTCATCAGAAGCGGCCATCGTACCCGGGACGCTGAAAGCCGAGCCTGTCGCGTCGGCAATCACTGCACGACGACGTTCTCCGGCATCCCGAAGAGGCGCTGCAGCCAGTTGCTGCGGGCATGCACAGCCGACTGGGCCAACAGCGTGTGGCTGAGCACCTCGAAACCGTGGAAGCCACCGGCCCAGACATGCAGCTCGGCGCGGCCGCCGGCTGCCCAGATCCGGCTGGCGAAGTCGACCGAGTCGTCCCGGAAGATATCGGCCGTGCCGACCTCGATGAACGCGTTCGGCAGCTCGCTGAGATCGGCGCAGCGGCCCGGAATCACCCAGTCCGGCAGGTCGTCCAGATGGTCGGCAGCCTCACCGAGCAGGGAGTCCCAGCCCAGGGTGTTCTCCTCGACCGACCACATACCGTCCGCGTACTGCCGGGCCGAGGTGGTGTCGTCCCGGTTGTCCAGCATCGGCGCGATCAGCATCAGGCCGGCCAGCTTGGGCCCACTGCGCTCCCGGGCCATCAGCGCAACGGACGCGGCCAGGCCGCCGCCGGCGCTGATCCCGACCATCATCCCGGAGCCGACCTTGAGGCCGAGCCGGTGCTCGTTGTCGGCGATCCACTTCAGTCCGGCGTAGCAGTCCTCCTGCGGCAGCGGGTACTGGGCCTCGGGGGCCAGCCGGTACTCCACGCTGGCCACCACGGCATTGAATCGGTGGATCCAGTCCTCGACCACGTCGATTCCGCTCCACCGGTTGCCGAGCATCATGCCGCCGCCGTGGACGTAGTAGACCAGCGGGCTGGTGGCACTGCGGTTGGGCCCGCTGAGCAGGTCGAGCCGGACGGTCTGGCCGTCGACTGTGGGGATGTCGAACTCCTCGACCCGCACGCCGCGTCCGATCACGGCCCGGCGGGCCTCGTGCGAGGCCTCCCAGTCCTGAGCCCGCTTGGCCGGGATGTCAGCCAAGGTGATCGGCGAGGGCGTCCCTTCCAGGGCGACCTCGAGAGCCGCCGCCAGTTCGGGGTCGACGTTCGGAATGGCCAAGCGGCTGTTCATTTCGGGTCCTTCAGAGTTGTGCAGGTGCGGACGGCCACAGCGAGCCGTGAGGGGAGAGTGCGACGGTGCATCAGAGTCGGATCAGCCCTTCATCGAGCCCTGGAGCAGCGCGGCCACGAACTGCCGCTGGAAGATGAAGAAGACCAGCAGCGTGGGCGCCATGATCAACAGCGATCCGGCACACAGCAGCGGGATGTCGGTCCCCCACTGGCCCTGGAAGGCTCCCAGGGCACCGGCCGCGGTGCGCTTCAGCGGGTCGTTGACCAGCACCACGGTGAGCAGGAACTGGTTCCAGGTCCACAAGAACAGCAGGATGCCCAGCGAGGACAGCGCCGGACGAGCCAGCGGGACGTGCACGCGCCAGAAGATCTGCCAGCGGTTGGCGCCGTCGACTTCGGCAGCCTCGGAGAGCTCGGCCGGCATGTTCACGAAGTGCGCCCGCATCCAGTAGACCGAGAACGGCATGAACAGCCCAATCAGCGGCAGGATGATGGCCCACCGGGTGTTCAGCAGGCCGAAGTCGCGAATCTGGTAATAGAGCGGGGTGATGATGCCCTCGAAAGGCAGGGTCAGCCCGAACACGAACAGCAGCAACAGCAGCTTGTGCCCCGGGACCCGCAGGTGGCCGATGGCATAGCCGGCCATGGTGGCGATCACCAGTGAGATCGGCACCACACCGAGGACGATCTGGACGCTCGACCAGACCAGGGCCCCCATCTGGGCGCTCTGGAAGGCCAGGGCGAAGTTGCCCCACTGCGGGTCGGCCGGCCATTCCACGCCGGCCGGGTAGCTGCCGGACTTGTGCAGGGCGGTGACGAACAGGCTGACGAAGGGCATCAACGTCCACAGCATCAGCAGGATCAGCAGGATCCGGCCGATCACGGTCTCGCGCTTGGAGGCGATCATTCGTTGTCCTCTCGGGCGAGCAGCTGGATCGGCAGCACGACGGCCAACACCAGCACCATCAGGGTCACGGCCAGCGCCGAGGCCAGGCCGACCCGGTTCTCCGAGAAGGCCAAGTAGAAGATCTGCAGGCCCGGCACCAGGGTCGAGTTGCCCGGGCCGCCCTGAGTGGAGATGTAGATGATGTCGAAGCTGGACAGGGCCGCGATCACCGTGACGGTGACGCAGACCACGATTTCCTGACGCAGGCTGGGCAGCGTGATCGAGAAGAACTCACGCAGCGGTCCGGCGCCGTCCAGCCGGGCGGCTTCGTACAGCGAGCCGTCGATCTTGGACATGCCGGCCAACAGCAGCAGCGTGCACAAGCCCAGCTGCACCCAGGCGCCGATCATGCCGACCGCCGGGAGGGCGGTTCCAAAATCGCCGAGCCAGGCTTTGGTGATGCCGCCCAGGCCGATGGCCCGGAGCAGCTGGTTCACCAGGCCGTTGGACGCCAGCAGCCAACTCCAGATGATGCCGGCGGCCACCAGCGGGATCACCTGCGGGATGAACACGATGGTGCGGGCCAGCCCGGCCAGCCTGGACTCGGCGATCCGGCGCACCGTGGCGGCGGTGACCAGACCAAGAGTGATCGGAATGAAGCTGAAGAAGATGATCAGCTCGAAGGCGTTCAGCACCGGCCCGTACAAGGTCGGGTCGGCGAAGACCTTCAGGTAGTTCCCGGCCCCGACCCACGTGGCTCGGGTGACGCCGTTCCAGTCGTACATCGAGTACTGGACGGTGAGGAAGATCGGCCGGATCACGAACACCAGGTAGAAGGCGAGCGCGGGAACGACGAACAGATAGCCGATCCAGCGCCCCCGGCGGGGCGACGTCTTGTGGACGCCACCCCGCCGGGCGCCGACCGCCCGCGAGCCGAAGTGAGGAGACGGCCGATCCCAGCTCGGGTGGGACGGTGCAGGCGGTTGGCTCATTGCAGGTCAGCCCTTGATCTGGCTCTCGTAGTCGGTCTGGACCGACTTCAGCAGAGCATCCGGTTCGACCTCGCCGGCGACCAGCTTCTGCAAGTTGGGCGTCCAGCTCTTCGGGTAGATCGACGAGGTCGCGTTGGCGATGAAGTCCATGCCGCCATTGTCGACGCCGATCTTGGTACCGGCCGCCAGGGTCTGCGCGGTCACGGTGTCCTTGGCCACCTCAGGCATGAAGGCATCCTGAGCGCCCATCGGGTGCGAGCCACCGATCTTGACGGTGATCTCACGAGCGGTCTGGTTGGTGGCAACCCAGTTCAGGAAGAACGCCGCACAGGCCGGGTGAGCAGCCTTGGCGCTGACTCCGAAGGTGAGCGGAGCAGACATCGCGGCCTGCTTGCCGCCGGCCTCCAGCGGAGGCATCAGGAAGAAGCCGACCTTGCCGGGCATGGTCTTGTCGAAGTTGCCCGACTCCCAGTCACCGTCGAAGATGAACAGGCTCTTGCCACCGGTGAACCGGGACATCATCGCTGCGTAGTCCAGCGAGTTGACGTCGTCGGCGAAGTAGCCGGCCTTGATCCACTTCTGCAGGTGCTGCACAGCCTTCAGGTTGGACTCGGTGTTGATGTTCGCGCCGGCCTTCTGGAAGATCCAGTCGTTGATCGGGGCGGTCTCGCCGTAGGCAGCCATCAGGTTCTGCAGCGGGAAGGCCAGACCACCGGTGGCGCCACCGTTGAACTGGGCGATGCCGGTGATGCCGGCAGCCTTGGCCTTGGCCAGAGCGTCATCGAGCTCGGCCAGGGTCTTCGGGGCCTCGGTCATGCCGATCTTGGCGGCCAGGTCCTTGTTGTAGAAGACACCGGTCAGGCTGTAGTTCAGGCCCTGGGCGTAGAGCGAGCCCTCGCCACGAGCACCGGCGGAGTTGACCCGCAGCTGCTCCAGCTGCGAAGCCGGCCACTTGTCCCAGCCGTAGGCGGTGGCGTACTCGTCCAGGTTGAGCAGGACGCCGGCCTTGACCGCCTGCTGGATGGACGGCAGACGCATCAGGTCCGGCGGATCATCGGCGAGCACCCGCAGGGCGTTCTGGGTGATCACGGCGAACTGGTCCTCGCGCACGTCCCAGGTGACGTTCGGGAACTGCTTGGTGAACTCGTCGGTGAGCGCCTTCGGGAGCGGGAAGCCGGTCTCGAAGTAGCCCTTCATGGTGATGTTGTCGGTTCCACAGGTCGTCTGCACCGAAGCGGACGTCTGGGTCGAAGCCTGCGGAGTGCTCTCGGTGGTGGTTCCAGGAGCGCTACAGGCGTTGACCAGAAAGGCCCCGGACGCAGCCAGCGCCACCAATGCGGTGCGCTTGCGTGCCAAGTTGTGGGTCACTCTCGCCTCCTTTGGCGATACCCCAGGACGACGCCTGGGACTCGTAGCGGACACCAGCCCGGTGGGGCCGATGTGTTCGGCAGCCCTTGGCGGGGCTCCGACGTTGCCCGACCATCCTGACCCGCGAGGCGATCTCGGGGTAACCGCCAGGGCGACCCGGTTCGGCAGGGGCCGTCCGCCAAACGGCGGAGCAACCGAGGAATGGTAACGGTTCGGACACGACGCCTCCGCCAACGGGCGGGTAGGAGTGCCTAGCGAGGCCGCCATGGCGGCAGACCCCGGGACGGCTCCGGAAACGACGAGGCCCGATCCTGAGCGTCTCAGGATCGGGCCTCTTGTCGTTCGAGGTGGCCATCAGACCACCACCGGAATCACTCGGCCGCGGCGGCCTTTCCGGCCAGCGCCTCGCCGGTGGCGTCCTTGGCGTGACGGAAGCCGAGCAGGCTCAGCACCAGGAACACGACCGCACCGACATAGGCGGCGACCGCAGCGATGCCGGCGATCAGGGCCATGGTGCCGAAGGCGTAGGCGTTCAGCAGCATGCCGCGCAGGGTGGCACCCATGAACATGGTCTGACGCAGGTCGCCGAGCTCCTTGAGCTTGGCCTGGTCAGCGCTCGGGTCCTTGCTGAGCTTGATGAACTCGCCACTGACCTCTTCGTAGGTCTTGCCGCCGGACATGGCGTTGATGTGGGCCTGAATGTAGTGATCGGCGAAGGCCTCGGCCTGCGCACCGGTGGTCATCTCCTGACCGGCGTACGGCGCCAGAGCGGCCTGATCCTCAGGAGCGAGGCTCCCGTAGGCGGCGGCCACCGGCATGGTGATCTTCTGGGCGGCCAGCTGGCTGGCAACCTGACCGTTGACGAAAGTGCTGGCCACGGTGAGCAGCACGCCGGCCACCAGGAGGACGGCCGCCAGGGCCAGACCGACCCAGGAGACCAAGCGATCAAGGGCACTGCGCTTCATTTCATTCCTTCGTGTGCGGGGAGCTTTTGAATCGTCAATGATTCAGGTGTCAATAGTAGAACCGGTGAGCACTCTTGCGCACATCCGCAGCTCACCGGTCCACGTGACTACGCTCGAAAGTGCACCCCAGCTACGCAATATTGAGTACGTCTTGTTACGTAGGGAGGGTCTGTCGACGGTCTCGTCCCGCGCTCAGCAGCCGCAAAGTGGACGCGCCGGCGCTCAGACGCCGCCGCAATGTCCACTTTGCGGCTGTGGGGGGCTCAGAAGCCGAGCAGCACCTGCTCACCAACACTGCCCGGGGCACTGGCCGCCAGCACCTCGGCGGTGTACAGCCCGGCGGTGCCCACCGACTTGGTCACGGCCATCTTGTGGGCCACCAGTTCCCGCACTCGGGCCAGGGCCGGCGGATAGATGTCGTGCGGCTCGCGCTCGGCCGGATCGGCCAGCACCTCACGGACGCGGGTGAAGTAGGCCGTCTTCATGTCGGCGGAGATGTTCAGCTTGGCCACCCCACGTCCGACTGCCGCGGTGACCTGGTCGTCCAACGCGCCCGAGCCACCGTGCAGCACCAGCGGAAGGCCGACCAGCCCGGCGATCTCACTGATCAGGTCCAGCTTCAGGTCCGGGGCCACTCCCTTGGGGTAGACCCCGTGGCAGGTGCCGACGGCCACCGCGAGATAGTCGATCCCGGTGTCTTGGCAGAACTGCAGGGCCTCGGCCGGCTCGGTGTACTGAATCGCCTCGAAGGCTGCTGCCGAGGACGGATCCCGCTCGCCGATGGTGCCGATCTCGGCCTCGACGGACACTCCGACCGCGTGGGCGAACTCCACCACCTTGCGGGTGAGGGCGACATTCTCGGTGTAGTCGAGCAGCGATCCGTCGATCATCACCGCGGTGAAGCCGAGCCGGATGGCACCGACCACCTGCTCCAGGGTTGCCCCGTGATCGAGCTGGACGCAGACCGGCACCGTGGCATTGCCGGCCAGGGCCAGCACGCTGAGCATGAACTCGTCTCCGACCAGGGCCCACTCCGCGGGATGGATCGACAAGATCACCGGCGACCCGACGTCCTCCGCAGTGCGGATGCACTCGCGCAGCATGCCGTAGTCGCTGATGTTGAAGGCGGGAACGGCGAAGCCGTTCTGCTTGGCGACGCTGAGCATCTGCACGCCGGTGACCAACATAACTATGTCCTCCAGGACTCTCTCGGTTTAGCTCTTCACAGCCCCATCGGCCATGCCGCCGATGAACTGACGCTGGAAGAAGAGGAAAAGGATCAACACGGGCAGACAGCCCAGGACGCTCATGGCCATCATTTCGCTCCACTCGAAGGAGTGCTCCCCCATCAGCAGCTGGATGCCGACCGGCACCGTCCGCATGTCGCGGTTCTTGGTGAGGGTGAGAGCGAACAGGTACTCGTTCCAGGCCACCATGAAGGTGTAGGTACCGACCGCGATGATGCCGGGGACCGACACCGGGACGAGCACCTGCCACAGCGCCCGGAACGACCCACCGCCGTCCACCTTCACCGCTTCGTCCAGTTCCCTGGGCAAGGTGTTGAAGTAGCCGGTCATCATCAAGATCGAGTACGGGATGGTCGCCACCATGTAGGTGAGGATCAGCGCCAGATAGGTGTCGTACAGCTGCAGGGTCACCACCAGGCCGAAGTAGGGAATCAGCAAGGTGATCGGCGGCACCGCCTGGATCGAGATGATCACCGAGCTCAGCGCCCGCTTGCCGGGGAAGTTGTACCGGCTGAGCGCATAGCCGGCCAGGATCCCGACCATCAGGGTGAGCGCCACCACCGACAGCGCCACCACGTAGCTGTTCAGGAAGAAGCGCAGCTTGTCCGGTGAGGTGAAGATCCGGGTGTAGGCCTCGATGGTGAAGGTCTCGGGGATCAGCCGCGGCGGGTAGTCGAAGACCTCCCCGTTCGGCTTCAGCGAGTTGGACAGCATCCAGACTGCCGGGCCGCCGGCGTAGACCGCGCCGAGGGTCAGTCCGATCGTCAGCAGGGTTGCTCGAGCGCGGTTGCGGGCCTTGAGTGAGAGCGCCATGTCACTCTCCCCCCTTCTGGTGTCGGACGTAGAACAGGGCGATCACCATCGAGGCCACGAAGAGGATGACGCCGGACGTCGCCGACATCGAGAACTCGTACTTACTGAAGGCCAGCTTGTAGGTGTAGGTGCCGATGGTCTCGGTGGCGTTGATCGGCCCACCGCCGGTGGTCAGCCAGACCAGGGAGAACTGCTGGATGTTCCAGATGAAGTCGAGCATGGCCATCGACAGCAGGATCGGCTTGAGCTGCGGAAGGGTGATGTTCCACAGTCGGCGCAGCGGCCCGGCCCCGTCCACCCGGGCTGCCTCATAGAGGTCGCTGGGGATCCCCTGCAGGCCGGCCAGGATGCTGATCATGAAGAAGGGGTAGCCGGCCCAGACGTTGATGAAGGTCAGCGAGCCCAGCGCCAGGTTCGTGCTGGAGAGCCATTCGATCTTGTGATCGATCAGTCCGACGGTCTGGAGTATGAAGTTGATCACGCCATTGGGGTTGAGCATCAACTGCCACAGGATCGACACGATGGCCGCGGTCATCACCCAGGGCAGGATGTAGATCATCCGGTAGGCGGCGATCACTCCCCGGGGCAACAGCACCGAGTTGAGCATCATGGCGAAGCCCAGCCCGATCAGCAGGTGCAGCACCACCGAGGTGATGGTGAACACCATGGTGTTGGCCGCCGCGGTCTGGAAGATCGGATCGGTGAGCAGCCGGACGTAGTTGTCCAGCCCGACGAACTTGGGGTGCTTGGTGGTGACGACGTTGTTGAACAGCGAGTATCCGAAGACCAGCACCACCGGCATGGCCATCATCACCGCCATCACCACGATGGTGGGCGAGAGGTAGGCGTAAGGCTCGGCGAAGGTTCGGAACCGGCGTCCCCGGCTTGCCTGGCGCGGGGGCGCCACGTCCGGTGAGGACGCCTGGGTGGCCTTGGCGAGTTGCATCGATCTGTCTCCTTGCACGGTGCGGGATGGCCCGGGCTTGCAGCCACCCCGCACACGGTCTTCGGTTGTTACCCCGCAGCAGCGGGATCTGCCGACGCTACTTCAGGACCGGGGACCAGTAGTCCTGCAAGGACTGCTGAGTTGCCGGGACGTCCGCCTTGCCGTCGAGCAGCTTGACCAGGTTCTCGTTCAGATTGCGGAACAGGTCCAGCGCCTTGGGCTTGCCGTCGAGTTCGGTGACCATCTCGCTCTGCTGGTAGATCTCGAAGGCCTTGGTGAACAGCTCGTCACCCTTCACATATCCGGGCACCGAGTTCTTGTTGCCGGGGAAGCCGATCGCCTGGGTGGCCAGCTCGGAGTTGATGTCGGTGCTCATGATCCACTGGATCAACTTCCAGGCTTCGGCCTTGTGCTGGCTGTTCTCGGCGACGCCCAGACCCCAGCTGGCGCCGGCGATCCCGTGCTTGCCGGTGTAGCCGTCAACGGCCGGGACCGGAGCGATGGTGAACTTCAGCTTCGGGTTGGTCTTGCGAATGCCGTTGATGTGAGCCAGCGAACCGATCATCGCGGCGTTGCGGCCCGCGGTGAACTCCTCAACCATCGCCTGCTCCTGCTGGGTGAAGGCACCCGGGGCCACATAGCCGGCCTTGTACTGGCTCTGCAGGAACTCCAGCCAGGACTTCACCTGGTCGGAGGAGAAGTCCGGCTTGCCGTCCTTCAGGAACCGTCCGCCACCCGACCACAGCCACGACTGCGAGACGAAGCCGGCCGGGGACTGCACGTTGATCGGCAGCGACCAAGCGTAGATGTTCTTCTTGGGGTCGGTGACCGCCTTGGCCATGGCCGCGAACTCGGTGCGGTTGGTGGGCAGATCCTTGATCCCGGCCGCCGAGAGCAGATCGGTGTTGTAGTACATCGGGTAGGTGAAGTTGAGCGCGCGGATCAGGTAGACCGAGCCGTCGATCTTGTCGTCGTTGGCCAGCTGGCTGGCGTCGAAGCCGGCGTCCTTCATCAAGGTGGACAGGTTGGCCAGCGCACCCTGGTCATAGAGGTCGTAGACCGTGGTGCCGTTGATGGCCACCACGTCCGGAAGCGTCTTGGTGGCGGCCCCGGCGATCTCCAGATCCATGGTGGCCGCGTACGGGTTGGAGATCAGGTTGACCTTGATCCCCGGGTTCTCCTTCTCGAAGCGATCCATCAGGCCCCGCATCACGCCGGGGTTCAGCTCGACTTCCCACCACTGGCTGAAGTCGAGGGTGACGGTGCCGCCTGCGCCTTGCGAGGCCGAGGCACCCGGTGAGGTGCTGGCCGGACCGCTGCTTCCACAACCTGCGAGCAGCAGCGCGGGCGCGATCACTGCTGCCACTGACGCGAGGAACTTGCGCCTGTTCATGTCTGACTCCTCATTGAGCTATGCCTCCCACGACCAGTCCAGTCGCGCGACCCAGAACTGACGCCGGGCCCGAGGGTTACTGAGAGAGATCATAATCAACAGTAAACGAAAGTCAAGAGGTTTGGTTTGCTTGATATGAGCCTTCTCAACGGTTGCGGTTTCCTGCGAGCGGTAACACCACAGGCTCCAGCAACGAGAGGCAGGTCACACGCGCGCCGAGCCGCGGCCGGGCGGTCGAAGGGTCGCGCAAGGGGCCGACGCCAGGGCACGGCCTGGGTCGGAAGCTGGACATCGGCTAGACGATGATGAGCTCGCAGCCGAGGCTGCGGACGCGTTCGCGAAGCTGCTCGGGCAGCCCGTCATCGGTGATCACGGTGTCGAACTCGGCGACACTGGCCACCTTGTAGCGATCCTCGCTGGCCCACTTCGACGAGTCGGCCAGCAGCACCCGGCGCCGGGCGGTGGCCATCAGCGAGCGCTTGGAGTCGGCGATGCCGAAGGTGCCCTCGGCGATGTCGTTGTCGGCGTCGATGCCGCCGGCCCCGAAGAAGGCGATGTGGGCGATCACGCCCTCCAGGCCCTGGGCCCTGACCGAGCCGACAGTGGCCTTGATCCGCGGCTCCACGCGTCCGCCGAGCAGCCGGACCTCGATCCCGGAGACCTCCATCAGCCGCAGCGCGATGCTCACCCCCGGGGTCACCACCACCAGATGGGAGACCGTGGGCAGCTGGCAGGCCAACGCGTAGATCGTGGTGCCCGAGTCAAGGACCACGGTGGTGCCGTCGTTGATCAGCTGGGCGGCGGCAGCGGCGATCCGCTGCTTGACCTCCACCCGCTGGGTGCTGCGCTCGTCGAAGCCGACCAGAGGGCTCTGCGGCATGGTGGCCCCGCCGTGCACCCGGGCGATCCGGCCCTGGCGCTCCAACTCGTCCAGGTCACCCCGGATGGTCACCTCGGACACCTGGAGCAACTCGGCGAGATCAACGGTGCGGGCGTGGCCATCCTCGAACACCTTCGCCAGGATGGCAGCCCGTCTGTCTGCTGCGAACACGAGCCGAACCATACCGGATTGCCTTTCGATTACCCCAGGTGTTCTTTCGTTTAAGCGCTCTCAGCCCGCGCCGAACAGTGCGCGGGCCGCGCGATCCATCTGCGCCAGGTCGCCGGCGGGCACCTCGATCCGGGTGGCCCCGGGCATCTGCGCCGCCGATCCCCACCAGTCCACAACGCTGCCGGCGATCCCGGCGGCCCCACGGGTACCGGTCTCGCTGACTGTGGAGACGGCCAGCGGAGCATCGCTGAGCAGCGCATGCGCATGCCGCCAGCGGACCGAGCGCAGCCCGCCCCCGGTGAGCACGGTCGTCCCGTCCGCGCCGGTGAGGTCGCCCAGCCACCGCCGGGCGGCGACCGCGCGCAGCACGTAGTAGTCGATCAGGGACGCCCACTGGACGGCCGAGCCGGTCACCGCGGAGGCGTCACCCTGCTCCATCGCCACGGCAATCTCCGGATCGAGGACGTCGGACTGGCCCGGCGGTGGGGCCTGCTCGTCCAGCTGCTCACGGGTGCTCGCCGTGGCCGAAAGGAAGGTGCGCATCGCCAAGCCCGGACGCAACGGGCCCCAGACGGCCAGCACGCCGCCCCCGTCCGGCCAGACTTCGAGGGAGAGCCCCGGGTCGGCGAGCAGGGCTTCCCGCACCGGCTCCAGCCGGTGCGGCTCCACTCGGGCCAAGATGGCTTGTCCGGTGCCGAGGGAGTCGGCACGTTCGCCGGGCTGGACGCCGGCGCCGACCGTCCCCACCGGATGATCATGCCCGGCGATCACCACCCGGGCGTCGGCCGACAAGCCGAGTCGTCGGGCCAGCCCCGTGCGGGCCGGGGCCGAGAAGCCGGGCTCGCGCACCGGCGGGAGCTCCACGTCGGCCAGCCCGACGTACTCCCACAACTCGGTCAGGTACTCGCCGCCGACCGGGTCGAAGACGCCGCTGGTGGTGGCCAGGCCGGCCTCCTGCCAGACCTGCCCGGTGAGCTGCCAGGCGAAGGCGCCGCACAAGCCCAGGAAGGTGCCGCTCACCCGGCCCCGACCCGACAACATCCCACCCAGCTTGGCCACGGTCGAGACCAGCACTGTGTGGTTGCCGGTGGCCGCGGCCAGCCGCTTTCGTCCGAAACCAGCCACCAGCGACTCTTCGATCTCGGCGCCGACCCGGCCGTACCAGGACGGGAAGTCCCAGCCGGCCAGAGCGCCGCCGGACAGGACGGTGCCGACCTCTCCCATCGAGCTGAGACCGAGTGCGCGGATCGTCCCGGCCGGCAGCGCCAGCCGAGCCAGGGCGTCCGCTGCAGCGTCCAGGCAGGCGAGGACCGGAAACCCGTCACCGGTAGTGGCCTGGCCGGGGCGCAGCGGCGTCTCGACCGCGCTGGACCGCAGCAGGGCCCCGTCGCGGCCGTAGGCGGCGGCCTTGATCCGCGAGCTCCCGAAATCGAGCCCGACGACCACATCACTCACGGATGACTCCAAATGAAAGAAAACCGAAGCTGTTGACATTCGTATGTTATCGTTACGCCGCGTGGCTGGCTACACCGCGGTGGTGCCCTCAGCCTATGAAGACCCAGGGAAAGGGGTATCTCGACATGGCCCTCATCACACTCCGCGAGGCGCTCGACCATGCGCGCCGTGGCGGCTTCGGCATCGGGGCGTTCAACGTCACCGACGCCGGCCAGACCGAGGCAGTGCTGGCCGCCGCCCGCGAGACGCAGTCGCCGGTCATCGTCCAGACCATCGCCGGAGCGTCCGCCTTCCTCAGCGACGAGGTGTACTGGGACGTCCTGCACACGATCATCGGTCACTATCCCGACGTCCCGGTGGTCCTGCATCTGGACCACGGCCCCACGGTCGAGACCTGCAAGCGGGCCATCCGGGCCGGCTTCTCGTCGGTGATGATCGACGGCAGCATCGACCACGCCACCAAGAAGGTGAACTCCTTCGACGAGAACGTCGCCGTGACCAAGGAGGTCGTCGACTTCGCCCACGCCCGCGGCGTCTCGGTGGAGGGCGAGCTGGGCACCATCGGCGGCTCGGAGGACGGCAGCGTCCACGCCCAGATCGTGCTGGCCGACCCCGACCAGGCCGCCGAGTTCGTCGAGCGCACCGGAGTGGACGCGCTCGCCGTGGCGATCGGCACCTCGCACGGCGCCTACAAGTTCTCCGCGCCGCCGGACTCTTCGGTGCTGCACATGGACCTGATCACCGAGATCGCCGGACGCATCCCGAACACCCATCTGGTCATGCACGGCTCGTCGTCGCTGCCGGCCGACCTGCGTCGGGTGATCAACGAGCACGGTGGCGCGCTGCCGGAGTCTTGGGGCGTCCCCGAGGACGAGAAGGCCCGCTCCACCAAGCTGGGCGTCACCAAGATCAACCAGGGCATGGACTCACACATGGCCTTCGCCGCCGCGCTGCGCACCTCGCTGACCGAGGATCGGGTGACTGTGGATCCGGCACCGGCCATCTATGCCGGTGGCCGGGCCATGCAGCAGATGATCGCCGGCCGGATGGCCGTCTTCGGGCAAGCCGGACAGGCCGCCGGCTGGACTCCCTCAGAGTTCGTCCCCGCCAGGGAGGTCTAGGGAGTCAGCACGGTGGGTCGGGACGCGGCGTCCCGACCCACTGCGCTGTCCGGACTCAGTTACTGCCGGGCTGCTGCTCGGCCAGGGTCGGGTAGTCGGTGTAGCCGTGCGCGCCACCGGAGTAGAAGCTGGCCGGGTCGGGTTCGTTGAACGGGGCGTCGAGGCGCAGCCGCTCCACCACGTCCGGGTTCGCCAGCGCCCAACGGCCCAGCGGCACGACATCGGCCAGGCCGGCCTCGATATCGTCGCCGAGGTGCTCGCGGGTGCGGCCCAGCCGGACCACCAGCAATGCGGTCGGCCACAGCCCACGCAGCTTTCGCAGCAGCTCGTCGTCGCCACCGTGATGGACGTGCAGGTAGGCCAGCCCCAGCTTCGCCAGCTCGGCCACCAGGTACTCGTACTGGGCGTGGACGTCCTCGCGCGACCCCTCGTCGATCCCGCCGGCCGTCAGCCCGGGCGAGATCCGGATCCCGGTCCGGTCGGCGCCGATCTCCTCGGCGATCGCCGCGGCCACCTCGATCACGAACCGAGCCCGGTTCTCCACGCTGCCGCCGTAGGAGTCGGTGCGCTGGTTGGCGTTGGGCGAAAGGAACTGGGTCAGCAGGTAGCCGTTGGCGGCGTGGATCTCCACTCCGTCCGCCCCGGCAGCGATGGCGCTGGCCGCGGCATGCCGGAAGTCGGCAACGGTCTGGCCGATCTCCTCGACGCTCAGCTCGCGCGGCATCGGGACGTCCCGCTCGCCGTTGGGGGTGAAGATCTTGGTCCCGGGCGCGATCGCCGACGGCGCCACGGCCTGGCGGTGGTGCGGGGTGTTGTCCGGGTGCGAGATCCGTCCGACGTGCATGAGTTGGATGAACAGCGCGCCGCCCTCGGCGTGGACGGCATCGGCGACCTCGCGCCAGCCGTCGATCTGGGCCGGGGTGTAGATGCCCGGCGTGGTCAGGTAGCCCTGCCCGTCATCGGACGGCTGGGTGCCCTCGGTGATCAGCAGTCCGAGCGAGGCCCGCTGCCGGTAGTACAGCGCTGCCCCGGCACCGGGAGTGCCGTCCGCATTGGCCCGGCTGCGGGTCATCGGGGCCAGCGCGAGCCGATGCTTCAGCTCGAGCCTGCCCAAGGAGAATGGTTGCCACAAAGCGGGCTGGTGAACCACGTCAAAGACCTTTCGTCTGCATGTCCGTCAGGGGTGGAACGTGTAGCAGCCACCGGTTTATGCCCGTCGCGGCAGCAGATCCTCCACGGGCCGGACGCACGCAGACCGGCCGCTGAACTCAGCCGCGAGTCGCGGATGCGTCCGGCGGCGTCCACCCGAAGCGCTCCGCGATCAGGTCGGCGGCTCGGCTGGGGAACTCGGTCCAGCCGGGCTCCAGAACGTCCCGGGAGAAGACCAGCAGGTCACGAGCCGCCTGCTCCACCGGTGCAGCCAGAGCGTGGTCCAGCCGCTCAGCAAGCTCGGGATAGGCGACCTCGAACCGACGCAGCGGATCGAAGGAGTTGGCCGGTTCGGCATCGGCCGATGCCAGCCGTCCGCGAACGGCCCAGGCCAGCGCGGACGGCGCCTGCTGCCGGATCAGCGACGAGGCCGCCAGCCGCTCGCCTCGGCGAGCCCGGCCGGCGCCGATAGCGAGCTTGGCCAGGCACAGCCGGATGGCGTTGGCCGGATCCTCGGGCTCTGGCGGCGGTACCAGCTGGACGTCCGCGCCGCCGAACACCACCTGGCACGACGCGTCGCTGACCGGCCAGGGACGGCCGGCGCCGAACTCGGCCAGGCTCCCGTCGAAGTACAGCACCACCCCGGCGCTGTCGTACTCCCGGGCGGCCAGGACGATCTGCTCCGGATCGGGCAGGAAGGCCCACTCCCGGCCCACCTGGTCGGCGGCCGCGTCGGTGGTGAACACCGCGAAGTCGACGTCCGACCACTGGTCGCGCCGCCCAGCGCCCTGATCGGTGCTCGAGCCGAACAGCGCCACCGTGGTCACCCCGGGCAGCGCCCGGGCCCGCCGAGTGAGCTCGGCCACGAACTGGTCGCGGTCCATGCTCAGTGCCCGAAGACCGCCGCCAGCTCGGGCCAGGCCTGCGCCCGGGCATAGACCGGCACCACGTCCAGCGGAACCGGACGAGTCACCGGCGCTGAGCCGCTGAGCCGCTCGCCGGTCCAGACGTCCACCCAGTCACCGGCCGGCAGCCAGGTCGTCCACTCGGTCGCGCCGGACTCGGTGACCGGGCTCACCAGCAGGTCGTCCCCACACAGGAACTGGTGCGGGTGGGCCCACAACTGCGGGTCGTCGGGCCAGTCGAAGAACAGCCCGCGCAACAACGGACGGTCGGTCCGCACGGCCGTGCGGGCCGAGCGAGCCAGGTAGTCGACCAGTCGCTCGCGCAGTTGGGCGTAACTGCGGAAGATCGGCAGCACCTGCTCGTCACCGAAGGCCTCGCCGACGTTCCACGGCGTCCGATCACGCAGTGGACGCCGGTGGTGGTTGAACTCCGAGTGGTACTGCATGATCGGCAGGAAGGCCGACACCGCAGTGGCCCGCAGATAGAGCTCGGGGTCGGGCAGCGGGCCGGAGAAGCCGGCGATATCCCAGCCCCAGTAGACGATCCCGCAGGCGGCGGCGGTGATGCCGGCGTTCAGCGAGTGCCGGAAGGCCGTCCAGGTCGAGTTCTCGTCGCCGGCCCAGTACAGCCCGTGCGCCTGCGAGCCGGTGTAGCCGGCCCGGGAGAAGGTGATCGGTGCCGCCCCCTCGGACTCCAGCAGCTCGCCGAAGGCGGCCGCGTACTCCACCGGGTAGCGGTTGTTGTTCTCGGCGCCGGTGCGTCCGTCGGCGTAGCGCAGGTCGGCACCCCAGGCGTGCTCGCCGCCGTCGGTCTTGAAGCCGTCCACCCCCAGATCGCGAACCAGCCAGCGATGCCGGTCCTGCCACCAGCGCCGGGCCTCGGGGTTGGTGAAGTCGGGCATCAGCGCCTTGGGGAACCACCAGCCGCGGTTGCGATAGGGACTGCCGTCGGCCTCCCGGACGGCCAGGCCGCGCTCGGCGAGGTAGGCCACCTCGGCCGCGGTCTCAGCGGTCAGCTCGGTCTCGGCGTGGCCGAGCAGCGGGATCTGCCACAGCACCAGCTTGATGTCCTGGTCGTGCAGGTCGGCGATCATCCCGGCCGGGTCCGGCCAGGCTCCGTCCGCCGGGTAGGTGAAGTCGGACGCACTGTGCACGCTGCCGTCGGTGCGCGGGGTGTAGGCCGAGTCCCGCCAGACCACGAAGCCCTGCTCGTCCGACCACGCCTCGATGACCACGACGCCGAGCGGGATCTGCTCGGCGTGATGCCGGGCCACCTGCTCGGTGACGATGGCCTGGGTGTTCCACTCGTTGCTGGACGCCCACAGCCGCAGCACCCAATCCGGCTGCTCCGCGGCCCGGCCCACCTCGTTCAGGAAGGTGGTGAGCACCTGGGTCGGGCTGCCGTCATACAGGCCCACCGATACCTGAGCCTCGGCGCCCAGCTCGACCTCGACCAGCAACTGGTCGGGACGGCTGGCCGCCGCGTCGAACCAGACCCGCCGGGAGGTGCGGACGTGGAAGCCCCAGCTGCTGCCGTCGGCGGAGATCACGTGGGCGAACGGCATCGGCAGGTAGGTCCGTCCGAACTCGCCTTGCGACTTGTACTGCTCGAAGACCACCGAGTCGAACCGGCGTCCGGCCTGGTCGATGGCGTCGAAGCGCTCGCCGAAGCCGACCAGGTGATCGCCGGGCTGCAGCGCCAGCACGAACCGGGCCCGCACCGGAGCCCCGCCCACCGGAGTGAGCAGTTCGACACTGCCGGGGACGAGCTTCGCCCCGGCACCGGCCACGGCATCGTCGCCGCCGGGCAGCCAACGGGCCGGACGCAGCTCGAACCAGTCACTGGCCCGGTCATCGGCCACGAAGCGGTACTCACCGGCGGCCTCGGGCAGCGCCGGAAGGCTGATGGTCCACGCGGTTTCGGTGGACAGTGAGGCGGCCTGGGCCTCCTCGAGATGACCATCGCCACCGGCCAGGGCCACCGAGTCGGCGTTGCCCTGGCTGACCTTGGTCAGCGGCTCACGCAGCGGGGGCAGTGTGGCGTCCGACCAGCGCAGCTCGAGCTCGAGCCGGCTGGTGCCCGGGTGCACGGCACCGATCCGCAGCGGCTGCCCGGCCACCGGGACGATCGGGTCGAGCTGATCGGCCGAGTTCGCGTACGGGTGCTCGGCACCCCGCGGACGGTGCCACGGCACAGCGGTGCTGGCGGTCATGGTCATCGAAGACTCCTTGTCGGTGCCGGGGTCGGGCGAGGGGCTCGACCCCGGCACTCTCGTGACGAACTACTTCAACAGGGCGTCGACGGTGGCAGCGGCGTCGGCCACGGCCTTCTCGACGGTCTTGCGTCCGGCCGCAGCTGCGCCCAGTTCCTTGGTGACGGCGTCCTGCATCTCCTGCTGGGACGCGATCACCGGAGGCAGCACGACCTTCTCGAGCGAGTCGAACACGGCCTGCCGGTTGGTCGGCTTGCCCTTGGTGAGGTAGCTGGCCAGCTTGGTCTGATCGGCGACGGGCGGCAGCTCCCAGGACGAGTCCAGGCGGGTCTTCACCATTTCGTCGGACGAGGTGAGGAAGGTGATCCACTTCTGGGCAGCCTCCGCATTGGCGCTCTTGGCGTTCAGGACTGCGGCATTGGCGAACATGGCCGATGCCTTGGTGGTGTCACCAGGCTCGACGGCGATGTCCCAGTTGAACTTGACGTCCTTGAGGCCGTCGAACATCCAGATGCCGGAGTGCCACATGGCGAGCTTGCCGTTCTGGAACTGCTTGGTATCCCAGTCCGGCGAGCCGGCCCCGTCCGCCTCGGTGGGCATGACCTTGCCGGGCTTGCCGACCAGCCAGTTGGCGGCCTTGATGCCCTCGGGAGAGTTGAATGCCGTGGCGGTCTTGTCGGCGTTCAGGAAGCTGCCGCCGGTCTGGGCCAGCACCTTGTAGAACTCGTTGAAGGTCACCGGCTGGTAGTCGCCCCAGACCTTCTTGGCCTTGTCGGTGAGCTTCTCGGCGGCCGCCTGCTCGTCCTTCCAGGTCCAGTCGGCAGTCGGAGTGCTCACCCCGGCGGCCTTGAACAGGTCGGCGTTGTAGAACAGCACCACGTCGCTGAAGGACTCCGGCAGGCCGTACTGCTTGCCGTTGCTGGAGAAGGCCTCCAGGAGGGACGGCTTGTACTTGGTGGCGTCGTCAACCTTCAGCTCGGCCAGGGTGCCGTTGCTGGCGTAGGTGACGAAGTTCTCGTAGTTCAGCTCGAAGGTGTCCGGAGCGGTGCCGGCCGCAACCGCGGTCTGCAGCTTGGTGAAGTAGTCGGCGTAGGGCACCGTTTCGATCTTCACGGTGATCCCCGGGTTGGCCGCGGTGAAGGCGGACGCGATGGCGGCCAGGTCCTTCTCGTGGCCGCCGTTGGCGAGGAAGTTCATGTAGGTGACGGTGACCGGTCCGGCAGCACTGCCGGACGCGGAAACCGAGGGTTCGGCCGGCTTCGTCGCCGAACCTTGGGTACAACCGGTGAAAGCAAGCAGGCCAGCCAAGGCGACAGCCGCGAGCCGGGTCGTGCGAGCGAGCATGAGCGCGCCCCTTTCTTGTGGTGGGTTATTTCAGGCCGGTGTGGGATACGCCGGCGATGATGTAGCGCTGGGCGAAGAGATAGACCAGTGCGATCGGGATGATGGAGACCACCGAACCGGCCATCACCACGTCCCAGCGGGTCGTGTAGAGGCCTTGCAGAGTGGCCAAGCCGAGCGGCAGCGTCTGCAACTCGGGAGAGCGGATCACGACCAGTGGCCACAGGAAGCTGTTCCAGCTGGCCATGAAGGCGAGGATCCCCACGGTGGCCAGGGCCGGCTTGATCAGCGGCAGGATCACCATGGCGAAGATCCGCAGGTGGCCGGCACCGTCGATGGTGGCAGCCTCGTCCAGCTCCTTGGGGACGGCCTCGATCGCCTGACGCAGCAGGAACACGCCGAAGGCGGACGCCGCCGAGGGCGCGATCAGCGAGAACAGGGTGTCTTGCAGGTTCCAGTCACGGAACTGGATGAACAGCGGCACCACCAGCACCTGCAGCGGAATCATCAAGGTGGCCAGGTAGACCGCGAAGACCACCGGCTTGGCCCGGAACTGCAGCCGGGCGAAGGCGTAGCCGGCCATCGAACCGGTGATCAGCTGCAGCGCAGTGGCCGCGAAGGAGACCACCACCGAGTTGAGAATGATCTGACCCATCGGCAGCCGGTTGAACAACTCGACGTACGCAGCCATGGTCGGGTTCGGGACGTACAGGCTCGGCCCGTCGGCCAGCGAGCCGTCCGGGGTGATCGAGGTGACGAAGGTCCACGCGAACGGGAAGACCATGGCCAGCGCGACCAGGGCCACGATGACGAACAGCACGATCCGACGAGGCTTAGTCATGGTGCACCCACCGCCGCTGGCCCCACATCTGGATGATGGTGATCGCCAGGATCACCGCGAACAGCAGCCAGGACAGCGCGGCCGCCTCGCCAGCTCGTCCATAGCGGAAGGTGAGGTCGTAGATCTGGCCGACGACCACCTGGGAGGCGCCCTGCGGGCCACCGCCGGTCATCACGTAGACCTGATCGAAGACCTGGAAGCCGTTGATCAGCGAGATCACGACCACGAAGAAGGTGGATGGGGTGAGCAGCGGCAGCGTGATGTTGGTGAACAGCCGCCAGGCCGAAGCGCCGTCGATCCGGGCGGCCTCGTACAGGTCGTTCGGGATCGACTGCAATCCTGCCAGCAGGATCACCATCACGAAGCCCAGGTCCTTCCAGGCCGAGGCCAGGATCACCGAAGCCAACGCCCAGTTCGGGTCGGTCCACCAGCCCGGCTGCGGCAGCCCAACCGCACCCAGGACGGCGTTGACCACGCCGGTGCTCGGGTTCAGCAGCCACTTCCACATCAGGGCCACGACCACCCAGCTGGTCACCACCGGCAGGAAGTAGACAGCGCGGAAGAAGCCGCGGGCCGGCAGCTTGGCGTTCAGGGCCAGGGCCAGGGCCAGGCCGCCGATGTAGACCAGCGGCAGGTAGCCGGCCACATAGCCCAGGGTGTTGCCGAACACACTGAGCGTGGTCGGGCTGGCCAGCAGCTTGGCGTAGTTGCCCAGGCCGACCCACTTGGGATCGGAGATCAGGTTCCACTGCTCGAGGCTGATCCGGATCGAGGAGATCATCGGCATCAGCGTGAACAGCACCAATGGGATCGCGCTGGGGGCGAGGAAGAGAACCGCCCAGGCGGCATGCCTTCGCTTCATCATCCTCGAATCCTCGTCGATCCCGTGGTCAGGTACTTAGTTGCGTTGTTTATATAGCCCAAAAGTAACGAGCCGCGTCCGGACTGTCAAGGCTGGCAAAGGTCACGATTTGGACTATGTTTCGTTGTACAGAAAGGGGGTGCGATGCCCGCACAGGCTCCGTCCGACCTCGGCGCGGCACTGATCGGTCTGATCGGTACCCGCGGGCCGCTGTCCCGCGCGGACGCCGCGCGGCTGCTCAACGTCTCCCCCACTCGGATCACTCGGATCACCAAGTCACTGCTGGCCACCGGCCTGATCACCGAGACCGGAACCGTCCCCTCCGATGGCGGACGTCCGGCCACCATGCTGGCGCTGCGGATCGATCGCCGACATGCACTCGGGGTCAAGGTGACCCCGAACCACCTGACCTACTCCCGGGTCGACCTGGCCGGCCAGGCCAGCCCGGCCACCAGCATCAACCTGAACACGGCCGCCCCGGACGCACCGGAGCGGATCGTCCGGGCCATCGCGGACGCCGTGGGCGACACCCCGTCCGACCTGCTCGGGATCGGGCTGGCCCTGCCCGGCTCGCTGGACAGCGACGGCCTGGTGAACAGCACCGTCCTGGGCTGGCAGCGAGTCGCCCTTCCGGCCATGCTCAGCCAGCGGACCGGGCTGCCGGCGATCGTCGACAACGACGTGAATGCCCTCGCCATCGCCGCCCAGCTGTATGAGAACACCCTGCCCGGCGATGTGGCCCTGGTCACCATCGGCTTCGGCATCGGCTGCGCGTTCGCCATGGGCTCCCAGATCTATCGCGGCGCGCACGGGGGTGCCGGCGAACTCGGCCACACCGTGGTCGACCCGGACGGCGAGCCCTGCGTCTGCGGGCTGCGCGGCTGCCTGGAGACCCTGATCAGCGACAACGCGCTGACCCGCCGGGCCCGGGCCACCGGGATCCTGCCCGAGGGGGCCGGCAAGGACGCGCTGAACACCGCCGCGGCCGCCGGGGACGCCGCCGCCCTGGAGCTGTTCAGTTGGGCCGGGGCGCAGTTGGGCTACGCGCTGGCCTCGCTGGTGCACCTGCTCGACCCGGCGCTGATCATCATCTCCGGCGAGGGCGCCGACATGTGGCAGTACTGGGAGCCCGGCTTCACCCCGGCGCTGCGCCAGCACATCCCCCGGCACCGGCAGGACCTACGGGTGATCACCCGGGACTGGGGCGAGGACACCTGGGCCGTGGGTGCGGCCGCACTGGTCTTCGCCTCCCCCTTCGAGGGTGCTGCGCCGACCGCCTCTCGCCAGCAGGTTCGCGACCTGCTGCAAGTCAGCAACTGAGCCCGCTCAACCGTCGCCGAGTGGACGCCTCTGCGCGCAGCCGTCGAGCAACCTTCCACCGTGCGGTGGTTCGAGGGCGGCTCAGGCCTGAGCCGGCTCGATCAACACCAGATCGGTGCGCAGCGCGCTGGGTGCCGGCTCAGCGTCCGGATCGGTGACGTAGATCTCGCAGAAGCAGGTCGGACGCAGCCCGGCCTGCGCGGCCGCCTCGACCAGCCGCTCCCAGGCTTGGGGCAACTCGTCATAGGAGCCGAGGTGGCTGAGCGCCACGGCCCGTCCAGCCGGAAGTGCGGACGCTTCGACAGTCGGCATTCCGGTGGCCTGCGCCGGGACCGGCCCGGTGGCCCGGAAGCCGAGCTCCAGATCGAAGACCCCGGCCGGATCGCCGGTGTAGAGGGCGAAGGCCGGGTCGGCCAGCGGCGTCCCGCTGTCCTGGATGGCCTGGTAGCCGGCGTCGAACAGGGCCGGCAGCTGGTCGACGGTCACCCCGGCGTGCCGGACGACCGCAGTGGCCTCCGGCTCGAGGGTGATCACGGTGGGCTCGGGGATCGCTTCGGCGGTGAAGTACATGGCCGAAATCCTGTCAGCTCCCCCGGACACTGGCCGCATCCCCGGGCCGGCTGGACGCCCATCCGAGGCCGGCCGTCTGCATGCTGACCAGGGAAATCAGGCTCGCCCGATGCCCGCGGCGCAGCCTCGACTCGGCCCGGCTCTCAGGCACACCACGCCACTGACCGGCAGACTGGAGCCATGACCAGACCGGACGCCCGCCCGTGGCCGACCACCGCCGAGGCGCTGATGCGATCCCGGTTCGAGGCGTTCCGGGACGCCGACGCCGCCTGGCTGCTGGCGTCCTGGCACCCGTCCACCCGTCCAGGCCGGCTCGACCTGAGCGGCAACCCGCGCTGGCGTGGCCTGCAGATCCTCGACGTCGTCGATGGTGGCGAGGACGACGACACCGGCGTCGTCGAGTTCCGGGCCAGCTATCTCACCCCTGGTGGAGTGGACTTTCAGCACGAGCGGTCCCGCTTCGTCCGGGAAGCTGGACGCTGGTACTACCTGGACGCCGTGCGCGCACCGGGCCTGGGCGGCTGACCGCCGCGCGACCGGGGCCGACCGGCCGCGTCCCCATCAGGAGCGTGGTTGACACCGCGGACGTCGCGGTCCACGATTAACTGGTACGTACCAGTGCGAACCAGTTGAGGTGAGGCGAATGACCGTGGCCACGCCGCTGACCGACGGTCCGCAGCCCAAGCACCAGCAGCTGCGCGGGTTGCTCATCCAGCTGGCCGTCCCGGGCCAGCCGATCCCCTCCGAGCGCGAGCTGATGACCAGCTACGGCGTCTCCCGAGCGACCGTCCGCAAGGCCATCGACGGGCTGGTCGCCGACGGACTCCTGCAGCGCACCCAGGGCCTGGGCACCTTCGCGGTCCGGCCCCGACTGGAGACCAACCTGCATCTGGCCTCGTTCAGCCAGGACATGCGCCGGCGCGGCCTCAGCCCGGCCACCCGGATCGTGTCGATCGGCCTCGAGCAGCCACCGGTCGCGGCATCCGAGTGGCTCGGTCTGGCCGCCGGCGAACCGGCCTGGCGGCTGGTCCGGGTCCGGCTGGCCGACGGCGTCCCGATCGCCCACGAGGACGGCTGGTATCCGTCCGGGCTACTGCCCGAGCTGGATCGCCGGCCATTGGCCGAGGCCTCGCTCTACCAGCTCCTCGGCCAGGACTACGGACTGTGGATCGACAAGGCCGAACAGACGGTCTGGACCGAGCCCGCCGGCCCGGAGCTGGCCGTCCGCCTCGCGGCCGCCGAGGACAGCCCGCTGCTGGTCTTCCGGCGTCTGTCCAGTGCGTCAGGGGTGCCGGTGGAGTACGTCGTCTCGCACTACCGCGGTGATCGCTACCAGGTGCACATGACCTTGAACCGCGAGCAACCGAACGCTCGCACCGAGTCTTCGAAGTGAGGAACTGAGAGTGGAAGTCATCATCTGCCCGGACGCCGAGCGCGTTGGACGGGTCGCCGCGGCCAAGGCCGCGAAGCTCGCCGCTGCCGTCGGCCCCAAGGTCGTCCTCGGCGTAGCCACCGGCTCCTCGCCGGTGCAGACCTTCGCCGAGCTGGCCCGGCTGTCCCGAGACGGCGAGCTCGACCTGTCCCAGGCGTCCGCCTTCGCCCTGGACGAGTACGTCGGGATCGCCCCCGGACACCCGGAGAGCTACCACGAGATCATCCGCAAGACCGTCACCGAGCCGATGGGGCTCGACCCGGCCCGGGTGCACGTCCCGGACGGCTTCGCCGACGATCTGGCCGCAGCCTGCCGAGACTACGAGGCCGCGATCGTGGCGGCCGGCGGGGTGGACATTCAGTTCCTCGGGGTCGGCACCAATGGCCACATCGGCTTCAACGAGCCGACCTCCTCGCTGACCTCGCGGACCCGGATCAAGACCCTGGCCGAGCGCACCCGGCAGGACAATGCCCGCTTCTTCGACTCGATCGACCAGGTGCCGCGGCACTGCCTGACCCAGGGACTGGGCACGATCATGGACGCCCGGAGCGTGATCCTGGTCGCCACCGGCGCCACCAAGGCGCACGCCATCGCCCAGGTCGTCGAGGGTCCGATCACCGCCATGTTCCCGGGTTCGGTGCTCCAGCTGCACCAGCACGCCACGATCGTGGTGGACGAGGCCGCTGCCGCCGAACTGCAGCTGGCCGACTACTTCCGGCAGACCTACGCCAACCTGCCCGACTGGCAGCGGGTAGAGCTGTGAGACTGCTCGCCGGCGACCGCATCCTGTTCCCCGATGCGGACGCTCCGGCGGCGGGCTGGATCGAGGTCGACGGCGAGCGGATCGTGGCCACCGGCCTCGGCACTGCTCCCCGTCCGGCCGACGAACAGCTGGTCGGCCTGGTCGTCCCGGGCTATGTGGACGTCCATTGCCACGGCGGCGGTGGCGCCTCGTTCGTGACCACCGACCCCGAGCAGGTGCGGACGGTACTGGCCGCCCATCGCCGGCACGGGGTCACCACCATGGTCGCGTCCCTGGTCACCGGCCGTCCCGAGGATCTGCTGGCCCAGGTGCGCTGCCTGGCCGGGCTGTACCGCTCCGGCGAGATCGCCGGGATCCATCTGGAAGGCCCCTGGCTGGCGCCGGAGTTCCACGGCGCACACCCGACCCCGCTGCTCAGCGAACCACTACCGGCCCAGGTCGGCGAGCTTGTGGACGCCGGGGCGGGTGCGGTGAAGATGGTCACCATCGCCCCCGAGCGGGACGGGGCACTGGACTCGATCGCGCTGCTGGCCGGCCGCGGCGTGGTGGCCGCATTGGGCCACACCAACGCCGGCTACGACCAGGCCCGGGCCGCCATCGCGGCCGGCGCCACCGGCTCCACTCACCTGTTCAATGCCATGGCCCCACTGCGACATCGCGAGCCCGGACCGATCCTGGCCCTCCTCGAAGACCCGCGCGTCTGGCTGGAGTTGATCGCCGACGGCGTCCATCTGCGTCCGGAGCTGGTCGCCTTCATCGCCTCGATCGCACCCGGACGGGTGGTCTTCGTCACCGATGCCATGGCCGCGGCGGCCGGACCGGACGGGGACTATCTGCTCGGCGAACTGCCGGTCGAGGTGCGCGACGGACTGGCCCTGGTGGCCGGGACGGACACCATCGCCGGGTCGACCCTCACCCTGGACCGGGCGGTCCAGATCGCCGTGGCCGCCGGAGTCCCGCTGGCTGTGGCCGTCCGGGCCGCCACCCAGCATCCGGCCGACTACCTCTCGCTGAGCGAGGTCGGACGACTGGCCCCGGACATGCGGGCCGACCTGGTGGTCCTCGACAACGACCTGGCGGTCTCCCGGGTGCTGGCCGGCGGCAGTTGGCTGGCCCGCTGAGCCACCCCCACGCTGCTCAGTCGGTGCCGCCGGCGAGCAGGTCCAACAAGGCGAGCATGGTGCCCCGCCCGGAGCCGTAGCTGATCAGATCGACCGCCGGCTCGCCGCCCGGGGTCGGCCAGCCCTCCTCGACCAGGATGGTCTCGGTCGTCCGCCCGCGCAGCATGACGGCCGCGGCCCGCAGGAACTCGACCCGGTGGAAGTCCTTGCCCTGCGCCACGACGATCCGGTTCGGATGTGCGGCCAGCACGGCGGCCAGCTCTCCGAGATCACCTGCGGTGGCGAAGCCGCTGCCGGGCAGCCGTCCGGCCACCTCGTCGGCCAGCTGAGCCCCGATCCCCCACGGGGTCTGACCGGCGGCGATGTTCGCCTCGGTGTCCAGGAGCAGGAAGAGCGGAGCAGTCAGCGCAGCGATCGGACGTCGCCGGGCGAAGACCGCCGGATCGATCGTGACTCCGTCCGCAACGTCCCTGACCAGGGGGTTCGCCGCATTCGTCCAGCGCTGGGCGGCCAAGCCCGCGACCAGTCCGGTGGCCCGGTTGGCCGCCTCGAAGACCCGGGCCTCGCTCAGCCGTCCGTCGCGGACGGCCGCGGCGACGTGTTCGCGGATGCCGATCATCTGGTCGCCGGTGTTGCCGGCGCCGATGCACAGGAGGTCGGCCCCGGCCGAAAGGGCCAGCACGGCTGCCTCGGCGATCCCTCGGCCGGCACTGGCCCCGGCCATGTCCAGAGCGTCGCTGACGATCAGCCCGGTGAAGCCGAGCTCGTCGCGCAACAGGCCGAGGATGGGCGCGGACAAGGTGGCCGGCCACTGGGGATCGATGGACGGCACCAGGATGTGCGAGGTCATCACCGCTTGGGCGCCGGCCTCGACCGCTGCCCGGAACGGGACCAGCTCGCGCGACCAGAGCAGGTCGCGGTCGACGGTGATCGTGGGCAGCTCCCGGTGCGAGTCGGCGCTGGTGTCGCCGTGGCCGGGGAAATGCTTGGCGCAGGCGGCCACTCCGAGCGCCTGCAGCCCGGCCACATAGGCGGCAACGTGGCGGGCCACCAGCTGCGGGTCGGTGCCGAAGCTGCGCACCCCGATCACCGGGTTGAGCGGGTTGGTGTTGGCGTCGGCCACCGGGGCCAGGTTCAGGTCCACCCCGGCGGCCAGCAGCTCCGCGCCGATCTGGGCGGCCACCTGCTCGGTGACCCGGATGGAGTCCCGGGCCCCCAGGTAGGCAGCGGACGGGTGCGGAGAGCCCTGGCGATGATGCAGCCGGGTGACGTCGCCGCCCTCTTCGTCCATGGCAATCAGGGCGGACGGGTTGGCGGCGTGGATGGCCGTGGTCAGTGCGACCAGTTGGTCCGGATCGACCACGTTGGAGTCGAACAGGCAGACCGAGCCCAGCCCGTCCGCCAACGCCTTGAGCAGCCACTGGGGAGCCACCGGCCCGTCGAAGCCGGGCATCAACGTGGTGTTGATCGCCCGTCGCAGTTCATCGATCACTGGCCAACTCCTTTTGTCTCACCTTGCCAGGGAGGGGTGGAGCCGGACGTCCCGGCTCCACCCGGTTGCGGGCTCAGCCCGCCAGCACCTTGCCCTTGGTGGCCGCGTGCATGGCCGCCAGCAGCGGCTGATCGTGGCCGGTCCAGTCGAGCTCGAGCGCCCACATGAAGCTGCCGCCCAGGTTCTGCACCCAGTCGGAGTAGAGCACCCGATCGTAGGTGGACAGCGGATCGTCGTAGGTGATGAAGCCCGGCTTGCCGTCCTTGCGCAGCAGGTAGGGCACCAGGCCCTCCGGGTCGCGGTAGACATCCCACTCGCCACTGGCCAGCAGCGGCAGGATCCCGTGCGCGTAGTCCAGCGACGGCACCACGGCGTCCCCACAGCTGCCGTCCTCGGAGGTGGCCGCCTCCGGGCAGGCGCCGTACAGCGCCGACACGGTCTTGTACCAGTAGCCGTAGAACGGCGTCCCCTGGTTCAGCTGCTGCCGCTTGGCGCCGGCCTTGAGCATGATCTCCACTGACTCCTGGTCGCTCTGACCGGGCGTGCACTCCTGCGGCGAGGTGTCGCTGGGCACCTTGAGGATCGGCTCGTTCAGCTGTCCGTGGCCGGTCCAGGGACCCGCGCAGTCGTAGGTCATCACGTTGAACCAGTTGATGATCTTCGACAGCTTGCGCACCTCGTAGGACTCCACCGTCCAGGGCGCGACGTCCTCGGAGAGGATGGCCTTCTTGCCCAGGTCCTTGCGCAGCATGGTGAACATGTTCACCAGGAAGCTCCGCTCGGCCTTGCTCTCGGGGAACTCCCAGTCGATGTCGACGCCGTCGTACTTGTGCTTCTTCACCCACTGGACGACGTTGTGCGCGGCCCGCTTCTGCACCTTCTTGCTGGCCTTCGACAGGGTCGGCAATTCACCACCGATCAGCAAGATCACGCGCGCATGGGCCTTATGCGCCTTGGTCACCAGCGTCTTCTCGTAGAAGCCCTTCGGGATGCTCAGGCCGCCGGTCTTGGTCAGGGAGATGCCGACGTGGATGATGTCGGTGAGGCTGGAGTAGGGGATCTGGGCAGCGGTGTACTTCACCGGGCCGGACTGCCGTGCCGGAGCGTTGTAGTCCGCGACAAGGCGCTTTCCCTTCCCCTTCGCCTTCTTCGCTGCGGCCAGCGCATCCTTCTCGAGCGAGGCGCGCAGGTCAGGGCCGGACGGGGCTGCCGGGCTCACCGGGCTGGCCGATGCCGTTGACGGCACCGAGCCCAACATGCCCAAGACCAGGGTGACAGCAAGGACCGCCCCCAGGACTGGCTTCCGCGATTTCATCAATCCTCCTTTGTGAGCGGGTCCACGTCGACAGAGGACGGCCCGCTGGTGATGCTGCGTGAAGCTAGTAGCGGCACCGCTTACTGGAAAGAGTCTTACCGCTTTTTTGATCAGTGCGTCAGAACCGCCGAACGGTGGTAGACGCGCGTCGCGATCTGAGAGAGGACGGCGGCGTCCGAGGCTGACGGGGCCGCAAATCCTGTGATCAGACTGTAACTAGAAAGACTGTTTCCAGTTACGTAACTTCCAGTAACCTCGTCCCATGCGCTGCCAGTGGCGACAGCGCCCCGCCTAGCCCAGGAGCGAATCGATGAAGCGCAAGGCAGTAGTAGCAATCGCAGCTGGGGCTTTTGCCCTGGCGACTCTCTTCAGTGCGTGCAGCGCGCCACCGCAGCCGTCCGCATCGTCCAGTTCGTCCGGGTCCGCCCCGGCCACGGCACGGACGTTGCGCGTCTGGGCGGGCAGCACCACCCCGATCACCGTGGACTTCAACCCGTTCCACGTCGACACGGCGCTCTACGGCACCTACGGCGAGCTGTACGAGCCGCTGTTCTTCTTCAACCAGCTCTCCGCGGACGCCCCCAAGCCGATGCTCGGTGAGAGCTACGAGTACAGCGCCGACGGCAAGACCATCACCATCAAGCTCAAGTCCGGCGTGAAGTGGAGCGACGGCCAGCCGCTGACCGCTGACGACGTCGTGTTCACCATGGGCTACGGACCCAACAAGACCAAGAAGCTGCTGTCCGCCACCGCACCGGATGCCACCACCGTCGTGCTGAAGTACAGCGCCCCGCAGTTCACCTCCGCCTCCCAGCTGCTCGGCTCGACGATGATCGTGCCCAAGCACATCTGGTCGAGCATCACCAACCCGGCCAAGGAGACCAACTCCAAGCCGGTGGGTTCTGGCGCCTACATCGTGAAGACCACCTCGGACGCGTCCTACACGTTCGCGGCCAACCCGAACTACCGCGACGGCGCCCCGCCGATCCCCGAGGTGCAGTTCCTCGGCCTGGACTCCAACCAGTCCGGCCAGGACATGCTGTCCACCGGGCAGATCGACTGGACCGGCATGTTCGTCGCCAATCCTGACGCGGTTACCGGCAACGGCGTGATCGCCACCATGAACCAGCAGCAGGACCCGACGGTGATCACCACCTGCGCCGACGCCAGCCTGGGCTGCAAGGGTGCGCAGACCGATCCGGCCGTCCGCCAGGCGCTGAACCTGGCCATCGACCGCTCCGCGATCGCCGAGAAGGCCTTCGCCGGCCTGGTCGGCCCGTCCAACCCGGCCTTCGTACTGCTGCCCCGCGACCAGGAGTGGCTGACCGACCAGAGCCTGGCCTCCAGCCCGCAGACCCCGCAGATCGAGCAGGCTCAGCAGATCCTCGAGGCGGCCGGCTACACCAAGGACGCCGCCGGCTTCTACGGCAAGGACGGCAAGGAGATCAACCTCGACCTGTTCTCCCCTGACGGCTGGACCGACTACAACGACGCGGCCAAGCTGGTCGCCGAGTCCGCTGGCAAGGCCGGCATCAAGATCACTGCCCGGACCGTCTCCGAGGCCGAGTACTGGACCCCGGTCACCAATGGCGACTTCCAGCTGGCCATGTACGGCCTGACTCAGTCGATCGTGGCCGATCCGTTCTCGAACTACGACCAGTACTTCAACGGCCAGGGTGCGGCCAAGGTCGGGGATGCTCCGACCCGCGGCCAGAACTACTCCCGCTACGCCAACCCGACCGTGGACGCGGCCATCGAGGCGGCTGCTGCCACCAACGACGCAGCCATCAAGAAGACCGAGTACGCCAAGATCCAGGCTCAGATCGCCAAGGATCTGCCCTACATCCCGGTGGTGCTGAACGCCTCCCAGGCCTTCTACAACACCAAGGACTTCACCGGCTGGCCCACCAACGACAACCTGTACGCCGATCCGCTGCCGTACCTCTCGGTGGCCCCGGCAATCGTCCTGCTCAACCTCAAGCCCGCTTCCTGAGCTCGGACGGACACGGAGTCGACTGATGCGGTTCTATCTGCGACGAATCACCTTCTACATCATCACTCTCTGGGCGGCGATCTCGCTGAACTTCCTGCTGCCCAGGATGATGCCCGGTGACCCCGCCGCGATCATGATCGGGAAACTGCGCCGCGCCAGCGGCGGCCGGGAGCTCTCCGAGGAGACCATCAAGGGCATCTATGCCCTGCTGGGTGCCGACAAGAACACCTCGCTGTGGGATCAGTACCTCGCCTACTGGGTGCGGCTACTGCACGGCGATCTGGGCATCTCCTCGACCCGGTATCCCTACCCGGTGGCCACCTTGATCGGCAACGCCCTGCCCTGGACGCTGCTGATGGTGGGGGCCGCAACAGTCATCTCCTTCGCCTTGGGCATCGGGATCGGCGCGTTCGTCGGCTGGCGGCGCGGCACCTGGGTCGACCAGCTCGTCCCGGCTACCGCGCTGCTGCAGTCGATCCCGTACTTCTGGCTGGCCCTGGTGTTGGTCGCGATCTTCTCGGTCCGGCTCGGCTGGCTGCCGATCGTCGGAGCGTACGATCCGTTCGCCTATCCGTCCGGACCGCAATGGAGCTGGGCCTTCCTGGTCAGTGCGCTGTATCACGCACTGCTCCCGGCCCTGACCATCGTGATCTCGTCGGTGGGCGGCTGGCTGCTCGGGATGCGCAACATGATGGTCTCCACGATGAGCGAGGACTACGTGCTCACCGCAGAGGCCAAGGGGCTCAAGCCGAGCCGAATCCGGGATCGCTACGCGGCCCGCAATGCGGCGATCCCGAGCCTGGCCGGATTCAGCATCGCGCTGGGCTTCGTGGTGGCCGGCTCGATCGTCACCGAACAGGTGTTCAGCTATCCGGGAATCGGAAAGCTGATGATCCAGTCGGTACAGGGCCTGGACTACACGCTCATGCAGGGCGTCTTCCTGGTGATCACGCTGGCCGTGCTCGCCGCCAACTTCTTGATGGACCTCTTCTATGGGCTGATTGATCCGAGGGTGCGTACCAATGGCTGACCGTCTCGCCGGAATCCGGCATCTCCTTCCGCGCTGGTCGGCCAAGCTCGGCACCGGCCTGGTGCTGGTCGGGGTGATCGCCCTGTTCGGACTGATCGCACCGCTGTTCGCCGCTGATCCACGCGACTCCGGCAACAAGAGCCTGCTGCCCCCTTCGGGCAGCCACCTGCTGGGCACAACCAAGCTCGGCTATGACGTGTTCGCCCAGCTCGCCACGGGCACCCGCGGGTCGCTGTATGTCGGCCTGGTCGGTGGCCTGTCTGCCATGTTGTTGGCAATCGTCTTCGGGATTCTGGCCGGATATTTCGGGGGCTGGCTAGACGAGATCCTGATGCTGTTCACCAACATCATGCTGGTCATTCCCGGACTGCCGCTGGTCATGGTGATCGCGGCCTACGTCCAGAATGTCGACGGGCTGGGCGACTTCGCCCGAAGTTCCACGATGGTCGCGCTGATCCTCGGCGTCACCGGCTGGGCCGGCTCGGCCATCGTGCTGCGGGCCCAAGCCAGATCGCTGCGGACAAGGGAGTATGTGGCCGCCGCCCGGGTGGCCGGTGAGAAGGGACTGCGGATCATCTTCGTGGAGATCCTGCCGAACCTGGTCCCGCTGATCGCCGCCCAGCTGATCTGGGGCGTGATGTCGGCGGTGCTGGGCGAAGCCGGCCTGAGCTACCTGGGCCTCGGCCCCACCAACTCGATCACGCTGGGCACCATGCTGAACGACGCCCAGACCGGGCAGGCGGTCGGCTCCCAGGCCTGGTGGTGGTTCGTTCCGCCGGGCGCGGTGATCGCCCTGCTCGGCACCGGGCTGGCCCTGATCAACTTCGCTATCGACGAGATCGTCAACCCCAAGCTGCGGCTGGCCCCGCAGGCCGCCCGCCGGCAGCGTCGGGCTACCAAGGCCGGACGCGGTGTCGCCGGAGGAGGTGCGTTCGCATGAGCGGAGCGCCCGTCCTGACCGCGACCAATGTCTCGATCACCTATGCCGTCGAGCCGCCGGTGGAGGCCGTCCGCGAGGTCAACCTGACCCTGCATCGCGGCGAGATCCTCGGCTTGGCCGGCGAGTCCGGCTGCGGCAAGACCACCTTCGCCTATGGCGTGAACCGGCTGCTCAAGGCACCGGCCGTGATGACCTCGGGTGAGGTGATCTTCCACGACGCCGACGGCACCGACATCGACGTGACCGGGCTCAGCGGAGAAGAGCTGCGCCGCTTCCGGTGGGACAAGGTGTCCATGGTCTTCCAGGGATCGATGAACTCACTGAACCCGGTGATGAACGTCCGCAAGCAGTTGGACGACGTGTTCACCACCCACCGTCCGGGCATGAGCCGCCGGGAGCGCGAGCAGCGCAGCGGCGACCTGCTGAAGCTGGTCGGGGTGGATCCCGGACGGCTGGGCGCCTTCCCGCACGAGCTGTCCGGCGGCATGCGGCAGCGGGTGATGATCGCCATGGCGCTGGCCCTGGATCCGCAGGTGATGATCATGGACGAGCCGACCACGGCCCTGGACGTCCTGGTCCAGCGCGGGATCATCCGGGAGCTGATGCGACTGCGCGAGCGGCTCGGCTTCGCGGTGATCTTCATCACCCACGACCTGCCGCTGCTGATCGAGATCAGCGACCGGATCGCCATCATGCGTGACGGCCGGATCATCGAGCAGGACACCGCCGAGAACATCTATCGGCGTCCGACCCAGCCCTATACCAAGCAGTTGCTGTCCAGCTTCCCCAGCCTGACCGGGGCGCGCGGCGGTTTCGTCCGTGGAGGTGCGAAGTGAGCAACAGCCTCGAGGTGCGTCACCTCTGCAAGGACTTCCGGCTGCGTCGCGGGATGCACTTCGACACCCTGCACGCGGTGGCCGACGCCAACTTCATCCTCGAGCCTGGGCACACCGTCGCCCTGGTCGGCGAGAGCGGCTCGGGCAAGTCCACCATCGCTCGGATCATCGCCAAGTTGGAGACCCCGACCAGCGGCCAGGTGCTGCTGGACGGTGCCGAGACCAACTTCTCCGGTGCCAAGCTGGCCGGCTACCGCCGGCAGGTGCAGATGGTGTTCCAGGATCCGTTCGCCTCACTGAACCCGTTCCACAGCATCGCCCACCACATCGAGCGACCGCTGCGGATCCACCACCCCGAGCTCAGCACGGCCGAGGTGCGCAAGCGGGCCGCAGAGCTGCTGGAGAAGGTGCAGCTGGGGGCGACCTATCTGGAGCGGCGTCCGCACGAGCTGTCCGGTGGGCAGCGTCAGCGGGTGGCCATCGCCCGGGCGTTGGCGCCGGGCGCCCGCTTCATCATCGCCGACGAGCCGGTGTCGATGCTGGATGTGTCGATCCGGGTCGGCGTGCTGAACCTGCTGGCCGACCTGCAGCGGTCCGAGGGCCTGGGGGTGCTCTACATCACCCATGACCTGGCCACGGCCCGGCACTTCTCCGACGAGATCCTGGTGATGCATCGCGGCGTGATCGTCGAGCGCGGACCCGCCGATGACGTCATCTTGAACCCGCAGCACGAGTACACCAGGGCACTGCGTGAGGCAGCCGCCGATCCCGATCGGCTGGGCCGGCTTCGTGACGAGGTGCGCGCCGAGAAGCCAGGAGGGATCCATGAAGACTGACCCCGGCACCCAATCCTGGCTGCGCGCTCACAACGACCGGGCCGCGCTGCGGCTGCTGCTCGACCACGGACCGCTGAGCCGCGCCCAGCTCGGGGAGCTGTCCGGGATGTCCAAGCCGACCGCCCGGCAGATGGTGGCCCGGCTGGAGCGGATCGGGCTGATCGCCCCAGTCGGTCAGGTGACCGGCCAGCGCGGCCCGAATGCGGTGGCCTACGGCGTCCGCGCCGACACCATCACCGGCGTGGCGATCAGCATGCTGGCCGACAGCATCCAGGCCGTCGGCGTCGATCCGACCGGCACCGAGCACGAGATCGTCGAGATCCCGACCACCGGACGGCACCGCTCCCCCGCCGCCGATGTCACCGCCGCCGTGGCGGCGGCCTGCACCGCAGCCGGGCTGCGTCCGGACAGCGTGAGCGTGGTGGCCATCGGCGTCCAGGCCGCAGTGGACGAGGCCGCCGACTCCCTCTCACTGACCGACACCCTGCCCGGCTGGCCGGCCCAGGGCGCGCGAGCCGAGCTCGAGGCGGCCACCGGCTTGACCGTGATCCTCGAGAACGACGTGAATCTGGCCACCATGGCCGAGCGGGTGATGGGCGTGGCCAAGGAGGCCACCGAGTTCGCCTACCTGTGGGTCGGCCACGGCATCGGCCTGGGCATCGACCTGGGTGGAACCGTCCATCGCGGCGCGGCTGGTGGCGCCGGTGAGATCGGCTACCTGGAGGTGCCGCGTTCGGCGACCGATCTGGACCCCGACGCCGACGACTTCACCGATCTGCTCGGCGGGCCGCACCTGCTGGCCCAGCTCGGCCGCGAACAGGACTGCCTGGAGCGAGCCCTGCCGCTGCTGACCGAACGTCCCGATCTGATCGCCGGACTGGCCGATCGGATCACCTTGGCCCTGCAGCCGACCTGCGCGGTGCTGGATCCGGGCCTGATCGTGCTGGGCGGGCCCACCTGCCTGGCCGCCGGGGCGTCCCTTGCCGAGTTGGTCGCCCAGCGAATGGCCGGCACCTACCCGGGACTCCGAGTCGAGCTGAGCGGGGTCGGCGACCAGCCGGTGCTGCTCGGCGCCCGCCGCCTGTTGGTGGCCACCCTCCGCGAAGAACTGGAAACGCGGATCAGCCAGTCGATCGAGATTGAAACCGAAGGAGAATCATGAAGCTCGCCATTGTCGGCGGCGGCTCTACCTACACCCCCGAACTGATCGACGGCTTTGCGCGTTATCACGATGTGCTGCCGCTGACCGAGATCCATCTGGTCGACCCCGACCAGCACCGGCTCGGTCTGGTCGCCGGAATGGGTCGGCGCATGCTGGCCCGCGCCGGCTGCCCGATCAAGATCGTGGCCACCTCCGACCTGGTGGCCGGGGTGGACGGTGCGGACGTGGTGCTGATCCAGCTGCGGATCGGCGGGCAGGATGCCCGTCAGCAGGACGAGACCTGGCCGCACGAGGTGCACTGCATCGGGCAGGAGACCACCGGACCCGGCGGCTTCGCCAAGGCGCTGCGCACCGTCCCGGTGATGCTGGGCATCGCTGAGACCATCCGCAAGCACGCCAAGCCGGACGCCTGGATCATCGACTTCACCAACCCGGTCGGGATCGTCACCCGGGCCCTGCTCCAGGCCGGTCATCGCGCCGTGGGGCTGTGCAATGTGGCCATCGGCTTCCAGCGTCGCTTCGCCGGGCTGCTCGGCGTCGGCCACGAGGACGTCCAGCTCGGCCACGTCGGGCTGAACCACCTGACCTGGGAGCGCAGCATCACCGTGGACGGCGTGGATCGACTTCCCGAGCTGCTGGCCGGACGACTGGGCGAACTGGCCGAAGAGGTCGAGTCGGCTCCGGACGTCCTGGCTCAGCTGGGCATGGTGCCGTCCTACTACCTGCACTACTACTACGACCACGACCAGGTGCTGGCCGAGCAGCTGCACGAGCCGACTCGGGCCGAGGCGGTCCGCGCGGTCGAGCATGAGCTGCTCGACCTGTACGCCGACCCGAGCGTGGACACCAAGCCGGAGGCGCTCGAGCGGCGCGGCGGCGCGTTCTACTCCGAGTCCGCGGTCGAGCTGATGGCGTCCATGCAGGGCGCCGACACTCCGCCGCGCGTAGTCAACATGCGCAATGCCGGTCTGCTGCCGTTCCTGCCCGACGACCATGTGGTCGAGGTGCCGGCCAGGTTCGTCGACGGGCACTTCGTGGCCGAGCCGGTCGCACCGCTGCCCGACGACATCACCGGTCTGATCAGTGGAGTGGCCGCCTACGAGCGGCTGGCCCTGGACGCGGCCGTCAACGGCGGCCGGGATCGGGTGGTCCGGGCACTGCGCGCGCACCCGCTGGTGCTCCAGCACGAGCGCGCCGACAAGCTGGCCGACCTGCTGCTGGCGGCGAACCGAGGGTTCCTGCCATGGGCCTGAGTCCGGTGGTGATCGCCGTCGACGGCGGCGGCACCAAGACCGATGTGGTCGCGCTGCGTCCCGACGGCGAACTCGTCGGACGGGTCCGCGGCGGCGGCTCCAATCCGCAGGTAATCGGCCTGGCCAACTCGGTGGCGCTGCTGGACGACCTGGTCCACCACGCCGCCGGCGAGGCGCCGGTCACCGCGGCCGGACTGTATCTGTCCGGACTGGACCTGCCCCGGGAGCTGTCCGCCATGAATGCGGCGATCGTCGGCCGTCCGTGGGCCACCGACGCCGTGATCGACAACGACCTGTTCGCCCTGCTGCGCACCGGTACCGCCGAGCCCAATGCCGTGGCAGTGATCTGCGGCACCGGGATCAACGCGGTCGGGGTACGCGCCGACGGGGCCAAGGTGCGCTTCCCTGCGCTCGGCCACATCTCCGGCGACTGGGGCGGCGGCTCCGGTCTGGGCAGTGAAGTGCTGTGGCACGTGGCCCGGGCCAATGACGGACGCGGCCCGCAGACGGCGCTCACCGAGGTGGTGCTCAGCCGGCTGAAGGTCGCCTCGGTGGACGCGCTGATCGAGCAACTCCACTTCGGCGAGCGTGACTACGAGGAGCTCAACACCCTGGCCCCGGAGGTCTTCGCGCTGGGCGACCACGACGAGATCGCAGCCGCCCTGGTCGAGCGCCAGGCGGCGGAGATCGTGGCCATGGCGGTGTCCTGCCTGCGCCGCCTGGATCTGCTCGGTGTGCCGGTTCCGGTGGTCCTGGGCGGCGGAATTCTTGCGGCCGGCTATCACCAGCTGATGACCGGCGTGATCGCCGGGTTGGCGGCGCAAGCACCGTCCGCGCATCCCGTGGTGGTGCGCAGTCTGCCGGTGGTCGGCGCCGCGCTGCTCACCCTGAGCCGAGTCACGACCAGCACGCAGGCCCTCGCCGTCGCGCTGGATGCCTTGTCAGAGCATCAATGATGGCGGGGCTGCGGCCCCGCCAGGGAGAAGCGAGATGAACCGCGAAGCCACTGTGACGGCGACCGTGATGGCTGCACTACTGACGCTGGGCGGGTGCACGGCCAATGCCGGGCCGACCGCCACGGCCAGCGGAGCGGCCTCGTCCGTCCCGACCACGGCTTCGGCGGCCCCGTCCAGTGCGGCGGCTGCCCCCGGCCTGGACGATCCGGCCAAGAAGGAGATCGCCATGGAGCTGGTCTCCAGCGCGGAGAACTCCACCTTGGACTGGAAGGCGCAGTACGCCTACCTGGAGGACATCAAGGACGGGCGCGGCTACACCGGCGGAATCATCGGCTTCTGCTCCGGCACCGGCGACATGCTCGAACTGGTGCAGGCCTACCAGGCCGCGGCCGGGCCGGACGATGCCGCAGCCGCGGACCTGGCGAAGTACCTCCCGGCACTGAAGAAGGTGAACAACTCCGCCTCGCACGCCGGTCTGGGCGCGGGCTTCGAGAAGGCCTGGAAGGCCGCTGCCGCCGACCCGGTGTTCCAGCAGGCGCAGGACGCCGAACGGGATCGGGTCTACTTCGACCCGGCTGTGTCCCAGGCCAAGGCGGACGGGCTGGGCACTCTGGGTCAGTTCGTCTACTACGACGCCATGGTCATGCACGGCCCCGGTGATGATGCGGCCAGCTTCGGCGGCATCCGTGCCGCAGCCATGAAGAAGGTGCAGCCGCCGAGCCAGGGCGGGGACGAGAAGAAGTACCTGTTGGCGTTCTTCACCGCCCGGATCGCGGTGATGAAGACCGAGGAGGCGCACGCCGATACGTCCCGGATCGACGACGCCCAGCGGGTGTTCCTCGCGGCCGGCAACCTCAATCTCGACCCGCCGCTGGTCTGGAAGACCTACGGCGACACCTATCACATCCCCTGATCATCCAAGGGCGGCGCAACTGCTGGCCGCGGAGTCCTCGGAACGGCCGTCGTCGTCGACGACCGACTTTGCCCAACCCATGAGGAGCGTCAACACATGAGAAGTCGCATCACCGCCGTGCCATTGGCCGGCGTCGTCCTGTCCGTCGGCCTACTGCTGGTCAGTGGCTGCACGGCCCCGGCCGCCAGCCCGTCCGCCTCGGCCCCGGCATCTGCCACCACGCCGACCCCGACCCCGACTCCGAGCGTGGCCGCCGGGAAGATCGCCTTGGGCTACTACGCCGGCGACGCCCCGATCGTCTACAACTCGGTGACCTCATTCACCTCCTCGATCAACGCGGTCTCCGCGGCCCGGTTCGAGATCAACACCTCCGGTGAGGTCACCGGAACCCTGCCGAACAAGGAGCTCATCCCGTTCGACAAGGCGCACAACATCCGCACCTACGCCGGTGTCTACGACTCGGCCGGCAACGGCTTCGACGGCAAGCTGGCCCACACCGCCATGGTGACCAACAAGGACAAGATGATCACCAGCCTGGTCACGCTGGCCAAGGACGGCGGCTATGACGGCCTGAACTTGGACTTCGAGGCTCTCGAGGTCGCCGACCGGGACGCCTACACCGCCTTCGTCACCGAGCTGTCCAGCAAGCTGCACGCCGAGGGCCTCACCTTGATCCTGAGCGTCCCGGCCAAGGCCGCCGACGACAAGACCGATGACTGGTCCTACCCCTTCGACTACGTCGCCATCGGCAAGGTGGCCGACCTGCTCCAGCTGATGACCTACGACCAGAACGGCCCCGACTGGAGCGATCCCGGACCGGTCGCCGGTGCGGACTGGGTGGAGTCCTGCCTGAAGTACGCGACCTCCACGGTCGAGCCGTCCAAGCTGCTGCTCGGACTGGGTGCCTATGGCTACGACTGGGACATCACCGCGCACAAGAAGACCGGCGCCTACCCGGCGTCCTTCGTGGCCTGGACCAAGTTCTCCGACTGGCTGAAGGTGCCCGGCGCCGTGGAGCACTGGAACGACACTTCGCTGTCGCCGTCGGTGACCTACACCCTCAAGGGCCACAAGCACGAGGCCTGGTTCGAGAACACCAAGAGCATCGAGGCCAAGACCTCCTTCATTCCGAAGTACCACCTGGCCGGCTTCGCCATGTACGCCCTCGGCCAGGAGGACGCCAGCTTCTGGCAGGCGGCGACTGCCGGCGCCGGCGCCTGAGTCCGGCTCGACAGAGGTCTGATGATGGCTGCTCCTGAACTCGGCACCGGCCCTGCGGTGCTGGCCGTCGATGTCGGCGGCACCCAGCTCAAGGCAGCCGTCTTGGACGGCGCCGGGCGACTCGGAGGAGTCGTCCGGCGGCCGACCCCACGCTCGGCCGAGGACCCCGGCGACGCGATCGTCGTCGGGGTCGCGGCACTGCTGGACGAGCTCCAGCGACCCGACCAGCGCATCGGGGCCATCGGCCTGACCATCCCCGGCGTGGTGGACGAGGCCGCCGGGATCGGCCGCTGGTCGGCCAACCTCGGCTGGCGGGACTTCGGCTTCCGGGACGCCCTGGCGGCCCGCACCGAGCTGCCGATCGCCGTGGCCCACGACGTCCGGGCTGCGGGCACGGCCGAGGCCCGGTTGGGTGCGGCCCGCGGAGTGGCCGATGCCGCGATCGTGGTGGTCGGAACCGGGATCGCCGCCGCGCTGCGGATCGACGGTCACAGCTATGCCGGGAACGGCTCGGCCGGCGAACTCGGCCATCTGGTGATCGATCCATCCGGGCCGCGATGCGCCTGCGGCAAGCATGGATGCTTGGAAACCCTGGCTGCGGCCCCGGCGATCGTCCGCACCTATCAGGAGTTGGGTGGCGAGCTCGTGAGCGGGGCAGCCGAGGTGTTGGCCCGAGCCCAGGGTGGCGACCAGCGGGCCGTCCACGCCTGGAGCTCGGCGACCTCGGCGCTGGGAGCCGGGCTGGGTGCGCTGAGTGCGCTGGTCGCCCCGGAACTGATCGTCCTGGGCGGCGGCCTGGCCGAAGCCGGGGACGCCTTGCTGGGCCCGGTCCGGGCGGCCTTGTCCGACTACTGCGCCGGGCTGAACGTGCCCCGGCTGGTCCGCGCCGAGCTCGGCCACGACGCCGGCACTTGGGGTGCTGCGATCCTGGCCCGGGACGCGCTGCTCACCCGCTGATCTCCCCTGTTCCTGCTCCTGCCAGCCTCGGCCCGGCTCTGCTCAGCGCAGCTCGGCTCAGCGCAGGTAGAGCGCCCGGGCCGGGCAGAGCTTGACGGCCAGCGCGGCGTCCGCGGGATCGGCTCGGTCGTCACGAACGATCGGGTAGCCCCACTCGTCCAGAGTGATCGAGCCGGACAGGGTCTGAGCGCAGATCCCGTGGCCGGTGCAGCGCACTCGGTCCACGGCGAACTTGGCGATCTCCACCGCGTCAGACATGGCTGGCTCCTTCCAAGTAGCGGCGGCCGACCAGCCGTCCGGTCAGTTCAGGCTCCAGGACGCGGACCGCCGACGCGGCGAACCGGGCCACCCCCATCGGGTGGGCGCAGGCGCCCCGTCCGTTGAGCAGTTCGATCCGCTCGGTGATCCGGCGCTGTGCGCTGGCGCTGGGCAGGTCGACGAAGCTGCGCCACTGCTCGGCCAAGGCCGGCAGTCCGAACATGCAGGGCCCGCACTGCCCGGCCGACTCGGCCGCACCGTAGTTGAGCATCCGGTTCACCGTGTCCACCGGGTTCTCGGCCGGGTTCCAGATGGTGATGATGCCCGGGCCGATCGCGCCGCCATAGGCCTTCATGCCGGGGGTATCCCAGATGGCGTAGCGGGCCTCGGCTGCGGTCATCACGATGCCGCCCAGCCCACCAACCCCCAGATAGCGGACGTCCGGGCTCAGCCCTCCGGCAAGGCCGATCACCTCGGCCAGCGGCGTCCCCGCGGCCGACTGGTAGACCCCCGGACGAGCCACATAGCCGCCGATGGCGACCAGCCGCGGACCCGGTTCGGCCGCCGTGCCGAAGGAACGGAACCAGTCGGCGCCGCGCTGGGTGATCTGGCTGACCCGCCACAGGGTTTCGGCGTTGAGCACCACGGTCGGCCGCACTCGACGCCCCTGCGGGTCGCGGCCGCCGTAGACGAACGGCGTCCGCTTGGTCATCGGACGAGCCGAGCCACCGTGCGCCGCCGAGATCAGCGAGGTCTCCTCCGAGGAGACGTACCGGTCGGGAACCTCCAGCACCGGGAGCCCGGCCGCGGCCAGCCGGATCGCGGTGGCCGAGCCGCGGTGGGCGGCGAAGCGGGTGTGCGGGCTGATCCCGGCCACCAGCGCCACCCCGTCCAGCAGTTCGTCGAGGTGATGCTCGACCACCCAGCCGTCCTTGGCCGCGCCGACCTCGCCGTCACAGACGTTGACGATCAGCCGGGCGCGCTTCTCGATGGCGGCCTTGACCTTGATCGCGGTCGGGAAGGCCGCCCCGCCGCGTCCGGTCAGGCCGGCCTCTTCCAGCAGTTGAGCGAGTTGGGTCATGACCACTCCTGTGCGTTGATCAGTTCTCGGCGATCTCGGTCGGCGTGGGAGACGACCGTCCGCCACACCACGGTGGCGCCGCCGATCACCCCGCACGCCAGCGTGGTCAGCCGCAGCCCGGGCTGGTCGGCGGTGCCCATCATGAAGCCGTGGACGAGCGCCACCACCCACATGGCGTAGGAGACCCAGTGAATGCCGCGCCAGTAGCGCTCCGGGATCCGGTGCCGCAGGTAGCTGGTCACCATCACCACGATCAGCAGGTCGACGGCCAGCGAGCCGAAGCCGACCAGCAGCGGCTGGTAGTCGGAGATGAACGGCACCACCACGGCCAGCCAGCCGATGGAGACGTAGCCGTCGACGATGGCCGTGACGATGTGGACGGCCAGGAAGACCAGCATTCCGACCGACAGCCACCGGTGGACGCCCATCACCACGGTTGCCGCGTGCCCCTGCGGACGACGCCGCCCGGCGGTGATCACGCCCAGGCAGAAGACCACGGTGAACAGCACGACGGTGACCACGCCGGTCGCCCGGGACAGGTACCACAAGGCAGATCCGTCCAACATCAGTGCACCTCCGAGGCAGGTTGGGGCCAGCCGGCGGTGCAGACCACCGAGCCGTCCGGACGTTCCAGGCGGGCGGCCAGGCCGTGGCCGGTGAGCCAGGCCACGGCGTCCTCGCCGAGGACGACGGCTGCAGTTGCGGCCGTGTTCGCCTCCAGGGCCGTGATCGCCACGCAGGTCACCTGGCCCCAGATCGGGGCCGCCGGTCGACCGGTCCGCGGGTCGATGATGTGGTGGGCGTTGCCGCTGCTGGTGGCCCAGGTGCGCAGCTGAGTGGACGAGGTGGCCACGGCCTGGTGAGCGATCGAAATCACCTGGCGGATCGAGCCGTCGGCGGCTTCGACGGCGACCCGCCAGCCCCCGTCCGGGCCCTCACCGGCCGTGGCCAGATCGCCACCCAGGTTCACCAGGAAGCTGCCCGGCAACTGCAGAGCCAGCAGCCGGGCGATCATGTCGGCGGCGTGCGCCTTGGCGGTGGCGCCGAAGTCCAGCAGCACCCCGGCCGGCGTGGTGATCCGGCTTCCGGTCAGCTCGACCCGCTGCCAGCCGGCGACCACTCCGGGGACGCTCTGGTGGAACTCGTCGCGGGCCTGCACCTCGGCCAGGTCCGCGTCATAGCCGGAACTGATCAGCGCTGAGCCGACCGTGGGATCGACCAGGCCATCACTGAGCCGGGAGGCGTAGCGGGACGCTTCGAGGTGGTCGACCAGCATCGGCGAGCCGACCAGCGAGGCGGGCTCGGTGGCCGAGGCGGCGGCCAGCCGGCTCACCTCGGAGTCGGGCCGAAAGCGGGAGCAGGCCCAGTCCAGGGCATCCAGGTAGTCCTTGGCGATGGCGACCGCCGCGCCCAGGACATCCGGACGAGTGGCCAGGATCTGGTTGCTGGTCCCGATCGCCCGAAAGTCGGCCGCAACCGGCGCGATGGTGTGCGGTGTCTCCAGGGCCAGCATCAGGAGCCCTTCGTCTTGGTGTGCGCCGGGGCACTGGTCTTCTGTGGGGTCGGCGTCGCGCTGAACGACGGACGCGCCTTGCTGCTGGCGCTGGGGCTGGTCCGCGCGCCGGAGTCCCGAGTGCGGCCGCTGGTCGAGGTCGGATCGCTCGACGCGGGCGGGGCGAGCTGGTCACCGGCGGCGACCGAGTCGGCGGAGTCGTCCGACTGACCGACTGCGGCACCGGCCAAGGTCACGTACAGACCGGCGGTGGCGGCTGTGCCGGTGGCCAGCAGCGCGCTGAGGGTCAGAGCGGTCTTGCCTAGGGCCGTGGTGCGCATCGGTTGTTCCTTGTCTCGCGGCTGATCGGGCTCTGCTCGCAAGACTCACAGCGCTGTCTGTGGGCTTCCTGTCCATCGCGCTATGGCAGGGTCAGGTCAACCTCAAGCCTTCGTAAAGTGGCTCGGCGGCGCCCGGAAGTGCTCCGAACCAGGCTCAGCTGGCCCGCATCAAGGGGCCGAGCGGCACCCGTCGTCCGCGCAGTCCGGCGATCAGGACGGCGAGCCGGGCCAGGACGCCCAACAGGATCGGCAGGGCCAAGGCCCACCAGAAGATCACCAGGCGCGGCGCCACTCGTCCGCCGGTGACCGATTTCAGGTCCAGTGCGGTCACCAGCAGACCGGACAGGCCGATCCCGATGGCCAGTCCAACCAGGCCGGTCAGCACGGCGGGGACGGCCACCTCCAGCCAGCTCACCCGGCGCGCGGCAGCAGCGGGCATGCCGATCACCCTCAGCTGGGCCGCCGCCCGGGTGCGCTGCCCGGCGCCGGCCGCAGCCATCAGCATCACGGCCAATGCGGCCAGGGCAACGGCCGCCGCACTGGCGCCGGCGAACAGCCAGCCCAGGGCATTGCGGAGCGGATCATGGGCCTGGGCGGCCAGCCACTCCTGGCGGGTCAGCAACTGCGCGTCGGTCCCGGCCACGGCCGCCCGCAGCCGCGCCGCGGCGTCCGGCCCGACCACCCAGGCCTGGCTGGCGGCCACCTCGTGGCCGAGCGCCGCAGCGAGGAGCCGCCGATCGGCGACCACCGTCGGATAGTCGCTCAGCCCGAGCCCGCTGGGCAGGGTGGGGGCGATCCCGACGGCCTGGACGGACAGCCGGTCGTCCCCCCAGAGCAGGGTGGCCGAGTCCCACTGCGGCAAGCCGGTGCTCAGCACCGGGACGGCACTGGGGTTGGCCGTGGTGAGCTGCTTCAGTGCGTCGGACGAGCCCGAAGTGGCGGCCAGCAGCCGTCCGAAGGCGTCGGCGTCGATGGCCACCACCGACACCGAGCGGTCCAGGCCGGAACCGAGCAGCTGCGCACTGGGCACCACTGCCGCCGTGGCCACCACCAGGCCGGCGTCGCCATCCAGATCGAGCACGGCGGACGGGATCCCGTCGGGCGAGGTACTGGTCACCGCGGCCTCGCCGCCCACCGCGTCCCAGGACGCATCGATCTGCCCGGAGCTCACCGTCACCGCCACCGTGGTGGCGATCGCAGCCATGGCACAGGAGACCACCAGGGCCGCGGTGGCCAGTCCGTCGGCTCGGACCCGCGCGGCCGCCAACAGCGGCACCGCCGCGGTCCGCCGAGTGGCCAGCCGTCGGGCCAGGGCCAAGCCGCTCGGCTGCAGCCGGATCAGCAGGAGCGCCACGGCCACGGCCACCAGCACCGGGGCGGCCAACACCACGCCGTCGGTCCAGATCGAGGCCGAGGACGCCACCACTCCGCGCATCACCAAGGTGGCCAGCGCAGCCAGGGCCACCACGCCGAGCATGATCTCGGCGGCCAGTCGGCGGGCGTGTGCGGTGGCCAGCCGATGATGCTTGCCCACCGCCACCGCACCGGCTCGGACGCCACCGCCGGCAGCCCGGACCGCCAGCAGCGGCTGCGGCAGCAGCGCGGCCAGCAAGGTCGGCACCAGCCAGGCCGGCGGCGGAGTGCCACCGAGCAGCAGCATGGCGGCGCCCACTCCGATCCCTCCGCCGAGGATGGTCAGCAGGGCTGCCTCCAGCAGGTTGGCCCACGCGATTACCGGCAGAGTGGCGCCCCGGGCGCGCCATTGGACCAGGACGGCCGAGCGCCGCTCGACCAGCAGCCCGGCGACCAGGAGTTCCACCAGCAGTGCCGTGGCCAGCAGTCCGATCAGCAGCACCGAGGCCTGCGCGGACGCGGCCGCCACCCGGGCCAGAGCGTCGTCGATGATCGCATCGAGGTTGGTGTGAATCCTCGGCTGACTTCCGTTGAGGTCGATGCTCTTTCGCCCGGCGGCCAGCGATCGAGCCTCGACGGCCAGCGCTTCGGCGCGGCCGGCGTCCAGCCGGGAGGCGATCACCGGGTAGGTGTAGGTGCGGTCCATGCTGCCGGGCAGCGCACCGATCATGGCGAACGGCAGCGACTCCGGCGAGACCAGCAGCCCGACCGAAGCCACGGCCGCCGAGCCGTCCACCAACTGGGGCTTGACCAGGGTGGGAGTCACCTTCCAGGCATCATCGTTCAAATCGTCGGGACGATAGATCCCGCTCAGCCGCACGTCGAGCGGGGCACCTTGGGTGCTGGTCACGGTCAGCTGCTGGCCGGGATGGACGCCGATCAGCGCGGCCGCGTCCACCGACAACGCCACCTCGATCGGCAGCGCCTCGTCCGAGTAGTTCCAGCGGGACACATCGCCGGTGGCCGCCGGGGCGCGTCCCTCGACCCAGGTCACGGCCGGTCCGCCGGCGCTGTGCACGTAGATGAACCGGGCCCGTCCGGGCCGTCCGGCGATCGAACCGGCCTTCAGTTCGGGGCCCACCATCGACAGCACCGGCGCAGCGAGGACGCCGCGGAGCTCGGTCGGCATTCCAGCCTCGATCCGAGTGCTGAACCAGTCGCTGCCGTCGGAGCTCGGGACGTCGCTGGAGTCGAACGGTATCTGGACCAGGATCTCCGGTGGCCGGCTGGGGTGCGCCACGGCGTCCTGGACGACCGCGGTGGCCACCGAGCTCAGTACCTGTGGCACCGCCGAGGCCAGGAAGGACGCGGCCGCGATCACGATCAGACCCACCAGCAGCGGGCCGAGGTCGCGCCGCGACTGCCGCCACAGGTTGCCCAGCGGCAGCCGTCCGGCCTTGTCGGAGCGCTGCGAAGGAGCGGGTCGGCTCATCGCGCCTCCCCCATCCGCAAGGCGGTCACCGTCGAGCGTCGGACCATGGCCAGCGCCGAGGGGACGCCGGCCAGCAGACCGCCGACCAGGATCACCCCGATCACGGCCGCGGACGGTCCGAAGGCCCAGTTCACGATGGCCGGAGGCACCGCGGGCTCACCGGACGTGCTGACCACCAGCAGCGGTACCAGTGCCCAGGACAGCAACCCGCCGCCGACCACTCCCAACCCGACAGCCAACACGGTCACCACGGCGTGCTGGGCGAAATGGCTGGCCAGGGCCTCCCGCCGGGACGCCCCGATCGCCCGGACCCGGGCGATGGTGATCCAGCGCTGCTGCGCCTGAGCTGCGGCCAAGGCGGTGGCGCCACCGATCGCCAACCCCACCGACACCACGATCGCCAGCAGCCAGGCGTACTGGACCGGAAGCCGCAGCGACCCATCGCGCAGCTCGGCCGCAGTCTCGACCCGATCCAGCACCGGACCCTGGCCGGCCTGCCGGATGGCCTGCGCCGCCCCGGGACGCGGTGCGGCCACCCACCAGGCAGTGGTGAGGGACGTCGTCCGTCCAGTGCTCAGCAGGGCGTGCTGCAGCGAGGTGAGATCGGTCAGCAAGGCGGCCTGCCGCGGATGGGACGGGACGTAGGGAACCGTCCGGACCACGACGGCCTCGAGCGCGGTGGCCTGCCAGGCCAAGGCGATTCGGTCACCGACGTGCAGCCCCAGTTCGGCGGCCAGCTTCTCCTCGATCGCCACCGGCACGTCGGTGGAGGCCGGGAAGCTGAGCAAGGTCAGATGAGCCTCCTGCCAGGCCAGGTTCAGGACCGCGTAGCGGAAGGAGGCGCGGATCGTGTCGCCGGCGGCCTGCACCTGCTCGGCGGTGACGGAGGCCTGCGCATCGGGGGGCGGCGCACTCCATGGCCCGCCCGCGCCGGACGCCCCGGCCACCGTGATCGTCAGGTCCACCTCTGCGGTCTCGTTGCTCCACTCCAGCTGACCACCGCTGTGGTCCAGCAGCAGCAGCTCGATGGCCACCAGCTGCCAGTTGCCCGGTGGCAGCGGCGGTTGTCCGCGCAGCGGCAGCGCGACGGTATGCGGCCGTCCGTCCAGGGTCACCTCGCTGCCGACCTGAGTGATGGTCGAGCCGACCCCGTCGCTGAGCACCAGCGTGGGCCTCACCGCGATCGCCGGAGGCTTCAGGCCGGCGTCACTAGGCCCGGGTCGGGGAGTTCCGGTCACGGTCAGCCCGGACGGTCCGGAGCCGACCGCCAGAGAGTTGGCGGGGGCCTTCGGAGTGAGCCCGGCCATCACCTGCGCCCAGCTGGCGTCCGCCGGTGGACGACTCACCAGCAGCCGGCCGGCGGCCGCGGCGTCCACGGCGAGCAGCTGCACTCCGTCGGGTCGGCTGCCCAGCACGATCGGCCCGTCGGCGATCGGGGACGCCGGGCTGCCGGTGAACGTGGCCACCGAGCCTCCGGTGTCCGGCCGTCCGGGCCGTTCCACCACCAGGTCGGTCCCGACCAGCACCGATGCCTGTTCGTCCTGGGAGACCGCCCAGGTGGCCAGGAAGGTGGGGCCGAGAGTGCCCACCGCCGTGGCCAGGACCAGCAGGAACACCCCCTGGGTGCCTCCGCCACGGGACAGATGCCAGCCGGCCAGGGGCAGCACTAGACCACGTCCGCGACGGGCGAGGGCTTCGGCGGCGCGGGCGAGCAGCGGCAGCAGCCGAGCGATCAGCGCGGCCACGGCCAGTGCACACGCCGCCGGCGCCACGGCCAGGAACGGGTCGATCAGTCCGGGAGTCGGGGCGTGGGAGCGCAGCTGCAGGTAGGCGACCACGGCCAGCCCGGCCAGCATCAGGTCGGCGCCGGAGCGGACGAACACGCCGGCCCCGGACGTCCGGGAGCGCCGGGAGCGCGGCGGCAACGCGCTGAGCACCACCACGGCGGCCGGCAGGAGCGCACCGGCGAGCAACGCTGCGGCCAGGATCGCCAGGTCCGGGCTCAGCCCCACCCACGGCCACCAGGAACCGGACCCGGGAGCGCTGAGCCAGTAGCCCAGCAGCGCCAGCGGCGCGGCCAGGACGGCCGCCACCACAGCGACCAGCACGGCCTCGATGGCGGCCGAGCGGACCAGCTGCCGGCTCGAGGCGCCGCGGTCGCGCAGCAGCGTGTTCTCCACGGCGCGACGTCCGGCCAGGACCCGCGAGATCAGCGCCGTGGTGGCCGCACCCAGCGCCAGCACCAGGACGAAGACGGTCACCACCAGCGCATCGGTGACCCGCAGGGTCGAGCGCCAGCGCTCGAACTCCGCGCCCAGATCAGAGCGGACGACCACCTGAGCCACTGCGGGACCGGCCTGATCCTTGAGCAGGTCGGGGGCCGCGTTCAGGCGTTGCAGGTAGGCCGGGATTCCGGCTTCGTCGCCGCCGAAGGTGGGGTCGAGCACGGCGTTGAGCTGCTCCACCGGAGTGGCCCGCGACTCCATGGTGCCGGGCGCCACGATGAACGGGCCGAAGGTCGGCAGCCGGAAGTGGCTGGGGTCGTAGCCCCGTCCGTCCAACTCGTCCCGGGTCCAGACCGGGGTCTCGGCGGAGGTGAAGGTCCCGCTGACCACCAGGTCATAGACCGACGCCTGCTTACCGCTGCGATCGCTGAGCAGCCGAATCGTCGATCCCGGCTTCAGGCCCAACTCCTCGGCTGCGGTCTGTGGGACGGCGGCCGGGATCGGTGCGCCCGGCCCGGCCGGCGTGGGCCAGCTGCCACTGGTCAGGGTGGCATTGGCCGCGATCGTGTCGGCCTCGACCAGGTAGCCGCGGCGCACCTTCGGCCCGTCCAGGAAGAAGCTGGCGCTGGTGGTCCACAGCGAGATCTTCGCCGGGTAGGGCGCCGCCACGGTGTTCAGCGAGGTCCGCACCAGTGGCAGCAGCGTCTTGGCGTCCGGCTTGGTGTCACTGAGGCTGTCGGCCAGCACCGCCATGGACGCCAGGTCGGGCCCGGCTTGCGCCTCGGTGCCGTCGGCCTGGCTGACCGCAGCCGACAACGCCCGGTGGTCACCGGCGGTGAGCAGCAGCAGGCAGGCTCCCGAGGCGGCCGAGCACACGGTGAAGACCACCAGCAGCGCGGCGATCAGGCCGCGCTGGGCGCCGGCCCGGCGCAGCCCACGCCGTCTGAGCCGGAGCCTGCCCGGCCCGGCAGCGGCACCGGTGGGTGCCGGTTCAGGCATCGACCAGCCTGCCGTCCTCGATTCGCAGCGCGCGATCGGCCAGCGCCATCATCACCGGGTCGTGGGTGGAGATGATCGCGGTCATCCCCTCGGCCTCGACCACACCGCGGATCAGCGCCATCACGGCCAGGCCGGTCTCGGTGTCGAGCTGACCGGTGGGTTCGTCGGCGATCAGGAGCCGCGGTGAGCCGGCCAGGGCCCGGGCGATCGCCACCCGCTGCATCTGGCCGCCGGACATCTCATCGGGCCGGTGCGCACCGTGGCTGGCCAGTCCGACCAGCTCCAGCAATAGCGCGGCCCGCTGCTCGCGGATCTCCGGCGGGGTGCGGCGCAGCCGCAACGGCAGGCCCACGTTCTCCGCGGCGGTCAGCTCGGGCACCAGCCCGAAGCCCTGGAAGATGAACGACACCGTGTCCCGGCGGACGGCCTCGAGCCCGGCCTCGTTCAGCTGGGCCAAGTCGGTGCCGTCCACGATCACTTCGCCGTGGTTGGGGCGATCCAGGCCGCCGATGATGTTCAGCAGCGTGGTCTTTCCGGAACCGGAGCGTCCGGCCAGGGCGACCAACTCCCCTTCGGCGATCTGGAGCGAGACGTCGCGCAGCGCGGTCACCGCGGAGTGGCCCGAGCCGTAGGTGCGCTGCACAGAGCGCACGTCGACCATCAGCTGGTAGCGAGAGGTGCTCATCGGCGATCGTCCGGCCATAGTTCGAGGTGGTTGGCCTCCAGGGTCAGCCGCACTCGGCGGGTCAGTTCGAGGGCTTCCCGGAACTCCCGCGGCACCTGGACGCGTCCGGCCCGGTCCATCACGGCGTACTCCTGGGCGACGATCCGCTGCTGGCCGTCCTCGAGTTCCTCGGTGTGCCGCAGCACCTCGGAGCTGGTCCGGCCGTCGCGGATGGCCACCGTGCGTCCGACCTGCCCGCTGACCGTCGGGTCATGGGTGACCACCACCACGGTGACCCCGTCCTCGGCGCTGGTGGCGCGCAGGGTTTCGAAGATCTCGTGCGAGGTGGTGGTGTCGAGTTCGCCGGTCGGCTCGTCGGCCAGCAGCAATGGCGGTTCGTTGGCCATGGCCACGGCGATCGCCACCCGCTGCTGTTCGCCGCCGGACATCTCGCCGGGCAGCCGCCGCGCGCAGTAGCCGACCCCGAACCGGTCGAGCAGTTCAGCAGCCCGCGCGGCCCGCTTGCGTCGCGGATACGAGGACAGGCTGAGTGGCACCACCACGTTGTCGACGGCGTTGAGGTAGGGAATCAGGTTGCGGGAGGTCTGCTGCTGCACCAGTCCGACCACGCCGCGCCGGTAGCCGACCCGCTGGTTGGCCGGCAGCTTGGCCAGATCCCAGCCGGCCACCCGGACGGTGCCCGCGGTCGGCGAGTCGGCTCCGGCCAGGATCGACAGCAGCGTCGACTTGCCGGCCCCGGACGGCCCGACCACCGCGATCATCTCGCCCTTGGTGACGTGCAGATCGAGGCCCTGCAATGCCTGCACCTCGATCGGCCCGTGCTGGAAGATCCGGACGACGCTCTCGCAGACGATCAGGTGGTCGTCGGCAGCGGCGTGCGCGGTCGCGGCCAGGCTGGTCGCCGGCTCCGACATCAGGCACCTCCGAGGGGGTCCGGGGGCGACGGCACCAGACTCCCGGATCACCGTCGAACGGGGGCATTCGGCCCGCTTCGCCCGCACCGGTCGATTCCGGCCCCTCTCCTCGCCGATGGCAAGGCAGGACGCACTGCAAAGTGGACTTCCGCCTACCGGCCAGCGTAAGCCTCGCGGGCGCGGCTCGGTCAAGAATCGCGGCACAAATCATCCCGCCGTTCATCCGGCCTTCCTCAGGACGACGCTCTGCTCCTCAGCGGCTGCCAGCCCGGCGGCTAGCAGCTGTCGGCTACTCCGGTGATCGACCTCCCCTTCGGCAGACCCATCACCTGCCGCCGGTAGGGTTGGGGCCGGCGGGATGGACGTCCCGAGTTCGATCGATCCGGCCACGTGCCGCGGACCAGAACCACCGGCGTCCCCCCACCAGGATGCGCGGATCGCGGTCGAGCGAGCCACATCTCGAAGGGACCAACTCCGACGACTCGTCATCACAGAGGCCACGTGAGCTGGCGCACCCTGCTGGCCACATTTCGCCGCCGCACCCAAACGTGGCCGATGCCGGTGCGTGTGGCCGTCGGGGTGATCGCCACCGGGCTGAGCGTTGGGGTGGCGGCGACCCTGGTCACTGAGCTGCTGCATCTGATCCAGCACCTCGCCTATGGCTACACCGATGAAACCTTCCTGCTGGGTGTCGAGCACGCCGATCCGCTCCGACGAGTGCTCGCCCCGACTCTCGGTCTCGGTCTTGCCGGCCTGGCCTGGATGTGGCTGCGCCGCCGTCGGCTGCCGCAGGTCAGCGAGGCCTGTGGTCCGAAGGCGCGCCGACTGCCGCTGGGCCGGACGACCGCGGACGCACTCCTCCAGATCCTGGCTGTCGGGACCGGCGCCTCGATCGGACGGGAGCGAGCTCCCCGCCAGATCGGTGCAGCCCTCGCCTCGGTGCTCAGCAGCGTTCTCGGCATCGGACGAGACACTCGGCGCCGGCTGGTCATCGCCGGCGCGGGAGCCGGTCTGGCCGTGGTGTACAACGTTCCGCTGAGCGGGGTGATCTTCGGCGCCGAGGTGTTGGCCGGCGGCTTCGGTCTGAGCGGGCTGGCGATCTTCGTTCCGGTCAGTCTGGTGGCGGTGGCTGTCTCCTGGCCGGTCCTCGGCATGAACTCGGTCTACCAGCTGCCCGCCGGCGACCTCGATGCCACCACGCTGATCTGGGCTTTGGCCGCGGCTCCACTGTGTGCCCTGGTCGGGGCCGGGTTCGACCGGCTCGTGCGCTGGTGCGGACGGTGGCGTCCGCAACCCACCTGGCGCCTCCCGGTCGCCACGGCGCTGGCCGGCCTGGCCGTCGGTGTGGCCGCGATCTGGTGGCCGAGCCTGCCCGGGAACGGCAAGGGCATCGTCCAGCTCGGACTGGCCGGCGGAGCCACCGCGCTCACCTTCGCGCTCCTCCTGGTGCTCAAGCCCGTGGCCACCGCGGTCACCGCCGGCAGCGGCGTGGACGGCGGCTTCCTCACCCCCGCACTCGGCACCGGTGCTGCGCTGGGAGCTGCGGTCGCCATGGCCGGACTGTCAGCGGGCCAGAACTGGCCGGTGGCCACCTTCACCCTGATCGCTGCCGTCGGAGTGCTCGCCGCGACCCAGCGGGCCCCGTGGTTCGCTGCCGTGTTCGGTTGGGAGCTGGCCCGACCGTCCATCGCCATGCTCGGGGTGCTCGTGGTCGTCGCCTGGGGCACTGCCCTGATCGCCCGACGGTTGCCCTGGACCGCGCAGGCTGCACCGAAAGCCGAGCCCAAGCAGTGACTGCGGCCGTGCCCGCCGCACGGTCTAGCGCCGGGGCGCCCACCGCGGGCTGAGTGCATTGCCAACCCGGGGGCTGCTGCGCTTCACCGCAGGCCCCGGCATCAGCCCGCCCGGGCACAGCTGTGGCCGATGACTCGAACCCCCCGAACGAGTCACCGGCCACGGATCAGGCGTGGTCGATCAGTAGGCGGCCAGCACGTCCACCAGGAAGATCAACGTGGAGTCCGGCGGGATCGAGTCCTGGCCGGCGCCGCCGTAGGCCATGGCCGGCGGCACCACCATCAGCACCCGGCTTCCGACCTTCTTGCCGACGATGGCCTTGCGCCATCCGGAGATTGCGGTGCTGACTCCGACCACCTCGGGAGCGCTGACGCCCCACACGGCGTCGAACGGCTTACCGTCCCACAGCCATCCGTAGTACTTCACGGCCACGGTCTGGCCGTCGGTGACCTGCGGGCCGGAGCCTTCGATCAGCACCGAGCTGGCCAGCTTGTCCGTCGGCTTGCTCTTGGGGGCGACCACACTGGGCGTCCCGTCGGCAGCGAAGGTGAGCTTGGGCAGTGCCGGATCCGGCGCCTTCTCGGTGCCCTCGGCGGCATTCGGGACGTTCTCGACCGACCGAATCGTGATCGCCAGCACCTTGGACGCCGACGGAGCCGGAGTGGCCAAGGGATCGGTCGGCGCTGCGGTGGCGTCGTTGGCGGGAGCGGGCACCACATAGAGGAACTTGCCGCCGACCTTGGCGGTGCGCATCGCGCCCAGCATGGTCTCGTTGGCAGTGCTCTTGGCCAGGATCAGCTTGTTGGGAGTAGCGCCGCCGTAGGTGGAGCCCTCAACCGCACCGGTCTCGCCATCGACGACCAACGAGTCGAAGGTGACCAGCTGCCCCATCGAGATGCTGGCCCCCGAACCGGGCTCGACCATGCTGACCGTGGGCTCGTTGACCCGCAGCGGAGTCTTCAGATCGAGCTTCGGGTCCTTGGCGCCACCCTCCCACTTGATCGCCGCGACGGTTGCCTGGTCGGCGCTGGCGACTGCCGACGGGTTCGGCACCGGACTGGACGGGGTGCACCCCGCCAATGTCGTCAACGCGACGATGAGGACGGCCGCAGCCTTGATTCCCCTCATGAGACTCCACTCACCTTCATAGTGCTCGGGACGTGACTCGGGGACCTCCGCAGACCGGAAGTCCCCCCACCCTCGCGAGCTGATTCAACTGCTTCTTCACCGACGTGGTCGCCTTCGACGCCATGGCCTCGGTACCGACCGACAGCGAGACCAAGCCAGCCGCGCACGTCGATGCACTCCTTCAATGATTGATCACCACATTCGCCGGGCAGCGAGTGACCTGGCGGATCGACCCAAGGCCGACATCGCCGACGCTCGACATACGTTGTCAGAGCCACTTTGGACAGCCTTCACTCGCACTCTACCCAGCCCTCTTACAAGGTGTCGATCCCACAATCTGTGGGGATTATTGGGCCCTGTGGGTAGCTAAGAAGAGGGGGTCTGCCCCAACGAACCACCTCTAGCTCAAGCTGCTGAGTGCTCCTGAAGCAGGACCAGGCCGAGTTCGGTCCCCGCGCTAACCACCGCATAGAGGTACCAGTGATGACCACCAGGGCAGTGAGCTGAAGCCCAGTCAATTGCCTGGCTCACGCTTGGACAATCCGTGATTTCGAACTCGGTACTCTGGGAACGCCTCGCGTTCCAGATGTAGACCCGATATCTCTTCGCTAATACCTCCCAGGAGATATCTCGCGGGTCGGCGCTCTGGATGTTCATTGTCCCTGCCCCCTTACTCGTGCCGACTCTCGGTACTCATCATTGTGCCTCCAACTGGGTAGCGGGGTCGCCGCACCGTCGTTACCGCGTTGACTCAGCCGGTGATGAGATCGGTGGGTAGCGCGCCGGGCTGCCCCCTCGCGGAGGTGGCGGCGGGCTCGACGCCCGCCACCACCAACCACCCGCCACAGGCAGGAGGGGCGAGGGAACCTGCCCCCGCCCCCTCGATTCCGCCGGAATCAGACCGTGGCCAGCAGTGCCAGCGTTCCGGCGTCGAGCTGGTCGACGCCGCCGGTGATCATCCGCTCCATGTTGCGGGTCGTCCGGTCTGCGCCGCGCACCTCCTGGACGTGATGAACGTAGGTGTTCACTGCGGCGACAACTCCGTAAGCGGTGCCTCGCCACGGGTTCACGCGGCTGTCGTGGTTCCACAGTCGGTGCAGCTCGTCGGCCTTCTGCCCGGCGATGGTCGCGGCGCGCTTGGTGTCGCTGCTCGCCTCGGCGTAGACGTCGACGAACGCTGCCCAGCGTGCTTCGCTGACCGCCTCGTCAGTGAGCCGGCGAACCTGCTCAGCGAAGGCGTCTCCAGCCTTGTGAACGATGCCCAGCGCGTCCCGGACGCTGCCGATCTTGCCCAGGCTGTTACGGAAGTGCTTGACCTTCAGGCGGCGGTCGTTCGGAGTCCCGATCGCGGCCGACAAGGCTGGTCGCTGCGGTCAGGAACGGTCGGAACTCGACGCCCTCCGCCTCGAGGGTGTCCTCCATCTCGACCTGGACCCACGCCTGAGCGCCGCCGCGCAGCAGCCCGGCCGATCCGATCTGAAGATCCGCGTCGAGGATGTTCTCGACGTTGTGGACCAGCCACTCCGAATAGCCGTGGATCTTGTAGCCCTTCTTGAAGATGCCCAGGATGGTCTCGGTGTCGGGCCGGATGATGGTTTTGCGGTCGGGGTCGTCGATGGTGAGCACTCCATCAGCGGTGATCGCCATAGTCCGAACCGTGCCCTCGATGGGCGTCCAGTTGAACAGCCGCCGGTACAGGTCCTCAACGGGGATCGCGCGCGGGTAGTGGTTCGACTCGCCACCCTGCTCACAAGCCCGGTAGTGCCAGGCGTTGCCGCGCTTCTCGGTGTACCCGATGAGCGTCTGGGTGTTCAAAGTGGTAAGGGTCTCGCGGCTCATGGTGGCTCCTCCTGCCTGTTTTGGCGGCTGCTTTGCGCCGCCGGGGTTCTGCTCTCGAAGCCGGAGGCGTTCACGGCCGGAGAGGGCCGGTGTCAACGACCTGGAACCGCCGGGACCGCAGCGAAGCGAGGACCGGAAGGCGGCCGCGCAGCGGGGTCGTTGACACCGGACCGCGGCCGTGACGGAGATCCCCGAACAGTCGCGCCCGCAGGGCGCGGCCGAGGCCGCGCAGCGGCCCCCATGAGGGCTCAGCTGGTGCTCTGCTCAGGTCCCCGCACGCTCTCTTTGTGAGGCCGATATGGTGAGGACCACTTCCGATCCATGGTGCCCCACAGGCGCCCGCCGCAGGCGGGCCCGGGCAGCCGCCGGCTGGCCGGCCAACAAGGAGAGGAGGTGCTGCGATGGATCAAGAAGTCCCACCGCAGTTGCCGTCCGATCGTCGTAGGAGAGAACGACAGACGCGCCACAACCTTGAGGTTGCAGCGCGTCTAGGAGCGATCTTGTACTACACGGCTCGGATGGTTATGTCGATCATCACTGGTACCTGGTGATCGTCGGTGGCGGGTCAGGTTGGAGCCTGGCCCGTCACACCTTGCGGTGCAGTTGTACTTCGCTGCTAAGGATACTGGGCAGAGGCCGCTATTTCTAGAAGCGCTAGTGACAGCGCACTACCGCCAGGCGTCTTCACTGCTGGCGAGGTGTTCTACGGCTCCCTGCCACACCCAGCAGCGTAGGCGCTCCTCTCCTACCTCTACCTCGACGCCGATGGCGTCGGGGGTCCATCGCATCACGCGAACGCAGGCTCGGACGTCGGTGGTTCCGAAGCGGAGCCAAGCGCGGCCCCACATGGCTGTGCCTTCGGGAACGATCGAGACGACGACGTGGCCGAGCCTGAGCTGGGCATCGGTGAGCGTCTGCAGCGGCCCTGAGCTGCGAGCTACCCTCAGCTCGCGCTCTTCTGCGAGCTGCGGGCCGAGCTGTGGGTAGCGTCGATTAGAACTCATGTTCTAATCATGGCTTGCGTGCGCCGGCTGGACCTTCCCAAGCGAGACCGGCCAAGGTCTGAAGATGGACGGACCGCCACTACCCGGTCGTGACTGGGTAGTGGCGGTCCAAGGGCTGTGGCTCTACATCACGCCTTGGTCCACTTGCCGGACTCCGCCTGGTTCTGCATAGCGCCGAGGTTGGCGAGGTCCACACCGGTGATCTTCGCTCCACCGAAGTTCTTGTTGTCGTAAAGCGTCGTCTTGCACTTGCCGAAGCTCTTGAACGAGTCAACGTCGTTCGACCAGCCGTTGACGCTGAAGTCACCGATCTGCCAGGTTCCACAGTCGCCGCTCGCAGTGACCACCCAGCGAGTGCCGCTGTAGCTGGGCCAGGTGTACAACTCCGCAATGATGTAGGTAGCCATGGGAGTGACGATGCTCCTGGAAGCAAGACCCTCCTCCGGCATCGCGGACGCCGGCAGCAGCGTGTAGCCCGTCTCGTCCTTCACAGCCTTGGCGAGGTCGGCGTCGCTAGCGACGCACACCTTCGTCTCGGTGATCAGGTTGTAGGCACAGGTCTGTGTGACGACCTCTTCCTCTGCCGGAGTCTGCGCCGAGGCGCTGGGCAGATTAGCCATACCTGCTGCGCTGACTAGTAGTGATGCGAACGCGCCAGCGAAAGGCGCATGCCAAATCGATTCATGAATCTCTCCCCGAGATTGCCGATGTGGGCGGAGGGGTTTCCGTCCAATGTTCTCCATGCTGGCAGTTTCGCCGGCCTCGTGTAAGGCTTTTGGGAGGAATCGGGGTCGGGTGGACAGTGTGAGGTGTGAGCATCACCACAGGATCAGAACCGGCCGAGCGCAGTGACGCCGACCTGCTGGCCGCCGCAGGACGCGACGACATGCTCGCCTACGACGAACTCTTCCGCCGGCACTACCGGGTCGTTGTCGCCTACGCGCTGACCATCAGCCAGGGCGGTAGCAGCGATGCCGAAGACGCCGCCTGCGAAGCGATGACACTCATGTGGCGAAAGCGCCGACATATACGGCTCGCCAACCAGTCCGTACTCCCTTGGCTGCTGGTCACGACGAAGAACGTGGCCCGCAACATCGCCAAGGCCCGCGCTCGAGAACAGCGAAGGATCCGAGACGCTGCCAACCTCCGGCTCGTCGCCGAGCCAGAGTTGGAGGCCGCTCAGCGTGAGGCCGCCGCGTTCCTCGACGAGTGCATACAAAGACTCTCCCCCATGGACCGCGACGTGTTCATTGCGTGCGTCGTGGAAGGCCGGACCTATCAAGAGGTCGCTACCGCGACTTCGCTGACCGTCCCCGCGGTCGGGAACCGACTCTCTCGGGCGAAACGACAGCTGCGTGAGCAGCTGTCGGCGAACCCGGACTAAGCCCACACCATAGGAGGGGCTATGACCTTTCAGGACCTCACGTCGACCGCAAGCACAGAGCGGGCTCTACGCCGCACCCGCGCCACGATCGATCGTCGACGCAAGCACCGCACGCCGCTCATCATCGGATCCGTGGCAGCGTTCGTCCTCGCCACCACCGCCGGCGGAGTCGCTGTCGTGCAAGCCAACCTCACCCAGCAGAACCACCTCACTCGCTGCTACAGCGCCTGGTCGACCAGTTCGGAGTTCTACGACTCCGCCAACATCACCGACCCCAACCTGAGCACCACGCTGAACCCGACCGAGCAGCGTGTGGCGGCCGCAATAGAGGCGTGCGAAGCCGGTTGGCGTAGCGGACTGTGGCCCACCACGACGCCTCCCGGCCCACTCACCGCTTGCCAACTCAGGGATGGGCGGCTCGCCATCCTTCCCCGGGAGAAGACCGAGGAAGCCTGCAAGGACCTGGGCCTCACCGAGCCCCAGTAGAAGGGCGTGTCCGCCGCCTCCGGCAATCTCGGGGAGAGAAATGTAAAGGCGGCGGACACGGTCCGCATCACGCGAACAAGGCCTATTCTCGCCCTCCCGCCCCATCGCCGCCAGGCACCACCAAGATGGCTGCCCCGCCAGATTTCGACTATGGCGTGGTGTGAAGCTAGGCGAAAGCGAGCGGTGTGATGGCGGCCCAGCTGCTGTATGCCGGCAGGCTGTAGGTGGACTGGGCCGGGTCGAGGTCGAGGGGCCGGTCACTGATGATGACGAGGGCGTGGCGGTAGTCCGCTACCTCTTGGGTCCACGACTCGTCGAGCGGGATTGGCGCGAACGGGCGCTGGCCGAGGACGACGAGGGCAGCGGTGTGCGCGGCGACCCGCATCCCGACCCCGAGCCGGTGGGTCGGGATCTGGCCATTTGCCATGAGGCTCAGGCCAGCGGCGCGCGCGATCGCGCTCATTCGGGCCGTTGGCGCACTCGGGAAGTAGCAGAAGGTCGGGACCTCGAGCTGCGGGTCGCGCGGGTCTTGCCCGATCCACGTAACGCCGAGAACCGTCTGCGACGGCTCCTGGTCAAACCAGGCCTGAAGATCAGCTGAGCTGGGCAGAGTCATGGGTCCCCTTCGTTGTGTGTTGGACTGCTGATTCCGGCGGAATCAGCACGATCCCCCGTGCCCTCATATGCCATCTCATGACGCTCGTCATACATTCTCGTAAGGAGGCCATCGAGCCCTGTGGGCCGGCACGAGGAGCGGCGGTTCAGGCCCGGCTTTGATCTCGCCGAAGAAGTGCCCCACCGGCGACCCTCCCGCACCGACGCCGGGCGCGGGTAGCCTCGGTGAATGGGACGCACCCTCACCCTGACGCTGGTCATGGTGTTGCTGGCCGGCTGTTCCGCGCCGATCTCGGCACCGACCACGCCCGCACCGGCACCAGTTTCGTCCACCTCGGCGCCGGCGGCCACCCCACCGAGCACTCCGAAGACTGCGCCGGACGGGCGTCCATTCGTGATCGAGAAGCTGAGTCGCTTCGACGAGCCGTGGGCGATGACCTTCCTGCCCGACGGCGACCTGCTGGTCACCGAGCGCGGCGGCGCGCTGAAGCTGCGTCGAGCTGACGGACACGTCCTCACCGTCGGCGGTGTGCCGAAGGTCGTCCACGACGGCCAGGGCGGGCTCGGCGATGTCATCGTCTCCCCCGGCTTCGCTATGGATCGGCTCGTCTATCTCAGCTGGGTCGAGCGCGGCGACGGCGGCACCGGAGCGCTGGTCGGACGAGCCGAGCTCGCTGGCACCCCGGACGAGCCCGCCCTCACCGGGCTGCAGGTGATCTGGCGCCAGCAGCCCAAGACCAGCGGCTCGGGCCACTTCGGGCATCGGCTCGCGTTCAGTCCGGACGGGCAGTACCTGTTCATCAGCTCCGGCGAGCGGCAGAAGTTCGACCCGGCCCAGGATCTCGGCACGAACCTCGGCAAGATCGTCCGGCTCACTCCGGACGGCGCGCCGGCTGCCGGCAATCCGTGGGCTGGTCAGGGCGGTGTCACCGCGCAGCTGTGGACGCGCGGCCACCGCAACCCACTCGGGCTGGCCTTCGACTCATCCGGCAACCTCTGGTCGACCGAGATGGGGCCGCGCGGCGGCGACGAACTCAACCTGATCGAGCCCGGCCGCAACTACGGCTGGCCGAAGGCGTCCAACGGCTCCCACTACGACGGACGCGACATTCCCGACCATCGGGCAGGGGACGGGTTCGCCGCCCCGGCAGCCTTCTGGAACCCGAGCATCTCGCCCAGCAGCCTGATGATCTACACCGGCACGGCCTTCCCGCAGTGGCAGGGCGATGCTTTCATCGGCGCGCTCTCCGGGCAGGCCCTGATCCGGGTTGACCTGGACGGCACGACGGCCAGGCTCGCCGACACCTGGGGGCTCGGCCAGCGGATCCGCGAAGTCGAGCAAGCCCCGGACGGGACCATCTGGCTCCTCGAGGACGCCCCCAGCGGACGGCTGCTGCGGCTCAGTCCTGCCTCATGAGGTGACCACCTCAGGGTTCCTGCGCAGGGCTGCCTTCATCGGCCAGGCCACCAGGTCGACCTTCGCCGACGACAGCACGGTGACTTCCACTCCGGTGGCTTCTGCGCTGGAGGGGTAGACCCTCGCGGTCAGCGGGACGCCCCCGGCAAACACCTCGATCATCGAGTGGTCAACGATGATTCGCAGCTCCACTCGATCCTCGATCAGGGCGGGCAGCTCCCCGCCGAGCTCACTCAGGTCGTAGTCGTCGAGATCGCCGGCATCACGGCTGCGGCTGTGGCTACGGTCCAGAATCAGGCGGGCCGCGCCGTCGTCCGCGCGCTGCAGCCGGACGAAGGTGGCCTCCCGGAGATCCTCGCTGGCCCGGATCGCGAACTCCACCCCGGACCCCGACGGTAGGACGATCTCGGCGCACAGATCCAGCTGGTCGCCGGTGAGCCGCAGCCGACGCGTGCCCTCGACGAGGTCCAGGCGCTCCCCGGCGCCGTCGCGCAGCGCGTCCACCTCGGCGACCGGTGCGGCCGCCAGGGTCCCGTCCGATCGCAGGGTGAGGGTGCGCGGCAACGACATCACGCCCGTCCAGCCGGCGTCGAGTACGGCCGCCTCGGGCCGGGCCTCCTGTGCCCAGCCGAACTGGATCCGTCGCCCGTCCGCAGCCGCGAAGCTCTGCGGCGCGTAGAAGTGCCGCAAGCCCAGATCGAGGTGACGCGGGGCAGCATCGGCGATGAACGACCCGTCCACGAGGTGCCCGACCAGATAGAGGGGGTAGAGGGTGCGGCCGTAGTCCCAGGCCGAGAACACCAGGATGTGCCAGGGCTCTCCCTCGGTCGTCGGGAGCACGAAGAGATCGGGGCACTCCCAGGTCGTGCCGCTGAACGGCCCCCCGGTCGGCAAGCCGTCCGCGGTCACCAGCGGACCCTGATAGGTCCACTGGCGAAGATCCGGGCTGAGGAAGTGGAGCAGTGCGCCGCCGCGTCCGACCAGGCCCGACCCCATGGCCTGGTGCCACTGACCGTCCTCACGCCAGACCGTGTGGTCGCGGAACTCGGTCACCTGCAGCCCGGGCGGCGGCCCGTCGATCACCGGGTTGTCCGGAAGCTTCTCCCACGTGGCCAGCTCGGGGGTGCCCACGGCGATGCAGCAGGTCTGGGTCGGACGCGCGGACGGCGTGTGCCCGGAGTAGACCAGGGTCGGAGTGCCGTCATCGTCGACCAGGACACCGCTCCAGCAGCCCTGCGCGTCCGGCCCGGACGAGGGCGCCAGCGCGATCGGCTCGTCGCGCCAGTGCACCAGATCGGTACTGGTGACATGTCCCCAATGGATCTGGTTGTGCACCGGGGCGTCCGGGTTGTACTGGTAGAAGAGGTGGAACACCCCGTCCCACTGGCATAGCCCGTTCGGGTCGTTCAGCCAGCCCTGTGGCGCGGTGAGGTGGAAGCCGGGACGGTGCGGATCCGGCACCGTTGGCCCGGACGGGTCCACATACGGGTGCGGAGTGGGTGCGGTGGTCATCATTGGTCTCCAACAAGGGCAGGACAAAGCGAGGTGTGGTGATCGGACGGTCGTGACCTCGAAGGACGTGTCGAGGCCGCCGTGGGCCTAGTCGGCCAGACCGGAGGCCACCGACTCGCGCGGCACCAACGGGCACGCGAGCTTGCTGACCGAGCCGGTCGGCACGGGGTCGATCCCCAGCAGAATCCGGACGCCGGCTGCGCCGAGCTCGTAGTGCGGCAACTGCACGGTGGTCAGCGGCGGACGCAAGTGCGCGGCGATCACTTCCTGATTGTCGAAACCGACAATCGCCAGATCCGTGGGGATCTTCAGCCCACGGACCCGCAGTGCGTCGTAGAGGCCCATGGCCACTCGGTCGTTGTGGCAGAAGGCCGCAGTCACGTCCAGCCTGCGGAGTTCCTCGTACGCCGCGTAGCCACCCTCCTGATTCGGCTCGGCATCGATCACCAAGGCCGGGTCGAAGCCGACCCCGGCTGCGGCGAGCGCGTCCCGATAGCCGGCGAGTCGTCCGGTGCGGGCCGGAGACTCCCAGGTGGTGTTGAGGAAGGCGATCCGGCGATGCCCCTGCTCTAGGAGCTGCTCGGTCGCCACCCGTCCGCCTTGCCGCTCGTCGGGGACGACGGCGCGGGCGTCCGAGCCGGGGGCGTAACAGTTGACCAGCACCATCTCTGCCGAATCCAGGGCAGGCGGGACGGTGATCTCGCGGTGATACCAGGTCGAGTACAGGATTCCGCGCACCTGATGCTCGCGCATCATCTCGATGGCTTCGTGCTCAACCTGCGGGTCCGCGTCGGTGTTGGCCACCAGCAGGACGAACCCGTGCCGCCAGGCCTCATCCTGCGCGCCGTGAATGATCTGCCCGGCGAACGGGGTGGTGGCGACGCCATCGGTGACCAGCCCCACGAACTTCGAGGTCCCCTTGACCAAGTTCTTGGCCAAGGCGTTGGGTCGATAGCCGAGATCATCGAGTGCCTGCTGGACGCGGAGCCGAGTGGCATCAGAGAGCCGGACGTTGGTCCGGCCGTTGGCCACATAGGAAACGGTCGCGACCGAGACACCCGCGGCACGGGCCACATCGTGCAGCGTCACCGGGGCGGGGGTGGTCGGCTCGGGGCCGGAACCCTTGGTTTGCATCGTGGTCACCCTAGCCCTTGGTGGCGCCGCTTTCGAGGCCATAGATGATGGCGCGGTTCATGACTAGGAAGACCAGCAGCAGCGGCGTCACTGTGACGCACACGGCGGCGAAGGTGGCCGTCCAATCAACCGAGCCCATGGCCCCGATGAAGTTCTGCAGCCCTAGTGGAATGGTCTTCATCCCCTCTTCGAAGACGAAGGTGTTGGCGAAGATGAAGTCGTTCCAGATGAAGATGCCATTGACGAAGACGACCGTGATCACCGTGTTGGTGGACAGCGGCATGGTGATCTCGAAGAAGACCCGGAAGGGTCCGGCTCCGTCCAGCGATGCAGCCTCGTAGGTCTCTCGCGGGATGTACTCGAAGAACGAGACGAACAGGTAGACCGAGGTGGGCAGCGCGAAGCCGACCAGCGGGATGATCATCGACTGGTAGGTGTTCAGCAGCCCTACTCGCGAGTAGTTGATGAACAGCGGCACCAGGGCGATCTGGACGGGCACGATGATGCCCAGCAGGAACGCGCCCATCACGATCTTGCTGCCCCGGAAGCCGAGCACCTTGATGGCGTACGCGGCCATCATGCCCAGCAGCACGATCAGCAGGCTGGAGACGCCGGTCACCACGAAGCTGTTGAAGATGTAGCGGCCGAGGTCGGCCGAGCCGAAGGCCCGGACGTAGTTGTCCCACGTGAAGGCGGACGGGATGCCGAACGCATTGCCGGAGGCGAACTCCTGAGCCGGGCGGAGGCTGGTCACGAACAGCCAGACCAGCGGATAGACCTGGACGACGACGATGAGCACCACCAGGAGGTTGGTGAAGCTCCGGGCCAGGTTCAGTCGGCGGCGCCGTTCCGGTGCGGAAACTGTCGAGGTCATGCGTTCTCCCTCCCCCGGCGGAGCAGCAACAGGATCAGTCCGACAGCCACGACGCACTCGATCACGATGAACACCGCGATAGAGCTGGCGTAGCCGAAGTCCGTGCTGCGGAATGCGGTCTTGAACATGTAGGTGGTGAGGAGTTCGGAGGCCTGCCCGGGCCCACCGTTGGTGAGCAGGTACGGGATGTCGAAGCCACGCAGGCTGTAGGTGGCGGCCATGATCATCGTCGTCACCCACACCGGCCGGATGTAGGGGAAGCGGACGTGCGCGAAGATCTGCCAGGTGGAGGCGCCATCGAGCCGAGCGGCTTCCTCGAGCTCCTTGGGGACGGCCAGGATCGCGGCGTAGAGAATCAGCATGTACAGGCCGGTGAACCGCCAACCCTCCGGGGCGGACACCGCCACCAGGACCGTGTTCACCTGCGACAACCACGGTGCGGCCAGGTCGCCGAGTCCGACGCCGGCGAGCAACTGGTTGATCAGGCCGGCCGGCTCGTAGGAGTAGATCCTCTGGAAGAGGAACGAGATCGCCACCGTCGAGATGATGGCCGGGAGCAGGTAGAGGGTCTTGGCGACCTCCTTGCCCCGTCCGGCGTAGCTGAGCAGGTTCGCCACGAACAGCGAGACGCCCAGCTGGAAGAACAGGCACACCGCCAGGTAGACCATCGTGTTAGCGAATGCGCGCCAGAAGATCGGGTCAGCGGTGAACATCTTCACGTAGTTGCTGAAGCCCACCAGACGGAGGTCGGTGACCCCGTCCCAGGAGAAGAAGCTGAGCACCAGCGACTGCACGATCGGGAGAGCGACGGCCACGAGGTAGAGCAGCAGCGGCGGGACGAGGAAGACCAGCACCGAGGTGCGGGAGCGTCCTGGAAGCATGTCGGTTCCTTCTTGAAGGGGCCGGGGTGCCGCCGCGTTGTGAGCGGCACCCCGGCACTGTTCAGCCGAAGAACTTCGGCGCGTTCTCGGTGATGGAGGCGTCGATCTTCTGCTCGAACGCCGCGGGAGTGCTGTCACCTTGCACGAGCAGGGTGAGCTCCTGCTGCATCAAGGTGTTCGTGGTCGGGTCGAGCTTGGTGTCCCACGGGAAGGCGATCTTCTTCCCGAGGTTGTTCACCTCGGCGAGCGCCCGCTTGTACAGGTCGCTGGAGCCGGCCGGGATGGTGGGCTCGTAACCCTGCATCGGAGTCAGGTGGCCCGACGCGGCCAGACGCTCGGAGTAGTTGTCGAGGACGAACTTCAGGAAGTCCTTCATCAGCGGGTCGTAGGTCTGCTGGCTGACCGCCATCCCGATGCCCGACACCACGGTGTACTCGTTGTCGGCCGTCACGGCGTCCTTGACTGTCGGCAAGGTGAAGAAGTCGACGTTGTCGCGCACCGCGGCCGGGACGTCCTTGTTGGTCAGGCTGGCCAGTTCCCAGGTTCCGATCTGGTACATCGCGGACTTGCCGCTGGTGAACAGATCCCGGGCGTCGGTGTAGCCCTGGGAGGAGAAGCCGTCCTGGAAGCACTTGTTCGAGCCGAGGTCGGACATCCACTGGACGGCCTTGGCGCCCACCTGATCGCTCATCTTGGCCTCGCCCTTCTTCAGCTTGTCGACATAGTCGGAGCCGGCCAGGCGGAAGGGCTGGTAGGACATGTAGCGCAGCAGGGGCCAGCCGTCCTGGCCGTCCACCGAGATCGGGATCACCCCGGCGTCACGCAGCGGCTTGCACAGCGAGACGATGTCGTCCAGGGTCTTCGGGACGCTGACGCCGGCCTTCTGGAAGAGGGCCTTGTTGTACCAGAAGAACTCCAGCTCGAACTCGAACGGCACCATGTACAGGCCGCCGTCGTCGAAGCGCTGGTAGTCGAGGGCCAGCGGACGGTACTTGTCGTACAGCCCCAGGTCGGTGAGCATCTTCTGGACGTCGACCAGCTTGCCCTGCTTGACCAGCTTCTGGGTGAACGGCGTCGCATCGGTGTCGAACAGCTCGGGGAGCTGGTTCGCCGCGGCCAAGGTCTGCAGCTTCTGCAGGTAGGAGGGCCGGTCGGGCGTGGTGATCAGGTTCAGCGAGAAGCCGGGATGCTTGGCGGCGTACTCGTCGGCGAGCTTCTTCACGATCGTGATGACCGAGCCATCCGCCGGACGGGACAGCAGCCACGAGATCTGCCGGGGCACGATCTCGGTGGAGCTGGTGCTCGGCTGGGCGGTGGCTCCGGAGCAGCCGGTCAGCGCCAGCGCGAAGGCTGTAACCGCGCCGGCGAGCCCGACAAGGTGTTTCTTCATGGTTCTTTCTCCTCCTTGAGAGAGTGTCTTCTATCTGGTGGCGATGGAGACATCGGTGAAGCGTGCGGACCCGTCCCCGACGAAGAGACCGACTCCGCCACTGCGGTGGTCGTACATGCGGACGCTGAGCGCCACCTCGTCGTTGACGTAGGCCACGCAGCAGGTGTCGTCGACGACGACCTTCAGCTCGTAACGTCCCCCGCAGGGACGCAACGGGCGCTCGAGTTCGATGAGGAAGGGGACGTCGCCGGAGATCTGCCACTGGGCCGGGCCGGTGCGTCGGCGCGGCCAGCGATCGAACACCAGCCGGTCGCGCTTGGGCTCGATCCGGAGCAGGTAGCCCTCCGAGCCGTCGGCCGATGAGCGCAGGATCACTCCGCACTCGGAAGTGCCGGGTGCGGCATCGATGGTGAGTTCGAGCAGGTACTGCTCAGGCATGCCCTGGGCCACGGCGACGGCGACTCCATCGGGCACTGATGCTGCGAGTTCGCCGCAGCTACGCCGCCACTGACCCACGACGGAGTCGAACTCGGCGGCCTGGTCGGTCACGAAGAGAGCCCGCATCGCCGGTGGCATGCGGAACGCCAGCGACCGATCGGGCAAGACCCGCGCCTGATGGACGGCGAGCGACCCGGCCCACTCCCAGGCCCCATCGTCGGTCTCACCTTCACGGGTGGGGATCCACCCGGCGAAGTAGCGGGAGCCGCCCAACTCCAGCGACTTCGCGGCGTAGAAGGCCCGGCCGTCCACTGTGTCCAGCTCGGGAACCGACCAGGGTCCGTGGGCCGTGGGCCCGACTCGGTAGTGCGTAGCGAACCGATCGGAGAACTCCGAGAACACGAAGTACCAGTTGCCCTCGAACGAGAAGACCTCGGGGCACTCGATCGCCACGTAGCGGTTCGATGCCCAGAACTCGCCGTGGAGTTCCCACTCGGCCAAGTCCGCCGAGACGTACTCCAGGATGACGCCGCGTCGCCGATCGGCACCGTGCTCCTTGCGGGCGATCACCAGCAGGTGCCATGGGCCGGTCTCGTCGGCCCGGAAGACGAATGGATCGCGGAAGTCGACCGGCTCATAGCCCTCGGGTGCACCGAAGGTGTGTTCCGGATGCTTGCGCCAGGTCTGGTCGCCGATCCGCCGGGAGGCGTGCATCACCAGCTGGCGGGCAGGCTGGCCGGGCTCGTGGAAGTCCGCGTTGAAGCCGGTGTAGAAAGCATGCTGGAAACCGGCGAACTCGACGACGCTGCCGGTGTACACGTTGAGGTCGGGCGACGCAGCGCCGCCGCGGGGGATCACTTCACCCCGATCGATGAAGGTGGCGAAGTCCTCGGTCTCGTAGCAGTGCCACGGCATGCCGGGACGTTGCGGGTCGCGCGCCTCGTGGAGGTAGTACAGCTGGGCGCGCCGGCCCTCAACGAACGGGATTACGTCTCCAACCCAACCGTCGGTCGGCTTGACGAAAACATGCTGGTCCACTGCGTCACCTTCGATGCGTAAACGTTTAAGCGGACGCTAGCATGAGCTCAACACATTGCGCAAACGTTTAACCACATGTCGATCCGGCCACCACCAGTCGACCCTCCTGGGGCGATGACGCGACACCGCCCCGTCCTGAAGGGCACCTGCAGCTGAGCCCCTCCGCTGCAGAGCGGGAGAGCTTAAACAGATCTCAATCTTTGTCCCCGACAGGGCTTAACTCCGCCGCGATGGGAGCCAACTCCCGCTCCGAGCAACTGAGCAGGCAGCCCGCTGGGCGGTGCCGGTTAGCCTGGAGAGGTGTTCCTCTTCGACGCCGACTGCGGGTTCTGCACCCGATGCAGCGAGCTGCTGGAGCGCGCGTCCGCGAAGGGGGCCTACGACGTCGTGGCCTGGCAGGACGCCGATCTCGAGGCTGTGGGTCTGACTCCGGAGCAGTGCCAGGAGGCGTCGTGGTTCGTATCGAAGGACGGCAGCCTGCATCGGGGAAGCGACGGGATCGGCCGGGCCCTGCGTGAAGGCGCCATCGGGCTGCGTCCGGTGGGCGTACTTCTGACCCTCCCCGGGGTGCGGGTGCTGGCTCGCGCGGTCTACCGCTGGGTGGCCAGGAACCGGCATCTGATGCCAGGCGCGAGCGATAAATGCCGCATGCCTGAGGGTGGCCGGTAGCACCGCTCGCCGGCCGACGAGTGCGTCGCGCAGACGGCGCTGGCACCCCGACTCCGGCAGGGGTGGAAGACTGAACCCATGCGGCAAGTCGGATTCAACCTGGACACCACTTCTCGGGACGCGGTACTGCAGATCAGTGCCAGAGGACGACTGGTCCTGGTCCATCCGATGGCCAACCGGGGCACGGCCTTCACTCTCGGTGAGCGCGAGCAACTGGGGCTGTCGGGGCTGTTGCCGTCGCGGGTGACCACGATCGAGGAGCAGCTGCGCCGGACGTACGCGCAGTACAGCCGCTCGCCATCCCCGCTGGCCAAGTTCATTCAGCTCACCCAGCTGCGCGACCGCAACGAGGTGCTGTTCTACCGGTTGCTGAGCGAGCATCTGGAAGAGATGCTGCCGATCATCTACACCCCGACCATCGGCGAGGCCATCGAGCGGTTCAGCCACGAGTACACCGGCGCCCGGGCCGTGTTCCTCTCGATCGATCACCCCGAGCTGGTCGAGCAGTCGCTGCGCGACTTCGAGTTGGACGCCGACGACGTCGACCTCGTCGTGGTGACCGACTCCGAAGGCATCCTCGGGATCGGCGATCAGGGCATCGGTGGCGTCCAGATCGCGTTGGGCAAGCTTGGCGTGTACACCGCGGCCGCCGGCATCCACCCGAGGCGGGCCATCCCGATCGTGCTGGACGTGGGCACCGACAACCTGGGCCTGTTGAACAGCGACCTCTATCTGGGCGAGCGGCATGCCCGGGTCCGCGGTGAGCGCTACGACGAGTTCATCGACCTGTTCGTCCAGACCGTGACCCGGCTCTTCCCGAACGCCATGCTGCACTGGGAGGACTTCGGAGCCGGCAACGCCCACCGGATCCTGAACCGCTACACCGACGAGATCTGCACCTTCAACGACGACATCCAGGGCACCGCGGCCGTGGTGCTGGCCGCCGTGCTGGCGGCCGTCCGGCTGACCGGGATGCCGCTGGCCGAGCATCGGGTGATGATCTACGGGGCCGGCACCGCCGGGGTCGGGGTGGCCGACCTGATTCGCGAGGCCTTCCGTCGAGCCGGGGTCTCCGACGATGACGCCTACCGGCAGTTCTGGGCCTTCAACAGCCGTGGGCTGATCGTCGAGGACGGTAAGGGGGTGCGCGACTTCCAGCGTCCGTATGCCCGCAAGCGCGCCGACGTCGCCGACTGGACGGTGGTCGACCCCGCCCGGATCAGCCTGGCTGAGGCCGTCCGCGAGGTGAAGCCAACCATCCTGATCGGGACGTCCGCCCAGCACGGCGCCTTCAGCGAGGACGTCGTTCGGGCCATGGCCGAGCACTGCGAGCAGCCGATCATCATGCCGCTGTCGAACCCGACCAGTCGCGCCGAGGCGCAGCCGTCCGACCTCCTGGAATGGACGGACGGGCAGGCGCTGATCGCCACCGGCAGCCCGTTCGGCACCATCCGGCACGGCGAGATCTACCACACCATCGCTCAGGCCAATAACGCCCTGATCTTCCCCGGCCTGGGCCTGGGCGTCTCCGTGGTCCGCGCCGAACGGGTCACGGCCGAGATGATCTACGCCGCAGCGGACGCCCTAGCCGGACTCATGAACGAGTACCGTCCCGGCGCCTCCCTGCTGCCCTCGATGAGCGACCTGCGCGTCGTGGCCGCCACCATCGCCAAAGCCGTCGCCGAAACCGCCGAAGCCCAAGGCCTGGCCCGGCGTCCGATGACCAACGCGATCGCCGACATCTATCAGCGCATGTGGAAACCCGAGTACCCGCGCCTGGAGATCCTGCCCCCGGACTCGCAGAACTGAGCCCGGCGGTCAACGCACCCCGCCGGGCGCCGGTCAACGCTACGGGACGTTCTTTCGAACGTGGCTGAGGAGTTCGTCCAGGCGCGCTTGGTGCTTGGTGACGAATCGCTTCTCGAGATCGCGTTGTACGTCGATGAGCCCTTGGGTGTAGCCGACCGCCTGGCGACAGTCGTAGTCAGCCAAGGCCACTCGGAGCTGCGGTGCAGAGCCAGTAAGCGCTCCCTGGCCGGCGGGTGCGTCACTCGGCAGTGGGTAGGTGGCGACTGTGCCATCGTCGCCGGTCAGGCTGGCCAGAAGAATGGCGGCTTGTGGCCCGTCGAAGGGCCCGGCGCCGTCGGTCTGAAGCGCCCGGAAGGCCGCAAAGTCGAAGCCCTCCCGAGCCATGCAGGCACGCCACTGGTCGTTCAGCGCGACCACCCGCGAGTCGGCCTCGATGGATGCATCGTCGGTGAAGTTCAGGATGCCGGGAATGACGTCCATGAACATGAACGCGATCTGGTTGTTGAACGACGAGGCGTCCGGCTCGGGGTATCTCTTCTCCGACTCCCAGTAGCAGCCCTTCGTCATCGGGTTGGAGCGGGTGTCGTGGCTGGTCTGCCCGTTCATCGCGATGTCGTACTCGTCGTGTCGTTGCGGCGACAAGGAGGCGATGTAATCGGTGTTCTTCGGGTCGGCGGACGCCAACTGGTCGAGGAACTGCCCAGGGGGGCTGCTCAGGCCGTAGCCGACGGACGCGACCACGGCGCGGTCATCGTCCAGGGCCGGGATCGGGAGGGTATCGCGGTACCGCAGCGCCTTTCGGGTCTCGAACTCGGAGCGAGCCGCAGAACTCGGCTGGTCGTAGCCGCGAGGGAAGTACTCGAACCCCGCCTTGCCCATGCACTGACCCAGGAACGTCTCCCGTTGCTGCCACCACTTGCGCTGATCGCTCTCGCTGACCTGTGCGGCCTCCTGGCCCTTCGCCTTCCGGATGGCCTCGAAGTACGGCACCAGCGGCATGTCGTCGGGGGCGAGCGCAGACGTCGCCCACCGGGGGGTGGGGCTTGCTGTCGGTTGCGGCGTGGGCGTGGCGACAGGTATCGCTTCGACGGGCCGAGAGCTCATGAAGCGCGGGGTAACCAAGACCACGGCCGTCACGACGGCGGCCGCAACGACCGGCACCACGACCCAGCGGGCCCGCAGGCGCCGACCATCCATGCGGGACGCCGTGGACGCCCCGGCCCCGGCGGCCGATGTCTCGCCCTCCCTCACGTTGGGGTTGGCGGTGCGACCGAGGACGGTCCGCAGGTTGGCTTCGCTGCGTCCAAGGTGCCAACGGTGGGCGAGCTCGTCGGCGTCGGGCCGGATGCCGGTCACCGCGTCCATCGCCTGGTCATGGCTGTGTGTGTTCGCCATGTCAGCTTCCTTCGATCAGTAGGGAGGAGTGCGGTCGGGAGCCGCCGCTCGGAGTCTCGGTTCTACTGGCCAGCCGGTGCCGAGCGCGGCTGAGCCGGGCGCGCGCAGCCACGGGCGTGATGCCCAGCACCTTCGCCGCGCCGGCCGAGTCGAGCCCGTCCCAGCCGACCAACAGCAAGATCTCCCGATCAGGCTGGTCGAGGGCAGCCAGGGCGGCCAACAGCTCGGCTCGCTCGACGGCCACGCTGGCCGGGTCATCGCTGGACAGGTCGCGGATGCCGGCCAGCTCGGTCGCCAGACGCGTCCGCCTGTCCCGCGAGCGCCAATGGTTGGCCAATGTCTTGCGCGCGGTCGCCAGCAGCCACGGGATCGGGTCGGCCGGAAGTTCACCCCAACGCCGCCAGGCCACCACGAAGACCTCGGCGAGGACGTCATCACATTCGGCCTCATCGCAATGCCGACGGACGTAGCCGTACACCCGAGGCGAGTTCCGCTGATGGAAGCGCCGGAACTCGGCCTCAGACGGCGACGGCGTCGAGGTGCTCACACCTCAACAGTGTCCGCCATGGCCCCGTTGTGACAGCGCTGAAGTTCGGAATCTCCCGTGGATCGACGCCGGGTGCCCTCCATGACAGGCGCAAGGTGCTCTTCCGCACCACCCCCGAATGCGACGCATCGCCGCGACCGCCCGAGCCTGCGCGCTGCTGAGCAGCATCGCGGACTCCTGAGGTTGGGCGCCGCCCCTAGTGAGCAGTCGGGATGAGCAGCCGATCATCATGCCACTGTCGAACCCGACCAGCCGCGCCGAGGCGCAGCCGTCCGACTTCCTGGAATGGACGGACGGACAGGCGCTGATCGCCACCGGCAGTCCGTTCGGCACCATCCGGCACGGCGAGATCTACCACACCATCGCCCAGGCCAATAACGCCCTGATCTTCCCCGGCCTGGGCCTGGGTGTGTCCGTGGTCCGCGCCGAGCGGGTCACGGCCGAGATGATCTACGCCGCAGCGGACGCCCTGGCCGGACTGATGAACGAGCACCGTCCGGGCGCCTCCCTGCTGCCCTCGATGAGCGACCTGCGGGTCGTGGCCGCCACCATCGCCAAGGCCGTGGCCGAGACCGCCGAAGCCCAAGGCCTGGCCCGGCGTCCGATGACCAACGCGATCGCCGACATCTACCAGCGGATGTGGAAGCCCGAGTACCCGCGCCTGGAGATCCTGCCCCCGGACACGCAGAACTGAGCCCAGCGGCTGGTTTGTTGACCATGACAAAGAGCCAAAGGAACTAAGCAAACTCGACTCAGCGACACCGGTGATCACCGGTTGGGAAGTCCTGATCGGCCAGACCGCGGTGAGCCTCGGCCTGATCTACCTACTGCTTGCCGTCGTCTTCCCGTAGGAAGCGGGCATCGGGTCCACGCGCGTGGACGCCGTCGCCTCCTCGTGACCGGCTGGATGGTTTCCGTCCAACGTCGCAGAGGTCTAGCCTCTTCGTGGATCACACGGTCATGCGCTGTGGCGCTCGGAAGAAGGAGGTGAGGCGGATGTCACCCGGTAGTCCCCTGATACCCGTCCCACCGACCTCCCGCAGCACCCTTGTGAGCTGACTGCGTCAGTCTGCTGCGGGCTCCACCTGAAGGAGCAACGCATGAACCTCAACACGCCCATCTACCCGCGTCTGGGTCTGCCCGCGGGCTTGCGTCCCATGGTCGCCCGACGTCGGACGGCTCCCGTCCGCCTGATCGAACCTGAGCTGGTCGCAGAGCGCTCGGCGAGCGACCCCCTGCTCGCGGCGGTCGACTGGGCACATTATGTCGACGGTGAGCGCCAGCCAGCCGCGGAGTTCCAGGCCGCCTGCCGCGCGGCGGCAGCCGGGAACGGTTTCGTCTGGTTGGGCCTTTTCGAGCCTAACCCCGAGCAGCTGGACTCCCTGCGCCACGTGTTCGGACTGCACCCGCTAGCGGTGGAGGATGCGGGCAACTCGCGGCAGCGGCCCAAGCTCGAGCGCCACGACGACGGCACCACGTTCCTCTCGATGCGCACGCTGGGCTACATCGACAGCGACGTCCGCAGCGAGGGCGGTGACATCGTCGAGACCGGAACAGCCACGGTACTGGTGGGTGCCTGGTACGCACTGTCGGTGCGGCATGGGCAGCTCGCACCGTTGGGGCAGGTGCGCAGGACCCTCGAGTCTCGCCCCGAACAGCTCCGGCTCGGCCCGATCGCAGTGTTGCACGGAGTGATCGACAGCGTCGTGGACAACTACCTGCGCGTCGCGGACGAGGTGGGCGAGGACGTGGACGAGATCGAAAGCCACGTGTTCGCCCCTGGCGGCACGCCACAGGTCGAGCGCATCTACCAGCTCAAGCGAGACCTGGTCGAGATGAAGCGGACGGTCGGTCCCCTCGGTGGCCCGCTGCGCAAGCTCGCCGACCAGCAGGGGGACCGCGACTTGCGGCAGTACTTCCTGGACGTGCACGACCACCTCGAACAGGTCCGTGAGCAGGTGGGTGGCTACGACGAGGTGATGTCGTCGATTCTGCAGGCTGCCGTCGCCCGGCTCTCGGTCTCCGAGAACGAAGACATGCGCAAGATCTCCGCCTGGGTGGCGATCGCGGCCGTCCCGACGATGATCGCCGGCATCTACGGGATGAACTTCCAATACATGCCCGAGCTGGCCAGCCCGTGGGGCTATCCCGCCGTGCTCATCGGGATGGCGACGGTCTGTCTGCTCCTGCACCGCACCTTCCGCCGTCAGGGCTGGCTCTAGGGTCCAGCTCCGTCCGCGTCGGCGCGGGTGCGGTGGTGTGGCTCATCGCGTGCCTCGGTCGACGGCCTCGTCCGCGCCGAGCCAGCCCGATGCCCGCGACTTCGGGTTCAGATGTCGCCGCACCTGATCGCTAAGCGATGCCCCATCCTGCGCGGAGGCGAGTGAAGAGCTGGCCGACGGTCGCTCGCGGATCGGCATCCTGGGCCGCGATCTCCGGGATCTCGAGAACGTATCGGGCGAGCGCTCGGACATTCACGTCCTCGGGACGGCGGGACTCCTCAGCCAGTGCCGACCTCAGGACGGGCTCGCAGGCTGCCCACCGCTTCTGGGCGTAGGCCCGCAGCGGCGCGGTCTCGGCAATCAGTCGCTGGACCGGGGTGGCGGCGTTTCCCTTCCGGAAAGGGCCACGACTCAGGATGAACGCCTCGACCGCGTCCATCACACTCGCGCCGTCCCCACGGGTCTGAATCGCCTCGGCGATGGCGGCCGGCCGGTCTTCGTCCTGCTCGAAGACGAGTGCGTCCTTGCCGTCGGGGAAGTAGCTGAAAACGGTGGCAACCGACACCTCGGCCGCTCTGGCGATCTCGGAAAGAGTGACGTTCTCGTAGCCCCGCTCGATGAACAACCCCAATGCGGCGTTGCTGATCGCCTCACGGGTACGGAGCTTCTTGCGCGTGCGCAGGCCCACCTCGTCGGTCACGGCATCACCCTACCAAGATTCCTGAGTTGACATCATATCTGTAACGGTTCCAATATTAGAGCGATGCCAGCCTTGGCGGGCCGCTAACCGGAAGGAACCCCATGGACACCACGCTCGAACCAATAAAGGAGCCAGTCGGCGCCACCTCGCGCGCCGGCCTGTGGGCGATCCTCGCCGTCGTCCTGATCGCCGACATGCTCGACCTGATGGACTCCACCCTCACCAACATCGCCGCGCCGACGATCGTCGCCGAACTCGGCGGTGGGGCCGGCTTGCTGAAGTGGCTCGGGTCGGCCTACGCGCTGGCGCTCGGCAGCCTGCTCGTCCTCGGCGGACGCCTGGGCGACCGCTTCGGCCAACGCCGGGTGTTCCTGATCGGCATCACCGGATTCACACTGGCGTCGCTGGCCTGCGGCCTGGCCTGGTCGCCGACAGTTCTGGTCATCGCCCGCCTCATTCAAGGAGGCTTCGGTGCTCTGCTGATCCCCCAGGGGCTCGCGATCATGACCGCCGTGTTCCCGCGCGACTTCAAGTCGGTCGCCTTCGCCACCTTCGGGCCGATGATGGCTCTGGCATCGATCGGCGGACCCATCCTGGGCGCCTACATCGTCAACGCCAACTGGTTCGGACTGTCCTGGCGTCCGATGTTCCTGATCAACATCGTGTTCGGCGGCCTGGGGCTCGCTCTTGCCGCGAAGATCCTGCCCCGCATCCCGGCCGACCCCAAGGTCGTCCTGGACGCGCCTGGTTCCGTCCTGCTCAGCCTGGCCGTGCTCGGGACGATTGCCGGCCTGATCGAGGGCCCGGAGCTCGGCTGGGGCCCATGGCCCCTCTCCTTGCTGGCGATCGGGATCGCCGCCTTCGCGGCTTTCGCCGTCCGCCAGGCCAAGGCCGCCAACCCGCTCATTCTCCCCTCGCTGCTGCGCAACCGCGGCTTCACCGCGGGCCTGCTGGCTGGGCTCGGCTACTTCGCGGTCGTCACTGGAATGGCCTATGTCGTGTCGCTGTTCTGCCAGCAGGCACTGCACCGCGACCCGGTCCAGACCGCACTCACCGGCATCGTGCCGATGTCGGTCGGCATCATCGTCGCCTCCTTCATCGCGGCACCCCTGATCGGCAAGCTCGGTCGCAACCTGGTGGCCGCGGGCGTCCTCACCACAGCCCTCGGCGCCGGATGGCTGTGGCTCACCGTCTATAGCAACGGGCTCGCACTGGGAACCTGGGATCTGGTGGGGCCGATGGTGGTCACCGGCCTCGGCATGGGGCTGACCTTCGGCACTCTGTTCGACATCGCCGTGGGCGACGCGTCCCCCGACGAGGCCGGCTCGGCCGGTGGCAGCCTGTCGGCCGTCCAGCAACTCGCCGGCGCGATCGGCTCAGCCGTGATCACCTCGATCTGGTTGGCCTACGGCACCGACATGGCCCACGCCATGCAGGTCTGCCTCATCGTGGTGGGAATCGTCTGCCTGGCCGTCCTCGCCATCATTCCCCTGCTTCCCCGCACGGCAGCCAACGCCGGCCACGGCGAGTAGCGGCCCCAGCCGTCCGAGCGTCGCCGGGGCTGATCGGAGGCACCAGGCCTGACCGACCGCAGCCACCCACGGGAACGCACTGAACTCGAGGCCGCGCCACCGACCTGGTTGACAGAAGTGATAGCTCACTATCAAAATGAGAGTGTGCTATCGGATACCACTGGACCCTTGCAGGCGCTGCGCGCCGACGCCGCCTCCAGCATCGGACGGATCCTCGCGGCTGCCCGCGAGGCACTGCGGCGTCCGGGATCGACCACGTTGAACCTGATCGCCAAGGAGGCCGGGGTCGGCATCGCCACCCTCTACCGGCACTTCCCGAACCGGGAGAAGTTGGCCGAGGCGGTCATGGAGCGGGTGTTCGTCGAGGAGGTTCGTCCGCTGCTCACCGAGTTCTGCGCCTCGGACGCGTCCCGGGACGATCTGCTGTCGGTCGCCGAACGCCTGGTCGACCTGCTCGAGCGGGAGCGCGGCGTCGTCGAGTCGATCGGCAACATCGCCTCGGTGACCAGCGAGTTCCTGGCCCGCGACGAGGAACTGCGCGACACCATCGCTCGGGCGCAGGCCGCCGGCAACCTGCGTCCCGACCTCGATCCCGATGACGTGCCGGCCCTGCTCGCCATGGTCACCGCCGTCCCCGGACTGCTGGATACCGACCAGGGCACTCGCCGGCGCTACCTGAGCCTGCTTCTGGACGGCCTGAACCCCACCCGGGCACAGGAGTTGCCCGGACGCCGCGCGGTCGAGGCGAGACGATGACCACCCCCGGGCTGGGCCTGGCCCTGGGTGGTGGCGCCGTCCTGGGTGCCGCGCACCTCGGCGTCCTGCAGGCCCTCAACGCCCGTGGCCTGTACCCCGAGGTCGTCGCCGGGACGAGCGCCGGCGCCCTGGTGGGTGCCGCCTATGCGTCCGGGACGCCGCTGGACGAGATCGAGGAACTCATGCTGTCCAGCAGCTGGGCGGCGGTCGGTCGACTCACCCTGACCCCGCGGCTCGGGATCCTCGACTCCCAAGCGCTGAGCGAGACCCTGAGCCGGCTGGAGACCGTGCAACGCATCGAGGAGCTGCCGATCCGGTTCGGTGCGGTGGCCACGGACGTGCGGAGCGGCAAGACCGTCGTGATCACCAGTGGATCACTGGCCGACGCATTGCGGGCGAGCGTCGCCATTCCCGGACTGTTCCCGCCGGTGATCCGCGACAACGAGGTCCTGTACGACGGCGGGCTGCGGGCGAACCTCCCGATCGAAGCCGCCCGACAGCTCGGCGCCCGCTGGACCATCGCCGTCCGGCTCAGCCCGGAGTGGGTGGCCGCACCTCCCGGCACCGCCGAGGCCATCGCGAAGCTGGAGCGCGAGGCGTCCACCCTCACCATCCGACCCGACCTGAGGGGGCTGTCGAAGTGGTCTCCTGCGGACGTCCCGCAGCTGATCGAAGCCGGACGCGCAGCCGCAGAGGACGTCCTGCGCAACTTCCACTCGTTCGACACGATCGGCGACCACTTGGTCGCCGGCCGGCTGGCCGACCGCAGCGCCGCTTGACTCACCGTCGCAACGACGAGGAAAGGAGCATCGCCATGACCCGGACTGACCCGATCGCCTTCAGCATCGTGATTCCGACCCTGAACGAAGCGGAGCTGCTTCCCGGCCTGCTCGCCGACCTCGAGGCCCAGGAGTTCCGCAGCTTCGAAGTCATCGTGGCCGATGCCGGCTCGACTGATCAGACAGTGGAGATGGCCACGTCCGCCGGGGCTCGGGTGGTTGCCGGCGGGATGCCCGGGATCGGACGCAACAACGGCGCCCGCGCGGCCACCGGCGCGTTCCTGGTGTTCCTGGACGCGGACGTCCGGATCTCCCGGACGTTCCTGGCCGACCTGCATGAGCAGCTGGAGGGCCGGTTCCTCGACCTGGCCACCTGCCAGATCGTCCCGCTGTCGGACAGCTCGCTCGACAAGTTTCTGCACAGCGCCTGCATGGCCGTGATCAAGGTCGGACAGTACGTCGACCCGCATGCGCCGGGGTTCTGCATCGTGATCTCGCGCCGGCTCTTCGAGCGGGTCGGCGGCTTCGACGAGTCGCTGCGACTGGCCGAAGACCACGACCTGGTCCGGCGGGCCAGCCAGTTCCGTCCACTGCGCGTGCTGGACGAACCGCAGGTACAGGTCAGCGTCCGGCGCCTGGAGAAGGAGGGACGCCTCAAGCTGGCCACCAAGTACGTCGGCGTCGAGCTCTATCGGGGCCTGGTCGGCGAGATCCGCACCGACGTCTTCGACTACGAGTTCGCCAACTTCGCACCCAAGCTCACCGCCGGATCCCGCTCGAAGGGCTGAGCCGCAGCACTGCCTTCTCCTGAGGCTCCAGTTACTCGCTGACGCGAGTGGTTGAGGCGACCCCGAACTGGGTTCGCATCGCGTCCTGCGGCCGGCGTTGTACGTGTTCACCATCAGCCAGTTGCGCCCACCTGTGCGCCAACCGGTACATCCTCGCGTGAGAAGCCATGGCCGTTTCACCTTGTCGCTGCGCGATTGCCGATTGGCGCCCGCGAGAGCAGGGGTCCCCGGTCACCGATCTCAACACATGAAGGATGGATTTGACGATGCAGACCAGCTCCGCGGTCGAGCAGTACCTAGGTTGGTACCGGATGACGAAGGACCCGTCACCGCACACGGCACGCGCATACGACTCCGATCTGACGCTGTGGCTGCGCCAGATGGACGCGGCCATAGACACAACTGAACTGACGGCAGGCCACTTCCTTAGGTTCCTACAGGGGCAACGCCAAGCGGGGCTCACCTCTCGCACGATCATGAGGCGCTCGAGCGCACTCCACGGCTTCTACTCCTGGATGGTGGACCGCCAACTCGCGCAGCCCGGACTGTGGGCGTCGGTCGATATTCGCCCAGGCGGCGGATACACACTGCCCAAGGTCGCTCGCAGCGGTGATCTGGAGACGCTCCACAGCTACCTCCGCAAGCAGCTCCGCCGAACGGGCAGCCTCCACGGCGACATCCGGGAGCAACCTGCCACCGCAACCACGCTGCTGGCTGTCAGCCTGATGCTCGTCACCGGCACGCGCGTGAGCGAGACTGCGACGATCACGTGCAAGAGCATTGACCTCACAGCGGGAGCGGTGCGAGTCCATGGCAAGGGACAACGCGAGAGAGTGGTCTACATCGTTGGCCCGTGGCTGAAGAGGCTGATCGATGAGTACCTCGGGTACCGCGACTCGGCGGGTGTCACTCACCCCTACCTGCTGTTCAACAGCAGCGGGAACCCCATCACGGCCGAGACGATCCGCTGGCGCATCAAGCGCGCCGCCGAGCAAGCCGGCATCGAGCAGCCAGTGACGCCCCACATGCTCCGCCACGCTGCAGCGACCCAACTCCTCGAGGCGGGAGTCGACATCCGCGTAGTTCAGCGACTGCTCGGCCACGCAAGCATCACCACGACCGAGATCTACACGCACGTCTCGGACACCGCTCTGCACCGCGCAGTCACCAACGCCGACGTCCTCACCCAGAGGTTCCTCCACGATAATTGAGGATTATCTGTTGTCCAGCGTCATGCAGGTGCTCGGCTACGACACGGTCGTGCGGGAGTTGTCGGAAGGCCTCAAAACCGCCGATGAAATCCAGCTTCTAACCGGGCCTCCTGGCGTAGGCAAGTCAACGATCGCAAGAGTGGTTGGCTCTGCTTGGCAGGACGCAGGAGGCGTGACTCTCACTGCCGTCGGTGACATCGATCGCAGCGCCTCAACGCTCGCGCCCTTCGGCTACGCACTCGAGAGCCTGCCGCAGGGATGGAGGGGTGCGGTACCAGTCGTGGCTGGCATAGGCCAGATGGCCCTGGCTGCCGTGAACATGGCGGGCCTCGTCGAAGGGCTTGCTCAGGTGGTGGATGGCGCAAGGCGGCTCGGCCCATCCCGCAAGAGGGGACACTCCCGAGTCTTCAGCGATGCCGAGCAGCATGCCCTAGCCGTGTTGGAGCGGGCGTCTAGGAAGCGACCGCTACTCCTGATCGCCGATAACCTGCATTGGTGGGACGCGGGTTCCTTAAAGTTCCTTAGCTCATTGCTAGACGAAGAGTTGCGAGAGTCGTATCCCTTCCTGACTCAGCTTCGCGTGATTGCTGTTGAGACTCTCGCCAAGTATCAAGGCGTTGTCTATCCGCGAGCCCATGACGACGCGCTTGCCGCCAGGTGGGTTCGCCGCCGTGAGCTAGGTGAGATAGTTCCATCCCAGTTCCGAGAAGTCCTGACCGCTTTTGGTGCGCCGGCTGGCACGCCGAGCGAGACGGTGGAGGACATTTACGCGCTGACTGGCGGACACCTGCAGCTGGCTCAGCGGGCGGCGGAGTACCTATCCCGCTACGGGCCCAGCCAACTCACAACCATGAGCATCACAGCCTTTCGGCGAGAGCTGTTCGGCGAACGCGTGCGCGCACTCGGCAATGTTGGTAACGAGCTCCACTCCCTACTGCAGATCGCGGCAACCATCGGGCTCACCTTCCGACAAGCCGAGGTTGTGTGCGCCTACCCCGGCGAGGATGCCGAGGCGCGTCGCCTGATCCGGAGGTGCTGCGATGAACGCGTCATCGAAGGAGGAGCGAGCACATACCGTTTTGTGCACGACATCATCCGCGAGTACTTCCGCGATCCCGAACTGACTGACGGCGTGGAAGTGCATGAGCGGCTAATGGACTGCCTACGGGTCCTCCGGCCTGATGACTATGAGACCCGCTGCATCAACGCACTTCGTGCTGAGCGGACGAAGGAGGCTGCAGTCCTAGGACTTCAAGCGGGCCTCCAGGCCACCCGAGATCACAGCAGGACCCTAGAGGACCTCTCTCCAGAGGTCCGACAAGCCATTGCTGATGGCGGGCTAGCTGACGCGCTCAGTGCACTGGTGCAGGCAACCATCGCTCTCGGCGCCTACGAGTTTGAGAAGTGCCTTGATCTGGTCGATCGCGTTCCACGAGGTTTGGCACGCTCGGTCAATGCTGAGGCGGACTGCATAGCTGCGGCGTGCCTGATGGCCACTCGGAGTGAGGTGAACCGACGGTCTGGCCGGGAACTGTTGCACTCCTGGCGGGGTATCGAGTCAGAGGAGTTCGACCTGGGTTTTCGGCTTATGCGCCACCTCCTTTACGGCCTCGCAATGACCACAGATAAGGGCGAAGCTCGCGCGCTTGAACGGGATCTCCGAAGCCGTCTCGAGAGTCGAGTTGGCTTCGACGAGAGCGCTGGTGACCAACTCCACATCCTCGACAGAAGCGCCGGTGCAGTCGAGCAGCCGGATATCGCTCTCCGCCGTACAAGACGCGCCGCCGAGTACTTCGCGCCGCGTGACGAAGAGTCTGTCATTCGGAAACCACTTGAGTACTACCGGTGCCTCCTGAACTATGGGGCGAACCTAATCTGCAACGCTCGCTACGACGATGCGATCACGGCGCATGAGAGACTCGTTGCTTTGATCGACGACTTCGAACCGGGGACCTTCCCGAGGGTGGACTACGCGCACGGCAATCATCTGCTGGCCAGCCTCCGCGGCGGCCGAGTCACGCCGGGTGAGGCTGCCTCGCGTCAACGAGAGATCATCGCCGTGCACGGCAATAGAGAAGACCCCTTCTATCTTCATAACGCCTTCGCCGTGTACCTAGCACTCTCCGGTGACCTCGATGGTGCGCTTAGTCAGTTCAAGATTCTTCGCAGTCACCTCAATGCCACCCGCACAAGTCCTGAGCCCAGCATGGTCTACCTTCTCGGCAGCAACGAGACCGCCGTTCGGTTTTTAGCCGGCGAAGACTTCGATGTACTGCGGGTGTGGGACGGCCTTGGGACAACGCTCTCCGCCATCGCCTACACCACCGTCAGCTTTCTTGAACGTCGGCATCTGTTTCTACGCGAGAGCTTCACGGAAGCGAGCCTCACGCCGAGCGAGTTTGATCGGTATGTGATCGACCGCCATCCGGTGGAGTTCGGCCCGTTGTGGGACAACTACGGAAGAGGGTTCCGGCTACCGGAGGTGGAGCTCTGGCGAGACTCCTGAGGGAGTCCGTATGCCCGATGCTGGCAGACTGGCGGCCAGTATCGCCCGAAGGAACTCCTCGTGAGTGAAACCCCAGTGCGACATTGACGCGAAAGCCGAGCTGCCCCTGCTCAGGCCCGGGGACACTCCGACGTCGAAGATGAAGGGGTTCCCCGACTCGTCGACACGGAAGTCGATCCGGGCGAAGGCATCCAGCTCTAGTGCGATGAAGGCCCGGAGTGCGAGAGAGTGAAGCCGTCCGACAAGGTCTTGGTCTGTGAGCGCTTGGTACGTGACTCCGCCAGACATCAGGTTGTCATCAATCGTCATGACTGCTTCTGGATCCAATGGTGCCTTCGCAAGGACTGCGACAACGGGGGGAGTACCCATCAACTCGGGTGTCGCGAGTACGGGAACGCAGACTTCTTGCCCCGCGACGAACTCCTGCACGGTCACGGATTGACCGATCCGCTCCGCGATTGCCGCGACCCGGTTCGTGCTGGTCGAGTCAGCGAGGAAGATCGACTCGTCCGTTACGCCAACCGACCACGACTCGTAGGTCGACTTCGCAATGACCTTCAGGCCCTCTGTGGGTGAATGGCCGCCGGCCCAGCCGGTTTCCTTGCGGTAGTGCCAGGTGCGAGGCGTGGGCAGTCCCAGACTGCTCAGCAGGCTCAGATAGTGGAACTTGTGGCGACCTAGCGCACAGGCGTAGGCGTTCGAGTTGGCGCAGAGGAACCCGTATGAATCTGCGACGGCGGGCACTAGTGCCTTGCGTCCTGGCATGAACGCGTCGTGCGCGATCGAGCCTTCAATGCCGTTGTAGACGACCTTCATGCGCCGCTGGAGTGAGCCGAGTCGGCCGGATGCCGCAGCACCGATGAACTCCCGCTCACCCTCGAACAACTCTACGTAGGCCCCGATGCTGCGGAACGCCTCCACCGTCTGCCTCAACTGCTCATCGGATACGCATCGCTGAGTGAAGAACGCTCGCTCAAGACCGGGGCGCTCCCCCGCGCGGCTCGGCCGATCGTAGACGAGAAAGAGTGCAAGCTCGGGTGCTTCACGCTCCATCCGCCGGATAAGGGCCTTGACCGCCGCCCGACCATCACCAGCGGCTTCATTGTTCGCTGACAACAGATAATCCTCAATTATCTAGTATTCGCTTGCTCTCAACTATGACACGCATGGGTAATCGGCGGTGAGAGTTTGGGCCAACTCTCACCCTTGTCAGCACCGCCTGCCCTCCCGCACACCAAGGGGCACTGAGGGATACAACAGCCACGCCTGACTGCAGGCGATGAGGCGACAGTGCAGCTAGCGGAGATGAGTGCGCGCACCCGACTCGAGTGATCGCAGGGTTCCTCGCTGGCGAACGTGATTGTGTGCCGTCAGCGGATCTCGTAGGTCCCGTCCAGACGGGCGCGGGCGATCACATGTCCAGCCATGGCCTGGACGGTGTCGTCCAGGGTGAACGTGTCGGGCAGATCGATCTGCTGGTCGAGGGCGAACAGCTGAAACACGTAGCTGTGCGGGCCGTGGGAGCGAATCGGCAGCGGACCTGAGTAGCCGCGGCGACCGAGACCGCCCTTGCCGTGGCGGAGTCCACGGACGGGGCTGGGGTGAGTGAGCCCGTTCTCCGGGATGCCCTGGGCAGTGGGGTCGATGCCGAGAGTGAGGGCATGCGTGGCCGGTCGGCCGAGAGGCACATCGGGGTCCTGAACGATGAGGACGAGCTCCTGAGTGCCCGCCGGCGGCGGAGTCCAGGTCAGGGCCGGTGAGATGTTGGGTCCGCGCATCCGTCCGCGATGTCGGGGCGGGATCGGAGTGCCGTGGTCGAAGGCCGGGCTGGTCAGCACGAAGGTTCCGGGTGCCTGCAGTTCGGGCGTGGCCCAGGCGAGGGTGTGGTGTCCGGCACGCCGCTTGCGGAGCAGGACGCCTAGGGGGTTGACGGGCATGAACTGGCTTCCTTCTAGGCGTGGGACGTGGTGCCGGCGTGGCGGCGGAGGGAGCGGTCGAAGACCGTGAAAGCGACCGCGATGAGGCTGACCACGATCATGATCGCGCCGATGGTGCGGACGCCGCTGTCGGTGGCTTCGGTGTGGAAGACGATGCCGGCGATGGCCGAGGACGCGATCGAGCCGATGTAGCCGAACGTCCGCAAGAGGCCGGACGCGACGCCGAGCTGCTCGGGTGGCGCCTCGAGGTAGAGGGCGAGTTGGTTGCCGCTGGAGGCCGTCCCCAGCACCACACCGAAGACCACCGTGATCGCAATGATCCACGCGATGTTGGTGTCGGAGGTGAGGAAGGCCACGCCGATGGAGCCGATCAGGCTGGCGACGGCCGCGACAATCACCGGCCCGCGGACCAGGTTGCGCTTCGAGATCGGCGCGACGATCACCCCGGAGATGACCCCCATCGGCAGCAGGAGCAGTCCGACGCTCAGCGCGGACATGCCGCGCGCGGCCTCCATCCATTGGGTGACGCCGTACATGACCACGTAGACGCACAGCCCGACCAGGGCGAAGCGGATGTAGGTGCGGGTCAGGGCACCGTTGCGGACGAGCAGTCGCACGTCGAGGAACGGGGACGCGGCGCGCAGTTCCGACAGGGTCAGTGCGACGAACAGGACCACGGCGGCGGCCAGCATCGTCCAGTTGGGGTTCTGCAGGGAGAACAGGAATAGCAGCAGCGCGATCGTGGCCAGCCCGAAGCCGATGATCCCGGCTAGGTCGATGCTGGACAGCACGCCGCGGACGTTCCTGCGCTCCTGCGGGACGGGGTCGCGCGGGATCCAGATCAGCGTTGCGGCTAGGGCGATCAGCGCCGCGGGGACGTTGATGAAGAACACCCAACGCCAGCCGATGGTCTGCACGATCACCCCGCCGATCGGCAGGCCGAGCGCTGCGGTGGCCATCCCTGCGATCTGCAGACCACCGAGCACGCCGCCGGGCGGCTTCTCCATGCCGGTCTGCGCGGCCCGACGCTGGATCAGCATCATGGCGGACGGGTAGGCACACGACGTCCCCAGCCCGATCAACACCCGGGCGGACAGCACCATCGCCAGGCTCGGCGCCACTCCCCCCAGCACGCCGCCGAGCAGCACGAGGACGATCCCGACGACGAAGACCCGTCGGGCGCCGAACACCGCGGCCAACTTGCCCGCGGTGGGCTGGGCGATCGCGCTGGCCAGGTAGAGGGCGGTCACCAGGGAAGCGGTCTGCCCGATGGGGACGCCCAGTCCGGTGGCGATCGGGACGAGCGCCGTGGCGATCATCGAGCTGTTGATCGGGTTCAGCGCCGAGCCAATGAACAGCGGGGTGGTGAACCGCCACGAGAACGGCTTCTCCATCACGGCTGACCCTGCAGCGGCGGTGGGTGATGACATGGGTAGCTCCGAGGAAGGCATCGGTGGTTGGCGAGTCACGATGTTTAGGTGTACTAAAGATCGTCTTTTAGGTATGCTAACGATCTATGGAGACGGAAGCAAACGGAGTGGACGACGCCCTCGACGGAGGTCTCGGAGGCCAGGTCAGGTCCACGGTGGGACGGCTCTATCGCCGCTTCCGCAGCGAACGTCCCGAAGGCAGCCTCGGCGACACCGCCCTGGACGTGCTCATCTGGCTACACAAGCACGGCCCGCAGACCCTGACCGAGCTCAGCGAGTACGGCCAGGTCGCGCCGGCGTCCATGAGCCAGAGCGTGAACCGACTCACCTCCGCCGGCTACGCGATCCGCACCCCCGACCCGAAAGACCGCCGCAAGGTGCTCTTCCGCACCACCCCCGAAGGCGACGACATCGCCGCGACCACCCGCACCCAGCGCCACGCCTGGCTGGACGCCCAACTCCGCGCCCTCAACGCCGAGGACCAGCACGCCATCGCCCACGCCTGCGCGCTGCTGAGCACCATCGCCGACTCCTGAGGCTCAGCGGCCGATCCGAGCCGCCGCGACCGCCCTCGCCCGGTTGATCAACGATTTCCGTCCGGTGCCTCACTCTGCCGCGATGCGCGACCTTCACGTCGTCGCCGCCACCGTCGCTCAGACCGCCTAAGCCCCAACCCTGACCCGACGGCCCTGGACTACAAGGCCTCCGGCTCACCACGGCGCAAACAGGTCGCCGCAGACGCGGCGGGAGTATGCCCAGGTCACAGCGACGGACCCCGCCTTGCGGTCGGATGTGGGGCAGCACTCAGGCACCAACTAGCGCACGATCCGCGGCGACCCCCTAGCCGACCGGCCAACGAAAGGGTACTTGCCAAGCCCAGCCTCTGCGGTGGACGATAACCGCAGCTTCTGTAGTTGAAGCAAGACGCGAGCCGACGCACGACGTCACACTGGAGCACTTGGTGCAATTTCTCGAACTGCAACACGCGGTTCGCCTACGTGGCGAACCGCGTCAGGTATTGCAGGATGCTCACATGGTGACTGTTGGTGCGTATCAGGAACCGCAATTAGTCCGAGTTGAGTTGAGCAGCGACACACTCGCCTTCTCCCCGCGACACATTCGCGTCGCGGAACCCGCGCCAAGTTCGGCAGGAACGGCCACTCAACCCAGATGTCCGGTGTGGTCGCATGACCGAACGGCTACTGGCACCGGGGTCGCGTACCACCACCCGCGCGGTTTCATGTCGGTGTGCCCCGGGGAAGGGAACGACGCATGACCCTCGATGAGCCTGTGAAGGACCTCAAGCCAACCGAGGTGTTCACTCTGCGTGAGCTCACCAAGGGGGTGGGCGACCCCGCGACTCGCGCGAAGCTTGAGGCTGTATACCGCCGCAACCTTCGGCGAAACCGTTGGCTTGTCTCCGATATCGCCATGGTGAATCCAGAGGCCAAACCGCTCTAGCCTCCGTTAGGCACCCAGCGCGCGGTCAATCTCACGCAGCACTTCGCCCCGACTCTTGGCTGGAATCTCCTTGTCAAGGATCAGTTCACCTGCCTCCTCCAGCCACGGCATCGCTCGCTGAATGCGATCAAGGTTCCTTTCCCTTAGCGAGCTCTCGCCATGGCCGGGACCCGCTTTCACTCCCCATGTGCTGGAGACGACGACAACACCCACGGGAACTGGCCCATCACCCTTGCCATCATGCCAAAGGGGCATTCCAAACGACGTCTTCCATCTCCCTGGCGCGTCTGCACCGGCGGCGTCCAACTGCGGCGAGCCTGCGCAGAACACCCGAACCGCGAAATATGGACTCTCAAGCGAGATAGTGTCGCGACGCATAAGCTCGTGGTCGCGCCAAGTCCCAATGGAGGCCGCCCAAAGTGCCAGTTCGCGCAGATGGTTCGGGCTCCATCGCGCCCATATCTCAATCTTCAACCCTTCGTCCGGGCTGGCGCCAAGCTGGAAGCGCACCATCTTCAGATACCTGTCAAGAATGTCGTGGTGGAACGCCTGGGCTGCCGAGTCATCACAGTGCCCGGACCAACCCCTCCACCAACGCGCCAACCGTTCGTCGTACCTCCGTCGGTACCTTACGGTTTCAAGACGATCCACGTCGCCGCGCATGAGTGCCCAGGTGCTTTCGAGAAGCAGTTGCGCTACTTGTGAGTAGAAGTCCGGATTGATGGCGGTGAGCGCCAGCGCAGCGAGCCGGTCAGAGCTAAGCGCCTTTATGCCGTGGCGAACACCTGATGACGCAAGCCACTCCGAGCCTTGATGCGGCAGGATCGCATAGCGCGGTTGCAGGCCCTCAGAGCTTGAAGTAGCTATCAAACTCGAAACTAGTGGCCCGTCGCTTACTGACGAGCCCACTATCAGCAGTCGCGCAGACTCAATGCACTCAGTTAGGAACGCGGACGTGCGGGCACTCGTCATGCTGTAGGTAACCTCACCTACGACTGGAATTCCGACAGGGCGGTCGCCGTAGGGCACCGATCCATGCAGGTGCACACACGTCAGTGAGCCCGGGCTAGTGACGTTGCCGGGAAGGCCCTCGCCCTCGCCTAAGACCACCACAGGGTTCAACACCACCCGCGGAGCCAGCCCTTCCGACTGAAGATGCAACTCCTCATAGAGATAGCTGTCGTAATTGGGAGTGACAAAAAGGACTGATCCTCCTTGCCACGCAATCATCGCGGCCCACATGCTCAGCGCCTGGAGCAGCATTCCGGCCATCATGCGGCGCGGCCCATAGAGAATCGAACCAAGATCAGCTTGCAGATGACCAACCCAATTGCCCTTGTCTCGCCACTGATACAGGGCTTCAGCCGCAGTTGCCGCACGCTCGGGTCCGAGGTTCGTCACCCAATCAGAGACATCCTCCAGATTGGCATCCGTCTCCTTCCAGAACTTCCCGAGCAACTGCTGAACCAAGTTGCTCCAGCTGACATCCGTTCGGTCGATCGTGGCGCCTAGTCCCACGTAGACAACCCAGTGGTCAGGAGTACTGAGATCACGAATTCGAGCATATGTAGATTGTCTGCGGAAAAAGTGCTCGTTCACCTTGCAGCCCTAGAACGTGAATTGACTGGGATCACCAGGGTAGCGGCAACATTGAGCGGGGACCGATGTTGCGGAGCCACGAAGCTACTCGTGTCGCCCGGCGATTCAGGCAACGTGTTGGCCACTCTTGCGACACAGTCCCATTCCACTAGCCGCCCCTGCTACTGAGCGCGTGGCGTTGCTGCAAAGGCGGCCAACGCGATCAGCTCACAGTCTCGTCGCAAGAGCGCGGGTCCCGACGCCAGTTGAGCGATGTCTGTCGGAGTCGGCGTGGATCGTTGCGCATCCGCAGTCGCAGCTCGGCTGGTCGCCCGCGACGAAGCTCACCCGCCTCTCTGGATCGTCGAGCAGTTCAGCCCACTCCCCGTTGAGCAGCGCCTCTAGCTCGGCGATGGCCTCGGCGCCGTGATTCGAGCGATGCCCCCTGCCGCGGTGCAACTTCCCCTCGATCGGCAAGTAGGGCGCGTCCGGCCCGAAGTAGACGAAGTGATCCGACACCAGGACGTAGCGTCCGCCGAGGTCGTGCCACTTGTTGCCCTCGTCCTCGGCCTCACCGTTGGAGTGCGCGGACGGGGCCAGCTGGCGCGCGGTGGCCGGATCGTTGCCGGTGTAGATCGCATCCCCATGCCAGGCCGGATCAACGGACGTGGCCGGCGGCGTCCGCATCGGACGCTTCTGCGGATACTCCCGGTGGTACGACTCGAAATCGAGGACGTCGGTGACCTGCATCACGAACACCACCGACCGATGCGGACGACCCCGCAGCCCAACACCGGCCAGCCCGACCACCCAGATGTTCTGCGCTCGGATGTAGCCCGGATCTGACCTCCGCAGCTCAGTGATGTCGGCTCGTCCCGACTGACGCAGCAGCCGTCCGCCAATCGCCCTGCGGATCGCTGGCTTGCAGCACGCCAACGTGCAAACCCCGAAGAACGGATTCGGCGCAAATCCAGAGTCAGTCGCCACCACATAGCTGAAGAGCGCGTCCACCCGGTTCGGGTTCGCCGGACCCGTTCGGGCATCGTCGGCCATGTCCCAATATTGACGGAACGGGCGCCGCCGCGCGGTGCGGCGCCCGAGGTTCCTCTCCGAACTACCTGACGCGGATCCCGCATTTCGACATTATGGGTCTCATCATGATCGAAGGAGACGCATGACTGCTCAGGCAGCCCAAGGAATGGTGCAGGCCCGCATCCTCATTACCGCGAAGACCTACCCGACGCCGTCCGAGAGGCACCTCGAGACAGTGTGCACAGCCGGCGTGCGTCTTGACACGCCGCAGCCGGAGTGGGTACGGCTTTACCCGATCTCCTTCCGCCTGCTCGATTACGATCTGCAATTCAAGAAGTACCAGATTGTGGAGGTCCCGATACGCTCACGCGGCGCCAAGGACATCCGATCAGAGTCGTACACCCCTGACATCTCACGCCTCATCTCGGGCGAGGTCATCGATTCGCAGCGAGGAAAGTGGACTAGGCGTCGCGAGATGCTGGGCTCTCTGGTGGGCGCCACCACAACCTGTGCGTTGATCAGCGCTAACAAGAACCTTCCACCTCATACTCTGGGCCCCTCGCTCGGCCTAGTCAAGCCTTTGAATCCGCAAGTGAGCGTCACCAAAGGGAAGCCCTGGAATCGAGCACAGCAGCAGAAAGTGGCCCGGGCGGCAATGCCAACGCTCTTCGATGAGGATTACGTCCGCAATGAACTCGAACCACAGCCCTACGACATGCGGGTTCGGTACTGCTGCACAGATCCAGCCTGCAAGGGGCACGACCAGTCGCTGATCGACTGGGAGGTCGGACAGGCTGGTCGTACCTGGTCGCTTCGTTACCCAGCGGACGAGATCCCCGAACGCCTGCGCGCAAAGTGGCAGGGGCTCTTTTCTGAAGACAAGGATGCCCACCTTTTCGTTGGGAACCAGCTACTACACCCTCAATCCTTCATGGGGCTTGGCGTCTGGTACCCCCGGAAGACCTAGACGCAGGTCAGCTCCACTGGCATCTCCTCGGCAATGACGTCCGCGACTATTCCACGGTGACACTGGGAATGGTCACGTTCGAAGCACAACAGAGCCACAGTGCCCTCATCGAGGAGTTCAGTCACGTGGTGAATCGCACCCATAGCCTCATCCGACTCAAGTAGTTGCCGGTACAGCATCCGGGATTGAGTGGAGCCGTGCCGAAAGGCCTCACGGTTGTCTTTCGGGTTTCCGAGCTCTCTGTGATGTACGTAGCCGATCCCGGCCGCGCCAAGCGCGTCACGGAGGGCCGACTTGGAGAGCCCTCGCTTCCTGGATATCGGGGTCAGACGGACGTCGATCAGCACCTGAACATCGCAACTCTGAAGAGCGCGCACGAGTTGGCTCAAGTCCCTGCCCTCGTAGCCGATGCTCACAAGTTGGGGAGGTTCGCTCATGTAGTCATTATGACGCAAGACGGCGGTGCGAACTTGTCAGACTGGGGACGACAGCCTCGCCACCCGACCGGAGGCCGTCCACGCCAACCGACGGCCGAGCTCGCGAGGTTGACACGAGCCCGCCACAGGGGCCAAACGACGCTTCTCATCGAACGGCTGTGATTCACCTTGGCGCCCGCGTGTCCACCCAAAGAGCCAAAGACATCCGGCCTCAGCGCGCAGCCGTGAGCCGATTGATGCCCGGGGAAAGGCCCCGTCTCCAGGAGGTCTTCATGCCGTGAGGGCCTTGCTGACGGCATCTGGTATCTCCGCCGCGGAGCGCAGGAATGCGGCGAGCCAACGACGGTGTCGCTCGCCAGATGCGAGATCGTGGCCGCAGATTTGTAGAAGGTCCGGTGCAATGTGTCTTCGCTTCACCAATCGCTCGTGGATCACTAAGTCGATATGGCGGGGCAACTCACTCAGCGTCGACTCTTCTGCGAGTCGGTTGATCAGTTCGACAAGTTGCTCAGTCCAAGGTGGGGGTGCGGGCTCGAAGGCACCGACAGACTCCGCCTTCAGCGTGGCATCAGCACCAGCAGCCGACAGTGCCCGAGCAACATACATGTCAACTGCTTTCGATAGCGTTCGCATCGCGTGAGCCGGAACGAGCCCTTCGGCCAAGCGGTCCTCCACCTGCTGGCGCCAATCTCGGGGGTCGGTTGAGCGAGCCAGACCTACCAGCATGACGATCTGGAGCCCGAGCACAGAGATCGCTTCCGCGTACAGCCAACGCAGCGCCGCCTGGTCGTCATCGTCGAGCGTTGGCGTCCACCACTTTCGAAGCTCGGCGATGATCCCGACGCAGCGCTTCGTTGCCTGCCACGGAGAGACGAACCAGATCTCCGACCGGAGCGACCAGAAGGCGCGCTCGAGAACTGGCTCCTTCTTGACTGCGAAGTGAGTGGATGCAGTCGCCTGCCATGCTTCCGGGCCCTGGCTTCCAGCATTCTGTTGCATCTCAGCGAGGTCTCGTTGCTCCCATCTTCCTAGATCGCCGGTGCTAAGCGCGGCGACGTCGAGCGTCCTAGCAAGGTCACGAACTCTCTCGGACGGTGGCGTGGCGGTCAGCAAGATCGCGTGGTCAGCGCGGACAATTCGCTGTAGCCCAGCCAACCAGATGACGCGGTCCAGTGGCTTTGGGGCCGACTTCCCGGTCCCGCTCTTCGCCTCCCCGATCAACTTGACGGACTTCATCTGCGGGGTGAACGAGTACGCCAGAAGATCCAGGTCCGTAATCAGCAACGGATCCGGATAGTAATGGCGCTGAAGGTCGACCCCAGCCCTTACGTAACTCCCCTGCCAGAAAGCACATTCGGGCGAGCCGCATCTCAAGCTCGGCGCCGGCACTGAGCTTCGCGGGAGCTGCATGCTCAAGGCGGCGACCCGTAACGCTGGCTGCAGCGGGAGCTCGATGCCCAAGCCGAGAAAGGTGTGAGCGACCACTGCCTCTCGTTCCAGCCGAAGCGCCACCGGGGGCAACCAGATCATCCATTGGCAAGGAGTTCTGCTCAGAAGTCGAATCGGGCAGCACGCTGGGCCTCCTGTCGGGCTTCTCGAAGCTTAAGTATCGCTGCGCCGGTGATCTCGTCGGCCTCCCGCTGATCCCCAATCTCTGCTCGGTCCGCCTCTGGCGTCTTCCAGTTCGACGGGGGACGCAACGGCTCTAGCGAACCCCTCACGCCTGAGTCCGCGGATTGTGATGCTTGGAGCCAAGCAAGGCCACCCTCAATGATTTCAGTCTTCACGGCGTCCAGATACGCCCGCCCGCCGGAGCCAGATCGTACAGAAACGATTCCGTGGGCCTCCAGCAGGTGATAATCGGTCGAGATGTTCGTTGCTGGACCGACAGAGCCCCGATTCACCAGCGCATTCACGAGAACGGTGGGGCTCTGGATACGCCCCATGCTCGTCGCTGCCTTCTCGTGACCGTAGAGAATGTGGGCAACGAAGAGCTTCCGCTGGTGCAGTGCTTCCGTTGTTAGGAGACGGTCGTCCTGCGACTCCTGGATCGGCGAAAAGACGTACGTCTGTGGTGAGGCGCCGGCAGCGCTGGACTTCACCGTGACGGCCTGCAGGAGCCCTACCTTCCGAGCAGACTTGAGGATCGAGGAATCGAATGCGCCATAGCTGTTGAGCGCTAGCCCCGGCCTGGCAGATGCCAACTCGCACATGCCGAGCAACGAGTCTCGCTCGCCGTGGGCAGCGACCGCAGAAAGCCCGCAATGTCGACTGCCTGCGCTCCGCCTCCCCAGACATTGGGGTTGTAGACCACATCCTCGCCAAGCGCCGCCGATAGCACCTTGCAGTGATCCCCGAGGCGAGCGTCAGAGCAAGCGCTGCGTCGGCGACTTCATCGACATAGCCTCTCCGCGAGATCTGGTCCGCTGCTGTGACCGGGTCAACGGTGCCAACTAGCGATCTCGGTGCTGTGAAGAACTGCCTGCTCCAACTCCCGTAGGATTGTATTCGCTCAGCACGCGGAGTGCTTGGTCGATTACTCGTCCGCTTAGGCCGACGAACTCCTCGATCGAAGCCAGCCTCCCGTCGACACCCAGGAGTAGTCGACTAGCATCCGCCGCTTGAGCGTGGGCAGCACTTCGTGCTGAGCCGATGCGAGCCTATGCCCGCGAGGGTCGCAAACTCGATGGCCATATCAGCGCTGAGGCCGCTCCAAAGCCACGGAGACGAACGGCGAAGTCCATGGCGTCCGCGGCTGCGATAGCTGCCCCCAATTTGGCCTTGACCACCGGTTCGTTAATGGCCGCGAGCTGCTTGTGCACATTAAAACAGAGCCCTGCCCAACCTCGCGTCGTGGTTGGTTGCGGCGGTGGGGTGATCACAGAGGACATCTTGCCCTGCCGACCGCCGCATGCGCTGGATCTCGTGCCTTCAGGTCGCGAGTGGGGTGCGGGATGTGGCGATTACCCGCTCGATGCGAGCGGGTAGCACTGCGTCCAAGGTTCCCAATATGAACCTGCCGAGGACCTCGGCATACACAAAGCGGCTCGTCACAAAGTCCTGAACGACCGGCATGAGTCTGGGAAAGCCGCGGTGCGGAATCTCAAGCGGGCTTCCATCGGACCGGGCTGAGTCGAAGGCCCTACTTCCGACGGCACGAAGAGCCCTGGGTTCCTGCGACCGGCCCGGCGTCGGGTCAGCCACCACACGGGCGACACTTCCCAGGCCAGCGAAGGTGGCCAGGTCGGCCTCGGTGCACGCACCGAGTTACCACCGCTGCGGACGCCGCGCGATGCTTGCCCGGGCTGCGGGGCGAGCTCTGACACCATCGGCCCAACTCCCCGTCCGCTGGCATTATGTGGATCGTGGACCTGAACCAGGCAGCAGCGAACTTCCGTCGCGCGATCGTGCACGCCGACAACCTGGTCTCTGTGCACCGGCATGCCGGAGGCGGCGGGCGCGGGCGTCGCACTCAAGAGACCTCGATCAACCGGGCGGTGGTGGTGATCACCGTTGCGACGTGGCAGGCTGCCGTCCAAGACATGGTGTTGAGCTGCGCAGCAATGTCGGAACCTCCAGCGGCGGATCCATTTCTGCCCGCTTACAAGGTCATTGTCGGCCGGGTTCAGTCGGAAGTGGGCGCCTTCTCCACTCCGAACGCGCAGAACACGCGTCGGCTTCTCCAAGGAGTGGGTTTCGACCCGCGGCAACACTGGGCTTGGCGCCAGGCTGGTGGTCGCGGTCAGGGATCGATTGCCGTGCAACCGTCTGATGTTGAAGCCAGGATCGACCAGTGGCTCAAGGTGCGTCACGCGATCGCCCACGGACATGAGCACCTTCCAGCGGTCCGTGTTCTCCAGTCAGTTCGTGCTTCCGCCAGCCCGCTCGCGGATCCGCCGCTCCGTTTGGTCGACGCCGAGCAGTGCCTTGTGTTCTTCAAGCGCGTGGTCGGGCTCACCGGTGATGCTCTCGCCTCACATCTCGGTGCAGCAGCGCCGATGTGGGCCTAGGCCCCCATGGGCGGCTCTCGCCGGCACACCCTGCGTGGGTTGCTGGGGGGCGGATCAGTCCTTGCGTGGAGGCGGGCGACTGACCTGGCCCGGTTGCGATTGGGACAACCCCTCCGCGGATAACAGCTGGGCCAGATGCCTGAAACGCTCCTCCCGTGGTCGGAGCACGCCTCCCTAGCCAACTGGCGGAGGATACGAGATTCGAACTCGTGAGGGCGTGAACCCAACCCGCTTTCCAAGCGAGCGCCATAGGCCTCTAGGCGAATCCTCCGTCGGCGATGATACCGGCTGAGCGGCGGAGAACTCCAACCGAGCGAAACCCCTGGTCAGACGGACGCCCTGAGCCCCCAGCCCACCCCAGCGCCCGCCGACGCTCGCAGGTGCACCGATCAGACCCCTACTCGGGGCGCGGAGTCTCCGTGTAGGTGTAGCCACGGTCGTCCCGGTAGGTCACTGACGTCACCAGGTTGCCGGACTGCGGAGTGCCGATCGCCATGATCACGTCCCAGCCGTCCAGGTGGTACCGCTGCGAGTGCCGGACGCCGGGGCCAGCTTCGTCCGGATGATCGTCGAACCGTGGGGCACCAGGCACACCTGTAGGGACTTGGTCGGCCCCATGGCGGGGTCAGGGGCGTCACAGTCCAGCACGAGCGCCCCGCGCCGGAAGGAGTTCACCATGTCGTTGATCTTGTAGCGCAGAACGGTGTGCGTCTGATCCAGGTAGAGCCAGCCGTCGAGGCCACCCAGCGCCACATGCACCTGCGACAGCCGCTTGCCCGTGCCGTCGAAGTGCTCCCCGGACGGGCTCTCCCATTCCAGCCGGTCGATCGTCGGAACTCGACCGTCGTCGTAGTAGGCCACGTACAAGGTCGCATCCACCCCGGGCAACGGCTCATAGAGGATGCCGGGGGTGTCATCCCAGGCGAAGCTCATCGGCGCCCAGAGGTGGACTGCCCGGTGGGCCAGCACTCCGATCCGCAAGTGTTGCCCCAGGTCCGAGGCGACGTCGAAGGGCCGATCTGCGGTGGCCTCACCCGTCCAACTCTGCAGAAGCGCCCCGGAGGGGCTGTACCGAAATAGCGTCACCGTCAGCCCGCCCGCGGACGGCACCGCCGATCCCTCCACCCGGGCAGTCACCCCCGCATTGGAGGACAGCTCGATGCGCGCCCGGTCCTTCGCTAGCGGGACGGGTCCTCCGTGTCCACCACCGACGGGGACGGCGTGGCGACCACCGGGGCCGACCCGTTCGGGCGCAGCGGCGCCAGGCCCGTCCAGCTCAGCCAGCCGACCAGGGCCAGTGCGAGCCCACCGGCCACCGCGCGGACCGCCGGACGCGCCGCAGCCGCTCTCCGGGAGCGAACAGCGCCTCCGCCTGAACGGTCGGACGCACCGGCTCCGCCACCGCAATCAGGCCATCCCGCAAGCGGGTCTCCACTTCGTCCATCACCGTTCCCCCTCTTGATCGGGGTCAGTTGCTCACGCAGCAGGCCAGCCCGCGCGAGCAGGCCGACTTCACGGTGCCCACGCTCACCCCGAGGGTGCGGGCCACCTCGGGCTCAGTCAGATCGTCGAAGTAGCGCAGCACGATCACCCGCCGCTGATGGGGCGAGAGCGTCCGCAACAACCGGACGATCTCGTCCCGATCGTCGACGCCGGCCTCGGCCGAGCCGGACGCCGCGAACTCGGTCAGCTCGACCGACTCCGGGCCACGGCGCCGCCACCGATCGACGCTCAGATTCACCAACACCCGACGGGCATAGCCGCGGGCATCGTCGGGACGGACCC